>CAWDXW010000003.1:1010000-2267774 GCA_963806375.1 uncultured Pseudomonadota bacterium
CCGCCATTGGGTAGATTCCGAAGCATTACTCACCCGTTCGCCGCTCGTCAGCATGTATTGCTACACCTGTTACCGCTCGACTTGCATGTGTTAGGCACGCCGCCAGCGTTCAATCTGAGCCAGGATCAAACTCTTCACTTGAAGATTTTGAAAATCATCAAAAAGAGTAAATCCAAAATGGCTCCAACTTACTGCTGGACATCATCTTGGTCACTCGGTCTTTGCACTAAAGGCTTAAGACGCGAGTCCCCACACAAATTATCTGCCAAACTTTTAAAGAGCACCCGGCAGCGCTGAGGCTCCGGGAAAAAGGGCCGGGAAGTATAGCCGTGGGCCACTCCCCGTCAACATAAGTGACTTTACGCACAAACCCACCGACCCACACCGCGTTGCGGCCAAGGCTGCAGGGGGCGCGCAGTATAGCCCCGATTAAGGGCTTGTCAACGCATTGTCATGAGCCGGTTTGGGGCCCCTTTTTCGGGGGTTTA
Organism: uncultured Pseudomonadota bacterium; assembly: GCA_963806375.1. Classification (GTDB taxonomy): domain Bacteria; phylum Pseudomonadota; class Gammaproteobacteria; order Steroidobacterales; family Steroidobacteraceae; genus 13-2-20CM-66-19. The sequence goes on from CAWDXW010000003.1 coordinate 1,010,489, forward strand.
CCCTGCCGGGCTTTAAGTGGCGGCTTATTCCGGAGGAAAGTCGCGCCGTCCTCTTTATATAGGGCCCGGGCGCCGGATTTTAAAGGCAAGCTTGAGCTTGGCCGTTAGCCCTTGAGCCTGAGCTTCAGGCGCGCAAAGCGCCGCGAGCCCACCTGGAACACGTGCTCGGCGCCCGCCGTGAAGGTCAGGGCCCGGTCGGTGACCTTGGCCCCGTCGATCTTCACCGCTCCCTCCTCGATCTTGCGGTTCGCCTCCGAGGTGCTCGCAGCCAGTCCGGCCTCCTTGAGCAGGTTCGCGACCCGAAGGCCCGCGGCCTCGACGGCGATAACCTGCACCGGCAGGTCCTGCGGCACCGCCTTCTCGCTCACGCGCGCGGTGAAGTGCTGCTGCGCGCTGCCCCGCCGTCGCGGCGTCGTGGAAGCGCGCCGTGATCTCGCGCGCCAGCTCGAAGCTTGATGTCGCGCGGGTTGCGGCCCTCGCCCGCGGCGCGCCTGAGCGCGGCGATCTCCGCGAGCGGGCGAAACGACAGGAGCTCGAAGTAGCGCCACATGAGCTCGTCGGAGATCGACATGAGCTTGCCGAACATGCTGTCGGGGGCTTCGGTGATGCCGATGTAGTTGCCGAGGGACTTCGACATCTTGTTGCACGCCGTCGGTGCCTTCTAGCAGCGGGGTGGTCATGACCACCTGCGGCTCCTGGCCGTAGGCCTCCTGCAGCGAGCGCCCGACCAGCAGGTTGAATTTCTGGTCCGTGCCGCCCAGCTCCACGTCCGCCTTCATCGCCACCGAGTCGTAGCCCTGCGCGAGCGGGTAGAGGAACTCGTGGATGGAGATCGGCTGGCCGGACCTGTAGCGCTTGGCGAAGTCATCGCGCTCGAGCATGCGCGCCACCGTGTAGTGCGCGGTGAGCTTCACCATCTCGGCGGAGGTGAGCTGGCCGAGCCAGCGCGAGTTGAAGTCGATGCGGGTGCGGTCGCGGTCGAGGATCTTGAACACCTGCGTCTCGTAGGTGCGTGCGTTTGCCTGGATCTCCTCGCGCAGTGAGCGCCGGGCGCGTGGCGTTGCGCCCCGTGGGGTCGCCGATCATCCCGGTGAAATCCCCGATGAGGAAGGTGACCTCGTGCCCGAACTGCTGGAACTGGCGCATCTTGTTCAGCAGCACCGTGTGCCCGAGGTGCAGGTCGGGGGCGGTCGGGTCGAAACCGGCCTTCACGTGCAGCGGGGAGCCGCGCCTGAGCTTGCGGGTGAGGTCGGCGTCGGTGAGCACCTCGCTCGTGCCCCGGTGCAGCTCGGCGATCTGTTCGTCCAAGTTCATTTGATTCCCGTGAAGTCCGTCCTGAAGCAGCCCGCCCGCGGAAGGTAACGTAAACGCGTAAGTTGGCCTCCCGGCACTTAACATACATTGACCCGACGGGCGCGGCCCGGTACGGTGCGCGCGTCCAAAGACCCCGGCAAGTGTAGTCGATGGATCAGAACACACCCTCCAAAGGACGGCTTACGAGGCTGCGCTGGCCCTCGGGCGCGTTCTGGCTGCAGGCGGGTGCCTGCGCAGTGGTCGCCTGGTCGATCCTGCACGGGAGCCTGACTCCGGTCCCCGCCGCGGCCACCCCGGCCACGCCCGCCGGAGTGCCGGCCCCGGCGGCCGACCCTGTCCTGCCGGCGCCGGCGACCGGTGCACGCCGATCCGGCCCCCGCCGCGCTCGAGCGCGTCGCCGTCGACGTGGTGGTCGCCCGCAACGACACGCTCGACCGCATCTTCCGGCGCCTGAAGCTCAACCTCGCCGACCTCGCCTCGCTGCGCAGCCTGCCGCACGTGCGCGAGGCGCTCGACTCGCTCAAGCCCGGGGAGTCGCTGCATTTCGAGCACAAGGACGGCTCGCTCTACTCCCTCGAGCGGCGGCTGAACGAGAGCCAGACCCTGAAGGTCTCGCGCGACCCCTCCGCGGGGCTCAGGGCCGACGTGCTGCAGAACCCGCTCGAGATGCGCATGCGCACGGTGCGCGGCGTCATCGACAGCTCGCTCTTCGAGGCGGTCGAGGCGGCCGGCGCGCCACGACCAGACCGCGGTGGCGCTCGCCGACATCTTCGGCTGGGACATCGACTTCGTGCTCGACGTGCGCCACGGGGACGCCTTCGTCGTCACCTACCCGGAGATCTACCGCGACGGGGTGTACGTGCGCGACGGACCGATCCAGGCGGCCGAGTTCGTCAACAGCGGCCGCGATTTCCGCGCCGTGCGCTACACCGACCCGGACGGCGGCTCGCACTACTACACCCCCGAGGGCAAGAGCCTGCACAAGGCCTTCCTGCGCGCCCCGGTAGAGTTCACGCGCGTCAGCTCGCGCTTTAATTCCGCCCGCTACCACCCGATCCTGAACCTGATCCGCGCCCACAAGGGCGTCGACTACGCCGCCCCCATGGGCACCCCGGTGCGCGCCGCGGGCGATGGCCGCATCCGCTTCGCCGGCGGCAAGGGCGGCTACGGCAACGTGGTCGAGATCGAGCACTCCTCGAGCGTGGTCACGGTCTACGGGCACCTGTCCCGCTTCGCCCGCGGCACCCGGGTCGGGGCCCACGTGACCCAGGGCGTGGTCATCGCCTATGTCGGCATGACCGGCCTCGCCACCGGTCCGCACCTGCACTACGAATACCGGGTGAACGGGGTGTTCAAGAACCCCCAGACGGTCAGCCTGCCCGGGGCGAGCCCCATCGAGGCGCGCTGGCGCGAGGACTTCCTGGCCAAGTCCGCCCCCCTGCTGCTCGCGCTCGAGCCGGTCGCCGGCCCGATGCTGGTCGCGCGCTAAAGCCCCCGTCACAATCCCATCGCCGCGGCGCTGGTACCATGGACGGCACGCCGTCCGCGCCGGACGCACGCAGGCTGCGCTCTCATGGATTCGCCAGACCTCAAGGCGCCCCAGCACTACATCAATCGCGAGCTCTCGTTCCTCGAGTTCAACCAGCGCGTGCTCGAACAGGCGTTCGACACCAAGGTGCCGCTGCTCGAGCGGCTGAAGTTCCTGTGCATCTCCTGCAGCAACCTCGATGAATTCTTCGAGATCCGCGTCTCGGGCCTGAAGCAGCTGCAGGAGCTCGGCGGCGGGCAGCTGGCCGCCGACGGCATGTCGATCCCGGAGCAGCTCGAGGCCATCCACGAGCGCGCGACGCGCATGGTCGACGCGCAGTACCGCTGCCTGAACGACATGATCCTGCCGCGCCTGGCCGCCGAAGGGGTGCCGCTGCTGGGGCCCGCGGACTGGAGCCCGCAGACGCGCGCGTGGCTGGAGGAGTATTTCGAGCAGGAGGTCGAGCCGGTCCTGAGTCCCCTGGGGCTCGACCCCGCGCGCCCCTTCCCGCGCATCCAGAACAAGAGCCTGAACTTCATCGTGCGCCTGGAGGGGAAGGACGCGTTCGACCGCGACAGCGAACTCGCCATCGTGCAGGCGCCGCGCTCGCTGCCGCGCGTGGTGCCGCTGCCCGGCGCCGGCGGCAGCCGCGGGTGCGTGCTGCTGTCGGCCATCGTGCAGAGCTTCGTCGACAAGCTCTTCACCGGCATCAAGGTGATCGGCTGCTACCAGTTCCGCATCACCCGCAACAGCGACCTGTTCGTCGACGAAGAGGAGATCGACGACCTGCGGCGTGCGCTCGAGGGCGAACTCGCGCACCGCCGCTACGGGGCGGCCGTGCGCCTGGAGACCTCCAACGACTGCCCGGCGGACCTGGTGAAGTTCCTGCAGGCCCAGTTCACCTCCGCCACCCTCGACCTGTACTCGGTGGCCGGACCGGTGAACCTGAACCGCCTCTCGGTGCTGTACGACCTGCTGCAGCGGCCGGACCTGAAGTATTCGATCTTCACCCCCGGGCTTCCCAAGCGCCTGATCGGCGCCACCGACATCTTCGCGGCGATCCGCCACAAGGACATCCTGCTCGAGCACCCCTACCAGAGCTTCGGCCCGGTGATGGACTTCCTGCGCCAGGCCGCCGCCGACCCGCACGTGCTGGCGATCAAGCAGACCCTCTACCGCGCCGGCCAGGGCTCGCCCCTGGTGGACGCGCTGGTGACGGCGGCCAATGCCGGCAAGGACGTGACCGTCATCGTCGAGCTGCGGGCGCGCTTCGACGAGGAAGCGAACATCGAACTCTCCAACCGCCTGCAGGAAGCCGGCGCGCACGTCATGTACGGGGTGGTGGGCTTTAAGACCCACGCCAAGCTCGCCCTGGTCGTGCGCCGCGAGTCCGGCGGCATCCGCCGCTACTGCCACCTTGGCACCGGCAACTACCATCCGCGCACCGCGCGCCAGTACACCGACTACGGGCTGTTCACCTGCGACAACGAGATCGGGCATGACGTGCACGAGCTGTTCCTGCAGCTGACCAGCCTCACGCAGACCCCGACGCTCAAGCGCCTGGTGCAGTCGCCCTTCAGCCTGCACGAGATGGTGCTCTCCAAGCTCGCGCGCGAGACCGAGCACGCGCGCGCCGGGCGCCCGGCGCGCGTCATCGCCAAGATGAACGCGCTGGTGGAGGCGCAGTCGATCGAGGCGCTCTACCGCGCCTCGCGCGCCGGGGTGAGGATCGATCTGATCGTGCGCGGGGTGTGCGCGCTGCGTCCCGGCGTGCCCGGCGTGTCGGAGAACATCCGGGTGCACTCGATCGTCGGGCGCTTCCTCGAACACGCGCGCGTGTTCTACTTCGAGAACGGCGGCGACCCGGAACTCTTCTGTGCGAGCGCCGACTGGATGGAGCGCAATTTCTTCCGCCGCGTGGAGGTCGCCTTCCCCATCCGCCACCCGTCCCAGCGCGAGCGCATCCTGCGCGACCTGGAGCTGTGCATGAGTGATAACTGCCAGGCGTGGCGGCTGCTGCCCGATGGCAGCTACGAACGCATCGAGCGTGGCCAGGCCCAGCCGGTCAGCGCGCAGGCCCAGCTGCTCGCCAGCTACGCGGCCGGCCCCACGCCGGTCGTCTGAGGGCCGAAGATCTCCCGCGCGCCGCGCGCGGCAGGCTTCCCGGCATTGCCCGGGGCGAGTGCCCTCAGGAGCGCCCGCGCCGGGCGCGTTGCCTCAGCTGCGCGCGCCGCTGAAGACGCGCAGGCGAAAACCGCTCAGGCGCAGGTAGTCGACCTCCTGCTGCAGGTCGGCGGCCGTGAGCGGATGCTCCTTCAGCCAGCGCGCCGGGAAGCGCACCTCGAGCGACTTCGGCGTGGCGGCCAGTTCCAGCGACGGCAAGGCGGTGGGGCTGCGCCCGCGGTGCAGGAGCACCGCCAGCCGCAGCAGCACGATCAGGTGCACGGCGCTGCGGTCCCAGGGGGGCACGAGCTCCTCGATCCGGTCGAGGGTGAACTTGCGGCGGTGCGCCCCGACCAGGCGCGCGAGCAGCCGCTGCTCCTCGCGCGGGAAGCCCGGCATGTCGGCGTTCTCGAGCAGGTAGGCGCCGTGGCGGTGGTAGCCGCTGTGGGAGACGTCGAGCCCGATCTCGTGCAGCCGTGCGGCCCACTTGAGCGCCAGGTGCGCGAGGGGTTCCTCGAGCTTCCAGGTGTCGCGCGTCTGCTCGAGGAAGTCGCGCACCGTCGCCTCGACACGCTCGGCCTGCTCGGTGTCGACGTGGTAGCGCTGCTGCATGGCGCGCACGGTGCGCTCGCGCGCATCCTCGCGCTTGTAGCGGCCGAGCATGTCGTACAGCAGCCCCTCGCGCATCGCCCCTTCGGCGATCTGCATCTCCCTCACCTCGAGCATGCTGAACACCTCGGCGAGGATCGCCAGTCCCCCGGGGAACACCGGGCGGCGGTCCTCGGTGATCGGCTCGAGCTTGAGCTCGCGGGTGTGGCCGGCCTCCACGCAGTAGTCGATCGCGCGCTGCAGGCCCTGGGGCGTGATGGTGACCGCCTGCGGATCGAGCGCGCGGATCGCATCACCGATGGCGCGCACCGTGCCGGAGCTGCCGGCCGAGTGCTCCCAGCCGCGGCGGCGGAAGGCGGCCTGACCACCGGCTCGAGCTCCATGCGCGCGGCGAGGCGCGCGCGCTCGATGCGCTTGGCGGAGATCTTGCCGTCGCGGAAGAAGCGCTCGCTCAGGGGGACGCAGCCCATCTGCAGGCTCTCGAGCTCAAGCGGCATGAGGCCGTCGCCGATGATCAGCTCGGTGCTGCCGCCGCCGATGTCGACCACCAGGCGCTTGCCCGGCTCGCTCGGCATGGTGTGCGCGACGCCCGCGTAGATGAGGCGCGCCTCTTCCATGCCGGCGATGATCTCGATCGGGTGTCCGAGGGCCTCGCGGGCGCGCTCGAGGAAGGCCTGCTTGCGGTGCGCGAGCCGCAGCGCATTGGTGCCAACGCAGCGCACGCTGTCGGCGTGCATGTCGCGCAGGCGCTGGCCGAAGCGCTCGAGGCACCCGAGCGCGCGCGCCGCCACGTCCTTGTCGATGCGGCCGTTCTCGGCCACGCCCGCGGCCAGGCGCACCATCTCGCGCAGCCGGTCGATGATGACCAGCTGGCCGTGCGAGTAGCGCGCGACCACCATGTGGAAACTGTTGGAGCCGAGGTCCACCGCCGCAAGCACGTCGGGGACGGGGCGCGGGGCGGAGCGGGCGGCGGGCTTGGGTTCGGCTGAGCGGCTGTGGGTGGCTGCAGCGGAGACCACGAGGCGGTGCGTCGGGTCAGGCGGCCGTGAAGGAGGAGCCGCAGCCGCAGGTCGTGGCGGCGTTCGGGTTGCGGATCACGAACTGCGCGCCATCCAGCCCCTCGCGGTAATCGATCTCCGCGCCGGTAAGGTACTGCACGCTCATCGGGTCCACGATCAGCTTCACGCCGTGGTTCTCGACGCAGGTGTCACCGTCCTGCAGCTGCTCGTCGAACTCGAACCCGTACTGCAGCCCCGAGCAGCCGCCGCCCTGCACGAAGACGCGCAGCATCAGCTTCGGGTTGCCCTCGCCCTCAATGAGGGCGGCGACCTTCTTGGCGGCCGCGTCGGTGAACAGGAGCGCAGGTGCATCCTGCAGCGCTTCGGTGGTGCTCATAAGTCCTCTTGCGGTGCAGTCTAGAAGGCCCTCGTGAGGAGGTCAAAGTACGCCCGTCACAGCGCGGGCGCGGGCTTCAGCCCGCAGCGCCTTGCAGGGCCGCTACAGGGCCCTGCGCCTCCAGGCGCACCAACTTACCGACTATCTGGGCGCCCAGCGTCATTTCAATGATTCCGTAGTAGACGTCCCCCTCGACCTTGGCCGTGGCCCCGAGCACGAGGCGTCCGAGGGCCTGAATGTTGCCCCTGACGGTGCCGTGGAGGATGAGGTTGTGCACCTGCACGGGGCCGAGGATCACGCCCGACTCGCTCACCGACAGGCTCGACTCCTGCGCCGGGTCGGCGCGCACCGCGCCGCACACCTCGCCGTCGAGGTGCATGCCGCCGGCGAACTCGACGTCGCCCTGCACGCGCGAGGTCTTGCCGATCAGGGTGTCGATACGGGGGGGCTTGCTGTCGCGGGTGAACATGAATACTCCGATGCGCGGCTCTGGGCGGGTGGCTCTTCAGGGTCTCGACTCGACGCTCCACAGGAACGACTGGGACAGCGGCGGCACGTCCTTCTTGCTCGAGCGCACTTCGATCTGCAGCTGCTCGGGCCTGAAGGCCGGCGGCACGATGAGCGCCTGATCGAAGTCCTGGAAGTAACGGAAACCGTAGCGCTGCTCGCTCTGGCGCCCGCCGGTGAGGGCGCTGAAGTCGAGCGACTTGGCCACCCCCGCCTGCGTGCCATCGAGGCTCAGCACCAGCGTGCCCGCGGCATCGGCGTCGGCGCGGCCCGAGCGCACCAGCGACAGGTGCACGTTGAACACGCCCGGCTTGTCGGTGCTCGTGATGCGCAGCTGCTCGATCTTCAGTCCGATGCTGACGGCCCCCTGCGCCACCACGCCGCGGTAAAAAGCGAGCTCCTGGGACTGCTGCGCCACCTGCGCCTGCAGCTGCCCCATGGCACGCGCCACTTCCGCCTGCTCGTGCGTGCGGCCGACCCGGAAGGTGTCGAGCTCGGCCAGCTGCGTGCGCATCTCGCGGTTCTCCTTCTGCAGGTGCTCGATCTGCACTTCCAGCTCGGTGCGCTGCTGCGCCACGGCCTGGCGGTCGTAGCCGGCGTCGTAGCGGCCGAGCTCGTACACCACGTAGAGGGTGAACAGGCCCACGAGGAGGGCGGCGACCCAGAGCGCGGTGCGCAGCCCCCGCGCCCGCGCGCGCACGACCTGGGGTGCGCCGTCGTTCCCCGGGATGAGGGCGGCGAGCCGGCGCAGCATGCTCAGCCGCCCGGCTCCGGCTCGGGATTGGTGCGCTCGAGCGGCAGGTACTCCGGCCACCACTGCGGAAACGGCGGCTGCTTGCCGCGCGGGAAGGCGAGCGGGGCGAGCTCGGTGAGCGCGCGGATGTACACCGCGCGCTTGAAGTAGATGACCTCGCGCACCGGCTCCCAGTAGGGCGCCCAGCGCCACGCGTCGAACTCCGGCTCGCTGGTGCGGCCGAAGTCGAACTGCGCCTCCCCGCTGAGGCGCAGCAGGAACCAGCGCTGCTTCTGCCCGGTGCACAGCGGCTGCTGGTTGCGCCGCACGTAGCGCGGCGGCAGTCGATAGCGCAGCCAGCGCTCGCTCTGGCCGACGATCTGCACGGCCGACTGCGGCACGCCGATCTCCTCGTCGAGCTCACGGAACAGGGCCTGCTCGAGGGACTCCCCGCTGCGCACGCCGCCCTGCGGGAACTGCCAGCCCTTGCCGCCGGTGCGCCGCCCGAGGAACACCTGCGCATCGCGCATCAGCACGATGCCGACATTGGCGCGAAAACCATCCGGGTCGATGACGTCACTCATGGGCGGGTGTGGAGTCTGCCATAGAGCAGCCTAAGGTGGCGCTGGGGCCACAACCGTGAAAGGGATGGCGTTTTCCAACAATTTCAACGAGGCTAGCCCCCCTTTGACCCGGGGACCCGCGTGGCCAAAGCCCTTACCGCAGACCCGGCGCCGGCCGGGCTCGCCCCGGGACGCCGCCTGGGGATCCTCGCCCTCCTGGCGGTGGCGGTGTTCGCTCGCGGCCCTGCTGATCGGCAGCTCCGGGATCGGGCTGCGCCAGGCGCTGGCGGTGCTCGCCGGTTCCGGGGACGAGGCCACCCGCAACGTGCTGTTGGCCGTGCGCCTGCCCCGCGTGCTGGCCGCCTTCGGCGTGGGGAGTCTGCTTGCCCTCTCCGGCGTGCTGTTGCAGGCGCTGTTCCGCAACTCCCTCGCCGACCCGTACGTGCTCGGGGTCTCCGGCGGCGCCGCCGTCGGGGCGCTGCTCGCCATGATCGCCGGCGCCGCCGCCCTCATCGTGCAGTCGGCGGCGGTCGCCGGCGCGCTCGGGGCGGTCGCCCTGGTGTACCTCCTCGCCCGCGGCGGCGGGACGCCGCGGCTGCTGCTCACCGGGGTGGTGCTCGCGAGCGCCTGCGGAGCGCTCGTGAGCGTGCTGCTGGCGCTCGCGGACTCCTCGCGCGTGCGCGGCATGGTGTTCTGGCTGGCCGGGGACCTGGAGTGGGCCGTGCGTCCCTGGCTCAGTGCAGGGGCGGCGCTGCTGGCGGTCGCGGTGGCGATCGGCATCGCGCGCCCGCTCAACGTGCTCGCCGCCGGCGAGCTGCGCGCGCGCACCGTGGGACTGGCGCTCGAGGCGTGGCGCAGCGCGCTCTTCATCGTCTGCGCGACGCTCACCGCGCTGGCGGTGGTGAGCGCCGGCACCGTCGGCTTCGTCGGCCTGATCACCCCGCACGCCGTGCGCCTGAGCTTCCGCACCAGCGACCATCGCATCGTGGCGCCCGCGGCCGCGCTCGCCGGCGGCATGCTGCTCGCGGCGGCGGATCTGGTGGCGCGCACCATCGCCGCCCCGCGCCAGCTGCCCGTGGGCGCGATCATGGCGCTCGTCGGGGCGCCGCTGTTCGTGGTGCTGCTGCGCCAGCGCCGCTAGGAGCACCGCGTCGTGCGGACTCCGGCACGCTTACTCATCGGGGCCGCGGCCTGGCGTCCTGGCGGCTCGCACGCCGGCCGCCGCGCCGGCGCCGGATCACCCGCTGATCGGCACCTGGCAGCTCAGTCTCCCCGGCACGACATGCCTCGAGACCTACGAGTACCGCGCCGACGGCCGCGCGCACACCCGGAGCGCGCAAGAGGAGACCGACACGCAGTACCGCGTGTCGGCGAGGCCGGGCGCGAACGGCGCCTACGTGCTGACCGAGACCGTCCTGACCAGCAACGGCCAGCGCGACTGCAGCGGGCAACTGACCCCGCTCGGGCGCCCGGTGACGCTGTACCTCGCGCCGCTGCGCGGCGGGTTCCTGATGTGCTTCGACGCCGCGCTGCAGCGCTGCATCGGCCCGATGACCCGCGTACCGGCACGGCCGCCGCCGGCCGCAGCGGACCCGGCAGTGAGGCGGCTAGCTGACGACGTTCGGCGAGATCGCGAGGCGGTTGCGCCCGGCGCTCTTGGCGCGATAGAGCGCCGCGTCCGCTTCCGCGATCAGCCGCTCGGCGAGCACCTTGTAGTCGCGCGCTCCCGGGCCGGGCAGCGCCGCGGCGACGCCGATCGAGAGCGTCACGGTCTCCGTGACCTGCGCGCTGATCGCGATCGCATGGTTGCGCACCGTGTGCAGCACGCGGGCCGCCGACCTTCTCCCCGTCGGCGAGATCGGCCTGCGACAGCACGATCGCAAACTCATCGCCGCCGAAGCGCGCGCCGGTGTCGCTGATGCGCATCTCGGCATCGATGCGCTGCGCCACCTCGCGCAGCACCGCGTCGCCGGCCGAGGTGACCGTACTGGTCGTTGATGCGCTTGAAGTGGTCGACGTCGATCATCAGGCAGGCGATCGGGTGCTTGGCGCGCTGCGCGCGCGCCAGCTCCTCGCGCAGGCGCGCGTGCAGGTAGCGGCGGTTGTGAAAGCCGGTGAGGAAGTCGGTGAGACCGCTGCGCAGCAGCCGCGCGCGGTTGACGGCGTTCTCGATGCAGATCGCGGCCACCACGCCCAGGTGCGCGAGGAAGTCGCTCGCCAGCTCGGCCGTGAAGCGCAGCGGGTCGGTGCTGGAGAACACCAGCACGCCGTCGAGCGGCTCGTGGCGGCGCAGCGGGATGAGCGCGATGCTGCCCGGGCGCGTGCCGCAGGGGATCAGGAGCTCGTGGTCGGCCTTGCGAAACGGGCCGAGCCAGGGACGCTCGAGGTTCGGCAGCTGCGGCGCCACCGTGACCAGCGCGTCGACGAAGGACACGCCCTGCAGCTGCTCCAGGCCGTCCCCGGCGAGCAGGTGGCGGATCTCGTGCTGCGGGTCATTCAGGATGAGGGCTACCCCCTCGAGCTGGTAGGAGGTGCGCAGTCCCACGATCAGCCGCTCGAACAGCTGCGTGAGCGAGTTCGGCGCGCAGCAGCTCCAGCTCGCGGTCCTGGGTCTTGCGCAGCAGCGCCTCGTTGCGGCTCACTTCGTCGGTGAGCTTCGCCAGGCGGCTCTTGCAGCAGGCGGTGCTCGGCTTCGAGCCCGCCCGGATCCTCACCCGGCGCTTCCATGGCAGCCGGCTCGCTGTGGCTTCGGGGCATCGCGCACGTCCTTTTGGCGCCTCAAGGTCAGGCGCGCCGCTCGGCCACGCTGCGCCTGTCTTCCAGATAATCGCGGCCGCGGCGCATCAGAGCAACAAATGTCGCGTGGTCCTGCTGGAGCACCGCGGTGCGCAGCCGCTCGACCGCCTGGGAGAGCGCCTCGAGGGACTCGGCGCCGTAGTCGTTCAGGCTCTGTATTTCATAATACAACTCCGGGCTCTCCTGGGCGACGCGGCTGGCCACCTCAAGCTGGGCATCGAAGGTGGTCGAGGACAGGCGCGCGAGCTTCGGCGCGGCCTCGCCGCTCTCGGCGAGCGCGGTGAAGAAGGCGATGTTGAGTGCGTGCGAGAGACCGAGCACGTAGGCGATCAGGCGGTCGTGATCATCGAGGCTCATCACGACCTGCTCGGCCATGGTATGCGCGAACAGCGCGCGGGCGCTCTGCAGCGCGCCGGCGTGGCCGAGGTCCACGAAGATCACGTGGCGCCCGGAGAGCAGCTCCGTGTCCGGGCCGAACATCGGGTGCACGGAGGTCACCTCGCAGCCGTGGGACTTCAGCGCCAGCAGTCCGGCGCGCAGCGGGGACTTCAGCGACCCGACGTCGAAGATCACCCCCGGCGGGCGCCGCAGCGCCAGATCCTTGAGGATGGCGTCCGTGACGCCCAGCGGCGTCGCCAGCACGATGAAGTCGTGCTTGAGGTCGGTGGTGCGCCAGTCGGCCACGCGCGCCTCCCGCGGCGGCGGCGGCGACGGGATCGGCCACCTCCACCGCGAACCCCTGGGAGGCGAGGAAGCTCACGAACCAGCCGCCCATCTTGCCGGCGCCGCCGATGACGAGCGCGCGCCGGCCGCTGCCGGCGCCGTGCGGCGACCACGCTCGCGTGCTCCTGGGTCGTGAGCGAGGAGCGGATCAGGAGGCGCAGCAGCTGCTCGGCGAGCTCGGGCGAGACGCCGCGCTCGCGCGGCGAGTGCCCGCACGCCCAGGATCACGTCGCGCTCGCGCTCGTAATCGCGCGTCGGCCTGCCGGTGGCGCGCTTCACGCGCGCCACCTCCTCGCTCACGGCCTTGCGTTCGGCCACGAGCGCGATCAGCTGCGCGGTCGATGTCGGTGACGCGCTGGCGCAGCTCATCCAGCGTCAACTTGTCCTGGCTCATGGGCAGCAGCTCCTGACGACCCGCGTCCTTTCTAACGGGGGCGCTGCGCGGGGCGCAAGACCGCTCGCCGTGCACCCTGCGCGACGGCAGCCGCGGCCCTGCGCGCTATCATGAGGCCCCGCGAGCCCGGAGCATCCGCTCAAACACCCCCGACCGTGCGCCATGGCCGACACCGACGAACTGCTGCCCGATCCGCTGCCCGACCGATCCTCTGGCCGTCACGCAAGCGTGGCTCGAGGCAGGCGTTCGCGGCGCAGCGGCAGCCCAACCCGAACGCCATGGTGCTCGCCACCAGCACGCCCGACGGCCAGCCCTTCCGCGCGCGTGGTGCTGTGCAGGGACATCGTGCCCCGAGCCGGGCTACCTGCTGTTCTACACCAACTACCTGTCGTGAAGGGCAAGCAGCTGAAGGACAACCCGCGCGCCGCGGCGGTGATCCACTGGGATGCGCTGCACCGCCAGGTGCGCCTGGAGGGCCCGGTGACGTTCGCGCCGGCCGCCGACAGCGACCGCTACTTCGCCGCGCGCGCCTGGCCCAAGCGCATCGGCGCCTGGGCAAGTGCGCAGAGCGCTCCGGTCGACTCGCGCGCAAGCGCTCCTGAAGTCCCTCGCCGAGACTGCCGCGCGCTTCGCCACCCCGATGCCGGGCACCACGCCGACGCGCAGGCGGGCGAGGACTACGACGTGCCGCGCCCGCCGCACTGGGGCGGCTACCGCCTGTGGGCGGAAGCGGTGGAGCTGTGGGTCGAGGGGGATGCGCGCGTGCACGACCGCGCCCGCTGGGTGCGCGCGCTCACCCGCCAGAGCGACGGCAGCTACGGCGCCGGCCCCTGGTCGGCGACGCGCCTGCAGCCCTGAAGCGGCCCCCGGCGAGACCTGCGCGCGCGCTCCGGACGTGTGGAAAAACCTGCGCATCGGCCTGCTCCTGCTCGTGCTCGCGGCGGTCGCGGGACAGCAGCTGCTCGACCGGCGTCGCCACGCAGGGCTGGCGCGAGACGCTGTGGGTGGGCCTCTTCCCGCTGAACGCCGACGGCTCGGCGAGCGCGCAGCATTACATCGCGGGCCTGACGCCCACGGACTTCGCCGGACCTCGAGGGCTTCTTCGCCCGCGAGGGGCACCGCTACGGGCTCAGCGCTCGACGACCCCGGTGCACATCGAGCTGTACCCGCAGGGCGCGCAGCTGCCGCCCGGCGCTGGCCGCGGACGCGGGGGTCCTCGGCCGTCGCCTGGTGGACGCTCGAGCTGCGCTGGTTTGCGTGGCGCCACACCGACTTCCCGGGCCATGCGCCCGCGCGCATCCGCCTCTTCGTGCTCTACCACGATCCCAGCCACGCTGGAGCGCGTACCGGACTCGCACGGCCTGCAGAAGGGCCTGCTGGGCGTCGTGCACGCCTTCGCCGATGAGGCGCTCGCGGGCAGCAACGCCCTGGTGATCGCGCACGAGCTGCTGCACACGGTCGGGGCGAGCGACAAGTACGACCCCGTCAGCGGCCTGCCGCTGTACCCGATCGGCTTCGCCGACCCGCAGCAGGAGCCGCTCTACCCGCAGGAGGCGACCGAGATCATGGCCGGGCGGCGCCCGCTGTCGGCCACCGAAGGCGAGATCCCGCGCAGCCTGCGGCACGTCGTCGTCGGACCTGCGACGGCACTGGAGATCCGGTGGATCCGACCCGTGATCGCCGCGCGTCCCCGGCGGCCTCGACGTGCGGGGGCTGAGCGTGCACGCGGGCGCGCGCGAGCTGGTGCGGGAGCTGTCGATCCGCTTCGCGCCCGGGGAGCTGGTGGCGATCCTCGGCCGCAACGGCTCGGGCAAGACCCTGACGCCTGCACACGCTCGCAGGACTGCGGGCACCGGCGGCCGGCGCGGTCCTCAGCGGCGGCACGCCGCTCGCGCAGCTGTCGCGGCGCGCGCTCGCGCTGCGCCTGGGCCTGCTGCCGCAGGACCTCGAGGAGGCCTTCGTGACCACGGTGCTCGAGACCGTGCTCATCGGGCGCCACCCGCACCTGGCGCTGTGGCAGTGGGAGAGCGCCGAGGATGAGCGCGTGGCGCGCGAGTCGCTCGCGCAGGTCGACATGAGCGAGTTCGCGCAGCGGCGCACCGACACGCTCTCCGGCGGGGAGCTGCGGCGCGTGGCGGTGGCGGCGCTGCTCGCGCAGCAGGTGCAGACCTACCTGCTCGATGAGCCCACGAATCACCTGGACCCGCATCACCAGCTCGCGCGTGCTCAGCCTCTTCCGGCGCCTCGCCGACGCCGGCAGCACCGTGATCACGACGCTGCACGATCCGACGCTCGCGGCGCGCTTCGCCGATCGCGTGCTGCTGCTGTTCGGCGACGGGCAGCTGGCGCTCGGGCGCGGTGGCGAGCACGCTCACCGCCGCGGCGCTCAGCGAGCTCTACGTCACGCCGATGATCGAGCTCGGCCAGGACGGCCGGCGCGTGTTCGTCACGGCCTGAGCGCGGCGAGCACGCGCTCGTGCAGGGCGGCCGTTGGTGGCGAGCACGCTGGTCGTCGCCAGCCCCACCGGCGCGCGCCGGAAAGGTCGGTGAAGGTCCCGCCCGCCTCGCGCACGATGACCGCGAGCGCGGCGATGTCGAGGATGTGGACGTCGGACTCGATCACCACGTCGAGCGCGCCGCGCGCGAGCAGGTGGTAGTGCACGAAGTCACCGTAGCCGCGCACGCGGCGCACGCCGCCCACCAGCTCCCCGAAGCGCCCCCAGCGCGCATCCTGCGCCAGCGAGCGGATGTTGCCGGTCGAGACGAACGCCGCCTCGAGCTCCGCCACACGGCTGACGCGCACCAGGCGCTCATCGAGGAACGCGCCGCCGCCCTCCTCGGCCCAGGCGAACTCGCCGTAGACGGGCGCGCCGGAGACCCCGAGCACGAGTTCGCCGCCGCGCATGAGCGCGATCTGCGTGGAGAAAAAGGGCATGTCGCGCACGAATGACTGGGTGCCATCGAGCGGGTCGACGAGCCAGATGCTCTCGGCCCCCATGTCGTGCGCGCCGCTCTCCTCGCCGTAAAAGCCGTAGGACGGGAAGTGCCGGCGCAGTGTCTCGTGGATGATCTCCTCCGCGCGCACGTCCGCTCTCGTCACCGGCGAGGTGTCCGCCTTGGTGAGCACGGTGAGGTTCTGCCCGTAGAGCGTGTGGATCAGCCGGGAAGCCAGGCGCGCCGCCTCGATCGCGGCCTTGAGCTCGGGGGAGGCCACCGTGCGCGGCTCCCCTAGCGGCCGCGCGCCGGCGCGGCGGCGGCGTTGGCGCGCGGCGCGTGCGGCGTGGCGCCCTTGATCAGCCCGCGGCGCAGCAGGCTCTGCGCGCCGGCGAGGATCGCCTCCTCGTTGGGGCGCGGCGTCCAGCCGAGCGCGCGCGCCTTGGCGTTGCTCGCGTTCTTCACCTTGCCGAGCTCGGGCAGGATCTCGCGCGCGCGCCGGTCGCGCAGCGCCGCGAGGCGCACCAGCCAGTTGGGCAGCTGCCGCGTGGACACGCGCGCGGCGGCCGCCCCCAGGTGCTCCTTCAGCACCCGCGCGATGCCGGCGAGCGACATGCAGTCCCCGGCGATGGCAAGGTAGCGCTCGCCGGCGGCGGCCGGGTGCGTCATGGCGCGCAGGTGCAGGTCCGCCACGTCGCGCACGTCCACCACCCCGAAATACAGCGCCGGCACGCCCGGCAACGCCCCCTCGAGCATGCCCTTGAGGATGCCGATGGAGGTGGAGAAGTCCGCTCCCAGCACCGGCCCGAATACCGCGGTGGGGTTGACGACGCTCAGCTCGAGCGCGCCGGCGTCGCGGCTCACGAAGTCCCAGGCGGCGCGCTCGGCGAGGGTCTTGGACTTGACGTACGCCGGCAGCGGCGCGGTGAGGTCGGTCCAGTCGTGCTCGTCGAAGGGCGTACGCCGCGGCCGGTGGCCGTAGCCGACGGCGGCGAACGAAGAGGTCAGCACCACGCGCTGCACGCCCGCGGCGCGCGCCGCGCGCAGCACCCGCAGGGTCCCCTCGCGCGCCGGGATGATGAGCTCGTCCTCGTGCTTCGGCGCGGCGAGCGGAAAGGGCGAGGCCACGTGCAGCACGTACTGGCAGCCGGCCATGGACTCGCGCCAGCCGGCATCCTTCTCCAGGTCCGCGGCAAAGAAGCGCACGCTGTCACCATCGGTGGCGCCGCCCTCCCGGAGCATGGCGCGCACCTCGCCCTCGCGGGCGGGGCTGCGCACCGTGGTGTGCACGTCGTGGCCGGCGGCGAGCAGCTGCACGATGGCGTGCGCACCGATGAATCCCGAGCCCCCCGTGACCAGTACCGTACTCATGCCGTGACGTTCTCCCCTGCGCGCAGCGAAGAGTGTCGCAGCGCGGCCACGCCGCGCAAGCGCTGACTTCAGCAAGGGCGATTCTGCGGTAAAGTTGCGCCACCATGGGCAACCGCCTGAGCAAGATCTACACCCGCACCGGGGACGACGGCACGACGGGCCTCGGCGATGGCAGCCGCGTACCCAAGGACAGCCCGCGCGTCGAGGCCTACGGCACGGTCGATGAGCTCAACAGCGTCCTCGGGGTGCTGCTCGCCCTGCCCGCCCTGCCGCCGGCCGTCAGCGCCACCCTCACCGAGGTGCAGCACGAGCTGTTCGACCTGGGGGGCGAGCTGTGCATCCCGGGGCACACGGCCATCAGCGCCGCACAGGTCACGCGCCTGGAGGCGCAGCTGGATGGGTTCAACGCGCAGTTGCCGGCGCTGAAGGAGTTCATCCTCCCCGGCGGCGGCCCGGCGGCGGCCGCGTGTCACCTCGCGCGCACGGTCGCGCGGCGTGCCGAGCGGCGCGTGCTCACGCTCGCCCGCGCCGAGCGCGTCAGTCCCGAGGTGCTGAAGTACCTGAACCGCCTCTCGGACCTGTTGTTCGTGATCGCGCGCGTGCTGGCGCGCCACGAGCGCGGTACCGAGGTGCTCTGGCGGCACGAGCGCCGCGGAGCCTGAGCGCAGCGCGCCTCAGTCGGGCGGGGCGATCTCCTCGATCTTTCCCGTCATGCTGAAGTAGCCCGCCTTGGCGGGCCCCCGGATCAGGAACTTGCTCGACACCTGCGCGCCGGTGTGCGCGTCGGCGATCCACACCGCGCTGTGCTCGGGGGTCAGCTCCCCGGTGACGACGTACACCGCGTTCGCGTGCGGGGTGAAGCGCGTGCGGCCGCCGACCAGGTACACCGTGCCGAGCCTCTCCAGCATCGGTGCCGCGCAGTGCGTGCGCCCGACGATGACGAAGACGCCCGCGCGCGCCGGCACCGGGCGCGCAAAGTCGTGCAGGACGGCAAGCTTCGCGCCCGCGGCGGCGTTGTCGCGCGTGGCGGCCTGCAGCGCGTTGTCGGCGGAGGTGCCGTCATACTCGCTGAGGAAGAAGAACTGGCCGCACTCCGCATCCTGGGTGGCGTGGATCGAGTCCCGGAGCGTCGCGGTGGCGCCGCGGTAGCCCGCGGGGATCAGGGTCGGAGGGTGCGCGCAGGCGCCGAGCAGGAGCACCGCGACGCATCCGACCCCCGGGGCGCCGCGCCGCATGACCGGGGTGATTGCCACCGCCGCGCGCCGCATCACGCCCCGAGGCGCTCCCGCAGCTGAGTCCGCACGCACGCCCAGTCGAAGGCCGGCCCCGGATCGCTCTTGCGCCCGGGCGCGATGTCGCTGTGGCCGACGAGGCGCTCGGGCGACAGCGTCGGGTAGGCGCCGATCAGCACCGCGAGCAGCCTCACGAGGGAGGCGTACTGCGCCTCGGTGTAGGGCACCGCGTCCGCGCCTTCCAGCTCGATGCCGATCGAGAAGTCGTTGCAGGCGCTGCGCGTGCCGTACTGCGAGACCCCGGCGTGCCAGGCGCGCTCGCCGAAGGGCACGTACTGGGTGAGCGCGCCGTCGCGGCGGATGAGGACGTGCGCCGAGGCGCGCAGTCCCTCGATGCTCTTGAAGTACGGATGCGCCTCCCACGGGAGCGTGCCGGTGAACAGCTGATCGATCGCCGGTCCGCCGAATTCCCCCGGCGGCAGGCTGATACCGTGCACCACCAGCAGCTCGGGCGCGGTCTGCGGCGGGCGCGCGTCGCAGTGCGGCGAGAGCACCTGGCGCACGCCGGTCAGAAGGCCCGTGGCCGCATCGACCCGCAGGAGGTTCGCGGGATGATCTGAGATCGCCATGCAGGATCCGAGAGGCGCCTGCGGGAGGCACCGTGCGCCGATCATGACACAATTGCCCGCATGAGCCGCGCCAATGACCCCTACATCCAGCGCGACCTCGCGCACGTCTGGCACCCCTGCACGCAGATGAAGGACCACGAGGGGGAAGTGCCCCTCATCCCCATCCGCCGCGGCGCGGGCGTGTGGCTCGAGGACTTCGAGGGCAAGCGCTACCTGGATGCGGTGAGCTCCTGGTGGGTGAACCTCTTCGGGCACGCCCACCCGAAGATCAACGCCGCCGTCCGCGCGCAGCTCGAGGCGCTCGAGCAGGTGATCCTCGCCGGGTTCACGCACGAGCCGGTGATCGCGCTATCGGAAGAGCTCACGCGCGTCGCCCCGCCGGGACTGACGCGCTGCTTCTACGCCGATAACGGCTCGGCGGCGGTGGAAGTGGCGGTGAAGATGAGCTTCCACTACTGGCGCAACGTCGGGGCGAGCGGCAAGCGCCGCTTCATCACCCTCGCCCACAGCTACCACGGCGAGACCCTGGGGGCGCTGGCGGTCGGCAACGTCGAGCTCTACAAGGACATCTACCGCCCGCTGCTCATGGACGTCATTACCGTGCCCTCCCCGGACTGCTTCGGGCGCGCCCCGGGGGTCAGCTGCGAGGCGCACAGCCGCGCGCAGTTCGCGCACATGGAGGCCGCGCTCGAGCGGCACGCGCACGAGACCTGCGCGGTGATCGTCGAGCCGCTGGTGCAGTGCGCGGCCGGCATGCGCATGTACGACCCGGTCTACCTCACGCTGCTGCGCCAGGCCTGCGACCGCCACGGAGTGCACCTCATCGCCGACGAGATCGCGGTCGGCTTCGGGCGCACCGGGACGCTGTTCGCGTGCGAGCAGGCGCAGATCCGCCCGGACTTCATGTGCCTGTCCAAGGGGCTGACGGGGGGCTACCTGCCGCTCTCGGCGGTGCTGACGACCGAGGACATCTATGCGGCCTTCTACGATGAGTACGTGAACCTCAAGGCGTTCCTGCACTCGCACAGCTTCACCGGCAACCCGCTCGCCTGCGCGGCCGCGCGCGCCAGTCTGGCGCTCTTCGCCGAGGGGCCGGTGCTGCAGAAGAACCGCACGCTGGCGGCGCACCTGGGGGCGCGCGCCGGCGCGCTTGCCGGGCACCCGCACGTCGCCGAGGTGCGCCAGTGCGGCATGATCGTGGCGGTCGAGCTCGCGCAGGAGAAGGCGACGCGCACGCCCTATCCCTGGCAGGAGCGGCGTGGCCTCATCGTCTACCGCCACGCCCTCAGCCGCGGGGTGCTGCTGCGCCCGATCGGCAACGTCATCTACTTCATGCCCCCCTACGTCATCACCCCCGAGGAGATCGACCTCATGGTCGAGGTCGCGCGCGAGGGCATCGGGCTGGCGACATGCGACTGAGCCGGGTGTTCGTGGAGGGGCCGCTCGAGCCCGGTGCGCGCCTGAGCCTCACGGGCAGCGCAGCGGCACACGTCAGCCGCGTGCTGCGGCTGCGGGCCGGGGACGGGCTCACTCTCTTTAATGGGACCGGGGGGGAGTTCGCCGCCACGATCGAGGGGATCGCGAAGGACGCCGTCACCCTGACGGTGGGGGAAGGCCACCGCGCCGAGCGCGAGTCGCCGCTCAGGCTCACGCTCGCGCAGGGGATCTCGCGGGGGGAGCGCATGGACCTCGTGGTGCAGAAGGCCACGGAGCTCGGCGTGACGACGCTCGCCCCGCTCCTGACCGAGCGCAGCGTGGTGCGGCTGGATGCGGCGCAGGCGGCGCGCAAGGCCGAGCACTGGCGCGCGATCGCGCTCGCCGCCTGCGAGCAAAGCGGGCGCAACCGCCCGCCGCGACTGCTGCCGCCGGCCACGCTCGCGCAGTTCCTGGGCGCGACGGGCGCCGCGACGAAGCTGCTGCTCTCGCCCGCGGCCACGCTGCGCCTCACCGAGGTCCCGCGGCCGGCCGGCGAGGTGCAGGTGCTCATCGGCCCCGAGGGGGGCCTCACGGACGAGGAACAGGCGCGCGCGCGCGCGGCAGGGTTCCTGGGCGTGCGCCTGGGGCCGCGCGTGCTGCGGACCGAGACCGCAGCGATCGCCGCCCTCGCCCTGGTGCAGCGGGAGTTCGGCGACCTGTAGCCCGGCCGCCCGGCGTGCCTGGGCTTCCAAATCAATGACTTATGTCCAAACGCATGCCGCAGCGCACACGGGATGTGTAGAACTTGCTAGGGTTTACACCCAGACGACGCACTTGAAGCGTCCGGGCGCCCCAAGAATCGCCCGCTGCCAACTCGATGAGACGGGAACTGCAGATGATGCTCACGGTGATCCGCATCCGCCGTGCCCTCGCACTGTTGTGCCTGGGCGCCGCGGCCTGCGCAGTGCATGCACCGGCGTACGCCCAGTCCGCCGACCCGGCCGACCAGGTGTGCCCACGCTACGCGCCTGGTTCTGCGCTGCCGGCGCCGCCGGAGCTGTTCAGTGAGAACCACGTACTCGAAGTGACGCTGAAGTTCGTCACCGTCACCGACGCGCAGGGCCTGCAGCGCTACTGCTACCTCAGCGGCGCGGGCCTGCAGAGCCCGACGCTGCACGTCTCCCCGGGCGATCAGCTGATCGTGCACCTGCAGAATGCGCTGCCGGCGGGCCCGGTGCCGCCGCCGGCCGCCGCCGCGCCCGCCCCGGGGGGTTGCTCGGCCGATGCGATGGGACCGAGCACGACCAACCTGCATTTCCACGGCATGAACGTGCCGCCCGTGTGTCACCAGGACGACGTCGTCGGCACCCTGGTGCAGGCGGCGGCGACGTTCGACTACGTCGTGCAGATCCCGGCGGACGAGCCACCGGGGGTGTACTGGTATCACCCGCACCCGCACGGCTTCAGCGAGGGCCAGGTGCTCGGCGGCGGCGCCGGCGCGCTGATCGTCGAGGGCATCGAGAGCGCCAGTCCCGTGGTCGCGGGCCTGCAGCAGCGGCTCCTCGTGCTGCGCGACCAGCGCCGGCCGCAGCCGCCCGGGCAGGCGCCCGGTGAACCGCAGCAGGACCTCTCGGTCAACTTCGTGCCGGTGACCTACCCCGCCTACGTCACGCCGACCCTGCAGACGCCCGCGGCGACGAAGGAGTTCTGGCGCGTGCTCAACGCCTCGGCGGACGCCATCCTCGACCTGCAGTATCGCGTCAATGACGTGCCGCAGCCGCTGCAGATCGTGGCCGTGGACGGCATCCCGGTCGGCCAGGGAAGCGGCACGATCACGACGGTCACCGACACCCACTTCCTGCTCGGCCCGGGCGCACGCGTGGAATTCATCGTGACCACGCCCGCGCTGTCCGACCAGGCGCAGCTGCTCACCCAGGCCGTCGACGCGGGCCCCTGGGGGCGCCCCTACCCGGCCCGCCCGCTCGTCAATATCAGCGCGCAGCCCGGCGCGGTCCCGCAGCTGGCACGCCGGCACCTGAAGAGCGCTCCCGCGCGCAGGCCGCGCTTCGCGACGCTGGCCGTCAGCGCCCCCGATGCGCAGCGCAAGCTCTTCTTCTCCGAGAACTTCACCGACCCGGGCGGGAACAACGGGTACTTCATCACCCTCGACGGGCGCACGCCCAAGGCCTTCACCATGGGTGCGCCTCCGGACCTGGTGCTGCACGAGGGTGTGGTCGAGGAGTGGACGGTGGAGAACCGTTCCCCGGAGGATCACATCTTTCACATCCATCAGCTGCACTTCCAGGTGCTCGCGCTGAACGGTGCGCCGGTGAGTGACCCGGCGCTGCGCGATACCATCAGCGTGCCGCACTGGAGCGGTTCCGGCGCCTACCCCAGCGTGACGCTGCGCCTGGACTTCCGCGACCCGGGGATCGTCGGCACCTTCGTCTACCACTGCCACATCCTCGGACACGAGGACAACGGCATGATGGCGGCGCTGCAGCTGCTGCCCGCGGGCGTCGCGACCGCGACCCGGCTCACCGCGTCGGCGGCGAGCGTGAACGTCAACGCGCCGCTCGTCCTCACCGCGCAGGTGGTTCCCGCGGTGGACGCCCAGCCGGTGAACGGCACCGTGCAGTTCGCGCTCGACGGCGTGCCCCTGGGGGCGCCGATCCCGGTCAGCAACGGGCAGGCCACCTACACGACGAGCTTTCCTGCGAGCGGCAAGCACGCCCTCACGGCGGCTTATTCCGGGGACTCGGACTGCAACGAGTCGCTCTCGGAGGCCGCGGCGGTGTCGGTCGAGGATTTCAGCCTGAGTGCGCCGGGTATCAGCATTGCCGCCCCGGGCGAGTCGGGCAACACCGCCCTGACGGTCAGCGCCACCGACGGCTTCAGCTCGCCCATCCGATTCTCCTGCACGCTGCCGGCGGCCTTCAGTGGCGCGACGTGCGCGGTAAACCCGGCCACGCTCACCGGCACCGGCAGGACCGAACTCACCGTGACCACCCGCGGCGCCTATGCCGCCCATGCCGCCTCAGCTGCGGGACGCGGCGCCGGGCTCGCCGCACTCGCGAGCCTGGGGCTCCTGCTGGTCAGCGGCCGCCGGTCGGCACGCCGGGCCGCGCGCGCCGGGCCGCACACGCGACGCGGGCCGGGCGCGTGGCTCCTGTGGTGCCTGGCGACCCTGCTCGCGCTGGGCTGCAGCAGCGCGGATCACTCGTCCTTCGGCGCCACCCCGCCGGGAAGCTACAGTGTCAGCGTCAGCGCTATGGCCACACAGGGCGGCGCGCAGCTGCAGCACACACTCGCGGTGCCGGTGCAGCTGGGCCAGTAAGCTCTCGGCAAGTGTCGAAGTGTGCGAAGAAGCCCCTGTTGCGGCGACTCCTCAGGTCGCCCCGATGCTCGTCTCTTCGGCGATCATCTCCTCGAGGCGCTCAGGTCGGGCACCAGCGGCGTCTCGTTCACCATGCGGATCTGGCAGATGACCGGCGCGCGCTCGGGGAAACCCGCGAGTTGTCGGGGCGCACGACGTCGGAGCTGACGCGCACCAGCTGCGGGAAGCCCTGCGCAGACGAGCGCGAAGTTGCCGCCCTCGACCTGCGTGCCGAGCGCGTGCAGGATCACGATGCGCGTGCGGCCGCTCGCCGGCGGGATCATCTGCCCGCAGGCGCCCTCGAAGGACACCAGCGGCACCGCCTTGCCGTTCCAGGGCACGGTGCCGATGTACCAGGGCGGCGCACCGGTCATCTCCGAGGGCGTCTGAAAGCCGATCACCTCGGCGACGCAGGCGCGCGGGATGATGAGCCGCCCGTCGACCAGCGGCACCAGCAGGCTGTAGATCTCGGCGACGCGCTCGGCCATGGCTAGCGCGCCCCCGGAGGCGTAGCGCGTGGCGCGCGCGGCGCCGCTCCACCAGCGGCGCGATCGCATCGAGCAGCTGCGCCTCCTGGTAGGGCTTGCCGAGATAGTCATCGACGCCGAGCTCGATGGCGCGCGCGCGGTGCTTCTCGCCGACGCGCGAGGTGACCATGATGATCGGCACGTCCTTCAGGCGCGGGTCGTTGCGCACGTGCGCGGCGACCTCGTAGCCGTCCATGCGCGGCATCTCGATGTCGAGCAGGATCACGTCCGGGACGTTGTCCTGCAGCAGCGCCACCGCGTCCATGCCGTCGCGCGCGGTGAGCACGCGCATGCCGTTGCGCTCGAGCAGGCGCTGCGTCACGCGGCGCACGGTGATCGAGTCGTCCACCACCATGCGCGAAGGTGCGCCGGTCGCCGCGCTCGCTGCGGCGGCGCGGGGGCCTGCGGCGCGCGTGCGCCACTCGGCGCGCACCAGCGCGCCGATGTCGAGAATGATGACGATGCGGCCGTCGCCGAGGATCGTGGCGCCGGAGATGCCGCGGATGCTCGAGATCTGCGGGCCGACCGACTTCACCACGATCTCGCGGCTGCCGACCAGCTCATCGGCCACGAGCCCGGTCGAGTGCTCGCCGGCGCGCACCAGCACCACCGGGATGGTGACGTCCTGGCCGCGGCAGCTCCGAGGGCGGCAGGCCGACGAAGGTCGCCAGGTGCTGGAAGCGGTACTTCTGGCCGCCGTAGTCGAACGGCGGCCGCATCGCGCCCGAGGTGCGCGGTGACCTCCGCCTTGGACAGGCGCAGCACGCCCTCGACCGTCGGCAGCGGCAGCGCGTAGTACTCCTCGTCGGTGCGCACCACCAGCGCGTGGCTGATGGCGAGCGTGAGCGGCAGGCGGATGGTGAACACCGTGCCCGCGCCCGGCTTGGTCTCCATGTGCAGCGCGCCGCCGAGGCGCTTGATCTCGGTCGCCACCACGTCCATGCCGACGCCGCGGCCGGCCTGCTGGGTGATGGCGCCGGCGGTGGAGAAGCCCGGCTCGAGGATCAGCTGCATCGCGTCCTCGTCGCTCAGCGTGTCTGCCCGGCGGCGATGAGGCCGAGCGCGAGCGCCTTGTCGCGGATGGCCTTGAGGTTCATGCCGCCGCCGTCGTCGGTGAGGCGCACCATGACCTCGGCGCCCTCGCGGTGCAGCTCGAGCAGGATGTGCCCGGTATCGGGCTTGCCGCGCTTCACGCGCTCCTCGGGCTTCTCGATGCCGTGCACGACCGCGTTGCGCAGCATGTGCTCGAACGGCGGCAGCATGCGCTCGAGCACCTGGCGGTCGAGCTCGCCCGGAGGCGCCCTCGACGGTGAGCTCGGCGCGCTTGCCGGTGTCGGCGGCGGCCTGGCGCACGATGCGCGCGAGGCGCTGCACGTGGCGCTGGAAGGGCACCATGCGCGTGCGCATCAGGCCGTTCTGCAGCTCGGTGATGGTGCGCGCCTGCTGCTGCAGCAGGTTCTGCGTGTCCTTGGCGAGGTTCTCGAGCAGCTGCTGGATGCTCGCCACGTCGTTGGCGGTCTCGGCGAGCGCGCGCGAGTACTGCTGGATGGAGGAATAGCGGTCGAGCTCGAGCGGGTCGAACTCGCTGCGGTGCGAGCCGCCCTCGTCCTCGTGCTTGTGCAGGATCTGCGCCTCGGTCTCGATCTCGAGGCTGCGCAGCTGCTCCTTCAGGCGCGTCACCGTGCGCGACAGCTCGCCGAGGTTGAAATCGAAGCGAGCCGAGCTGCTGCTCGAGGCGCGCGCGCGCGATGCTCGCTTCGCCGGAGATGTTGAGCAGCTGATCGAGCAGGTCGGCGTCGACGCGCGCCATCTCCTGGCGCTCGCCGCCGCTGACCGGCTCGCGTCCCGGCGGCACGGGCGCGGCGCGGCGAGGCCTTCCTCGGTCTCCGCGCGCAGTCGATGCGAACGGGGACGGCGCGCCGCGCAGCAGCGCTCGAGCGCCGAGCCAGGCCCCGCTCGGTCGCGGCCGGCGCGGCGCCGCGGTGCGGCCGCATCGGCGGGCGGCGCCGGGCAGCCGCGCTCGCGACGCGGCGCCGGGGCTGGCGGCGCGCCGGCGCAGCGCGCGGCGCGGCGGCGGCGTCACCCGCGCAGGCAGCTGCTCGGCGCTGAGCTTCGCGCGAGTGCGCGTCTCGGCGGCCGCGCTGGCTCGGCTCGCGGTCAGCGCGAGCGTCGCGCGGCACCCGGGGGCGGCGGCCGGCGCGGCGCCGCGGCGGCCGGCGCCGATGGCGCGGTGGCGGCGCGGCCGCTGGCACCGGCGCGCGGGCCGCTGCCGCCGGACGCGAGAAAGCTCTGCAGGCGCGCGATGACCGCGCGCGCCGGGCCACGCGGCGGCCGTTCACGACCTGCTCGCGCATGCGCGCGAGCTCATCGAGGCTCGCCTGGATGGCATCGAACAGCGGCCGCGTCCGCGGTGACGCGTGCCGTTGTCGACCAGCATCACGAGCGTCTCGAGCTCGTGGCTCAGGTCGCCCATGGGCATGATGCCGGCCATGCGCGCGCCGCCCTTGAGGGTGTGCAGCGGGCGCTTGAGTCCCAGGCGCAGGTCGGGGCTGTTCGGCTGCGCGCGCCAGTCGGCGCAGCGCGTGCTCGGAGGCCTCGATGAGCTCGGTCGCCTCGTCGGTGAAGATCGCGGCAACCTCCGGGTCGAAGTCGACCGATTCCTCGGGGGCTTCCCGTCTGCGCGCGGCGGTGGCCGCGGCGGGCGGCGCGCTGGCGGCCTTCGCGGCGGCCGCGGCGGCGGCGATGCGCTGCTCGAGGCTCGCGGTCGCGCTTCTCGATGCGCTCGAGCAGCTGCCAGTGGTTGACGAAGTAGCCGGTCGACTCATCGAGGTGGCGTCGCGACCGACTCCATCGCCGACATGCAGTCGCCCGAGCAGCGCCAGGTCCTCGCTCCGTCAGCCCGAGTCCGCTGCCGAAGGCGCGGCGCAGCCAGTGATCGAGCGGCTCGGCGAGGCGGATGCCGTGGCGCGCCTGCGCCATCTTCGAGCTGCCCGAGAGCGTGTGGCAGGCGCGGTAGACCTCCTCGGCAGCGCGTGCGGCTCGGGCAGCTTCGCCTCGCGCGCCAGGTAGGCGCGCACGGTGGCGACGTGGGTGGCGGTCTCGCGCGCGTAGATGTCGCGCAGCGTGTCATCCGGGCCTGGGCGTGGCGGCGCGCTTCGCGCGGCTGCGCCGGGCGGCCGGCGCGAGGGTACGCGCCGGCGCGCGGCGGGCGCTGGCAGCCGGCGCGCGGCGCGTGCCGGTGGCGGCGAGGCGCGACGGGACGTCTCGGCGGTGTCCTCATCACTCCGGCGCGCGCGCGCGCGCGCTCGGCTGGCCGGCCGCCAGCGCATGGGCGCGCGCGGCGATGCCGACGCACTCGGCCTGCACCGCGGCTGCCGTGTCGAGCTGCTCGATCAGCTCGGGAAGCGCGGCGACCGCGGCGCGCAGCGTCTCGAGGATCGCCGGCGAGCGGGTGAGCGTGTTGTCGAGCACGCGGTTCAGCAGGTTCTCGATCGACCAGGCGAACTCGCCCAGCTCGCGCGCGCCGACCATGCGGCCGCTGCCCTTGAGGGTGTGGAACGAGCGGCGCACGGTGATGAGCGCGTCGCGCTCGAGCGGGTTCTGGTCCCACACCGGGAAGCCGCGCTGGATCTTGGCGAGCTCCTCGTGTCGCCTCCTCGATGAACAGCTTCACCAGCTCGGGGTCCGCGTGCTCGGCGAGCGCCGGCGACTGCGGGGCGGGTGATGCCGCCAGCGTCGGCGCCGCGGCATCGAGGCCGGCCAGGTCCGCGCGCTGCGGCCGGCCGTCGGCGACGCTCGGTGATCTGCACGGTGCTTGGCGTACGAGCCTGGCTCGAGCGGCGGCACCGTCGGCACGCGCGGGCTGTCGGCTGCTGCCTCGAGCGCCTGCACGCAGGCCTGGGCGTTGTCGAGCATGTACCAGGGATCGGAGCGCCCGGCCTGCAGCGTCTCCATGTAGTACTCGAGGCTGACGATGGCATCGGCGAGGCGGTCGATGAAGCCCGGCGGCAGCACGTGCACGCCCGGCTGCATGACGCGCTTCAGCTGCGTGGTGATGCCCTCGATCACCTCCACGGCGCGCGCCTTGCCGAGCAGCAGCAGCCCCGCCTTCATGCCGCGCATCAGGTCCTGCCAGCTGTCGAGCCCCGCCGCATCGAGCGTGCCGCCGACGCTCTGCGTGACGGCCTCCTTGATGCGCGCCAGGTTCACGATGCACTCGCGCAGCACCGCCGACTGCACCTGCTGGAACTCGGAGTCCTCGGCGCAGCGCCGGCGCCGCGGCGTCCTTCGGCAGGATCATGCCGACCAGGCTGTCATCGAGCCGGTCCTCGACCCCGATCAGGGTCGCGGCGATCTCCACCAGCGTCGCCTCGTCGGCCTTGAGCGAGCCCTCGACGATCTTCCCGAGGCGTTCGGTCTCGAACTGCACGCTGCGCGCGCAGCTCGCCCAGGCCGAGCACGCCGAGCGTGTCGCCGATCTTGCGCAGCAGCTCCACCTGCGAGTGCAGCTCCTGGGGCTGCCCGGCGCCGCGGCGCACGAAGATGTC
Source organism: uncultured Pseudomonadota bacterium (assembly GCA_963806375.1). Classification (GTDB taxonomy): domain Bacteria; phylum Pseudomonadota; class Gammaproteobacteria; order Steroidobacterales; family Steroidobacteraceae; genus 13-2-20CM-66-19. Next base: position 1,039,246 of record CAWDXW010000003.1, read on the forward strand.
CAGCACGTCCTTGACCTTGGCGAGATCCTCGCGGATGGCCGCGGCCACGGTCTGCATGAGCTTGATGCTCGGGGCGGAGAGGTTCTCGCGCTCCTGCTCGATGCTCTCGTCGACCGGCAGGAGCTCGGCCAGGCGGAACGAGGCGCGCACCGCACTGCACCCGCGGCCCCTGCGGACTCGGCGCGGCCGACGTAGTAGAGGAGGTTGTTCAGCAGCTCCACCGCCGGGGACTGCGCGTAGCGCGCCTCGCCCTGCTCGTAGAGGCGGCGGATCTCGCGATCGCCGAGTCCGAGCAGGCGCTTGACCGACTGCCCGCCCTCGAGCCCGTGCTGCTGCAGCGCCTCGATCACCGCACCGATCACCCACCACAGCTGGAACACCGGCTGGCGCGTGGCGATCTGCTCGAGCTTCTTGGCGACGTTGGCGAGGGTCTCGAGGTTCTGCTCGACGCGCTCGCCGCGGATCCAGCCGATCAGCCCGACCTGGTAGCGCGCGCGCAGGCGCCGCGCCCACTGCTCCACCGTCATCGGCGGCTCGCCCGCCGCGCCGCCGGCGGCGGCCGGTTGCGGCTGCTGGTCGGACTTCAGGTTCAGCACCAGCAGCGTGCCTTCGGACAGCAGCGAGCTGCCGCGCACCGCGCGCAGGTCGTTCAGCAGCGGCAGCAGCACCAGCGCCAGGTCGCGCCCGCCGGCGAGCACGCGCTCGAGGTAGCCGGGCAGCTGCACCATCGCGCGCATCAGCGCGTCGAGGCTCTCCGCCTGGCTCTTGCGCTCGCTGTGGGTGCGATCAGGTACTGGGTGACGTGCTCCATCTCCTCGGCGAGCAGCGCCGCGCCGTAGATCTCGAGCAGGCGCAGCACGCCCTGCACCTGGTGCAGGTCCTGCGCGCACTTGTCCAAGAGCTGCACGTTGTCGGGCTGCTCGACGTAGGTCTCGAGCGCGCGCGCGCGCCTCGCCGAGCGTGGTGTTGACCTCCCGTCCGACGAGATCGAAGGTCTGCGATACGACTTCAGGCATGCAGTGGCTTTCCCGGCACCGAAATCACGAGCCGCCCAGGGCGGAGATCTGCCGCACCTTGGCGGTGCTGAGCGGTGCCTCCTCGATGCGCTTCACGTTGCCGGTGCCGGCGCGGCGCGCTCGCCGCTGCTGCCGGGCAGGCGGAAGCCGGCGGCGGACTTGCGCAGCCCCGCCGACAGCTCGGCGAGCTTGGCGATGGCCGCGGAGGTGTGCGGTGGTCGATTCGGCCGTCTGGGCGCTGATCTCCTTGAGGATCTGCATGTTGCGGGCGATGTTCTGGGCCGCGCCGGTCTGCTGGCGGGCGCTGCCGGAGATGTTCTGCACCAGGCTCGCGATCTGGTTGGAGACCTGCTCGATCTCCTCGAGCGCAGCGCCGGCGTTCTCGGCGAGCAGCGCCCCGCCGACCACGTCGGTGGTGCTGCGCTCCATCGACACGACCGCCTCGTTGGTGTCGGTCTGGATGGTGCGCACCAGCACCTCGATCTGCTTGGTGGCGTTGGCGGCGCGCTCGGCCAGGCGCTGCACCTCGTCCGCGACCACCGCGAAGCCGCGGCCGGCCTCGCCGGCCATCGAGGACTGGATGGAGGCGTTGAGGGCGAGGATGTTGGTCTGCTCGGCGATGTCGTTGATGAGCTCGACGATGTTGCCGATCTCCTGGGAGCTCTCGCCGAGGCGCTTGATGCGCTTGGAGGTCTCCTGGATGGTCTCGCGGATGGTGTTCATGCCGTCGATCGTGCGGCGCACCGCATCGCCGCCCTTGTGCGCGACCTCCACCGAGTGGCGCGCGACGTCGGAGGCGCGCTCGGCGTTGCCGGAGACCTCCTCGACGGAGGCGGCCATGCTGGCGGCGGACTCGGTGGCCGAGGCGATCTGCTTGGACTGCGCGCCGCTGGCCTTGGCGAGGTGCTGCGAGAGCGCCTGGGTCTGGCGGGTGGCCGAGTCGAGCTGGATCGCCGAGCCGTTGATGGTGGTGACGAGGCCGCGCAGCGCATCGACCGCGTAGTTGATCGAGTCGGCGATCGCGCCGGTGATGTCCTCGGTGACGGTCGCCTGCACGGTGAGATCGCCGTCGGCGAGGCTGGAGAGCTCATCGAGCAGGCGCAGGATCGCCTGCTGGTTGCGGTCGCTCTCCTTGCGCTGCGCGTCCGCGCGTGAGGCGCTGCCGCTCGACCGTGCGGTGCATGCGCAGCGCCGAGACCAGCGCGGCGGTGAGGAACGCCAGCCCCGCCGGCGAGCAGCAGCGAGCGGCAGGTAGGCGCCAGCAGGCCCGCGGCCGGCGGCGCGGCAGCCGGCGGCGGCTGCGTCGCGGCCAGATCGCGCGCATCGGCGGCGATGGCGCGCGCGGCGCTCTGCGCCGCCGGCAGCGCGGGCGCCGCGGCGACCGCGCGTTTCACGGCGGCGGCGAGCTCCTGGTAGCTCGAGTCGAGGTTCTTCAGGTGCTTGAGGCCCTCGGGTGTGGTCACCTTCGGCAGCGCCAGCGCGGAAGTGCCGCCGGCGAGCGCCGCGATCACCTGCCCGAGGTAGTCGCTGCTCTCGGCCATGTGCTGGGCGGCCTGGCCCGGGTCCGCAGCCCCCTGCGTGAGCGCGGTGACGTCCAGCTGCAGGCGCTGCGCACGCGCCTCGAAGCGCTCGAGCGTCCCGCCCGCGGGCGCGCCGTTCACCGGCGGCAGCGTCTGGGCCAGGGCCTGCGCCTCGCCGATCAGGCGCGGCACGAGGGTCGCGGTGTCGTGCGCGGCGGCGCCCGCATCGGCGAGTGCGCTGCGGGCCCGCAGCACCGCGGCGGCGTTGTTCATCAGGCGCGTGAAGCGTGCATCGCTCGCAAACGGCGCGTCCGAGTCGTGGGCGGCCGCGTCCTCGAGCTGCTTCTGGCGCTCCTGGAAGCGCGCGAGCGCGCCCGCATCCCCCGCCACCGCCCCGTCCGCATCGAGGGCGAGCGCGTACAGCGCCTCGACCGGCACGCTGTGGACCCTCTGCGGGGCCGGGCGGCTGAGCGCGAGCCAGTAGGCGACCCCGCTGCCCAGCAGCAGCAGCGGCTGAGGCGCCCAGCAGCAGCGCCAGCCCGCTCGGCGGCTGTACACCGGCGCGGCTCACGCCGCGGCCTCCGCGAACGCGGGGCTCTCGAGCACCTGGCGCAGGCTCAGCACCGGCCACTGCTCCTGCGCGCGGCGAAAGGCGCCGGCGAGGTAGCGCTCGCAGCGCGCCACCGTGGGCGGTGCGTCCGCGGAGAATTCGTTCTCGGCGAAGCGCCGGAAGCCGAGCACCTCATCGACGATGAGGCCGGCGGGGATCTCGCGGTGGTTCACCACCACGATGCGGGTGTTGCGGGTCACCGGGGTGACGCCGCTGCCGAGGAACTGGCGCAGATCGATGATCGGCAGCAGCTGCCCGCGCACGTTGGCGAGGCCCTTGATCCAGGGCTTGGCGCCGGGCACGCGGGTGGTGCTCGCGGGCACGCCGAGCACCTCGCGGGTCTCCTCGCGCGCCACCAGGTACAGGTCCCCGGCCATGCGCAGCGCGACCCCGACCCACTCGTGGCCGGCGCTCGCCTCCTGGTTCAGCTGCGCGGACACCGCCCGCCCGCGCCGCTCGAGCTCGGCGAGCAGCTCGAAGGGCCGGTCCCGCAGGGACTTCAGCTCAACTTCAGCGGCGGTAGTGGGTTCACTCATGTCGGGACGGTGTTTTCAGCGCGGCGCACGCCAGTGCAGTGCACTCACGAGGACAGGGTCGCCTGTGCCTTGGCGACCAGCTGGTCCGGGGATACCGGCTTCACCATGTAGTCGATCGCCCCCTGGCGCAGCCCCCAGATGCGGTCGGTCTCCTGGCCCTTGGAAGTGACCATGATGATCGGGATGGAACTGGTGCGCGGGTCGTTCGCGAGCTGCGCGCGTCGCCTGGTAGCCGTTCATGCCCGGCATGACGATGTCCATGAAGATGAGGTCGGGGTTGATCTCGCGCGCCAGGCGCACCCCTTCGGCGCCATCGACCGCCGCGGCGGTCTGGTAGCCGTGCTTCTCGAGCGCCTTCTGCATGACGTGTAGCTCGGTGGGTGAGTCATCTACGATCAGGATCAGCGCCATGGCCGTCATCTCCCGATATGCGTCTCGATCGCCGACAGCAGCTCATCCTTGGTGAACGGCTTCGTCAGGTAGTGCTCCGAGCCCACGATGCGTCCGCGCGCACGGTCGAACAGGCCGTCCTTGGAGGACAGCATGATGACGGGGATCGAGCGGAACACCTTGTTGTGCTTGATGAGCGAGCAGGTCTGGTAGCCGTCCAGGCGCGGCATCATGATGTCGACGAAGACGATGTCGGGCTGGTGGTCGGCGATCTTGGCGAGCGCATCGAAGCCGTCGATCGCCGTGAACACCTCGCAGCCCTCTTTGGCGAGCAGCGTCTCGGCCGTACGGCGGATGGTCTTGCTGTCATCGATGACGAGCACCTTGAGACCCTGGAGCTTGGTGTTGCTGCCGGTCACGGTCGAGTGACTCCTTCCTCATTTAGGCCGAGCGACCAAAAAAGACCCGTTGCGGGGGCTGACGGGCGACTTCCCTGCCGGGCCCGTACGGGCCGCATCTCCCACCCGAGGTCATGCCCGCGCCCAGCCCGAAAAAAACCAGGGGCAAGCGCAGCGCGGTTTTAACATATCGGTATACCCCCGGCTATGCCATGCACGTCACGTTTTTCGAAGGTCGCAGGCCGCTTTCGTGCTGCGGCGAGCCCGGGGCAGACATATTCGCGGCGCACTCGCCATAATCGGCACTGGGCCTGCAGTTCGCCCCCTGGGAAGGACCCGATGACGACCGGCAAGCGACTCGGCGTGGTGATGGACCCGATCAGCGCCATCCACTACGCCAAGGACAGCACCCTGGCGATGCTCCTGGCCGCACAGGCGCGCGGCTTCGCGCTCGCCTACCTCGAGCAGTGCGACCTGTCGCTGCGCGACGGGGTGGCCTACGGGCGGATGCGTGCCCTGACGGTGGCCGCCGACCCGAAGGGCTGGTTCACGCTCGGCGAGCCGCGCACGGAGGCCCTGTCGGTGCTCGACGGCCTGCTGATGCGCAAGGACCCGCCGTTCGACACCGAGTACATCTACAGCACCTACATCCTCGAGCGCGCCGAGGAAGCGGGCGTGCTGGTGGTGAACCGTCCGCAGGGCCTGCGGGACATGAACGAGAAGGTGTACACGGCCTGGTTCCCGCAGTGCTGCGCCCCGACCCTGATCACGCGCGACATGGCCGACATGGGCGCCTTCCTGCGCGAGCACGGCAAGATCGTGGTCAAGCCCCTGCACGGCATGGGCGGCCGCTCGATCTTCGTGCTCGAGCAGGGCGATCACAACGCCAACGTCGTGTTCGAGATGCTCACCGACTACGGGCGCGGCTTTGCCATCGCGCAGCGCTACCTGCCCGAGATCGCCCTCACCGGGGATGCACGCGTGCTGCTGATCGACGGGGAGCCGGTGCCCTACGCCCTCGCCCGCATCCCGTCCGCGCAGGACCATCGCGGCAACCTGGCCGCCGGCGCCAGGGGCGTCGGGCGGCCGCTGAACGAGCGCGACCGCTGGCTGGCCGGGCAGATCGGGCCGGCGCTCGCCGCGCGCGGCATGCTGTTCGTCGGCCTCGACGTCATCGGCGGCTTCGTCACCGAGATCAACGTCACGAGTCCCACGGGCATCCGTGAACTCGAGAAGCAGTTCCCGATCCGCATCGGGGAGCTGTTCATCCAGGCGCTCGAGCGGCGGCTCGCCGCGCGCTGACAGGAGCCGGGGGAAAATCCATGGCGCGTCGGGCGCTGATGCTGCGAGAGGGTGTGGCGCCGGTGTGGGACCGGCTGCTGACCATGGTGTTCCTCGCCGGTCTCCTGCACGGCCTCATCATCGTCGGCCTCACCTTCAACGCCGCCGCCAGCGACAAGGCGAGCGCACCCGGGCTCGAGGTGCTGCTGGTCTCCGACGAGCTGCCCGAGGCCGACAAGAACCCGGGCGCGACCTACCTGGCGCAGCGCACCCAGGTGGGCTCGGGCAACACCCGCAAGTCCGTCGCGCCGCGCAATCGTGCGGCCTCGCTTCCGAGTCTGCGGCACGCCGGCACCGCCGACGGCAACTCGCTCAGGGACGAGGGCGAGCGCGCCGGCAGCACCGAGGATGAGCGGGTGCTGAGCACGATCGGCTGGAGCACCAGCATCCGCTACCTCACCGAGGAGGGGGGCGAGGGCTCCACCCGCGACAAGCCGCTCCTCCTTGACCAGCCCCAGACCGCCGAGCCCGGTCCCGATGAGGACGGTCCGGCGCAGCTGCGCGGGCCGAAGCGCGACGAGCTGTGGGTGACCCCCGATACGCGTGCGGCAACGCTCGCGCCCTACCTCGACGCCTGGCGGCGCAAGGTCGAGCGCATCGGCACGCTCAACTACCCGACCGTCGCCAAGGTGGCGGGCGCCGCCGCCGCCCCGGTGGTGGAGGTCGGCATCGGCGCCGATGGCAAGCTCGATCGGGTGCTGATCCGGCGCTCCAGCGGCAACGCCGAGCTCGACCAGGCGGCCCTGGAGATCCTCAAGCTCGCCAGTCCCTTCGATCCCTTCCCGCCGCAGCTGGCCAAGCAGTACCGGGTGTTGCGCTTTGCCTACGAGTGGCAGTTCTCCGGCGCCCACGCCGGCAGCGGCACCGTATCGGTTCCTTGAGAGTGCCGCGGTCGATGCCCATACTGTGGGCATGAGCGGCAAGCACAGCGCTGGCCCCCCCGCGGAAGCCTCCGCGCCGGAAGCTTCTGGCGCCCCGCCCTTCGCCGAGGGTCCGACGGGCGGCCTCACCAACCACCTGCTGATCGCGATGCCCCAGCTCGCGGACCCGAACTTTGCCCAGACCGTGGCCCTCATCTGCGAGCACACCGACAAGGGCGCGCTGGGCATCGTGCTCAACAAGCCCCTGCCGATGAAGCTCTCCGACGTGCTCTCGCAGATGAAGCTCGAGCCCTCGAGCGAGCGCATCGGCGAGCAGCCGGTGCTGCGCGGCGGACCGGTGCACACCGACCGCGGCTTCGTGCTGCACCGCCCGGGCGGGCAGTGGGACCACACGCACAAGGTCTCCGAGGACATCCAGGTGACCACCTCGCGCGACGTGCTCGCGGCGATGGCGCGCGGCGAGGGGCCCTCGGATGCCTTCATCGCCCTGGGCTACGCCGGCTGGGAGTCCGGGCAGCTCGAGCGCGAGATGAAGGACAACGCCTGGGCCTCCGTGCCGGTGGACCCGCGCCTGGTGTTCGAGCTGCCGTACGAGCAGCGCTGGGCGGGCGCGTGGCGGCTGCTCGGTATCGACGTGGATCGCCTGAGTCCCGAAGCCGGCCATGCATAAGCGCGCGCGCTGCGGGGCATGACCGCACCTGAAACCGTCCTCGCCTTCGACTTTGGTCTCAAGCGCATTGGCATCGCCGCGGGCGACTCGCTGACGCGCTCGGCCGCACCGAGGCCCGCGGCCATCAGTGGCGCGCAGGGCCCGGACTGGCAGGCCATCACCCGCGAGGTGCGCGCGCTTGCCCCGCGCCGGCTGGTGGTGGGCGCCCCGTATAATGCCGACGGGACGGACGGCGCGCTCAGTGCCAGGGCACGCGCCTTCGCCCACGAGCTCGAACGCCGCTTCGCACTTCCCGTGCACCTGGTGGATGAGCGCTTCTCCTCGCTCGAGGCGACCGCGGCGCTCACGGCCCGGCGGGCGAGCGGGGCGCGCCGCCGGCGCATCGCGCGCGCGGACATCGACAGCGCCGCCGCCGCGGTGATCCTCGGGCGCTGGTTTCAAGGCGAGGGAGAAGTCAGCCGGTGACACAAGGCCCCCCTAACCACACCCCCGGCACGCCGCAATTGCGCCCGGATGGCACGCTGCGCCACCTGCTCACGCTCGAAGGGCTCCCCCGGGCGCTCATCGAGCGGCTGCTCGAGCGCGCGCAGGCGTTCGTGCGCCCGCTGGGCGCGCGTCCGGCCATGAGCCAGCTGCTCGGCGGCAGTACCGTCGCCAACCTCTTCACTGAGCCCTCGACGCGCACGCGCGTGAGCTTCGAGCTCGCCGCCAAGCGCCTGGGGGCGCAGGTGGTGAACCTGGAGGTGGAGCTGTCCTCGCGCGTCAAGGGCGAGAGCATGCTCGACACCGTCGCCACGCTCGAGTCGCTGCACGTGGATGCCTTCGTGATCCGCGATGCGCAAGTGGGCGTGCCGGGACTCGTGGCCGCGCACGTCGCCCCGCACGTGAGCGTGCTGTCCGCGGGCGAGGCGCACGTCGCGCACCCGACGCAGGGCCTGCTGGACGCGCTGACCATCTACCAGAGCAAGCAGCGCTTCGCGGGACTCGCGGTGGCGATCGTCGGCGACATCCGCCACTCGCGCGTCGCGCGCTCGGCCTGGCACGTGCTGCGCACGCTCGGGGTGTCGGACCTGCGGATCGTGGCGCCGGCGGCGCTCCTGCCGGAGCCAGACGAGTTCGCCGGCGCGACGCGCCACGGCGACCTCGCGGCGGGGCTCGCCGGCTGCGACGTCATCATGATGCTGCGCATCCAGAAGGAGCGCATGGGACGGGCGGACCTGCCCGCGGGCGAGGCGTATTTCAGCGCCTGGGGGCTCACCCCGGAGCGCCTGCGGCTGGCGCGTGCGGATGCGATCGTGATGCACCCGCAGCCGATGAACCGCGGCGTCGAGATCGCCTCCGAGGTGGCCGACGGGCCGCAGTCGGTGATCCGCGACCAGGTGCGCAACGGCGTCGCGGTGCGCATGGCGGTGCTCGCCGAGGTGCTCACCACGCGCGGTTCCCCATGAGCCAGGCACACCGCGGCACGATCTTCCTCGAGCAGGCGCCGGTGCTCTCGCAGCTCGCGTACGACGCCGAGCAGTTCGTCATCCGCCTGCAGGCCCCCAGGTGTGCTGCACACGCCGCGCCCGGTACCTTCGCGCACCTCACCTGCGATGCCACCATCCCGATGCGCCGCCCGCTGTCGATCATGCGCGCGCACCCGAAGGCCGGCTGGATCGAGATCCTCTACAAGGTCGTGGGCGCGGGCCTGCACGCGCTCGGGGCCAAGAAGGCCGGCGACACGGTGAGCGTGCTGGGGCCCATCGGTCAGCCCTTCGTCGCCCACCGCGAGCGCCCGCGCACGCTGCTCCTGGGCGGCGGCGTGGGAATCCCGCCGCTGGTGTTCCTCGCCGAGCGTCTCAAGGGCGATGCGCACTTCCGGCCGCTGGTGCTCATGGGCTCGGAGGTGCCGTTTCCGTTTCGCGCGCGCCCGTCGGCGACGCTCATCAGCGGCATGCCCGCCGGCAGCATCGCCTGCATGCCGCTGCTCGAGGAGTGGGGCGTGCCGAGTCGCCTGGCGAGCCGCGCCGAGTTCCCGGGATGCTTTCCCGGCTTCGTCACCGAGCTCGCCGCCGAGTGGCTCGCCTCGCTCAGCGAGGCGCAGCTGGCGCAGGTGGAGATCTTCTCCTGCGGCCCGACCCCGATGCTGCGGGCCAGTGCAGAACTTGCGCGGCGCTTCAAGCTCCCCTGCCAGGTGTCGCTGGAGGAGTTCATGGCCTGCGCGGTCGGCGGCTGCGCCGGCTGCACGGTCGAGGTGCGCACGCCGCAGGGGCCGGCGATGAAGCGCGTGTGCGTGGATGGGCCGGTGTTTGATGCCAACAGCGTCTTCTGGGACTGAGGGCCGGCGTCACCGCTGCGCGGCCGGCCCGGCAATTCGTGCTGCACGGACGACCGCTGTTCGCGGCGCAGCTCCCGAACCCGCCAGCGCCGGACAATCCTCAGTGCGCCTGCCGGCGGCGCGCGCGCCCTGGGGTCGTGCGCATCCGCGCTAGCCGAAGTTGATCTTCGCCTCGAGGTTGGCGCGCGAGTCGGCGTTCAGCAGCGCCTCCTCGAGGCCGATGCGGCCCTGCTTGTAGAGCTCGTGCAGCGCGGCATCGAAGCTCTGGATGCCCTTCTCGCCGCTCAGGTTGATCGCCTCCTTGATCGACACCACGTCGCCCTTCTTGATGAGGGTGCCGATGTGCGGGGTGTTGAGCATGACCTCCATGGCCGCGATGCGCCGGGTGTCCTTACCCATGATGAGGCGCTGCGCCATGATGGCGCGCAGGTACTGCGACAGGTCGAGGAAGATCTGCGCGTGCTGCTCGCGCGGGAACATGTTGATGATGCGATCGAGCGACTCGGCGCAGTTGTTGGCGTGCATGGTGGCGAGCACCAGGTGGCCGGTACCGGCCAGGTGGATGGCCGCATCCATGCCGTCCTTGTCACGGATCTCGCCGATGAGGATCACGTCGGGGGCGGCGCGCACCACGCCGCGCAGCGCGCGCGCGTAGCTCTTGGTGTCCAGGCCCACCTCGCGCTGGTTGACGATCGAGCGCTTGTTGGTGTGCAGGAACTCGATCGGGTCCTCGATGGTGACGATGTGGTCCGAGGAGGTCTCGTTGCGAAAGTTGATCATCGCGGCGAGCGTGGTCGACTTGCCCGAGCCGGTCGCCCCCACCATGAGGATCAGGCCGCGCTTGAGCAGCACCAGCTCCGACACCGTCGCGGGCAGCCCGAGGGAATCCAGGCGCGGCATGTCCGCGGTGATGTAGCGCATCACCATGGCGGGGTAGCCGCGCTGCATGAACACGTTGACGCGGAAGCGCCCGAGCCCGGGCTCGGAGACGGCGAAATCGAGCTCCCACTCCTTCTGGAAGTGCTCGCGCTGCTCGGGCGACATCAGGGCGAAGGAGGTCTGACGCACGGTCTCGGGGGTCAGCACCTGCTTGTTCACCGGCAGGATCTGGCCCTCGATCTTGATCTTGATGGGCGCATTGGAGGTGAAGAACAGGTCCGAGGCCTTCTTCTCCACCATCAGCTTGAACAGCGGCTTGGTGTTGAGCGTCGGGTGGCGACCGGTGACCGCGGCGGCAATGGCCTCCTGCGTGCCCGTCGATACGCCCGCGACCGGTTCGGGGACCGGGACTTGCTCCTTGGCCGCCTTCACAGGCTGCGGCCCTGCTCTTCCTCGACGATCTTGAGGGCACCACCGTCGTCGATGTGCTTCTGCTCGCGCTTGCTCTCGAGCTTGATGCGCAGCCGCAGCTCGTTCTTCGAGTCCGCGTTGCGCAGCGCGTCCTCGTAGGAGATGTAGCCGGTCTCGTAGAGCTCGAACACCGACTGGTCGAAGGTCTTCATGCCGAGGCGGTTGGAGCGCGACATGACCTCTTTGATCTCGGCGACCTTGCCCTTGAAGATCAGGTCCTGGATCAGGGGCGAGTTGAGCATGATCTCCATCGAGGCGATACGCCCGGCGCCGGACTCGCGCGGGATCAGGCGCTGCGAGATGAGCGCGCGGATGTTGAGCGAGAGGTCCATGAGCAGCTGGTCGCGGCGCTCGTCGGGGAAGAAGTTGATGATGCGGTCGAGCGCCTGGTTGGAGCTGTTGGCGTGCAGCGTGGCGAGCACCAGGTGGCCGGTCTCGGAGAACTGCACACCGTATTCCATGGTCTCGCGGTCGCGGATCTCACCGATGAGGATCACGTCGGGCGCCTGGCGCAGCGTGTTGCGCAGCGCATTCGACCAGCTGTCGGTGTCCACCCCCACCTCGCGGTGCGTGATGACGCAGCCCTTGTGGGTGTGCACGTACTCGACCGGGTCCTCGATGGTGACGATGTGGCCGCGGGTCTTCTCGTTGCGGTAGCCGACCATCGCCGCGAGCGAGGTCGACTTGCCCGAGCCGGTGCCCCCGACCAGGATCACGAGCCCGCGCTTGGAGAGCACCACTTCCTTGAGCACCGGCGGCAGGTCGAGCTCCTCGAAGGTGGGGATCTTGGCGTTGATCAGGCGGATGACGCAGCCGACGGCGGCCTGCTGCACGAAGGCGCTCACGCGGAAGCGGCCGATGCCCGGCGGGCGCGATCGCGAAGTTGCACTCCTTGGTGGCGTCGAATTCCTTGGTCTGGCGGTCGTTCATGATGGCGCGCACCATGGTGGCGGACTGCTCCACCGTGAGCGCGCGCTCGGATTGCGGGCGGATCTCGCCGTCGATCTTGATCGCCGGCGGGAAGCCGGCCGTGATGAAGAGGTCGGAGGCCTTCTTCTCGGTGACCCGCCGCAGCAGGTCCTGCATTAGCTTGATGGCTTGATCGCGATCCATGGCGTGCACCTTAGACTGAGTCCTTGTTCTGCGCCTTGTAGCGCGCCTCTTCCTTGCTGACCACGCCCTTGGCGACCAGCTCGGTCAGGCACTGATCGAGCGTCTGCATGCCCTGCGCGCCGCCGGTCTGGATCGAGGAGTACATCTGCGCGATCTTGCCCTCGCGGATCAGGTTGCGGATCGCCGGGGTGCCGATCATGATTTCGTGCGCGGCGATACGGCCGCCGCCGTTCTTCTTCATGAGCGTCTGCGAGATCACCGCACGCAGCGATTCGGACAGCATCGAGCGCACCATGTCCTTCTCCTCGCCCGGAAACACGTCGACGATGCGGTCGATGGTCTTGGCGGCGGACGAGGTGTGCAGCGTACCAAACACCAGGTGGCCGGTCTCGGCGGCGGTGAGCGCCAGGCGGATGGTTTCCAGGTCGCGCATTTCGCCGACCAGGATGATGTCGGGGTCTTCGCGCAGCGCCGAGCGCAGCGCCTCCGCAGAAGCCGAGCGTGTCACGGTGCACCTCGCGCTGGTTCACGAGGCAGCGCTTGGACTCGTGCACGAACTCGATCGGGTCCTCGATGGTGATGATGTGGTCGGGGCGGTTGTCGTTGCAGTGGTTGACCATGCCCGCCAGCGTGGTCGACTTGCCCGAGCCGGTGGGTCCGGTGACCAGCACCAGGCCGCGCGGCAGCATGCACAGGTCGCGGAAGATCTTCGGCGAGTTGAGGTCATCCAGCGAGAGAATGGTGCTCGGAATGTTGCGGAACACCGCGCCCGCGCCGCGGTTCTGGTTGAAGGCGTTGACGCGAAAGCGCGCCAGCTTGGGGATCTCGAAGGAGAAGTCGGTTTCGAAGAACTCCTCGTAGGCCTTGCGCTGCTTGTCGTTCATGATGTCGTACACCATGGAGTGCACTTCTTTGTGCGACAGCGCCGGCATGTTGATGCGCTTCATGTCGCCGTCGACACGGATCATCGGCGGCACGCCGGAGGACAGATGCAGGTCCGAGGCATTGTTCTTGACGGCGAATGCCAGGAGTTGCGCGATATCGACAGCCATTGATGCTCCCTGGAACGACGCGCGGAAAAGGCAGGAAATAGCGACGTGCAAGCCTGCGTCTTTGAGCGCGTCGGCAGTATAGCGGAGGGGTTACACGTCCAATATGTTAATGGGTCCGCAGAATTTGGCGGTGCACCTCGCCGCGGTGCGCGATCGCATGGCGCGGGCGGCAGCGCGCGCCGGGCGAAGTGCGCACTCCGTCACACTCCTGGCCGTCAGCAAGGCGCAGCCCCTCAGCCTCGTGACGGCGGCCGCAGATCTGGGGCTGACCGATTTCGGCGAGAGTTACCTCGATGAAGGCCTCGGGAAAATTGCGGCACTGCAGGATCGGCCGCTGACCTGGCACTTCATCGGCCGCGTGCAGGCCAACAAGACGCGGCCGATCGCCGCCAGCTTCGCCTGGGTGCACGCGCTCGACCGCCTGCGCGTGGCCGAGCGCCTGAGCGAGCAGCGCCCGGTGCATGCGCCGCCCCTGAACGTGTGCCTGCAGGTGAACCTCGCCGCCGAGCCGACCAAGGGCGGCGTCGCGCCCGCGCAGTTGCCGGCGCTGGCGCGCGCGGTCGCCGCCCTGCCGCGGCTCAAGCTGCGCGGCCTCATGTGCCTGCCGCCGCACGAAGAGGATCCCGGGCGCCAGCGCCACTGGTTCGGCGAGCTGCGCCGGCTGCAGGCCGGGCTCAGCGCGCACGGCGTCGCGCTCGACACGCTCTCGATGGGCATGAGCGATGACTTCGAGGCGGCCATCCTCGAGGGCGCCACGGTGGTGCGCCTCGGCACCGTGTTGTTCGGCCCAAGACCCGTACAATAGCCACTCACATGACGACACGACGACTATGCGTCCTGGGCGCGGGCAACATCGGCCGCGCCCTCCTCTCGGGCCTGCTGCGTTCGGGCACGCGCGCCGAGCAGCTCAGCGTGGGCGAGAGTATCGCGGCGGCGCGCGAGGCGCTCGCGCGCGAGCTCGGCGTCACGGCGAGCGCGGACAACGAGGCGGCGCTCGCCGGTGCCGAGGTCGTGGTGCTCGCGGTGAAGCCGCAGGAGGCCCAGGCGGTGCTCAGGCCCCTCGCCCCCGCCCTCGCCGCCGCGCGCCCGCTCATCATCTCGGTGCTCGCCGGCACGCGCGTCCTGGACCTCGAGGCCTGGTGCGGGAGCGAGGTGCCGGTGGTGCGGGCCATGCCCAACCGCCCGGCGCTGCTCGGCGCCGGCATCAGCGGCATGTATGCCCCGCTGAAAGTGAACGCGGCGCAGCGCAGCACCGCGGAAGGGGTCCTCAGGGCGGTGGGCGAGGTCGTATGGGTGGCCACCGAGGACACCCTGGACGTGGTCACCGCGCTCTCCGGCTCCGGTCCTGCGTACTTCTTCCTGCTGGCCGAGCTCATGGCGGAGGCCGGCCAGCAGCTCGGCCTCGAGCACTCCGTGGCGCAGCGCCTCGCGGCGGTGACGCTCTACGGCTCGGGGCTGCTCGCGCACGCCGACGGGGCCGAGCTCGCCCGGCTGCGCGCCGAGGTCACCTCGCGCGGTGGCACCACGGAGGCGGCGCTGCGCGTTTTCGAAAGCGGCGGCCTGAAGAAGCTCGTCGCCCAGGCGCTGGCGGCCGCAGCCGCGCGCGGGCGCGAGCTCGCCACCGCCTCCCCCCGCAGTTAGAGGGCCCGTTGCGGCAGAGCATCCCATGAGCGCGATCATCTACATCGTCGACACCCTGCTGGGACTTGCACTGTTGGTCGTGATGGTGCGGCTGCTGCTGCAGCTGACCCGGGCGGATTTCAGGAACCCGCTCGCCCAGGCGGTGGTGCGCCTGACCAACCCGCTGATCATGCCGCTGCGGCGCGTGCTGCCGCCGCTGGGCAAGGTCGACACCGCCTCGGTGGTGGCGGTGCTCCTGGTGGCGACCCTCAAGGTCGCGGTGCTCGCCTCCTTCAGCGACCTCGCACTCGCCCTGACGCCGCTCATGTGGGTGCGCGCGGTGCTGGTGGAAATCGCGCGCACCCTCCTGTGGACCTATTTCTACGCGATCGTGCTCTACGCGCTCCTCAGCCTGATCGCCCCCGGCGGTTATTCGCCGCTGCAGTCGGTGCTGAGTGCGCTGTGCGAGCCGGTGCTGCGCCCGATCCGGCGGCTGTTGCCGGCGATCGCCGGTATCGATTTGTCGCCACTGTGGGCCGGGATCCTCATCCAGGCAATTCTCATCCTGTTGCACTGAACAGCGCGCTGCGCACCGGAGTCGCCTGCGCACCGCCGCGCGCGTGCCGGCCTGGCGGTAGTTCTCGCGAAAAACACACGCTTAGCGGCGACTTCGCATCGAGAATCGCAGCATTGCTGCGCGCGGAATCGGGCTTTGCGGCGGTCACGTCTGCGCCCCCGATGTGCTGTCGTGCGACGGAAACCCTGAAAAAAACGGCACTTTCGCAACACCCCAATTCAAAAAAGCGCTTGCGAAAGTGTGCGCATGTGCTATTTTCCGCGCCGATTCTCTTTGCGCGGTGAGCTGACAACCGCGTCTTTCAAACTAAATTTTTCGAGGAGTAGCGCAAAATGGCGAAAAAGGGTGGCGCACCGACCAAGTCGGAAGTCCTGACACACATCTCTAAAGACACGGGGCTCTCCCGCAAGCAGGTCGGCAGCGTATTCGATTCGCTGGGCGGCGTGATCAAGAAGAGCCTGCGCGCTAACGGTCTGTTCACGATGCCCGGGCTGCTGAAGATGAAGGTCGTGAAGCGTCCGGCGACCAAGGCCCGTGAAGGCGTCAATCCCTTCACCGGCGAGAAGATGATGTTCAAGGCAAAGCCGGCGAGCAAGAAGGTTCGCGTCATGCCGCTTAAGAGCCTCAAGGCGATGGTTAACTCTTAAGATCCGGTCTAACGCGCGTTGCGCGCGTGAAAAAAGGCCCGGAAGGAGCGCTCCTTCCGGGCCTTTGTTTTTTCCGCTGCCGCCTGGGCGGCGGGCTTTCAGCCGGCCGGCGGCCGCGCCGTGGCGCTGCCGGGCTGCCCCTGGGCGACCGGCACGATGGTGACTTCCACCCGGCGGTTCGCCTGACGCCCCTGCGGGGTGTCGTTGGAGGCGATCGGATGGTTCTCGCCCTCGCCGGTGACCATCAGGCGCTGCACGCGCACGCCGCGGCTGACGAGGTACGCCGATACCGACTGCGCGCGCTTCTCCGAAAGAGCCTGGTTGTAGGCGGCGGGGCCGGTGGAGTCGGTGTAGCCGGTCACCTCGATCATGGTCTGCTCGTACTGCACCAGGGTCACGGCGACCTTGTCGAGGATGGGAAAGAAGGCCGAGTTGAGATCGGAGCTGTTGGTTGCGAAGGTGATGCCGGCGGGCATGTCCAGGGTGATGTTGTCCTGCTTGCGCACCACCTCCACGCCCGTGCCGGCCATGCTGGAGCGCAGCTGCGCCTCCTGCTTGTCCTGGTAGTTGCCGATGGCGCCCCCGGCGACACCGCCGATGGCCGCGCCGATGAGTGCGCTCTGGAACTTGTTACCCCCGATGAGCAGGCCGGCGACCGCGCCCACGCCAGCCCCGATGCCGGCGCCCGTGCGGGTCTTCTGGTAGTCCGGGCTGGTGGCCGCCTGCTGCGTCGTCTCGCACCCGGCGAGCAGCGCGAGCAGCAGCAGTGCCGCGCCGCCGTACTTTGGTGTCATGCGCTGATCCTCCTTCGGGCTCTTGCGCAGTCTAGCGGGACGCGCCGCCTGCGGTCACCGGGCGCCGCCGCTGCCGGACGCCATGAACTGCAGCACCGCATCGCGCAGCTCGTGGATGCGCCCGTGAAAGAAGTGCCCCGCGCCGGCCAGGATCGCGGTCTCGGGCGCAGGCGCGATGGCGCGCGCCCAGTGCAGCACGAAGTCCGCCGGCACCACGTCGTCCGCATCCCCCTGGATGAGGAGCCAGGGACACGCGGGGGGCGGCGCGTGCGTCACGTCGATCTTGGTGACGCCCGGGGCTACCAGCACCAGGCGCGCAGGCTGCGCGGTGGCGGCGGCGAGGAATGCCACCGCGCCGCCGAAGGAGAAGCCGCCGAGCCACAAGGCGGCACCGGGCCAGCGCGCGCGGCCCCAGGCGATCACCGCCAGCACATCCGCGGTCTCGCCGCGGCCGTCGTCGTAGGCGCCCGCGCTCGCCCCAACCCCGCGGAAGTTGAAACGGATGGCGGGCGCGCCGAGCTGCTGGAACGCGCGCGCCACGCTGTACACGACCTTGTTGTCCAGCGTGCCGCCGTAGAGCGGGTGCGGATGGCACACGACCGCGAAGGCCTGCGGCGCGGCGGCGGCGGCGGCGGGCGTCTCGATGAGTGCCTCGAGCGCCCCGACGGGCCCGGGGAGCGTCACGCGCTCCGCCCTGGGGGGCTTGAGCACCGCTAGGGTGCCGCGCCGGGGGAGCCCGCGAGGCGTACCAGCAGGCGGTTCAGCCGCGCCACGAATTCCGGCGGGTTGGCGAGCTGCGTGCCTTCCGCGAGCGCGGCCTGGTCATACAGCAGGAGCGCCAGCTCGGTGAAGTCGGCGGGCGTGCTGAGGCCCTCCAGGTACTTCACCAGCGGGTGCAGCACGTTCAGCTCCAGCAGCGGCTGCGACTGGGGCACCTTCTGCCCGGCCGCCTGCAGGATGCGGCGCATCTGCTCGCCGACGTCGTGCTCGCCGAGCACCAGGCAGGCCGGGGACTCCTTGAGACGCTCGCTCACGCGCACTTCCTTCACGCGCTCCCCGAGGGCGTCCTTGACGCGCTTGAGCAGGCCCTTGCTCTCCTTGAGTTCCGCGTCGTACTGCTGCTTGTCGCCCTCCGTCAGCAGTCCCCCGAGCTCGAGGTCCCCACGCAGGGCATCCTTGAAGCGCTTGCCCTCGAACTCATGCAGCTGCCCCATGACCCACTCGTCGATGCGCTCGGCGAGCAGCAGCACCTCGACGCCGCGCTCCTTCAGGCGCTCGATCGCCGGGCTCCCGCGGGCGGCCTCCACGTTCTCCGCGATCACGTAATAGATGCGCTGCTGGCCCGGCTTCAGGCGCGCGGTGTACTCGGCCAGGCTCACGGTGGGGGTGTTGTCGGGGCCGTGGGTGCTGGCAAAGCGCAGCAGCGCGAGGATCGCCGCCTGGTTGGCGGCATCCTGCACAACGCCTTCCTTCAGCACCGCGCCGAACTCCTTCCAGAAGATGGCGTACTTCTCCGGCTCGTCCTTGGCCAGGCGCGCGAGCAGGTCAAGCACGCGCTTGGTGAGGCCGCCGCGGATGGCCTCGACCTCCGGGTCCTGCTGCAGGAGCTCGCGCGAGACGTTGAGCGGCAGGTCGGCGGAGTCGAGCACGCCCTTCACGAAGCGCAGGTACAGGGGCAGCAGCTGCTCGGCGTCGTCCATGATGAATACGCGGCGCACGTAGAGCTTCAGTCCCCGCGCAGCCTCGCGCTGCCACAGGTCAAAGGGAGCGCGCCCGGGGACGTAGAGCAGGCTCGTGTACTCGCGCTTGCCCTCGACACGGTTGTGGCTCCAGGCGAGCGGGTCGCTGAAGTCGTGCGCCAGGTACTGGTAGAACTCCCGGTACTCCTCCTCCTTGATCTCGGTGCGCGGCAGCGTCCACAGGGCCTTGGCCTGGTTGACCACCTCGTACTCGATCGAGGCCTCGCCTTCCTTGCGCATGCGCACCGGGAAGCCGATGTGGTCCGAATAGCGGCGGATGAGGCCGCGCAGGCGAAACGGGTCGGCGAACTCCCGGGCGTCGGGCTTCAGGTGCAGCGTGACCGCAGTACCCCGCGCCCCCTGCTCGATGGTTTCGACCGTGAACTCGCCGTCGGCGCCGGATTCCCAGCGCACGCCGCTGGCCGGGCTCTCCCCGGCCTTGCGCGAGCGCACCTCGACCCGCTCGGCGACGATGAAGGCCGAGTAGAAGCCCACGCCGAACTGGCCAATGAGGGCGGAGGCCTTCTGCTCGTCTCCCGAGAGGGAGCGGAAGAACTCCGCGGTTCCGGAGCGCGCGATGGTGCCGAGGTTGGCGATCGCCTCCGCGCGCGTCATGCCGATGCCGTTGTCGGTGATCGTAACGGTGCCGGCGGCGGGGTCGGAATCGATGCGGATGGCGAGCTCGGGGTCCTCGGCCATCAGCTCGCTGTGCGCAATCGCCGCAAAGCGCAGCCGGTCGCAGGCATCCGAGGCGTTGGAGACCAGCTCCCGCAGGAAGATCTCCCGGTGGCTGTAAAGGGAGTGGATCATGAGCTTCAGCAGCTCACGCACCTCCGCCTGGAAGCCGTGGGTCTCGCGCGCACGCGCGCTTTCGGGGGTCGCAAGGGTGTCTTCGGCCATGGCTCGCTGTCCGCTGGGGTCAAAGGCCCCGCTGTGGACCAGCGATCTTGGGAATCTGCACAGGATTTTCAAGCGCCGCGTGCATCCGGCGCTTTTAGGGGGGGTCCCTAGGCGAGCAGGAGTGCTGCCCGGTGGTGGGCAATCAGCACCGTGGCGGCACCGCCCAGCAGGGCGGCGATGAACGGGGCGGCGGCGGCGAGCGTCTCGGTGGCGGCGCAGGTCGCCAGGTGGCGACAGGCGCACAGCACATCGTCCAATTCGTCCCACAGGTGCAGAAAGGATTCTTCCATCGCGCCCGGGACTCTAAGGCAGGGGCGCCGCGCGCTGGCGTGCGCGCGCTCACAGTCACGTCCTAAGCTTGCAGGACATAAGTGTGGTGCGTAGGCTTGGCTGCGACCCGCGTCACGCGTACGCGCCATCGCAAGGGAAGCATGCAGCGCATCGTCGTCATGAACCCCAAGGGTGGGTCCGGCAAGACGACCATCGCAATCAATCTGGCGAGCTACCTGGCCTCCCGCGGACACGTGCCCCTGCTCATGGACTACGACCCTCAGGGATCCTCGCTGCGCTGGGTGAAGAAGCGCAAGCCCGCCCAGGCACACATCCACGTCATCGCCGCGTTTGAAAAGGACGTGCGCACGACGCGGGCGTTCCACTTGCGCCCGCCGGACGACACCACCCACGTCATCGTGGATACGCCAGCCGCGCTGACCCCGGCGCAGCTGCCGGACATGGTGCGCGATGCGGCGAAGATCATCGTGCCGGTGCTGCCGTCGGACATCGACATCCACACCTGCTCGCGCTGCATCCGCGATCTGCTGCTGGTGGCCAAGATCCGCCGCGAGGACGACCGCATCGGGGTCATCGCCAACCGCGTGCGCCGCAATACCCTCACCTATCAGTCGCTCATCCGCTTCCTGCACACGCTCGGGATCCCGATCGTGGCCACGCTGCGCGACTCGCAGAACTACGTGCGCGCCGCGGAGCTCGGCGTCGGCCTGCACGAGATGAAGAGTTACGTTGCCCGCGAGGACACCGAGCAGTGGGGGCCGCTGGTGGAGTGGCTCGCCCGGCCACGTCCCGAGGCCACCAAGCCTCCCGGCGCCGCCGCCGCGGGCGAGCCGCGCCGCCGGCCGCGACGCCGGCGGCGGCCGACCCTGCCATCACCGATACGCGGCCGGTGCTCGAGCAGGCGATGGCGGAGCTGCCGCCGCTGCCGGCGGCCGTATCCAACGCCTGAAGGTCCCGCGCACGGCGGACTTAGCGCGGCAATGCGGATCGTTTGGGCTGGTGACAGGCGCCCGGGGCGCCGTGCGGGTCGAGGCTGGGCGCTTACGGGCGCCCGTTACTTCTTCGGCTTGTTCGGCGCAGTCCCGTCGCTGGCGTCCCAGGAGGTGCGCACCTGCTCGGCCCAGCTCTTGTAGTTGGACCAGGTGTAGAGATTGCGCGTGATCGCGGCCTGGCGCGCCCGGGCGCGCTGCATGCGGTCCAGCCAGTTGGCGTAAGCGTCCGCCCCGCCTGGTCCGGTGGCGGTCGGTGCTGGTTCGCGCGGCGGGACGGGCGCATCGCCCCGTCCCCTGTCACTCGAGCTCATTGAGAAGCTCCTGAAACTTGAGGCGAGCGTACGTCTTCGGGACGCGCATAGCAGGAACTGGTTCACAGGCATGTCGCCTGCCGCATACGCTGTGAGCGGCCTCTTGCCACGCGCGCATTATTTGTGCGGCGCGTGGCAGCGTTATGTCACCGGCGCGCGCGCGCCTCAGGCGACCAGGCGGTAGACGGGACGGTAGGTGCTGCCGGGCAGGCGCATGCGCTGCTGCGCGACGAAGGCGGCGAGCAGCTCATCGAGCGGGCGCATCAGCGCGGCGTCGCCGGCGAGCTCGTAGGGTCCGAGCGCCTCGATGGCCTGGATGCCGACTTCCTTGACGTTGCCGGTGACGATGCCGGAGAAGGCGCGCCGCAGGTTCGCGGCCAGTTCGTGCACCGGCTGCGCGCGCGCGAGGTGCAGCGCGCGCATGCTCGCGTGCGTCACCTCGAAGGGGCGTTGGAACTCCGGCCCGATCGAGAGCAACCAGTTGAAATTGTAGGAATCGCTCGCCTTGCGGCGGAACTCGCGTACCGCGTCCATGCCGCGCACCATGCGGCGTGCGACCTCGGCGGGGTCGTCGACGATCACGGTGAAACGCCGCACGGCATCCTCGCCCAGGGTGTCGCCGAGGAAGCGCAGGACGTGTTCGAAGTAGCCCGCGCTGTCCTTGGGTCCCGTCAGCACGATGGGGAAGGGCTGCGCCCGGTTGGCCGGGTCCAGCAGGATGCCGGCGAGGTAGAGGATCTCCTCGGCGGTGCCGGCGCCGCCGGGAAACACCACGATGCCGTGCGCCATGCGCACGAAGGCTTCGAGGCGCTTCTCGATGTCCGGCATGATCGCCAGCTGGGTCACGATCGGGTTGGGGGGCTCGGCGGCGATGATCCCCGGCTCGGTGATGCCGATGTAGCGGCCGTGCCCGATGCGCTGCTTGGCGTGGCCGATGGTCGCGCCCTTCATCGGGCCCTTCATGGCGCCGGGGCCGCAACCGGTACACACGTCCAGGCCGCGCAGCCCGAGCTCGTAGCCGACATTCTTGGTGTACTGGTACTCGCCGGCGTTGATCGAGTGCCCGCCCCAGCACACCACGAGGTTCGGGCGTGCCTTGTAGTCGAGCAGGTGCGCGTTGCGCAGCACGTGGAACACCGCGTTGGTGATCGAGGCGGAGTCGGTGAGGTCGAAGCGCCCGCTGCCGATGACTTCGTTGGAGATGAACACCACGTCGCGTAGCACCGCGAACAGGTGCTCCTTGATGCCGCGGATCATCTGCCCGTCGACGAAGGCCGCCGCCGGGGCGTGCTGCATCTCGAGCTTCACGCCCCAGGGATGGCGCAGGATGCGGATCTCGAAGTCGCGGTAGCGGTCGAAGACTTCCTTGGCGTTGTCGGTGGGGGCGCCGGAATTCAGCACCGCCAGCGCGCAGCGGCGAAACAGCGGGTAGAGACCCCCCTGCCCGGCATCGAGGAGTTTGTCGATCTCGCTCTGCGAGAGGTTCTCGAGACTGCCGCGCGGACCGACGCGCGCGTCGACGAACTCTGAGAAGTCGCTGCTCACGAAACCGCTACGGCAGGATGTCGATCGAGACGTCGTCCGGCACGAGCATCCAGATCTCGACCATGTCGGCGTTGGATACGGCGATGCAGCCGTCGGTCCAGTCGTGGGATTCGTAGTAGTCGGGTTCGTGCCGCAGCGAGTTGGGCAGCCCGTGGATCATGATGGACCCGCCGGTGTCCCAGTGATGCGCGTGCGCACGGCGGATGTCCTCGGGATTCGGATAGGACACCTTCAGGGACAGGAAGAAGTCGCTGCGCGGGTTGCGCCGCTCGAGGCGGTAGCTACCCTCGGGGGTGCGGAAGTCCCCGGCGCGCTCCTTCTGGCCGACTGGATTCAAGCCGAGCTGAACGTGATACGAGCGCACCAGGTTGCCGCCGTGCAAGAGTACGAGCGTGCGCTGGGACTTGCGCACCACGACGCGATCAACCGGGGGAAGCTTCTCGCTGGCAGGCGTGGTGAGCATGGCGGGCTGGGTGTCGGGCAGGCCGTCCGCGCAGGTGAGCCCCGCCGCGGTGAGCGCCAGCAGCGCCGCTAAGAGCCTGAACGGGTTCATGTTCCCCATGCTGACACGATTATAGGCGCCATTGCACCCGCCCGACATGTGCGCCCGTCACAGCCAGCGGTCGGTTCCCACCGACGCGCACGCTCAGCCATTGCCCTCCACCTCCTCCACGCGCGGCATCACGATCTGGGTGCCGGGGCGCAGCTCGGCAAAATCCACCGCCGGGTTGTACTGCTGCAGCAGCCACAGCGGCAGTTGCACCTTCGAGCGCTGCGTGAGTGTCCACAGCGAGTCGCCGGAGCGGGCGATGTACACCTGCGTGCCGACGATGCGGTGCGAGGCGAAGTAGCTCGCCTGCAGCGTGCGGTGATACTCGAGGCGGCGGCTCTCGAAAGCCTCGCGTGTCACTTTCTGGAAGTCGAGGTGCACCCGCTCGCCGATCTTCACCGGCCGCTTGGCGCTGAAGCGGTTGAGGTCGCGCAGACGCTGCGAATTCTGCTCGAGCCATTCGGCCAGGTGCCCGAGGGTCTCCTCGGGGGCGACGCGGATGCTGTCGTCCTTGGCCACCGTGTAGTCGGTGGGATCGGCGCTCTGCTCGGCATCCGCGCCCGGGCCCACGGACGGACTGAGCGCCTCCGCCTCGGCCGCCGAGAGCACCTCCACGGTGATCGTGTAATGGCGGCGGCGCGTCGCATCCGCGGCCGCCCTGGCGGCCGCGGCATCCTCGGCACTCTCGCGCGCGGCGAGATCGGGCGTGACGGCCCCGCCCTGGGAGGGGGGCGCGACGACGGCGGCGACCTGGGCGGCCACCGGCGCTGCCGGGGCGGCCGGCGTGAGAGACGCCGCCTGGGCGGCGGCGCCGAGCGTCTGCGCCGGCGGCTCCGGCAGCGTGAGCAGGTGTCCCGGGCTCAGGTGTGCGCTGGTGCGGATGTGATTGCTGCGTGCGAGCACCTCCACCGGCACGTCAAACTGCGCGGCGACGCTCACGAGCGTGTCCCCTTTCTGGGTCTTGTAGCGCCGCGGTCCGCGCTGCCCGGGGAACATCTCACCCGGGCTCAGGCGCTGCGCCAGGAGCGTACTCGTCCACGCCTCGCCATCGAGCGGCAGGCGCAGGTGGTAATCGCGCGGGACGCGCTGCTGGCCGCTCCACACCGGCGGCAGGAGCGCGGGGTTCAGCCCATGCAGCAGGCCGCTATCGATCTTAAGGGTGCGGGCCAGCGCGCTCACCGAGACGTAGGCCGGCAGCGCCACTTCGCGGAAGCGCGCCTCGCCGTCCTTGTGCACGGAGCCGAAGTACTTCTCCGGATGGTGGTCGATTTCCAGCGCCGCAAGGAAGGACACGTAGTAGTTGCGCGAGGCGAAGCCGAAGGTGCGGCCGGTGTAGCCGCGCACGATGCGCACGATGTCGTCGGTCCCCATCGCCTCCTTGGCGCGCAGCATGCCGGCGGTGCCGTGGTTGTAGGCGGTGAGCGCGAGTGGCCAGCTGCCGAGCAGGCGGTAGTTGTAGGCCAGCAGCTGCGCGGCCGCCTCGGTGGAGCGGAACGGGTCGAGCCGGTCGTCGACCGCGCTGTCGATGCGCATGTAGCGCCGGCCGGTCGAGCGCATGAACTGCCACAGGCCCGCCGCGCCGACCTTGGAGTAGGCCGACGGATTGAAAGAGGACTCCACGTGCGGCAGCACCGCGAGCTCGGGCGGCAGGCCGAGGTTGGCGAGCGTCTCGGCGATGTGCGTCTCCCAGGCGCCCGAGCGGATCAGGCCCGCACGGAAGCGGTCGGCCTGCCCGAGCTGGAAGCGGATGTCCTCGGTCGCCGCGCGCAGGCGCGCGGGCGTGCCCTCCGCTCCCCACAGGTCCTTGATCTGCTGGTCCTCGGGCGAGAGCGGTGTATCGCCGCTGTCGGCGATGCGCCGCAGCGCTGCGGTCAGCGCCTCGCGGGCGTTCTCGACCTGGCGCTGGCGCTCGCGTGGGGGTGTGTCGGGCGCGAAATGCAGCGCCTGGTAGACCACCCCGAGGTTGTACTGGTCGTGCAGCACGCCCGAGTTGGTATCGAACTCGGTGTAGATGCGGATCCAGAACTGCACGTCGCGCTCAAGCTCCGCCGGACGCGGCATCGCGCTGTCGCCAGCGCGGGCCGGCGTAAGGGCGGCGAGCGCGCTGAGCCACGCGAGTGCTCCGAGGACGAGGGGACGGGAATTAAACTTAAGACGTCCTGTCGGGTTCATTTACACCTGGGCAATGAATCAAGTTCCTGCAGCGGTTCAAAAGGTTGCGCAACTGTCGTGCCGATGAGGACGGGCGCGGCGGGCGAATATTACGTCGGCTATTTTGACAGTGCGACTGGAAAGTCGCAGCCGCGGCGCCTGTCGCGCGCGGCTGCCCGCACCGGCCAGCGCCGCCAAATGGGGGCGAAGTGCGCACTGCGTCACAGTTGCGGGTGCTGCGGGGGCAAAGCGAGGGGCTGGCGGCAGGTGCGTGCAAGGCTGGCACGAGTGTTGCTCTATCTCCCAGTACCGACGACATTTTCGCCGGGAAGGAAGCCGAAGCAACGGGATACTTGAATATAAGAGCGCTAACGTCGTAAGCGAGCCCAGGATGGCTCATGGGACACAGCGCCAACCGTATAACAATAACGAGAAGACACTCCTCCACACACAAGCAAGCGACCGACACCCCGCCTCAAGCGGGGTTTTTTTTCCCCGCGCGGTGGAGTGGAAACAAAAGAGGCAGCCCGCAAGCGGCTGCCTCCAAAGGGTGTCGCACAGAGTCTGTCAGTTCGAGTTCATCAAATCGGACTTACCCACACTTCGAATCGCCGCAGTTCAGGCACGTCATGCAGCCGTCCATCATGACCACGGCAGCGGTGCTGCAACGGCTGCACAGCTGCGCCCCTTCGGGGAAATGCGACTTCGCAAAGGCATCGCTTTGCTTGCTGCGCGCCTCGAACTCCGCGCGCTTCTCGTCCACCAGCTTCTGCTGGTGCTGATCGAGCTGCGTCTTGCGTATGAGGCCGATGGTCTGCAGGTGCTTCTCGATCACGTGACCGAGCTCGGCGATGATCGAGGGCATGAACTTGCCGCCGGGCTGCCAGTAGCCCCCGCGCGGGTCGAACACCGCCTTCAGCTCATCCACCAGGAAGGTGACGTCGCCGCCCTTGCGGAAGACCGCCGAGATGATGCGCGTCAGTGCCACGATCCACTGGAAGTGATCGAGGTTCTTCGAATTGATGAACACCTCAAACGGGCGGCGCTGCTCGTACTCGGTGCCCTCGTTCAGCACGATGTCGTTGATGGTCACGTACATCGCGTGATCCGAGATCGGCGTCTTGATCTTGTAGGTCGAGCCGATCAGGACTTCCGGACGCTCGAGCTTCTCGTGCATGCGGATGACCTTGGCCATGTGGCCATTGCGGTCACGCACGGTCTCGCTCTCGATAGCCGGCTGCTTGGCCTCCAGCGCCTTGGCCGCCTGGCGGTCGTCGGCCCTCTGCTGCTTCTCGTCCGGCTTCTGCACGGAGTACTTCACGATCTTGCGGTCAATCTTGATAGTCATAGTCTTAGTTCCTGCGCTCGCGGCGCGCGCTCAGTAGCGCCCGTAGTAGCCATCCTTTATCGCGTCGAACAGGTTTGCGGCCGTGTGGATCTCGCCGTCGTAGTCGATCTCCTCATCACCCCGCGCCTCGACCACCGTGCCGTCCTCGAGGGTGAACTTGTAGACCGTGTTCTTCAGGTCCTGTTCCTTCACCAGCACGCCCTGGAACGCCTCGGGATTGAAGCGGAAGGTCGTGCAGCCCTTCAGCCCTTGCTCGTGTGCATACAGATAGATGTCTTTGAACTTCTGGTAGGGGAAATCCGTAGGCACGTTCGCCGTCTTAGAAATCGATGAATCGATCCACTTCTGGGATGCAGCCTGCACCTCGACATGCTCTTTGGGAGTGACGTCGTCCGCGGCGATGAAGTAGTCCGGCAGTCTCTCAGCATCGGTGGTGGCTCCAGGTTCGGCGTTCGCGTTGACGAGCTCGCGATACGCCAGTAGTTCGAAGGAATAAACGTCGATCTTTTCCTTGGACTTCTTGCCTTCCCGGATCACGTTGCGGAAGTAGTGATGTGCAAAGGATGGTTCGATTCCATTCGAAGCGTTGTTGGCCAGGGACAGTGAGATCGTGCCCGTGGGCGCGATGGAGGTGTGGTGCGTGAAGCGCGCGCCGGTCTCGGCGAGCTCGTGCACGAGCTGCGGCGCAACTTCCGCGATGCGCTGCATGTAGCGGCTGTACTTGGCGTGCAGCAGGCGCCCGGCGATCTTCGAGCCCGGCCGCCAGCCATCCTTCGCCATCTCGGGCCGCTTGCGCAGCATCTCCTTCGTGACCGTGAACTCCTCGTTCATGATCGGCGCCGGGCCCTTCTCGCGCGCCAGCTCGAGCGCGGCTTCCCAGCCGGCGACGGCCATCTCGCGCGAGACCTCCTCCGTGAAGCGCAACGCCTCCGGCGAGCCGTACTTCATCTTTAGCAGTGTGATTGTGCTGCCGAGCCCCAGGAACCCCATGCCGTGACGGCGCTTGCGCAGGATCTCGTTGCGCTGTTGCTCGAGCGGCAAGCCGTTCACTTCGACGACGTTGTCGAGCATGCGGGTAAATACCTTCACCACCTCTCGGTATTCGTTCCAGTCGAATTCCGCGAAATCCCCGAACGGATGCTTCACGAAGCGCGTCAGATTGACCGAGCCTAATAGGCAGGAACCGTACGGCGGGAGCGGTTGCTCACCGCAGTTAGCTGTAACTAGGCCATTAAAAACGAGATTGTTCTTGTCAGGCTGCGTGGTATCAAACACTGCCTCGCGACCGTTGTGTTCGATGCTGACTATCGCGCTGACAAACTGCTCGTCATAGGTTAATGGGTGCTGCTCTTTCCATCCACGGTACTTATCGTTCTTGGCCGCCGTGATGAAACCGATCTCTTGCATGAATCGATCGCGTGAGCTTGATCCGACGATCAGCTCGTAGTCCGCCTTGCAGTCGTAGAGCTTCTTGCCGCCCTTGCCGTCCGGCAGCGCCCGCTGACCAGCCGCGCGGCGCTTCAGGACGCGGCAGAAGATGCCGAAGTTCGCGAGCAGCATTTGCACGTCCCTAAGGAGGGACTGCTGGCTCGAGGCAAGCCGGATCGTGCAGTAGGCGTTATTGTCGTCGCGCTGCACCGTGCCATCGCACTGGAACAACGCGCGTAGGTACCCGCGCACACATGCCTCGCTGCCGCGCCAAACGATCTCCGGTACTTGCGTCTTCGCCTTGGCAGTAAAGCCAAAGTTCTCCAGAACGCGCGCCAGGATCACCGAACGGATCACGACGAGATTGCGCTGCGGCACCGCGACGGCACTCACGCAATAGTCTCCGCGCGGCGCGCGGGCGTCTGCGGCGCCGGCGATCAGCGCGTTGATGTAGGTGACCACTTGTTGCGCGTAGTCACGGTCCGCACCCCAGAGGTTCACCACCGCTGCGTTCTTACCCTTGCCGCGGTTGGTGAAGTGTCCGTCACCCGTGAGGAGTCCCAGCAGCGTTCCCAGCTCCTCGCCGCCGAAGTTACCAAACTGACCCTTGCCGGACTGTACGAGTAACTCGTCCCCAACCTTGAGGTCCTTCAGCTCGACCTTGCCGCGCGTCGTGTAGAAGCCGTGCCATGCGGTGGCCTTGATCTCGTAGCCGTCCTTGGTCACCACACGGTAGACATCCGCCGACGGCGACGTCATGAACGCAGGCACCGCCGGGCGCACGGCTGCGCCCTTTCCCTGCCCCATGGCTCGCGTGTCGACCGTGGCCTGAATGTCTACGCCTGCGTCATACAGATCGCCAATACGCACCATTCCGTACTGCGTCGCGAGGCGCGTGTCGGCGGTTACGCAGGGATTGGTGGCGCGGATGATCTCGCACCACCAGTTGTTGTTCATCTCGTTGACCCGGTCAATGAGGATGAAGCCCGGCTCGGCGAAATCGTAGGTAGATGTCATGATGACGTCCCACATGCGCCGCGCCGGCAGTGACTTGTAGACTTTGCACGCCACCAGGCCTTCGTCGTTCACGACATAGCCTTCGTGCACGGGCCACTCGCGCCATACGAACTTGGCGGCGTCGCTGAGGTCGGGCTTCTCCGCCTCGAACTCCTTCAGTCCAAGCGGGAAGGCGAGCTTCCACTCGCGATCCTCGCGCACCGCCTGCATGAATTCATCGGTGATCAGCAGCGACAGGTTGAACTGGCGCAGCCGCCCGTTCTCGCGCTTGGCACGGATGAACTCCATGACATCCGGATGGCCGACGTCGAAGGTGCCCATCTGCGCACCGCGGCGTCCGCCAGCGGAGGACACGGTGAAACACATCTTGTCGAAGATATCCATGAAGGACAGCGGACCGGAAGTATAGGCGCCGGCGCCCGAGACGTAGGCGCCGCGCGGCCGCAGCGTCGAGTGCTCATACCCGATGCCAGCAACCGCACTTGAGCGTAAGCCCCGCCTCGTGGACCTTCCTCAGGATGTCGTCCATCGAGTCATGGATCGTGCCCGACACCGTGCAGTTGATGGTCGACGTCGCGGGCTTGTGCTCCAGCGCGCCGGCGTTGGAGGTCACGCGGCCGGCGGGAATCGCGCCGCGGCGCAGCGCCCACAGGAAACGCTCATTCCAGTGCTCGCGCACTTCCTCGCGCTCAACGTCCGCGAGCGCGCGCGCGACG
This sequence comes from uncultured Pseudomonadota bacterium, assembly GCA_963806375.1. Classification (GTDB taxonomy): domain Bacteria; phylum Pseudomonadota; class Gammaproteobacteria; order Steroidobacterales; family Steroidobacteraceae; genus 13-2-20CM-66-19. Next base: position 1,069,069 of record CAWDXW010000003.1, read on the forward strand.
CGCTGGTAGGTGTCGTCCATCGTCTTGTCGACGGGCGAACCGTCCTTGGCGGTGAGGCGATACTTTTTGTCCCAGATATCGAGCGAGGCTTCCTGGAAGGGAATCGCATCGACGTCTTTGGGTTCGATCTTCACGACTGTGTTCATTAATCCGCGGCGCTCCGAACTGTTCTTACGCCTTATCCAACGGATTGCAGGGACTGCCGACGTGGTGCGTGCAGCTCAACAAGCCTCGCGCGCCCGACCGGTACCTGCTGTCTTCCGGACTGACAGTCAGGCCCCTGAAACCTCCCCCCGACCGCGTGACCGTGATCGCCTCAGGCGAACACAAGATCTTGTGTCGGGGTCAGAAGCCTAATGACGGTGTCCGGGAGCGTCAAGCGTCGCTACTGGATTTTGTAACGTCATTTTTATCATTAATTTTCAGTATTTTACGTCATTATGCGCCGTAAAATCCCCATCGATTTCTGTAAAAACGCGTCGCTTTATCCCCAGCTCCATAGACCCCATATCTTGTGCTCAGGTCGAGCACAGCTTTTGCACAGCCTGTGCACAGCCGCCCGCTCCTGCCTTCCCGGCGACCGTGCCGCCTCGGGCATTTTCTGAGCCATTCCGCGGCGCAGCCCGTCCCGCACCCGTCTTCCTTCTATGGGGGCAGACCGCCCCCAAGGCAATCGCCGCGGCCACGGTTTGGCGGCGCGGCGGCTCTTGAAACTCGCGCCGCCGAACACACATCAGGTGCAACCGCGCACGAGCGCAACCGATTTTTCAACTTAACTTTTGAGAAGAGGAGATTTCTCATGACGATTCTTCGGTACGAGCCCTGGGCGCTCGTGAGCCGCTTGCACCAGCAGCTCGACAAGGCCCTGAACCAGGATGCTGACGGCTTCGAGTCGAACGTCAGCTGGATCCCGCAGGTGGATATGCGCGAAGAGGCCGAGCGCTTCGTCGTGACCGCCGATCTGCCCGGCGTCGAAGGCAAGGACATCGAAGTCACGGCCGAGAAGGGCGTGCTGACGGTGCGCGGCGAGCGCCGCTCCGAGAAGAAGACTGAGAACGACGGCTACACCCGCATCGAGCGGGCGAGCGGCACGTTCCTGCGTCGCTTCACGCTGCCCGAGACCGCCGATGCGGAGGCCATCAAGGCCACGCACGTGAACGGCGTGCTCGAGCTGTCCATTCCGAAGCGCCCGCAGGCGCAGCCGCGGCGCATCAGCGTCCAGGCCGCCTAAGGTCGATCGTACGACAAGGTCCAGCCGGCAGCGCGCGACGCGCTGCCGGCTTTCCTTCGTTTCCAGCGCCCGCCGGCTACGGGCCCCGGGGTAGAATTCCTCGGGCATGACACGCACCGCACTCCTCCTCGGGATCCTGCTCGCACTGGCCGCGGACTCACTGCCGGCGGGCCTGCCTCCCATCGTTGGCGACACCCCGCTACCGACGCTCGCGCCCATGATCAAGCGGGTGTCCCCCGCGGTGGTCAACATCGCCACCCGCGGCACGGTCCACGAGCGCGGACAGCAGAACCCGCTGCTCGATGACCCCTTCTTCCGCCGCTTCTTCGACGTACCCCCGGACACCGGTCCGCGCGAGCGGCCGTTCCAGAGCGCCGGCTCGGGCGTGATCTTCGACGCCAAGAGCGGCTACATCCTCACCAACGCGCACGTGGTCGAGAACGCCAACGAGATCACCGTGACGCTGCAGGACGGCCGCGATCTCAAGGCCGACGTGGTCGGGAGCGATGCGCCCTCGGACATCGCCGTGCTCAAGGTCAAACCCGACGGCCTGTCCCAGATCGCGCTCGGGGACTCCTCGCACCTCGAGGTGGGTGACTTCGTGGTCGCGATCGGCAACCCCTTCGGGCTGCAGCACACCGTCACCTCCGGGATCATCAGCGGCCTGTCGCGCTCGGGGATCAACCCGGACGGCTATGAGGACTTCATCCAGACGGACGCCTCCATCAACCCGGGCAATTCCGGCGGCGCGCTCGTCAACCTGCGCGGCGAGCTGATCGGCATCAACACCGCCATCCTCTCGCGCAGCGGCGGCAACATCGGCATCGGCTTCGCCATTCCCGTGAACATGGCGCGCAGCGTCATGGAGCAGCTGATCAAGTACGGCACCGTCAAGCGCGGCCAGCTCGGCGTGAGCATGTACACGGTGACGCCCGACATCGCCCACTCACTCGGCTTGAGCAGCGCCGTCGGCGCACTCGTGTCGCAGGTGGTCGAGGGCTCCCCCGCCGACAAGGCCGGCATCCGCACCGGGGATGTCATCACCTCCGTGAACGGCCAGCCGGTGAAGTCCAACAGCGAGCTGCGCAACACCATCGGCCTGCGCCGTGTCGGGGACAAGGTCGAGATCGGCCTGGTGCGTGACGGCAAGCCGCTGCAAGGTGACCGCCGTCATCGCCGACACCGCCGCGGCGCTCAGCGGCGGGCCGGCCACCATCCACAAGGGGCTCGAGGGCGCCACCCTCGAGGATGCCCCGGATGCCTCGGGCGCGCTGGTGCGCAGCGTCGAGGCGGGCAGCGCCGCCGGGCAGGCCGGGCTGCGCGCCGAGGACGTGATCGTCGGTGCCAACCGCAGCCACGTCGGCAGCGTGCGCGACCTGCGCGAGCGAGCGCACGGCGTGGCGGTGCTGGTGCTCGAGGTCCGCCGCGGCAACAGCGTGCTCCTCATCCCGCTGCGCTGACCGGCGCCCGCGGCGCGTGCAGCGTGTTGCTCAGTCCGCCGCGGCGTCCGCGGCCGCCGCCGCAGGTCCGCACAGCTGCGCGTCGCGCTGCGCACGCGGCAAGCCGGCGAGCGTACGCGCGGCGGCGTAGAAGCGCTGCAGATCGTTGTCCTCGCTCGCCAGCAGCCGCTTGAAGCCCGGCACGCAGTCGTAATAGGTGGCCACCGACGCGAGGCGGGCATTGTTGAGGCCCTCCCCGATCCATTCATCATAGAGCGTGCCGCTCACGTCCCCGCTGTTCTCCATCGCGCCGATCTGCTGCGCCAGGGCCGCGAAGACCTGCTGCTTGCGCGCGCGCATCGCCTCCGGAGTTTGGTGCGAGGCGTACAGCGTGCGCCAGTTGCGTGCGGGTGTCGGCCAGCAGCTTCACGAAGGCCGCCTCGCGCGCCTGGTCCGCGCGGTACGCCGCAATGCGGCCGGGCGTGCCCTCGTGCACCAGCCAGCGCTCGAGCCCGGCGTCCTCCACGGTGGTGGCAAAGGCCTCGTTGAACGCGGAGTCGCCCTTCACGTACAGCAGCTGGTGGGCGAGCTCGTGGAAGATCGTCGCCACGAGCATCATCGTTGTCGTAGCGCAGCATCGAGGACAGCACCGGGTCGGAAAATTTGCCGAGCGTTGAATAGGCCGGCACGCCGTCGATGGCAACGTCGATAGCCCTGACGGCGCAGCCCGGCGGCGAACTTGCGCGCCGCCTGTTCATGGAAGTAGCCGCGGTAGGCCACGCAGCCGGCCACCGGGAAACACCAGTGGTGCGGGGTGACGGAGAACTCCGGCGTCGCCACCACGTTCCACACCACGTAGGGGCGCTCGATGTCGGCGTAGGTGCGTGTAGCTCTGATTCTGCGGAAGTCCCAGGGAGTCGCTGGCAAAGGCGCGCGCCTGCGCGCACGAGGGTGAGCCGCGCGCGCAGCTCGGGCGCGGTGTGCGGATCGTCGATCACGCGGTCGATGGGCTCGCGCGCGTGCATCACGTGGTACTCACCGGAGGCGGCCTGCAGCAGGTAGGAGGTCGTACTGCAGCCCCCCAGAAGGGTGCACAGCGCGAGCATCAGCAGCGGCCGTGCACGGCCGGGCGAGCGCCCCGCTGGCGCCGCGCTCCCCGGGAAGGTCTCGGTTAACATGCGCACATGCGAGTCTACTTGGTCGGTGGTGCGGTCCGGGACCGCCTGCTCCAGCGTCCCGTGAAGGAGCGGGACTGGGTGGTGGTGGGCGCAACACCCGAGGAACTGGTGCGCCTGGGGTACGAGCCGGTCGGGCGCGAGTTCCCGGTGTTCCTCCATCCCTCCACGCACGAGGAGCACGCGCTGGCGCGCCTGGAGCGCAAGGTCGCGCCCGGCTATCGCGGTTTCACGACGCAGTTCGCGCCGACCGTGACGCTGGAGGAAGACCTGAAGCGCCGCGACCTCACCATCAACGCCATGGCCGAGGATGAAAACGGCGCGCTGATCGATCCCTACGGCGGGCAGGCGGACCTGGCGGCACGCCGGCTGCGGCACGTGTCGGAAGCGTTCGTCGAGGACCCGGTACGCATCCTGCGCGTGGCGCGCTTCGCCGCCCGCTATGCGGAGCTGGGGTTTCGGATCGCGCCGGAGACCCTGGAGCTCATGCGCCGCATCACCGCGGAGGGCGAAGTGCGCACGCTCGTGCCCGAGCGCGTGTGGCAGGAGACCGAGCGCGCCCTCGATGAGGAGCACCCCCAGGTCTACTTCCAGGTGCTGCGCGAGTGCGGCGCGCTGGCGGTGGTTTTCCCCGAGATCGATGCGCTCTTTGGCGTGCCGCAGCCGCCGCGCTGGCACCCGGAGATCGATACCGGCGTGCACATCCTGCTGGCGCTGCGCTATGCCGCCACGCACGCGGCCCCGAACCCGGTGCGCTTCGCGGTGCTCACGCACGACCTGGGGAAGGCCGTGACCCCGAAGGCCGACTGGCCGAGTCACCAGCGGCACGAAGAATTCGGGGTACCGCTGATCGAGGCGCTGTGCGAGCGGCTGCGCATCCCCAATGGTCATCGTGAGCTTGCGGTTCTGACCGCCCGCTACCATACGCTCGTGCACCGTGCGCTCGAGCTCAGGCCGGCGACGCTGCTGACGCTGCTCGAGAACTGTGACGCCTTCCGGCGTCCGGAGCGCTTCGGTGAGCTGCTGCTCGCCTGCGAGGCCGACGCGCGCGGGCGAACCGGACGTGAGCACGAGCCCTATCCGCAGGTGGACTATCTGCGCAGCGCGCTCGCGGCGAGCGCGGACGTGTCGCTGAGTTCCGCCGACCGCGAGGGGCTGTCCGGACCGCAGATCGGGGAGGAGCTGCGGCGGCGGCGGCTCGCGGCGGTGAGCGCAGTGCCGAAGGCAGCCGCGCCGGCCCCGGACAAGAGCGCCTGAACCGGCAGTCGCCTGCGCCATGGCCGGCCGGCGAAGACGAGCAGCGTGGTTCGCGCACGGACGGCTCGACGTTACCTCCGCCGCCGCGGCCGGCCCCCAAGATCACGGCGCGCTGACCTACCGAGGAAGAACTGCGTCCCGCGGCAGAACCAATACTGCGCCACCACCGCGCAAACTGAGGCGCTGAAGAAGCGGTGGCGCAGTCGCGCCTCGAAAAGTGCGCCGCCCTCGGTGGTGTTGGCCGAAGGGCCCGCGATCCCGACGCCGGTCAGCAGCTGCGCGAACCACGAGATCGCGATCGCCGCGACCACCAACGCGAGCGTCAGAGTAACCACCAGGAACAAGGGCGGGCGAGCCACCCCACCGGGCCACAGGTAACGGAAGGCGAAGGGCACCGCCAGTGTCAGCAACAGGATCGCAAGGATCTCAACCAGTGCGAGGGGCCCCACGCCTGCCTCAGCGCAGCGCCCCGGTGAGCACCGCGGCGAGCAGCCCCGCTCCCAGCACGATGCGATACCACGCGAACAGCGTGAAGCGATGCGTCTGCACGTAGCGCAGCAGCCACTTCACCGCGATGAACGCCACTACCCCGGACACCACGAACCCGATGATGAGCGCCTGCCAGTCCTCGCCCTGCGTGTGACCGCGGATCTTCCAGAACTCGTAGCCGGTGGCGGCGAACATGGTCGGAATACCGACCAGGAACGCGAACTCGGTGGCCGCCGGCCGGAAGGTGAGCCCCACCAGCATGGCCGCGAAAATCGTGGCCGCCGAGCGCGAGGTCCCGGGAAACACGGCCGCGAGGATCTGACACGTGCCGACCCAGAACGCCACCTTCCAGGTGATGACCGCGGAGGCAGGCCGGCCGGCGACGTGATGCTCGATGAGGAGGATCAGCAGTCCGCCGATGAGCAGCGCGAGCGCCACCGGCAGCAGCGTCTCGGGCAGCTTCCACCCGTGACGTGTGGCGAAGAACCCGAGCGCAGAGGTGATCAGGAAGGCGAGCGTCAGCTTCGCGAGGTAGTCACGGTTGGCCGGGTCGTCGAGGCGCGTCACGAGGTTCACGAGGCGCCGCCAGTAGATGAGCACGATTGCGAGGATCGCGCCGGCCTGGATGGCGACGTTGAAGAGCTCGGAGCGCTCGCCGAGCCAGCGCTCCGCGATCAGCAGGTGCCCGGTGCTGGAGACGGGCAGGAATTCGGTGATTCCCTCGACGATGCCAAGGAGTACGGTGTTCAGGGTGTCGGACACGGGCGCCGCGCTTTCAGCTGGGAGTTCCAGCCCCTCATCTTACCTGCAGCCGCGCCGCCCTTGGACTCACAGCAGGTGACGCAGGTCCTGCAGCGCAAATCCTTCGAGTGGCGCTGACATCGAGCGCGTCAGCGCCAACACCTTGAACGCCTCGCCCATTTCCTCGGGCATGACGAGCCGGCGCGCCTCCCCGGCGAGCCGCGCCCGCTCGCGATCGCCCGCCGCCTCGCCGACAAACGTCTCGAGCCCGGTGCCGAGCAAGAAGGCCGCCTGCGTGGCAAAGCCGGCCACCGTGAGCCCGGCCGCATCGCCCGCCTCTGCGAGGCGCGTGAAGTCGACCCAGGCGGTGATGTCCTGCACGCCGACGTTGACGTAGGGATCATCGTGCACGCGGTGGCGGAAATGGCAGCGCAGCGTGCCCGTCAGGCGCTGCGCGTGGTAGTAGTGCCGCCGCGGCAGGCCGTAGTCGAACACCAGCAGTGCGCCTACCGCCAGTGCATCCGCGAGGCTTGCAATCCAGGGGCCCGCGCGCAGGCAGATCTCGGAAGTGTAGCCCTGCGCCAGCGGCGCTGCGATCTGCGGCTGCAGCCGCTGCCACTCGGCCAAGAGCTCCGGCGCGGGCGCCCCCGCAGCCTCGCGCAGCACGCCGGCAGGATCCAGCGTGACGCCGAGCTCGCGCAGCACGCCCTGTTGCAGTGAGAAGCGGCGGCACGGCAGCGCATCCGCCACCTCGTTCGCGAGCATCACGCCGCGAAACCCCGCCGCCGGCAGGCGTGTCAGCCACACCACGCGGTCCCGCAGGTGTGGCGGCAGCTGCCCGAGGTGCATGCGCTGGCGTTCGGCCAGGTCCGCGCTGACTTCGAGGATCGCATAGCGCTCGGGCAGCGCGCCGGCCGCCTCCAGCGCGGTCAGCAGCGCCGCGGCGAGACGCCCGCTACCGGCGCCGAGCTCGAGGATCTGCCCGCCGCTGCCGGCGAGCACCGCGGCGCACTGGCGCGCCACGCAGCGGCCGAACAGATCCGAGACCTCGGGGGCGGTCACAAAGTCCCCCTGCGCACCGAGTTTGACGCTGCCGGCGCTGTAGTAACCCAGCCCCGGTGCGTACAGGGCGAGCTCCATATAGCGCTCGAAGGGCAGCCAGCCGCCCGCCGCGCGCACCTCGGCCGCAATCAGCGCGCCCACGGCCGCGCTGTGACGCATTTCCTCCTGCGACAGCGGCGGCAGCACGTGCGCCTGCGATGACGTCATAATCCGCACCCATGACGCAGGAGACCCACCACCCGGTTCCCGTGTGCCTCGAGGGCAAGACGGTCCTGATCACCGGGGCCGCCCGGCGCGTGGGCGCGGAGATTGCGCGCGTGCTGCACGCGGCGGGCGCGAACCTGGTGCTGCACTACCGCAGCTCGGCCGGCGAAGCAGCCGCGCTCGCGCAGGAGCTGAATGCCCTGCGGGCCGACTCCGCCGTCACCGCCGAATGCGACCTGCTGGACGTTGCGCAGTTCCCGGCGCTGATTGCGCACGCCGTGCACAGCTTCGGCGGCCTGGACGTACTCATCAACAATGCCTCGACCTTCTATCCCACGCCGGTGGGGGATATCACCGAGATCGACTGGGACGACCTGCTCGGCACCAACCTCAAGGCGCCGCTGTTCCTGGCGCAGGCGGCCAACGCGGCGCTGCGCGAGCGCGCCGGGCTGGTGCTGAACGTCGCCGACATCCATGGCCTGCGGCCGCTGCGCCGCTACCCGGTGTACAGCATCGCCAAGGCCGGTCTCATCATGCTCACCAAGTCCCTCGCCCGCGAAATGGGCCCGCACGTGCGCGTCAACGCGGTGGCGCCGGGGCCGGTGATGTGGCCCGCCGATGGGCTCGATGAGGCGCTGCAGCAGAAGATCATCCAGCGCACCGCCCTGAAGCGCGCCGGCTCGGCGCAGGAAGTCGCGCGCGCCTGCCTGTACTTCGTCAGTGATGCCCCCTATGTCACCGGTCAGGTGCTTGCCGTCGACGGTGGCCGCAGCATCGGCTGGTGACACGGGCGTGCCGTCAGCGCGGCAGTGCCTGAAGCGGGTGCGCGGCGCGGTCAAAGCGCCTGCCACAGCTCCCCGATGGTGCGCTGCTCGGTCGGATGCATGACCCCGGGCGCGAGCGCGGCGAGCGGTCCCAGCATGTAGGCGCGCTTCAACAGGTCGGGCCGCGGCAGGCGGATCCCCGGCCGTTCGCACACCAGGTCCCCGTACAGGAGCACGTCCAGGTCCATCGAGCGCGGCGCCCAGCGCGGCGCGTTGCGCGCGCGCCCGCAGCGCGCCTCGATGGCCTGCAGCGTCGCGAGCACCTCCTCGAGCGACAGCTCGGTGCTGAAGCCTGCGACCAGGTTGATGAAGTCATCACCCTCGAAGCCCACGGCGCGGTTCCGGTACCAGGGCGAAAAGCGCACGCCGGGAAAGGCACGCTGCAGCTGCGCGACCGCGCGGCCGAGGTTCTCTTCGGGGGCGACATTGCTGCCGGCGGCGACGTACACCTCGGGCACGGGCACTAGCTCCGCGCGCCGCCCGCAAGGTCCGCGCGGGTGCGCTCGATCACGACCCCCACGTCGCGGGAGTGGCGGATGGCGCCGGGTTTGTTGAGTGACACGCGCACCCACGGCAGCGCGAACTCCTCGAGGATCGTGAGCGCCAGGCGGTGCGCGAGCGTCTCGACCAGCTGGAACTCCGACGCTTCCACGAACGCCAGCACGCGCTTGGCGACCTTCTTGTAGTCGAGCGTGTCCGCGACGTCATCGCGGCGCGCGGCGCGCCCACAGTCGACCGGCAGCTCGATGTCGAGCTCCACGGTCTGCTTGACGCGGCGCTCCCAGTCGATGAAGCCGATGATGCACTGGGCGGTGAGGCCATGCAGGAAGATCCGGTCACCCTGCGCAGGTGTGTCGCTCATCATGGGTGTTTACGGCCTTGCGGAAAGCGCAGCAGGGGATGTGGCCACCGGCGGCAGCGACTCGAGCGGCCACTGGGCACGCGCGCCGATCGCCAGCGAGTCGTGCTCGCCGGCCTTCAGGCGCGCCAGCCCCGCCACCGCGATCATGGCGGCATTGTCGGTGGAGAATTCGATGCGCGGATAGTACACGCGTGCGCCCTGCGCAGCGGCCGCCGACGTCAGCCGTGTGCGCAGGGCGCGGTTTGCGCTCACGCCGCCCGAGACCACCAGCGTCTGTAGTCCGGTCGCCTCCAGCGCCCGCAGCGATTTGCCGATCAGCGTATCGACGATGGCATCCTCGACCGCCCGCGCGATGTCGTGACGCAGCTGCGGGGTGAGCGGCTGCGCCTGCACCGCGTGCCGCACGGCGGTCTTCAGTCCCGAGAAGCTGAACTCCAGTCCCGGGCGATCGAGCATTGGGCGCGGGAACTTGAACCGCCCGGCGCGCCCGTGCACGGCGAGCTCGGCGAGCTGCGGACCGCCCGGGTAGGGCAGCCCCAGAAGCTTCGCGGTCTTGTCGAAAGCCTCCCCGGCCGCATCATCGCGGCTCGCCCCGAGCACCCGGTAGGCGCCGAGCCCGGACACCTCTATCAGGAGCGTGTGGCCGCCGGACACCAAGAGCGCCACGTGCGGAAAGGGCGGCGGCTCGGGCTCGAGCAGCGGCGCCAGCAGGTGCCCCTCCAGGTGATGCACGCCGAGCGCCGGCACCTGCCAGGCGAAGGCGAGGCTGCGGGCGAGCGCCGCCCCGGTGAGCAGCGCCCCGATGAGCCCGGGGCCGGCCGTATAGGCGATGCCGTCGATGTCGCGCGCGCGGCTTGCGGCCTCCCCGAGCACGCGCTCGATGAGCGGCAGGAGCTTCTTCACGTGATCGCGCGAGGCGAGCTCCGGCACCACGCCGCCGTAGGCGCGGTGCAGCTCGATCTGGCTGAACAGCCCATGCGCGAGGAGGCCGCCGGGCTCGTCGAGCACGGCGGCGGCGCTTTCGTCACAGGAGGATTCGATGGCGAGCACGCGCATGCGCTGAACTCTACCGCAGTTGTTCTGCGGTTACCGGAGATCGCCCGTGGCTACCCGCGCGTGTTGGTGCGCGCGCGCACGATGTTATAGTCGCGGCCGGAGATGTCAGGGCAACGCCTTAGCTGGCCGACAGCGACTGTGTCCGTAAGATCGACGGAGCTGCGATCCTGGCGGGCTTTTGCGCTGCTCTTTGTGGCAGGCGCACTCAACACCCCCGACACACGCGCCGCGACTTGTTCCCTAGGACGCCTCGCAGAGCTGCCGGTCACCATGATCGGCACGACTCCTAGCGTGCATGCCAAGATCAACGGCCGCGATGCGCTCTTCATCGCCGACAGCGGCGCTTTCTATAACTCCCTGACGCCCACAGCCGCAGCTGAGTTCAATCTGCACCAGCTGCCGGCAACCGGGCAGGACTACATCGAGGCTGTCGGAGGTCCAGCGCGCGTCTTTGTAACGCGGGTCGATACGTTCACGATTTTTGACATCCCGGTCCCCAACGTCGCCTTCATGGTCGTCGGCAACGATCTGCCCGGCGGCGCAGCCGGACTCCTCGGCCAGAACATCTTCCACATCGGCGATGTTGAGTACGATCTGGCCAACGGCATCATCCGCATCTTCCGCCCGCAGAACTGCCTGGGCACGGCGCTCGCGTACTGGTCAGTGAGCGCCAAACAACCCTATTCCGTAATCGACATCGAACTTTCGACTCCGCACGCGCCGCACACCAAGAGCGTCGCCTACCTTAACGGCCAGAAGATAAAAGTGATGTTTGACACCGGCGCATCGCGCTCGCTTCTGACACGCGACGCCGCCAAGCGTGCCGGCATAACCCCGGAGAGCCCGGGCGTGCTCGCGGCCGGAAATGTCTTCGGCCTCGGCCGCAGCATGGTGAAGACCTGGATCGCACCCTTCGCGAGTTTCAAGATCGGCGACGAGGAGGTCCGCAATGCGCGGCTGCGCTTTGCGGACACCGAGTTGCTCGAAACTGACATGCTCATCGGCGCGGATTTCTTCCTGTCGCACCGCATTTACGTCGCCAGCAGTCAGAAGCGACTGTACTTCACGTACAACGGCGGCCCGGTGTTCAACCTCGATACCGCACCTGCCGTCGTGACCAAGGAGTCGGCGGCGCCGCCCGCCGGCGAGGCCGAGGGCGTGCCGCAGGAAGCTTCACCCGCTGACACGACGCCGGTGGACGCACGGCTCGATCACCCGACCGATGCCGACGGCTTCGCTCGCCGGGGTGCGGCGTCCGCGGCGCGTAAGGATTACGTGCACGCGATCGACGACCTCAACCGCGCCTGTGAACTCGCGCCCACCGAAGCCAGCTACTTTTACCAGCGTGGCATGGTCCATTGGAACAATCACGAACCGGATCTGGCGCGCGCGGACCTTGACCAGGCCCTCAAACTCAAGCCCGAGGACCCGTCTGCGCTCATAGCGCGCGCGCGTCTCGGCGTAAGACTTCATGAGCCGGAGGAAACGCTAGCCGCGCAGCGCGCGGCGGCGGATCGCGTCCTACCAAAGGACTCCGACGATCGGCGTTTGTTAGGTGAGCTGTACGCGGACGCCGGACAGTTCGGGGCGGCAGTGCTCCAGTACAGCAAATGGATCGAGACGCACCAACGCGAAAACGTGACGATGGCCTCGGCCCTCAACTCGCGCTGCTGGGCACGGGCACGATGGGGACGGGAACTTGATGAAGCGCTCGCGGACTGCAACAGCGCCCTGAAGCTGCGGCCTGACACGGCTGCGATCCTGGATAGTCGCGGCCTGGTGTACCTGCGCCGGGCGGAGTTCAAGAAATCCATCGCTGACTACGACGCTGCAATACGGCTCGACGGGCACCTGGCGTGGTCGCTCTACGGGCGTGGCATCGCCCAGATGCACACGGGCGAGACGGCGCGCGGCCACGCGGACATCGCTGCAGCGACGGCGCTGGACAAGAACATCGCGGCCACCGCTGCCAGGTACGGCATCACCCCGTGAAGGCACCGAGAAGCTTGTCCGCGCATCGCCCTGCTAGACTGTGCGCCGCAGCACGACCACCGGCGCTAGAGAATCGATGAACGCAGGCGGGAACTCCCGGGAGAAGCTCTACCGCGCCGCCGTCGGACCGCGGGCGGACTTCTACGTGCCGCTGTTCCTGAAGTTCGACGAGGCGGGCGCCTCCGGCCGCTCCTGGAACTGGCCGGCGTTCTTTGTGAGTTTCTACTGGTTCCTGTACCGGCGCATGTTCGGGCAGTGGACGCTCTACTGCCTGCTGATCCCGGTCGCGGTCGCCCTGGTCGCCGCCATCCTCGCGCAACTGGGGGTGTCGCCCTTTGTGGGTGATGTGCTGTGCCTCGGCTACGCGTTCGGGCTGCTGCCACTCACCGCCAACCACCTCTACTACCGTGCGATCCAGCAGCGCATCGCCGCGGTGCGGGAGAAGTCCCGGGACGTGGCCGCCCAGGTGAGTGCGCTCGAAGCCCTGCCGCACACCAGCGAGGCGGCCATCGCGATCGCCTTCACCGTGGTGGCGCTGCTGGGCTTTGCGATCGGACTGATCGGCGCCTCGCACTAACCGGCACGGTTCGCGGGCGCGGCGGGGGCCCGGCGGTGACGCCGCTTTTTGCCTTATCCCCGGCGCTCCTTTAGAATCCCCCGCCCCCGATCGGCCGCAGACGGCTGTGGCCGTGCGCGGGTCAAGCGAGATTTTTAACCCGATCAATGACTTGAGGTTTCGATGCCGAGCGTCCGTGTGCGTGAGAACGAGTACTTCGATGCCGCCCTGCGGCGTTTCAAGCGCGCCTGCGAGAAGGCCGGCATCCTGACGGAACTGCGTCGCCGCGAGTTCTACGAAAAACCCACCCAGGAGCGCAAGCGCAAGAAGGCCGCGGCCATCAAGCGGCACATGAAGCGCGTCTCCCGCGACGGCATGCGCAGCTCCCGCTAAAGGGACCGCCTGCACCCGAAGGCGCCATGGCGCTCAAGGACCGACTCACCGAGGACATGAAGACCGCCATGCGGGCCGCCGACAAGGAGCGGCTCGGCACGGTGCGGCTCGCGCTCGCGGCCATCAAGCAGCGCGAGGTCGACGAGCGCGTGAGCCTCGATGACGCCCAGGTCCTCGGCGTCATCGAGAAGATGATCAAGCAGCGCCGCGAGGCCATTGCCCAGTTCCACACCGGCGGCCGTGCGGACCTGGTCGCCAAGGAGACCGCCGAGATCGCCGTGCTGCAGCAGTACCTGCCGGCGCAGATGAGCGAGGCGGAGATCGAGGCCCTCATTGCCGCGGCCATCCAGTCGACCGGAGCGGCTTCCGTCAAGGACATGGGCAAGGTGATGGCCGTAGTGAAAGCCAAGGCGCAGGGCCGCACCGACATGGGCGCACTGAGCGCGCGCATTAAGCAGAAACTCGGCTGAATTTTTCCGGCTGCCACGGCGCGGCGCGCCGTGGCAGGCTTCCCGTTTCAGGTGAGTGGGCATACCCGCCAGGCGGTCGGTACTTGGGACGCATCCCGCAGCACTTCATCGATGAGCTCATCGCCCGCGCCGACATCGTCGAGGTGATCGGCACGCGCGTGCAGCTGAAGAAGGCCGGGCGCGAGTACAAGGCCTGCTGCCCGTTCCACAACGAGAAGACGCCCTCCTTCTGGGTGAGCCCCGACAAGCAGTTCTTCCACTGCTTCGGCTGCGGCAAGCACGGCACGGTGCTCGGCTTCCTCATGGATCACGACCACCTGGCCTTTCCGGAGGCCGTGGAGGAACTCGCCACGCGCCTCGGCCTCGAGGTGCCGCACGAAGGCGGGAACGACCAGGCCCCCAAGCGCGCCGACGAGCCGCTCTACGATCTGATGACGGCCGTGACGCGCTTCTACCGCGAGGCACTCGAGCGCGAGCCGCGCGCCCGCGACTACGTCGCGCACCGCGGCCTCACGCACGAGACCCTCGAGCGCTTCCAGATCGGCTACGCGCCGAACGCCTGGAACGAGGTACTTAAGCGCTTCGGCGGCAGCGACCCGGCGCGCAAGGCGCTGCTCGACTGCGGCCTCGTCATCGAGCGCGAGCGCGGCCAGACGCAGTTCGGTGAGCGCTACTACGACCGCTTCCGCGATCGCGTCATGTTCCCGATCCGCGATGCCCGCGGGCGTGTCATCGCCTTCGGCGGGCGCATCATCGACCAGGGGGAACCGAAATACCTCAACTCCCCCGAGACGGTGCTCTTTCACAAGGGGCGCGAGCTGTATGCGCTCTACGAGACGCGCCGTGCCCGTACCAACCTCACGCGCCTCTTGATCGTCGAAGGCTACATGGACGCGGTACGCCTGCACCAGTCGGGCATCGATTACGCGGTGGCGACGCTCGGCACGGCCACGACGCCCGAGCACCTGAAGCGGCTGTTCCGCCTGGTGAACGCGGTCGTGTTCGCGTTCGACGGCGATCGCGCCGGACGCGCGGCCGCCTGGCGCGCGCTGCAGCAGGCGCTGCCCGAAGCGCGCGAAGGGCGCGAGCTGCGCTTCCTGTTCCTGCCGGAAGGGCAGGATCCGGACAGCCTGGTCGGCGCGGAAGGCCGCGAGGCCTTCGAGGCACGCCTGTCCGAGGCGCTGCCGCTCTCGGAATACCTGGTGCGGGAACTTGCGCGCGAGGGCGACCTCACCCATGCAGACGGGCGCGCGCGCTTTGCCGAGCAGGCGCGGCCGCTGTTCCTGAAGGTGCCGGACGGGGTCTATCGCGAACTGCTGCTCGAGCGGCTCTCCGAGGTCGTGGGACTGTCGGCGGCACGCCTGCACGAGCTGTGGGTGCCGGGCGCGGCGGAGGCGGCCGCGCCGCCGGTGCCGCTGCGCCGCGCGAGTCCGCGCACCGCCATCGGCGCCGGCCGCGGGAGTCTCGTGCGCCAGGCGATCGTGCGGCTGCTGCACCACCCGCAGATCGCCGCCGAAGTCAGTCAGCCCGAGCGCGCCGGGCTCGAGGGAAGCGAGGAGCCGGGCGTGCCGCTGCTGCGCGCCCTGATCGATGACCTGCGCGAGCACCCGGCGCAGATCCCCGCCCAGGTCGTGCAGCGCTGGGCCGAGCGCGAGGGCGGCGAGGCCCTGCAGAAACTCCTGGAGCGCGAGGAGGTCTTTGCGGATGCGCCCGCGGCGGCCGGAGAACTGCGGGGCGCGCTCGTAAAGCTCGCCGAGCAGGCCGCCGGACGGCGCCTCGAGGCCCTCGAGGCCAAAAGTCGTTCGGCGACGCTTTCAGCGCATGAATTTGAGGAATTTCAAGAACTTATCGTCAAACTGCGCAGCCGGGATGCCCGCGGTGGCTAAGATCGAGTTGGCGATTTGTGCACCGTCCAATATTATTACGCGCTTTGCCTTTGACCCCCTTGAGCCGCCCGCCCGTGGGCAGCACATAGGGTGCAATCACCCGCTCTACGCCGCCGCTACTCCATGACACGCAAGCAAAAGCCACAGACCGTCCACAAGAAGCGCCCCGCCGAGAAGGCCGCCGCCAAGCCCGCCAAGGCAGTCGCCACCGAAAAGGCGGCCGCGGCGGTCGCGAGCCTGCGGGACAAGGAGCGCGGCAAGGTCGGGGCCGCGCCCAAGAAGGGCGCGCCGGTCGTGCGCGCCGCCGGGCCGCACCCCAAGGCCGCCCCGATCGACGGGCGCGTTCCGGCCGGTAAGGCGGCCGCGGACAAGCGTCCGCTGGGCATCGAGCGGCGCGTGCCGGCGATGCCCGAGGACCGGCAGTCACAGCTGAAGCTCCTGATCGCGCGCGGCAAGGAGCAGGGCTACCTCACGTACGCGCAGGTGAACGACCACCTGCCCTCCGAGATTGTCGATCCGGAGCAGATCGAAGACATCGTCAACACGATCAACGACATGGGCATCCCGGTGTACGAGAAGGCACCGGATACCGAGTCGCTCCTGGCCAACGAGCCCTCGGCGCCGGCCGACGAAGAGGCGATCGAGGAGGCCGCCGCGGCGCTCGCGGCGCTCGACGCCGAGCTCGGCCGCACCACCGACCCGGTGCGCATGTACATGCGCGAGATGGGCACGGTGGAACTCCTGACGCGCGAGGGCGAGATCCGCATCGCCAAGCGCATCGAGGAAGGGCTCGATGCGGTGCGCCGCGCGCTGGCGATGTACCCGCCGACCTATGATTTCCTGCTGCGCGCCTATGAGCCGGTCAAGGCCGGCCAGGGGCGCCTGGTCGACGTGATCGTCGGCTTCATCGATCCCAACGCGCCGGACGTCATCGCGCAGCCGCAGAACCCGACCAAGCTCGAGCCCGTGGCCGCAGCGCCCGAGAAGGCCGACGAGGAAGAGGAAAGCGAAGAGGCCGATGACGGCGAGGAAGAAGCCGTCGACACCGGCCCGGACCCGCTCGAGGCGGCCGCGCGCTTCGCCTCGATCGCCAAGATCCACGCCCAGGTGCTCGGCTCGATCGCCAAGCTCGGCGCCAAGGACGTAAAGACCCTGCGCCAGCGCAAGAAGCTCTCCGATGAATTCATGGAGCTGCGGCTGTCGCCGCGCATGTTCGATGCGCTGATCCTGAACCTGCGCACGCACGTGTCCGAGGTACGCCACCTCGAGAAGGAGATCATGGTGATCGCCGTGCGCGATGCCGGCATGCCGCGCAAGGAGTTCATCGGCTCGTTCCCGAAGAACGAAACCAACCCGCGCTGGCTCACCCGGCACGTCAAGGGCGGCAAGAAGTGGTCCGCACCGCTGGCGAAGTTCAAGGACGAGATCGAGCGCCGGCAAAAGAAGCTCGAGCTGCTCGAGGGCGTCTATCACCTGACGATCAACGACATCAAGGACGTCAACCGCGAGGTGTCGATCGGCGAGGCCAAGGCGCGCCGGGCGAAGAAGGAGATGGTCGAGGCGAACCTGCGCCTGGTGATCTCGATCGCCAAGAAGTACACCAACCGCGGCCTGCAGTTCCTCGACCTGATCCAGGAAGGCAACATCGGCCTGATGAAGGCGGTCGACAAGTTCGAATACCGCCGCGGCTACAAGTTCTCGACCTACGCGACCTGGTGGATCCGCCAGGCGATCACCCGCTCGATCGCCGACCAGGCGCGCACCATCCGCATCCCGGTGCACATGATCGAGACCATCAACAAGCTGAACCGCATCTCGCGGCAGATGCTCCAGGAGATGGGCCGTGAGCCGACGCCGGAGGAGCTGGCGGTGCGCATGGAGATGCCCGAGGACAAGGTGCGCAAGGTGCTGAAGATCGCCAAGGAGCCGATCTCCATGGAGACCCCGATCGGAGACGACGAGGACTCGCACCTGGGAGACTTCATCGAGGACACTTCGGTGGCCTCCCCGATCGATCAGGCGACCATGGAGTCGCTGCGCGAGACCACGCACTCGGTGCTGGCGCAGCTCACACCGCGCGAGGCCAAGGTGCTGCGCATGCGCTTCGGCATCGACATGAACACCGACCACACGCTGGAAGAGGTCGGCAAGCAGTTCGACGTCACGCGCGAGCGCATCCGCCAGATCGAGGCGAAGGCGCTGCGGAAGCTCCGCCATCCGAGCCGCAGCGAGCAGCTGCGCAGCTTCCTGATGGATGACTAAACGGCGTCTGAAGGCGCGCGCGGGATGCTCAGCAAGAGGCCCGGTGTTGGCAGCAGCACCGGGCCTTCTTCATGGAGTCGCGGGCGGCGTCAGATGCCGGCCTTGCCCAGAGCGTCGATCACCTCGCGCAGCGTCTCGGCGAGCGCCGGGTGGCTCGCCTCGAAGCGCACCGCGAGGCTCTCCAGGCGCGGCGCCGCGGCGGCCGGGCCGTTCGCCCCGAGCGTGCGCTCGATGTCACGCATCACCGTGCCGAGCTGCGCGCGTACGTCCGGCTCGAGCGGCCCGCCGGCGCTCAGGTGCTCGTGCACCCGCGCCAGCAGCTCGCGCAGGCCCTCCCCGGCCATCGCGGGCGGGCCTACTCGGCGCCGCCGGGGGCGAGTGAGGCGCTGAGCGCGTTCGAGAGCGCGGCATCCCCGCTCACCAGTTCCTTCCAGGTGAGTTCCTTGCCGAGCCGCTTGCCCTTCTCGGTCAGCTTCACGCCCTCGGGCGAGAGCGTGACCATGTAGGGCTTGCCGTCGATCTCGATCTCGCGCTTCAGCTGCTTGTTGAGTTTGGTAGCCATTCAGGTCCTCTCACGTGCAAACCGATGCACGCAGTTGATGGTAACAGCAAACCGCCACGGCACACCGTGGCCGGCCCTGCAGGGAGATTTCTCGTCCTACTTGATGAGTCCTTCCGCCTTGAGCGCCTCGACCACGTGCGGCCGGACGTGGAAGGCGTGTACGTAGCGCTTAAGCTCGGGCCACTTGCCCAGATCGAGCTTCACGTGGCCGCTCCAGCTGAGCACCACCCCGAGGTAGCAGTCGGCGATCGTGAACTGCGAGCCGGTCAGGTAATCGCGGCCGGCGAGCGAGTGCTGCAGGTAATCGAGGCGCTTGGTGAGGTTGGCGAGCGCGAACTGCCGCGCCTCCTCCGCGACCTCCGGGCGAAACAGTGGCGAGAAGTTCTTGTGCACCTCGGAGCTGATGAAGCCGAGCCACTCGATCAGCCGGTAGCGCTCCATCGTGCCGTAGGCGGGCGCGAGTTTCGCCGCCGGATTGCGGTCAGCGGTGTACTGCAGCACGCAGATGTTCTCGGTGAGCGTCTCACCACTGTCGAGCGTGAGCGCGGGAACGTAGCCCTTGGGGTTCACCGCGTTGAAATCGAGTCCGTCGGCGGCCTTCTTCGTCTGCCGGTCGACCTTGACCAGCTCGAACTTCAGTCCCGCCTCGCGCAGGGCAATGTTGGAGGCCTGGGAACAGGCCCCCGGGAGGTAATAGAGCTTCATGGGTGACTCCTTTGCGCTGCCGGGGCCGACGTATCCGTCGCGGGAGGGCCATGCTAACGTTGCCGGCAGCGATGGCAAGAGGGGACTGCCATGAGGTCGCTCTGGTTGACGGCGACGGTCGCGGCTGCAGCATTGGCGCTCGGCGGCTGTCCCTACCACAAACAGCAGCCGCTTCCCGGCCCGCAGTCGGGCACCGCCAGCGCATTCGGCCGGCTCACGCACGGCGTGCAGCACGAGCACGCGCCCGATCCCATCAACTGGTTCCAGGGCACGCTGGACGAGGCGTTCTCGGGCCACGCCTGCGGCGCGGAGCCGCGCCACTAGCGCTCCTGACACGCTGCTACAATCCCCGGCGGTTGGGCCTGTAGCACAGCGGTTAGTGCAGGGGACTCATCGATACGGTGCCTTCGCGCGGAAACGCGCGAAGTGGACGGGATGAATTCAGGGAAACCTTCGGGAGACAGATCCCATGGCAATCCTGAGCCAAGCCGCCGGTACACCGGCGGAAGGTGCAGAGACTACCTGAGGGCTTGAGCGCCCTTAATGACAGGCTGAAGAGCGTCCCGCACCCACACGCGCATTGCAGGTGCACGGGTGAAGAGATAGTCCACTCCCGCCGGAAACGGCGGGGCCAGTGAATCCCTTGGTCGTAGGTTCGAATCCTACCGGGCCCATGTCTAGACCGATGGTCTGTACCGATCACCCAGGTGGGGCAGTCTTAAGCGATCTGCCCGCTGTAGACCCAGGGTCCTCTACCTGCGTGTATCACACGTTGAGCTGACGACCGAATGACTACGAACTGAGCCCGGCGTATTCAGCTGATCTCTTTCACCGGCGGAACCTTCCAGCTGCCATCGAGGAGCGACGGCGGCTGCTCCTTGGGCCAGTAGAGCCGCATCATCAGGATGAACTGCTCCTTCGGCGCGGGCAGCCAGTTCCGTTCCTTGTCCTTACCGGGCGACTCGTTCTGGATATACAGATCGACCGAGCCGTCGGCGTTGACCTTGAACTTGTCGCGCTGGCTTACCGTGTAGCGGTTGAGGGAATTTGGCACGAAGAAGTAAGTGGCGTCGTACATCGTGAGTGACCAGAACCCATCGACCGGCGGTAACTCCCCCTTGTTGAAGTGCATGACGTACTTCTTCTCACCAGTGTACTTCTTGAGGATGTCCGGGCCTTCCGAGGTCGGGTAGACCGCATCCTGCGGGCGGTTTGCGCCAAGGCCAATCGCCGTGACCAACGCGCGCTGGCGATATTCTGTTCCGTAGATTCCCGTCTTGGTGGTAAACAGCCAGCCATCGGTCAGCTTCAGGTCCCCGGCAAGGATGCCCTCTTTCATCCAGTCCATGATCTTGCCCTGGGCAGTCTTCGGCACGTCCGCCAGACCCTTGGCCGTGGCCGCATCGAGCTGCGAGGCATCGAAGTCTTGTCCCGGCACGATGCCGATCTTGGCCAGCGTCGCCACCATCGGCGCATCCTCGGCCGTTGGCGGGTTGGTCTTCAGCAGCTGCGCAAACAGCTTGAAGTAGGTCGCCGCATCCATCGCGTTGACCTGGTCGCGGATCGCCGTCTTCATGTCGATGCTGGGATCTACCGCTCCCGGCGCCGGTGTATAGGGCTTGCCATAGGCGGACAGCGGCATGGCCGTCATCTGGTCCTGCAGCGCGTGGACAGCCTTGTAGTCATCCGGCGTGCCAGTGCAATAGATGCGGCCCAGGAGCCACACGATGCCGGTCGCCGACTTGTACTCGGTAACACCGGCCGGCAGCGCCCCCGTCCAGCCGGGACCCGTGATCGCAAACTTCTGCGCCTTGGTGCCCGTGGTGCGCTTGCCCGGATCCTGGAACACCGTGGTCCAGCCATCGAGCATCGGCAGCAGGTAGAAGCGGCCCTTCATGTCGGGTGCGCTTACGATCCAGGGCTCCTTGGAGACGTCCAGCCACACGATCGTGTACAGCGTATCCGCGTTGGGAGCGGTCACCGTGTGGTTGTCGACCGCCGGGTAGCCGCGCAGCCGGGCGAACTGACCCATGGGGGCCTTGGCGTCTTGCGGCGACGCGACGTTGGTGGAGACCCGCCGCGTCAGTTCCATGGTCACGAGCGGATAGGCGTAAACGTAGGCTTCGATGCCGTTCTCGCGGGCATCCGTCTCCTTGACGAGGTCCTGCGCCGCAGCCGTCGTCTTCTCTGCCGCGTTCTCAACCTTCTGACTGCAGCCGCCCAGTGCGGCTGAAATCACCACGAGGGTGGCGGCCCACCCAATCGATTTCTTGTGCATAAATGTTCCTCGGTTCTTTTCGAGGCCGACAGTCCAGCCCCTCACGCGATGAGAGGCTAGCGCCCCCGCCTCCAAGGCAGGCATCCGCTTATGAAGTCATAAGCCCGAAGCCACGCCTATTGGTATAAGGTCCAATTGGCACTGTCTAACAACTAAGGTGCCTGCGGGAGTCAGCGCCGCGTGACCCCCCGCAGCTTTTTTTTTCGGTGTGCGATCGAACCTGCCCATGCGTTTTCTAGGTACTTATCCTTAACAAATCACGACAGCCTCTCCGGTAGGCTTGCGACGGACGAGCGTCAATGCGCTGAAGCGCCCGAGCGTTTATCGGCCAACCCGTCGCAAGGCATCTATCGGAGTCCAACTCATGAAGGCGCAGCGTATTCACTTCCTGGCGATACCCGTGGCCGTCTGTATGGGGTTCGCGGGGCTCGCCGCGGCCCAGCAGACTACGGGCGTTCCCGGATCCCCGAGTGCCACCACCACCATCGACGGCAGGCAGCTGCCGCCGCCACCGGCGAAGTTCGGCGGCGTCATCAAGCAGACTGCCGCGGACTCGAAACCTTACTGGCCGCCCACGGTGGTTCCCCCCAAAGGCGCACCGAACGTATTGCTCATCATGACCGACGATCAGGGCTACGGCGTGTCGGGCACGTTTGGCGGTGTGATCCCGACTCCCTCCATGGACCGCATCGCCAAGGCCGGGTTGCGCTACACGCAGTTCCATTCCACCGCGCTCTGCTCGCCGACGCGCGCCGCGCTGATCACCGGCCGCAATCACCACTCGGTGGGCTTCGGCGTGATCGGGGAGATGTCCACGGGATTCCCGGGTTACGACTCGGTCATCGGCCAGGAGAGCGCCACGGTCGGTGAAATCCTGCAGGAGAACGGGTTCGCCACGTCCTGGTTTGGCAAGAACCACAACACTCCTACCTATCAGTACAGCCTGGCGGGTCCCTACGACCAGTGGCCGAGCGGCATGGGCTTCCAGTATTTCTATGGGTTCATGGGCGGCGAGACCGATCAGTGGACGCCCTACCTGTATCGCGATCACACCCCGATCTTTCCGTGGATCGGTAAGCCCGGTTACAACCTCACGACCGACCTCGCCGACGAGGCCATCAAGTACCTGAGCGGTCTCAATGCGGCCGCACCCGACAAGCCATTCTTCCTCTACTACGTGCCGGGCGGCACCCATTCGCCGCACCAGCCTACGAGGGAATGGATTGAGAAGTTCAAGGGCAAGTTCGACATGGGCTGGGAGAAACTGCGGGAGCAGATCTTCGCCAACCAGAAGCGACTTGGCGTCATCCCGGCGAACACCCAGCTGACGCCGTGGCCAGACGTGCTGCCCAAGTGGGACTCGCTGTCACCGATCCAGAAGCGACTCTACGCGCACGAGGCTGAAGTGTTCGCCGCCTACGCCGCCTACACCGACCATGAGATCGGCCGCGTGATCCAGGCGGTGCAGGATATGGGCAAGCTCGACAACACGCTGATCATCTACATCAGCGGCGATAACGGCACGAGCGCCGAGGGAACACTCGAGGGCACGTTCAACCAGATGACCGCGTACAACGGCATCCTGACCCTGCCGCAAGCCGTGCAGATGCTGCATTATGAATCCTGGGGATCGGACAAGACCTATCCGCACATGTCAGTCGCCTGGTCCTGGGCGTTCGATACTCCCTTCAAGTGGACCAAGCAGGTGGCCTCGCATTTCGGCGGGACCCGCCAGGGCATGGTGATTTCGTGGCCGGGGCACATCAAGGACGCCGGCGGCATCCGGCCGCAGTTCCACCACATGATCGACATCGTGCCGACGATCCTCGAGGCCACCGGTGTCAGGGCGCCGGCCACCGTCAACGGCATCGCGCAACGGCCCATCGAGGGCGTGAGCATGGCCTACACCTTCGACAAGGCCAACGCCAATGCGCCCTCCAAGCGCCAGACACAGTACTTCGAGATGTTCGCCAACCGTGGGATCTACCACGACGGCTGGTACGCGTGCACGACGCCGCCGGCGCCGCCGTGGGAACTGGGAACGACCAAACTCCCGGAGATCAACGACTACAAGTGGGAACTCTACAACCTCACCGAGGACTACTCGCAGTTCAACGACCTCGCGCCGAAGATGCCGGACAAACTCAAGCAGATGCAGTCCCTGTTCCTGATGGAGGCAGCCAAGTACAACGTGCTGCCGCTCGATAACTCGATCCTGCCACGCATCATCACGCCGAGACCGAGCGCAACCGCTGGGCGAACGCTGTTTACCTACGCCGGACCGAACGCCGGCATCCCGGTGGCCAACGCGCCCAGCATCCTCAACAAGAGCTACACCATCACCGCCGAGATCAGCATCCCCAAGCGCGGCGCCGAGGGCATGATCGCCACGATGGGCGGACGCTTCGGCGGCTACGCACTCTATCTGCTCAAGGGCAAGCCGGTGTTCGTCTACAACCTGCTCGATCTGGAGCGCTATCGCTGGGAAGGTGGCGTCGGCGGCGCCGACTGGCTGGGTGACTCACTCACTGCGGGCAAGCACACCATCGTGTTCGACTTCAACTACGACGGTCCGGGGCCGGCCAAGGGCGGCACGGGAGTGCTCTCGGTCGACGGCAAGGAACTGGCGCGCAAGAAGGTCGAGCACACGATCCCGTTCCTCATGTCGATCGACGAGAGCTTCGATATTGGCAGCGATACCCGCACTGGCGTGGACGACAGCTACCAGCTGCCGTTCGTCTTCAACGGCACGATCGACAAGCTGACCTTCAAGCTCGGCAAAGAACAGCTGACCGCCGACGATCGCAGCCGGATGCAGGAGGCACTCGCCCGGGCGCACGACTAGCCCGAGTGGGGCGTCCGCTGTCTGCGGTTGCCCGCTACCTTCGAGCGCGGCCCTCTAGCGCTGCGGCGGCGGCACGGGCTGCGGCGGTGGCACCGCGGGCGCGGGCATCGGTGCGTGCGGCATGTTCTCGGGCTGAATGGCATCGGGGGGCACGTAGATCGCCAGGCCCGAGGTGGCCTTGTTGGTGAGCCCGAAGGAACCCCCGACCCCGACGCCCGTCGCGCTGCTCGGCCCGTAGCTGGAGCTGCCGACCCCGGTGCCGATCGAACCGGTCTGCTGATCGGAGACGCCCTGCAGCAGCACCCCATTCGCACCCAGCTTGCCCGCCTCCGCCTTCATACGCTCGATGGCCTTGTCCATGTTCTGCTGGCTGGTCAGGGCGAGCGAGCCCTGGCTGGTCGCGTTGATGGTGGCGATGGTCTCGTACTTCGAGGGCGGCTGCATGTACACCCGCACGCTCTCGGGCGGGACCGGCGGGCGCGGCGTGCCCACCACCACATGCGAGGACGTCGAGCAGGCAGCAAGCCCCAGTGCCCCGAGGATGAGCGCGCTGCACCGGATGAGGCATCGCATGGGTGTTCTCCTGTTCCGCGGATGACTTTTGTGAAGGGTATAAGCCTCACGCCCCCCGAGCAAACCGCAAAGCGGCACGACGCCGCCGCGCTGACTTAAGATGCCGGCGGCGGCCGAGCCGGGAGCGGCTGTGAGCCACCTCAGCGCCGAAGACGATTAAAGGAGCGAGAAGCGTGAAAATCCTTGCCGCCGCACTGCTGGCCCTCACGCTCGCCTGCGCCGTGCGCGCCGCGGAGGTGGGGCCCGGTTACGACATCCTGATGAGCCGCCTGATCCCGGTGCGCGACGGCGTCGAGCTCGAGGCCTGGATCACCCGCCCTTCGCACCTGAGCGCCCCGGCGCCCGCGATCCTCACCCTCACCCAGTACGACATCGACGGCAGCCGGCGCGGCGAGCCGCCCTACTTCGCGCAGCGCGGCTACGTGTGGGTGCAGGCGTACGTGCGCGGCCGCGGCCGCTCGGGCGGTGTGAAGAGCGACAACCTGGGACTCACCGTCGGACGCGACGGCTACGACCTCATCGAGTGGATCGCGCGCCAGCCCTGGAGCAACGGCCAGGTCGTCATGTACGGCGGCTCCTTCGTCGGCATGACCCAGTGGCACACCGCCGCGCAGCGGCCGCCGCACCTCGCCGCGATCGCCCCCTACGTGCCGATCTACCCGGGTTGGGACGTCCCCAATACCAATGGCATCCCGCAGGCCTGGACGACGGTGATCCTCGGCTACACCGCCGGGCGTGCGCTGAATCCGGGCTTCATCGAAAACCCCGGCTACTGGTCCGGCAAGATGCTCGAGCACTACGCCGCGCAGCGGCCCTTCGGGGAGCTGGATGCCGCCATGGGCATCGCCGCGGACGACTGGTGGATGAGCGATGCCAGCGGCGCACGCGCGCCGATGCTGCGCGTATGGCTCGACCACGTGGGCGAGGAGGCCTTCAACCTCGCCGCCGAACCGCGGGATGCGGACTACGCCGCGATGCCTTTCCCGGTGCTGACCGGCACCGGCTTCTTCGACGACGACCAGCCGGGCGCCTTGCGCTACTACGCACGCCACGGCGCGCACGCCCCGCCCGCGGCGCTCGCGCGCAGCTACCTCGTCATCGGCCCCTGGGACCACGGCGGCACGCAGGTGCCGGCGGCGGAAATCGCCGGGCTCAGGATCCCCGCGAACGCGGTGCTCGACATGAAGAAGCTGCACGCGGACTGGTACGACTGGGCGCTCGGGCGCGCGCCGCTCCCGGAATTCTTTCACGACCGCGTGGCCTACTACATGATGGGGGCCAACGAGTGGCGTTACGCGCACACGCTGGCCGCGGCCGGCTCGGGCAGGCAGCTGGTGCTGCACCTCGCGACCCCCGGCGGCACAGCCGACCTCGCGCACCCGGGCGTGCTCGCCGCGATTGCGCCGCGGCGCGAGCCCGCGACGCTCTTGGTGAGCGATCCGCGCGAGCTGCCCGAGCTCGCGGTGGCGCAGGAGGCGGACGAGGAGAACCTTCTCAGCCAGTTTCGCGCGCGGCAGCAGCGCGCGGTGGTGTTCGAGAGCGCACCGCTAGCTGCAGACACCGAGATGGCCGGCGCGCTGCGGCTCCTGCTCGCGTGCACCGCCGACACGCCCGACTACGACCTGTGGGCGCAGGTGCTGCTGGTGCAGGCCGACGGCTCGGCCGTGCGCCTAGGGGAGGACATTCGCCGCGCCCGCTTCCGCAACAGCCCTTTTCACGCCGAGCTGCTCAGGCCCGGAGAGCTGGCGCAGATCCCCTTCGAGTTCAACTGGGCGGCGTGGCGGCTGCCGGCCGGTGCGCACCTGCGCGTCGTGATCGCGCCGCTGAACTCGCCGAAGTACCAGAAGAACTACAATACCGGCGGCCGCATCGGCTACGAGCGCGCCGCGGACGCCCGCGTCGCGCACATCCGTCTGCTGCACGATGCGCAGCACGCAAGCCGCCTCATCGTGCCGCTGGCCGCCGTCGGCGGGCGACTCTAGGCCATGGCGGCCGCGGGTAAGCCCTGACAGCGCCGCCGCACCGCGGCTGACCTCGATCGATCTGATGCGCGGCCTCGTGATCGCGTTCATGGTGCTCGACCACGTGCGTGACTTCCTGCACGTCGACGCGGTGCGTTTCGATCCGCTCGATCCGGCGCGCACCACGCGCGCTGCTGTACGCCACGCGCTGGATCACCCACCTGTGCGCGCCCACGTTCGTGTTCCTCGCCGGCGCCTCCGCGTGGCTGCAGCGCGCGCGCGGCAAGCGCGCGGCCGAGCTGGCGCGGTTCCTGCTCGACACGTGGCCTGTGGCTCGTGCTGCTCGAGCTGACGGTATCGGGTTCGCCTGGTCGTTCTCGCTGCCGTTTATCATTTTCCTGCAGGTGATCTGGGCGATCGGCTGTCTTCCTGGCGCTCTGGCCGCGCTGGTGCACTGCCGCGCCGCGTGGTGCTCGCGCTCTCGGTGCTGATCATCGCCGGCCACAATCTGCTCGATCCGCTGCACGCCCGCGCGACTTCGGCGCCTGGGCGGAGGTGTGGATGGCGCTGCACGTCGTCGGGCCTGTGGAGCATCCACGGCATGCCGTTGGTGTTCGAGTTCTATCCGGTGATGCCGTGGCTCGGCATGATGCTCTTCGGCTACGCGCTCGCGCCCTGGTTTCTCCTGCCGGTCCCCGCGCGCGACCGTCGCTTCATGGCGCTCGGCGCCGCGATGCTCGCACTGTTCGTGCTGCTGCGTGGCTTCAACCTCTACGGCGACCCGCATCCCTGGGCGGTGCAGGCGGGCTTCGCGCAATCGGTGATGAGCTTCCTGCGCGTGGAGAAATACCCGCCCTCGCTCTTCTATGTCTGCGCCACGCTCGGGCTCATGTTCGTGCTGGTGCCGCTGTTCTCGCGCTGGCGGGGTGCGACGGCGCGCCTCATCCTGGTGTTCGGGTCAGTGCCGCTCTTTGCCTACATGCTGCACCTGTACGTGGCGCACACGCTCGCGATCCTCATGCAGCTGGCCGCCGGGCAAAGCATCGCCATGGAGTTCGACCAGATGCGCCTGATACTGCTGCACCCGCAGCTGCTCGAGGGCACCGGCTTCTCGCTCCCGGTCGTCTACGCCGCCTGGGTCGCGGTGCTCGCGCTGCTGTACCCGGCCTGTCGCTGGTACTCGCGCCTGCGACAGCGGCACCGCGACGTGGTCGTGGCTCAGCTACCTTTGAGGGCGGCGGCGGCCGGCTGATAGGCCGGCACGCCCGTGCGCCACAGGAGAAACGCGTAGGTGTCGGCCGCCTCGCGATCCTGCTGTGCGCGGGTCGAGCCGATGCCGTGCCCGGCATCGAATTCCACCCGCAGCAGGATCGGCTTGCCCGAGCTCGTGCACGCCTGCAGCCGCGCGGTCATCTTGCCCACGTGGAAGGGCCCGACGCGCGGGTCGGTGACGCCGGTGGTCAGGAGCACCGCCGGGTAGGCCGTGCCCGGCTTGACCGCCTGGTAGCTGTCGATCGACTTCAGCGCCCGGTAGCCGGACTCCTCGCGGATCGCGCCCCACTCGGGCTCCTCGCCGTAGCCGTTCTGCTCGGCCACGTAGCGCAGCGGGTTGGACCAGCCGACGCCGTCGACCACCGCGGCGAACAGCTCCGGGCGCTCAGTCAGCGCGCGCCCCACGGTGATGCCGCCCGCCGAGCGCCCGCCGATCGCCAGATGCGCGGGCGCGGTGTACTTGCGCTGGCACAGGTCGAGGCACACGTCGATGAGATCGCGCCAGGTGTTGGGCTTGTTGGCGAGCTGCCCGGCCTTATGCCAGTCACGCCCGTACTCGCCACCGCCGCGTACGTTGGCGTAGCCGACGATGCAGCCCGCATCCATGAGCGCGAACGCGCGGCCCGCGAACGCCGGCGTGTACGGGATGCTGCCGTAGGAGCCGTAGGCGGAGATGAAGGCGGGGTTCGTGCCATCGAGCGGCAGGCCCCGGCGGTAGAGGATCGTGTAGGGCACGCGCGTGCCATCGCGCGCGGTGGCGAACAGGCGCCGGGTCTCGTAGGGGCTGACGTCGATGGCGGGCTTGGGCGTGAGCCCCGTGGCGGCGACGTGTCCGGCGGCATCCACGGACCAGATGTCCGCGGGCGTGAGCCAGCCGGTGAGCGAGAACAGCCCGCCGTCCTGCTGCACACTGGTGTTCAGCGCGCTCAGCGTGCCATCGAAGGGCAGCGCGATCTCGGCGAGCTGCCCGTCGCGCGCGAGGCGCTTCAGGCGCGAGAGCCCGCCGTCGAGCATGCGCAGGTAGACCCCGTCGCGCGCCAGGTGCAGGTCCTCGATCACCCACTCGACCTGCGGCACGATCTGCGTGGCGTGCGCGATCGCGGGCTGCTGCACGCTCGTCCTGAGCACGCGGCCGCGCGGTGCACCGCGGTTGGCGAGCAGGTAGAGCGTCTCGCCGTCGATGGCGACATCCGTGACCTCGTCGTCGAAGTCCGCGACGGGTGATCCAGCGCGCGTGTCCCGCGAGCACCTCGGCGAGCGGCGCGATGAACAGGCGCATCTCGCTGCGCACGTCGACGAGCGCCAGCAGCGCGTAGCGCGCGCCCTCGAAGGTCGACGATGTGCGGCATCTGGATGCGCTCGAAGGTGACCTGCGCATCGAGGCCACGCTTCATGAGGATCGGGTCCGCCGCCGGGTCGGTGCCGAGGCGGTGAAAGCGCGCCTGGCTGTCGAGGTAGCGCTCCGGAGTGTCGTTCTTGCCGGTGAGCTGGTTGTAGAAGAATCCCGAGCCGTCATCGAGCCAGTGCGGCTCGGCGTTCTCGGTATCGGGAATGCTCTCAGGCAGGTCGCGCCCGTCGGCGACGTTCAGCACATGCAGGACCGAGTCCTCGCTGCCGTCCCGGGAGAGCCCGTACACCACGCGCGTGCCGTCCGGGGATGCCTGCCACCAGTCGAGCGAGAAGTGGCTGCTGGGTCCGGACTTGAGCGTCGGGTCGATGAGCACGTGCCGCACGCCACCGTCCTGCGACGAACAGCTTGAAGTTGTCGGCGCCGAGCGGGCGCTGCTCGAAGAACAGCCGCTTGCCGACGCGCTGCACGCGGCGCGTAAGGGCGGTGTCGCCGGAGAGCTGCTGGATGCGCTTCAGCAGCGCCTCGCGTCCCGGGATGGTCTCGAGCACCGCGCGCGCGTGGGCGTTCTGGCCCTTGAGGAACGGCAGCCACTCCGGGTCCTGGTCATTCTCCATCCAGCGGTACGGATCACTCAGCGGTCTCGCCGAAGTAGGTGTCCTTCACCACCGCGACGCGCGCCACCGGCGCCGGCGGGATAGCTGTCAGCGGCCGCCATGGAGTGGCGCGTGAGCCACCCGCGTCGCCGCCAAGGTGCCCGTGCCAATGAACAGATCGCGGCGCTTGATCGTCATGCTGCAACTTCCTCGATGGGTAAAACGAATGAGTGCCGGGGCGCAGCGCCGCGGCACGCGCGCGCCTTAAGCGGCGCCGGAGGCTCAGGCGGCCCAGCAGTTACTCGGCCTCGGGCAGCCAGCGCACGTCCTGCTGCATCTGCTGCGCGAGCAGCTGCACGTTGGCGCCGTGGGCCAGCACCGCGACGCTGCCCTTGTCCGCCGGCACGATGATGCCGTTCATGCCGCTCTCGCGGAAAGCTGCGCGGTCCGGGCACCTGCTCGTGGCGCAGGAGAGCACCGTGGCCGGGCCCTGCGCGGTCTGCACCACCAGGTGCGGCACGTAGTGGCCGCGGAACCAGCAGCTTTGCGCGTAGGTGAGCGGTCGGAGGTCAGATCGAGCGCCACGCCCGCTGCGTGCAGCGCAGCGGCCGATGCCCTGGGCACTCGACCTGCTGCGGTCGCCAACCAGCTGTCGGGCTCGTGCTGCACGTGCGCCACGACGTCGCGCGCCAGGGTATCGCGTCGGGCGCAGCAGCCACACGCCGGTCAGGAGCACGCCGGCGAGCAGCACGCTGGCCGCGAGCGCCCACTGCCGCCACGCGGCGGGCGCCGGCGGGCGCCGCGCCGGCGCGAGACTCCGGCGGCCGCTCGCAGTGCGCGCGCGATGCGCCCGTCGAGCGCGCGCATCTCCGTCGCGGAACGTGGCGCACGGCGGCGCAGCGGCTGCAGGTGCTGCGGCGAGCTCCGCGGGCGCGCTGCCGCGGCTCGGCGCCGATCAGCAGCCGGGCGTGCGGCGCAGTTCATCGCGTCGCCCCGTCGCCGT
This sequence comes from uncultured Pseudomonadota bacterium, assembly GCA_963806375.1. Taxonomy (GTDB): domain Bacteria; phylum Pseudomonadota; class Gammaproteobacteria; order Steroidobacterales; family Steroidobacteraceae; genus 13-2-20CM-66-19. The sequence goes on from CAWDXW010000003.1 coordinate 1,100,111, forward strand.
CAGACACATCCGGCAGCGGCGGCCATGCCGCACAGAACGCGCAGCTTGTTGCGCGCCCGGAACAGACGCGTCAGCACCGCGGTCGAGGACAGCGACAGCTCGCGCGCGATCTCCTCCGTGGAGAAGCCCGCCGAGGACCTGCAGCACGAGCGGCTCGCGGTATTCGAGCGGTAATCTCATGATCGCCTGTCGCAGCGTCAAACAAATCGTCCTCGGTGCTCCGCCCCGCGCCCGGCGTGGGTCTCGGCAACCTCCTCCAGCGGCACCAGCTCCAGGCGCTTGCGCTCGTAGAGCCGGGCGTGCTCGCGCCGCACGATGGTCGAGCAGCCACGGCCGCGCGGCGCTCGGCGTCTTTGAGCGCCTCGCGGGAGCGCCAGGCGCGCAGCAGGGACTCCTGCACGATGTCCTCCGCGATCGAGCGATCGCGCGCCAGCCAGTGGGCGAAGCGCAGCAGGTCCGGGCGCAGCGACTCGAACAGCGCCGTCGACGGGCGACGCCCGGATCGCCAGGCAGCCGCGCACCTATGGATAAGACCGGGGATTCAGGCTGGGGATTGCGCATGGCGTTGCGAGGGCCGGAGCGCGCGATTATACGCATGGCCCCGCCGCGTTCCCGGCAATATCGCGCCGGAGCGACCGGTCTTATCGGCCCGACCGTGCCTACGCAAGCAACAGGAGGCATCCGTGAAGGTTCTCGTACAATGGCTGATCGACTGGCCCCGGCGCGTCGCCGGGCACCTCGCCTGGCTGGCCCCGCTGTTCGCGCGCATCGTGGTGGGCTGGGTGTTCCTGTGGAGCGGCTGGGGCAAGCTCAATAACCTGCCCGCGGTCACGGAGAACTTCGTCGGCTGGGGCATCCCCGCGCCGCACCTGCTCGCCCCGTTCGTCTCGGGCGTGGAGTTCTTCGGCGGCCTGTTCCTGCTGCTCGGGACTGTTGACCCGCATCTCCGCCGGCGCACTGGGCATCACCATGATCGTCGCCATCCGCTCCGCCAAGTGGGCGGACGTGGACTCGCTCGAGACGCTGCTGGGCTTCGATGAGACCGAGTACCTCGCGCTGTTTCTGTGGCTCGCCATCGCCGGCGCCGGCGCGGTCTCGCTGGATCAGCACCTCGAGGGCTGGTTCCGGCGGCGCGCGGGAACGCCGGCGCCCACCGCAGGCGCTTCGGGGTAACAAATTCCCGCCCGATCCGGTCTACTGGCTGCCCGGGGCTCGCCCGGAAAACAACTGAACGAGGGAACCATCATGCGACTGAAAAACTCCGGCGTGGCCGTTGCGACCGCCGCCGCCATGCTCTTCGGTACGGGCTTCGCCACCACCGCGCTCGCGGCCGGCTCGGACGCCAAGATCCACTGCAGCGGCGTGAATTCCTGCAAGGGCCAGTCGGCCTGCAAGAGCGCCAACAACGCCTGCAAGGGCCAGAACTCCTGCAAGGGGAAGGGCGTTCATGGAGATGACCAAGGCCGAGTGCGACGCCGCCAAGGCCAAGGCGGGCAAGTAAGGTCGATGCGCCCGGTGCGCCGGCACGGCCGCGCGCACCGGGCGCTGTTCCCCTTAAGCCGGCGCTCTCAGGCCCCCGGCACCCCGTCGAAGAAATCCACCACGCCGCTGTCCACCGAGTACTCCGCGCCGACCACCAGCAGGCCGTCGGTGCGGATGAGCTCCTCGAGCACCCCCGAGCCGTGCCGCAGGTGGTTGGCGGACATGCGGATGTTGGCGCGCACGGCGCGATGCTCCAGCATCGGCGGCATCGTACGCCGCGGTGCCGAGGAGGTCCTCGACCGCCGGGCGGATGCGGTCGACGATGGAGCTCAGGTTGCGCGACTGCTCGCGCCACGGGCGCGCCAGCTGCTGCAGCGTCGCATGGATCGCGCCGCAGTTGGAATGGCCGAGCACCACCACCAGGCGCGTGCCGAAGGCCTCGGCGGCGAATTCGACGCTGCCGACCTGGGAGGGCGCGACGATGTTGCCGGCGACGCGGATGACGAACAGGTCCCCGAGTCCCTGATCGAACACGAGCTCGGCGGGCACGCGCGCATCGGAGCAGCCGAGGATGATGGCGAAGGGCTCCTGGCGGCGAGCGAGGCGCGGCGTCGCGCGGTGATGTCGCCATCATCGCGCCGCTGCTCGGTGACGAAACGGTGATTGCCCTCGCGCAGCGCCGCCAGCGCCTCACGTGCCGAGATCATGGGCAAGATGCGTCTCCGCCACGGTAATCGTGGGGCGGCAATATAACCCGATCCGTGCGTCGCCCTCCCCCGGGCGGGCGCCGGCACTTCAGCGCTTGCGGCGCACGCCGCGCGTGGGCGCGGCGGTCAGCGGATCCTCCGGCCAGTGGTGGCGCGGATAGCGCCCGCGCATGTCCTTGCGCACTTCGGCGTAGGCGCCGCGCCAGAAGCTCGCCAGGTCGCGCGTCACCTGCAGCGGTCGCTGCGCGGGCGAAAGCAGCTGCAGGGTCACGGGCACCTGTGCGCGCCCCAGGCGCGGGGTTGCGGCCAGCCCGAACACTTCCTGCAGGCGCACCGCCGCGAGCGGGGCGCCCGCGCTCTCGTAGTCGACGCGCACGCGCGTGCCCGTGGGCAGGCTCAGGTGCGTCGGCGCCGCGGCGTCGAGCTCGCGCTGCTGCGCGTGGCTGAGCCGCGCCAGCAGCGCCTGTGCGAGCGGCACGCGCGCCAGGTGCGTCGCGCCGCGTCACCCCCTCGAGCCAGGGCGCGAGCCACTCCTCGAGAGTTGCCTCGAGCGCCGCATCTGCTCGTCGGCGGCCAGTCCCGTGGCGCCCTGCGCGCGCACGAACTCCAGCCGCGCGCGCAGCTCGCGCGCCGCGCTGTCCCAGGGGAGCGCCTCCAGGCCGAGCGCGCGCACGCCGACGAGCATCGCCGCACGCGCCGCCTCGGGCGGCACCTGCGGCAGCGGTTCCTCCTCCAGCACCAGTGCGCCGAGCTTCACGGTGCGCCGCGCGCTCACCGCCTCCTCGCGCGCATTCCACTCCACCGTCTCGGTGCGGCTGATCGCGGCGGCGAAATGCGCCTCGAGGTCCGCGCGCGCCAGCGGCGCGGCGAGCAGGATCCGCGCCTCGCGCTCGCCGTCATCGAGGTCCACCGCGACGATGAACTGCGCACGCGCGAGCGCCTGCGGCGCGGCGAACGCCGCGCCGCGCCCGCTCGTGAGCGTGTAGCGCCCCTCCCCGCCGGCACGCCGGCGCCCGATGCGGTCGGGATAGGCGAAGGCGAGCAGCAGGCCGGCGGCTGCGGCGTTGCCGAAGCGCGCCTTGCCCCGCACCGCCTCGCCTGCCTGGCGCTGCAGGTCGCGCGCGGCGCGGCGCGCGCGCTCGAGCGCGAAGCGATCCACCCCGGCAGCGCCGTCACCGGCGAGCAGCTCGAGTCGCGAGCGGATGTCCGCGTCGCGCGCGCCGGCGCCCCCGCCCAGCAGGTCGCGCTCGGACAGGAGCGCCGCCAGCTGCGCCGCGAGCGGCACCAGCCCGAGCGCGCGGGCGTTGAGCAGCAGGTGCGCCAGCCGCGGGTGCAGCGGCAGGCGCGCCATCTCGCGCCCGTGCGCACTGATCCGCCCCTGCGCATCGAGCGCACCCAGGCGTGCGAGCAGGTCGCGCGCGCTGGCGAGCTGTGCCGCCGGCGGCGGGTCGAGCCAGCGCAGCGCCGCCGCATCGTGCGCACCCCAGCCGGCAAGTTCCAGCGCGAGCGGCGCCAGATCCGCATCGAGGATCTCCGCGGGCGTATAGGGGGCGAGCGCGGCGTGCGCACCCTCGCCCCAGGCGCGGTAGCACACCCCGGGCTGCGTGCGCCCGGCGCGGCCCTGGCGCTGCTCGGCGGAGGCGCGCGAGATGCGCTGCGTCTCAAGCCGTCCCATGCCGGTCGCCGGATCGAAGCGCGCGCGGCGCGCAAGTCCCGAGTCGACCACGACACGCACGCCCTCGATGGTGAGGCTGGTCTCGGCGATGTTGGTGGCGAGCACCACCTTGCGTGCCCCGCCCGCGCCGGGCGCAAGCGCCGCGTCGCTGCGCCTCCGCGCTCAGATCCCCGAAGAGCGGCAGCACGGTGACCTGCGGCTCGGCGGGCTCGGCGGCGAGGGCCGCGGCCACGCGCCGGATCTCGCGCGCGCCCGGGCAGGAAGGCGAGCACGTCGCCGGGCTGCTTCCCGCAGCGCGCGCCGGATGAGCTGCGTCACGCGCCGCTCGGGCGTCTCGACGCCGCGCGCCGGCGTCCGGCAGGAGCGGCGGGCCTGCGGGCAGGTAGTGCGTACTCACCGCGAACGTGCGACCCGGCGCGCTGATGAGCGGCGCGTCGCCGATGAGGCGCGCCACCGCCGCGCCATCCAGGGTCGCGGACATCACCAGCAGGCGCAGCGCCGGGTTCAGGTGGGCGCGCGCATCGAGCGTCAGCGCCAGGCCCAGGTCCGCCTGCAGGCTGCGCTCGTGGAACTCATCGAAGATCACGGCAGCCACGCCCTCGAGCGCCGCGTCGTCCTGCAGCATCCGCGTGAGCACGCCCTCGGTGACCACCTCGATGCGCGTCGCGCGCGAGACGCGCGTGTCGAGGCGCATGCGATAGCCGACCGTCGCCGCCGACGTCCTCCCCGAGCGTCTGCGCCATGCGCGTGGCGACCGCGCGCGCGGCGAGCCGCCGCGGCTCGAGCATCACGATCCGGCCGCCGGCCGCCCATGGCTCCCCGAGAAGCGCCAGCGGCACGACCGTGCTCTTGCCCGCCCCGGGGGGCGCCTCCAGCACGGCCGCGCCCGGCGCGCGCAGTGCCGCCGTGAGCGGCGCGAGCACCGCATCGATGGGCAGGCCCGAGCGCATCAGCTCACCAGATGTGCACGCGCTCGGCCGGCGCGAGGTACAGCTGCTCTCCGCGGCTTGACGCCGAAGGCGTCGTACCAGGCATCCACGTTGCGCACCACGCCGTTGACGCGAAACGCGCCGGGCTGTGCGGATCGGAGAGCACCTGCCGGCGGATGCGCTCGTCGGTCTCGAGCACGCGCTGCACCTGGGCATAGGAGAGGAAGAAGCGCTGATCGCCGCTCACGCCGTCGCGCACCGGGGCCGCACGTCCGCTGAGGGAGCGATGGTAGGCCTCGTAGGCGACCGAGACCCCGCCCAGGTCGCCGATGTTCTCCCCGAGCGTGAGGCGGCCGTTGACGTTCAGTCCCGGCAGCACGGTGTAGCCGTCGTACTGCGTGGCGAGCGCGCCGGTGCGCGCGGCGAAGGCCGCGGCATCGGCCGGCTCCCACCAGGTGCGCAGCACCCCGCGCGCATCGGACTTGGAGCCCTGGTCGTCAAAGCCGTGCCCCATCTCGTGGCCGATCACGGCGCCGATGGCGCCGTAGTTCACCGCCGGATCGGCGTGCGGGTCGAAGAACGGCGGCTGCAGGATCGCGGCGGGGAACACCACCTCGTTGAACGTGGGGTTGTAGTAGGCGTTGATGGTCTGGGGCGTCATGTCCCACTCGCCGCGGTCGGTCGGTTCGCCGAGCCGCTTCACCTGCCGCTGCCACTCGAACATCGCGGCACGCACGCTGTTGCCGAAAGCATCCCCGCGCACGATCGACAGTGCCGCGTAATCGCGCCACTTGTCCGGATAGCCGAGCTTGGGGTGGAACGCCGCGAGCTTCTCGAGCGCCTCCTTCTTGGTCGCCGGCGTCATCCACGGCAGCGCCTGGATGCGCGCCGCGTAGGAGGCGCGCAGGTACTCGACCAGCTGCTGCACCTGCGCCTTGGAGGAGGCCGGGAAGAAGCGCTCGACATAGAGCGCGCCGACCGCCTCGCCCAGATCGGCATTCAGTGCCCGTACCGCGCGCTTGTCGCGCGGGCGCTGCTCCTGCTGGCCGTTGAGCGTGCGGCCGTAGAAATCGAAGACCTCCGCGTCCAGCGCCTGCGGCAGCACCGCGGCGTTGCTCACCACGTAGTGGTACTTGAAGTACGGGCGCCAGGTGTCGGGCGGCACATCGAGGAACAGCTTCCCCAGGGCCTGCACCGCGTCCGGTTCGCGTACGATGAACTGCGGTTGTGCGTCGACGCCGGCGGTGGCGAGCAGCGTCTCCCAGTAGAACCCGGGAACCAGCTGCTCGAGCTCGGGCGCGCGTGCGCGGGTTGTAGGTGAGGTCGCGCTCGCGCCGCTTGGCCGCCGGCCACTGCACGCGGGCGATACGCGTCTCCGACCTCGAGGATCGCCTGCGCCTCCTCGGCGGGGTTCGGCTCCCCGATCAGCGTCAGGGTGCGCGCGATGTGCGCGCGGTACTTCTCGCGCATCCCGGCGTACACCGCCTCGGACTTGAGGTAGTAGTCGCGGTTGGGGAGCCCGAGCCCGCTCTGGCTGATGGTGACGGTATAGCGGTCGGGGTCCTTCTGGTCGACGCTGACGTCAAGGCGCAGCGGCGCGAGCAGCGCCAGGTCGGCGCGCCCCATGAGACGCGTGAGGTCGTGGTGGTTACGCGCGGCCGAGACCGCATCGAGGCCGGCACGCGCCGGCGCGATGCCCTTGGCATCGATGGTGGCGGTGTCGATGAAGGCGCGGTAGTAGTCGCCCACCTTCTGCGCGTCACTGCCCTGGGGTGCATCCGCGGGCAGCCCCTGCACCACTTGCAGCACCTGCGCGCTCGCGCGCTCGTCGAGCTCATCGAAGGAGCCCCAGCGGGTGCGGTCCGCCGGAATCTTGTGCGTGTCGAGCCAGTGCCCGTCGGCATAGCGATAGAAATCATCCCCGGGACGCACGGCCGGATCGCGCGCGCTCAAATCCAGCCCCCACGGCGGGATCTGCGCGCGCGTGGTCGCGGCTGCGGGCGAGGGCCCCTGCGGCGGCGCCGGCGCGCAGGCTATGAAGGTCAGCGCCACCGGCGCGAGCAGGATCAGGCGGGTCAGCATCGGCGGGTGACTCCCTTCAGGTGCGGCGCCAGGCGCCCCAGGCGAACAGCAGCCAGCCGGCGATCCACGCCAGCCCGCCGAGCGGGGTCAGCGCCCCGAGCAGGCGTGGTGCACCGAAGCGCGAGCGCGTAGAGACTGCCGCAGAAGAGCAGCACGCCCGCGACGATGAGCGCGGCGGCGGTGCGCAGCGCGCCGGCGGCGATGTCGCGCATCGCCAGCGCCACGCCGATCAGGCCGAGGGCCTGGAAGAACTGGTAGCGCACCGCGGTTTCCCACAGCGCCAGGCGCTCGGGCGCGAGCACGCCCTTCAGGGCGTGCGCGCCGAAGGCACCGCAGGCGGTCGCGAGCGCGAGCAGCAGTCCGGCGGCGATGAGCGTCCGCGCTCGCTAGTCACCGCGCGGACCGAGGAACGGCTTGATCAGATCCAGCGGCAGCGGGAAGACGATGATCTGGGTCTTCTCGTGCGAGATGTCGGCGAGGGTCTGCAGGTAGCGCAGCTGCAGCGCGCTCGGGGCATGCGCGAGCGCGGCGGCCGCCACGACCAGCTGCTCGGCCGCCTGGGCCTCGCCCTCGGCGTGGATGATCTTGGCGCGCCGGGTGCGCTCGGCTTCGGCCTGCTTGGCCATGGCGCGGATCATGCTCTCGTCGAGGTCGACGTCCTTGATCTCCACCGTGGACACCTTGATGCCCCAGGACTCGGTGTTCTGGTCGAGGATGCGCTGCAGGTCGACGTTGAGCTTGTCGCGCTGCGACAGCAGGTCGTCCATCTCGTGCTGGCCGACCACCGAGCGCAGCGTGGTCTGCGCGACCTGGCTCGTGGCGTCGAAGGCGTTCGCCACCTGGATGATGGCCTTGCCGGGATCGACGATGCGGAAGTAGACGACGGCGTTCACCTTGACCGACACGTTGTCGCGCGTGATCACGTCCTGCTTGGGGACGTTGAGCACGATGACGCGCAGGTCCACCTTGCGCATCTGCTGCACGAAGGGAAACACCACCACCATGCCCGGACCCTTGATGCCGGTGAAGCGCCCGAGCGTGAACATGACGCCGCGCTCGTATTCGTTCAGCACCTTGAGGGTGCTGAAGAACAGCACCACGAGCAGCACCAGCAGCGCAATTCCAAACGGCATGCCATTCTCCTGAAAAGCTGTATGGCCGCGCCTACAGCGGCTCGACCCACAATGTTAGTCCTTCCACCTTCACGATGCGCGCCTGCTCGCCGGCACGCAGCGCGGCGGCGCTGCGCGCGTTCCACAGCTCCCCGCCGTAGCGCACGCGCCCGCGGCCACTGAAATCCGCGACCACCTCGGCGCTCGCGCCGATCATGGCCTGCGCGCCGGTGGCCACCGGACGGCGCATGGCGCGCGTCGCGAGGTAAGCGATGCCGGCGATGATGAGGCCGCCGACGGTGGCGATGGCGGCGATCAGCGAACGCCCGACCTGCAGGCCGGGCACGTCGGAGTCGAAGAGGATGAGCGAGCCGACCACGAAGGCGATCAGGCCGCCGATGCCGAGCGAGCCGTAGGTCGGAAAGAAGAATTCGGCGATGATCATGCCGACGCCCACCGCCACCAGCGCGAGTCCCGCATAGTTGACCGACAGCACCTGGAAGGCGAACAGCGCGATCAGCAGGCAGATGGAGCCGGCCACGCCCGGCAGCACCGCGCCCGGGTTGTAGCCCTCGAGCAGCAGCCCCCAGATGCCGATCAGCATCAATCCGTAGGCCACGGTCGGGTGGGTGATCACCGCGAGCAGCTGCGTGCGCCAGTCGGGCCGGGCCTGCACGAGCGTGAGCGTGCGCGTGGCGAGCTTGAGCGTGCGGTCCGCCACGCGCACTTCGCGCCCGTCGATGCGCGCGAGCAGGTCCGGCACGTCCTGCGCGACAAGATCGATGACCTTCTCGTGCAACGCCTGGGTGGCCGAGAGGCTCGCCGCGCCGCGCACCGCGCTCTCGGCCCACTCGGCATTGCGGCCGCGCAGTTCCGCCAGGCTGCGGATGTAGGCGACCGCATCGTTCACCACCTTGCGCTCCATGGCGCCGCCGGCGGGCGCGTCGCCCGCGGGCTTAGGCGGCGCCGTCGCGCTGCCCGGCTTGGGCGCATCGCCCGCCCCCGGCAGCGGCGCGGGCGCAGCCGGAGACTCGCCGCCGATCGGCACCGGGGTGGCGGCCCCGAGGTTGGTGGCCGGGGCCATCGCGGCGACGTGGCTTGCATAGAGGATGTAGGTACCGGCGCTCGCCGCGCGCGCCCCCTGCGGCGTCACATAGCTGGCCACCGGTACGTCCGAGGCGAGGATCGCCTGGATGATGTCGCGCATCGCGCTGTCCAGTCCGCCCGGCGTGTCGAGCTCGAGCACCACCAGGCGGCTGCCGTTCGCATGTGCGGCGGCGATGCCATGCACCACGTAGCGCGCCGTCGCAGGACCGATCGCACCCTGGATGGCCAGTACCGTGGCGGTGCCGGCGGGGCCGGCCGCCGCTACTGCAGCGGGCGTCTGGGTGGCCGCGGCGCTCAGACCGGTAAGGCTCAGGAGCGCTGCCCGGAACGAGTGCCAGATGATGCGATGCGGCGATCCCATGAGGAGCACCCTACTCTCGCGCGAGCGCCGTCCGCAATCGGCTGCGGCGCGGGCGGGTGTTACCTCAGGGGCGCCGGGCGCGCGCGCGGGCGGGTGTGGCGCGCGCGCTCTTGGGCAGGCCCGTGTGCTGCGTGCGGAAGGGGCGTGCGCTGCCACGGCGGCCCTCGCCCTCGGCGCCGGTGCCGCTGGGCTGAAAGGCCGGAATGAGCTGCTGGCGGCCGTTGCCGATCAAATCGGCGCGTCCCATGCGGCGCAGCGCCTCCCGCAGCAGCGGCCAGTTGTGCGGGTCGTGGTAGCGCAGGAACGCCTTGTGGAGCCTGCGGACCTTCAGCCCCCTGGGGATGCGCACCTCCTCGCTCGAGCGCGTCACGCGCTTCAGCGGGTTCTTGCCCGAGTGATACATGGCGGTTGCGGTGGCCATCGGCCCGGGCAGAAAGGCCTGCACCTGATCGGCGCGGAAGCCGTTCTTCTTCAGCCACAGCGCCAGCTGCAGCATGTCCTCATCGCGCGTGCCGGGGTGCGCGGCGATGAAGTAGGGAATGAGGTACTGCTCCTTGCCGGCTTCCTTCGAGTAGCGCTCGAACAGCGACTTGAAGCGATCGTAGGCGGCCACGCCCGGCTTCATCATCTTCGACAGCGGCCCGTCGGCGAGCGCCTCGGGCGCGATCTTGAGGTAGCCGCCGGTGTGGTGCTGCGCGAGCTCCTTCACGTACTCGGGGGACTCGATGGCGAGGTCGTAGCGCACGCCGGAGGCGATCAGCACCTTCTTGATGCCCGGCAGCGCGCGCGCGCGGCGGTAGAGGCGGATGAGCGGTGTATGGTCGGTGTTGAGGTTCGGGCACACGCCCGGGTACACGCACGAGGGCCGGCGGCACGCGCTCTCGATCGCGCGGCTCTTGCAGGCGAGGCGGTACATGTTGGCCGTCGGGCCGCCCAGGTCCGAGATCACCCCGGTGAAGCCGGGCACCGAATCGCGCACTGCCTCGATTTCGCGCACCACCGAGTCCTCCGAGCGGCTCTGGATGATGCGGCCCTCGTGCTCGGTGATGGAGCAGAAGGTGCAGCCGCCGAAGCAGCCGCGCTGGATGGAGACGGAGAAGCGGATCATCTTGTAGGCGGGGATCGGCGCGTCGCCGTAGAACGGGTGGGGCGCGCGCGCGTACGGGCGCTCGTACACCCAGTCCATCTCGCGCGTCGCAAGCGGCAGCGGCGGCGGGTTGAGCCACACGTCGGTGTCGCCGTGGCGCTGCACCAGCGCGCGCGCGTTGCCGGGGTTGGACTCCAGGTGCAGGATGCGCGAGGCGTGCGCGTACAGCACCGGATCGGCGGCCACCGCCTCGTACGCGGGCATGCGGATGACGCTGCGCTCGCGGTCGGCGTTCTTGACCCGGCGCACGAAGCGCACCACCTTTTCGTCCGCGGCGGCGCCTGCACAGGCCGTGCCGCGGCCGCGCCGCTGCGTTCCATGGCGTACGGATCGAGGGGTGCGTTCAGCGGCCCGGGCGCATCGAGATGGGTGGAGTCGATTTCGATCCAGCCCGCAGGCGTCGCGCGCCGCGCGAAGGCGGTGCCGCGCAGGTCGGTGATCTCACCGATCGGCTCACCGGCGGCGAGCCGGTGCGCGATATCGCAGATCTGCCGCTCGCCGTTGCCGTACACCAGAAGGTCGGCCTTGGCGTCCAGCAACACCGAGCGCCGCACCTTCTCCGACCAATAGTCGAAATGCGCGATGCGCCGCAGCGACGCCTCGATGCCGCCGATGACGACCGGCACGTCGCGGAACGCTTCGCGCGCCCGCTGCGCGTATACGATCACCGAGCGGTCGGGGCGACGGCCGCCGACGCCGCCGGGGGTGTAGGCATCGTCGCTGCGCACGCGCCGCTCGGAGGTGTAGCGGTTGACCATCGAGTCCATGTTGCCGGCGGTGATGCCGAAGAACAGGTTGGGGCGCCCGAGGGCGCTGAAGTCGGCGGCGCTGTGCCAGTCCGGCTGCGCGATGATGCCGACGCGAAAACCCTGTGCCTCGAGGACCCGCCCGATGATGGCCATGCCGAAGCTCGGGTGGTCGACGTAGGCATCGCCGCTGACGATGATGACGTCGCAGCTGTCCCAGCCGAGCGCGTCCATCTCGGCGCGCGACATGGGCAGAAACGGCGCCGTGCCCAGGCGCGCCGCCCAGTGCTTGCGATAGCCGTCGATTTCGCGTGCGCTCTCCATGGCACCGCAAATTAGACCAGAAGCGCCCCGCCCCGGTCACATCGGCCCGACCGGCGGGCGGGCCGCGCGCCCGGGCCCCGCCACCGCCTCGCACCCGCCGGCCGCCGGGGGCGCGGCGCGCGACCTTGCGTTACCTTGGTAACTTGGTAACATGCAGCCATGAAGATCATCACGCGCACCCAGACCGGGGTGCGGCTGGAGAGCCGCCTGCTCAAGGTGCTCAAGGCGCTAGCCACCGAGCTCGACCTGTCGCTCGGGGACCTGCTCGAGGGCATCGTGCTGCACGCCTTCGAGGGCAAGGCACCCTTCTCCGCCGGCACGCTGAAGAAGATCAAGACGCTGCGCGCGGTCTACGGGCTCGAGCTCACGGCGCGCGACTCGCACCAGCTGCGCGAGGCGGACGAGGATGGACGCTGACACCGAAGACCTGGCGCGCTTTCTCGCTGGTGCGCTCGCCGCGGGCGACTTCCCGCACCGCGAGCATGTGCGCATGGCGTACGCGCTGCTGCGGCGACACGAGTTCACCGATGCCGCGCTGCGCTATGCGAACGCGCTGCGCGGCATCACCCGGCGGGCGGGCCGGCCTGAGGCCTTCAACCTCACCGTGACCATCGCGTTCCTCGCGCTGATTGCCGAGCGCCTGACGGCGGACACGGCCGATGACTTCACCGCGTTCGCCCGCGCCAACCCGGACCTCTTCGCGAAGGACGTACTCGCGCGCTGGTACCGTCCCGAACGACTCGCCTCCCCGCTGGCGCGGCGCGTGTTCCTCATGCCGGACCCGGTCGCATGAGCGCGCGCAGCATCCTTGGCGGTTATCGCCTGCTTTTCTGCGGGCTCATCATTGTGGCGAGCGTGCAGACGCTCGCGAGCGGGCACGCGCTGCCGCACGTCGTGCCACTGGCGACGACCGAGGTCCTGGGGGCGCTGCTGCTGCTCGCGCGGCGCACGCAGGGGGCGGGGCTCGCGCTGCTGCTGCTGGTATTTGCGGGCGCGCAGCTCCTGGCCGCGCTCGCGGGCGACTGGCCGACGCGCTTCCTGCAGTACGCCGCCAGTGCGCTGCTGATCGTTTGCCTGGATCGGGCCCTCAGTGCGCGGGCCGGCCCCCCAGGGGATCCACGCCGCGGCCTCATAGCGGCCTAATAAATGAGGTGCGGCTGTCGCTCGCGCTGCCACTCCGCCTCGTCGACCCGGGCGAGCTGCTCCAGATCCTGCGGGGTCGCCGCCGGGTCATCGACCCACTCACGCAGTTGCGGGCCGCCGTTGATGAGGTCGATGGCGAGGCGGTCGCGCTCGTATTCGTAGGCAAAGTCACGCCACAGCGGGTAGTCGGGCCTGAGGCTGCGCAGCGCCTTGAAGGCCAGCGCGAACAGCCGCCAGGGACGGAAGCGCTCGTGGTCGTAATACGCCGGGGCTTCCACGTGCACCTGAAAGCCCGAGCAGAGCTTGCCGGCATGCTTGTGGAAGGTCGGTTCGAAGTGGCAGGGACGCAGGCGGCAGCCCTCGAGCCACTGCGGTGCGAGCGCGTGCATCTTGCGCAGCAGCGCGGTCACGTCGAGGTCGGGCGCACCGAGCACCTCCAGCGGGCGCGTGGTGCCGCGTCCTTCCGAGAGCGTCGTGCCCTCGAGCAGGACCGAACCGGCATAGCAGCGCGCCATCCACAGGTTCGGCGCGTTGGGACTCGGGTTCACCCAGGTGCGCCCGGTGAGCGGCCAGCCGTAGCCGGGCGAAGCCAGCGGATGCCAGCCCTGCAGCGTCACGACCTGGCAGTCCACGTTGAGCCGCAGGCCGCTCACGAACCAGCGCGCCAGCTCCCCGAGCGTGAGGCCGTGGCGCATGGGCATGGGTCCGGCGCCGACGAAGCTCTCCCAGCCCGGGCGCAGCGTCAGTCCCTCGACCACGCGCCCCACCGGGTTGGGACGATCGAGCACCCAGACGCTCTTGCCGCTGCGCGCCGCGTCCTCGAGCACGTAGCGCAGCGTGGTGATGAAGGTGTAGATGCGGCAGCCGAGATCCTGCAGGTCCACCAGCAGCACGTCGAACGTATCCAGCATCGCATCGCTCGGGCGGCGCTGCGTGCCGTAGAGGCTGAACACCGGGATACCGTGCACGGGGTCCACGTAGTCGCCCGACTCGACCATGTTGTCCTGCTTGTCGCCGCGCAGTCCGTGCTGCGGACCGAATGCCGCCGTCAGGCGCACCTCGCGCAGCGCCGCGAGCGCATCGAGCGAGTGCGTGAGTTCGTCCGTGACGGAGGCGGGATGCGCCAGCAGCGCCACGCGGCGCCCCGCTAGGGCCTGCCGCAGGGCGGCATCGGCGATGAGACGGTCCAGTCCGGCCTTCATGGTGCGTGCAGCTCCAGGGCAAAGCCTGTGCGGTGATGGAAATCAGGCGTGCCGGGGGCGTGCCGCAGTGCCCAGTAGGACAGCGCCCCGTGTAAGTCCTCGAGGACGGCGGCGAGGGCGAGCCGCAGGTGCGGGGCGCGCTCGAGCGCGAGTCCGCCAAGCTCGAGCGTCGCGGACAGCGCGAACCGACCGGGGCGCGCGTCCACCTGCACCACAGGCGCGCTGCGCAAGGGCGCGGGCGTCATTCCCCGACGGTAATCCTCGAACTGGTACGCCGCCCAGTCCCCCGACGGAGAGAAGTTGAATTCGCTGTAGCCGGCTCCCTCCGGGGCGCTCACGAAGGCCTCGAAGCAGGTCTGCCGCCATAGCTCGTCCCGGCGCTCACCCGCGCGCGCCGCCGGCAGCGCGAGGCGTGTGAGGTCCGCCTGCAACACGAAGTCGCAGCGCAGCACCGCGGGCGAGACCCGGCGCACATCAGCCACCAGGGTCGCGGAGAGCGCCGCGGGAGTCTGCGGATGCGCCACCAGCACGCCCCGCGACACGCCTGTCATCGTCATCTGCGCGCTCCCTCAACGCCCGAGCCAGCTGCGCAGCGCGCGCGTCACCAGCTCGGGACGCTCGAGCGTCGAGAGGTGGCCGCACTCGGGGACGACCACGAGCTCGGCGCCGGGTATTCCCGCGACGATCTCCTGCGCCCGCTCCGGCGGGGTCAGCTGATCGGCATCCCCGACCAGCACCAGCGTCGGGCAGCGGATGTCCTTGAGCATCGGCCGCGAGTCGGGACGGGCGATGTTGGCGGCCTGCTGGCGCAGGTAGGCCGCCACGCCCACCTGCGCACCCATGCGGCGGATCGCCTCGACCAGCGGGCCCTCGTGCACCCGGCTCGCGTGCACCAGGCGCGGGATCAGGCCGTCGACCACCTCGCGAAGGCGACCGCTGTGCGCCAGCTGCATGTTCGTGCGGCGCCCGGCGCTGACGTCGGGCGTGTCGGGCCGTGCCGCGGTGTCAAGCAGCGCGACCCGCGCCACGCGCTCAGGCGCCTGGCGCAGGATCTCGAAGGCGATGTAGCCGCCCATGGAGAGTCCCACGAGCGCAAAGCGCGGCGGCGCCTGCGCCAGGATGCCGCGGGCCAGCTCGGCCATGCTGTCGGCACGCGTATGGTTGGCGAGCACCACGGAGGCGTCCGCCCAGAGTGCCTCGAGCTGCGGCGCGTACAGCTGCGGCGTCAGCAGCAGCCCGGGGATCAGCACGACAGGCAGGGACTCGCTCACGGCGCTGAGGGTAACATGTGGCCGTGAGCCATCGCATCGCGCCACTTTTGCTCGCCTGCACGCTGGCCTGGGGCGCAGCCGCCGTGAGCGCCGCGGCGCCGCCGGATCTCAGTGCGCACAGCACGCTCGATGCGGCCGCTGCGGCACGCTTTGCGAATCTCGCGCTCAAGTGTCTGCATCAGGAATATCCCAATCACATTTCGCACACCCTCGCGAGCGACGCCGACGTGCACGCGCCGCGCGCGCTGACGCCGGCGTTCTACGGCTGCTATGACTGGCACTCCGACGTGCACGGCCACTGGCTGCTGGTGCGCCTGGTGCGGCTGTTTCCGGATGCCGCCTTCGCCGCGCCGGCGCGCGCGGCGCTCGAGCGCACGTTCACCGCGCAGAACATCGCCGCGGAGGTCGCCTACCTGCAAGGGGCAGGTCGCGCCTCGTTCGAGCGGCCCTACGGGCTGGCGTGGCTGCTGCGGCTGGCCGCGGAACTGCGCGCCTGGGATGACCCGGATGCGCGCCGCTGGCGTGCGACACTCGCGCCGCTGGAGAGCGCGGCGGCGACCCGCATGGCGGTCTGGCTCCCGAAGCTGCATTACCCGATCCGGATCGGGGAACACGACCAGACCGCCTTCTCGTTCGGTCTCGTCTGGGACTGGGCGGGGGTGGCGCAGGATGCCCGCATGCGCGCGCTGCTGCACGATGCGGCGCAGCGCTTCTACTTCCAGGACCGCGATTGTCCCCTCGCCTACGAGCCCTCGGGGGAGGACTTCCTTTCTCCGTGCATCGCGGAGGCGGATTTCATGCGCCGGGCGCTGGCGCCGCCGGCATTCGCGGCATGGTTGTCGCGGTTCCTGCCGCAGATCCCGGGAAAGGACACTGCATGGCTCACACCCGCGGTGGTGACCGATCGCTCCGATCCCAAGCTGGCCCATATCGACGGCCTCAATCTCAGCCGCGCCTGGATGCTCGCGGGCATCGCGCAGGGACTGCCGCCCACCGATCCACGCCGCGCCGCGCTCCTGAGTGCGTCCCGAGGGCATGCCGAGGCGGCGCTGCCGTTCGTGACCGGCGAGCACTACGAAGGCGGTCACTGGCTCGGCACCTTTGCGGTTTATCTGACGAGCAATGCCGGACTTCAGTCCACGCGTTGATGGCCGTGGCCACCTTGGGACGCATCTGATCTGGTGTTGGTCGCTGGCCGGCTTGTGTGTGCCAGTTGCAAGGTCCACCTCGCGGTGGTGTCGGGGAGATCGGGATGACTAGTCCTCTCATGCTGCCGGCTGACCATCGCTGCAGCGGACCGTGAGGCGCAGCGCCGTGAGGTTTCCGGCCGGGACAATGACATGATCAAGGCGACCATGGGCGTCATCGCGGGATTCCTGATCTGGTTTGCGGTCGCTACGCTGGGAAACATGCTCGTGCGGGTCCTGCTGCCCGGCTACAGCGCCGGCGAAGCGGCGATGGCCTTCACGTTATCGATGCTGTTCGCACGCCTGGCCGTAGGCGCCGTGTCGTCAATCGTCGCAGGATTTGCCTGCGCTCATATTGCAGGACGATCGCGCCAACCCACTTACGTTCTCGCCCTGATCTTGGTGGTCTTATTTGTTCCCGTGCACTACGCGCTCCTGGCGCGCTTTCCCCTCTGGTATCACGTGGCATTTCTTGGCACGCTCGCACCGCTGACCATTGCCGGAGGCGCACTGCGTGCGCCCCGCAGTGCGGTTGCGCCCCGGTGACACGCTCGGTGCAAGCTTGCGACTAGCGGATGATGTGAGGTCATATGGGTTCACGTCCTGGCTTCATAGTTTCAGCTCGCGAGCTGCCCGAGCGAAGCCACGTCTACCCGCAAAGCGCGGAGCGGATGGGCCCGGCGCGCAGCATCGGCGGGGCTGCCGGGCTGGTTCGCATCGGGGTCAACCTGCAGCGTCTGCCGCCCGGGACCCGTTCCTCATGGCCCCACGCTGAGCAAGACGAGGAAGAGTTCGTCTATGTCATCGAAGGTGAGGTCGACGCGTGGATCGACGGCGAGCTGTACCGCATGGTCACCGGTGACCTGGCTGCATTTCCGGCCGGTACGGGAATCTGTCATTGCTTCATCAACAACAGCCAGCGCGAGGCGCTGCTCCTGGTCGGTGGCGAGGCAGACAAGCCTGGCAATCGCATCCGCTATCCACTCAACCCGTCACGGCGCGCGGACCTGCCGGCGAGCCGGTGGTGGGAAGACGCGCCCGCGCGCCCCTTGGGCGCGCATGATGGCCTGCCGGACGGGCTGCGTAAGACGGACCCGTGATGCCGGCTTGCGGTGGCCAGACTCCATCACGAGTACCCTCTTTATGAACTATCCCGACGACCCCCACGGCGAGTCTTTGCGCAAGGTGGCCGAAGCCGGCGCGGACATGTCGCTCCCCATGACGATCGATTTCTCGGTCGAAGCCCCCGACGAACGTGCCGCGCGCGCCATCGCCGAACTCGTCTCCACCCACGGCTTCGATCCATCGCTCTCTGACAATGGCGGCAGCGGCTCCTGGAGCGTGTTTTGCTCCAAGACGATGCTTGCTACCTACGAAGGAGTGGTCGCCGCACAGGCGCAGCTGAACGAATTGTCGAAGCCCCACGCCGGCCACTGCGACGGCTGGCAGACGTTCGGCAACTGAACCGCGGCCCGCGTGTCAGCGCTGCGGGTCCTTTTGTGTCTCGTGCTGGGGGCAGCGTTTGCCTGGAACACGGTCGCGGCGCTGCAGCGCGGAACGTTCCGCCGGCGCCGCGACACGCCGGTGGACCGCCTCAGGCGGCCTGTGCTGTTCTGGGCCGGCATCGCGGTGAGCGCACTGTTCTCGGTGTTCTTTTTCTACCTGAGCCTGCTCTTGGCCGGCGAGTGGCGCCTGCGCTGAACGGCGCACACCCCAGACCGAGGCCCTGCGCGGCGCACGCGCCAAGACCGCGCCTGCGTTCTCTTGCGCGCAGCGCCCGTGCAGCCTGAAACTCCGGGACGGTGGCGCGCTACACTCCCGGACATGTCGTGCCGTATTCCCGCCGGTCGCGCGCCGCGGCATCTCGATGGCATCGCCGCGTGGCTGCGTGCCCCGGGGCGCGCGTTCCTGGGCGCCCTGCTCCTGACGATGCTCGCGCAAGCACAGGCGCTCGCGCCGACCCAGGCGCAGCGCATCGACTACCTGATCAACTGCGTTGAATCCATGGGCACCGCGCAGTTCATCCGCAATGGCAACACCTATGATGCGAAGGCGGCGGCGGATCATCTGCGGCTCAAGCGCCGCCTCGCGGGCTCCAGCTGCGCGACCGCGGAAGACTTCATTCGCTACTGCGCCACACAGTCCTCGACCAGCGGCAAGCCGTATGAGATTCGGCTTCCCGACGGCACCGTGGTGAGCTCGGCCGCGTTCCTGCAGGGCAAGCTGGCGGAATTCGACCGCAGCCACGCGCCGGCGGAGAACTGAGGATTCCCGGGCCCGCAGTGACTTTGGTCCTCCTGAAATTTGTCGCAATCCTCGCGGCTGCGCTGTTCGCGGGCGCCGCGCTGTACATCAACCTGGTCGAGCACCCGGCACGCATGACGCTCGAGACGCGATCCGCAGCCCTGCAATGGAACGAAAGCTACCGCCGCGCGACCTGGATGCAGGCGCCACTGGCGCTCGTGAGCTTCCTGGCTGGCCTCGGTTGCCGGGTGCTCGGTGCCGCTGGGCGCTCGCGGTCGTGCCCTTCACCTTGTTGGGCGTGATGCCGACCAATCGCACCCTCCTCACGCCGGGGCGGGACCCCGCCTCGTTGCAGACCCGAGACCTGCTGCGGCGGTGGGCCCGGCGTCACGCGGTACGCACGCTCCTCGGCTGCGCCGCCAGCGTCCTCTTATTGTCCTGGTCTCTGGTCTCCTGAGCGGATTTGGCGGCGCTCCGGCGCCAGCAGCGGCCGATGGTGAAACCTCGGCGCTGATGTTGGAAAATCGCCGCGAGGAGACCCCGCTCATGCGTGCCCTCGTGCCGTTGCTTGTTACTCCGGCCCTCGCCCTGGCGCAGCCCGCGGATGGGCCGGCCCCGGACAGCCACGGGCTCGTGGTGCCGGCGGGCTACGTGCTGCAGGTCCTGGGAGCGACCGACGGTCGGATCGCGATGCCGAAGGACTGGTTCTACTCGAACCACGCCACGCCCAGCGGCTGGGTGTGGACCTTCTCGGCGCAGGACCCCAGGGCGGGCGAGTACGAGACCGGGCTGCGCATTCAGATGTTCGTGCAGGTCGAGGAAAAGCTGAAACGGTCCCGGGAAGCATTCGCCACCGGGTTCCTGGAGCAAAGGCGCAGGTCGGCGCACGTCCTCAAGGACTGCCCGGTCCGGGACTTCGGCTCCTTCAAGCGGCAGTGCCTGGAAGTCCTGGAAGACATCGAGGAGCCCTCCGGGAAGAAGCCGTTTCATATTCTCTACAGCGTCATGTGGCTCAAGGACATGGACATCGTGGCCGTCAGCACCTTTGGAGCGCCGCCGGATGAATGGGACGCGGTGGCGGACATCACGAGGGTCATGTCAGAGTTCACCCTGATCGGAAAGAGTCCCGGCAATTCCAACTGATGCGACCTGCCGTTGACGAGCGCCATGACACCCGCGGACCCAGCGCTGCAGCCGGCAGAACTCCAGGCGTACCTGCACCGGCACATCCCCCTGTCGCGGGCGATGGCGGTGACGGTGGAGTCGGTGAGCCCGCTGTCGGTCGTGCTGCTGGCGCCACTGGCGCCCAACATCAACCATCACGAGACTGTCTTCGGCGGCAGCGCCGCGTCCGTCGCCCTGCTCGCCGGGTGGTCGCTCCTGCACCTGCGGCTGCGCTCGCAGGGAGTGGCGAATCGCCTGGTGATCCAGCGCCACAGCATGGAGCACGAGCGCCCGATCCAGGGAGCCTTCACGGCGCGTGCGCAGCTGGATGAATCGGACCGCTGGGAGCCCTTCCTGGAGATGCTGACCCGCCGGGGCAAGGCGCGCGTCATGGTGAGCACGCTCCTCGAGCAGTCGGGCGAGCGCGTCGGGCGCCTGGTGGGAGAGTTCGTGGCGCTGCGCGACAAGCGCTGACGCGTGTTACCCAACCCGCACGGAGGTCCCATGTGCGCCTACCAGCTCGCCCAGCTAAACGTCGGCATCATCAAAGGGCCGATGGACTCGCCCGTCATGGCCGAGTTCGCGGCGAGCCTCGCGCGCATCAATGCGCTCGCCGACCGCGCACCCGGCTTCGTATGGCGGCTGCAGACCGAGGCCGGCGATGCCACCGCCATCCGCCCGTTCGCCGATCCCAACCTGCTGCTGAACATGTCCGTGTGGCGCGACCTCGCATCGCTCACGCAGTACGTGTACCACTCGGCGCACCTGGAGCTCATGCGCCGCCGGCGTGAGTGGTTCGAGCGCATGACGCAGCCCTACCTGGTGCTGTGGTGGGTGCCCGCCGCCCACCGCCCGGGGGTCGCGGAGGCGGTCGGGCGGCTGCAGCTGCTGCGCAGTCGCGGACCGGGCCCTGAGGCTTTCACCTTCCGGGCAGCCTTTCCCGCGCCCGACGCGGGCGGTGCGCCCGTGCAGGATGCCGGCGAGGCGTGCCCGGCCACCTGAGGCGGCCGGCGCACCCCTAGCGCAGCGCCTCGCGCAGTTCGTCCCTGAGGTCCTCGACGTCCTCCACCCCCACGGAGAGCCGGATCAGGCCCGGGCTGATGCCGAGGGAGTCGCGCAGCGCCTGCGGGAGCGAGGCGTGCGTCATGATGGCCGGGTGCTCGATGAGGCTCTCGACGCCGCCCAGGCTCTCCGCGAGCGAGAACAGGTGGCAGCGCTCGAGCGCGCGGCGCGCGGCAGGCAGCCCCCCGCGCAGCACCGCCGTGACGATGCCCCCGTAGCCGCCGCGCATCTGCCGCACGGCGAGCGCGTGCTGCGGATGACTCGCCAGCCCCGGGTAGTACACGCGCTCCACCCCCGGGTGCGCCTCCAGGAACTGCGCGATCGCGAGCGCATTGGCACAGTGACGCTCCATGCGCAGCGCGAGCGTCTTGATGCCACGCAGGGTGAGGAAGGAGTCGAACGGTCCCGGCACCGCGCCGAGCGCGTTCTGCAGGTAACCCAGGCGCTCGGCGAGCTCCGGCGCCCCGGGGCGCACCACCGCCGCACCGCCGATCGAATCGGAGTGGCCGTTCAGGAACTTGGTGGTCGAGTGCAGCACCAGGTCGAAGCCGTGCTCGAGCGGGCGCTGCAGGTAGGGGGTGGCGAAGGTGTTGTCGCATACGCTGAGGATGCCGCGGCGGCGCGCCACGGCGGCGAGGGCGGACAGGTCGACCAGCTTCAGGAGCGGGTTGGTCGGGGTCTCGACCCAGATCAGGCGCGTGTCGGGGCGCAGCGCGCCCTCGAGCGCGACCGGATCCGACAGGTCCACGAATGACACGGCGAGATTGGCCGAACGCTTGCGCACGTTCTCGAACAGCCGGTAACTGCCGCCGTACAGGTCGTGCATCGCGACGATGTGCGCGCCGGCATCGAGCAGCTCGAGGATCGTGGCGCTGCCGGCCATGCCGGAGGCGAAGGCGAAGGCCGCCGCACCGCCCTCGAGGTTCAGGAGCGATGCCTGCAGGGCATCGCGCGTCGGGTTGTGGGTGCGCGAGTACTCGTAGCCCTTGTGCACCCCCGGGCTCGACTGCACGTAGGTCGAGGTGGCGTAGATCGGCGGCATCACCGCCCCGGTGAGCGGGTCGGGACGCTGCCCGCCGTGGATCACGCGCGTGGCAAAGCGGGGTTCCCTGCGATCGTCACTCATGCACGTCTAGCACCTTGTGGTGGTCACTGCTTGCGGCGCAGCCAGTTGAGCAGGTCGATGCGGGTGATGAGCCCCTGGAACTCGTGGCCGTGCATCACGATCGCCACCAGGCCGCGCTTGAAGATTTCCATCAGCTGCGTGACCGGGGCGTCGGCGGGCACCGTGACCAGGTGGCTGGTCATGGCGCGCGTCACCGGCTCGTTGAAATGCTCGGGGTTGGCGATGACCTCGAGCAGGATGTCCTCCTCGTCGACGATGCCCACGATGCGACCGTCCTGCATGACCGGCACCTGCGAGACATCGTAGAGCTTCATGCGCCGGTACGCCGCCATGACCGTCTCGGTGGAGTTGACCGTGATCGCGGCGCGCTCGGTGTGGCGGCGCGCGATCAGGTCGCGCAGGTCCCCGAGCTGCGCACGCTCGCTGAAGCCCTGGTCGAGCATCCAGTAGTCGTTGTAGACCTTGGAGAGGTACTTGTTGCCGCTGTCGCACACGAAGGTGACGACGCGCTGCGGCTGAGGCTGCGCACGGCAGTAGCGCAGCGCCGCCGCGAGCAGCGTGCCGGTGGAGGTGCCGGCGATGATGCCTTCCTTCTTCAGCAGCTCGCGGCAGGTGCGAAACGCCTCGGCGTCGGGGATGGAGAAGGCCTGCGCCACGCGCGAGAAGTCCCCGACCGGTGGCACCGAGTCCCCGCCGATCCCCTCGACCAGCCAGGGACTCATCTTCTCCGGGAGCCGGCCGGTCGTGGCGTAGCTCGCCAGTCCCGAACCGACCGGATCGGCCAGCACCAGGCGCACCTGCGGGGCGGTGCGCGCGAAGAAATGCGTAAGTCCCGCGAGCGTGCCGCCGGTGCCGGCGCCGCACACCACCGCATCCAGGTGCTGCCCGGTCTGCTGCCAGATCTCCGGGGCGGTGGTCTCCTCGTGCGCCTGCGCGTTGGCGGGATTGCCGAACTGGTTGACGAAGTAGGCGCCGGCGGTCTCGCGCGCCAGGCGCTCGGCCAGGTCGCGGTAGTACTCCGGGTGGCCCTTGCTCACGTCCGAGCGCGTCATGCGCACTTCCGCGCCCATGGCCCTGAGGTGAAAGATCTTCTCCTGGCTCATCTTGTCCGGGATCACGAGCAGCAGGGGATAGCCCTTCTGCGCCGCCACCAGCGCCAGTCCCAGCCCGGTGTTGCCGGCGGTCGCCTCGATCAGCAGCGTGCCGGGCTTGATGAGTCCGGCGCGCTCGGCCGCCTCGATCAGGTACAGCCCGACGCGATCCTTGATGGAGCCGCCGGGATTCTGGTTCTCGAGCTTAAGAAAGAGCTCGCACGCACCGGTGTCGATGCGCCGCACGGCCATGAGCGGCGTGTTGCCGATCATCTCCAGTACGTTGCTGTAGCTCGGGGCGGGCATGGGAGGGCGCGATTGTACGCCGAAAGCGCCGCGCGGCAGCGCGCGCGGCGCGCAAAACGCTGCGCGGGTCACGGCCGCCCCTCAGGCGGCGCCGACGATCAGCCCGGCCGCGATCCAGTTACGCAGAAACCCCGCCGCCTCGAGCGGCGCCTGCGCGTCGCCGACCTGCGCGCACAGCAGCTCGCACAGCTCGCCGAACGGCCAGCCGTTGCGCGCGGCATCGAGCGCGGCGGCCTCGGTGTTGGCGAGCGAGCGATAGTAGGTCGTGAGCTCCTGGCGCCACAGCAGCCACTGCCGCGGCTCGGCGGCGTACGCGGCCGCGGGCCGCTCGGCGTCGGCGGTGAGCGCCTGCCAGATCTGCGGCGCGTTCCAGTGCAGCGTCAGGCGCGCGACGCTCGGATGCCACTGGAAGCGCAGCTGTCCCCAGCGCTCGGGGGGGACGCGCGCGAGCGCCTCGGCGGCCAGCGGGGCGGTGTCGGCCGCATCGAACGCCCCCGTCATGGCCCATTCCCAGCGGGCGAGTTCGGCCAGCACCGGGGCCGCCGCGTAGGTCTCGTGGCGGGCGAGAAAGTCGGCGAGCTCGGCACCGTAGTAGCGGATGGAGAAGAACGGGGAGTCGTGCGTGCGCACGTACGCGCTGGCGAGGGCCGTGAAGTCGGCATCGAGGAGCTTGGCGAGCGCGCTGTAGTTGCCCGCCAGGGCCTCCTCCAGGCGGCTCACGTACGCGTGTCCGTAGATGCCGAGACGCGTGGCCACCGGCACCTTCGCGCTGCCGTGCACGTGCGCTTCGAGCGCACGGCTGCCGCGCAGCAGGTAATCCTGGAAATGCGCCTGCACGAGGCTGAGCGCGCTCATGAGCCGACCGCGCGCCGGGCCGGCGGTGCGGGGAGCGTGCGCGCGGCGAGCGTGCGCGCCTGGTCGAGCTCGGCGCACAGCTCCGCGAGCGGCGGGATGCGATCGTCACGCTCGATCATGGTCGACACCGCGCCGCAGTGCTTGAGCGCCGCCGCGTACAGCTCCCACACCGGGTCGGGCACCGGGTGATCGTGGGTGTCGACCAGGTAGTCGCCGTGGTTCTCGTGCCCGGCGAGGTGGATCTGCTGCACGCGCTCGGCCGGCACCGCCGCCAGGTACTCGCGCGCATCGAACTCGTGGTTCACCGAGCTCACGTAGATGTTGTTGACGTCCAGCAGCAGCAGGCAGTCGGCGCCGAGCGCCACCTCGCGCAGGAACTCCCACTCGCTGAGGCGCGAGTCGCGGAAGGCGACGTAGCTCGAGACGTTCTCGATGAGGATGCGGCGCCCGAGGATGTCCTGCACCGTGCGCACGCGCTCGATGACATGCCGGAGGGCTTCATCCGTGTAGGGCAGCGGCAGCAGATCGTGCGTGTTGCGCCCGGCGACGCCGGTCCAGCACAGGTGATCGGACACCCACGCCGGCTCGACGCGCGCGGCGAGCGCGCGCAGCTGCTCGAGGTAGGCGCGATCCAGGGGCGCGGTGCTGCCGATCGAGAGTGACACCCCGTGCAGGGCGAGCGGATAACGCTCACGGAAGCGCATGAGGTAATGCAGCGGCTTGCCCCCGGGGACCAGGTAGTTCTCGGTGAGCACCTCGAGCCAGTCGATGTGCGGGCGTTCAGCGAGGATCGCCTCGTAGTGATCGACCCTGAGGCCGAGGCCGAATCCGAGCGAGGGGCGCGTGAGCACGGCTGCTGCGGGGAAAGGCGGACCGGACGCACGGGCGTCCGACCCGCCATGCGGTTACTTGGCTTTGGCCTTGGCGGCGTCGCATTCCGCCTTGGTCATCTCCATGAACCCCTTCCCCTTGCAGGAGTTCTGGCCTTTGCAGGCGTTGTTGGCGCTCTTGCAGGCGGAATGTCCCTTGCAGGAGTTGACGCCTTCGCACTTCACCTTGGCTTCATCGGCAGTGGCGGTGCTCACCGCCGCCGTCGCGAACATTACCGCGGCGGCCGCGGCCAGGGCGACACTGGACAGCATTCTGGAACTCATTCGCACTCTCCTCAGAAGGACCTAGGACGCGCCGGATTGTACGCCCGGCGGGCCGGCGACGGCGGTATGTCGCGACTGCCCGACGTCAGCGCCTGCGGCACGGCAACAACGCGCCCCACGGACGGCCCCGGCGCGCGCGGGTTCATACAGTAGACCGGGGATGGTGCGACTGGATTGCAGGCGCCCGCGCCGCGCGCCCCTTGCTGCGCAGACCGGCACGCGGCGGATCGAGTAGACTTTCACGACCTGCGCCCGCCTCCCCTTTAAGCGCACTACCACTGCCCTCAGGATGAGTGATGCAATGACCGACGCCTCACGTGACAGTATCTGCCTGCGAGGCGCGCGCCAGAACAACCTCAAGAACCTCGATCTCGACATCCCGCTGAACGAGCTGATCGTCGTCACCGGGGTGTCCGGCTCGGGCAAGTCCTCGCTGGTCTTCGACACGCTCTACGCGGAAGGGCAGCGGCGTTACGTCGAGACCTTCTCGCCCTATGCACGGCAGTTCCTCGATCGCATGGACAAGCCGCAGATCGACTCCATCGCCGGCATCCCGCCGGCGATCGCCATCGACCAGACCAACCCGGTGCGCACCTCGCGCTCCACCGTCGGCACGATGACCGAGCTCAACGATCACCTGAAGCTGCTGTTCGCGCGCATCGGCGCGCTCTACTGCCAGCGCTGCGGCCAGCCAGTGCGCCAGGACAGCCCCGAGAGCATTTACGCGGACCTGAGCGAGCGCGCCCGCGCCGCCGGGGACCCGCGCCTGCTCATCACCTTTCCGGTGCCGGTGCCGACGAACTTCACCACCGAGGAGGTGCGCGGGCTCCTCGAGCGGCAGGGCTACACGCGCTACTTCGGCGAGCCGGTGAGCTGCGCACCCGCACCGGTCACCGCGGGGCGCGGCAAGAAGCGCGGCCGCGGCGCGGCGGCCGCGCCGACGGTCACGCTGGAGGTAGTGCAGGATCGGCTGCGTGCCGGAGCCGCCGAGCGCGGCCGCGTGCTCGAGTCGCTGGAGGCGGCGCTGCGCGTCGGCCGCGGGCGCGTCAACGTGCAGCGCGTCGATGCGGCCGACCCGCCGCAGCGCCTGGACACCTGGCGTTACTCGAGCGAGCTGCACTGCGCGGAGTGCGACCTCGCCTACCGCGCACCGGCGCCGAGCCAGTTCTCCTTCAACTCCCCGCTCGGGGCCTGCGAGACCTGCCGCGGTTTCGGCCGCACCATCGGCATCGACTACGGGCTCGTCATCCCCGATGAGACGCGCACGCTGCGCGCCGGCGCCATCAAGCCTTGGCAGACCAAGTCGTACGCGGAGTGCCAGGAGGATCTGGAGAAGTTCGCGAAGCTGCGCGGCATCCCGCTCGATACGCCCTGGCGGGAGCTGCCGGCCGCCGCGCGCGAGTGGGTGATCGAGGGCGAAGGCGCCTGGTCGAAGAAAGTGTGGTACGGCGCCAGGCGCTTCTTCGCCTGGCTCGAGACGCGCGCCTACAAGATGCACGTACGGGTGCTCCTGTCGCGCTATCGCGCCTACACGCCCTGCACCGCCTGCGACGGCGCGCGCCTGAAGACCGAGGCGCTCCTGTGGCGCATCGGCGATGCGGCACTCGCCCACGCCACGCTCGGTGCCACGCCGCGCTTCCGGCCCCGCGGCGTCGAGTGGAGCGCGGCGACGCTTGGGTCGCTGCCGGGGCTCTCGCTGCACGACCTCGTGCTGCTGCCGGTGGAACGCAGCTTCGAGTTCTTCCAGAAGCTGCGGCTCCCCGCCCCCCTCGATGAGGCGAGCGAGCTGCTGCTGGGGGAGATCCGCGGGCGCTTCCGCTACCTCGTCGACGTCGGGCTCGGCTACCTCACCCTCGATCGCCAGTCGCGCACGCTCTCGGGCGGGGAAGTGCAGCGCATCAACCTGACCACCGCACTCGGCACCTCGCTCGTCAACACGCTCTTCGTGCTCGATGAGCCCTCGATCGGGCTGCATCCGCGCGACATGCTGCGCGTGATCGGCGTGATGAAGCGCCTGCGCGATGCCGGCAACTCGCTCGTCGTGGTCGAGCACGACCCGCAGATCATGCTCGAGGCGGACCGGATCCTGGACCTGGGTCCGGGCGCCGGCGAGCGCGGCGGCGAGGTGGTGTTCTTTGGCAGCCCGGCCGCCATCCGCACCCATCCGGCCTCGCTCACCGGGCAGTACCTGAGCGGGGCGAGGGCGGTCACCCCCGCGCGGCAGAGCGTCCCGCGCGCCCGCGCCGTCCCCCCGACCGGCGGGGTCGTGGCCGAGGCGCGCTCGAACCGCTGGCTGGAACTCAAGGGCGCACGCGAGCACAACCTAAAGAACCTCGACGTCCGCATCCCGCTCAAGCGCCTGGTGTGTGTCACCGGGGTCTCCGGCTCGGGCAAGTCGACGCTGGTCGAGGACGTGCTGTATCCGGCGCTGCTCAAGTACCGCGGCAAGCCGACCGAAGCGCCCGGGCAGTTCACCGGTCTTAGCGGCGCGGAGCTCATCGACGATGTGGTCATGGTCGACCAGAACCCGATCGGGCGCACCACGCGTTCCAACCCGGCCAGCTACGTCGGCGCCTTCGACGCGATCCGCGCGCTCTTCGCCGCCGAGCCTGCGGCGCAGGAGCGCAAGTACACCCCGGGCACCTTCAGCTTCAACTCCGGCAACGGCCGCTGTCCCACCTGCAGCGGCAACGGCTTCGAGCACGTGGAGATGCAGTTCCTCTCCGACGTGTACCTGCGCTGCCCGGACTGCGACGGCCGGCGTTATCGCGACGAGGTGCTCGACATCCGCCGCGAGGGCGCGAGCGGCCGCCGCCTGAACATCGCCGAGGTGCTGAACCTCACCGTCACCGAGGCGTGCACCTTCTTCGCCGATGCCCCCGAGGTCGCCCAGCGCCTCGCGCCGCTGCAGGACGTGGGTCTGGAGTACCTGAAGCTCGGGCAGCCGGTGCCGACGCTCTCGGGCGGTGAGGCGCAGCGCCTGAAACTCGCCGGCCACCTCGCCGCGGCCGGCTCGGTGCTCTCGAGCACCACCCACCGGGGCAAGCTGTTCCTGTTCGACGAGCCCACCACGGGACTGCACTTCGAGGATATAGCGAAGCTGCTGAAGGCCTTGCGCAAGCTGCTGATCGCCGGTCACTCGCTCCTGGTCATCGAGCACAACCTCGACGTCATCGGCGCGGCCGACTGGATCATCGACCTGGGTCCCGAGGGTGGGGAGCGCGGCGGGGAGATCGTGTGCACCGGGACGGCGGCGCAGGTGCGCGCGGCACCTCGCTCCTTCACGGGCCAGGCGCTCGTCGCTTACGAGCGCGCCCTCGCTGCGCCGCCGGCGCCAGCCC
Organism: uncultured Pseudomonadota bacterium; assembly: GCA_963806375.1. Lineage (GTDB taxonomy): Bacteria > Pseudomonadota > Gammaproteobacteria > Steroidobacterales > Steroidobacteraceae > 13-2-20CM-66-19. The sequence goes on from CAWDXW010000003.1 coordinate 1,128,929, forward strand.
TTGCCGCCGTGGCCGAGCCGGCCGCGCGCTACGGCACCCGCGCCGGCCGCAACTCGATCGTCATCCACAACGCGCGCGAGCACAACCTGAAGAGCATCGACGTGGAGATCCCGCGCGATCGCTTCACCGTAATCACCGGGGTATCGGGCTCGGGCAAGTCGACGCTCGCCTTCGACATCCTCTTCAACGAGGGCCAGCGCCGCTACCTCGAGTCACTTAACGCCTACGCGCGCCAGTTCGTGCAGCCGGCCGCGCGACCGGACGTGGACGCGATCTTCGGCATCCCGCCGACGGTGGCGATCGAGCAGCGCACCAGCCGTGGCGGGCGCAAGAGCACGGTGGCGACCCTCACGGAGATCTACCACTTCCTGCGCCTGCTGTACGTGAAGCTCGGCACGCAGTACTGCCCCGACTGCGATGTCGCGATCGAGCCGCAGAGCCCCGCCTCGATCGCCGCGCGGCTGCTGCGCGACTACCGCGGCCGGCGCATCACGCTCCTCGCCCCGTTGATCGTCGCGCGCAAGGGCTACTATACGGAGCTGGCGAAGTGGGCGGCCAAGAAGGGCTTCCGGCACCTGCGCGTCGACGGGGAACTGCTGCCCACCGCGCCGTGGCCGCGCCTGTCGCGCTTCCGCGAGCACACGCTCGAGCTGCCGGTAGCGGAACTCGACGTCAGCGTGAAGCACGAGGCGACGCTGCGCACTAACCTCACGCGCACACTCGACTTCGGCAAGGGCCTGGTGCACGTGCTGGCAGCGAAGGGCAGCCGGGTCACGGTGTTCTCGACCAAGCGCGCGTGCCCGGACTGCGGCCGAAGCTTCGGCGAACTCGACCCGCGCCTGTTCTCCTTCAACTCCAAGCACGGCTGGTGCGAGGAGTGCTTCGGCACGGGCGTGGAGATGCCCGGGTTCGATGCCGAGCAGAGTGGCGAGGAGCGCTGGTGGAACGAGTGGTACGCGCGCGAGCCCCGGCCCTGCCGGCAGCTGCCACGGCGAGCGCCTCAATCCCACCGCCCTCGCCGTGCGCTTTCGCGAGCGCTCGATCGCCGCCCTCGCCGCCGAGCCGGTGAGCGCGGGGCTGGAGTTCTTCGGCAGGCTGCGCCTCGGGACGCGCGAGCGCGAGATCGCACGCGACCTGCTGGCCGAGATCCGCGCGCGGCTGAAGTTCCTCGAGCGCGTGGGACTCGGCTACCTGCAGCTGGACCGCGCCGCCCCGACGCTCTCGGGCGGCGAGGCGCAGCGCATCCGCCTCGCCGCCCAGCTGGGTTCGAACCTGCAGGGCGTGTGCTACGTGCTCGATGAGCCGACCATCGGGCTGCACCCGCGCGACAACGCCATCCTGCTCGACTGCCTGGGCGAGCTTGCCGGTCACCGCAACACCCTGGTCGTGGTCGAGCACGACGAGGACACCATCCGCCGCGCCGATCACGTGCTCGACCTCGGTCCCGCCGCGGGCGTGCGCGGCGGGCAGCTGGTCGGCGCCGGCACGGTGAAGGACCTGATCAGGAACCCGCGCTCGATCACCGGGCGTTTCCTGCGCGCCCCGCTCCTGCATCCGCCGCAGCCGCTGCGCGCCGTCAACGCCGCCACCCCGCATGCTGACGCTCGAGCGCGTCACGCTGCACAACGTGCGCGGCATCGAGGTGCGCATCCCGCTCGGGCGGCTGGTGGTGATCACCGGCGTGTCTGGCTCGGGCAAGTCCACCGTGGCGCGCGACGTCCTGTACGCGAACCTGAAGCGCCTGCTGGGCGAGAACAGCCCGCGGGGCGCGCGCCGGCGCCGCGCCGGCGCCGCCGAGCTGCGCGGCTGCGCGGCGGTGCGCGGGCTCGAGCATCTCGAGCGGGTGCTCGAGGTCGACCAGACGCCGATCGGCAAGACGCCGCGCTCGTGCCCGGCCACCTACATCGGCTTCTGGGACGAGATCCGCCGCATCTACGCCGGCACCACCGAGGCGCGCATCCGCGGCTACACCACCAGCCGCTTCTCCTTCAACACCGCGGGCGGGCGCTGCGCGGCCTGCGAGGGCCAGGGAGTGAAGACCATCGAGATGAGCTTCCTGCCCGACGTGAAGGTGCTGTGCGACGTGTGCGCGGGAGCGCGCTTCAACTCCGAGACGCTTGCGGTGCGCTGGCGCGAGAAGAGCATCGGCGAGGTGCTGGCGATGAACGTCGACGAGGCGCTCGGCTTCTTCGCCGCGCACCCGCGCGTGCATCACGCGCTGAAGCTGCTGCAGGACGTGGGCCTCGGCTACCTCACGCTCGGCCAGCCGAGCCCGACGCTCTCGGGCGGGGAAGCGCAGCGCATCAAGCTGGTCACCGAGCTTGCGAAGGTGCGCGGGGATGCAGCTGCGCATCCGCGCCAGAAGTGCCGGCGCACGCTCTACGTGCTCGATGAGCCGACCGTGGGCCTGCATATGGCCGACGTCGAGAAGCTCACGCACGTGCTGCACCGCCTGGTGGCGGCCGGCAACAGCGCGGTGGTGATCGAGCACAACCTCGACGTCATGGCGGAGGCCGACTGGATCATCGACCTCGGGCCCGAGGCGAGCACCGCGGGCGGGCGCATCGTGGCGCAGGGGACGCCGGCGCAGGTGGCCGCGCGTCGCCGCCACTCGCACACCGGGCGGGTACTCGAGGCGTTCCTGCGCGAGCGCACCCTGCCGGTGGCGGCCGCCGGCTGACGGTGCGCTCAAGAGGAGTTCACGATGCACCTGCGCCGCGCCTCTGCCGTGCTCTGTCTTGCGCTCCTGCCCGCCCTCGCCGGCGCCGCCGCCCCGCAGGAGCGCGCGTATCTCGCGCAGCTTGCCGGCCGCTGGGACATGAGCGGCACGGTGCGCGGCAAGCCGGCGCACTACCGTGCCGCGGGGCGCTGGGTGCTCGCCGGGAGCTGGCTTGAGCTGCATCTGACCGACCGCGCGGGCGCTGCAGGCTACGAGGCGCGGGTGTTCATCGGTTACGACGCGAGCGCGCAGCAGTACATCGCCCACTGGCTGGATCGCTTCGGCGCCGCCGGCGCGCACGTGGTGGCCACCGGTGCGCGCCGCGGGGCCACGCTGGTGCTGAATTTCCCCTACGCGGAAGGGGCCTTTCGCGACACCCTGACGCTCGTCGCTGATGGCAACAGCGCCACGCTGCTGCTGGAGTCACAGGCACCCGATGGCACCTGGTCGACCTTCGCCCGCTACCGCCTGCGGCGCCTGCCGGTGCCGGCAGTAGTACCCTAGGGGCATGAGCCACGATCTGAGCTGCTGGAAGTGCGGCGCTTCGCTCGCCGAGCTGACACTGCCGCTGCGTCGCCTGGAGGAGTGCCCCAAGTGCCGCGCGGAGCTGCACGTGTGCCGCATGTGTGTCGACTACGATACCCGGGTCGCCAAGCACTGCCGCGAGCCGACCGCGGACGAAGTGAACGACAAGACCCACGCCAACTTCTGCGATCACTTCAAGCCGCGTCCCGGGGCCTACACGCCTCCCAACACCGCCGAGGTCGAGGCGGCGAAAAGCGCCCTGGACCAGCTCTTCGGCAAGCGCTGACCGGTCGCGCTCGTCTCACCGCGCGCAGCGCCCAACATGGCGCATCGGCGCAGCTTTCCGCTTAAACTCGCGCGAATAATAGCCGGTGGCGTACGCCCGGGCGCGGCGCCCCCACCGAGCGGGAGTTCCCTCATGACGCGGATACCGAGCCGTCTTTGCGTGCGCTGGCTGGCGCTGTTCACACTCGGCGCCCCGGCGTTTGCCAGCCTCGCCCCCGCGGCGCCGGCCCCGCTCCCCGGCGCCGGCGAACAGGCCTGGGAGGCGGGAGAAACGCCCGCGGCACTCGAGAGTTGGGTGAACGCCCGCCTGCAGCGGGCCGATGCCGCCGTGGCGCGGCTGCTGGCGGTGCAGGGACCGCGCACGGTCGATAACACGGTCGCGGTCTACGACGAGGCACTGAGTGCGCTGATCGACACGCAGGCGCAGTCGCAAGTGCTCTACGGTGTCGGCGCCACCAAGGAACTGCGTGACCGGGCGCAGGCGCTGACGCAGAAGGCCAGCGCCGCCACGACCGCGCTCAATCTGAATCCCGCGGTGTACAAGGCCCTGAGCGCGGTGCCGCAGCCCGCCGACCCGGGTGTGCGCCACTACCTCGAGCGCACGCTCCTCGAGTACCGCCTCGCCGGCGTCGACAGGGACGAGGCGACACGCGCCAGGATCAAGGCGCTGCAGGATCAGATCACCGAGCGCGGGCTCGCGTTCGAGCGCACGGTGCACGATGACGTGCGCAGCATCCTCGTCGACCCGTCCCAGCTCGCGGGCCTGCCGCCGGACTTCCTCGCCACGCACAAGCCCGACGCCCGCGGCAAGGTGAAGATCACCACCGATCCCCCGGATGCCTACCCGGCGCTGAAGTTCGCCGACAACGAGGACCTGCGCCACCGCCTGTGGCTCGTCGACCACCAGGTCGGCTACCCGGCCAATACCGAGCTCTTGCGCAGCCTGCTGCAGGCGCGCCATGAGCTCGCGCAGCTGCTCGGCTATGCGACCTGGGCGGACTTCGCGATGGCGGACCAGATGATCGGCTCGCCGGCGAAGCTCGCGCAGTTCCTCAAGCAGGTGGAGGATGCCGCGCGCGAGCCGGCGGCGCGCGAGGACGCAGCGCTGCTCGCCTTCGTGCAGCAGAAGAACCCGGCGGTGAAGAAGATCAACGCGGCCGACGTGCGCTACTGGCAGGAACAGTACCGGCGCGCCAAGTTCAACTTCGACTCGCAGAGCGTGCGTCCCTACTTTCCCTACGCGGCGGTCGAGCGCGGCGTCATCGACACCGCCGCCCGGCTGTTCCATGTGCAGATCCGGCCGGTGACGGGGCTGAAGACCTGGCACCCCTCCGTCACCACCTACGTGGTGTACGACGGCGCGACCAAGCTCGGCACCATCTACCTCGACATGCACCCGCGCGAGGGCAAGGACAAGTGGTTCTCGACCTCGCCCCTGAACCTCGGTGTGCACGGGCGGCAGCTGCCCGACGGCGCCCTGGTGTGCAACTTCCCCGGCGGCACGCCCGGGGACCCGGGGCTCATGCAGTACGGCGACGTGGTGGTGTTCCTGCACGAGTTCGGCCACCTCATGCACCACGTCATCGGCGGCCAGAACCGCTTCGCCGGCGAGGGCGCCTTCAACATCGAGGGCGACTTCATCGAGGCGCCCTCGCAGATGCTCGAGGAGTTCTTCCACGACTACGGCGTGCTCAGCAGCTTCGCGCACCAGTACCAGAGCGGCGCCGTGCTGCCCCGAGAGCTGTACGCGCGCATGACGCGCGCCGACACCTATGCGCGCGCCAGCGACGAGCTGCGCCAGCTGATGTACACCGCGGCCTCACTCGACTACCACACCATGACCCCGGCGACGCTGAACTTTGATGCGGTGTGGCAGCACGATTTCGAGCGCTACAACAGCAGCGCCTACGTGAGCGGGGATCATTTCTGGGCGTCGTTCACCCACCTGAACGGCTACAGCTCCAACTACTACACCTACGTGCTCGACAAGGTGATCGCGCTGGATTTCTTTGCGCAGTTCGATCCTAAGAACCTGATCGGCGGCCCGACCGGCATGCGCTACCGCAACACCGTGCTCGCGCCGGGCGGCTCACGGCCGGCGGCCACCCTGGTGCACGAGTTCCTCGGGCGCGACATGAACCTGGAGGCCTACAAGCGCTGGATGCTCGAGGAGTTCCAGCCGGCGGCTACGACTTCTTCATCCGCTCACTGAGGCGCTCGAGGAGCTTCGAGAACGGCGAGTTCTTCTGCACCTCGACGCGCAGGTGGCGCACGCCGCTCTCGTTGAGCGTCTCGCCCTTGCCGTTGTCGATCGACAGCTGGCTCGCGCCGAGGATCTCGAGCGTCTCCTCGAGGGACTGCGGGCCGCGCTTATCGCGCGCCCCGGCCTTGCCGGCGCTGCGCTGCGGCGGGCGCTGCTTGGCGGCCGCCGGTGCCGGCGCGGGTGCCGCCCCCTGCGGCTGCACCAGGGCGCGGCCCACCGCCACCTTGGGGATCGCACGGCCGGGGATCTTGCGGCGCCCCGCTGTCGGCGGCCGGCTTCGCGGCCGGTGGCGGCGCCGGACGCGCGGCGAGCTTCGCCACCTCCTCGCGCGCCGGTTCATCGTCGATCAGCTTGAACTCGTCCACGGGGCTGGGGGGCGCTGAGGCCGGTGCGCCGACCGTGGCCGCCTGGCGGTCCTGGTCGGTGGCACGCGCCTTCTCCTGCGGGCTTACCGGCACCACTGCCACGGCGGTGAATTCCGAGCGCACGTAGTGGGCCACCTGCTTGGCGGAGATGGCGTCGCTGAAGAAGCCCAGGCGCAGCCCGAACCATTTACGGCCGTCGCGGCTGCCTTCGACGGTGTAGAGCGTGTAGGCGCTGAAGATCGCCAGCGGCGGGACTTTGTCGAGCTCCACCTGCTGTACCGACCACTGCAGCTGCACGGCGAACAGCACCGGCGCATTGCTGGTCACGGCGCTCTTGAGCGCCTCGCGCGTGCCGGTGTCGTCGGGCTTGAGCAGCGGAATGGCGCCGTGCGCCGGCTCCTGGGCCGGAGCACTTTCGGCAGCCGCCGCGTCCGCGCCCCCGGCGCGGCGCGTCTCGAGGAGCCTGAGCACCTGCGTGTCGCTGATGTCATGCGCCGCGGCGCCGGTGGCTTCCTTCGGCGCGGGCGGCAGCGGCGGCGCGCGCATCAGGCGCGTCTGACCCGTGGCGCTCGCATCGCCGAGCGCCTGCAAGACCTCGCGCACGTTCGAGTCGGCGAACACGCCGCGCGTGGTCGGCGTGGCCGCGGGCGCCGGCGTCGCGACCTTCGGCGGCGGCGCGCGGGTGCCAGGCACCGGCGCGGGCGCTGTGGCCAGCAGATTCTGCGCCGCCGCTGCGGCGCTGGTGCCCGCGGGCGCGCGTGGCGCGAGCGGTGCCCCGGAGGGCGGCGCGGCCGGGCGGGGCGTGGGCGCATGGCCGGCCGCGCCCGGCGCGGCGGCGGCGGTCTTCGGGACTGCGGGCTTCACCGCGGCGGGCGTTGCCGCTGCGGGTCTGGGCGCTGCGGGCACGGGCGTCGTCGCCGGCGCAGCCTTCAGCACCGGTACGCGCAGGGCGAGTGATTCGGGCGCGGGTGGGGGGGCCGCGGGTGCAGTGCGCGCCGGCGCGGCGGGGGCCGGGGCGGCGCTGACCTGCTGCTGCGGGCCTGCAGCATGCTGCGCCTGCGCGGCCTGCGCGGCCGCGGCGCGCTCGCGCAGCTTGCGGCCCGGCGCCTCACCCGCCCAGGCACCCGGATAGATCTCGCGCACCACGTTCAGCCACTCCTCGGCCTCGGCGAGCGTGGCGAAGTAACCCATGTGCAGACGGAAGCGCTCGCGGCCCTCCTCGAAGCGGCGGCTCACAAAGAAGTTGAAGCGCCTGAGCTCGGGCAGATCTGTCTGCGCGAGCGCCATCGGCGTGGTCGATGAGCACAGGTTGAGCACGAACGGCCCCGCGTTGCCTGCGGGTGCCGCCGCGTCCGCTGCTCCGAGGCCGCGCGCATCGGAAGCGAAGTTGGGCGTTGCTGTCATAACTTCCCCGAACCGAAAACATCAACGGCCACCACGGTGGTGGATCCGACGGGGATGGGATTGCGGCGCTCGCGCCTGGCGCGATCGTGGCAGCCCCGCCGTCATAGGAACCCGTCCTTTAGACCGGTGGCTTTGCGTCCCCGTCTTTCGACGGGTTTGCCCTTATCACTGCAACGCAGAGTGTCAAAGCGTCGCGGATCGGAGTCAAGTGCCGAAATGTGTTCAGTCTCTCAAGTGCCGTGATGCGCAGCGCGCCCGCGCGGGTCCGGCCGTCTTATGTCTCACGGTGACCACGGCGGTCCGCTCCAGAAGCGCCCCGCACTGACCACGTGGCGCGCGTAGTACGCATCGCTCAGATCGGCCGAGGTCACGGCAACGCCGCGATGCGGCGCGTGCACGAAGCGGCCCGCGCCCGTGTAGACGCCGACGTGATCGATGCCGTGCGTGCCCAGGCGGAAGAACACCAGGTCCCCGGGCAGCAGCTGCGCGAGTGTCACCGGCTGCGCGGCGCGCTGCTGGGCGGCCGCGGTGCGCGGGATGGTGAGGCCCGCCCGCTCGTGCGCATAGAGCGCAAGGCCGCTGCAGTCAAAGCCGCCCAGGTCCGCGCCGCCGAACGCGTACGGCGTGCCGATGAGCGCGGCGGCGGCGTTGGCAATGGCCGCGCCGGTTGCGGCCTGAGGCGGCGCGTGGCGCGCGGGGTGCGTGTGGCAGGCGCTCACCAGCAGCAGCAGCGAAACGATGAGCGCGGCGCGCGTGCGCATGCTTGAGGCCCGCATCCTGCGAACCGCGCGGCTTAGCGGGCGCGGGCCTGCGCCTTCTGCGTCGAGGGCACCGTGCGCGCTGCGTTGAGGCGCGCGAGTGCCTGGATGCCGGGCCAGGTGTAGCGCTGCACGCCGCGGCGGCCCGAGCGCGTCGCCCCGAGCATGGCCTGCGCCAGCGTGCGCGCCGGCACGGCGCGGTAGACCTGGTACTTGCCACCGAGCAGCGGGTTGATGAGCGGCATCGTCACCATCGCGAGGAGCTCGAGCGGTCGCATCTCCGCGCGCGCCCCGAGCAGGAGCGAGGGCTGCAGGATGTCCAGGGACTCGAAGCCGACGCCCTCGAGCGCGCGCTCCATCTCGCCCTTGGTGCGCAGGTAGAAGTTACGCGAGTCCGGATCGGCGCCGACGCTCGAGATGACCACGAAGCGGCGCGCGTTCGCGGCCTTCGCGGTGCGTGCAAACGCCAGCACCACCCCGAGGTCGACGGCGCGGAAGTTCTCCTGCGAGCCGGCGCGGCGCAGGGTCGTGCCCAGGCAGCACAGCGCAGCGTCGCAGCTCGCGCCTTTCAGCTGCGTCTCGAGCGCCTCGAACCTCACGATGCGGTTGGCGAGCTTGGCATGCTCGCGGCCGAGCGGCCGACGCGACACCGCGAGCACGCGCCCGATGTCGCTCGCGTCCAGCAGCACGTCGAGCGCCTGCTGGCCGGTCAGGCCACTCGCGCCGGCCAGCATTACGATCCTGGGATCCCCATCGGCCATCGAGCACCGCCCGTCGGTCAACGGTGTTGGTTTGGCCTAAGCTTAGGAGTGCGCCGGTTCTGCGGCAAGTCGTCGCGCGCGGTCACAGCGGGTCGTAGCAGCTGACGCTGATGGTCTGTGTCTGCCCGGGACTGACGCTCGCGTCGCGGCGCACGTCGCGGTAGCCCTCGCGGGTGCCGACCAGCGTGTAGCGGCCGGGCTTGAGGTCGACCTCGCGATGCGTGAAGCCGCCGAAGGCACCCACGCCCAGCACCGAGACCTGCGTGAGGCCATCCGAGACCAGCGTCAGGCGCACCGGCCGCTCGAACTCCGGCAGCAGCGCGGACAGGCGCGCCATCTGCAGCCGCAGCACCGGGCCCGGAGCGTTGATCTGCTGGGCATTCTGCAACAGGGTCGCCGCCTGGGCGCGCGCCTCCGGCGCCGCGAGGAGGTCCGGGCGGTCGATGAGCGCCTGCAGGTCGTCGTGCAGCTGCAGGCGCGCCCTGGCGCGATCGCGCCCCTGCTGCGCAAACTCCTGTGCGGGATCCGCGCGCAGGATCGCGCCGTAGGCGCTGAGCGCATCGTCCCAGCGCTCATCCGCCTCCGCGTCCTCGGCCCGCGTGCGCTGCGTCCCGAACCCGCGCGCGCGCGTCGCGGCATCGACACGTCTCAGCCCGTCGACGGCCTCCGAGCCGTTCGGCCGCAGGGCGCGCGCACGCTCGAAGGCGGCGCGGGCCTCCTCGAGGTGCCCGGCGCCGAGCGCCGCAAAGCCCTCACCCGCGGCCTTGGCATAGCGGTCGTCGCCGAAGGCGCCTGCGGAACCGGCCGGCGCGGACGCGGGCGCCGCTGCCCGCGCCGCCGGCGCCGGCTGCGGCAGGGGCGCACGCGCGGGGGCGGCCATGGGCTGTTCGGCCAGCTCGCGCGCCCGCGCCTGCCCCGCCAGCGCACGCTCGTCCTGCGGCGCGATCCGCAGCGCGAGCTCGTACGCCTGCAGTGCCAGGCCGCGCTGCCCGTCGGCGAGCGCGCGATCGCCGGCCGCTAGCTCGGACGCGAGCGCGGCGGGGGCTTCCTGCTCGACGTTATCGAGCAGCTTCCCGGCCTGTACCACGTGCTGCTCGGCGCTGGCGGTGCTGGCCGCGTCGTGCACCCCGGCCGCCTCCCCGGCGGCGGCCTTCGCGGCCGCGAAATCGGCGCCACCCCAGGTGCCCGCCCCGCGTGCCTCCAGGGCGGTGAGGCGCTGCTCGAGCAGGATGCGATCGGCTTGCAGCCTGGCGCGCGCGCTGGCCTCGACGGTGCTGGCCAGGTTGCTCGATGCCGCCGGAGCCGGTGCCTGCCAGACCGACGTCAGCCGGGGAAGCCACGGTGGCAGATAGTGATACACGCCCCACACGGCCGCGGCGAGCAGCACGATCACGAGCAGCGCGCGCGGCACGCCGCTGCGGACCGGCTCGAGCGGCGCGGGGCGCGGTAAGGGCGCGCCGCGGACCTCTTCCCACAGGGCAGCCGCATTCAGCTCACCCGGTCGCGGTGCGGCCGTGATCGGTTCCGCAGGCTCGGGCATCAAGGGCGCAAGCCGTACGGCGGCCGCGGCGCGCGGTGGCGGTGGCGGTGGCGGTGGCGCGTTGGACGTGACCGGCGGCACGGTGATGCGCTCGTGCGGGGGCACCGTCTCGTTCGCCGCGCCCTCGGTGAGGTCGGTGTCGAAATCAAAGGTGAGCGTATCGTTGAGCGAGGCATCCAGCTCATCGATCACGTCGCGCATGTTCGCGGGTCGCTTCCTCGGGTCCTTCGCCAGCATGGCGCTCACCAGATTCGCCAGCTGCGGCGGAATCTGCTGCACCGGCACGAGCGGCGGTACGGGTTCCTGCTGCACCCGCTGCGCATCGAAGTGCGGGTGGTGCGGGGGGTAGCGCGACAGCAGCTCATAGGCGAGCGCGCCCAGGCCGTAGATGTCATCGGCGGGCCGCGGCGGCTCGCCACGCAGTTGCTCGGGGCTCGCGGTAAAGGGCGACAGTCCCCGCACCATTGAATCCGTGCCCGGATCGAGGGTGTTGCCCGAGACCCCGAAGTCGGCGAGCTTCACGCGGCCGCGCTCATCGAACAGCACATTGCCAGGCTTAAGGTCTCGGTGGATGACGCCGCGTTCGTGTGCGTGCTGCAGCGCACGCGCGACCTCGATCAGTACCGGCACGATGGTGAGGTATCCGGCGCCGCGCAGGCGCTTGAGGTCCCCGCCCTTGGCCAGTTCCATGGGCAGGAGAAAGGTCGCGCCCTCGCGCTCCGGCGGAAACACCTTCAGGACCCCGGGATGGTCGAGCCGGCTCGCGCTCTGGTACTCATGCACGAGTGCGACCCACGCGGCGGCGCTGCGCCCGGCCCCCGGGTGCAGGATCTTCAGCGCCACGTCCGCGTTCGCCTCCGGGTCGAACGCACGCCACACCTCGCCCTGCCCGCCGACACCCAGCCGCTCGCGCAGAAGGAAGCGGGTCTTAAGTGGCTGCCCGGTGGCGGTCGCCGCGTCGTTCATGGCCTCATCTTGCCCGGCCCGGCCGGTTGCTTTGTATTTAAGTGCCGCGCCCGCGCAGCGCAAGCGCTGCCGTGGGGTAGAGCGTTCTAGTATGCCACCGACCGGCGGGGGTGGCGGCAGCGTTCCGGCGGCCCCGGGGACCCTCAGAGGCCCAGGCGCAGCTGTGCCCCCGGCAGGACCGGGGGTCTGAACCGTGTGGTGTTCAATACCAGGCGCGGCGCGGCGTTCATCCCGAGCCGCCGGCACGCTATGTGAAAGCGATTGCGCAGCAGCTCCGCGTACGGACCGGTGCCGCGCATGCGCGTGCCGAAGGCCGGGTCGTTGTCGCGTCCGCCGCGCATGTCCCGGATGAGCGACATCACGTGCGCGGCGCGCTGCGGATAGTGCTCGGCGAGCCACTCGCGAAAGAGATCCTTGATCTCGTACGGCAGGCGCAGCAGCACATAGGCGGCTCTGCGCACCCCGGCCGCGCCGCACGCGGCCAGGATGGCCTCGATCTCGTGATCGTTGAGCGCCGGGATCACGGGCGCGACCATGGCCATCGTCGGAATTCCGGCCGCGTTGAGTTCGCGCAGAGCGCGCAGCCGCGCGAGCGGTGCGGCGGCACGCGGCTCGAGCGTGCGCTTGAGCTCGGCGTCGAGCGTGGTGACACTGAGTGCGACGCTGGTGAGTCCCTGGCGCGCCAGTTCCGACAGGAGGTCCAGGTCGCGCAGCACCAGCGCGCTCTTGGTGATCACGCTCACCGGGTGGCGGGCCTCGAGCAGCACCTCCAGGATCGAGCGGGTGACCTTCATGCGCCGCTCGACCGGCTGGTAGGGGTCGGTGTTCGCACCGAGCATGATGGGCTTGCAGGCATAGCCGGGTCGCGCGAGCTGCTTCTGCAGCACCGTGGCCGCGTCGGCCTTGTAGAAAAGCCGGGTCTCGAAGTCGAGACCCGGGGAGAGCCCCATGTAGGCATGGCTGGGGCGGGCGTAACAGTTGTGGCTCACCACGCCGTTGGAAATGTAGTCCCCGCTGCCGGTCGTGATGTCGATCAGGCGTGCAGCTCTCCCGAGGGGCTCGACGCTGACGACCTGCAGTTTCGCTGCGCTCTTGACGGCCTGGCCGCTGATGTCGCGCTTACGCGTGATGGCAGGATCCACGGTGTGCAAGAAACGCAGGTGCTCGCGCAGGCCGCCCACGATGCGCACGTAGGCGATGGGTTTGCCGTGATCAGGCGTGCGGTGCTCAACTGCGAAGCGGAAGCCGAAGGCGTTGAGCGCCTCACACAGCCGTCGGATGATTCCTCCGTCTGTGTTGGAGATGCGCAGAACTCCGCCGCTATAGCTGCCCTCGGCATCAAAAATTCCGGCTAGAAACCCGGCATTCCAAGCGCGCGGCGGCCTGTCCGGCCACGCGATCAGCTCGCGAATTCGGCTGACCTTGTCGCGAGAACCGGTGGCGATCGCTTGCATGGGCCTTAACGAACCGGACGCGAAGGCAAACTGTGTCGTCTCGATCTCACCGTAGGACAACCACGTTTTTGCACGCTCAAGCGCCTCGGCGTCGCACAGCGCAAGGCGAAAACTGTCGCGCTGCTCGAGTCTGCCACCCGCGCGCATGTACGTGTACGTACCAATCGTGCCGTCGCCGCGAATTAGCCCGCACAGGTACCCGATTCGATAGTCGATGTCCTGATAAACGGGTGCGGCAAAGGCCCCCGTACCCATGAGCTTGTGATGGACTGTCAAATGAGGTCGTCGCGAGCGGCCACACTCGGTGCCGGTGATGTACTTCCAGCCGCGCTGGGTCAGGAAGCGATGATCACCGCCGACGGTGAGTGCAGTGCCGTCCTCGAGCGTGACACGGTACGTGGGCTTAATGACGCGCCAGCGCGCCAGTACCTGCGTCTTGACATACCTTCGATACCAGCCGCTTCGCACTGTCCCGTAAATTCCGTCTCCGATTTGCAGCGTGTCTGCTTCCCGGATCGATCCGTCTGCCATGAGAATGGGGCTGTCTGGAGCTACGCAGTACACACACGCGTTTTCGCAGCCCCTGTACGGATTGATCGACTGCTCGAAGGGAATGTCCGGTGAATCGTTGGTCGTGATGACCGCGCGGGCGCTGTCGGGCTCCAGTGTCGTCGCGATGCTGTCGGGTGACTCCCCGACGAACCAACCGTCGTCGACCGCCTCGAGCTGCGTCAGGTCGAAGCGACCCGCGGGGTTCGAGAGGGCACCCCGTCCCTTGAACTTCTGCTTTCCCGTGATCGTGCGGCGCATGGCGGTACTGTGAATATATACAGTAGCCAGCGCAAGCGCCATTGCCTGGCGAGGACCCCTGGAGATTCAGCTATTTAACGAGCCGCAGGGACACGGGGTAGTGGTAGCGCTCCCCCTCGCTGGCCCGAATGGCGGCGATCAGGGTGAATACGAGCCAGACGATGAACAGCAGCGAGCCGAGGATGAAGCCGATGAACACCAGCATCAGCACGCCGCACACGATCGCGGCCAGCGCCACGGTGATGTTGAAGTTGAGCGCCTCGCGCGCGTGCTCCTCCACGAAGGCCGACTGATCGCGCCGCGCCAGCCACACCGCGAGCGGCCCGAGCACCGCGCCGAAAAGCCACACCACGATGCCGGCGAGCGCGGACAGGTGCGCGAGCATCGCCCACGTGCGCTCGTCCTCGGTCGGCCGGCCGCCGGGTGCCGGTGGCTGCGTTGCATCGCTCATGGCGATGCCAAGCGTACCATCCCTCTTCCCGCTTGAGCCCGGCGGGCACCCGGCGTCCTCACAGCGTCGCCTTGACGCCCGCGTAGATGCTGAAGCCCGGCTGCTGAAATCCCACCGGGTTCTGGAAGCGGCGGTCGAGCAGGTTATCGATGCGGGCGATGAGCGCCAGGCGCTTCGTCAGCTCGTAGGTCGTCGCAACATTGACGGTCGTATAGGAGGGCGCATCCAGGCGCGGCACCGAGAAGTCGCGGTTGCCGTCCACCCAGGTGCCCACCGTGAGCACGTCGAGCGTGGTGAGCCACACGGGCGTGACCTGCCAGGCGGCATCGAACGATCCCTTGTTTTTGGGACGGCGCAGCAGCTCTTCCTGCGTCGCATCGTCGGTGGCCTCGGTGTAGGTGTAGTCGATGCGCAACGTGAGCGTCTTCCACGGCTGGTAGGCGATGAAACTCTCGACACCCTGGGTGGTGGCGTGCCCGATGTTGGCGTAGGTCGTGCCGGTGACATCGGTCGTGATCAGGTTGCTGATGTTGATGTGGAAGTACGTCGCGCCTGCGCGCCAGGCACTCTGCCCGAAGCCCTGCTCGATGCCGGCGTCCCAGCCGGTGCTGGTCTCGGGCTGCAGGTTGGGGTTGGCAAAGAAGAACGGCGGAAAGTCCTGGTAGAGCTCGCTCAGCGTCGGGGCCTTGAAGCCCGTGCCGACCGAAGCCTTCAGCTTGGTGTCGGTCTCTGCGATCACCCAGGTAGGCGCGAAGCGGTAGGTGACCTTGCTGCCGAAGCGGCTGTTGTTGTCGTAGCGCACGTTTGCGGCGGAATACCAGTGCTCCCCGAGCTGCGACTGCAGCTCCGCGTAGCCGGAGCTGACGTGCACGTCGGCGCTGATGGGCTCGTTGATGTTGTCGCGCTCGTACACCCCGCCGAGCACCAGTGTCTCGGTGGGCTGCAGGTGCACGTTGCCCTGCCAGTCGGCCTGGCGGCGCGCGCCGGTGTTCAGTGCCGCCGGCGTCTGCGGCTGCACGGTGGAGGTGCGGTCGTGCGAGAAGTTCAGCCCGAGCGTCTGGTCCAGCAGCCCGCCGAAGGAATCCGTATGCGCGTACAGGCGCGTGAAGTACTCATCGGTGGCGGCCGTCGTCTGCGCCGCCGCGGGGTAGCCCAGGTACGGGGGCACGAAGCTGTAATCCTCGCCCGTGGTGTGCACGTGAATGTCGCTGTAGCGCGCCACCAGGCCCAGATCGAAGTCCGGCGTGACGTCGTACCCCAGACGCGTCGAGAGCGTGAGGTTGTCGTCATAGTCGTTGTTGCGCGCCTCGCCCGGCTGCAGCAGATCGAGCGGCGTTACCGGCACGGAGCCGGCGTGGAAGTGCGCCAGGCTCGCGCTGTAGTGAAAGCCGTCCTGCGAACCGCTGAGCGTGCCGGCCTGGTTGAAGGTGTCGAAGCTGCCGCCTTCGACCAGGCCCTTGAACTGCGCCGGACCGGTGCCCGTCTTGGTGATGATGTTGATCACGCCGCCGATGGCATCCGAGCCGTACAGGCCGCTCTGCGGGCCGCGCAGCACCTCGACGCGCTCGATGTCCTGCGTGAGCAGCTGCCCGAAGTCGAAGGCGCCGGTGGAATTGCTCGGGTCCGACAGATCGATCCCATCGAGCAGCACCTTCGTGTGGTTGGAGTTCGTGCCGCGCATGAACACCGAGGTGACGCCGCCCGGGCCGCCGGTCTGGACCACGTTCAGACCCGGCACCTCCTTCAGCACGTCCGCGAAGGTGCGCTCCTGGCGCGCCTCGATGTCCGCGGCGGTCACCACGGTCATGCTGCTCGCCACCTCCAGCACCGGCGTCGGGATGCGCGTCGCGCTGATGACGATGCTCTGCAGCTCCGGGTTATCGGCGGCGTGCGCCTTGCCCGTGAGCGTCGCGAGAAGAAGCAAGAATGGCAGGTGGCGCGCGCGCCGCGCGCCGCCGGCGCGCCTGCCGCGCCCGATGAGACTGGTTGTCATGGATCAAGCTCCCTGAAAGCACACACCCGTGCCCGAGGGCGCGTGACTTGCGGAAGCTGGAGCGTGCGGTGCCGGAACCATCGCGTACCGCCCACCCGCATCGCCCGCCGCGACGCCCATCGGTGATACGCGAGGCCGGTCTCCGGGCTCCCGAGCTGGAGGGGATTCCTCCGGCGGATCGCCTTCCCGCGCCTTGAAGGGCGCAGTGGCTCATGTGATCCGCTTGATCTCGGTTACCGTTGCGGGGGCAGCGCCGGGCTTGGACGAATCCTCACCGGACTTCCCGTTTTCCGTTCCGCGGTGCGCGGTCAAGGCCCTTGCCCGCCACGCGCTGGAACAGACACCTCACGAGGCGTGCAGCCTGCCTGTGGCGCCGCGCTCACGTCAAGCGCCACGCGGGCGGGACCGTGGCATGATCGCTGGCCGACATGGACACCGAGGACCTTCGTTCCCGCACCCTGTGGCCGCCGCTCAGCGGCGCGGCCGAGCGCGCCGCCTACCTGTGCCTGCTGCCCCTGGCGCTCGGGCTCGCCGGCGTGGCGGTACTGAGCGACTACCCGGCGCGCGAGCTGGCGCAGCGTGCCGCGATCGCCTGGGGTGCGGCGCTCCTGGCCTTCAGCGGCGCCGTGCACTGGGGACTTGCGCTCGGCGGCCGACTGCCGTGGCGCGCGGGCTCACTGGCCGGCGCGCTCGCGCCGCTGGTGGTGGCAACGCTGGCCGTGCTGCTGGGCGGTCAGCGCGGGCTCGCCCTGCTGGTGGTCGGCTTCGGCGGCCTGTGGCTGTACGAGCATCGCGTGCTCGGTGCGGCGCTGCCGCCGGCGTACCTTGCGCTGCGGCGCACGCTCTCGATCACGACCTGCGTGCTGCTCGCCCTGACGATGTTCGTGTCCGACGCCGCCGGACTCACCTGAAGGAAAGGCTGCCGATGGAAGACTTCGTATCCGCGCCCTGGCTGCGCCGTCTGCTCACGGTCGCGCTGCTCGGCGGTCTGGTGCTGCTGGGCTTTGAGGTCATCTCGCCCTTCATCGTGCCGCTGGTGTGGGCGGCGATCCTTGCCTACGTCAGCTGGCCCGCGTACGCGTGGCTGGTGCGCTGGCGCGGCGGCCGCACCACGCTGGCTGCGCTCATCATGACGGTGCTGGTCTCGGCAGCCGTGCTCGTGCCGCTCGCCTGGCTCGCGGTGGTGCTGCGCATCGAGTTGACGCGCACTTACCACGCGGTCCAGTCGCTGTTTGCGGGCAACGGCCTGGTACTGTCGCCCGCGGTGCTGAAACTGCCCTGGATCGGGGACCAGCTGCGCGAGCTGAGCGACCGCATCGCCCAGGACCCCGAGCACGCGCTCGGTTCGGAGCTGCGCCGGCTCACCGACCGCTCCGTGGGTCAGGTGACCCACGTCCTCGGAGACGTGAGCCGCAATGCACTCAAGCTCGCCATCACGGTGCTGAGCCTGTTCTTCGTATTCCGGGGCGGCGAGCGCTTCGCCGGACAGCTGCAGCGGGTGCTCGGGCTGGTGCTCGGCCCGCGCGTGGACAACTACCTCACCGCCATCGGACAGACGGTGAAGGCCGTGATCTACGGGCTGGGTCTGTCCGCGCTGCTGCTGGGCGTGCTGGCGGGCATCGGCTATGCCTTAGCCGGCGTCGCCGCCCCGATCTTCCTCGCCGCGCTCACGACCCTGCTGGGCATCATTCCCTTTGCCGCGCCGCTGCTGTGGGGCGGGGTCGGCGCGTGGCTCATCGTCACCGGCCACACCGCCGCGGGTGTGGGGCTGATCGTCTGGGGAGCACTCATGATCTTCTGCGTCGATCACTTTGTGCGCCCGCTTCTCATCAGCCGCGGCGCGCAGACCCCGTTCCTGCTGGTGCTGTTCGGCGTGCTCGGCGGGCTCGCGGCGTTCGGCCTCGTGGGCCTGTTCATCGGGCCGGTCATCCTCGCGGTGCTGCTCGCCCTGTGGCGCGAGTGGCTCGTCGAGAGCCGCCGGCCGAACGCGTAGGCGCGCCGCCTCAGGTGCCGAGGAACATGCGGTAGGCGGGGTTGGCGGTCTCCTCCACGTACACGTAGTGCAGCTCGTTCAGGTGCAGGACGAAGTCGGCGCGCTCGGCCGGCGGCACCTGGATACCCGCGAGCACGCGCCCGTAGTCGGAGCCGTGGTTGCGGTAGTGGAACAGGGTGATGTTCCAGCGTGAGCCGATCGACCTCAGGAAGCGGTGCAGCGCCCCGGGGCGCTCCGGGAATTCGAAGCGGTAGAGCACCTCGTGCGCGATGCCGCGCGCGTGCCCGCCCACCATGTAGCGCACGTGCAGCTTCGCCATCTCGTCACCGGTCATGTCGGTGACCGCAAAGTCCGCCGCGCGCAGGCTCGCGAGCACGGCGTCCTTCTCCGCGCGCCCCTGGGTAAGGGCGAGCCCGACGAAGATCTGCGCGCTGTCGGCGCCGGCGTAACGGTAGTTGAACTCCGTGACGCTGCGCCCGCCAATCACCTCGCAGAAGCGCAGGAAGCTGCCCGGCTTCTCCGGGATCACCACCGCCAGCAGCGCCTCGCGCTCCCCGCCCAGGTCGGCGCGCTCGGCCACGTGGCGCAGACGGTCGAAGTTCATGTTGGCGCCGCTGTTGATGGCGACCAGGCGTTTGTCGCGCCAGCCCTCGCGCGCCAGGTATTTCTTCATTCCCGCCACCGCCAGCGCACCGGCGGGCTCGACGATCGAGCGGGTATCCTCGAACACGTCCTGGATCGCCGCGCAGATCTCATCGGTGCTTACCAGCACGATCTCATCGACCGTGCCGCGGCACAGCGCGAAGGTCTCCTCGCCGACGCGCTTCACGGCGACCCCGTCGGCAAAGATGCCGACGCGCTCGAGCGTCACGCGCTGCCCGGCGCGCAGCGAGTCGTGCATGCCGGCCGCATCCGTCGGCTCGACCCCGATCACCTTCACCTGCGGGTAGAGGTACTTCACGTACACCGCGACGCCGGCGAGAAGGCCGCCGCCGCCGACCGGCACGAACACCGCGTCGAGCCTGCCGCCGCACTGGCGCAGCACTTCCACCGCGATCGTGCCCTGGCCGGCGATCACGTCCGGATCGTCGAACGGGTGCACGAACACCAGGTTGCGCTCGCGCGCGAGCGTCAGCGCGTGCTCGCAGGCGCTGTCGTAGTCGTCCCCGTGCAGCACCAGCTCCGCCCCCAGATCGAGCACCGCCTGCACCTTGATGTGCGGCGTCGTCTGCGGCATGACGATGACCGCGCTGATGCCGCGCCGGCGTGCGGCGAGCGCGACGCCCTGCGCGTGATTGCCGGCCGAGGCGCACACCACGCCGCGGCGCGCGGCGGCCTCGGACAGGTGGGCGATGCGGTTGTAGGCGCCGCGGACCTTGAACGAGAACACCGGCTGCAGGTCCTCGCGCTTGAGCAGCACCTCGTTGCCGAGGCGGCGCGACAGGCGCGGTGCCGCCTCGAGCGGGGACTCGATGGCGACGTCATAGACGCGCGCCTTGAGGATCTTCTCGATGTAGGGACTGGCCACGGATCGCGCGCCCGGTATGGTTGGCAATCACGCAGCTTAGCGGCCCGGGGCCGCGGCTGTCAGCGCTTGTCGCCGTTCTTGCGCACCACGAAGCGGTACTGCTGCCGCCCGATCGCGACCACGTCCCCGTCCTCGAGTGCCTGGCGCGTGATGCGCCGGCCGTTGACCTGCACCCCGTTGGTGCTGTTCAGGTCCTCGATGATGGTCTGCGCGGGCCCCGCCAGGATCACCGCGTGGTGGCGGCTGATGAACTTGGCATCAATCTGTAGATCGTTGTCGGGCGTGCGCCCGATACTGGTCTTGCGGCCGAGCACGTGCACGACCTCGCGGCCCTCAACGCCGTAGATCAGCAGCCGCACCGTCCCGTCGGGCAGGGGCCTGCCGGGGTCGTCCGGCACCTCGCCGCCGCGCAGCGCTGCCTTGGGCAGGGGCCCGTCGGGCCCGTGCGGCGCCTCGCCGCTGCGCACCGCCTCGCGTAGCAGCGCATTGAGGTTCGTGTCGGTAACGCTGTGGCGGGCCTCCTCGATGGTGGCGCGCCACTGCTGGTTGACCTTCTCGAGTTCCTCGAGCCGCGCGCCGCTCTTGCGCGCCTCGGCCTCGAGCCGGTGCAGCGAATCCTCGGCCGCGGCCAGATCGGCCTCCAGCTCGCGCACGCGCGCCGCGCTGTCACCCCCCGCGCTCTGCGCGGCGCTGAGCTCGTCTCGTTCCTCGATGAGCCGCCGCTCGGCGTCCCGGGCGCGCGCCTCGGCGGCGGCGATGCTCGACTGGTAGCTGTCGCGCTCGCGGTGCACGCTCTTCAGCGTGTCGCCCCACTCCTCCATCTCGCGGCGCAGTGTGCCGAGCTCCTCCTCCAGCTCCGCGGCGCGCTTCTGCTCGCCGGCGAGCGCGCCCTCGAGTCCCGCCGCGCGGTCGCGCAGCTGGCTGGAGGCGTTCTCGAGCTGCGCGGCGCGCACGCTCGCGGCGCTGGCGTCCTCGCGGGCGGCTTCCACGGCGGCCGTCAGCTCGACGCGCTCGCTGAGCAGGCGGCTCAGTTCCGTCTTGCGCTGTGACTCGGTAGTGTTGTGCTGCTCGGCGACGGCGCTCAGGGCGCGCACCCGCTCCGCGCTCGACTCCAGCTGCGCCTGCAGGCGCTGCAGGTTGGCCTGCAGCGTCTGGGTCTCGCGCCGGCCATCGCGCAGCTGCGTTTCGCGCTCGGCCAGCGCGCCGTTGAGCGTGACGGCCTGCTGCTCGAGCAGGGTGATGCGCGCGGCGTGCTGCGCCAGCTCCGCATCCTGCGCGCGCAAGCGCGCTTCGCGCGTCGCCAGTTCCTGCGCCAGCTTCGCCAGGTCGCTCTCGCGCACCTGCGCCTCGGCATGCAGGTCGCTCACCAGCTCCTCGAACACGCTGCGGCGCGTGCCGAGGGTGGTCAGCGACTCAAAGTAGGCCGCCGCGCGCGCGCGTTCGGCGTGCAGGTCGTGCATGACGCCGGTGACGTGCGCGGCATGCGCCTGCTCGCGCTGCGCGCGCGCCGCCTCGCTCTGCTGGATGCGCAGCTGCTCGGCGGCGGCGGCCTGCTCCTGCGCCGCTAGGCGCTGCTCGAACTCCGTTGCGCGCGCGCTCGCCACGGCCAGCTCGCCGGACAGCGCGCTCAGCTGCGCCTCGCGCTCGCTGACGCGGCGCTCCGCGGTCGCGCGCGCCTGGGTAAGTTCGCTGAATTGCGCGGCATGCTCGGTGGCAGCCGCCTGCAGCCGCGTGAGTTCCGCGTCGAGTTGCGCCGCGCGCTGCTCGGCGACGGCGCGCAGCCGGGAGAGCGTCTCGGTCGCGCTGTCCCCGCCGCTGCGCACGTGCGCAAGCTCTGCGGCGAGCCCGGCGGCCTGCTGCTCGGCGGCGAGTCGCGCCTGGGCGAGTTCGGCGAGCTGTGCCACCTGGCACGCCGCGGCCGCCGCGCCCGCCGCGGCACGCTGCTCCGCGGCGGCGAGGCTGGTGCGTACCTCCTCGCGCTCGCGCTCCAGTTCGAGCAGCCGGTCGCCCTTGGCCTGCAGCAGCTGCTGTGCACTGTGCAGCTCGGCCGACAGCGCCGCGACCTTGTTCTCGAGCTCCCGCACGCCCTCAGGCCGCAGCTGCGGCAGCGCCGCCCAGGTGTCGGTGGAACCGTGCGCCTCCTCGGCAGCCGCGAGCGCATCCGGCGGATCCAGCACCGGCAGCTCGGCTGTCGTTTCCAGATCAGCGTGGGTGGTGGCCGGCGGCGGCGTGAGCGAACGCGAACTCATCGGGTTTCCCGGAAAATTCCCCTGAAACGGCGGCGAAAAAGTGTAGCGCCGGGACGTCGGCCGCCCGTGGGCGCCCCTATAAATGTGTGAGAAGAATCCCGAAAATCTCTCTCAACCGCGAAGGAAGTCGCGAACTGCCTCGAACAACGGCTCGGGCGCACCCTCCGGCAGCTCCCGCCCCGGCACCCCGATCTCCTGCACCCGTGCGGCGGGCAACGCCTCGCGGAGCCGCAGCGCGGTGTCGGCGGGCTCATCCGGGGGGCGCAGCACGAGGAACTTCGCGGCGAGTGCCATGAGCCGCTCCCGGGCCGGGTAATCGGTGAGCCCGCGCGACAGCGCGCGCTGCCACTCGGGGGCGTCCGCGCCCAGCGGCCGCTCACCCGCGCCGCGCGCAGGGGCTGGCGCGATCACGACGCGCGTGATCTGGGCGGGGCGGGCCAGGGCGAGTGCCAGGGCGAGTTGTGCGCCGTTGCGCGCCGCCAGCACGTCCAGCCGCCGCAACCGCATGTTCTCGATGAAATCCCCGACGGCCGCGGCGTATTCGCCGGCCGCGACGGGCGCGCCCGGGGGGTCGGACTCGCCGAACCCCGGCAGGTCGGGCGCATAGACCGAGCGGTCACGCCCGGCGAGTGTCAGGAAACGCGCAAAGGCGCGGCCCGAGCCCGGGCATTCGTGCAGGCACAGCAGCGGCGTGCCCTCCTCGAATCCGCCGCCCGGGGGCATGGCGTGATGCACGTGCAGCTGGCCATAGCGGCACTCGAAGTAGCCGCGCCGCGCGCGCGCCGGGACGCTGGCGGGGGCCGGGTTGAGGGGTGGTCTCGCCATGGCGAACAGTGTGCCATGTTCCGCGCCGGTGTTGCGCTGCGGCGGCCCCCGCTACAGTACGCGCCACTACCGCGCTTCACCGGGAGGACCGCCGCCATGTCACGCACCGCGCTGAGCCTACTGACCCTGCTCTTCCTGCCGGGCTGCGGCGCCGGCCTGGGCGGCGCCGCCGGTGCGCAAGCCGAGGCGCAGCAGGCGGCGCAGGCGCAGGCGACGGAGGCGCGGCTGCGCGCGCAGGTGGAAGCGGCCGAGGCGGTGGCTGCGCAGCAGCGCCGCGACGCCGAGGCGCAGACCCAATGAGGGCGGCCGGATGGCGTGCGGCGCCCAGGCCGCACGCCATCCGCGGTCCCTAGCGCCGGCGCCGGCGCACGGTGCGCTTGCGTGCGGCAGGACGCCGCACCCTGCGGTGCGCCACCTTCTTCTTCGCGGGCACCCGTCGGCCCGGCTTGCGCGCAACCTTCCTGCGGGTGACTTTCTTGCCGGCGGTCTTCTTCCGCGGAGTCACTTTTCGCGCCGCCGTCCGCGTCGCCTTCTTGCGCACCGCTTTCTTGGCCTTCTTGGCGGGTCCCTTGGGCGCGGCGACAGGTGTTGCGGCCTTCACCGCCGGCGCTGCCGGCTTCGCCGCGATGGCCGGCCGCGGCAACTCGTGCACCGCGAAGGCGCCGCCCTGCGGATCCAGAAACAGCGCAATCCAGCTGCCGCCGGGCACTTCCACCGGCCCGTGCAGGAGCCGGCCGCCAGCAGCTTTGGTCGCTGCGACCGCGCGGTTCGAGTCGGCCACGTGCACGTAGCTCAGCCACGAGGGCGGCGTCGAGGGGCCCTGTGTGTTGCACATCCCGCCGACGGCCGCGCCGCCGTGCTCGAACAGCTGGTAGACGCCCATCGCCCCCATGTCGTGACTGACGCCCTTGGTCCAGCCGAACAGCGCGCCGTAGAAACGCAGTGCCGCCGCCACGTCGGTCGTAGCCAGCTCGTGCCAGGAGAACCCACCCTGCGGTGGCGGACCCGGCGGCGGCGGTCCGCCGCTCGGGGTGAAGACGGCGAAGGTTGCGCCCTGCGGGTCCGCGAGCACGGCAAAACGCCCGACGTTGGGAATGTCGCTCGCCGCCTTGCACACCCGGGCACCGAGCCCCTGCGCCTGCGTCACCGTCGCATCCACGTTCGGCGTGCCCACGTACATCAGCCAGTGCGCCGCGCCAGCCTCCGCCGGCAGCGCCATGAGGCCGGCGACCTGCAGCCCGCTGGCCATGAAGATCGTGTAGCCCGGCATGTTGGAAGGCTGTGTGCGCCACGGCACGACCTTGGGATAGAAGGCGGCAGCGGCGGCAGTATCGGTCGTCAGCAGCTCGTGCCAGACGAATCGTCCACGGACCTCGGCGTTGCTCATGGTGCGTCTTCCTTTGTTGGCGAGCGAGTTCTTCAGCCGGCGAAGATCGGGGCGACATTCTGCCTTGCCCGGTGCGCCACTTCCATGACTGTTAGGCGAGCACCGGCATCACCTGGCGCCGCTCGCGCCAGATCAGATACAGACCGCATGCGATCACCACGGCGCCGCCGCAGCACACGCGCACGCTGGGCAGCACGTGCCAGACCACGCGGTCGATCAGAATCCCCCACAGGAGCGCGGTGTACTCCAGCGGCGACACCACCGCGGCAGGCGCGGAGCGGAACGCCTCCGTCAGCCCATAGGAGCCGACCGCCGCCAGCGCCCCGAGCAGGAGCAGCCAGCGGTAATGCCGTGGCTCGAGCGTCACCCAGTCCGGCAGCGCCAGCAGGAGCGAGAACGTGGTCATCAGGCTGATGGTCCATACCACCACGCTCGCGGTGGAGTCGGTGCGGGTCAGCAGCCGCACGGTGATGCCGTTCACGGCGTAGGCCAGGGCTGCGATCAGCGCGGCGAGCGAGCCGAGCGAGACGACTCCCGCGGCGCTCGGGCGCACCATGATGAGGACGCCGATGAGTCCCACGACGATGACCAGCCAGCCACGCGCGTCGGTGCGCTCCTTGAGGATCGGGACCGCGAGTGCCGTCATCAGCAGCGGGGCGGACAGGAAGAGCGCGTACACGTTGGCGAGCGAGAGCCTGCGCACCGCATAAATGAAGCAGCCCAGCACCAGTACCTGCAGCGCGCCGCGCAGCACGTGCATCGAAAAACGCCGCGGCCGCAGCAGTTGCCAGCGGCCGCTGAGCGCAATCGGCGCGAGCAGGAACGGGAGCGAGGCCATCCCGCGCAGCACCGCGACCTGCATCGGGGGGTAGCTGCCGGCGAGTACCTTCAGCAGCGCGTCCATGCCCGAGAAAGCCGCCACCGCCACGATCATGGAGACGATGGCGCGAAGTCTCCCCGTGACCAAGGGACTTCAGCCCGCGGGGTCCGCTTCCGGGGGCTTCGCCACCCCCGGAGCCGCCGCCGGTGTGCTCATGGTGCGGTAGCGCGTGCCGAGCAGGCGCGCCGGCAGCGGGAAGGCACTGGCGAGCGAGACGATCAGTGCCGAGGCGTACGGGACCGACTGGATGATGAGCACGATTACCCAGGCCATGCGGTCCGGGCCGGCATTCTGCGGATTGCTGGTGCGCGAGACCGCCCACGCCGACAGCAGCAGGCCGCACATCATCAGCGTCTCCTCGCGCGCCGCCGCGAGCGCGTGCCACAGACCCGCGCTCGTGCCGCCCTTGGGCGTGCGGAAGAACGGCTCGCCCTTGGTGAGCAGCCCCTTGATCGCGGCGAGCCCGATGGTGTGCGTGAGCGCCAGCCCCGCCACCGCCGCCGCGATCGTCTGGCGCAGGTTCGCGCCGACGCGCACGCGGTACAGATGCATGAGCTTGGCGAGCTTGAAGGTGAACAGCGACAGCGGCAGCACCGAGTACAGCACCAGCGGCGGGTCGATGGAGTGCGGCGCCCACACCATGGCCGCCGACCAGCCGAGCGCGGCAAGGTTGAAGAGCACGTTGACGCCGTCGGCCATCCACGGCAGCCAGCCGGCGATGAAGTGGTAGCGTTGGCCCGGGGACAGTGGCCCCCCCTCGAGGAACAGCGCGCGCGCGTGCGCCTTAAGAATCTGCATCGCCCCGTAAGCCCAGCGGAAGCGCTGCTTCTTGAAGTCGATGAAGGTGTCGGGCATCAGGCCACGGCCGTAGCTCAGGGGCACGTAGCTCGCGTCGAAGCCGCGCTCGAAGATGCGCAGGCCGAGTTCGGCGTCCTCGGTGATGCACCACTCGGCCCAGCGGCACTCCTGCAGCTGCGCGCGGCGCACCATGGTCATGGTGCCGTGCTGGATGATGGCGTTGCGCTCGTTGCGCGTGATCATGCCGATGTGGAAGAACCCGCGGTACTCCGCGTAGCACATCGCCTTGAAGGCGCTCTGGCCGGCGTCACGGTAGTCCTGCGGGGCCTGCACGATCGCCACGCGCAGGTCGGAGAACCCCGGTGTCAGCTCGCGCAGCCAGCTCGGCTCGACCACGTAGTCGCTGTCGATGACCGCGATGATCTGCGCATCGGGCGCGGTGTGCTCGAGCGCGAAGTTGAGTGCGCCGGCCTTGAAGCCCGCCAGCGGGGCGACGTGAAAGAAGCGAAAGCGCGCCCCGAGTCGCGCGCAGTGCGCCTCGACCGGACGCCACACCGCCTCGTCCCTGGTGTTGTTGTCGATGACCAGCACCTCGAAGTCCGGGTACTCGAGGCGCGCCAGTGCATCGAGTGTCTCGATGAGCATCTCGGGCGGCTCGTTGTAGGCCGGCACGTGCACCGACACCTTCGGCGGCGTGGCACTCGGCTGGTAGAGCGGCGTGCCCAGGCGGCGCCGGTAGCTGACCCAGTGGGCCTCGGCCCATTCGTGCGCCTCGGCGAGCAGCACCAGCATCACCCCGAGCATCCCGAGCAGCAGCAGCACCCCCGAGATCACGCCCGACATGGTCATGTACTGCTGCGTGAAGTCGTAGATCACCCACACGGCCAGCGTGCCGGCCGCGAATACCACCAGCGCGAGGAAGCTGCGGCCGCGATGGCGCAGCGCATCGCTGTTGAGGTAGAGCACGAACAAGAGCAGGAGCGAGACGGCCACCGAGATCGCTGCGAGCACGTGCCACTCCGGCACGCGCACGATCGGCGCGGTGAACTCGAACTTCGGCTGGCGGTTGACGTCGTACACGCCCCAGTAGGAACCGACCGCCCCCTCCATGTAGGCCTTCCACGGCTGGTCGAACGCCTCCATGACGTAGTAGGTGAGCCTGTCCTGCTGCGCACGCGCGAGGAAGCGCCGCAGGAACAGCGCCTCGTTCGAATCGGAGGCGACCGCGGACTCGTGCGTGCGGCCGCGGCTCGGCCAGCCGATCTCGGCGATCACGATGGGCTTGTGCGGGAAAGTCTTCTGCAGGCGCTTGAATTGCGCCAGCGAATACTCGACCGCCTCATCGACCGGCACACCCTCCCAGTAGGGCAGGAGGTGCACGCCGATGAAGTCCACGTGCTGCGCCAGTTCCGGGTAGGTGAGCCAGGTGTTCCAGGTCTCGGCGGTGCCGACCGGCTGCTCAATGGCATCGCGCGCGCGATCGAGCAGCTGCTCGAGCTCGGCGAGCGGCAGGTCCCCGCGCAGCAGCACCTCGTTGCCGACGAACACGCGCACGACGTTGACGTGGTTGTCGGCCAGCTGGATGGCGGTGTGCAGCTCCTGTTCGTTCTTGGCGCGGTGGTCATCGAGCCACACGCCCACGGCCACGTTCATGTCGCGCCGCTCGGCGAGCTCGGGGATCTGCGCCAGGGTCCCCTGCACGCTGTAGGTGCGCACCGCGCGCACCTTGCCCTCCAGCAGCTTCAGGTCCGAGTCGATCTCGTCCACGGTGGGCAGCACCAAGTGCGTGGGATCCTCGTTGGCGCGGAAGGGCGAGAACGCGAAGCCCTGGATGAGCGCGGGCCAGGGCGGCTCGCGCGCCGGACGGTTCAGGTACGCCCACAGCGCGAACGTCAGCAAGGCGAACGCCGCCGCGATCAGCAGGCTGGGGAGCGATTTCATGGCGGCGCGCGCGGTGCAGGACCGGCGCCTACCAGCTGCCGGTGTTGGGCATCGAGTGCCAGGGTTCGGCCGGGGCGAGCGCCTCGCCCTTCTGCAGCAGCTCGATGGAGATGTTGTCGGGTGAACGCACGAACGCCATGTGGCCGTCGCGCGGCGGCCGCAGGATGGTCACGCCGTGCTGCTGCAGGCGACGGCAGCTGGCGTAGATGTCGTCGACCTCGTAGGCGAGGTGGCCGAAGTTGCGGCCCACGCCGTAGGGTTCGGGATCCCAGTTGTGGGTGAGCTCCACCTGCGCGCTCTCATCGCCCGGCGCGGCGAGGAACACCAGCGTGAAGCGGCCCTTGGGGTAGTCGTTGCGCGCGAGTTCCTTCAGCCCGAGTGCCGCGCAGTAGAAACGCAGCGAGGCGTCGATGTCGGTGACGCGCACCATCGTATGCAGGTATTTCATCGCTTTGCGCCTCGCGTGCCGTGCTCTCTCAGAACATCTCCGACGGGCCCGGGGTCTTGATGTCGACCTTGCGGCGCGAGGGGATGAAGTCGCCGGTGATCATCTCGTCGTAGCTCTGCCCGGGACCGACCATCGGGTATACGCCCGCGTCAGGGTCGATCATAACCTCCAGGAACGCCGGCCCCTTGAAGGCGAGGAACTCGGCGATGACGCGCGGCACGTCGGCCTTGCGCTCGAGGCGCACCGCGTAGCGAAAGCCGTCCGCCTGGGCCGCCTTGACGAAGTCCTTCTTGTGCAGCGAGCGGTCGCTCGCCGACAGCCGCCCCTTGAAGAACAGCTTCTGCCACTGCTTCACCATGCCGTCGCCGAAGTTGTTGAGCACCACCACTTTCACCGGCAGGTCGTAGGTGGCCGCGGTCTCCAGCTCGCCGATGTTCATGCGGATGCTCGAGTCGCCGTCGATATCGATCACCAGGCGCTGCGGGCACGCGAACTGCGCGCCGATCGCCGCCGGCAGGCCGAAGCCCATGGTTCCCATGCTGCCGGAGGTGAGCCACAGGCGCGGCGCGACGAAGTCGCAGTACTGCGCCGCCCACATCTGGTGCTGGCCGACCCCGGTGCTGATGATCGCCTGCCCGCGCGCGTGCCGGTTGATCTCCTCGATCACGTAATACGGCTGGATAAGCGGGCTCTCGCGGTCGTAGTTCATGGCATAGCGGCGCTTGAGCTCGGCGAGCTCGGCGGCCCAGGCCGCGAAGTCGCGCTGGAAGCCGTCCGCGCGGCCGTGGGCGGTGAGCGCCCGCAGCGCTGCGGCCATGAGCCCGATGTGGCTCCACTGCACGCGCTTGACCTTGTTCACCTCGGCACGGTCGACGTCCAGGTGCGCGATGCGCCGCGCGTTGCGGGCGAACTTTTCCGGCACGCCGGCGACGCGGTCATCAAAGCGCGCCCCGACGGCGATGAGAAAATCGCAGTCATCGACCGCATAGTTGGCGAACGCCGCCCCGTGCATGCCGAGCATGCGCAGCGCTGCGGGTTGCGTGGTGTCGTAGGCACCGATTCCCATGAGCGTGGTGACCACCGGGATGCTGAAGGCGTTCGCGAACTCGGTGAGCGCCGCCGCAGCGTTGCCGTTGATGACGCCGCCGCCGGCGTAGATCAGCGGCCGCTCGGCCTCCCCGAGCATGCCGAAGAAGCGCGCCGCGTCCGCCGGCTCGAGCTCCGCTTGCGTGAGCTCGCGCATGCGCCGCCGATAGCCGGGGATCGGCAGCACGCCTTCGCCGGCGAAGCTGCCTTCCCAGTTCTGCACATCCTTCGGGATGTCGAGCACCACCGGCCCCGGGCGCCCGGTGCGGGCGATCTCGAAGGCCGTGCGCACGGTGGCCTCGAGCTTCTGCGGGTCGGTGACGAGAAAGATGTGCTTGGCGACCGCGCCCATCAGGGACGGCACCGGGGCCTCCTGGAAGGCGTCCGTGCCGATCGCGGCACGGGCGACCTGGCCACAAATCACGACAATAGGGATCGAATCCGCCATGCAGTCGCGCACGGGTGTAACAGTGTTGGTCGCACCGGGTCCCGAGGTGACCACGCACACCCCGACCTCGCCGCTCGCGCGGGCGTAGCCGGCGGCCATGAACGCGGCCCCCTGCTCGTTGGCCGGCACGATGAGCGGGATCTGGCTGAGCCCGGCGCGCTTGGCGGCCTCGTTGTAGAGGAAGACCGCGTCGAAGGTCGGCAGGATCGCCCCGCCGCTGTAGCCGAAGATGGTGCGCACGCCCTCGTCCGCGATCACCTGCATGATCATGCGGGCCCCGGACATGTGCGCCCCGGCGAGCGGGTGGGCGACGGGGCGGGGCTGGATCTGGGTGTCGTTCATGGACGCACTTCTTGGCCTCAAACGCAAAGCCGTTCGAAAAAAGTCGAAGGGATCAGCGAGCCTAGCAGCTTGGCTTCATGGGGCCAAACTTGCCGCGATCCTTTATTCTGCGCAGCGTCCCTTAGCCTTCGCTTAACGAACTTCCCTCATGCGTCACATCATCGCCATCCTCCTGCAGAACGAGGCCGGAGCGCTCACCCGGGTCGCCGGGCTCTTCTCCACGCGCGGCTACAACATTGAGTCCCTCTCGGTGGCGCCCACCGACGATCCCACAGTCTCGCGCCTCACCCTGGTGACGAGCGGCTCGGATGCCGTCATCCAGCAGATCGCCAACCAGCTGAACAAGCTCGTGGACGTCGTGAACGTGCTCGACATGACCCGCGGGGAGCACCTGGAGCGTGAACTGGTGCTGCTGAAGCTCAAGGTCGCCGCCGGGCAGTCGGACGTGGTGCGCGGCCAGGTGGTGCGCAGCGGCGGCCGGGTCCTGGACCCGGCCATGGACGGCTTCATCGTCGAACTGACGGCAAGTGAGGCTGAAGTGAGCGGCTTCGTCGAGGAACTGGGCAAGCGGGCGCAGTTGCTGGAAGTGGTGCGCAGCGGGGCGCTCGGCATCAGCCGCAGCGCCCGGGCGCTGCGGGCGCGCCCGGCGCCTGTCTCCGGCTGAGAAATCGGGGCCGCCCGGGGCGGCGCTGCCCCGGGGGCTCAGGTCAGCAGCACCGTGGAGCCGGTCGTCTGGCGGCTCTCAAGATCGCGGTGGGCGTCCGCGGCGCGCGCGAGCGGATAGCGCTGGCCGATCACCACGCGCACCTTCTTGGATTTGACGGCCGCGAACAGCTCGCGCGCCCCGGCGGCGAGCTCCTCGCGGGTCGCGATATAGTTGAACAGCGAAGGGCGGGTGAGGAACAGCGAGCCGCGTTTGGCGAGCTCCAGCGGGCTGATGGCCGGGGGCGGCCCGGACGCATTCCCATAGCTCACCATCATGCCGAGGCGCCGCACGCAGTCGAGCGATTCCATGAAGGTGTCCTTGCCCACCGCGTCGTACACCGCCACCACGCCGGCGCCCTTGGTGAGCGCCTTCACACCCGCCACCAGCTCGTCCTGACCGGCGATGAGCACGCGCCAGCAGCCGTGCTTGCGCGCGAGCTGTGCTTTCGCTTCGCTGCCGACGACGCCGATCACGCGCGCGCCGAGCGCCTTGGCCCACTGGCACAGGATCAGTCCGACGCCACCGGCGGCCGCGTGCACCAGGATCGTGTCGCCGCGGGACACCTTGTAGGTGCGGCGCAGGAGGAACTGCGCGGTGAGGCCCTTGAGCATCAGTGCCGCGGCCTGCTCGTCGGAGACGCCCGCGGGCACCTTGACGAGCCGCCCGGCGCTCACGTTACGCAGCTCGCTATACGCGCCCGGCGTGCTGTGCACGTAGGCCACGCGTTCACCGACGCGCAGGCCGCGTACGCCGCGGCCGAGCGCGGTGATGACGCCGGCGGCCTCGCGCCCGAGACCCGAGGGCAGCGTCACCGGATACAGGCCGGCGCGATCGTAAACGTCGATGTAGTTGACGCCGATGGCGCTCTGGCGCACCTGCGCTTCACCCGGCGCGGGCCGCCCGGGATCGGACTCCTCGGTGCGCAGCACCTCCGGACCGCCGTGCTGGAAGAAACGGATTTCTAATGCCATGACGGGCGCGCGCGGGCGACGCTAGAGTGCGGCGTCGTCGGTCTCGCCGGTACGGATGCGAATCACCCGGTCGATTTCGGTGATGAAGATCTTGCCATCCCCCACCTTACCGGTTTTGGCGGACTTGATGATCGCCTCGACCACCTGGTCGACGAGATCACCGCGCACGGCGACCTCGATACGCGTCTTGGGCACGAAGTCGACCACGTACTCGGCGCCGCGGTAGAGCTCGGTGTGGCCGCGCTGGCGGCCGAAGCCCTTCACCTCCGTCACCGTCATGCCCGAGACGCCAATGTCCGAAAGTGCGGCGCGCACGTCGTCCAGCTTGAAGGGCTTGATGATCGCAGTGACCAGTTTCATGGGACTCTCCGCAACATGAGCAGCGCATCGGGCGCGAGGGATTTTGCAGTTTTCATGCCACGGCGTCGAATCGGCGAAAACCGCAGGCCGGCGCGCCCGGGCGCGGCCGGCTCCAACGCCGGGCTGCACCAGGCTTGTGCGCCGCGCGCCGGCGTGCGCCCGAAACTGGTGCGCTCAGGCTCGCGCCCGCTGGGCTATTCTTTGCGCCAATGTACGAACACATCGTGATCGTGGGCGCTGGCCAGGGCGCGGTCCAGGCGATCGACGCGCTGCGCCGCGGGGGCTTTCCCGGCCGGCTCACGCTCATCGGCGAGGAGCCCTGGCTTCCCTACCAGCGCCCGCCGCTGTCCAAGAAGTACCTCGCCGGGAGCCTCGGGCGCGAGCGGCTGCTGATCCGTCCGGCCAGCTTCTTCGCCGCTCACCACGTGACCACGTACCTCGGCCGGCGCGTGGACGGCATCGCGCGCGGCGAGCGCCACGTGCACCTGGACGACGGCCTGGTGATCCCCTACGACGCCCTGCTGCTGGCCACCGGCAGCCGGCCGCGACGCCTGCCCATCCCCGGAACGGACCTGCCGGGCGTGCATACGCTGCGCACCATCGCCGACGTCGACCGCATCCGCGCCGAGGCCGTGGCGGGGGCGCGCCTGGTGGTGATCGGCGGCGGCTATATCGGGCTGGAGGTCGCGGCCACTGCGCGCGAGCTCGGACTGGAGGTGACGGTGCTGGAGATGGCCGAGCGGGTCATGAACCGCGTCACCTGTCCGCAGGTGTCCGCGTTCTACGCCGCCGAGCATGCGCGCCACGGCGTGCACCTGCACTGCGAGGCGCGCGTGCGCGCGCTGCATGCCGACGCGCGCGCCGGGCGCGTCAGCGCGGTGCTCACCGAGGACGGCACGGCGTTTGCCGCCGACCTCGTGATCGTCGGGGTGGGCGTGGCGCCGGCGGACGAGCTGGCCCGCGGGTGCGGCCTCGAGTGCGAGAACGGCGTGGTCACCGACGGACACTGCCGCACCTCGGATGAAAGGATCTGGGCGGTGGGGGACTGCGCCAGCCACCTCAACCGCCAGTACGGCCGGCACCTGCGCCTGGAGTCGGTCGACAACGCCTTCGAGCAGGGCACGACCGTGGCGCTCAACCTCCTCGGCACGCCGACCCCGCACGACAAGGTGCCGTGGTTCTGGTCCGACCAGTACGACCTGAAGCTCGTCATCGTGGGCGTAAGCCTGGGCTACGACACGGTGGTGATGCGCGGGGCAGCGGCGACGCGCAGCTTCAGTGCCTGCTACCTGCGTGCAGGGGAGCTCGTCGCCATCGACAGCATCAACGCCCCGCGCGATCAGATGGCGGCGCGCAAGCTGATCGCCGCGCACGCGCGGCCGGACCCGAGCAAGCTCGTCGATCCCGCCGTCGCCCTGAAGGACTGCGGCTAGCCAGCCTGGGCCCGGTGCCTGGCTTCCCGATCGCCCGGTCAAAGGTGTCGCTCTTGCCCAGGTAACCGCTGATCACGGCCGGATCACCGGAGCGCGCGTGGGAGAGTGCCAGCGATTGGCCGCACCAGTGGGCGTCCAGCAGCATCTCGATCTTGCCTGGTCGTTGCCGTGCGGGCCGTCGAGCCGGTCGTAAGGCGAACGAAACGCGAGTCGGCAGTCGCGGGCTATCCGGTCTGGTACGTGGCCCCGTTGCGGCGCACCATCGATCCTGCTATCGGTCCTGTCTGTCTATTTGAAAATCACGAGCAGGTCGCGCGCCTCGACCGACTGCCCGGCGCGCACCAGCACCTCGGCGACTTCTCCGGCGGCGCTGGCGCGTACGGCGGTCTCCATCTTCATCGCCTCCAGGGTCAGCAGCAGCTGCCCGCGTTCGACGCGCGCGCCCACCGCGGCGGCAACGCTCGCCACCACCCCCGGCATCGGCGCGCCGACGTGGCCCGCATTACCACTCTCGGCCTTGCGCGGTGGCGCGTGCTCCAGGACCTGGGTGCGGTCGGCGACGCGCACCGAGCGCGGCTGGCCGTTGAGTTCAAAGAAGACCGTGCGCGTGCCGTCCTCGTGCGGCTCGCTGCTCGCAAGATAGCGCACGATGAGCGTCTTGCCGCGCTCGATGTCGACACTGATCTCCTGGCCCGGCTCCATGCCGTAGAAAAACACCGGCGTCGGCAGGTCGGTCGGATCCCCGTACAGCACGCGCGCGCGCGCGTACTCGAGCCACACCCGCGGGTACATGAGATGGGAGGCGAGATCCTCATCCGTCACCGGTCGCGGCAGCTGCTGCTGGATGCGGGCGCGCTCGGCCTCGAGGTCCACCGCCGCCAGGTGCGCCCCGGGGCGCTCGGTGTGCGGCGCCGCGCCTTTCAGCGCCTTGCGCTGCAGCGCGGGCGGGAAGCCCCCATAGGGCTGACCCAGGTCGCCGCGCAGCAGCTGCACGATCGACTCGGGGAAGGCGATCTCGCGCGCGGGGTCGAGCAGCTGCGCGGCGCTCAGGTCCGAGCCCACCATGAGCAGCGCCAGGTCCCCGACCGCCTTGGAGGTCGGCGTGACCTTCACGATGTCCCCCAGGAGTGCGTTCACCTGCGCGTAGGCGGCGGCCACCTCGGGCCAGCGCGCCTCCGCGATTCCCAGGCCACGCGCCTGCTCGCGCAGGTTGGTGTACTGCCCCCCTGGCATGCCGTGCACGTAGACCTCGGAAGCCCCGGCGCGCATGTCGCTCTCGAAGGCGCCGTAGTAGCGGCGCACTTGCTCCCAGTAGGCCGAGATGCTGCGCAGGTGCTGCGGCTCGACCGCGGCGTCGCGCGGCCCGAAGCGCAGCGCCTCGACGATCGAGCCCAGGTTCGGCTGCGAGGTGAGGCCGCTGAAGGCATCGATGGCGCCGTCGACGGCGTCCGCGCCTGCGGCCACGGCCGCAAGCACGCTCGCTGCGCCGATGCCGCTCGTGTCATGCGTATGGAAGTGCACCGGCAGGCCGATCTCGTCCTTGAGCGCCTTCACCAGTGCATACGCGGCGCGCGGACGGCACAGTCCCGCCATGTCCTTGATACCGATCAGATGCGTGCCGGCGGCCTTGAGCTCGCGCGCCAGCGCGAGGTAATAGTCGAGCGTGTACTTCTTCTCCTGCGGGTCGCTTAAGTTGCCCGTGTAGCACAGCGCCGCCTCGCACAGCTTGCCGCTTTCGAGCACCGCGTCGATCGCGACGCGCATGTTCTCGACCCAGTTGAGCGAGTCGAAGAGGCGGAACACGTCGATGCCGGAGGCCGCGGCGCGCTGCACGAAGAAGCGCACCACGTTGTCGGGGTAGTTGGCATAGCCGACCGCGTTGGCCGAGCGCAGCAGCATCTGCAGCAGCAGGTTCGGCATGCGCTCGCGCAGCGCCGCCAGGCGCTGCCAGGGGTCCTCGCGCAGGAAGCGCAGTGCGACGTCGAAGGTCGCCCCGCCCCAGCACTCCACCGAGAACAGTTGCGGCAGCAGCGCCGCGTAGTACGGCGCGATCGCCGTCATGTCGCGCGTGCGCAGCCGCGTCGCGATCAGTGACTGGTGGGCATCGCGCATGCTGGTGTCGGTCAGGAGCACCCGCTCCTGCTCGAGCAGCCAGCGTGCGAAGCGCGCCGGCCCGAGCTCCTCCAGCTTCTGCTTGGTGCCGGGAGCGGGCGGCGGCAGCGCCACCGCCGGCAGGCGCAGCGGGGCAAACGCGGGCGGGCGCGGGCGGTGCTTGGTTTCGGCGTTACCGTTGACGATGATGTCGCCGATGAAGGTGAGCATGCGGCTCGCGCGGTCGCGCTTGCGCGGCCAGTGCAACAGCGTCGGCGTCTCCTCGATGAAGCGCGTGGTGTAGTCGCCGCGCGCGAAGCGCGGGTGCGTGATCAGCTGGTCGAGGAAGCGCAGATTGGTGACCACACCGCGGATGCGGAATTCCGCGAGCGCGCGGTGCATGCGCGCGATGGTTTCCTCCGGGGTCGGCGACCACGCGGTCACCTTCACCAGCAGCGAGTCGTAGGAGCGCGTGATGATGGCGCCGGTGTAGGCGGTGCCGGCGTCCAGGCGCACGCCGAAACCGGCCGGACTGCGGTAGGCGGAGATCTTGCCGTAATCGGGGATGAAGTCGTTCTCCGGGTCCTCGGTGGTGATGCGGCACTGCAGCGCGTGCGCGGCGATGCGGATCTGCTCCTGCGGTGGCACGCCGCTCTCGGGGGTGCCGATGCGCGCGCCGCCGGCGATGCGGATCTGCGCCTTGACGAGGTCGATGCCGGTGGCGCATTCGGTGACCGTGTGCTCGACCTGGATGCGCGGGTTGACCTCGATGAAGTAGACACTGCCGCTGTCGGCGTCCTGCAGGAACTCCACCGTGCCGGCGTTCTGGTAGGCGGCCGCGCGTGCGATGTCGAGCGCCATCGCGCACAGGCGGGCACGCTCCTCCTCCTGCAGAAAGACCGCCGGGCAGCGCTCGACCACCTTCTGGTTACGCCGCTGCGCGGTGCAGTCGCGCTCGAACAGGTGCACCAGCGTGCCGTGCGCATCGCCGAGCACCTGCACCTCCACGTGGCGCGCACGGCGCACCAGCTTCTCGGCGTACACCTCGTCGTTGCCGAACGCCGCGAGCGCCTCGCGGCGCGCCGCGGCGAGCAGCTCGGCGAGCTCCTCCGCGCGCTGCACCGCGCGCGTGCCGCGGCCGCCCCCGCCCCAGCTGGCCTTGAGCATCACCGGGTAGCCGATCCGCGCCACCGCGCGCGCACACCCGGCCGCATCCGCGGGCAGCGCTGCGGTCGCCGGCATCACCGGCACCCCGGCCGCTACGGCCAGCTCGCGCGCGGACACCTTGTTGCCGAGCAGCCGCATGGTCTGCGGCGTCGGACCGATGAAGACGATGCCGGCGGCCGCGCAGCGCTCCGCGAACTCGGGATTCTCGGCCAGAAAGCCGTACCCCGGATGGATCGCATCCACCTGCGCCTCGCGCGCGATCCGCAGGATGTCGCCGATGTCCAGGTAAGCCTGGACGGCCCCCTTGGCGGCGCCCACGAGGTAGGCTTCGTCGGCCTTGGTCCGGTGCAGCGAGAAACGGTCCTCCTGGGAGTAGATGGCGACCGTGCGCAGGCCGAGTTCGTTGGCCGCCCGCATGACGCGAATGGCGATCTCGCCGCGGTTGGCGACCAGTAGGCTGCGGATCCGCTGCGGGCTGGCGGGTTTCACTTTAAGATTCACCATGTGAGCCCGGCGCGGCACGCGCGCGCGTGCTGCCGGGGGCGGTCCGATCATAGCCGCGGAGATCAAAAAATGTCGCGCCCGCCCGTGCTTCTGGTGTCAATGCTGTGGCTGCTCGGCTCCCCGGCGCTCCGCGCCGCGCCGCCCGCACCGCCCGTGGCCCCACCGGCGATCGCGCTCGCGATCCATGGCGGTGCGGGCGTGATCGAGCGCGCCAAGATGACACCCGAAAAGGAGGCTGCGTACCGCGCCGGCCTCGCCGGGGCGCTCGATGCCGCCTATGCCATCCTGGAGCGCGGCGGCACGAGCCTCGATGCGGTCACCACCGCGGTACGCATGCTGGAGGATGACCCGCAGTTCAACGCCGGCCGCGGCGCGGTGCTGAACCAGGACGGTGACGCGGAGCTCGACGCGGCCATCATGGACGGCCACGGGCCGCACGCCGGCGCGGTCGCCTCGGTGCGTCACGTCAAGAACCCCATCGACCTGGCTCGCCTGGTGATGGAGCGCAGCCCGCACGTGCTGCTGGTCGGTGAGGGCGCCGAGGAGTTCGCGCTCGAGCAGGGCGTGGTGCTCGTGCCGCGCGGCTACTTTCGCACGCGCGCACGCATCGGCCAGCTGGAGGAGGCGCGCCAGGCCGAGAAAGAGCGCGGCACCGCTGAGAGCGGCCACGGCACGGTCGGCGCGGTGGCACGCGATCGCGCCGGCAATCTGGCGGCAGCCACCTCCACCGGCGGCCTCACCAACAAGCACCGCGGACGCGTCGGAGACAGTCCGCTCATCGGCGCGGGCACCTACGCGCACAACGACAGCTGTGCGGTGTCCGGCACCGGTGACGGGGAATACTTCATCCGCCAGGTCCTCGCTTATGACATCTGCGCACTCATGGCGTACAAGCACCTGACGCTGGCGCAGGCGGTCACCGAGGAGATCCACACCAGGCTCACCGCGGCCGGCGGCGAGGGCGGCGTGATCGCGCTGGATGCCGCCGGCAACATCGTCATGGATTTCAACAGCATCGGCATGTTTCGCGGGGCCCGGGACGGGCACGGCCACCGTGAGATCGCCATGTACCGCGACACTCCCTAGCAGGGCAAGGACATTCCCTCATGCATGCCATCGCCATCCACGGGGGCGCCGGCGCCGTGCCACGCGCCGCCCTGTCCGCCGAGCGCGAGCAGCGCTACCGCGCCGGCCTCGCCACGGCGCTCGATGAGGGTTATGCCGTGCTCGAGTGCGGCGGCAGCAGCCTCGATGCGGTGACGACGGCGGTGCGCCGCCTCGAGGACGATCCGCTCTTCAATGCCGGACATGGCGCGGCCCTGACGCGCGAGGGCGCCGCCGAGCTGGACGCCGCCATCATGGACGGCCGGCAGATGCGCGCCGGCGCGGTCGCCTCGGTGCGCCACGTCCGCAACCCCGTGGACCTGGCGCGCCACGTCATGGAGAAGTCGCGGCACGTGCTGCTGGTGGGGGCGGGGGCCGAGGAATTCGCGCTCGAGGAAGGCCTGGGGCTGGTGCCCAACCTTTACTTCCGCACCGCCGAACGCCTGGAGCAGCTGCTGTTCGAGCAGCGTGGCGAGCACGTCTCGGACATCGTACCACCGACCACCCAGGGCACCGTCGGCGCAGTGGCGCGCGATGGCGCGGGGAACCTGGCGGCTGCGACCTCGACCGGCGGCATGACCAACAAGCGCCCCGGGCGCGTGGGCGACTCGCCGATCATCGGTGCCGGCACCTACGCCAAGAACGGCGTGTGCGCGGTGTCCGCCACCGGCCACGGCGAGTACTTCATCCGCACGGTCGCGGCGCACCATGTGTGCGCAGCGGTGGAGCACCGCGGGGTGACGCTCGAGGAAGCGGTGCGCGAGCTGCTGCATGAGGTCCTGAAAACACTGGGGGGCGACGGCGGGCTCATCGCCATCGACCATGCCGGGCGCATCGTCATGGACTTCAGCACCGAGGGCATGTTCCGCGGCGCGCGCGACTCGAACGGCCGGCGCGACCTCGCCATCTACTAAGCA
This sequence comes from uncultured Pseudomonadota bacterium, assembly GCA_963806375.1. GTDB lineage: Bacteria > Pseudomonadota > Gammaproteobacteria > Steroidobacterales > Steroidobacteraceae > 13-2-20CM-66-19. The sequence continues at coordinate 1,168,401 of CAWDXW010000003.1, forward strand.
GCGCAGCGCGCTCGCCCGCTAGGCGAAGGCGCCGGCGGTCTGCACCACGCGGGCGAAGCGCCCCTCGAGCACCATCTCGGTGCGCTCGCGGATCTCGGCCGCCGACACTTCGCGCCCCGCGAGCGTGTGCATGGGGAAGGTGAGCGTGGCGTCGGTAACGTAGCGCACCTTGAACCCCACATCGGAGGCATGGCGCGCCGTGGTCTCGCAGCACTGCTCGGTGCGGATACCGCTGATCAGCAGTTCCCCGATCCCGCGCGCGCGCAGCCAGCGCTCGAGTGTCACCCCGCCGTCGGCGCTGCGGCCGAAGAGCGCCGAGTGCACCTCCTTATGAATGATCACATCGGGCCGCAGTGACAGCCCGGTCATCGTGCGTACCTGCCCCGACGCCGCGGTGAAGGGATTGGCCGCATCATCGCCCGCCTCGCGGTGAAACACCTGCACGAGCGCGACGCCGCGCGCGGCGCAGCCGTCGATGAGCGTCTGGACGTTGTGCAGGAACGCCGGCAGCTCCGCGTCGCGGAAATACGGCCGGGTGCGGAAGGATTCCTGCACGTCCACGACCAGCAGCGCCTGCTTCATGGTGTCACCCTGTGTCTCGAAGACCACGACTATATCTTCCCCGAGCCGGTCGCGGCGGTTCCAGCCCCGCAGGGGACGCAGATCAAGCAAAAACGGACAGGCTCAGCCGAGCTCAAATTGCAGCCGCCCCGCTTCGCGGGCCGGTGAATATCCCGCGGCGGGTGCCGGCAGCATCGCGCGACTTTCCGCCGCGCGCGCTTCGGCCGCCAGCAGACGCTGCCCGCGCAGCCGCGCACGCCCGAGCAGTGCAGCATCCTCGCTGGCCGCCGCCGCCAGGAACTCGCGCCACATCGCGGGGCGCTGTGCCCAGCGTGGCTTCAGCCAATGCGGGTTGCGCAGCGCCAGCGCGCGCACTTCCCCGAGCGTATGGCGCGCGAGCTCGGCGACGCAGCCGGCGGGCATGGCCAGCAGCAGCTGGGCGGCGGTGCCCTGACAGCACGCCAGGTGCCAGGCGAACGTGAGCACCGCCTGCGCCATGGCGGTGCCCGCCGCGATGCTGAAGAACGGCGCGTAGCCCTGCCCGGCATCGTCGACCTGGCGCACCGCACGGTGCCGCCAGCGCTCGGGCTCGGCGAAGCCGGCATCCACCAAAAGATACAGGCAGCCGCCCGCGCGGGCGCGCGCCGCCGCGTCGAGCGCGTTCCAGCGGCGCGCGATCTCGGCGAGCGTCGCATTCCCCGGCTGAGCACGCGCCTGCGCGGCGCACAGTTCCAGGCACTCCTCGTTCAGCTCGCGCAGCGACGCGAGCGTGCCCCCGCGCAGCCAGCCATCGTCTGCGAGCTCGGTTTCACACTGCAGCAACATGGCGCGTCCTCCTCGCCGGCAAACGGGGCAGCCATGGTAGCCGTGGCACGGCAAAAATGTCATCCATCGATTTGGGGTTTTTTAACCAATTTTGAAAGTAGGCAAACGCCGGCATTGCTTCCACAATGGTGCCCTCTCCACAGGGCCTCCGCCGCATGCGCATCTCCGACAATCGCTATCACCGCGAGCGGCTGCAGATGGCGCTGGCGCTGCGCCTGCTGCGCCACGAGGCGCGCACGCAGACGATCCGCGCCTGGACCGGGCTCACCGATGACCGCATCCGCAAGCTCTACCGTTCCTACTTCGGCGACGCGCAGCGCGAGATGCCGCGGCACCGGGGCAAGTCGCCGCACCAGATCTCCTACTTCACCCGCTCGCTGCGCCTGCAGGAGGAGACCGTAGCGCTCGCCACGACCCTGTGGCTGCTCGGGGTGGTGCCGTGCGCGGCCGAACCGCAGGTCCCGGGCTCCCTCGCCGTACTCACGCGCGGCGGGCTCCTGTGCCAGGCCTTCGAGGCCTACCGCCTGGCGCGTCCCGCCGCGCTCATCTCCTTCGAACACGCGGTGTTCCTCGCCAGCGCGCTCAGCCGCGGCGAACAGCTGCGGCTGGGCTGGTGCACGGAATGCGGCGGCCTCATGGTGAGCGAGCCGTTCGCCCTGCGCGCACGGCGCTGCCACCAGTGTGCGGGGGCGGCGCTGGCGCACTGCTAGAATCCGCCGTCACGGCCTGCCAAGGCGGACGGCGTTCATGGATCAGCTTCGCCCGAACTTTCTTTCCGGCCCCTATATCGACCGGCGCGCGGAGGCGCGCGAGGACGAGCACTGGATCGCGCAGGCGCGCGCCGATCGCAAGACCCGCTATCTGCTCGGCCAGGGCAGCGCACAGCTGCTGACCACCGGGAGCGAGCCGCGCATCGCGTTCCTCGACCAAGACTCACCGCTGGTGCGCGCCGCGCCCGACCGGGTGCTGGTGTTGCTCGGCTGGCGGCAGGACACGCGCATCGTGCTCATTGATATGCCGCTGTCGGAGAGCCTCGAGCTGCCCGCCGACACCGCCTTCCAGGAGTTGCGGCCGCTCGCCCCGGTGCTCGGCGCGCAGGAGGCCGCACTGCTCGCCTATGCGCGCGCGCTCGGTACCTGGCGCGCTCGGCAGCTGCACTGCGGGGTCTGCGGCAGTCCCACCGAGCCTACGCATGCCGGCCACTGTCTGCGCTGCAGCAACCCCGCCTGCGCGCAGGAGTTCTTTCCGCGCATCGACCCGGCGATCATCGTGCTGGTGAGCGACGGCGAGCGGGCGCTCCTCGGGCGCTCGCCGAGCTGGCCGCCGCGGCGCTACTCGACCATCGCCGGCTTCGTCGAACCGGGCGAGAGCCTCGAAGACACGGTGCTGCGCGAGGTGCTGGAGGAGACCGGCGTGGCCGCGCATAACGTGCGCTACCACTCCTCGCAGCCGTGGCCGTTCCCCTCCTCGCTGATGCTCGGCTTCTTCGCGAGCGCCGCGCCGGGCAGCGCCGTGCGCGTCGGCGGGGAGCTCGAGGACGCGCGCTGGTTCACGCGCGCACAGGTGACCACGGGCGAGGCGCTCGCCCCGCCCTCGCAGTCGATCTCCTGGCGCCTCATCGAGGCCTGGCTGCACGGCGCGGTGTAGCCCACGATGTGCCTGCTGGTGCTCGCCTGGCGTGTGCATCCCCTCTACCCGCTGGTGGTGGCCGCCAATCGCGACGAGTTTCACGAGCGCCCGGCGGCCGCGCTGGCGCGCTGGCCGGCGCCGCTGCAAATCCTCGCGGGCCGCGACCTGCGCGCGGGCGGTACCTGGCTCGGCCTCGACCGTGCGCGCCGCTTCGGCGTCGTGACCAACTTTCGCGAGCTGCAGCCGCCCAAGCCCGGGGCCGCCTCGCGCGGCGCACTCATCCCGCAGTATCTCGAAGGCGCTCTTACGCCGCCGCAGTTCCTGGCCGCGCTCGCGCCGCGCGCCGGCGGTTACTCCGGTTTCAACCTGCTGCTCGCGGACCGGGAGTCACTGTGGTACGGCTGTAATCGCGCCCAACCCTTCGCGCGGCCGCTGGCCGCGGGCGTGTACGGCCTGTCGAACGAGTTCCTGGACACGCCGTGGCCAAAACTCGAGCGCGTACGCCGCGGCTTCGAAGCGTGGCTCGGTAAACCCACCGGCGCCTCGCCCGTTGGGCTGTTTGAGCTGCTCGAGGACCGCACGCGCGTCACGGATGATGCGCACCTGCCCGCGGGCGACGTGGCGCGGGAGTGGGAGCGGGCGCTATCGGCGCCTTTTGTCGAGCATCCGGACTACGGCACGCGCTGCTCCACCGTGCTGCTGCTCGCGGCCGACGGCACGACCTACCTCGGCGAGCGGAGCTTCGATCCCGGGGGGCGGTGCGCGGGTGAGAGCGAATTTCGCCTCGCTGCGGATGAGTGGCCGTAACGGGCAGCGGCGCGGAACCCGCACGCCCGCGGCCGACTCTGAATGCACAGCAGCGAGCGGCTGGCCGGCCGAGGCTCTAGAATTCCGGGGTTTCTCCAGGCAACAGGTTTGATGGCGCAGCGCAATCACCCGCCGCGGGTTCGTCGATGGCACGTGCGGACCCCGGCGGTCCTGCTGTGCCTGTTGGCGGCGCGCCTGGCGCAGGCCGCGAGCGGCGTCAACGTGGAGGTCCATGGCGTCAGCGACGCCGTGCGCGACAACGTGCTTGCGTACCTGAGCTTCGAGCGCTACGTGAAGAGCGGCGCGGAGCTGAACCCCGACACCGTCGAGCGGCTGCACAACCGGGTCGAGCGCGAGGTGGATTCCGCGCTCAAGCCCTTTGGTTACTACGAGCCCCAGGTGGAGTCCACCGTCACCCAGGGGGAGCGGGGGGTGTGGCACGTCGTGATCAACATTATCCCCGGGCAGGCGGTGCTGGTGGATCACATCGACGTGCGGGTCGAGGGGCCCGGCGCGAACGACCCGCTGTTCAGGCGCATCCTGCGGCGCCTGCCGCTCAAGAGCGGCCAGCGGCTGAACCACAAGGCCTACGAGGAGATCAAGTCCGACCTGCAGCGCACCGCCGCCACCTACGGCTATCTGGATGCGCGCCTGGTGCGCAATGAGCTGGTCGTGGATCCCCCCAACCACACCGCGGACATCGCGCTCGAGCTCGACACCGGCGTGCGCTATCACTTCGGCAAGACGAGCATTACCCAGAGCGTGGTGCGCGACAGCCTGGTGCGCCGCTACCTGCGCTACAAGGAGGGGGAGTACTTCGATCTGACGCAGGTGCTGCGTACGCAGTTCGCGCTGGATGACTCGCAGTATTTCGCCAATCTGGAGGTGCTGCCGGGCGAGCCCGACCGCGACGCCCACACCGTGCCGGTCAGCATCCGTGCCGATGCCAGCCGCCGCCATCGCTACAGCCTCGGCGCCGGTTACGCCACCGATACCGGGCCGCGCGGTACGCTCGGCTTCGAGGACCGGCGCGTCAACGACCGCGGCCACAGCTTCAGCGTCGAGGTGCAGGCGGCGCAGGTGACCAAGTACAGCGTGCAGAGCCGCTACACCATTCCCTTCGGCGACCCGGCGACGGAGAGCTTCAGCCTGCGTGGCTCGATCGAGCAGCGCAACTGGGGCGACGTCACCACCAACACGCTGTCCGCCGGACCGAGCATTACCGCCGTCACCGGCCCCTGGCAGCACGTGTGGGCGGTCAACGCGGTGCGCACCACCAGCGAATCCATCTACGCGCCGATCAACACCACCGACCGGCTGCTGGTGCCGGAGCTGGACATCGCCTCGGTCCCCAAGGGCTACCTCGGCGAGGCGCTGTTCGAGCATCCGCTGTACCTGGAGATCAAGGGATCCAGTGCCTCCCTCGGCTCGAACTCGACCTGGGTACAGGCGCACCTGCAGGGCGAACGGGTGTTCTCCATCGCGCCCAAGTGGCACCTGCTGCTGCGCGGGGAACTGGGCGCGACGCTGGCGCAGGAGTTCGAACAGCTGCCGGTGGTGTTCCGCTTCTTCGCCGGCGGCGACAACAGCGTGCGCGGCTTCGCCTACAACACCCTCTCGCCCACGGTGGAGACCAACGTGTGCGTGGGGCAAAGCGTGGCCAATGCCCCCTGTCCCAGCGGCGACTACACCTATATCAAGGTGGGCGGCAAAGACCTGGCCACGGGCACGTTCGAGGTGATCCGCGACCTGCCGCGCAACCTCGGCATCGCGGCCTTCTTCGACTACGGCAACGCCTTCGACCGCTGGGGGACGAAGCTCGCCTACTCGGCCGGTATCGGCCTGCGGGTGCGACTGCCGGTGCTCACGCTCGGCATCGATATCGCCGAGCCGCTCTATGAACCGTGCCAGCCGCCCTTCACTGGCTCAAACTGTGCACCCAGCAGCCCGCGGCTGCACATCAATTTCTCCCCCAAGCTGTGATACCGAAGACCCTCCTCCGACGCCTGCTGCTGACTCTTGCGAGCATGCTGATCGTGGGGCTGATCGTGGCGCCGCTCACGCTCCTGTGGGCGGCGCTGTACACCGAGGGCGGCGCGCAGTTCGTGGTGCGCCACCTGCCGCATCAGCTGGGACCGGTGGACCTCAAGATCACGGGCCTCACCGGCACCGTCGCCCACGGACTGCACGTCGAGCGCGTCGAGATCGACCATGAGCTGGTGCACCTGACGTTCACGAACATCGACGGGCGGGTGCGGCTGGCACCGCTGCTCGTGCAGACCATCCGCGTGACCTACGCGAGCGTCGAGGGGGCCGAGGTGCAGGTGAAGCGCCGCGTGCACCCGCCCACCCCCTCGCCGCCCTCGTTCCTGCCGCGCTGGCTGAAGATCAGCGCCGATGAGGCGCACGTGAAGCGCGCCGAGCTGAGCGTCTACAACGGCTTCAAGATCGCAGGTCACGCGACATCACCGCCGACGCACTGCTGCGCCATCTGGATATCCGCTTCTTCCAGGCGGAAGGCCTGCTCGAAGGCGCGCACTTCATTCTCATGGGTGACCTCCTGGCCACCGATCCGCTCGGCTTTCGGGTGAAGGGGCATCTTGACTGGCATCCGGCCGGGCAGCCGGCCTACGTGGTGGACGGCAGCGCCCGCGGGGACCTGGATATCCTCAACGTGGTGCGCGCACACGCACAGCCCGTTCCGCACCGATGTCAGCGGTCAGCTGCGCGAGCTCGCCAATCACTTCCACTGGGTCGCGAGCGCGCAGGTGCTGCAGTTCGAGCTCGGCGCCTGGGGCGTCTCCGGACCCCTCGGCACCATCACCGGCCAGCTGACCGGCGCCGGGGATGCCGATACCTTCAGCGCCCGGGGCACGGTGGAGCCTGCGGGGCTGCGCGCCGGGAAGTTCGCCGTGCAGTTCGAAGGCGGCTTCGCGCACCGCGTGCTCAGCGCCAAGAGCATGGAGGCGCGCCATATCGCCTCGGGCGCGCTCGCGCGTGGCGCCGGCACGATCGCGGTCGTGGACAACGGGCCGCGCCTGGACCTCAAAGGCAGCTGGGAGCAGTTCCGCTGGCCGCTGACCGGGCGCGACCCGGTGGTGCGCAGCGCCGCCGGCAGCTTCGCGCTTGCGGGAATCCTGCCTTACCGGGTGCACGTGAGCGGGGATGTACGTGCTCTCGATCTGCCCTCCATGCCGGTCGACGCCGACGGTACGCTCGACAAAGACAACTTCGCGTTCACGCGCGCGGACGTCGACCTCTACGGCGGTCACACGAGCGCGAGTGGCAAGGTCACCTGGGGTCGCGAGGAGACTTACGAGGTGAGCGGCCACGCCAGCGGCATCGACCCGGCACAGCTGCGCGCCGATCTGCCGGGGAGCCTGAGCTTCGACTACCAGGTGGCCGGGCGCGGCTTCGATCCGCACGGCACGCTGAGCGCCGCCTTCAGCAGCCTCACGGGCAAGCTGCGCGGCGCGAGCGCGGGCGGCAGCGGCGCATTCACGCACGCCGGCAAGACCTGGGGCTTCAACGATCTGCGCGTGGCCCTCGGCAGCACCACCCTGGCGCTCGACGGGCAGATCGACGATCGCCTGAACCTGCGCTTCAGCTTGAGCGCGCAGGACCTGAGTCTGATCAGTCCGGGCAGCCGCGGCCGCATCAAAGCCTCGGGCACCCTCCAGGGCACGCCGAGTGATCCGGCGGTCATCGGCGTGGCGCACGCGGTCGGGGTGGACTACGAGGGGATCAAACTCGAGGCCGCTGACGCCGATATCGACTTCGAGCCCAACGCCACCAGCAAGGAGTCGAAGATCGATGCGCGGCTGCGCGCGCTGAGCTACGGCGAGCACACGCTGCAGGCGGCGAGCCTCACGCTCACCGGGCTACCGAGCGCCTACGTGGTGCACGTGACGGCCACGGCTCCCGGCATCGCCGCGAGCGCGCAGGCGCGCGGCGCGTACGCGCACGGGGCGTTCCAGGGCCAACTCACCGCCCTCTCGGTGAGCGGCAGCGAGTCGCTGCACCTCGCGCTCGAGCGTCCGGTCGACGTCTTGGCGGCGCTCGGTCACGTGCGCATCGCATGGCTGTGCCTGGTCGGCACCCCCGGAAGCGTATGCGCCGACGCGGAGTGGCGCCCGGCCGAGTGGGCCACCACGATCATGAGCAACGAGCTGCCGCTGGCGACCCTCACCGCCGGCACGACACCCAACGTGCAGTATCTTGGCACGCTGAGCGCCCTCGCCCGGCTCTCCGGCGGCGCCACGACGCCGGTGCAGGGGACGCTGCGGGCGCAGCTGGCGGAGGCGCAGATCGCCCATCGCCTCGCGAGCCGCAAGATCGAGCACACCCGCATCGGCTCGGGTAGCGTCGAAGTGGCGCTCGAGCCGCAGCTGGTGCAGCTGGACGCGAACCTCGGCGACGGCGAGGTCGGCACGCTGCACATGAAACTGAGTGCACAGCGCATCACGAGCGCACTCACCGACATGCCGCTCGCCGGCGAGATCCACGCGCAGAGTGCCCAGCTGGGGCTGCTGTCGCTGTACGTGCCCGAGATCGACCGCGCCTCCGGTCACTTCACCACCGACCTGCGGGTCGGCGGCACGCTCGGCGCCCCGACGCTCGCCGGCGTCGTCAAGGTGAGCGGGGGCGAGATCGACGTCTACCAGGTGAACCTGGTGCTGCGGCAGATCGAGGTCGAGGCGCGCCTCGATGATGCAGGAGTCAGCTTCAAGGGCGGCGCACACGTGGGCGACGGCACGGTGAACACCGACGGACACGTCGAGTGGCGCAACCTCCTGCCCTACGGCAAGTTCCACCTGCAGGGCACGAACCTGCGCGTGGCGGATATCCCGGAGGCGCAGGTCGATGCCTCCCCCGACCTCGACTTCGTGGTAAGCGGCCGCAAGATCGAGGTCACCGGCAAGGTGCTGGTGCCCTACGCCAAGATCCAGCCGAAGGACATCACCAATGCGGTGCGGGTCTCGGACGACGAGGTGATCGTCGGCGCCGAGCCGGACGACCCGAGCAAGCACTTCGAGGTGATGAGCACGATCACCATCACGCTCGGTGACAAGATCACCATCGACGCCATGGGCCTGAAGGCCAAGCTCGGCGGCAGTCTGGTCGTGAAGAGCGGCTACGATGCCATCACGCGCGCGACCGGCGCGCTCAACATTCCGGACGGCAAGTACATGGCGTACGGGCGGCTGCTCGACATCGACAGCGGGCAACTGAGCTTCAACGGCGGCCCGATCGACAACCCGGCGATCTCGCTGCGCGCCAAGAAGGTGTTCCCCGACGTCACCGCCTACGTGAACGTGCGCGGCACGCTGCTGCAGCCGCGCATGTCCTTCAGTTCCGACCCGCCGCTGCCGCAGTCGCAGATCGTCTCGCTGATCCTCGCCGGTGGCTCGTTCGAGTCGGCCCAGACCCACGGCGGTAACGTCGCGCTCGGCCAGGGCGTGGCGATGCTCGCGCAGCAGTACGGCGCGAGCGCTCGGCATCCAGGACGCAGGCCTTGAGTCGGACATCAACAACGAGACCTCGGTGGTGCTCGGGCGCTACCTCAATCCGCGCCTGTACGTGAGCTATGGCATCAGCCTCACCGAGCAGCTGAACACCTTCAAGGCGCGTTACACCCTGGGCGATCACTGGACGCTGCGCGCCGAAGTCGGCCAGGCGCAGGGTGCCGACCTGGTCTACACCATCGCCAAGTGACCCGCGGGGGTTACTGCTTGCACTGCAAAGCGATGTAGTGGGCGGCGCCCACGAATCCGCCACCCATTTGTAATGCTGCCATTGGTGCTATCGATACTGTCAAAATGGCATTGCAGCCAACCTGAACCGCAAACTCCGCCGCCGTCTTGTAGTGACGATCGCTCGTCAGCCGCTCGCCCCTGACTTGCCCCCCCGGGCCGCGCTTCGCACACGGCCAGTGTCAAAACCCTCTGCGGGATCACGCCACGCCACACTACAACTGCCGCTGCTGCGCGACCGGTAGCACCGCGTCGCCCTCTCACCCGGGTCCGTGGACGCCCGCTCTTGACTTCATGCATTAAAATGCACAATATGTGCATCTTTATGCAGAGAGCTTACACGACATGCTGACCGACGCCGAGCAGCTCGAGCGACGCGCCGCCATCGTGCGCATCCTGCGCGGCGGGCTGGTGCGCAAGCAGGCCGACCTGGTGCGTCTGCTGAAGAAGGAGGGCCACGCGGCACGCAGTCCTCCATCAGCCGCGACCTGCGCGACCTCGGGGTGCTCAAGGCGAGCGGGCGCTATGCGCTGCCGCCGGATGAGGTGACCCGCGCGAACGGCGACTTCGGCTCGCTGGCGCAGTTCGTGCGCGAGCTGCGCAGTGCCGGCCCCTCGATCACCGTGCTGCGCACCACCATCGGTGCCGCGCAGAGCGTCGCCGTGGCAATCGACAAGGCACAGTGGCCGGAAGTGGCGGGCACGCATCTCCGGCGACGACACCATCTTCATCGCCACCGCCAGCCAGCGGGCGCAGGCCGAGCTCGCTCGCCGCCTGCGCACGCTCTTCCGGGTCTGACCATGACGTCCCACGCCTGCTGCGGGCGCAAAGCCCATCGTGCTCGCCTATTCCGGTGGCCTCGACACCTCCTTCCTCGTGCCCTGGATCGCCGAGCACGAGCGCCGCCCCGTCATCACGGTCACGGTGGACACCGGCGGGATCGATGCCGCGGCCGCGCGTACGCTCGCCGAGCGCGCCCGCGCGCTCGGGGCGATCGCGCATCACCAGATCGATGCCCGCGCGGACTACTTCGAGCAGGTGCTGCGCTTTCTCATCATGGGGAATGTGCGCCGCGGCCAGCTCTACCCGCTGTGCGTGGGCGCCGAGCGCGTCATGCAGGCGCAGACGATCGCGCGCATGGCGCGGCAGCTCGGCTCGGACCTGGTCGCCCACGGCTGCACGGCCGCGGGCAACGACCAGGTGCGCTTCGAGGTGGCGCTGCGCACGCTGGCGCCGGACCTGAAGGTGCTGGCGCCGGTGCGCGACCAGGCGTTCCGGCGCGAGGAGGAACTGGCGTACCTGAGCGAGCGATCTCTGCCGCTGCCCCCGACCGGCGCGCGCTACTCGGTGAACCGCGGCCTGTGGGGCGTCACGATCGGCGGCCAGGAAACCCTCACCTCCACGGGCAGCATCCCCGAGGAAGCCTGGATCCTGACGCGCGACGCCTTCCGCGAGCTGCGCCCACCGGCGCGCCACGTGCTCAGCTTCCGCGCCGGGCGCCCGGCGGCGCTCGACGGCCGCGCGCTCGCGCCGGTTGAGATCATCGAGACGCTCGAGCGGCTTGCCGCCCCCTACGGCATCGGCCGCGGCATCCACCTCGGCGACACGATCATCGGCACCAAGGGGCGCGTGGCCTTCGAGGCCCCGGCGGCCGAGGTGCTGCTCAGCGCGCACCGCGAGCTCGAGAAGCTGGTGCTCACCGGGCGCCAGCAGCGCCTGAAGGAGACGGTCGCGCAGCCCTACGGCGACCTGGTGCACGAGGGGCAGCTGCTCGACCCGGTGTGCCGCGACGTCGAGGCGCTGCTTTTGTCCTCGCAGCAGCGCGTCACGGGCGAGGTGCACCTGCGGCTGCAGACCGGCAATGTCTTCATCGAGGGCGTCGCGTCGCCCTATTCACTGATGGCCGCCTCCAGGGGCGTGTACGGTGAGTCTGCCGGGGAGTGGTCGGCGACCGACGCGCTCGGCTTCTCGCGCATCGTCTCCCTGCCGGGGGTCTTCTACACGCGCGCCGGCGCGCGCGCCGCCGCCGCCGAAGAGCCCTAAGCGATGGTCGAGATGCGCAGCGTCGTGGTCGACAAACTCGCCTCGGTGACGCAGGCCTGCAACCTCTCGCACGAGGTGCGCATCGCCGCCGGAGATCCCGGCCGAGGAAGGCGTGGTGGTGGTGGTCGAGGTCCTCGACAACAAATCGACCTACAACACGCTCGAGCTCACCAGCGGCCGCATGGCCAAGCTCGGCAAGGGCGACGTCGTCGCCGGCGCGCTCGGCCACCGCAAGGCGCTGTTCGGCTACTCCGGCCACGTGCCCGAGCGCGTGCAGCCCCGGGCGATGTCATCCAGATGCTCAACATCGGCGGGGTGCTCGGGGTGTGCGACTCGATCAACCCCGACAAGGGCAGGCCGTTCGACTGCCGCGTACTCGGCGTGGCACTCAACCTTCCCGTACCTCGGCGAGCGCATCGGCGTGCCGGCGCGGGTCGGGCTACAAGAAGCTCGACGCGCACGCCGCGCTCGACACGCGCGGCGTGCCGGTGGTGGCGCTCGCCGGCACCTGCATGGAGGCCGGCAAGACCGCCGCGGCCTGCGCGGTGATCGCGCGCATGCGCCACCGCGGGCTCACCGTGGACGCGTTCAAGGCCACCGGCGTGTCGCTGCGCCGTGACATTCTGGCGATGGAGGATGCCGGCGCCCGTCACTGCGCGATCTTCACCGACCTCGGCGTCGTCACGACCACGCGCGGCAACGGGCCGGCGCTCACGCGCACCATGCTGAGCGAGCTCGCCGCCGGCCGGCCGGACGTGCTGGTGTTCGAGCTCGGCGACGGCATCCTCGGCACCTACGGGGTGGATGCGATCCTCGAGTGCCCGGACATCCGCGCGGCGCTCAGCGGCGTCATCCTCTCGGCCAATGACCCGGTCGCCGCCTGGGGCGGCGTGAAACTGCTGCGCGAGCGCTTCAGCATCGAGCCGTGCGTGGTGACAGGGCCTGCCACGGACAACCAGGTGGGGGTCGAGATCATCACCGCGCAGATGCAAGTGCCGGCCTTCAACGCGCTCAGCAACGGCGCGGCACTCGGCGATCGCGTCATCGGGGCGCTCGGGCTGCGCGCGGGCGCCGGCCAATGAGCGCGAGCCTCCCGGCGGTGGTGCTCGGCGGCACCGGCTACGTCGCCGGGGAGCTGCTGCGCCTCATTGCAGCGCACCCGCATTTCAGCCTTGCGGCGGTCATGTCTGACAGCGCCCCCGGGGAGCCGGTGGCCGGCGCCTTCCCGCACCTGGTGAGCGCCTATCCCGAGACGCGCTTCAGCTCCCAGGCGCAGGTGCGCCGCATCCTGTGCGAGACGCCGGCGACTGCGCTCTTCTCGGCCGCCCCGCACGGCGTCTCGGCGGCCCTCGTCGATGAGCTGCTCGGCGCCGCCGAGCAGGCCGGCGCGCAGCCGCGCGTGGTCGACCTGTCGGCCGATTTCCGCTATGCCTCGGCGCAGGCGTACACCGAGGTCTACGGCCACGCGCACGGCGCGCCGGGCCGGCTCGCACAGTTCAGCTGCGCGCTCCCGGAGCACCTCGAGCGGCTCGTGACGCCGCACGTCGCCCATCCTGGCTGCTTCGCGACCGCCATCCTGCTCGCGAGCGTGCCGCTGCTTGCCGCCGGAGTCATCACCCCGAAGCTCTTCGTGAGCGGGATCACCGGCAGCACCGGCTCGGGTCGCAAGCCCGTGCCCGGCACGCACCACCCGCTGCGGCACGGCGACCTGTACAGCTACAGCGCGCTCGCGCACCGCCACGTGCCGGAGATCATCGCCTGCGCGCGCGCCGCGAGCGGCGTCGAGGCGCAGTTCGCCTTCGTACCGCACTCGGGCCCCTTCGCGCGCGGCATCCACGTGACGGTGCAGGCGGCCCTCGGGCGCCGCGTCGACACCGCGCACCTACAGGGGGTGCTGCGCGACTACTACGCCGGCGCGCCGTTCGTACGCGTGAGCGCCGCGGCGCCGCGGGTGAAGGAGGTCGCCGGCAGCAACTACGCGCACCTCTCGGCGGTGGCCATGGGCGAGAGCGTCGCGGTGCTGTGCGCCATCGACAATCTCAACAAGGGTGCCGCCGGTGGCGCGCTGCAGTGGATGAACCGCCTGTTCGGCCTGCCGCAGACCTGCGGACTGACCGCGCCGGCGGCCGGCTGGACCTGACACCCATGCCGACGCCCGTATCCTCCGGCCACCTCGCGCCCGTGTTCGCGCAGTACCCGCTCGAGGTCGCCTCCGCCGCCGGGGTGTGGCTCACCAACAGCCGCGGCGAGCGCGTGCTCGACCTGTACGGCGGGCATGCGGTCGCGGCGCTCGGCTATGACCATCCGGGCTTCACCGCGGCACTCACGCGCCAGGCGCACAGCTGCCAGTTCCAGAGTAACGCGGTCGCGATGGCGGTGCGCGAGCGCGCCGCGGCGCGCCTGGTGCGCTTTGCGCAACTGCCGCTGCCGAGCGTGTTCCTCGTGAACAGCGGCGCGGAGGCCAACGAGAACGCGCTCAAGATCGCGTTGCGCGCTACCGGGCGCGCACACGTCGCCGCGATCGAAGGCGCCTTCCACGGCCGCACCGCCGCCGCCGGCGCCGTCACCTTCGGCGCCCGCGAGAAGTGGTACGGCTTTCCCCGCACCCCCTTCGACGTGAGCTTCATCCCGCGCGGCGCCGCCGCCGAGCTGATCGCCGCGCACGTGACCGAGCGCACCGCGGCGGTGATCGTCGAGCCGGTGCAGGGCCTGGCCGGCGCCGTGGATCTGGGAGCGCCGTTCCTCAACGCGCTGCGGCAGCGCTGCCAGGCGGTCGGCGCGTGCCTGATCTTTGATGAGGTGCAAAGCGGCATGGGCCGCAGCGGCGCGCCCTTCGCCGCCAACCTCTACGGCGTGACGCCCGACCTGCTCACGACGGCGAAGGCGCTCGGCAACGGCTTCCCGTGCGCAGCGCTGCTGCTGTCCGCGCCGCTCGCCGCCTCCCTGCGCCCCGAGTCCCTCGGCACCACCTTCGGCGGCGGCCCGCTCGCCTGCGCTGCGATCGAGGCGGTCATCGAGGCGCTCGAATCCGAGCGCCTGCTCGAGCAGGTGCGACGCATGGGCACCTACATCCGCGCCCAGTGCCTCGTGGGCCCCGTCACCGCCCACCAGGGGGCGGGCCTGCTGGTGGGCCTGCGCACCCGGCGGCCGGCGAAGGAGGTGCAGGCGCAGCTGCTCGAGTGCGGGATCCTCGCAGGCACCGCGAGCGATGCGCACGTCCTGCGCCTGCTGCCGCCCTACATCCTGCAGGAGGAGCACGTGGACATGCTGCGCGACGCCCTGGCGGAGCTGCCGCCGTGAAGCGCTTCCTCGACCTGAACGACTTCACGCGCGAGGAGGTGCTGTCGCTCCTTGAGCTCGCGCGGCGCCTGGAGCGCACGCCCGAGCCGCGGGCGCTGGCCGGCAAGATCCTCGGGCTGTTGTTCTTCAACCCCTCGCTGCGCACGCTCGCCTCCTTCCAGGTGGCGATGGCGCGCCTGGGCGGCAACTCCTTCGTCATTAGCCCGGGCCAGGGCAGCTGGCAGCTCGAGATGCGCAGCGGAGTGGTGATGGACGGTGCGGCAGCCGAGCACGTGCGCGAGGGCCTGCCGGTGCTCGCCGCCTACGCCGACGCGCTCGGCATCCGCGCCTTCGCCGAGGGCAAGGATCTCGCCCACGACCTGGCGGAGACCGACTTCAAGCTCATGGCGAGCCTCATCGACAAGCCGCTCATCAATCTCGAGTCGGCGGTTAACCACCCGTGCCAGGCGCTCGCGGACTGGAAGACACTCGATGACCTGGCCGTGGCGCGCACGGCGCGCTTCGTGCTCTCATGGGCCTACCACCCGCGCGCCCTGCCGCTCGCCGTACCCGCCGCGGCGCTGCACATGGCGGCGCTGCGCGGCATGGAGGTTATCGTGCTGCGCCCGGAAGGGTTCGCCCTGCCCGCCCCGATCATGGAGCGCGCGCGCCGCGCCGCCGCCCTCGCCGGCGGCTCGGTGCGCGAGACCAGCGAGCGCGCCGACGCGCTCCCCGGGGCGCAGGTGCTGTACGTCAAGGAATGGGGTGCCACGAGCGCCTACGGCGACGCCGCCGAGGATGCGCGCCTGCGCGCGGGGCTGCGCGGCTGGTGCGTGCGCGAGGACTGGTTCGGCACGGCGCCGCAATGCCGCGTCATGCACTGCCTGCCGGTACGGCGCAACACCGCCATCGCGGACGCAGTGCTCGACGGGCCGCGCAGCCTCGTGCAGCGCGAAGCCTACAACCGCCTGCCCGCGCAGATGGCGGTGCTCCACCGATTGCTCGGCTCCTGAGAGCCCAAGGAAGCGCCGCATGATCATGCACCGCAGCGACCAGACCCTCGCCATCCGCGCGCTGCGCAGCGCCGCCCCCTACATCCGCATGTACAAGGGCAAGACCTTCGTGGTGAAGGCCGGCGGCGGGGTGTTCGCCGACACCCAGACCACGCGCGCGCTGATCGAGCAGATCGCGATCCTGCATTACTTCGGCGTGCGCGTGGTGCTGGTGCACGGCGGCGGCCCGCAGCTCACCGAAGTGTCGGCCGCGCTCGGGGTAACGACGCGCATGGTCGAGGGGCGGCGCGTCACCGATGCAGCAGCGCGATCGACGTGACCGCCATGGTGCTCAACGGGCTCATCAACACGCGCGTGCTCGGCATGTGCCGCGACCTCAACATCGATGCGGTCGGGATCAGCGGCGTCGACGCCGGCCTCGTCCGCGCCCGGCGCCGCCCGCCGCTGGAGGTCGCCGGCGAACCCGAGCCCGGTCGACTTCGGCTTGGTCGGAGACATCGAGGCGGTCGACACCACGGTGCTGAAGAAGCTCCTCGACAACGGCCTGATGCCGGTGGTGAGCCCGCTGTCGGCGGATGCCGCCGGCACGCTGCTCAACATCAACGCCGACACCGTCGCGGCCGCGCTCGGGGCGGCGCTCGGGGCGGAGAAGCTGATCCTGTGCACCGGCGCGCCCGGGATCCTCGGTGAGCTGCGCGATCCGGGCACCCTCATTTCCTACACCGACCTGCGCGGGCTCGAGCGCCTGCGCGCGCAGGGCACGCATCGCCGACGGCATGCTGCCGAAGGCCCAGGCCATCGAGGATGCCATCCGCGGCGGCGTGCAGCGCGTGCACGTCGTCTCCTACCAGTCGCCGGAGGGCATCCTCGGTGAGGTGTTCACCAACGAGGGCACCGGCACCCTCATCGTCGCCGACGTGGATGCGCTGAGTCCGGCCGAGCAGAGCGCGCTCATGAGGCGCCTGTGGGACAAGGGCGGCGCCGCTCGATGAGCGCGTGCTGCGACTACACCGCCGGCGAGGACCACGCGCTCGATGAGCGCCTGGTGCGCCTACGACGTGCGCGCCTCGATCGCGCACGCCGCAGATGCTGCAGCGCAGCAGCTGCTCGCGGCGCGTGACCTCGCTGGCGATCCGCGACGGCCTGACCGCGCTCGCCGCCGAGCACGCGCGCGGCGCCTGGCGCGTGGAGCTCGCCGACGAGGATGGCCAGACCGCGCTCGAGCGACGCCTCACCGAGCGCATCGGCGCCGCCGGCGGGCGCATCCACCTCGGGCGCTCGCGCAACGACCAGGTGCTGGCCGCGCATCCGCCTGTACCTGCGCGACGCGGTCGGCCACGCTGCGCGGCGGCGCGGTAAGAGGTCGGCCGCGGCGCTCGAAGCGCTCGCGCGGCGCGAGGCCGCACATTCCGCTGCCCGGCTACACGCACCTGCAGCAGGCGATGCCGAGCTCGGTGGCGCTGTGGGCGCGCGGGTTCGCCGCCGAGATCCGCGACGACGCCGCAGGGACTCGCGGCGGCGCTGCGGCGCATCGACAAGAATCCGCTCGGCTCCGCGGCCGGCTACGGCACCCCGGGGCTGCCGATCGACCGGCAGGCGACCGCAGCTGGAACTGGGGTTCGCGCAGGTGCACGAGCCGGTCACGGCCGTGCAGCTCTCGCGCGGCAAGGCCGAAGCGCAGCTGCTGTTCGAGATCACGCTGCTGCATGCAGGATCTCGGCCGCTTCGCCGCCGACGTGCTGCTGTTCGCGACCCAGCGAGTTCGGCTTCCTCACCCTGCCGGAGGCCTTCACCACCGGCTCCTCGATCATGCCGCAGAAGCGCAACCCGGACGTGTTCGAGCTCATCCGCGGGCGCAGCGCCACCGCGCAGGCGTGTCTGACCGAGGCGCTGGCGGTGTGCGCGAAGCTGCCCTCCGGCTACCAGCGCGACCTGCAGCTGTTGAAGTTCCCGCTGTTCCGCGGCATCGACCTGCCGCGCGCGACGCTCGCCATCCTGCCGCCGGCCATCGCGGCGCTCGAGTTCCGACCCGCAGCGATCCGCCTGGATCCTGCCATCCACGCCGCCGAGCGAAGCCAACCGCCTGGTGGTCGAGGAGGGCATCCCGTTCCGCGAGGCGTACCGGCGCGTCGCCGCAAAGCTGAAGAGCTAGAAGCCGCAGCGGCCGCAACGCGCAGCGCTCGGTTGCGCCCCGGCGGCGCGCTCAGGCAGGCTGTCGCGATCCTCAGAGGAATCTTCATGACGAAAGTGCTCGGAATCTCCGGGAGCCTGCGACGCGGCTCGTACAACAGCGCGCTGCTGCGCGCGGCCACCGGCTCATGCCCGAGGGCGCGACGCTCGAGGTGGCCAGCATCCGCGGCATCCCGCTCTACGACGGCGACATCGAGGCCCAGGGGATCCCGGCGAGCGGTCAGTCAGCTCAAGGAGGCGGTGGTGGCCGCCGACGGCGTGCTGCTGGTCACTCCCGAATACAACAACAGCATCCCCGGGGTGTTCAAGAACACCATCGACTGGCTGTCGCGCCCGCCGGCGGATGCGCGCCGGGTGTTCGGCGGCCGGCGCTTCGCCATCATCGGTGCCTCCCCGGGAGCCTTCGGCACGATCCTGAGCCAGAGCGGCTGGCTGCCGGTGCTGCGCACGCTCGGCGTGCAGCTGTGGACCGGCGGACGGCTCGATGGTGTCGCGCGCCAATAAGTGTTCGATGAGTGCGGCACGCTCAAGGATGCCGCCATCGAGGAGCGCTGCGGCAGTTCCTCGCCGGCTACGTCGACCTTCCTGCGCGGCGCGCCGCCGGCGCGCGTGAGCGCTTCGCGCGTCAGGCGTCCGGCTGCGCCTGCGGGGCGGCGCGCGCAAACGCCGGCAGCGCCTCCAGGTGCGCGCAGATCGCGCGCAGCCGCGGATAGGGCGCGAGCGTCGCACTGCTGGCGCCGCGCGTTGTCCATCTGCGGCACCAGGCACACATCCGCGAGCGTCACCGCCTTGCCGAACATGTGGCGGCCGTCGCCGCTGGTGTGCGCGACCTCCGCCTCGAGCGCCGTGAAGCCGCGCGCGATCCAGTGCGCGTACCAGGCGTTCACCTCCGCATCGTCGTGCCCGAGCGGTGCGCGCAGGTAGTTGAGCACGCGCAGGTTGTTGAGCGGGTGGATGTCGCAGGCGATCGCGAGCGTCAGCGCGCGCACCTGGGCGCGCGCGAGCCGGCGCGCGCGGCAGCAGCGGCGGCGCGGGGTGCGTCTCCTCCAGGTACTCGATGATGGCGAGCGACTGGCGGATGAGCGTATCGCCGCCGACCTCCAGCACCGGCACCAGCCCCTCGGGGTTGAGCGCCAGGAACTCGCGGCGTGCGCTGCGCGCTCACCGGGCGCGCGCAGGTCCACGGGCACCGACTCGTAGGCGATGCCCTTGAGGTGAGCGCGATGCGCGCGCGGTAGGCGGCGGAGCTGCGGAAGTAGCCGTAGAGCTTCACGGCCTTCAGTCCGTCGCCGGCGCGCCGATGCTGTGGCGCAGCACCTCGAGCCCCTCGATCCCGCCCTCGATGCGGTCGCCGACCTTGAGCGCGCCCACCCCGGCGGGCGTGCCGGTGAAGATCAGATCCCCCGCCCGCAGCTCGTACAGCCGCGAGAGCGCGGCGATGATGTGCGGCACGTCCCAGAGCATCTGGCTGACGTCCGACTCCTGGCGCTGCACGCCGTTGACCTTGAGCCAGATGCGCCCGTGCGTCAGGATGGCCGCCGGCCGCCACCGGGCGGATGTGCCGCAAGCGGCGCGGAGAAGTCGAAGCCCTTGGCGGTATCCCAGGGCTGGCCGCGCTCTGCGCGCCACGCTCTGCAGGTCGCGCCGTGTCAGGTCGTTGCCGGCGGCGTAGCCGAACACGTGGCTCAGGGCGCTGTGCCGCGCGCGATGTCGCGGCCGCCGCTGCCAGCGCCACCACCAGCTCGATCTCATAGTGCAGGTTGGCGGTGCCCGGCGGATACGGGACGCTCGCGCCGTTGGCGGCGAGCGCGTCGGCGGGCTTCATGAAGAACACCGGCGGCTCGGCCTGCGGGTCGGCGCCCATCTCGCGCACGTGCTCGGCGTAGTTGCGGCCGACGCAGTAGATGCGGTGCACGGGAAAGCGCGCCTCGGTGCCCGGCCACGGCGACGCTGGGCACGCCCGGCGGGCGGGAAACAGAATGCATTCATCGCACGGCCACACTCGCTTGAGCCTTCTGCGGGTGCAGATTGCCACTGCGCAAACCGCTAGACTAGCTCGCATGAGCATCTGGCAGGTCGCCACCACCGCAGACTCCCTCACCGAGCGCGGCAGCCGCTCGCTGCCCGGTCATCTGGGCATCCGCGTCACCGAGATCGGCCCGGACTACCTGCGCGCGACGCATGCCGGTGAACGCGCACACGCATCAGCCCTTCGGCGTGCTGCACGGCGGCGCCTCGGTGGCGCTCGCCGAGACTGCCGGCAGCCTCGCCTCGATGCTGTGCGTCGACGCCGAGAAGTTCATGTGCCTGGGCCAGGAGATCAACGCCAACCACCTGCGCGCGGTCGCGAGCGGCACGGTGACCGCGACCGCGCGCCCCTTCCACCTCGGCGCGCGCAGCCACGTGTGGTCAATCGAGATCCGCGACGAGAGCGAGCGGCTGGTGTGCGTCTCGCGCCTCACGATGGCGATCGTCGAGCGCCGCCCCCCAGGATAACGCGAGGTACGCCATGTCCGACCCCATGCCTTCCATGAGCGCCGCGGCACCCCACGTCGATGAGTCCCTGATCACCTACACGCACGTGATCTATGCGCTGCATGCGCTGTCGGTCCTGATCGGGGTGACGACCTTCCACACCATCGTCGCCAGCTTCATCTGGGGACTGCCCTCGATCATCGCCGTGATCATGAACTACGCGCGCCGCTCGGCGACCCTCGGCACCTTCCTCGAATCGCACTTTCGCTGGCAGATCCGTACCTTCTGGTTCGCGGTGCTGTGGAGCGTCGTGATCTGGGCGGTCTCGGTGCCGCTCATGCTGATCCTGATCGGCATTTCCGCTCTTCATCGCGTCGCACCTGGCGCTGGGCATCTGGATCGCTTACCGCGTCGTGCGTGGCTGGCTGGCGCTGCGTGACCGGCGCCCGATGTACGTATGAGGGCGGTACTCGGTCTGTGCCTCGCGGCGCTCGCGCTCAGCGGCTGCGGCCAGAAGGGCCCGCTGTACCTGCCGGACAAGAAACCCAAGGTGGTGGTGACGGCGGAAGGCGCCGCCCGCGACACCGACGCCGCCGCTGCCGAAGCAGCCGACCGGACGCCGACGGATCCGTCGCAGCCCGCGTAGGCGCGGGTGAGTCCGCGCAGCGTCCTCACGGCGGCGCTGTCGGGAAACACGCTGTCCTCGAGTGCGCGCGGCTGGGACGCCGAGGTGTTCGGCGAGAATGCCCTTGAACACCGAGCGCAGGTCGAGCGTCGGCGCCAGGTCGCGCCCCTGGTAGAGCGCGCGCGCCGACAAGCCCCGGCCAGTCGGCGATCACGCGCCCTCCCGCGACCGCGCCGCCGAGCAGAAACGCGGCGGCGCCCGGTGCCGTGATCGGTGCCGCGCGTGCCGTTGATGGCGGCGGTGCGGCCGAACTCGGTCACCAGCAGCACCGCCGTATCCGCCCAGGCACTCGGCCCAGCTGCTGCTTGAGGCTCGCGAGGCCCTGGTCGAGCGCCCCGAGGCGCCCGGCCAGCTGGCCCTCCGCGCCGCCCTCGTTGGCGTGCGTGTCCCAGCCGGTGGTGTCGAACACCGCCACCCGCGGGCCCTGCGCCTGGCGCAGGAAGCCGGCAGCGGCCTCCACCATCTGCGCATAGCGCGCCTGGCGGCCTGGGCCTGCGCCGCGGCCGCCGGCGCTGCGGTAGCCGCCGGGCCGTCCGGCTTGGCCATGGCAGATCCTTGCTCGGCCACCATGGCATCCGCCGCGAGCGCCTCGGCGAGGCGCACCGCCAGCAGCGGGTCTGCGGCGTAGAGGTCGGTGAGGCGCGCGAGCGTGTCCTCATCCAGCGCACTCAGCTTCGAGGGCGACCAGGAAGTCACCTGCGCCGGCCCGCGCATGACGAGCGGCACGTTCTGGCCGAGGGCGACGCCGGCGCACGCGCGCCGCGGGCCCCGGCAGCTGCGCGAGCGCGCGGTTGAGCCAGCCGCTCTGCAGCGCGTGCGGCCGCAGTGAGCCGTTCTCGAGCACGTCCTGGCCGTCGAAGTGCGAGCGCTCGCGGTAGGGGCTGGCGAGCGCGTGGAACACGATGAGCTCGCGCGCCTGGTAGCTCTCCTGCAGGAAGCTCAGGGACGGGTGCAGCCCGAAGAAGCCGTTCGAGCGGCAGCGCGCCGCCGGCGGCCCCCGGCGCCCGCAGCGCCGCCTCGCCGCGCAGCGCCGCATAGTCAGGATCGGCGTACGGCGGCACCGCCGCCAGCCCGTCGAGCGCGCCGCGCAGGATCACGAGCACGAAGCGCGAGTTGCGCGCGCTGACCTCGCCGAAGGCGACCGCTGGTGAGGAACGCGCCGCCGGCGGCGAGCGCGGAGAGGCTGAGGAATTCGCGTCGTTTCAGGCGGCCCATGGGTCGTGCTCCTCGCGCTGCTTCAGTCAGCGACGCATGAATTCGGGTGCGGCGAGCAGCAGGGTCAGTCCCTGGGCGGCGAGTCGCGGCGCGTGCGACCGCCGTGCGCGTCGCCGCACTCAGGTTGGCGCCGAGCAGCTGCGGCAGCGAGCTCCTGGCGCGTCGCGGCGGCTGCCGAGGCGCTGTCCCACCGCGTCGGCCCACTCGATGCGCTTCATGAGCGCCGAGGCGCCGTCCCAGTCGGCGACTGCGGTCCGGCCAGCCGGCGGGCGACCCGGGCTGCCAGGTGCGCTGCCCGAGCACCTCGAGCGGCGCGAGCGCGCCGTTGCCCGGCGCGACCGGCAGGCTCAGGCCGCGATAGGCGGAGACCAGGAAATCGTTCGGCGTCTTGTACTTCGGCAGCGGCTCGGCCCACGCCTCGCGCGCCTCGAGGAGCGCGCGATAGACGCTGGGCAGGTCGCCCTCGCTCGCCATGAATGCGCCGGCGACGCGCGCCACGGCGGCCGGCGGCGGATCATCGGCGATGAAGTGGCGCGCGAGCTTGGTGGCGATGAAATGCGCGGTGGAGGGATGGCGCGCCAGGTCGCCGAGCACGGCCAGTCCCTGCTCGAGCCCGCGGTCGGGATAGCGCGTGTTGAGCAGCACCTTCGCGCCCGGCTCGTGCAGCTCGGCGCGGAACACGAACTGCCCGGGCTCCCCGCCGGCGAAGCGCCCGCGCCGCCCGCCGATCGACCAGCCGGTGATCACCTGGGCGAAGGTGGTGACGTCGGCCTGCGTGTAGCCGCCGCCGACCCCGAGCGTGTGCAGCTCGAGGATCTCGCGCGCCAGGTTCTCGTTGATGCCGACCTTGCGCTCCACCTGGCGCCGCTCGATGCGCTGCGGCGGCCGGCGAGTGCGGGCCGACCGAGAGGTGGTTGTCCAGGTACAGCAGCATCGCCGGATGCGTTTCCGCCGCGAGCAGCAGGTCGCGGAAGCGGCCGAGCACGTGCGGGCGGATGGCTTCACGCTCGAAGCCGCCGGCAAGACCGGCGAGCAGCTGCTTGTCCACCGAGACGGCGAAGTGGTTGCTCCAGAACTGCGTCAGGCGCTCGACCCAGGGGCGCTCGGTGCTGACCGCCTGCTGCAGCCGTGCGGTCGCCTCGCTTACGTAGACCGGGCGCAGGAACTGGCCGAGCTTCATCGCCTGGGCCTCGGCGAGCGCAGGCTCGAGGCGCGCAGCCTTTCTTCTGCTCCTCGATCTCGCGGCGCAGCTCGAGTGCCTGCGCCAGCGTCTGCGCGGCGGGCCGCAAGTCCGGCGCCGCGAGCACCGGCGGGGCGCCCCGCAGCTGCACCTGCAGCCACTCGCGCGCACCGGCACCGATGCGGCCGAGCTCGCCCGGCTGGGCACCCAGGCCGAAGCGGTTGGCGGCGATGGCGGAGCTGGTGGCGACGAGCATAACGGGCGAGCGGTCTGGGTGGCTGCGGTCCTCACCCTATAGCGCAGCGGCTGGGCGCGCGTTGACCCCGCGCCGAGGCTCGCGGTGGGTGTCCGTTATACTCGCGCCCCGCCCCCTCGCCGGCTCCCCCAATGATTCGACCCCCGGACCTGGTTCTCGTCGACGGCTCGTCTTATGTCTATCGGGCGTTCCACGCCCTGCCGCCGCTGACGAACTCGCGCGGCGAGCCCACCGGCGCGGTGCTCGGCGTGCTCAACATGCTGCTGAAGTTCCTCAAGGACTACCAGCCGCAGCGCATCGCCGTGGTGTTCGATGCCCCGGGCCGCACATTCCGCGACGACCTGTTCGCCGAGTACAAGGCGCAGCGCCCCGGTATGCCGGATGACCTGCGCGCGCAGGTCGGGCCGCTGCTTAAGATCATCGAGGCGCAGGGCCTGCCGCTGCTGCGCGTCCCGGGGGTGGAGGCGGACGACGTCATCGGCACGCTGGCGTGCCGCGCGGCGCGCGCCGGGCAGTCGGTGCTCATCTCCACCGGCGACAAGGACATGGCGCAGCTGGTGAACGAATCGATCACGCTCATCAACACCATGAACAATGCGGTGCTCGACCGTGCCGGCGTGAAGACGAAGTTCGACGTCTTCCCGGAGCAGATCATCGACTACCTCGCGCTGATCGGCGACAGCTCCGACAACATCCCCGGCATCGACAAGGTGGGGCCCAAAACGGCCGCGAAGCTGCTGGCGCAGTACGGTTCGCTCGATGGCGTGATCGCGCACGTAGGCGAGATTGCCGGCAAAGTGGGTGAGAACCTGCGGGCCGGGCTGGCGACGCTCGAGTTGTCGCGCAAGCTCGCCACCATCCACAGCGATCTCGACCTGCCGCTGTCGGTTGAGCAGCTCACGCGCGCCGCGCCCGACGTGCCGGCGCTGCGCGAGTTGTACGGGCAGCTCGAGCTGCGGGCGCTCTTGCGCCAGCTCGAGGGCGGCGAGTCGGGCAGCGCGGCCGCGGCGACAGCGGCTGCACCGGCCTTGCCGCCACCCGCGGCCGCGCCGGCAGCGGCCCCCGACATCCCGCGCCACTATGAAACGGTGACCACCGCCGAGGCCCTGGAGCGCTGGCTGCAGGCGCTGCGCGGCGCGGACCTGTTTGCCTTCGACACCGAGACCACGAGCCTCGACTACATGCGCGCCGAGATCGTCGGGGTGTCCTTCAGCACCGAGCCGGGCACGGCCGCCTACGTGCCGCTCGCGCACCTCTACCCGGGTGCCCCGCAGCAGCTGCCGCGGGCGCAGGTGCTGGCGCAGCTCAAACCCATCCTCGAGGACGAGGCGCGCGGCAAGGTCGGCCACAACCTGAAGTACGACGCACACGTGCTCGCGGGCGCGGGGATCGCCCTGGCGGGCATGCGCTTTGACACGATGCTCGAGTCATACGTGTGGAACAGCGTCGCCACCAACCACGACATGGACGCGGACGCGCAGCGCTACCTGGGGCTGCGCACCATCACCCACGCGGACGTGGCCGGGCGTGGCGCCAAGCAGATCTGCTTCGACCAGGTGCCGGTGGAGCGCGCCAGCGAATACGCCGCGGAGGACGCCGATATGACACTGCGGCTGCACCGGGCGCTGTGGCCGCAGCTGGAGAGCGTGCCGCCGCTCGCGCGGCTGTACCAGCAGATCGAGCAGCCGCTCGTGCCGGTGCTCACCAAGATGGAACGCCACGGCGTGCTGGTGGACCGCGAGCAGCTGCGTGCGCAGAGCCGGGAGTTCGCCCGCGCGCTGCAGGAGCTGCTGCTGCAGGCGCATCGCGAAGCCGGGCACGAGTTCAACATCGAGTCCCCGCGGCAGCTGCAGCAGATCCTGTTCGAGCGGCTGCAGCTGCCGGTGCGCCGACGCACGCCCACCGGCCAGCCCTCGACCGCCGAGGATGTGCTGGAGGAACTGGCTGCGAGCTACGCGCTGCCGCGCATCGTGCTCGAATACCGCGCGCTCGCGAAGCTCAAGTCCACCTACACCGACAAGCTCCCCGAGCTCGTGAACGAGCGCACCGGGCGCATCCACACCTGCTACGCGCAGGCGGTCGCCGCCACCGGCCGGCTGTCCTCGGTCGACCCCAACCTGCAGAACATTCCGGTGCGGCGCGCCGAGGGACGGCGCATCCGGCAGGCGTTCGTGGCCCCGCCCGGATGCGTGCTGCTCGCCGCCGACTATTCGCAGATCGAGCTGCGCATCATGGCGCACCTGTCCGGCGATGAGACGCTGCGGGCCGCCTTTGCGGCCGAGCGCGACGTGCACCAGGCCACCGCGGCCGAGGTCTTCGAGGTGGACGCAGCGGCGGTGACCTCCGACCAGCGGCGCACCGCGAAGATGATCAACTTCGGCCTGATCTACGGCATGTCGCCCTTCGGGCTCGCGCGCAACCTGGGCATCGAGCGCGGCGCCGCGCAGCGGTATGTGGAGCGCTATTTTCAGCGCTACCCGGGCGTCAAGCGCTTCATGGACAGCACCCGCGCGCAGGCCCGTGAACTGGGCTACGTCGAGACGGTGTTCGGCCGGCGCCTGTATCTGCCGGACATCCGCTCGGGTAATCCGCAGCTGCGCCAGTACGCCGAGCGCAGCGCCATCAACGCGCCCATGCAGGGCACTGCGGCCGACATCATCAAGCGCGCGATGATCGCCGTCGACGCCTGGTGCACGCGCACCGCCTCCCCGGCGCGGCTCATCATGCAGGTGCATGACGAGCTGGTGTTCGAGATCCCCGAGGCGGCGGCCGGCGAGTTCGGCCACACCGTGCGCGAGCACATGGTGGGGGCGGCCGCCCTCAGCGTACCGCTGCGGGTCGATATCGGCATCGGCGCCAACTGGGACGAGGCGCACTGAGCCCGGACCAACCTGAAGCCATACCTGGGCTGATCCGTCCGCGGTGCGCTCTGCAACGCGGCGGCGCAGGAAGACAACACGCCCCTACGGCGTGAGGAACGCCGGAGCCGGCCGCGAACTCCCGTAGATCCCGGGCCCTTTTGGACCGGTACGGCTCGCGCCAGTCCTCCAGGCAACCCGAACTGTGGCGCTTATGCGACAACTGTTGATTCAAATTAATGATTTGTAAGAATATTTCTTCGGGGAGCCGGTGGAACTACGCCCCGGGTGCCCAGTCGAAACCGTTGAGTGCCTAGCACTCCCCGCTTCCCTCCCTGAGCGGGTCAACCCGGTTCATGAGACCTGTGCCGGGTTAGTCTGCCCCGGCGGCTTCTAACGAGGCCGCCGGGGTTTTTTATTGGGGCTGAGCCTTGAGCCACGCCTCGAGCGTGTTCTCGGCTTCCCGTACCCCGGTGCCCCTGAGGGCTGAGAACAGCTGCACGCTCGCGCGCCCGACGAGCGCCCCCGCGGCCTCGCGCAGGGCGGCCGCGCCCTCGGCGCGGTTGAGCTTGTCGGCCTTGGACAGGAGCACATGAATGCGCTGTGCGGGGGTCGCCCAGCCGAGCAGCTCCTGGTCCCCGGGTTTGAGCCCGCGCCGCGCATCGACGATGACAAAGAGGCCCTGCAGCGAGTCGCGCGTGCGCAGTGCCTCGATGAGCGGCGGCCAGGTGCGCCGCTGCGCGGCGGGCACATTGGCGTATCCGTACCCCGGCAGGTCTACGAGCCGCTCCGCCGGGGCAAGCTCGAAGAAGTTCAGCAGCTGCGTGCGCCCCGGGGTCTTGCTGATGCGCGCCAGCCCGTGGCGGTGCGTGATCGCGTTGATGGCGCTGGACTTGCCGGCGTTGGAACGTCCGACGAAGGCGACTTCCGTGCCAACATCGGGCGGGAACTGCTCGGGGTCAGCCGCGCTGATGAGAAAGCGTGCATGCGAGAAACGACTCATTGGCTCTTCAGGGCCCGGGGAGGCGCGCGACAGCCGTAGTGTACAATTCGGCGCCCTCGCGTCCTGAAAACGAACTTCGGATAACCAAGCATGCCGCAGACCCCGAGACACGGTTGGATGGGATGGGCCGCACTGGCGGCGACGACTCTCGCGTGTCTAGCCCCGCTCCCGGGTGCGGCCCAGACGGCCGCGAGCACCGGCCCCGGCGAGCGCGCCGGACGCCCCGTTCGCGCACGGCAAAGCCGCCGATGGCGCCACCAAGGCCGCCGTGTGCGCCGCGTGCCACGGGCCCAACGGCAACAGCACCAGCCCGGACTGGCCGCGTCTGGCCGGGCAGAGCGCGGTGTACCTTGCCGGGCAGCTGCGCCTGTTCCGCTCCGGCGCGCGCCCGAATCCGGTGATGATGCCCATGGCGACGGCGCTCTCGGACCAGGACATCGCCGATATCGCCGTGTACTACGCGGCGCAGACGCCGCTCGGACTGGAGGCCGATCCGTCCTTCTGGCAGGCCGGACAGGCCCTGTACGTGCGCGGCGACGCGGCGCGCGAGGTGCCGGCGTGCACCGCGTGCCACGGTCCTGATGGCCGCGGTAACCCGGCCGCCGGTTACCCGGCACTGCGCGCACAGCAGTCGGTGTACGTGGTGAAGCAGCTGAAGGACTACGCCAGCGGCGCGCGCTACGCCGGCGGCACCGTCCCGGTGCCCGATCCCAACGCCGTCATGATGTTCACCATCGCCAAGCGCCTCACGCCTGAGCAGATCCGCAACGTCGCCTCCTACGCGCAGGGCATGCGCTGAGGGTTCCCGGAGCGCCCATGCGCCGACTCATTGCCCTCATGGCGTTACTGGCCCTGTGCGCCTGCTCACGCCAGGCAGCGCCACCGCCAGCGGCGGCTCTGCCGGCCGCCCAGAATGCCGCGCCCGCCGCACCGCCGCCCGAAAGCGCAGCGCCCGCGGCGCCGCAGAGCGCGGTCGAGCAGGCCGCGGCCTCGCAGGAATCCGGCGCGGGCGACGCCGATCACACCCCGGGCGATGCCTCGCTCGAGCGCATCGCCGGCGCCCCGGCCGCCGCCCAGCTGCCGCCCGGCAAGTGGCAGCCGGGCGTGAACTACAGCGTGCTGGTGCCGGCGCAGCCGACCAGCGTCTCCGCGGGCAAGGTCGAGGTGCTGGAGGTGTTCTGGCTCGGCTGCCCGCACTGTTACGCACTCGAGCCGCTG
Organism: uncultured Pseudomonadota bacterium; assembly: GCA_963806375.1. Taxonomy (GTDB): domain Bacteria; phylum Pseudomonadota; class Gammaproteobacteria; order Steroidobacterales; family Steroidobacteraceae; genus 13-2-20CM-66-19. Next base: position 1,197,391 of record CAWDXW010000003.1, read on the forward strand.
CTGAAGGCGTGGCTCAAGGTAAAACCGGCTTACGTGGAGTTCGTGCGGGTGCCGGTGATCTGGCAGCCGATCCACCGCTACCACGCACACCTTTATTACACGCTCGATGCTCTGGGCCGCCAGGACCTCATCAACAAGGCGTTCGATACGATCGTGCAGCAGCACGTGCCGCTCGCCGGGGACGATGAGGCCGAGACCTTCAGGCTGCAGCAGCAGTTCGCGGCCGCCAACGGCGTCAGCGCCGATGATTTTGCCAAGGCCTACAACTCTTTCTCCGTGGCCGCCAACCTTAAGCGCGCCGAGGAGGTCACCCAGGCCTACCGCGTCGAGGGCGTGCCCTTCTTCGCCGTCAACGGCAAATACGCCACCGAAGTCAGCAAGGCGGGCGGCGAAACGCAGCTCATCGAGCTGCTCGGCGACCTGGCGGCCGCCGAGCACGGCCACTGAGGCCGGCGCGCCCGGCGCCGGAGTTCTGACACCGTGCTCGCCGTGTTTGTGCCCGGGCCGCAGGGTCTCGAGCGCATCGTCGCCGGCGCGGCGGGCAGCCTTCCCGATGAGGCGGTGTGGCTCGATCTGCTGGATCCGACACCGGACGAAGAGAAGCGGGTGGAGCAGGCGCTCTCGATCGACGTCCCGACGCGCGAGGAAATGCGCGAGATCGAGACCTCCAACCGCCTCTACGAGGACAACGGCGCGCTCTACCTGACCAGCACCGTGCTGTACAAGGCCAACACTGACCTGCCCGAGACGACGCAGGTAACCTTCATCCTGGCCGGCTCGCGCCTCGTCACCAACCGCTACGCGGACCTGCGCTCCTTCAGCAGCTTCGTGACTTACGCCGAGACGCATCCGGCGAGCTGCAGCTCCGCTGCGCTGCTGCTGACCGGCTTGCTGGAATCGATCGTCAACCGCATCGCGGACGTGCTCGAGCGCGCGGGCGCCGACATCGATGCGGTGTCGCTGCACGTGTTTCCGCGCACCGGGCGCCGCCGCGCCGGCCGCGACTACAAGCACGACCTGCAGCAGATCGGCCAGAGCGGCGAACTCATCTCCAAGGCGCGCGAGACGCTCGTGAGCCTGTCGCGCCTGCTCGGCTTCCTGCAGCAGACGGGCAGCAACCGCGTGACGACGGAAGCGCGCGCGAGCCTGCGGACGGTGTCACGCGACGTCGTCGCCCTGAGCGATCACGCCACCTTCCTGGTCGGCAAGGCGCAGTTCCTGCTCGATGCCACCCTCGGGATGGTGACGATCGATCAGAACAACATCCTCAAGATCTTCTCGGTCGTCACCGTGCTGTTGTTGCCCCCGTCGGTCGTCGGCGCCTTCTACGGCATGAACTTCGAGCACATCCCCTTGCTGCACGAGCCGTGGGGCATCTGGGCCGCCACCGCCATGATGGTGGTGTCGGCACTGGTCCCGTGGCTCTATTTCAAGGGCAAGGGCTGGCTGTGAACGCAACCTGCCCCGCGGCGCCGCTGCCCGACAAGCGCTCCCTGGAGCGCGTGATCGGCATCAGCCACTTCACCTTCTCGTCCTTCAACTGCATCGTCGGGTCGGGCATCTTCGCCATTCCCGCGCTGGCCGCCGCAATCATGGGGCCGGCCGCGATTCTCGGCTATCTCGTGTGCGCCGTCCTCATCGGCCTGGTCGGCCTGTGTTTCGCGGAAGTGGGCAGCCGCGTCTCGAGTGCCGGGGGTCTGTATGCGTACGCCCGCGTTTCACTCGGGCCGGTAGCCGGCGGCATCGCAGGTACGTTGCTGTGGGCGGCGAACTCGGTGGTCTCGAGCGCGGCGTTGATCAACTTCCTGGCCGACACGCTCGGCAGTTTCTGGCCCGCGCTCGGCAGGACCCCGCCGCGGCTGGCGTTTTTCGCGGCGATCTACGCGATGCTGGCCGCCGTAAACATCCGCGGCACCCGCTCCGGTGCCCGCCTCACGGTGGGATTCGGCCTGGTGAAGCTCGGGGCACTCGTGCTCCTGATCGCGGCCGGGATCTTCGCGATCCATGGCCCAAACCTTCGTTGGGGAGCACTGCCGGCGCTCACGACAGTCGGCCAGGGCGCGGTGCTGCTGTTCTTCGTCTTCATGGGGATCGAAACCGGGCTCGGCATGAGCGGCGAGGTGATGAATCCGCAGCGCACCGTGCCCCGGGCCGTCTTCCTAACGCTGACGCTGGTCGCCGCGTTGTACGTCGGGCTGCAACTTGTGTCGCAGGGCGTGCTGGGGGCGGCCCTGCCGCATTCCACGGCGGCTCTGGTGGACACGGCCACGGTCGTCTTCGGCCCCTGGGGTACACGGGCGTTCGTACTGGTCACGATCCTCTCGATCGCCGGGTACCTGGCGGCCGACATGCTGTGCTCGCCGCGCACGCTGTACGCCCCTGCCGAGCAGGGGCAGCTGCCGCGCGCCCTGGCACGGGTGCATCCGCGCTTCGGAACACCGGCGATCGCGATCGGCACCTATACGCTGCTGTGCTTCGTCGCCGCAGCGTCCGGGTCCTTCCGCCAGCTGGCACTGGTGGCGAGTTCGGGTACGCTGATGCTGTACTTCATCTGCTGCCTCGGGTTGTTCCGTCTGCGCGCCCGCAACGTGGCGATGGCGGGCAAGCCGTTTTGCGCACCCGGCGGCCCGTTCGTGCCGCTGGCGGCGTGCGCCATCATCGTGTGGATGCTGGCATCGCTGACGCTGCCCGAACTGTTCGCGGCGCTGTCCATCGTCATCGTGTCGGGAATCGGCTATACGATTCAACAGTGGCTGCTGGGAAGAGCGCGGCCGACGCCGGTACGGGTGGCGAGCCTCGATCCCCTGAAAAATACGGGCACAAACTGAAAGGCGCGACCGCGGCGCCCCTATACGATGTTTACACGGGTGGGGAACAGACGTGCGGCAGGCTGCTCTTTCCGCCACGCAGCAATGCGTCTAATCCATTGATTTGAATGGCGCGCCCGACTGGATTCGAACCAGCGACCTGCAGCTTCGGAGGCTGCCACTCTATCCAACTGAGCTACGGGCGCGTTGGGGGCCGCGATGATACGCGGCGGCCCCCAAAGCCGTCCATTTGGCCCCGGAACGCCTCGGGTGAGAACCGCCCCGCCGGAAAGGTGTCTAATAGGCGTGAGTTGCCCCGCCGTGGGAGGGTCTATGTTCCGTGCACTCATTGCCTGTGCCGCCCTGGCCATCGCTGCCTGCGCCAGCACGCCACCGGCAGCCCCTGTGGCCAGCAACGCTACGGCTCAGAAGCCGTCCTGTACTCCGGGTACTCCGCAGGCGACGCGCCTGCCGCAGAAGGAGTGCGGACCGGGCAGCGCCTACGATCAGAAAGACATCAATGCGACGGGTCAGCCCGATCCGGCGGCGGCGCTGAAGATGCTCGACCCGAGAGTTTCCACCCGCTAGTCAGGAGCGGGTGCGCGCGGGTCCCTGCCAAAGGTGGGGCTCCCGGTGTTGCTTACGTAGCGGGCTGTGCCGCGGCTATACTTCGCCGCCGAATTGGCCGTCCGCGGAACCCGGTTCAACGTGAGCAAACAAGACACCCACTTCATCAATATCTTCAGCCTGGTGCTCGGGCTGCTGGTCCTGATCGCGATTTGCATCTTCGCGTTCGCACGCGTCGTCGCCAGCCACACGCAGAACCAGCAGGTGATGCAGGAAGCCGACTACTACAAGAAAGTGGCCGCGCGTCTGCAGGCGCCGGGCCAGGTGGCCGTTTCCGGCCAGGACAATTCCGCGCTGGCGATCAAGAGCGAGCCCTCTGCGGCGAGCGGTTCCGCGAGCCCGGCCGCGGCGCCCAAGAACGGCGCTGAGGTGTTCCAGCAGGTGTGCAGCACCTGCCACGGCGCCGGCATCGCCGGCGCACCCAAGGTCGGCGACAAGGCCGTCTGGGCGCCGCGTATCGCCGAGGGCAAAGCGACGCTGTACGGGCATGCCCTCCAGGGTTTCCAGGGCAAGAGCGGCGTCATGCCGGCCAAGGGCGGCCGCGCGGACCTGCCCGACGATCTGATCAAACAGGCCGTCGACTACATGGTGCAGATGGACCAGTAGTCGAGGGCGCCGGCCCTTAGTCCGTGGGGGCTTCGCCTTCGAGGGCTGCAAGACGTGCCTCGAGCGCCTCGAGCCGCGCGCGCGTGCGTTCCAGCACGCGGGCCTGGGCGTCGAACTCGTCCCGGTTCACCAGATCGAGCTTGCTCAGCCGCTCGCGCAGAATTGCCTTGAAGTTGCTCTCCAGGTCGGCCTGCACGCTGCGCAGCGCGGGCGGCACGCGCTCCATCAGGCGGCGGGCGATTTCATCGATGCGCCATGAATCCATAACGGCTCGTCCTCGCTGTACTGCCCCGCTTTGAGGCGGAAACTTCCTCTTGGGCTCCAAAACGGTGCAGACGTTGCACGCTCGGCGTGCGCAAATCGCGGAATCCGCGCCGGAAGCCATCGTGGCACGGAATCTGCACCTGCAGCGCCCGAAGCCCCTAGCTTAGCGGTCGCCGCGGGTGAGCGCAGCGGGCATCGTCGGGCCGGTCAACGGCTGCTGCAGCGGGAGAGAACATGCCCATTGGACCGCCAAGATCGCGGCGCCTCGCGCGGCCGCTGGCCGCCGTAGCACTTCTGGCCCCGGCCCTGGGCTGGGCCGCGGAGGCCGCGACGCCCAACAAGGGCGACACCGCCTGGATGTTGACCTCCACCGCCCTGGTGCTGCTCATGTCGGTGCCCGCACTGGCCCTGTTCTACGGGGGCTTGGTGCGCACCAAGAACATGCTCTCGGTGCTGATGCAGGTGTTCGTCGGCTTCTCGCTCATCAGCGTGCTGTGGTGCGTGTACGGCTACTCGCTCGCCTTCACGCCCGGCAACCGCATCTTCGGCGGGTTGTCGCGCGTGTTCCTCGCCGGCACGTTCGATCCGCGCACGGGCACCTTCTCGACCGTGGGCACCTTCTCCAAGAACACCGTGCTGTACGAGCTGGTGTACGTGGGCTTCCAGGCCACCTTTGCCGCGATCACCTGCTGCCTGATCCTCGGCGCGGTGGTCGAGCGCATCAAGTTCTCCGCGGTGCTGCTGTTCCTGTTCATCTGGTTCACCTTCAGCTACTGCCCGATCGCGCACATGGTGTGGTACTGGCCCGGCCCGGACGCGTACACCTCAGCCGACAAGGTGCGCCGCACTCACCGCGCAGGCCGGACTCATCTGGGGCTGGGGGGCGCTGGATTTCGCCGGCGGCACCGTGGTGCACATCAACGCGGGCGTCGCCGGACTCGTCGGCGCCTACGTGCTCGGCAAACGCGTCGGCTTCGGCCGCGAGCCGATGCCGCCGCACAGCCTGACCCTCACCATGGTCGGGGCATCGCTGCTGTGGTTCGGCTGGTTCGGCTTCAACGCCGGCTCGGCGCTGGAGGCCAACGGCAGCGCGGCGCTGGCCTTCCTGAACACGTATCTCGCCACGGCCTGCGCGGTGCTCTCCTGGATCACGGCCGAGTGGATCCTGAAGGGCAAGCCCTCGATGCTCGGCGCCGCCTCGGGTGCGGTGGCGGGCCTGGTGGCCATCACTCCTGCCGCCGGCAACGTCGGCATCCCGGGCGCGTTCGTGATCGGCACCGGCGTCGGCCTCGTGTGCCTCTGGGGCGTCACCGGCCTCAAGCGGCTCATCAGGGCCGACGACTCCCTCGACGTGTTCGGCGTGCACGCCCTGGGGGGCATCTTCGGGGCCCTGATGACCGGGATCTTCAACGCGCCGTTTCTGGGCGGCCCCGGCAGCACCGACTATGTCACCGGCGCGATCACCTACCCCGGCGTCGTGACGCAGTTTCTGATCCAGCTGAAGGCCGTCGGTGTGGTGGTCGTATGGACCGCGGTCGTGGCCTTCGCGGGCTTTCAGCTGGTCAAGCGCCTGGTCGGCCTGCGGGTGCCCGAGGAAGAGGAGCGAGAGGGCCTGGATATCACCGCACACGGTGAACGGGCCTACGACCTGTAGGGACGGGCGTTGCAGGTGCTGCCTCGATACGCCTCCGGCGTAGCTGGCCTCCGGGGCCCCTTCTTTGTAGGGTGTGCGACGGCGGGCCGCGGCGCCTTGCCGCGCTGTGACGGAGTTCAAAGGTGGCCGCGGCCCGGCAGGGCGATACTGCGCCGGGAGGCTCACTTATGTTGCGACTGCTACCCGTCACCGCCGCCGGCTTGATTCTCCTGGGCACGCTCCACATGGCCCGGGCGGACGTCTATCGCTGGATCGACGACAAGGGTGTACCCCATTACAGCGACCAGTGGGTCCCGGGTTCGACGGTCATCAAGACCGACAAGCTCCATGCCAACCAGATGGCCGCCGCCCGCAGCGAGCAGAAGAGCCTCGAGGGCACGAGCCAGACCATCTCCAAGGACCTGTCCGCGCAGGACAATGCCCGCGCCATGCAGGAGGAGAAGGCGGCAAAGCAGGGGGCGCAGTGCAAGGAAGCCCGCGACCACTACATGCAGGCGATCGAGGCGCGGCGCATCTACAAGGGCGAGAAGAACGGCGAGCGGGAATACCTTTCCGATCCCGAGGCCGATGCCTACCGCGCGAAGATGCGCAAGGATGTCCAGGACCTGTGCGGCAGCGTGCCGACCTTCAATCCCGAGGCGCCACTGAACCCGCAGCCGCAGCCCATTCCGGAGCCCAAAGTCAACCCGGCGCTCGCCACCTCGGAGTGATTCGCCGCGCCGCCGCGGCGGCGCCTGATTCCGTGCGCAACTCTCTCGCTCTATAGTGACGAGCGCGGCCTGCACGGCCGTAACAGGGCGGTACACATGCGCGTAGGTTTTGTCGGACTCGGCGCCATGGGCATGCACATGGCGCGCAACCTCCAGAAAGCCGGGCTTCTCACCGGCCTCTACAACCGCACCGCCGACAAGGCCCTCAGCCTCGCCGCAGAACTCAAGGTCACCGCCTACCCCTCACTCGCGCAGCTCGGCGCCGACGTGGAGGCCGTCGTCTCCTGCGTGTCCGCCGACGCCGACGTGCTGGAGGTGGCGCGCGCGCTGGCACCCGCCCTGCGCCGCGGCACCCTCGTGCTCGACTGCTCCACCATCGGCGCGGAGAGCGCCCGGCGGGCAGCCGACCTGCTGCGCCCGGGTGGCGTGGAGTTTCTCGACTGCCCGGTCAGTGGCGGGGTCGAGGGGGCGCGCGATGCCACGCTCGCCATCATGGTCGGCGGCACGACCGAGGCCTTTGAGCAGGGCCGCCCGATCCTTCAGGCCATGGGCAAGACCGTCGCGCTCTTTGGCCCCACCGGCAGCGGTCAGGCGGCCAAGGCCACTAACCAGATCATGTGCGCGGGCATCATCGAAGCCATCGCCGAGGCCATGGCCTTCGCGCACGCCCAGGGACTGCCGCTCGACACGCTGATCGAGACCCTCGGCAAGGGAGCCGGCTCCTCGTGGTACTTCGTGCACCGCGCCCCGAACATGGTGCGCAACGCCTACCCGGCGGGGTTTCGTGTACGGCTGCACGCCAAGGACCTCGGCATCTGTCACGACATGGCGGCGCGCTTCGGGGTGGCGCTACCGGTGGTCGAACGCATGCTGGCCGAGTACGCCGAACTCGTGGCGCGCGGCTACGGCGATGAAGACATCTCCGCCACCTACCGCCTCAAGGCCGAGCTGTTCGAGCGCACCAACATCATGCGTGCCCCGTCGCGCGGACCTGCATGAACCGCGAGGCGCCCCCGGGCGATCGCGCGCTCTACCTGCCGGACTTCTGCACCTCGGGCGTGACGCTCGCCATCGTGCTGATCGTCGAGCTCACCGCGCTGGTACTGACGCTGGCGCGCCAGAGCGTGCTGGTGGACTTCTGGACCGACCTGGTGCGCACCTCGATCTTCCTGCTGTGGATCGGCCTTACCTGTGCGGGACTGCTGTGCGTGCTGAAGGAGCGGCTGCGCCGGCTGAACGTCGGCTGCCGGCTCGGCGGCGGTGATGGCGCTCATCACGGCCGTGGTCACCGCTCGTCTCGCTCGCCGTCTATGGGCTCGGCCGCACTTCCATGGTGATCGACTCCGGCGGCGCGGCGCTCTTCCCGCACGACGCCACCGCTTCGCGCTGCGCAATTCCTGGATCGGCCTCATCGTCAGCGGGCTGGCACTGCGCTACTTCTACGTCTCGCATCACTGGCGGCGCAGCGTCGAGCTGCGCGCGGCGGCGCGCGTGCACGCGCTGCAGGCGCGCATCCGGCCGCACTTCCTGTTCAACAGCATGAACACCATCGCCGCCCTCACCCGCAGCAACCCCGGGCGCGCCGAGCAGGCCGTGCAGGATCTCGCCGACCTCTTCCGCGCCACCCTGAGCGACAAGCGCGACACCATCACGCTCGCCGAGGAACTGGAGGTCGCGCGTACCTATCAGCGCATGGAGCAGCTGCGCCTCGGCCCGCGGCTGCAGGTCGAGTGGAAGACCGCCGCGCTCCCGGACAGCGCGCTGGTGCCGGGTCTCATGATCCAGCCGCTGCTCGAGAACGCGATCTACCACGGCATCGAGCCGCGCGCCGAGGGCGGCACCGTCACGATCATCGGCGAGGTGAGCGCCGGCCTGGTCACCATCGTGGTGCGCAATCCGCTCGACCCGTCGCCGGGAATGCGCGAGGGCAACCGCCTCGCGCTCGCCAACATCCGCGAGCGGCTGGCCCTGATGTATGGCGAGCGCGCGCTCATGAAATCCGGGCGTTTCGATGATGAATACATCGTCACGCTGCGCTTTCCGCTCATCGAGCGCAGCGCCGAAGTGCCCGCGCCCCAGCCGGCCTAGCCGCCATGGCGCCGCCGGCCAAGCTGAAAGTCCTCATCGTCGATGACGAGGCGCCGGCGCGCGAGCGGCTGCGCAGCCTGCTCACCGAGATCGCCGACGTCGAGGTCGCGGGCGAGGCGGCCACGGCGCGCGAGGCGCTGGAGCGCGTGCACGAGCTGGTCCCGGACGTGGTGCTGCTCGACGTGCGTATGCCGGGCATGGACGGGCTGCAGGCGGCGCGCCACCTGAACGTGCTCGAGGAGCCGCCGGCGATTATCTTCACCACCGCCTTCGATCAGTACGCGGTGGATGCGTTCGAGGCGCACGCGGTCGGCTACCTGCTCAAGCCGGTGCGCCAGGAGCAGCTCGCCGCGGCCCTGACGCGCGCCGGCCGCCTGACGCGCGCGCAGCTGCAGAAGCTGGCGGCCGCCGAGTCCGGCGAGCGCCGCAGCCACATCGCCGCGCGCCACCGCGAGGGCCTGCGGCTCATCCCGATCGAGGAAGTGCAATACTTCCTCGCAGACCAGAAGTACACCACCGTCAGGCACCTCAAGGGCGAGGACCTGATCGAGGACTCCCTGCGGCTGCTCGAGGGCGAGTTCGGCACGACGTTCGTGCGCATCCACCGCAATGCGCTCATCGGGGTGAAGCACCTGGAACGCATCGAGCGCAGCGCCGACGGACAGTACTTCGTGCACCTGCGCGGCGTGCCGACGCCGCTGCAGGTGAGCCGCCGCATGGCGGGCGAGTTGAAGGAACGATTCCGGGTGTGAGCGTGCCGCCGGTGCGCACCGGTTTTTGAAGGGGGATCATCGATGAAGAGACTGCCGCTGTCGCGGCGCGCCTTCGTGGGCGCCCTGGCTGCCCTGCCGTTCGGGCGCAGTACCCGGGCGCAGCAGCGGCCGCCACCACCCTCGGTGCTTTACCGGCGCGCGCCAGCGCCGCCCACCGCCGCGGACCAGGTGCTCAACGTCATGGACTTCGAGCCGCTGGCGCGCACCGCCCTGCCCCCCGCGCATTACGCCTACATCGCCACCGGCATCGACGACGATCTGACCGTGGTGCGCAATCACGCCGCCTTCGATCACTACGAGATCCACGCGCGGCGCTTCACCGACGAGACGCACCTGGACACGTCCCTGCAGGTTCTCGGCGAACACTGGCCAAGCCCGCTGTACCTGTCAGCGGTGTCCGGAATGCGCGCGTTCTTTCCGGAGGGCGAAGTCGCGGTCGCGCGCGCCGCGCGCACGCGCCGGACGCGCCAGATGCTCAGCAGCGGCTCCTCCAGCCCGCTGGCGGAGGTCATCCGCGCCGCCGATGCCGCCCCCTGGCAGCAGCTGTACCCGACCGATGACTGGGAGGTCACGCTCGGCCTCATCCGGCGCGCCGAGAGCGCGGGCTGCCCGGCCATGGTCGTGACGCTCGACGCCCGCACGCCGCATCGCGTGAACGAGACGCTGCTGCGCGGGATGCGCGCCGACAGCCGCGACTGTCGCACCTGCCACCAGAACAACTCCCATGACATGTGGCTCAAAGCGCCGCTGTTCGCCGGGCTCGACGTGGGACGGGTCACGACCCTGGCGCCGCCGGACCAGACGCCGGCGTGGTTCGACCGGCTGCGCGAGCAGGTCAGGGGGAAGCTGTTCGCCAAGGGCATCGTCACCGCCGACGACGCGCGGCTCGCGCTGCAGCACGGGGCGGACGCGCTCATCGTCTCCAACCACGGCGGTCGCAACGAGGAGACCCTGCGGCCGACGATCGACTGCGTGCCCGAAGTGGTGGCGGCGGTGCAGGGCCGGATCCCGGTGTTCGTCGATGGCGGCATCCGTCGCGGCACGGATGTCTTCAAATGCCTGGCGCTCGGCGCCGCCGCGGTCGGCATCGGGCGTCCGCAAGCCTGGGGACTTGCCGCCTTCGGTCAAAGCGGCGTGGAAGCCGTCATCGACCTGCTCCATCGCGAGCTGACCGTGATCATGCAACAGGCCGGAACGGCGCGACTCGCCGATATCACCAGCGCCTGCGTGCTGCGGTCCAACGCTTGAACGCGCTGCGGGCCGGTTGGCGCGCCGCAGCATGCGCGTGCAGCCGCGTCCGCGCCCGGTTGCCTAAGCGGTGGCGCGCGGATCATGATGCCGGGCAGTCACGGCGAATGCGGACGGTGCAGCCCCCATGTCTGCGCAGATCACGATAGCGACGGCCGGCCCGCTGCAGGACGTCAGCGGCGTGGGCGCCGGTCACGCCCGCTGGGTGCGCGTGACCCACTGGATCGGTGCGGTGAGCGTGCTCACGCTCGCCTTCACCGGCTTCGTCATTCTCATGGCGCATCCGCGCCTCTACTGGGGGCAGGTGGGGAACGACCTGACGCCCGCACTCATCGAGCTGCCCGTGAGCCGTAATTACCACCACCACGGCTGGCAAGTGAGCACGCCCTCCTTTCCGGACGGCGGCGCGGCCGTAAGCGCGGTGCGCACCTACGACATCCTCAACGAGAACGGCTGGGCACGCAGCCTGCACTTCCTGGCCGCCTGGTTCTTCGTGGTGACGGGCCTGAGCTACCTGCTGGCCGGGATCTTCAGCGGCCACCTGCGCCGCGACCTCGTACCGCGGGCGACGGAGCTCACGCCGCGCCTGCTGTGGCAGGACCTGCGAGCGCACCTGCGGCGACGCTCGCAGCCGGCACCGGGCGGCCCGCCGTACAACCTGCTGCAGAAGTACACCTACAGCCTCGTCGTGTTCCTCGCCCTGCCGCTCATGATCCTCACCGGCCTGGGGATGTCGCCGGCGGTGAACGCCGCCTATCCCTGGCTCTCCGGGATGTTCGGCGGCAACCAGTCGGCGCGCACGCTGCACTTCTGCGTCTTTGCCGTGTTGCTGCTGTTCCTGGTGGTGCACCTCGTGATGGTGGTGGTGTCCGGATTCCGGCGGCAGATGCGTGCCATGACCTGGGGGAAGTCGGCATGAAAGATGCGCACCTGCTTACCAGCCGCCGCTCGCTCATCACCGGACTCGCCTCCGCCGGCGGACTGCTGCTGGCCGGGTGCTCCGAAACCCAACCCCCCACGTATGGCAACGTGCTGCGGATGGGCGATCTCCTCACCTACCGCGCACAACGCCTGCTGTTGCCGCGACAGACGCTCGCGCAGGAGTTCGCGCGCGGCGACATCACCTCAATTCCCGCCATCGGCAACACCAACCCCGGCGATCCGAACCTCCCAGGCTTCAACGCGGCCGGTGGGGCGGCCTACCAGCGGCTGCGCAGCGGGCAGTTCGCGGACTGGCGGCTGTCGGTCGAGGGCAGCGTCGCCCGACCGCGCAGCTACTCGCTGGAGGACCTGAAGCGGCTTCCCGCGCGCACCCAGATCACCAAGCACACCTGCGAGGAGGGCTGGTCGGCCATTGCCGAATGGACCGGGGTGCCGCTGCGCCGCGTGCTCGAGGCGGCCGGCGTCCGGCCGAGCGCCCGGTTCGTGAATTTCTACAGCTTCGACGACGCCGCCGACAGCATCGACATGCTCGACGCCCTGCACCCGCAGACGATCCTCGCCTACGGCATGAACGGCGCCGAACTTCCCATCGCCCACGGCGCGCCGCTGCGGCTGCGCGTAGAAAAGCAGCTGGGTTACAAGAGCCTGAAGTTCCTGCACCGCATCGTCGTCAGCGACAGGTTCGAGGACCCGGGCAAGATCGGCCCGCTGCAACAGGGCTGGGCCTGGTACGTGGGCATCTAGCGGGGACTCACGTCCACGGCCTTGCCCGCGCGCCGGCGTGGCGCGCTACAGGATGTAGCGACTCAGGTCCTCATCCTGCACGAGCGAGCCCAGATGATCGTCGACGTACTTCGCGTCGACCATGACCCGGCCCTCGCCGTTGCCGCGCTGCGCGCGCTCCGCGGCGTCATAGGAGACGCTCTCGAGCAGCCGCTCGACCACCGTATGCAGCCGCCGCGCGCCGATGTTTTCAGTGCGCTCGTTCACGTGGAAGGCGATCTCGGCGATGCGCTGCACGCCCGCCGCGGAGAACTCGACATCCAGTCCTTCGGTCTGCAGCAGCGCCTTGTACTGCGCGGTGAGCGAGGCGTCCGGCTCGGTGAGGATGCGCACGAAGTCGCCCACCTTGAGCGAGTCGAGCTCCACGCGGATCGGCAGCCGCCCCTGCAGCTCCGGGATGAGGTCGGAGGGCTTCGAGAGGCTGAAAGCACCTGAGGCAATGAACAGCACGTGGTCGGTCTTGAGCGGACCATACTTGGTCGTGACCGTCGAGCCCTCCACCAGCGGCAGCAGGTCACGCTGCACCCCTTCGCGCGAAACGTCCGCCCCGAGCGTCTCCTGGCGGCGCGTCACCTTGTCGATCTCGTCGATGAACACGATGCCGTTCTGCTCGGCGTTCGCCAGCGCCTGGATCTTGAGTTCGTCCTCGTTGATGAGCTTGCCGGCTTCCTCGTCGGTGAGCAGCTTGAGCGCCTCGCGCACCTTGACCTTGCGCGTGCGCGTGCGGTTGCCGCCGAGATTCTGGAACATGGACTGCAGCTGCTGCTGCATCTCCTCCATCCCCGGGGGCGCCATGATGTCGACGCCGCTCGTGAGCGTGCGCAGCTCGATCTCCACCTCGCGTTCATCGAGCTCGTGCTCGCGCAGCATCTTGCGGAATTTCTGCCGGGTCTCGGAGTCGCGCGCGTGCGCCGGCTCGTCGGTGGAGAAACCCATCATGCGCGGCTTGGGCAGGAGCGTATCGAGCACGCGCTCCTCGGCGGCATCCAGCGCCCGCTCGCGCACCTTGGCCATCTCCTGCTCGCGGGTCATCTTGACCGCCACGTCGGCAAGTTCCTTGACGATCGAGTCGACGTCGCGGCCGACGTAGCCCACCTCGGTAAACTTGGTGGCCTCCACCTTGACGAACGGTGCGTTGGCGAGCTTGGCGAGCCGGCGCGCGATCTCGGTCTTGCCGACGCCGGTCGGGCCGATCATGAGGATGTTCTTGGGCGTGATCTCCTGGCGCAGCGGTTCGTCGACCTGCATGCGCCGCCAGCGATTGCGCAGGGCGATCGCGACGGCGCGCTTGGCCGCGTCCTGGCCGATGATGTGCTTGTCCAGCTCCTGGACGATCTGTCGCGGCGTGAGTGCTGACATGGACACCCTAGACCTTCACGCCCGGCGTGCGGTGCAGCTCCTCGATGACGAGGTTGCGGTTGGTATAGATGCAGATATCGGCGGCGATGTTGAGTGAGCGCTCGACGATGCTGCGCGCATCGAGTTCCGAGCCCTCGAGCAGCGCCCGCGCGGCGGCCAGTGCGTACTGGCCGCCCGAACCGATGGCGGCCACGTCGTGATCCGGCTCGATCACGTCACCATTGCCGGACACCACGAACAGCTTGTCCGGGTCGCCGACCAGCAGCAGTGCCTCGAGCCGTCGCAGGTAGCGATCGGAACGCCAGTCCTTGGCGAGTTCGATGGCCGCGCGCGTGAGGTTGCCGTACTTCTCGAGCTTCGCCTCGAAGCGCTCGAACAGCGTGAACGCATCGGCCGTGCCGCCGGCGAAGCCGGCCAGCACCCGATCACTCGCGAGGCGGCGCACCTTGCGGGCGTTGCCCTTCATGACGCTGTTACCGAGCGTGACCTGGCCGTCACCCCCCAAGGCGATGGCGCCGTTGCGCCGTACGCCGAGGATGGTCGTGCCGTGGGGATTAAAGAAACCGTGGGACTCGGACATGGGGAATGAGATCGGCTCCGTGACGGTGAAGGCCCCGCAGCACGGGCTCAGGCCTTGCGGCGCGCCCGGGGGTGCGTAGCGTCGTAAATGCGGGCTAGGTGCTGGAAGTCAAGGTGAGTGTAGATCTGGGTCGTGGAGATGTCCGCGTGGCCGAGCAGCTCCTGCACGCCGCGCAACTCGCCGCTGGACTCGAGCAGGTGCGAGGCGAACGAGTGCCGGAACAGGTGGGGGTGCACGGGTACCGTCAGCCCCTGGCGGCGCGCCCAGGACGCGACCCGCAGCTGCACGGCGCGCGCCCCGAGGCGCCGTCCATTGCGGCCCACGAACAGCGCCGCCTCCGCGGCGCGCGCGAGCGTCGCACGCTCCCGGAGCCATTCGCGCAGCGCCTTGAGCGCCGCGCGCCCCACCGGCACGATGCGTGACTTCCTGCCCTTGCCGAGCACGCGCACGGTGCGGTCCTTGAGGTCGAGGCTCGCCAGGTCCAGGCCCACGAGCTCCGCCAGACGCAGACCCGAGGAGTACAGGAGCTCCATCAGCGCCCGGTCGCGCGCGCTGAGCGCATCGCCCGCCGGGATCTCGAGCAGGCGCGCCATCTGGTCCGCATCGAGCGTGTGCGGCAGCCGCCGCGCGCTCTTCGGGGCGCGCACGCCCTGCGCGGGATTCGCGCGCACGCGCGGGCCGCTGCGCGCGCCGCGGCTGAGCTCGGCCGGGCCCTCGCGCAGCAGAAACTGGTAGAAGCTGCGCACCGCCGACAGGCGCCGCTGGATGCTGCGCGGCGCGAGGCCGCCGGCATGCGCGTGCGCCGCAAAGGTGCGCACCTGCTGGGTATCGAGCCGCGCCCACTCGCGGATGCCGTTCTTGTCGCAGTATTTCACCAGCGCCGCGAGGTCGCGGGCATAGCTGGCATCGGTGTGCGTCGACAGGCGGCGCTCGCTGCTCATGTAGCGCCGGAAGCGCGCCACCCACTCGAGCGCCGCGGGAGTCACGTGCGAACCCGCGGCGTGACTAGCGTGCGGCGCTGAGCGCGTCGGTGATCAGGTCGGCGAGCCGCGCCAGAAACTCGGTGCTCATGCCGGGGTGAAAGCGGTCGCGGTCGGCGCTGCCGAGCGCCAGCAGTCCCACCGAGCCCTTCTCGCCCAGCGGCACAAGCGCCACCGAGCCCATCTCCAGCCCCTCGGGCCCGAAGAGGAATTCCCGTTGCGAATCGCGCGCCTGGCCGCAGCGCGGCTTGCCGCTGGCGAACAGCGACTCGAACGACTTCAGGTGCGCGTCATCGGCCGCCACGCCGCGGACGAACGACGGCAGCGTCGCGTCCGGCGCGACACCGATCAGCACCAGGGCGGCGTGAAAGGCGTCAAAGTCCTCGCGCAGGCCCGCATCGATGTGGGCGATCGCCGCCGGGCGCGGGCCGGCCCGCAGCAGGCGGCGGCTGAAGCGATGCAGCCGCTCGGCGATGGCGTCGTTGCTGCGCGCCACACGCACCAGCTCCGCAAGCTTGCCCTCCAGGGCGGCCTGCTTCTCGCGCAGCACCTCGATCTGGCGCTCCACCAGCGAGATGGTCGAGCCGCCACGGGCGTGCGGCAGCTTCAGGCGCGCCAGCAGCGCCTGGTGCCGCTCGAAGAATTCCGGATTGCGCTGTAGGTAACTGGCGATGGACTCCTCTTCGCTGTCCTGCGCCATCAGCCCGCGAGCTTCACGTGTCGTCATGCTCTAAACCTCAACGTGACCTTCATAGGATATCTCGGTCGGTCCGCTCAGCCAGACGTGTGCGCCCGGCCCCTCCCAGTCTACCTGCAACTCACCGCCGCGAGTGCCCACCCGCACGCGCGAGTCCAGCAGGCCGCGGCGCCGCCCGATCGCGACCGCCGCGCAGGCGCCGGTTCCGCAGCTGCGGGTTTCCCCCGCGCCGCGCTCGTAGACGCGCAGGCGCACCTCACCGCGGGACACGACCTGCAGGAACCCGGCGTTGACGCGCCTGGGAAAGCGAGCATGGTGCTCGATGGCCGGCCCGAGGGTGCCCACGGGGGCCGCGTGCACGTCCGCGACGGTGAGCACGGCGTGCGGATTGCCAAGAGAGACCGCCCCGATCTCGAGCGTCCGGCCCTCGACTTCGAGTTCGTACGGGTCGCACTCGGCGGGCGCGGTAAAGGGCAGGGAGCGCGGATCAAAGTCCGGGATGCCCATGTCGACCGCGACCGTCGCTGCGCTCACGCGCGCGCGCACCACGCCGGCGGGGCTGTCGAGGGCGACGGCCCCGTTCTGGGTCAGTCCGCGGTGATGCAGCAGGGCGGCGATGCAGCGCGCGCCGTTGCCGCACTGCTCCACCTCGTCGCCGTCGGCGTTGAAGATGCGGTAGAACACGGCCGTGTCGGGCCTGCGGGCCCGCGTGAGCACCAGCGCCTGATCGAAGCCGATGCCGGTGCGGCGGTCGGCGAGGCGGCGCAGACGTTCGGGCTGGAGAACGGATTCGTCAGCGGGGGCCTCAAAGACGACGAAATCGTTGCCGACCCCGTGCATCTTCGTGAAATCGATGCGCATCGGGCGGCAAGCATAGCTCAAATCGGCCGCGGTTCGGGACGTGCGGCCTCAGAGCTTCACAGCAGGCAGCGCCGCTGTGTCCCTCTCCACCGGCACTGAAGGCCCGGTGGCCGCCCGCTAACGCAGCGCGGCGCGATCCCTGAAGAGGCAGCGGTCCATGACCGTGAAGATGCCCGCCTGCCGGGCCCGCTCGGCCGCGACCTCATCGACGACGCCCTCCTGCAGCCACAGCGCCGGGAGCTTGAGGCGCATGCACTCCTCGACGTGGCCCGCGACGTACTGCGGGCGACGGAAGACATCGACGAGGTCGACGCGCTCATCGCTCGCGAGCACCTCGGGCAGCTGCGCGAGCGAGGGCACCGCCATCTCCCCGAGGATGGTCTCCGCGGCGGGCGTGACCGGAATGATGCGATAACCGAAGCGCTGCAAGGCCCGCGCTACGCCGTGGCTCGGTCGCGTGGGATCGGCCGACAGCCCGACCACGGCGATGATGGACGCGCGGCGCAGCAGCGCAGCGATCTGCTCGGGCGGCGGATTAGCGAACATGGCGAATCGCGGGGCTCAGCTATCCTTGGGACACGCTAGTCTAATCCCCATGGATGACGGCCCCTCAGGTCCCGAGGATCCCGCGCTTGAATGAGTACAGCGTCCGCATCGAGCCGCACGGCCGCACCCTGAAGGTCGCCGCGGGGCAGTCGATCCTCGAGGCCGCGCTCGCCGCCGGACTGAACCTGCCGCACAGCTGCAAATCCGGCCACTGCGGCTCGTGCCGCGCGCAGGTGCTCGCCGGCGAGATCCGTTATCCGCACGGCCCTCCGCTGGGGCTGAGTCCCGAGGAGGCGCAGGCCGGGAACGTGCTCCTGTGCCAGGCGCGAGCGGCATCCGCCCTCACGGTGGCGGCACGGCTCATCGC
This sequence comes from uncultured Pseudomonadota bacterium, assembly GCA_963806375.1. Lineage (GTDB taxonomy): Bacteria > Pseudomonadota > Gammaproteobacteria > Steroidobacterales > Steroidobacteraceae > 13-2-20CM-66-19. The sequence goes on from CAWDXW010000003.1 coordinate 1,215,283, forward strand.
CAGCGTCGCCGAGGTCGAGATCAAGACCCTGCCGTGCCGCATCGCACGCCTGCAACCGCTCGCGCCGGATGTGATGCAGGTGTTCCTGCGCCTGCCGGCGGTCGAGCACCTGCCCTTCCAGGCCGGACAGTACCTGGACGTGCTGCTGGACAACGGGCGGCGCCGCAGCTTCTCGATCGCCAGTCCCCCGCACGACAGCGCGCTCATCGAGCTGCACGTGCGGCGCGTGCCCGGCGGCGGTTTCACCGAGCGCCTGTTCGGCGGCGCGGCCGGGGGCGCAGCGGCGCTCACGCCGGGGTCGCTGCTGCGCATCGAGGGGCCCATCGGGCAGTTCAGCTACCGCGACGGTGCAGGTCCGGTGCTCATGATCGCCGGCGGCACGGGCTTCGCCCCTCTGAAGTCGATGCTGCGGCACGCGCTCGAGAATGGCAGCCGCCGCCCCATGCACCTCTACTGGGGCGCGCGCACGCAAGCCGATCTGTACGAGGAGGCGCAGGTGCTCGAGTGGCTCGCGCGCTACCCGCAGCTGAAGTTCACGGCGGTGCTCTCGGAGGCGCGCCAGGTACGGGGTGCACACCAGCGCCGCGGCTGGGTGCACGAAACGGTGCTGCGCGAGCAGGCGCGGCTCGAGGACTTCGAGGTGTACGCGGCCGGGCCGCCGGCGCTGATCGAGGCGCTGCGTGCCAGCCTGCCGGGCCAGGGACTGGCGCCCGGGCGGCTATACTTCGACTCCTTCGACTACGCCCCCGATGTGGCGCGCTGAGGTCCCCTGCGCTAGTCGGCCGGTCCGCTGAAGGCCTCGCGGTAATCCGCCAGCGAGGCGCCGATCACGGCCGCGGCGTGTGCATAGCCATAACGGCCGGCGAGCGTGATGTTCGGCGGCTGATCGGGGACCAGCTTATAGGTCAGAAAGTAATGCTCGATGCGCTCCAGGAGCGCCGCCGGGAGCTCCGTGATCTCGGTGGCGTTGCCCCACACGTAATCGCCCTCGAGCACCGCGATGATCTTGTCGTCGGCCTCGCCGCGGTCGACGATCTTCAGACCCCCGAGCACGCAGGCCCGCAGCAGCACCTCGGAATGGTTGATCGGCCGCTCGCTGATCACGCAGATGTCGAGCGGATCGCCGTCGCCGCGCTCGCAGCCGCTGGCCAGCTGCCGCACGCGCTCGCCGCAATAGGTCTGCGGGATAAAGCCGTAGAGCGCCGGGGGCTGCGAGGAGGTGCGCTGCGGACGGTCCACCCGCAGGTAACCGCTCGCCTTGTCGACCTCGTACTTCATCAGGTCGAAGGGCGTGATCTCGATGTAGGCGTTCACCACGCGCGGGGCGTCCGCGCCGGCCTCGAGCCCATGCCAGGGATGCGGGCGCCAGCGCGAGTAGGCGGTGGGATGCGGCATCCGGTGGATTGTATCGCCGCCTGCTATCCTTACGACGCGCTCCGCGGGGGAAAAGTGCGTTGATGCACGCAGCGATCACGGGCTGGGGAAAGTGCCTGCCGCCGGCAGTGCTCACCAACCACGACCTGTCCACCATCCTCGACACCAACGACGAGTGGATCGTCAGTCGCACCGGCATCCGTGAGCGGCGCATCTCCCACGTCGGTCTCGAGGAGCTCGCCTACGTGGCGGCCACGCGCGCGCTGGCGGCGGCCGCACTCAAGGGCAGCGACGTCGAGCTCATCGTTTTTGGCACCTGCAGCCACGAGGACCAGGTGCCGAACATGGCCTCCGGCATCCAGGCGCGCATCGGGGCGCAGCCGGCGGCCGCCTACGACATCAACACCGCCTGCACCAGTTTCCTCTACGGGCTCTCCACCGCCACCGCGCTCATTCGCACCGGGGTGGTGCGCAACGCACTCATCATCGGCGCCGAGCTCATCTCCCCCTTCATGGACTGGAGCAACCGCGACGTCGCGGTGCTGTTCGGCGACGGCGCCGCGGCGGTGGTGCTCGAGGCCAGCACGCGCGAGGAAGGCGTGCTCGCCGAGAAGCTCGGCTGCTTCGGGGAGGCGCGCGAGATCCTGCGCGTGCAGGGCATGGGCGGGCGCTACGCCAATCACGGCGTGCTCTACGGGATCGTGCGCTGGCAATTCGAGGGGCAGGAGATCTTCAAGCGCGCCGTCGCGGGCATGAGTAGCGCCTGCGAGGCCTCGCTGACGCGCCTCGGGCTCACGGCGGGCGACGTCGACCTGATGGTGCCGCACCAGGCGAACCTGCGCATCATCGAGGCGGTGGCGCGCCGCGCGCGGGTGGCGATGGAGCGGGTGTTCGTGAACATCCAGCGCTACGGCAACATGTCGGCGGCAACCGTCGCGATCGCGCTGTGTGAGGCGATTGAGGAAGGGCGCGTGCACCCGGGCTCGCTGTTGCTGCTGCCGGGATTCGGCGGCGGACTCAGCTACAGCGCGCAGGTGGTGCGCTGGGGCGAGCGCACTCAGCCGTTGCACACCAGCGCCGCGCAGCTGCCCGCAAACGATCGTACGGCGCTGGAGATCATCGCCGAATGCCAGAGGCGCAAGACGACTCCGGGCGACCCGGCGGCCGCAGACCCGTTTGCGGGCCTCTAGCCGCAATCCTCACTGACCCTGGGGCGCTGATCACCGGGCGGCCGCGGCACTCCCATCGCGGTCACTCAACCCGGCGGCGCTTTATCCTAGCGCCTGGTGGCCTTCTTGGCGGCGCGGCGCTTCTTCTTCGCCGGGTCCTTGGGACGCGACTTGCCAAAGGAACCCTGATAGATCTTGCCGCGGCGGCTTCTGTGATCGCCCTTACCCATGAAAACAACTCCGATAATTTTTTCGAGGCAATGAAAAGGGCCGGCCGTCGATGCCCGATCAGGCACTGACGACCGGCCCTTGCAGTCGCTACTGGCTTACCAGCGCTTCGGTGCGCCGCCGCCGCGGTTGCCACCGCCGCCGCCGCCGGTGCGCTCCTGAGCCTCATTCACGCGCAACGGACGACCGCCGAGGTCCTTGCCGTTGAGGTTCTGGATCGCGCGCGACGCATCGGCGCGCGACATTTCCACGAAGCCGAAGCCACGCGGACGACCGGTGTCGCGATCGGTGATGATGCTCACCGACTCGACGGTGCCGTGCTGTGCGAACAGCTCACGGACCTCAGCGTCGGTAGCGGAGAACGGCAGGTTGCCAACATAGATCTTCGTCATGCAATCAACTCCTTACACTAAAAGTACTAGCAGGAGATGCATGCCGAGAATTTCGGGGAAACGCACCCGCTGCCACCTGGTCGAGAACGATTCGGCTTTTCAGACTCGGAAGCCAACTCGCAAACAGGCGGGCGGCAGGCGGCAGGAAAGGGAAAGGTCACGATCCGGCGGCGACGATACCGCAAGCAGGCGGCGTGGCACAAGCCGCGGCCCGGGATGCCGCCGCCGCGCCGGCGACTGTAGGTGGCTGATGTGCGGAACATAATCTGTCCGCCACCACCACCAGCAGCGCGACGGCCAGGGCGGCCGCCACGGCGGTGAACGGCCGCGGGAAGATAAACATCGGTGCCTCCGTGAGCGCTAATCCTGTGACCCCGGTGCACTGTAGGTCCGCTGTTCATTCCCAAAAACAGGCTAATCACGAAATCATTGTCCCGAAATTACATACAATGAAGGCGTGGACCAGCTGGTGTGCATGCGCAGCTTCGTGCGGGTCGCGGATCTGCACTCCTTCACCCGCGCGGCGGATGCCCTCGGCATCTCGCGCGCCGTCATCAGCACCCACGTCGCCGATCTCGAGCAGCACCTGCGCTGCCAGCTCTTCCACCGCACCACGCGCCGCGTCGGGCTGACCACCGATGGCGCCGAATACCTCGAGCGCTGCCGCCGCATCCTCGGCGAGGTCGAGGCCGCCGACGAGGCGCTGCGCGGCACGCGCCTTAAGCCCCAGGGACGCCTGCGCATCGACGTGCCGGCGGTGTTTGGCCGCCTGCTGCTGACGCCGGCACTGCCGCGCTTCCAGGCGCGCTACCCGGACCTGCAGCTGGAAGTGCAGTTCAACGACCGCAAGATCGATGTCATCGCCGAGGAGGTGGACCTGGTCGTGCGGGTCGGCGCGGTGCAGGAGCCGCAGCTGATCGCCCGGCGTGTGGTCACGACGCGCCTCATCACCTGCGCCTCCCCGGAGTACCTGCGGGCCAACGGCGTACCGGACAGCCCCGAGGCGCTGCGGCGCCACAAGCTCATCGCGCACCTCGGCTCGAACAACCACCGTCCCTTCAAGTGGCTGTTCCAGCGCGACAAGCAGCGCCGGCAGCTGGGCCTGCCATTCAGCGTCGCCTTCAACTCCGTGGAGGCGCAGGTGCAGGCGGCCATCCGCGGCGCCGGCATCATGCAGGCGATGGACCTGGTGGTCGCAGAGGCGCTGGTGGCCGGCAAGCTCGAGGCGGTGCTGCAGGAGTGGTCGGCGCCGGGCGCCTCGATCTCGGTGGTGACACGCGCGGCCCTGCGCGACTCGCCCAAGATCCGCGTGTTCGCGGATTTCGCGAGCGAGCTGCTGCAGCAGTACCGCAGCCGCGTGGATGCATTGCTGCAGAGCTGAAAGCTGCGTGCCGTGGCGCGCTAGCTAGCGATAGCGCGCGAGGATCTTCTGCAGTCCCTTGGCGCCGGGCGAGAGCGCCTCGTACGGCACGCTGTTCAGCGCAAAATCCGGCGTGCCGTTGACCGCGTGGAACTCATTCTGCGAGGGCTCCAGATAAAGCAGTCCCGTGAGGTACTCCCCGGCCTTCATGCGCTCGTGGATCTGGGCCGCCGCGCTGGTGCGGTTGGTCGGGTCGTACGCCCGGTCGAGCTTGCGCAGCACGATGCGGCTGCCGTCGTGCATGACCACGGGCAGCGCCTCACCCTCGCGGTAGTCCGCCGTGATTTCCCGCTCCAGCGGCACGAAGTCCGCGTGCACCGCCGGCTCGTAGTGCTCGCGCGTGTAGGCGTAGCTCTTGGTCGAGCCCTCGTGGTCGTTGAAGGTCACGCACGGGGACAGCACGTCGATGAGGGCAAAGCCCTGGTGCTTGAGCCCCGCCTGGATGAGCGGCACCAGCTGCTGCTTGTCGCCGGAGAAGCTGCGCGCGACGAAGGAAGCGCCGAGCGTCAGCGCCAGGAGCACCGGGTCGATCGGCGGCTGGAAATTGGTCTCGCCCTTCTTGGCCTTGCTGCCGACGTCGGCGGAAGCCGAAAACTGCCCCTTGGTGAGCCCGTACACCCCGTTGTTCTCGATGATGTAGAGCATGTTGAGGTTGCGCCGGATCGCATGGCAGAACTGGCCGAGTCCGATCGACAGCGTGTCGCCGTCGCCGGAGACACCCACGTAATAGAGGTTGCGGTTGGCGGCATTGGCGCCCATGGCGATCGAGGGCATGCGGCCGTGCACGGAGTTGAAGCCATGGCCGCCGCTGACGAAATAGGCGGTGGTCTTCGAAGAGCAGCCGATGCCGGAAAGCTTCACCATGTTCTGCGGCTCGAGGTCCAGCCCCCAGCTGGCTTCCACGATCGCCGCGGTGATGGAGTCGTGGCCACAGCCGGCGCACAGCGTCGACAGCGCCCCCTCGTAGTCACGGCGCGTGAACCCGAGCGCATTCTTCGGCAGTGACGGATGCGCCACTTTGGGCTTTGCCAGGAAAGTCATGTCGGTCTCCGGTGCGCGCGGCGCATCCGCATCACGGGATCGTCAGGCATGCGCGGCCCCCTTGCTCTTGAGCTCGCCGCGCGGCTGCAGTTCTGCCAGCACGCCCTCGACGATGAAGGCCGAGGAGATCGGCAGGCCGTCGTAGTGCAGCAGTGAACGCAGCTTCGTCTTGTCCACCGCCGTCTCGAGCGTCAGCAGTGCGCGGAACTGCGCATCGCGGTTCTGCTCCACGACGAACAGCAGCTCGTGCGCGGCGAGAAAGCGCTCGATGTCCTCGGAGAACGGGAAGGCGCGCACCCGCATGTAGTCGAGACTCACGCCGCGCGCCTTGAGCAGGTCGATGGCCTCGTGGATGGCGCCGTCGCAGCTGCCAAGGGAGACGATGGCGGCCTTGGAGCCGGCGGTCGCGTCGATCACCGCGCGCGGTACGAGCTTCTTGGCGGTCGCCCATTTCTTCAGCAGCCGGTCGAGCACCAGCTGGTATTCGGCTGAGTCCTCGGTGTAGGTGCCGAACTGCGTGTGCCCCGAGCCGCGGGTGAAGTAGGCGGCCTTGGGATGCACGCCCGGAAGCGTGCGGTAGGTGATGCCATCGCCGTCCTTGTCGACGAAGCGGTAGAACTTCTCGAGCTTGAGGATCTCCTCCTTGCTCAGCATCTTGCCGCGGTCGGGGCGGTAGCTGTCATCCCACTTCAGGTCCCGGCACATCCAGTCGTTCATGCCGATGTCGATGTCCGAGAGCACGAGGACCGGGGTCTGCAGCCGCTCGGCCAGATCGAACGCCTGCACCGCCATGTAGAAGCACTCCTCGGGATTGGCCGGATAGAGGCACACGTGCCGCGTGTCGCCGTGCGAGGCGTACGCCGCGGCCATCAGGTCGCACTGCTGCGTGCGCGTGGGCATGCCGGTGGAGGGGCCGACGCGCTGCATGTCGAAGACCACCGCCGGCACTTCCGCGTAGTAGGCGAGCCCGAGGAACTCGTTCATGAGCGAGATGCCCGGGCCGGAGGTGGCGGTGAAGGCGCGGGCGCCGTTCCACATGGCGCCGATCACCATACCGATGGAGGCGAGCTCGTCCTCGGCCTGGATGAAGGCGAAGTTCTTGCGGCCGCTCTCCGGGTCCACCCGCACCCGATCGCTGAACATCTTGAAGGCGTCCATGAGGGAGGTCGACGGGGTGATCGGGTACCAGGCGGCCACCGTGGCACCGGCGTAGATGCAGCCGAGCGCCGCCGCGGTGTTGCCGTCGACCATGATGTGGCCGGCCGTCTGGGCGAGCGGCGCCACGTGCAGCGGCAGCGGGCAGCTGAAGTTCGCGCGCGCGTAGTCGTAGCCGAGCTGGATGGCCTTCATGTTGCTCTCGACCAGCTGCGGCTTCTTGGCGTAGGTCTCCGCCAGCAGCTCGCGGATGCGCGCCAGGTCCAGGTCCAGCAGTGCCGCCAGTACCCCCGCGTAACAGATGTTCTTCATCAGGATGCGCGTGCGCACGCCGTTGAAGTTCTCGTTGCACAGGCGCGCGAGCGGCACGCCGATGCACCGTGATGTCCTCGCGCTTCAGCAGCGCCGGGCGCGGCCAGGTCGAGTCGAAGATGAGGTAGCCGCCGGGGGCGAGCTCCTTGACGTCGCGCGCGTAGGTCTCGGCGTTCATCGCCACCATGATGTCGATGCGCCCGGCGCACGCCACGTAGCCGTCGCGGCTGACGCGGATCTCGTACCAGGTGGGCAGCCCCTGGATGTTGGAGGGGAAGTAGTTCTTGCCCATCACCGGGATGCCGCTCCTGAAGATCGACTTCATGAGCAGCGTGTTGGCGCTCGCCGAGCCCGTGCCGTTGACGGTGGCGATCTTGATGGTGAAATCGTTGACGCGATCTGGCGATGGTTGGGACATAGGAGTGCGGTGGTTTCCTCGCGGCGCACGGCTACTGCCGTGCACGCTCTTTAGGCTATCTTGGGCTTCTGCGCCTCGATCGCAACGGCTTCATCGCCGGCGTGTGGCCAGTGCAGCTCGGATTTCTGCATGTCCCAGGCGGCGGTCGGGCAGCGCTCGGCGCACAGCCCGCAGTGCACGCACAGGTCCTCGTCCTTGACCATCACGCGCGCGGTCTGCGGCAGCCCCGCGGACACGTACAGCGGCTGCGCGAGGTTCCGGGCCGGGGCCTTGAGCCGCGCTCGCAGCTGCGCTTCCGCCCCGTTGTGCGTGATGGTCAGGCAGTCCACCGGGCAGATGTCGATGCAGGCGTCGCACTCGATGCACAGCTTCGCGGTGAACACCGTCTGCACGTCGCAGTTGAGGCAGCGCTGCACTTCCTGCTCCGCCTGCGCGGCGGTGAAGCCGAGCTCGACCTCGATGTTGAGCTTCTTGAAGCGCTCCTTGAGCGAGACGTGCGGCATCAGGCGCCGCTCGACCGGCGTGTAGTCGTTCGCGTAGCTCCACTCGTGCATGCCCATCTTGCGGCTGGCGAGGCTCATGCCCGGTGCCAGGCGCTCGCCGACCGGCCTCGCCCTGGCAGTGGCGGTGGATGGAGATGGCGGCCTGGTGGCCGTGCTCGACCGCCCAGATGATGTTCTTCGGGCCCGAAGGCGGCGTCGCCGCCGAAGAACACCCCCGCGCGCGTGGACTGGAAGGTGACCTTGTCGACCAGCGGCACGTCCCACTTGTCGAACTCGATGCCGAGGTCGCGCTCCACCCACGGGAAGGCGTTCTCCTGGCCGATGGCGAGGATGACGTCGTCGGCGGGCAGGAACTCCTCCCCGACGACGCGCTCGGCGCGTGATGCGGCCGTGCGCTTCGAGCTCGTACTCCATCTGGTCGAACAGCATGCCGGCGAGCTGGCCGTTCTCGATCACGAAGGACTTGGGCGAGCGGTTGACGACGATCTGGACGCTCTCCTCCTCAGCGTCCTCGAGTTCCCACTCCGAGGCCTTGAAGAAGCCGCGCGGCTTGCGCGCCATGACCTTCACGCTCTGTGGCGCCGAGCCGCAGGCTGGTGCGGCAGCAGTCCATGGCGGTATTGCCGACGCCGATGATGAGCACCCGCTTGCCGATCGTCTCGATGTGGCCGAAGGCCACCGACTCGAGCCAGGCGATGCCGATGTGGACGTTGGCGCGCCCGCCTCGCGCCCGGGCAGGTTCAGCTCCTTGCCCTTGGGGGCGCCGGAGCCGACGAACACGGCATCGAATCCGCCCTTGCCGAGCAGCGCGCGCATGCTCTTCACCGGGGTGTTGAGGCGCAGGTCCACGCCCATTCCGGTGATCATGGCGATCTCCTCGTTCAGCACCGTGTGCGGCAGGCGGAAGGAGGGAATGTTGGTGCGCATCAGGCCGCCGGGCTCGCCGTACTGCTCGAAGATCGTCACCTCGTAGCCCAGCGGCATCAGATCGTTGGCGACGGTGAGGGAGGCGCAGCCGGCGCCGATCAGCGCGACGCGCTTGCCGTTCTTCACCTTCGGGATCTTCGGCAGCCGTCCGCTGACGTCATCGCGGTGGTCGGCCGCGACGCGCTTCAGGCGGCAGATGGCCACCGGCTTCTGCTCGATGCGGCCGCGCCGGCAGGCCGGCTCGCAGGGGCGGTCGCACACGCGCCCGAGGATGCCGGGGAACACGTTGGACTCCGGTTCACCATGTAGGCATCGGTGAAGCGGCCCTGGGCGATCAGTCGGATGTATTCCGGGACATCGGTGTGGGCCGGACAGGCCCACTGGCAATCCACAACTCGATGGTAGTAATCGGGATGGGAGGTATCGGTGGGTTCCATTCACTGCTCGGGCGCTAAAGCGCCCTGAAGCCCTCGGGAGGTAAAACGGACCGTGAGTATAGAGGCGCGCGGGTGAATTTCATCGTCGGCCGAGGCCGCTGCGCGCCAAGCCCGCGTCCCGCCTGGTAATATTGCACTGCAGCAATCGGACCCGTCCAGGGCCGCGCGCCTATACTGCCGGCCGCCATGAGCGAAGCCGATCCCCACCGAAATCCGCGCTGCGCCGCACCTCGCGCCTGCTCGAGGTGAGCTTCAGCGACGGCAGCCGCTTCGAGCTGCCGTTTGAGTACCTGCGCGTGCACTCCCCCTCCGCGGAGGTCAAGGGTCACGGTCCGGGGCAGGAAGTGCTGGTGCTCGGCAAGGAGAACGTCGGCATCGCGGCGGTCGAGCCGGTCGGGCAGTACGCCGTCAAGCTGGTGTTCGACGACGGCCACGACACCGGGCTCTACACCTGGAAGTACCTGGCGAGCTCGGCCGCGAGCAGCGCGAGAAGTGGGCGCGCTACCTGGAGCGCGGCGAGCAGCGCGGCGCTGGCGGCGCGCCGCGCGCGCGCCCCCAAATGAAGCGGGCCGGACATCGCTGCCCGGCCCGACTCGTTACAAGACCCCCTTAACGGCGGCGATTCTGCGCGCCGCGCCGCACGGAAATGCAACCGCTCGCGGGCCGCCCCGAGGCCCGCTCCGGCGGGCGCGATGAGTAGAATGTCTCCGCAGACCCACCTGCGCACTGTCCACATGCCCGACGACCGCTCCACTGACTTCGGCTTTCAGCGCGTGCCGCCCGCGGACAAGGCGCGCCGCGTGCGCGGCGTATTCGATTCCGTGGCGGCCAACTACGACCTGATGAACGACCTGATGTCCGCCGGCGCCCACCGCCTGTGGAAGCGCTTCACGCTGGCACTGGCGAACCTGCGCCCGGGGCAGCGGGCGCTGGACGTGGCCGGCGGCACCGGGGATCTGGCCGCGGGGCTCGCGCGCCAGGTGGGCGAGCGCGGGCCTCGTGGTGCTCACCGACATCAACGCCGCCATGCTCGCGCGCGGCCGCGACCGGCTGATCGACGCGGGCATGCACGACGAACGTCGCGCTACGTGCAGGCGAACGCCGAGCGGCTGCCCTTCCCCGACGGCAGCTTCGACTGCATCACCATCGGCTTCGGACTGCGCAACGTGACCGACAAGGCCGCGGCGCTCGCCGCGATGCGCCGCGCGCTCAAGCCCGGCGGCCAGCTGCTGGTGCTCGAGTTCTCGCACCCGCGGCGCCCCGGGGCTGAAGCCCCTCTACGATGCCTACTCGTTCCGCGTGCTGCCGCTCATCGGCCGGCTCGTGGCGGGCGACGAGGCGAGCTACCGCTACCTCGCCGAATCGATCCGCATGCACCCGGACCAGGAGACGCTGCTGGAGATGATGCAGGCGGCGGGTCTCGAGGGCTGCCGCTACCACAACCTGAGCGGGGGCATCGTCGCCGTGCACCGCGGCTACCGCTACTGAGCGCTCCCGCATGCTGACGACGACGCTCGAGAAGCTCCTCAACCGCGGCCTGCCGCGCTCGCCGCGCGCGCGGGAGCTGTGCGCGCAGCTCGCCGGGCGCAGCCTCGCGCATCGAGGTGCGCGACCTCGGCACGGCTGCGCCTGAGCTCGAACGGCGCCACCCTCGAGCTGCGCCGTGAGCGATGCGCCGGCCGCGGACGCCAGCCTAAGCGGCGGCCCGCTCGGCGCTCCTGGGCCTGCTCGGCGGATTCCCCGCAGGCGGCTGCTGCAGCGCGGCGCGGTCAGCGCTGGGCGGGGATACCGAGCTCGCGCAGCGTTCCGGGAGCTGCTGCACGCTCCTGCGGCCGGATCCGGAGGAGGAGCTGTCGCTGCGTCATCGGCGACGTGCCGGCGCACCGGCTCGCGCGCCTCGCGCGCGCGCGGCCTCGACCTCGGAGCCGCCGCGCCGCTGCAGACCGGCGTCGGCGAACCGGCCGAGTACCTCGGGCCACGAGCGCGGCCGACCTGGTGCCGCGCGCCGAGGGCGAGCAGTTCCTGCGCGGCGTGGACGCGGTGCGCGAGGACCTCGATCGGCTGCAGGCGCGCCTGGAGCTGCTCGCACGGCGGCGCGGCGCTGCCGTGAAGCTGCGGGTGCTGCTGCGGCTGCTGGAGATCCAGCGCGTGCTGCTGCGGCACGGCCTCGACGACTACGTGCGCGCCACGCACCTGTACCGGCCGCTGCGCTTCGTGTTCTTCCTGTCCCCCGGCATCTGGTTCGCGCGGCGCCGCGGCGCCAGCCGCGGCGAGCGGCTGCGGCTCGCGCTCGAGGAGCTCGGGCCGATCTTCGTGAAGTTCGGCCAGGCGGTGTCGACGCGCCGTGATCTGCTGCCGCCCGACATCGCCGATGAGCTCGCGAAGCTGCAGGACCGCGTGCCGCCCTTCCCCGGGCAGCGAGGCGCGCGCGCTGATCGAGCAGGCCTACGGCCGCAGCGTCACGGAGATGTTCGCCGCAGTTCGAGGAGGCCCCGCTCGCGGCCGCCTCGATCGCCCAGGTGCACGCGGCGCGCCTGCACGGCCGGCGAGGAGGTCGTGGTCAAGGTGCTGCGTCCCGGCATGCGCGGGGTGATCGAGCGCGACCTGGAGGTGCTGCACGCGCTCGCCGAGCTCGCGCAGCGCTACTGGCCGGAGGGGCGGCGCCTGCGGCCGCGCGAGCTCGTCGACGAGTACCAGAAGACCATCCTCGATGAGCTCGACCTGATGCGCGAGGCGGCCAACGCCTCGCAGCTGAAGCGCAACTTCGCCGGCTCCGAGCTGCTGTACGTGCCGGAGGTCTACTGGGACTACTGCCGCACCGAAGTCATGGTGATGGAGCGCATCCACGGCGTGCCGATCAGCGACCTGGCGAGCCTGAAGGCGCGCGGGCACCAACATCGCGCGCGCTCGCCGAGAACGGCGTGCGCATCTTCTTCACCCAGGTGTTCCGCCACAACTTCTTCCACGCCGACATGCATCCCGGGCAACATCTTCGTGCTCATCGACGATCCCGCAGCGGCCGCGCTACGCCGCGGTGGACTTCGGCATCGTCGGCACGCTCGATCCGCGCGACCAGCACTACCTGGCGGAGAACTTCCTCGCGGTGTTCGACCGCGACTACCGCCGCGTGGCGCAGCTGCACCTGGAGTCCGGCTGGGTGCCCCCCGGTACCGCGCCTCGACGAGATGGAGTCCGCGGTGCGCACCGTGTGCGAGCCGATCTTCGACCGCCCGCTCAAGGACATCTCCTTCGGGCGCATCCTGCTGCGGCTGTTCGAGATCTCGCGGCGCTTCAACATGCAGATCCAGCCGCAGCTGCTGCTGCTGCAGAAGACACTGCTCAACGTCGAGGGCCTGGGGCGCGACCTGTACCCGGACCTCGACGTGTGGAGCACCGCCACGCCGATCCTGCGCGAGTGGATGCGCGAGCGCAGCGGCGTGCGGGCCTTCCTGCGCTCGCTGCGCAGCGCAGGCCCCGCAGCTGCTGGGCGGCCTGCGTGAGCTGCCCGCGGCACTGCAGCGGCTGCTGCGCGCGCCGGTCGTGCCGCTCGCCTCACCGGGTGCGCAGGAGCTGCGACGCGCTGCGCGCGGACATGCGTGACGCGCGCAGCGCGCCAGCGGGCACTCGCGCTCGGCGCACTGCTGCTCGCCGGGTGCGCCGCCTTGGTGCTCACGCGCGGGGCCGGCTGGCCCGCCTGGGCGTTGCTCGGCGCCGGAGCCGTGAATCTCTGCTACGCGCTGTGGCGCTGAAGTAAGTGGCGCGCTCCCTCACGCACGGGTCGATCCCGCTGGTGCTGTTCAAGTTCTCCCTGCCGATCCTGTTCGCCAACATCCTGCAGTCGCTGAACGGTTCGGTGAACTCCATCTGGGTCGGACGCTATCTCGGGGAGGCGGCGCTCACGGCGACCTCCAACGCCAACACGGTGATGTTTCTCCTGATCGGCGCCGCCTTCGGCGTGGCGCTTGCCGCGACGATCCTCATCGGCCAGAAAATCGGCGCCAATGACCTGCGCGAGGCGAAGCGCGTCGTGGGTACCAGCGCCACGTTCTTCGCCGGCATCTCGGTGACCATGGCGGTCACCGGCCTGCTCTGCTGCCGTCCGCTGCTGGCGGCCATGAGCACCCCGCCGGACTCACTCGAGCTCGCGGTGGCCTACATGCGCGTGATCTTCCTCGCGCTGCCGTTCCTGTACCTGTACGCCTTCGTCATGGCGGTGCTGCGCGGCGCGGGCGACTCGAAGACGCCGTTCTATTTCATGCTGCTGTCGGTGGGGATCGACATCGCGCTGAATCCGGTGTTCATCTTCGGCTACGGCCCGGTGCCGCGCCTGGGAATCGCAGGCTCCGCGCTCGCCACCTTCGTCGCCCAGGCGGTGAGCCTCACCGCCCTCATCCGCCACCTCTACCGGCGCCAGCAACCGTGCTGTGCCTGCGCCAGGACGAGCTCGCGTACCTGCGCATCGACTGGTCGATCGTCGCGGATCCTGGTGAAGAAGGGCATTCCGATGAGCGCACAGATGCTGGTCGTCTCGCTGAGCGCCGTGCTCATGATCACGCTGGTCAACCGCTTCGGCGTCGACGCCACCGCTGCCTTCGGCGCGGCGATGCAGATCTGGAACTACATCCAGATGCCGGCATTTGCCGTCGGCATGGGCATCTCGGCCATGAGCGCCCAGAACGTCGGCGCCGGCAAGTGGGACCGCGTGACGCGCATCGCCGGCGTGGGCGTGCTCTACAGCGTGCTCCTGACCGGCTCGATCGTGCTCGTCATCGAGCTGCTCGACACGCGCATCTTCGGGCTGTTCCTGCCGGCCGGGCTCGCAGGCGCTCGCCATCGCCTCGCACCTGAACCGCATCGTCACCGCCTCGTTCATCTTCTTCGGTATCTCGGTGGCGCTCTTTGGCGTGGTGCGCGCCACCGGCGCCGTCATCGCGCCGCTGGTCGTGCTCACCATCTCGCTGCTGGTGGTGCGCTTCCCGCTCGCGGAGTTCTTCCTCGATCGCTATCAGGCGGATGCCGTGTGGTGGAGCTTCCCGATCTCCTCGGTGCTCTCCGCGCTGCTCGCGTTTCTGTATTACCGCTTCGGCGGCTGGCGCCGCGCGCACATGGGGCCGGTGACGCCGGCCTAGCGGTCCGCCCGCGCCCCTCTCCCGAATTGCGTATTCGATGCGCGCGCCGGAACGGGCGCACAATCCGCGCTCCTCACCTTGCGGAGTAATCTCCATGCAGATGCGTACCCTGGGCCGCGGCGGCCCCACCGGTCTCGGCGCTCGGCCTCGGCTGCATGGGCATGAGCGAGTTCTACGGCGCGCATGACGATGCGCGAGTCGCTCGCGACCCTCACGCACGCGCTCGATGCGGGCGTCAACTTCCTCGACACCGCCGACATGTACGGGCCGTACACCAACGAGGAGCTGGTCGGCCGCGCGCTGCGCGGGCCGGCGCCGGGACGCGTTTCTCGCCACCAAGTTCGGCTTCGTGCGCGAGCCGGACAACGCCAATGCGCGCGTCATCGACGCGCGCCCCGAGCGCGTGCGCGAGCGCCTGCGAGGCGAGCCTGAAGCGCCTCGGCGTCGAGCAGATCGACCTGTACTACCTGCACCGCGTGGATCCGAAGGTGCCCATCGAGGAAACCGTCGGCGCGATGGCGCAGCTGGTGAAGGCGGGCAAGGTGCGCTACCTCGGGCTCTCGGAGGTGTCGCCGCAGACGCTCGAGCGCGCGCACCGCGTGCACCCGATCACGGCGCTGCAGAGCGAGTACTCGCTGTGGACGCGCGACCCGGAGGACGGGCGTGCTCGACGATGTGCGAGAAGCTCGGCGTGGGCTTCGTGCCCTACAGCCCGCTCGGGCGCGGCTTTCTCACCGGGGCGCTCAAGAACCCCGAGGACTTCGCCGCCGATGACTACCGGCGCCTGAGCCCGCGCTTCCAGGGCGAGAACTTCGCGACGCAACCTCGCGCTGGTCGAGAAGGTGAAGACTCTCGCCCCGCCAAGGGCTGCACGCCTGCCCAGCTGGCGCTCGCCTGGGTGCTGGCGCAGGGCGAGCACATCGTACCGATCCCTGGCACCCGCCGCGTGCGCAACCTCGAGGAGAATCTTGGCGCGCTCGAGGTGCGCTTCACGCAGCGTGGACCTCGCGGCCATCAAGGCGGTGTTCCCGCTCGGGGTGAGTGCCGGCGCGCGCTACCCGGAGAGGCATGATGCGTCTGGTGCGGGCCTAGGGCGGCGATCGCCCACGGCGCTCGCCGTGAGGGCCCGGCGGCGTCAGCCTCAGCCGCGCCACGCGCAGATGCCGCGTGAGGCCGCGACCGACCGGTCGTCTGCTCAGGCTGGCGGCTCTTGGGCTCGATCCACAGCGCCCGCGCCCGACCGCACAGCTCGCCCTTGCCGTCATAGAGCGCCGTGCCCGCCTCGTGTTTGCGGCCCTCGGACGCCGAGCTGCCAGCCGATGACCGTGCAGGCTTCCCCGACGTGCACCAGGCGGTCGACGTGCGCGGTGAACTCCGCCGAGCAGCATCATGCGGTCATCCGGCGGCGCACCGCGTAGTAGCCCGGGCAGTCGAGCGCTGCGGACATGAACTCGCGCGCGCACCTTGCCGTCGCCGCGGTCGAGCGAGGGATCCGGGACCCAGGGCGCCGCCACCAGCGCCGAGCTCCGGGATCGGGCCGGCGAAGATGCGCATGCCGTCACCGCGCACGCGCTGCGTGCCGCACACGAAGCAGGTCGGGAAGCGGTGCTAGCGGAAGCCGGCGTAATGGCGTGAGGCCTCCACCGCCTCCAGGTAATGCGGCGCGACGCGGGGGATCGAGCTCGAGCACCGCGGGCTCGGCTTCGCCGATGAGCTCTGTGCCTGCAGCACCTGCAGCGCGCCGCCCGCGGATGCGCTCACCGTGAGCGCGGTATCCAGCGGCGGCGGCTGGCGCAGCCGCACCATGAGCGTGCGCTCGGCGAGCGTCGCCACGAGACCGGCGAAGTAGCCGCCGTTGGCGGAGGTCGGCGGCCCGCAGAAGCGCGGCAGGATCCTCAGGGTCTGCATGCTCGAGCCCAGCATGGCGCTCACCGGCCACGCTGTCGAGTCACCGCCCGCCCAGGGCTGCCCGAGGCTCGTGAACCGCACGGTCACGCGCCGGCCGGCGGCCGTGAGGTTGCCGTGGCGGTATCAGAATCTGCGCGCACACCGTGGGCACGCGAGAGCCCTGCACCGCCGCGGCCGGTCGCTCCGAGCGCTTCTGGTTAAAGTTCGCTTGCCGCCGCAAGGGCGCCCCCGGGCGCCGGACTGAATGTCCCTTACAACGCCGGACGCAGCGTGCGCAGCCACGGCCGCGGATCCTCGGCGCCCTGCTCGAGCAGCTCTACCAGCGCCGAGCCGACCACCACGCCGTCGACATGGCCGCGCAGACCGCTGCGACCTGCTCGCGGCTGCGGATGCCGAAGCCGGCGCACACCGGCAGCGCGCGCAGGCGCCGCGCACGACGTCGAGGTAATGCACGACATCGCTCGGGCACCGCCACATTCTTGCCGGTGGTGCCGGTCATGGTTACCGCGTACACGAATCCCTGGCTGCCGGCGCACAGCCTGCTTCAGGCGCTCCGGCTCGGTGACCGGGGTAACCATCTGCACCAGCGCCAGGCCCTCGCGTCTCCAGCGCCGCGCGCAGCTCGCTGCTCTCATCGAGCGGCAGATCCGGCACGATGAAGCCGGCGACGCCCGCGCGGCGCGCGCGCGCGGCGAGCGTGGGCGCCGAAGGCGAGCAGCGGGTTCAGGTAGCTCATCAGCAGGAGCGGCGCGCGCACCTCGCCGAGCGCCTCAAGCTCGGCGAGGATCCAGGCGAGGCTCACCCCCTGTGCCAGCGCCGCCAGGCTCGCGCGCTGGATGGTGACCCCGTCGGCCATCGGATCGGTGAACGGCACGCCGACCTCCACCACGTCCGCCGCCGCGGCGATGCGCGCGCACGTGCTCGCGGAACTGCGCGCGCGCCGGGAAAGCCGGCGGTGAGATAGGCGATGAGCGCCGGCTCGCCGCGGGCGGCGGCGGCGCGGATGGCCTCGCTGATGCGCTCGCGCGGCCTCACGGCGCCCCGCTCCTGCAGCAGCGTCTGCTGCAGCGTCAGCATGTCCTTGTCGCCGCGCCCGGACAGGCACACGAGGATGGTGCGCCCCGGGTGTGCTCGTGCGCCCAGCGCTCGGCGCCGGCGAGCGCATGGGCGCTCTCGAGTGCCGGCAGGATGCCCTCGCATTCGCCCAGGGCACGCACCGCGGCGAGCGCGTCCGCATCGCTCGCGGTGCTGTAGCGCACCCGGCCGATCGCGGCCAGCAGCGCGTGCTCGGGTCCGACGCTCGGGTAGTCGAGTCCGGCGGACACCGAGTGCGTCTCCTGGATCTGGCCGTCGGCGTCCTGCAGCAGCATGCGAATAGGTGCCGTGCAGCACCCCGGGACGCCCGTGGGCGATGGTGGCGGCGTTCTCGCCGAGCTGCGCGCCGCGGCCACCCGCCTCCACGCCGATGATCTCCACCGCCGCATCCGGGACGAAGGCGTGGAAGGCCCCCATGGAGTTCGAGCCCCCGCCGACGCAGGCGATGAGCGCATCCGGAAGCGCGCCGGTGGCCTCGAGCATCTGCGCGCGCGCCTCGCGCCCGATGACCGCCTGCAGCTCGCGCACCAGGTACGGATAGGGGTGCGGGCCCGACCACCGAGCCGAGTAGGTAGTAAGTGTGGGTCGGATCTGCGACCCAGTCGCGCATCGCCTCATCGATCGCGGCGCGCAGAGTGCGATCGCCGGAGGTGACCGCCACGACCTGCGCGCCGAGCAGACGCATGCGCCCGACGTTCGGCGCCTGGCGCTGCATGTCGATCTCACCCATGTAGACCGTGCACGGCAGCCCGAGGCGCGCGCAGGCGGCCGCGCTCGCCACTCCGTGCTGCCCGGCGCCGGTCTCCGCGACGATGCGCCGCGCGCCGAGGCGCCGTGCGAGCAGTGCCTGGCCGATGGCGTTGTTGATCTTGTGCGCCCCGGTATGCGCCAGATCCTCGCGCTTGAGCCACACGTTAGCGCCCCAGCGCGCCGACAGCCGTGCGGCGAAGGTGAGCGCCGTGGGGCGGCCCACCCAGCTGCGCAGCTGCCCCACGAGCTCGGCCTGAAACGCACTCGCGTGCAGATGCTCGTGCACCCCGCGCGTGAGGCGTTCGAGCGCCGGGATCAGGGTCTCCGGTACGTAGCGTCCGCCGAAGGGCCCGAAGCGACCGCGCGCATCCGGAAACTTGCCGGCGATCAGTTCGGCCAGCAGCCGCCTGGCATCCACCGAAGCTGCCTGTGCATTCATAGTGAGTCCCCTGCCGTTCCCATGGCGCGCGCTGCCGCGCGCACCGCCAGTACAAAATCGCCGATCGCCGCCGGGCTCTTCACCCCGGGGCGCTCCTCCACGCCGCTCGAGACGTCGACGCCGAACGGGCGCACCGCGGCGATGGCTTCGCCCACGTTGCCGCAGTTCAGGCCGCCGGCGAGCACCAGCTGGGTGCGCTGCGCGAGCGCGTGGGCCGCGCCCCAGTCCGCGGTGCGGCCACTGCCGCTGCGGGCGCCCTCGAACAGCAGCCGCGGCGGCAGCGGCACGGACGCCGCCGGCGCAGCGCGCAGCACCGGCAGCAGCGCGAGTGTCTGCGGCAGGCGCAGCGTGGCAAGGTCTGCCGCATCACTCTGGAGCACGTCCGGGCGGAACACCGCCAGCACCTCGTCCAGCAGCCCCTGGCTCGGCTGGCGCATGACCGCGACGCACGGCGCGCGGCCGCGCGCGCACCGGCTGCAGCTGTGCGGCCTGTGCGGGCGTCACGCGGCGCACCGACTCTGCGAACACGAACCCGAGCGCATCGACCGCCTGCTCCAGCGCCACCGCCACCGCCTCCGCGCTCGTGAGCCCGCAGATCTTGATCCACATCTAGCCCACCGCGGCAGTCGTGCGGGCCGCCGCGAGCAGCTCCGTGACGAGCCGCCCCGGGTCCTCGTCCTGCATGAGCGCGCTGCCCACGAGCGCCAGCTGGTAGCCGGCCGCCGCCACGGCGCGCGCATCGGCGGGCCTCGCCACGCCGCTCTCGGCGACGCGCGGGACCGTCCGCGGCAGGAGCGGCGCGAGCTGCGCGAGCCGTCCGGGCACGACCTGCAGCGTACCGAGGTCCCGGCAGTTGAGCCCGGCCAGCAGCTGCACGCCGGGGGTGAAGCGCGCCACGAGCTCGTGCATGAGCGCGATGTCGGCGGCGTCGAAGGCCTCGAGCAGCACGAACAGGTTGCAGGCGCGGGCGCACTCGATGAGCGCCTCGCTCGCCGCGCGCGGCAGCATGCGCAGGATGACCAGCACGCCGCCCGCGCCGGCCGCGCGCGCCTCGAGCACCTGGTAGGGATCGACCAGGAAATCCTTGCGCATCGCCGGTATGCCCGCCGGGGCGAGTGCACGGGCGGCGCTGCGCAGGTGCTCGAGCGAGCCGTCGAAGCGCTGCGGCTCGGTGAGCACCGAGACTGCGGCCGCCCCGGCCCGGGCATA
Organism: uncultured Pseudomonadota bacterium; assembly: GCA_963806375.1. GTDB lineage: Bacteria > Pseudomonadota > Gammaproteobacteria > Steroidobacterales > Steroidobacteraceae > 13-2-20CM-66-19. The sequence goes on from CAWDXW010000003.1 coordinate 1,235,189, forward strand.
GGCGCCGACCCGCCCGGGTACGTCCTCGTCCGGGCCGCGCAGCGCCCCCTGCGCGGGCGAGCGCAGTTTGAGTTCGGCGATGAGATCAAAGCCTGCGGGGTCCAGCCGCAGTCGCGGCGCCGGTGGCGCGGTCTGCACGGCACGCTCGAGCACCGCGACACTGCGCAGCGCCTGCGCCGCGCGTACCCGTGCGCGACTGGCCTGCGCCATGTCCTCCAGGAATCCGCCGCTCACGACACCCTCTGTGCGCGCAGCGCCGCAAGCCGTGCGCGGCCGCCGCGCCACTGTCGATGGCGGCCGCGGCGCGTTCGATGCCCGCGCGGGGCTCGCGGACCTCGCCGGCGACTTCCAGCGCCAGCGCTGCCCCGAGCAGCAGGCAGTCGCGATGCGCGCCGCGCTCGACTCCCTCCAGCACCGCCACCAGGGCCTGTGCATTGTGGCGGGCATCGCCGCCGGCCAGCTCAGCCGCGCGGCACACGCTGAGTCCGTAGTCCGCCGGGCTGCGCACGCTGCGCACGATGCGCTCCGGACGCACGTCAAACAGCGTGAACGGGCCGAGCGGCGTGGGCTCGTCCCAGCCGCCGGCACCGTGGATGACGAACGCGCGCTCAAGCGGCAGGCCCTGCAAGGTTTCAGCGATCAGGCGCGCCACTTCGAGACTATAGGCGCCCACCAGATGCAGCGGCGGCTGCGCCGGATTCACGAGCGGCCCCAGGATATTGAACACCGTGCGCACCCCGAGCGCGGCGCGCACCGGGCCGATCGCCTGGGTCGCGGGATGGTAGTGGGGCGCGAACAGGAAGGTGAAGCCAGTGGCGGCGAAGCAGTCCGCGGCAGCCTGCGCATCCAGCGGCACGGCAAGCCCCAGCGCCTCGAGCACGTCGGCACTGCCGCAGCGGCTCGAAACCGAGCGGTTACCATGCTTGATGACCGGCAGCCCGCAGGCTGCGCTGAGCAGCGCGGTCCCGGTGGAGATATTCAGGCTCCCGGAGCCATCCCCACCCGTGCCGACGATGTCGATGGCGCGCAGGTCGGGCGGCAGATTGGGGCGGCGCGCGAGGCGGCGCATCGCCTGCGCGAAGCCGCGCACTTCCGCCACGACCACGCCTTTGGCTGACAGCGCCGCCAGCAGCGCACCGGCGAGCGCCGCGGGCAGGTGCGGATCGGTCAGCTGCGTGAGCAGCTCCTCGGCCTGCGACTGGCTCAGGTCACTGCGTTCGAGCAGTTGCAGCAGAATTTCACGCGGACGCGACACGGCCCGCTCCGGCACGGCCCGGACCGGCGCGCTCGCCGGCGGACAGGCCAAGGAAATTGCTCATCAGGCGCGGTCCATCGGGCGTGAGGATGCTTTCCGGATGGAACTGCACCCCCTCGACCAGGAGCTCGCGATGACGTACCCCCATGATCTCCCCTTCCGCGGTGCGCGCACTCACCTCGAGCTGCGGCGGCATGCTCGCGGGGGCCGCGATGAGCGAGTGGTAACGGCCGACCTCGCACGGCTGCGGGAGCCCCGCGAACAGCGTGCGCCCGTCGTGCTCAACGTGAGAGGTCTTGCCGTGCATCAGCCGTCCGGCGCGCACCACCTTGCCGCCGAACACCTCGACGATCGACTGGTGCCCCAGACACACCCCGAGCACCGGGATGCGCCCGGCGAACGCGCGAATCATGTCCATGGAGACGCCCGCGTCGTAAGGCGTGCCCGGCCCGGGTGAGATGCACAGGTGCGTGGGCGCGAGCGCGAGCGCCGCCGCGGTGCTCAGCGCGTCGTTGCGGTAGACGCTCACCTCCGCCCCCAGTACCAGGAACCCCTGCACCAGGTTGTAGGTGAAGGAGTCGTAATTGTCGATCAGCAGCAAGCGCGGCTTCACAGCCCCTCCTGTGCCAGCTCGAGCGCGCGTGCCATCGCGCCGCTCTTCGCCAGCACTTCCTCGTGTTCGGTCTGCGGCACGCTGTCGGCCACGATGCCGGCGCCGGCCTGGTAGCTGTATTCGTCTCCCTTGAAGACGAGCGTGCGTATGGTGATGGCATGGTCCATGTCGCCACGCCCGCCGAAATAGCCCACCGTGCCGCCGTACAAGCCGCGACTCACCGGCTCGAGCTCATCGATGATCTGCATGGCGCGCACCTTGGGCGCACCCACCAGGGTGCCAGCCGGGAAGGCCGCGGCAAACAGGTCGAAGGCATCCTTGCCGGGCGCAAGCTCGCCGCGCACGCCGCTCACCATGTGCATGACGTGGCTGTAGCGCTCGATGGAGCGGTAGGGATCGACCCGCACCGTACCGGCGCGCGCGACGCGCCCCAGGTCGTTGCGCGCCAGGTCCACGAGCATGACGTGCTCGGCGTTCTCCTTGGGGTCGGCCAGCAGGTCGGCCTCGCGCTGCGCATCGACGGCCGCAGCGGCACTGCGCGGCCGGGTACCGGCGATCGGTCGCAGCTGCGCCTCGCGCCCGTTGAGCTTCACCAGCGCCTCGGGCGAGGAGCCCACCACCGCGACGTCACCGAGTACGCAGTAGTACATATAAGGAGAGGGGTTGATGAGCCGCAGCGCACGATAGGCCTGAAACGGATCGAGTTCATGGCGCCCCGCGAAGCGACTGGCAAGCACCAGTTGGTAGATATCGCCTGCGGCGATGTACTCCTGGGTGCGCCTGACGCCGGCCAGATAGTCCGCGCGCGGGAAGGCGGCAACGGGCGGCGCATAACGGCCGGCGCGCGGCGCATGCGGCAGCGCGCCACGCAGCGCCCGCACTACCTCGCGACGCAGCGCGCGCCGCTCCTCCTCCGGACCCGCGTGCACCAGCGCGATGCCACGGGTCAGATGATCGAATACCAGCACCGAGCGCGGCGCCACGTAATGCAGTGCCGGAACGCCGCTCGTGCGATCGCGGCGCGCGGGTAGCCGCTCGAAATGGCGCACCACGTCGTAAGCGGCATAGCCGACGAGACCGCCCGCCAGCGGCACCCCGGAGATGTCCGGTTCCGGCTTGGGGGCCAGGGCGAGCGCCGTGCGCAGGCCCGCCAGCAGCTCTGCGCTGCTGCCCGGGACCGCGCGGCGCTCGGCACCGATCAGCAGTCCCGTCCCGTCGAGGCGCACCTCGAGTCCGTCGCCGAAGCCGATGAACGAATAACGCCCCAGGCGCTCGCCCCCCTCGACACTCTCGAGCAGGAAGCGCGGCGCGAACGTGCCGAGCTTCATGAACGCCGACACCGGCGTGTCCAGGTCCCCTGCGATGTCGAATAGCGGTTGCAAGCCTCACTCCCGATTTACGCGGACAACAAAAAACCCATCCCGGGGCGATCCGGAGATGGGTTCTGGTATGCGTCAGATCCTAGATTCGTCGAAAACAGCTAACCGTCAGCCCACTCCGTTATGAAGTGCGCCACCACCAAAGACGCGCCAGGTTGCTGCGGTGCTGTGACATTGCCTAAGAGTATCACCGTGCCGTACGCGGCCCGTCAAGAACGGGGTTTCCCTTCGGTTCCGTGCACGCGGGATTCACGCTTTCAAACGACTCGGCTGTTGCCTGAGGCGCTACGCCGTCGCGCCACTGGTGCAGCCTTTAGTTAGAATGCTCCGGTGAGCCACGACGTGAACTTCAGGAAGCTCCTCGACAGCTGGCGCGAGAGCGCGGCGGCCGCACGCACCGCCCGCAGTTACTCGGTACGCCTGCCGGTGGATGATGCGGCGCGCCTGGCGGCGCTGGCCGAGATGTTCCCGGGGCGCACGGCGGAGCAACTGATCACGGAACTGCTGGGGGCGGCGTTGACAGAAGTGGCCGCCGCCATGCCGTACGTGGCCGGCACCAAGGTCATCTCGACCGACGAGCAGGGTGATCCGGTGTACGAGGACACCGGTCCCATGCCGCGCTTTCTGGAACTCACCCGCAAGCATCGCCGCGCGCTGGCGGCGCGTCCGAAGAAAAAGCCGCGCTGACGCCCCATGCCCTCCTTCGACGCCGTCTCCGAACTGAACGCCCATGAGGTGGCCAACGCGGTCGACCAGGCCAACCGCGAACTGTCGCAGCGCTTTGACTTCAAGGACAGCGGCGCGCGCTTCGAGCTCAAGGACTTCCTCGTGACGCTGCACGCGCAGGTGGACTTTCAGCTCAAGCAGATGCAGGAGATCCTCAAGCTGCGCCTCTCCAAGCGCGGCGTCGATCTGGTGTGTCTGGAGGTGAAGGAGCCGCAGACCACGCTCGCGACGGCTACTCAGGAGGTGCTGCTGCGCCATGGGATCGACGCGGAGACGGGCAAGAAGATCACGCGCCTCGTGAAGGACTCGAAGCTCAAGGTGCAGGCGAGCCTGCAGGGCGACAAGGTGCGGGTTACCGGCAAGCAGCGCGATGACCTGCAGGCGGCGATGGCGCTGCTTCGCACGACCAAGCTGGACGTGCCGCTGCAGTTCAATAATTTCCGCGACTGACGCTGGCGAGCGTCCGGCACAGGTTCTCCGTTGCCCCGATCACGCTCGGGCCCAGGCGGCTCAGGGCCTGATCTTCGAAGGCGACCACCCGCCTGCTGCGCACCGCGCTCAGGCTCTTCAACTGCATCCAGTCGGCCACCCAGGCGCTCCCCTCGCCCGTGGGCGCGGCGGCGATGATGATGTCCGGGTCGCGCGCGATGATTGACTCCATGTCGACAACAGGTCCGGCCTCCGGCAGGTCCGCGAACACGTTGCGCGCCCCGCAGATGGCAAGCGCATCGCTCATCAGGTGCTTGCCGCCGACGGTGTAGATGGGGCGGTTCCAGACCTGCAGCAGCACGCTCGGGCGGGTGCCGGCGCGCGCGCCGTAGGTGTACGTGAGCGCGGCGAGGCGCGCCTCCAGGGTCCCGGCCGCACGTTCCGCCGCGACGCTGGTTCCGGCCAGCGTGCCCAGGCGCCGCACGGCGGGCGGAATGTCCGCCAGGCGCGCCACCTGCTGCTCATAGATGGGGATGCGCAGTGCGGCGATCTTCTCGCGCTGCGCGGGGTTGCCGCCGCCCGCCCACAGCACCACCACGTCCGGGTGCAGCGCCACCAGGCGCTCCATGTCGACCGCCGCCACATCCCCGATGCGCGGCACGCGCCGCGCCGCGGGCGGCTCATCGGAATACTCCACGGTGGCGATCACCTGGGCGCCGGCACCGGCCGCGAACAGCATCTCGGTGGCACCCGGCGCGAGGCTCACAATCCGCAGCGGTGCCGCCGGCACCTGCACCGCGCGCCCGAGGTCATCGGTCACGGTACGCGCCGCGGCGGCGGCGGCCAACAGCGCCAGTGCCGCGCCCCTCCACAGGACCTGGAGCACCCTCGATCCCCTCATTGCTGCCCTGTTACCCGTGACGTTCCTGGCGCCATCATGAATTACATCTGCGCACCTCGCCAGAAAGAGGACCTCCTGCGCCAGGCGGCCGACTGCGGCGTCTATTTCGGCAGCTGGGACGGGCAGCTGTACGCGCTCGGCTAAAAGTGCCGCGCGCGCCAGCAACTCCGCGGGCTTCAGGCGGCGCGCGTCGCCGGCTCCGCGGCCGTCTCGCCACTCACGCTGGCGAGCACCCGTGCCACCGCATGCACCGTCGCGGCGATGCGCACCGCGCTCTGCACGCTCTCGCGGCCGAGCCCGTGGGCACGTAACTGCCGCTCGTGCGCGGCGACGCACGTGCCGCAGCCGTTAATGGCAGACACCGCCAGCGACAGCAGCTCGAAGTCCACCTTCGCGATGCCCGGGCTGCCGATCACGTTCATGCGCAGGCGCGCCGGAAGTTTCGCGTACTCCTCGTCCTGCACCAGGTGCAGGAAGCGGTAATAGACGTTGTTCATGGCCATGACGGCTGATGCGGCATGTGCGGCGCTGACGTGCGCGGCATCCAGGTGCCGCGTGGCGAGCGCCTGCAGGCTGCGCGTATAGGCCGCATTGCCGGAGGCGGCCGCCGCGGCCAGCGCCACGCCCCAGATCTGCCGCTCACTCAGTCCGGGGGCGCCGGCGGCCGTGAGCACCGAGCCGAGGTTGAGCGCCAGATCGCGCGCATACCCGGGCAATGCCTCGCGAATGCTTTCCAGGGTGTTCATCTTCAAGCCGCCTCCAGGGTTTCTTCGCCCTTCTGCCAGTTGCACGGACACAGCTCATCGGTCTGCAGTGCATCGAGCACCCGCAGCACTTCCTCTGGGCTGCGGCCGACATTGAGGTCGGTCACGTACACGAAGCGGATCACGTCCTGCGGATCGACGATGAAGGTGGCGCGCTGCGCCACGCCGGCGTCCGGATCGAGGATGCCGAGCGCGCCGGCCAGCTCGCGCTTGAGGTCCGAGAGCATCGGGAACGGCAGGTTGCGCAGCTCATCCTTCGCGCGCCGCCACGCCAGATGCACGTACTCGTTGTCGGTGCTCGCGCCGAGCAGCTGCGCGTCGCGCGCCTGAAACTCCGGCTCGAGCTTGCCGAAGGCGGCGATCTCGGTGGGGCATACAAAGGTGAAGTCCTTGGGCCAGAAGAACACGACCTTCCACTTGCCGGGAAAGCTCCGGTGGGTGATCGGCTGGAACGCCTGCTGCGGGTCGCTGCTGACCACGCCTGTCAGGGAGAACTCGGGGAACTTACGGCCTACGCCTGTCATGGGATACGACTCCTCAGTGGCTACGGCGGTCATGATGCCGCCGGTCACTCAATTGCTCCAATCGATTGATTTTATGAATTCGATAGATGACGTATATTGGGCGCATGGACGTGAAGCTCAAGGACCTGCGTTATCTCGTGGCGGTGGCCGACCAGCGGCACTTCGGACGCGCCGCGGCACGCTGTTTCGTCAGCCAGCCGACGCTCTCCGCACAGCTGAAGAAGCTGGAGGACGGCCTCGGCGTGCAGCTGATCGAACGGGCGCCCAACAATGTCTGCCTGACCGAGGCGGGCGTGGCCATTGTCGCGCGTGCGCGCCGGATCCTCGAGGCGAGCGACGAGCTGATCACGCTGGCGCGCAACCAGCGCGATCCGCTCGGCGGACGGCTGCGGGTGGCGCTGCTGCCGAGCATCGGACCTTACCTGCTGCCGCGCGTAGCGCCCGCCCTGCGCAAGGGACTGCCGCGCCTGGAGCTGCGCCTGTACGAGTATCAGACCGCGGCGCTGCTCGCCAAGCTGCACGCGGGCGAGATCGACGTCGGCATCCTCGCACTGCCGGTCGCGGCGGACGGCCTCGAGTCGTGCGAGCTGTACCGCGAGGCCTTCCTGGTGGCGCTGCCCGAACACCATCGGCTCGCCGCGCGCGAGCGGGTGCGCGTCGCGGACCTCCAGGGCGAGAAACTGTTGCTGCTCGAGGAAGGCCATTGCCTGCGCGATCAGGCACTCGAGGTGTGCAGCCGGGCCGGCGTCGCGGACCAGCAGGATTTTCGCGCCACGAGCCTGGAGACGCTGCGCCAGATGGTCGCCACCGGCGCCGGCATCACGCTGCTGCCCGAACTCGCCGGTCGTGGCGCCTACCGCAACGCAGGCGGCGTTGCGCTGCGGCCGTTCGCCAGGCCTGCACCGCTGCGCCATATCGGCGCGCTGTGGCGCAAGAGCAGCGCGCGGCGCGCGGCGATCGCTGCGCTGTGCGGGCTGCTGCGCGAGCACGGACCGTGACGCCCGCGGGACCGGCGCCCGCTGCGGTCGCGTTCGGCACGCGCGACGGGCGCACGCTGGCCGGTCTGCTGCTGGTCGCGCACGCACCGCGCGGCGTGCTCGTGATCAACAACGCGACCGGCTACCTGCGCGAGTTCTACCTGAAGTTCGCCACCTACTGCGCGCAGCGCGCTTACCACACGCTGGTCTACGACTATCGCGGCATGGGCGCGTCCGCGGGCGGGCCGCCGGCACAGGAGCGCGCCCGCATGAGCGACTGGGGTCGCCTGGACATGCCGGCGGCGCTCGGCTGGCTTGCGGCGCGCTATCCGGCACTGCCCGCGTTCACGCTGGGCCACAGCGTGGGCGGACAGCTGATCGGCGCGATGCCGAACGCCGATGCCGCGCGCGCGCACGTGATGATCGCCACTTCCACCGGCTACTGGCGTCGCCAGCGCCTGCCGTTTCGCCTCGTGGCGCTCGCCTTCTGGAAGCTCTACGGACCCTGGATGCTGGCGCGCCGCGGCTGCGTGCCCCGCGGGCTGCTGTGGCGCGGCGCCCCCCTGCCTCCCGGGGTGTTCCTGCAGTGGCGCAAGTGGTGCCTCGACCCGGGTGGCTTCGGGCCGCAGCTCGATGCGGAGTTTGCCGACAGCCGCTTCGCGCAGGTGCGCGGCCCGCTGCTGGTGTGGGGGTTCACGGACGACCCGATCGCCACCCCTGCGGCGGTCGAGGCATTGCTCGCAGCGTACCGCTCGGCGCGTATCGAGCGGCGCTGGACGCGGCCGGAGGAGGTCGGCGCGCGGCACCTCGCGCATCATGGATTTTTCGCCGAACGTCACCGCACGAGCCTCTGGGCCGGTGCCCTCGACTGGCTCGACGGGCAGTGCGCGCCTAAGCGGTAGCCGGATCGGCCGGCGGTGCGGCCGGCGCACGCCGCGTGGTACGCGCGAAGGCGATCGCCACCAACACGACCACGGCTCCGAGAATCTGCACCGGCGCCACGCGCTCGCCCAAGAGCAGCCAGGCGTAGCCGGCCGCCGCGATGACCTGCGCGTACAGCGCCACGGCCCCGAAGGCGGCAGGCAGGTGCGCGAACGCGTAGGCGATGAGGCCCTGGCCGAGCACCTGCGCCGTAAGGGCGCAGCCAATGAGCAGCCACCAGCCGTGCGCCGTCACGGGCAGCAACTTCTGCGTCAGGGCGATCGGCAGCAGGATCACCGTGAATACCACCGTGCTGGTGAGCATCACGATGCCGGTGCCGTAGCGCGTGCGCAGCCGCGCCACCACCATGAGGTAGCCCGCATAGAAGCAGGCGGTGCCGAGACCGAGGGCATCGCCAAGCAGCGCGTGCCCGCCGGAGCCGAGCTTGGGCGCCAGGATCAGCAGCATGCCGCCGAAGGCGAGCGCGGTGGCCAGCAGGAAGGCGGGCGTCGGCCGCTCGCGCCACAGCAGCCACGCAAACAGCGTCACCAGAATCGGCGCGCAGTTGGCTTCCAGCGTCGCCGCGGCAATCGAGGTCAAGAGCAGCGACCAGTGCCACAACAGCAGATCGCCGGCAAAAAATACCCCGGCCCACAGGAACCGCGGCTCACGCAGCGTGACCCGCAGCGGCGGATTGCTGCGCCGTTCGAGCCACGCCCACGCGAGCAGGAATGGCAGCGCGAAGGCGCCGCGCCAGAAGGCGGTGGCGGTCGGCCCGGTCTCCGACAGGCGCACGAAAATTCCCGAGCTGCCAATCGAGAGCGCGCCAGCGCACAGCGCTAACAACGCGGGCAGCTCCGAGGCGTGGGTGCGTTCGCTCATGCGGTGATCCGTGGGGTGTCGCATCATAGTCGGTCGGCCTGCGCGGCGTCTGGCATAATCGCCCGGCCTTTCGCGCAACGGACGCCTGCTTGCGAACTCACCCCGTCCACCTCCTCGCCGCGCTCGCGCTGCTCGTACCCGCCATCGCAGCGACGCCTGCCCTGCGCGTCACGCAGGCGTGGATCCGCGCGCTTCCGGGCACCGACGTGGCCGCCGCCTACCTCACCCTGACCAACACCGGCACGCAGCCGGTGACCGTGGTGGGCGTGCGCTCGAGCGTGGCGGCGCAGGCGATGATGCACGAGACCAAACTGGTCGGCGCCACCTCGAGCATGCGGCCGCGCGAGTCGCTGCTCGTTGCACCCGGTGCCACCGTGCGCTTTGCGCCGGACGGTCTGCACGTGATGCTGCAGGGGCTCTCGCATGCGCTGAAGGCCGGCGATGAAGTGCCGCTCGTACTGCTGCTCGGTGACGGCGGCACGGTGGCGGTCACCGCGCACGTACGGGCGCTCGATCAGGAATGACACCGCCGCCGGCAGGCGCGGCGGCGGTGGCCGAGGCACGCGCGGATCACGTCACCCCGTACGACCGGTTCGCGTGGAGCGAGCGCGCGATCGAGCGCTCGCTCGCGGGTGGCCGGCATGCGGCGGAACTGGGTGCTTACTTCGGCGTGCAGGAATATCGGCAGCTGGCCGCGCTGGCGCGGCGCGCCGCGCTCGTGCGCGCGCACCCGCGCGCGCCGCGGGTGATCCTGGTGCCCGGCATCATGGGCTCGCAACTGGGACTGAGGCGCCCCGCGCCCCTGCCGCCGGACGTTCTGTGGATCGATCCGATCGACATCGAGCGCGGCCGCCTGAGCGTGCTGCGGCTGCCCGACAGCGCACCCGTCGTGCCCCTCGGGGTCGTGCTGTTCTCGTACCTGCGGCTGAAGCTGCGGCTGCGCGCCCATGGCATCGCCGTCGAGTGCCACGATTACGACTGGCGGCGACCGGTGGTGGAACTCGGCCGCGAGCTGGCTGCGCGCCTGTGCGCCCAGGATACGGCGCGCCTCGCGATCGTGGCCCACAGCATGGGTGGCCTGCTGGCGCGCAGCGCCCTGACCCAGCCCACGATCCCGCCGGTCGAGCGCGTCGTGCTGCTGGGCACGCCCAACCGCGGCTCCTTCGCCGCCGTGCAGGCACTGCGCGGCACGTACGCGGTGGTGCGCAAGCTAGCCCGGCTGGTCGGCAACGCCTCGGCCGAATCGCTGACGACGCAGGTGTTCAGCTCGTTTCCGAGCCTCTACGATCTGCTCCCCACGGGCGAGGGCATGCGCATCGACCTCTTCGACCCGCAGCACTGGCCGCACTGCGGACCACGCCCGCGCGCCGAGCTGCTCGCCGCCGCGCGCGCGACGCGCGCGCAGCTGGCGCCGGTGGATGAGCGCTTCACCCTGATCGCCGGCACCGGCCAGGAAACGGTCACCGCCGTGGCGCGGGTGCGCGATCAGTTCATCTACACGCTCACCCGCCACGGTGACGGCACGGTTCCGACCGCCAGCGCAACGCTTCCGGGCGCCCGCGCGGCCTACGCGCGCGTGGCGCACAGCGACCTGACCCGCGACCCGCTGGTCGCAGCCGCGGTGGTTGACCTGCTCACGACGGGTCGCACCGCGCGGCTGGCGCCGCGGCTGCGCAGCGCCAGCCGCGCCCGCGTGCGCATCGGCGACCGCGAGCTGCAGCGTACGCACGTGGAGAAGGTGGACTGGGCGGCGCTCGCGCCCGAGCAGCGGCGGCTCTTCCTGCAAAATCTCAACGAGCCTCCGCACCTGAAGCTGCGCGTGCCGCGCGCAGCGCGGCGCCGCCGCTAGCTGTTCGTGCGCGCCCTCAGGCGAAGGCCTGCGCGATGGCCTCGCGCTGGCGCGTGTCCGGCAACGGCCCGCGGCCGGCGACCAGATTGTCCTCAAGATGCGCGACCTTGTCGGTGGCGGGAATGATGCAGGTGACGGCGGGATGCGCGGCGATGAACTTCAGCGCCAGCTGCCCCCAGCTCGTTACCCCGAGCTCCGCGGCCCACGCGGGCAGCGCCTTGCCGCGCACGCGCTCGAACAAAGCGCCGTCCTCGAACGGCCGGTTGACCAGGACCGCCACGCCGCGTTCGGCCGCGAGCGGCAGCAGCCGCTGCTCGGCGGCGCGCGTGACGGGCGAGTAGTTGAACTGCACGAAATCGAGCGGCTCGCGCGCCAGCACCCGCTCGAGTTCCGCGTGCGCACTGACGGTGTAGTGAGTCACGCCGAGGTAGCGCACCCGCCCGACCGCCTTCCAGGCGCGCAGCGTCCTCAGCTGGGTATCGAGATCGAGCAGATTGTGCACCTGGATGAGATCGAGACGCTGCGTGCGCAGCAGCTGGGCCGAGCGCTGCATCTGTTCGATGCCGGCAGCCTCGCCCCGGGTCCACACCTTGGTGGCCAGAAACGCATGCTGGTGCATCGGCGGGGTGAGCAGATCCCCGAGCACGGCTTCCGCGGTTGAATACATCGGCGAGGTGTCGATGAGACGGGCACCGGCTGCGAAGAACGCCGCGAGCACGTCCCGCAGCGGTGCGCGCTGCGCTTCCGAGCGGTCAACTTCGAAGGGACCGGAGGTGCCGAGCCCGATGACGGGCAGCTCTTCGCCGCTGGAAGGAATCCTGCGAAGGATGGGCGCGGCGGCGGCCGCGCCGATGGCGCGCGCGAGGCGTGCAGTGGCCACGAGGTTCACTCCTGCAACGAGCAGCTCACGCCGGTTCACCGGCACGTACCTGGAATGCCCAGACGAGGGACGGATGTTGGCACGGGCGCGCCCGATCGTCGCGCCCTTCAGAGAAGCGCCGCGTCGGTGGCGACGACGCTGGTTCCCCCCGCACGCACGATGCGTGCGAGTGCCGCCGCCAGCGGCAGCACCTGCGCCGCGTAAAAGGCTGCAGTGCGGAGTTTGCCGAGATAGAACTCGCCCTCGGGGCCGGAGCGCTGCGCGGCCGCGAGTGCCGCGGCGCGCGCTAGCAGCCAGCCGCCGCCGACGTAGCCGCACAGCTTCAGGTACGGTACCGACACCGCCATGGCCCCGTCGGGACGGGTGGCGAGCGCCTGCAGCAGGGCCTGCGTGGCAACGGCGAGCGAATCAACACCCTCGAGGGCCGCCTGGCGAATGGGCTCGACCTCCGTATCTCCTGCCGGCGTTTGCAGCTCGCGCTGCATGTCGGCGATGAGCGCCGCCATCGCCGCTCCGCGGTCGCGTCCGAGCTTGCGTCCGATGAGGTCATTGGACTGGATGCCGGTGGTGCCTTCGTAAATGGTCGTGATGCGCACGTCGCGCATGTACTGGGCGGCGCCGGTTTCCTCGATGAATCCCATGCCGCCATGCACCTGCACGCCAAGTGCGGCGACCTCGTTGCCGATCTCCGTGCACCAGCCCTTGATGATCGGCGTCAGCAGCTCCCCGCGCGCGTGCGCCGCGGCGCGCTCCTGCGCATCGGCGCCGTGCTCGGCCAGATCGAACTGGAAGGCGGTGTAGAGCGTGAGCGCACGCGAGGCCTCGGTCTGGGCCTTCATGAGCAGCAGCATCCGCTTCACGTCCGGGTGGTGGATGATCGGTAGCGGTCCGGCCGGGGCCGGCACGGGAGGTTTGCCCTGGATGCGTGTGCGCGCCCATTCGACCGCACGCTGGAACGCACGCTCGCCCACCGCGTAGCCCTCGCTCGCTACCGAGAGGCGGGCGCTGTTCATCATCACGAACATGTATTCCAGCCCCCGCCCGGGCTCTCCGATCAGGTGCGCGATCGCGCCGTCGCGTTCGCCGAACGCCAGTACGCAGGTGGGACTCGCGTGGATGCCGAGCTTGTGCTCGATCGACAGGCAGCGCACCTCGTTACGCGCACCGAGCGTGCCGTCGGGGTTGACGAGGTACTTGGGGACGATGAACAGCGAGATGCCCTTGACTCCGGCGGGAGCGCCGTCGATGCGTCCGAGCAGCATGTGGAGCGTGTTGGGAGTGAGGTCGTGGTCACCCCAGGTGATGAAGATTTTCTCGCCCGACAGGCGGTAGTGATCCCCTTCCAACGCGGCGCGCGTGCGCACCTGTCCCAAATCCGAGCCGGCCTGGGGCTCGGTGAGCACCATGGTGCCAGTCCACTCTCCGCTCACCAGCTTGGGCAGGAACAGCGCCTTCTGTGCCGGGGAGCCGCACAGCTCGAGCGCGTGCGCGGCCCCCTGTGTGAGCATCGGCCCCAGCTTGAACGCAAGATTGGCCGATCCCCAGAACTCGCTCACGGCCGTCACCAGCACGCGTGGCAGCGGCTGGCCACCGAACTCCGCGGGGCCGCCGAGCGCCGGCCAGCCCCCGGCCACGAACTGGCGGTAGGCCTCGGAAAATCCGGGGACGGCGACGACCCCCTGCTCGGTCCAGCGCGCGCCCGTGACATCGCCGGGACGGTTCAGCGGTGCGAGCACGTTCTCGGCAAAGCGCGCCGCCTCCTCCAGCACCGACCGCGCGAGCTCGTCGGAATAGTCGGGCAGATGCGCGGCGGTGCCGAGGGGGGCGCTGCCCAGCAGCTCCTCCAGCACGAATCGCATCTCCCGCAGGGGCGCACGGTACATGGTCGGATCCTCCTGTCTGCCCCGGGGGACGCGGCGCTCTCGCGCCATTCCGGAGCCGATCGCTAGTGTAGCCGGATCGGCCCAAACCTACCCGCCGGTAGGCATTCCGTGCAGCAATTACCGGTATTTGGCGCTAGCGGGCCGCGGAACGCGACGCGGGCAACGCGAGCGCCGGCACGATGTTCGCGGCCAGGAAGTCGACGAACTGCTGCACGCGTGCATCCGACTCCAGCGCGCCCGGATACAGCGCATAGAGCGCCGCCGCCGGCGGCACGCTCCACTCCGGCAGCACGGCCTTCAGGCGCCCGGTCGCCAGCCCCTGGCGGCACAGGAACTCCGGCAGCAGGCCGATGCCGAGCCCCGCGGCGGTGGCGGCGTGCAGCACCGCCGGGTCGTCGACGGCCAGCTTCGGGGTGAGGGGCACCTCGGCACGCTGCGTCCCGCGGGCCAGCTGCAGGCGGAACTCCGGCAGTTCCGCCGCATCGGGGGTGAGCAGGTCATGTGTGCGCAGCTCGTCCGGCCGCTCCGGAACGCCGCGCAGCTGCAGATAGGCCGGCGTCGCGCACAGCAGCGCCGGCGGCGCGCCGAGCAGGCGCTGCACGAAGCCGGAATCTGCCGGCGGTCGCGTGCGCACGGCGACGTCCCACCCACCCAGCGCGAGCTGCTGGGCGTCCAGCGCCACCTCCAGCGGCACGTGGCCGAACGCCTCGAGGAAGCGCGGCACGAGGGGCGCCAGGAGTACGCGTCCGTACGTCGGGTCCGCCGCCACGCGCAGCGGGCGGGCGTCGGGGGTTTGCAGCTTCGCGATCGCCGTGCGCGCCGCATCCGCCTCCTCCCCGAGTCGGCGGGCATGCGGATACACCAGGCGGCCCGCGGCCGTGAGCGCGACCCGTCGCGTGGTGCGCTCGAGCACCCGCACGCCCAGGCTCTTCTCCAGGTCCGCGACCGCGCGGCTCACCGCCGCCTTGGGCACGCCCAGGGCACGCGCCGCGGCCGAGAAACCATTCAGGTCGACCACTTTCGCCAGCATCGCCAGCTGCGCCGGAGTCCAGATCAGGTTCATTGCGGCCTCAATCCTCATTTGGACGGATCGTATTGTTTCACCCGGGAGGCAGACACGCCAGATCTGGGAGACTAGAATTTGTCCCCCTGTCGTCCGTGCACTGCAAAGGAATCGCCATGAAGGCCTCGATGCATACGTTCTCCGTCGATCTGCTCACGAACATCCTCGGCAACCTCTCATGGCTCTTGGACAAGGGCGCCAAGAGCGCCGCCGCGCGCAAGATCGATCCCGCGGTGTTCCTCGGCGCACGGCTCGCTCCGGACATGTTGCCGCTGACGCGGCAGATCCAGATCGCCGGGGATATCGCCAAGAACTCGGTAGCGCGCCTGGCCGGTCAGGAGCCGCCGCGCTTCGAGGACGACGAAACCACCATCGAGCAGTTGCGCGCACGCCTGGCGCGCACGATCGATTACCTGAAGAGCGTACCGGCGAGCGCCTTTGAGGGCGCGGAGACGCGCGACATCAAGGTGCCGGCTGGCGAGCGCACGCTCGAGTTCAAGGGACTGGATTTCCTGCAGCACTGGGCGATCCCCCACGTGTTCTTCCACGTGACCACGGCCTACAACATCCTGCGCCACAACGGCGTGGACCTCGGTAAGGCCGACTACATCGGCGGCGGACGCGAGATCTAGCCGAATATGACAAATGGCGACAGCCCGGCTGTCGCCTATTTGCGAACAGAACGCGAGGGAATTCACGGCGCCGCGGCCGGGGCGCTGCCACTCTTCGTTATGCCAAGCGGGCGCTGCTGCGTCCGCGCACCTTCATCAGTGCGGGGAATACTCACTTGTTCTTCAAATCGGCCGCCAAGCGCTCCCCAACACCTGCACCCGCAGCCGCAGGCTCCGCGTCTGCGGCGGCCGCGCCCGCGGCACCACACACCGTAGAGACACTCTGCCAGCAGCTGCGCGAAGTGCTGCCGACGCGGCGCCTGCAGTCGATTTCGCTGTGCGATCACGAAGCCAACGTGGTGTGGCTCTCCGAGGGCGCGCTCGGTCCGGACGAGCACAGCCTCGTCACCGAGGCACTCGCCGCGCTCAGCGAGGACACCTCCCTTCCCTGCCATGAAATGGGACTCGAAGACGGGCGCCTGGCACTGTGCCTGCCGGTGCGCTCTCCCAACGGCAACGTCGTCGGCATCGCGATGATCCTTGCCGACCGCAAGTCCGTCGGTGACGACACGCTCGAGCGCATGATGGCCGCTCCGGTGCGCGCGATCATGCAGCGCCTCGCCGTGCTGCTGCGGCCCGGGGACCGCCCCTCCTCGGTAACCGCGCGCGTGCCGGTGCTCGAGCTCGACGCCGACCCCGCCATTACCGCCGCGCTGATGGCGGTGGAGGAACGCATTCCGACGGTGGCCGCCGCGCCGGGCGACGCAGCGGTGGATACACCCATCTCCGCCGCGGAAATCGACGACATCCTGGAGTTTGATCTCGATT
Organism: uncultured Pseudomonadota bacterium; assembly: GCA_963806375.1. Classification (GTDB taxonomy): domain Bacteria; phylum Pseudomonadota; class Gammaproteobacteria; order Steroidobacterales; family Steroidobacteraceae; genus 13-2-20CM-66-19. Next base: position 1,251,674 of record CAWDXW010000003.1, read on the forward strand.
CACAGGTCGCTGCCCCGCGGCACGGCGCGCCGGGCAAGCCCGAGGATGAAGCCTCGAGCGGCGCCGGCATGATGGACATGGTGGAGCTGGATTTCGAAGCCCCTGCGCCCAAAGGTCCCGTGGCGCGCGCCCCAAGGGCTGCCGCCGCGGCACCCGAACGTGCCACCGCGAGCGCCGCGCCGCCCGAGCGTCCCGCGCCGACCCCCCCGGCACCGCGCCCGAGCGCGGCGCCACGGCCGATCGCCGCGCGGCCCGCACCTCCGCCCGCACCCGTGCCCGCGCCAGCGCCCGTTGTGGCGCCGGCTCCCGCTCCGGTGTCCGTCGCGCCGGCCGCCGCACCCACCGTGGTCGCAGCAGCGCCGGTCGTCGCGAGCGGAGCATCGGCCGCCAGCGCCGCGCTGGTCAACGACCCGAATCTGCTGCTGGAACTGCTGCCCTTTGCCAAGCTGCGGGCCGGCGGCCAGACGCGTCGCTTCCAGGTGATCGCGCGCGGCACCGGCCAGCAGCGCGACCCGGCCGCGGTCGATGCGCTGGTGCTGCAGCGGCTGCTTGGCTGGCTCGCGGCGCATCGCGCCGCCTGGAACTCGCAGCCCACGAGCTTCACCGTCAGTCTTTCGATCGCTAGCATTGAAGATGAGCGCTTCGCGCAGAAGATGGCCGCGACGCTCAACACCCACGGCATCTCGACCGAGTCGATCGGCTACGAGATCCCCGAGGCGGTGTGCACCCAGCGGCGCGCTCAGGTGGAGCGCTTCATCACCCAGTGCGACAAGATCGGATCCTGGGTCGTCATCGATGACTTCTCGTTCGATTCGCAGGTGTTGGCGCTGCTGAAGTCCAAGGCACTGCGCCTGGTGAAAATCGACTCCAAACTCAGCTCCAACGCACTCAAAGACAAGCTGTGCCAGGCGCTGGTGGTTGCCACCGTGCAGGCCTCCAAAGTGCTCGGCATTCATTGCGCGGCCAAGAAGGTCGACTCCCAGGCTGCGCTGCAGTGGCTGACCGCGATCGGCTGTGACTTCGCCCAGGGCCAGGCGCTCGCCCAGGCGCAGCCACTGGACGCCCTCGCCAGCTCCCCCGACCCGACCGGCATCTCGGCCATGGCGATGCCGAGCTAAAGCCGCTCAAGCCCCTTAATCATCAGTTTACTGCCGGCCACCGCGGCGCACCTCAGCCGCGGCGGACCGGCCTGCGACGAGGCGACTGCGCCACGCGCCGAAGCGGGGCGGCGCCCGGCACCCGGGATAGCCTAAGCTTCCTCCCGCCGCCATGAGAATGCCGACGCTCGAACAGTTCCGCACAAACCGCAACGTGCTCTTCTGGAGTCTGCACGCGGCCGGGTGGGCGGCCTATGGCATCACGCAGTACTTCGGTGCGCTGCTGTACGAGAAGCCGGCGAGCTACGCGCGGGTGATCGCGGTGTCGGCGATTGCCGGCTTCGTGCTCTCCATGCCGATGCGCTACATCTACCAGCGGCTGTGGGGCCGGCCGCCGCGCGTCATGATCCTCGGCGTGCTCGCCACCTGCTATATCACCGCGCTGGCGCTGCGCTCGGTGATCAACCTCTCCTACAAGGCCTTCGTCGAACCGGACTGGCAGGCGCGCACGCTGTTCGAGCTCTTCGGGGGTGCCCTCTCCACGACCTACCTGCTCCTGTGCTGGAGCGTGCTGTACTTCGGCATCAAGTTCTACGAGTCGCAGCGCAAGCAGGAACGGGCCATGCTCAAAGCCGTGGCGCTCGCCCAGGAAGCACAGCTGAAGATGCTGCGCTACCAGCTGAACCCGCACTTCCTGTTCAACACCCTGAATGCGATCTCGACCCTGATCCTCGACAACCAGAACAAGAAGGCGAACCAGGCGATTACGCGGCTGTCTGAGTTCCTGCGCTATACGCTCGATCAGGACCCGATGAAAAAGGTCACGCTGCGACAGGAGCTCGAAGCGCTCGACCTGTACCTGGGAACCGAGCGCCTGCGCTTCGGTGAGCGGCTGCGTCTGCTGTACGCCATCGAGGATCCCGCCATGAATGCGCTGGTGCCGAGTCTGCTGCTGCAGCCGCTGCTGGAGAACTCCCTGAAGTACGCGGTGTCGGCGCGGGAGCAGGGTGGCATGGTGCGTATCGAGGGCCGCGCACGCGAGAGCTGGCTGGAGCTGTCAGTCGTCGACGACGGTCCGGGCCTGCGCGAGGGCACACCCGTCAGTGAGCGCCGCGGCGTCGGCCTGCACAACACCAGCGAGCGCCTGGCGGTGCTCTATGGCGACAACCACCGCTTCAGCGTCGGCAACGCCAACCCGGGTCTGCGCGTGGACATGGCGCTGCCGCTGGAGCTCGCCGAGCCGGGCCACGAGGCACTCGGCAAGCGCGCCGACCTCGTACAGCAGCTGGCACGGGGCGCACACGCATGAAGATCCGCACCATCATCGTCGATGACGAGGCGCTGTCGCGCCGCGGCATCGAGCTGCGGCTGCGAGAAGCACCGGAGTTCGACATCGTCGCGCAGTGCGCCAACGGCCGTGAGGCGCTCGCCGCCATCCAGCAGTACAAGCCGGACGTGCTGTTTCTGGACATCCAGATGCCCGGCATGTCGGGTCTGGAGGTGCTCGCGCAGCTGCCGCAGGAAGCATTGCCCGTGGTGGTGTTCATCACCGCCTACGATCAGTACGCCATCCAGGCCTTCGAGGCGCGCGCGGTCGACTACCTGCTCAAGCCCATCGACGAGGCGCGCTTTGCGGCCACCCTGACACGCGTTCGTGAGCACGTGCGGGCGCGCACCGCGGCCGACCAGCGTGATCGCCTCATGCAGATCATCGCCGAGATCACCGGCTGCGGTGAGCTCGCGCTCGATGAGCTGCTCGAACACGGCAGCAAGGCGCTCGAGAGCCGCCATCCCGAGGTGCTGCCGATCCGCCAGGGGCGCGAGACGCTACGCGTACCGGTGCCATCGATCCGCTGGATCGATGCGGCCGGCGACTACATGTGCATCCACGCCGGCGGCGACACCCACATCCTGCGCGGCACGATGAAGGAACTTGAGGAGCTGCTGGATCCGAAGCTGTTCCAGCGCGTGCACCGCTCGACCATCGTGAATCTGCGCCTGGTGCGCAGCCTGCGCGCGCACATGAACGGTGAGTACTTCCTGACGCTCGAGGGCGGCCACGAACTGAAGCTCTCGCGCACCTACCGCGACAAGGTCGAGTACTTCCTGAGCGGCTCGACCGGCTAACCCCACCGCCGTGGCCCGCGCTCCGCCGCGCAAGCGGCGGTGTGCGCCGTGCCGTGTGCGGGTTGGCATCTGCACGCGGCGCCCCCGCGGGCTTACCCCTCCCGCGCAGCAAGAAGCGGGTGTGCGCCAGCGGGCGGCCCGGGGATACTGCTTACCGGCCCATTCCACGGGAATCTCCTGTCAATGTCGTATCGCATCACGGGTTTGCCGGCAGAGCCCTTTCGTTCGCTATACGGACTCTCGGACGCTGCGCTCGCAGCGCGGGGGGTGACGCGCGTGATCGCCAATGAGCAGCCGGGTTTTCCGGATCGCATTGAACTGCGCGATGCAGACCTTGGGCAGAGCCTGCTCCTGCTGAACTACACCCATCAGCCAGCAGGCAACGCCTATCACGCGAGCCACGCGATCTTCGTGTGCGAGGGGGCGCAGATGCCCTACGACCGCGTCGATGAAATCCCGCCGGTGATGCGCGAGCGTATGATGTCGCTGCGCGCCTTTGATGCCCGGGACATGATGGTGGAGGCGGAGCTCAGTGCCGGACCGGAGCTCGAATCGCTGATCCGGCGCCTGCTTGCCCGCGCCAACGTTAACTACATCCAGGCCCACTATGCGAAGCGCGGCTGCTACGCGGCCCGCATCACACGCGCGGGCTGAAGCGTTTGGCAGTCGCCCCAGGACTTGGAAAACACAGCATTACCGCGCGGCGCGCTGTATCTTCCTGCTTGCCTTGCCCAAATGTGACCTGCGTCACGAACCTGCAGAAGCGGCCGCGGGATGTGTGAGCCATCGCGGCGCGGTCAGGGGCGACACATTGCTTAGATATGTCCACCTATGGAAGCCGCGTCACGACCCCCTCTGGAACTGCTGCCGGATCTGCCCGTAGAGGAGGCCCCCGGCGCCGCGCAGGGCTCTTCAACGGTATCGACGCCGTCCGCGGCGCCGAGTGCGGTGCCGGCCGCCGCGACCCCTGCGAAGGACCCGTCCCAGACCGGCATCACCCTGCTCGACCCGGAAGCCCTGCTGCTCGAGGGCGCCGCAGCGGAGACTGCCGCGGGCGCGCCGGTCGCGCCGGTCGCGCCAACACCCCCGGCAGCGGATGAGTCGGAGTTCGTGCTCGAGGACCCGGCGGTCGTCGATGAACTCCTGACGGCGCCACCGCCCCCGCCGGCGAAGAGCGTCGCCGCGGCGCCGACGCCGGCGGCTGCACCGAGCGTATCGGCGGCGCCCAGTGCCGCGGAACCGGTCCGCGAAACGCGCGTGCCGCTCATTAGGACCGCCAGCCTTTCCGCCGCAGCCACCAAGTCGGCCGCCACAAAGCTCGCCGCAGCGAGCCGGCGCACCACCGACCTGGGCGCGCCGAAGCCCGTTGTGCCGACGATCCCCGTCGCCCAGCCTGCGCCCGCGCCACCGGTGGTGAAGGCCGCCCCCACAAAGCCCGCCGCAGGCTCGAACGAGGGACTTGCCGGCTGGACAAATGCCCGCGCGACGGCCGCCGTTGCGCCCAAACCAAAGACAGCATCCGCGCCGCCCGCACCCGCCGCGGTCCCCAAGGCTGCCGCCGCGCCCAGAGCTGCGCCGCCGGCAGCGGCGGCGCCGGCGGCGTCTGCTGCACCGGCGGTGAGCCCGCCGGCGGCGCCCATGGATCGCGACTACATCGCCCGCAACCAGGTGGTGGAACGTTACCTGTCGGGACGGCTGCCGCTCAAGGGCGCCACCGAGTTCGAGCAGTTTGTCGGCAGGCACCCCGAGCTGCTCGATGAGATCGGGCTGCCCGAGCGCGTCAATGCGGGTCTGCGCCTGCTGGAGGCCAGTGGCAAGCCCGAGCCGTGGCAGGAAGCGCCGCGACCGGCGTGGCAGAAGCCGCAGGTCACCCTCGCGCTCGCAGCCGCGAGTGGGGTGCTCGCGGTGCTCGCGATGGTGCTCACCGGAGCCAGCGCCTCCAAGAGCCACAAGATCGCCGAGCTGCAGAAGCAAGTGATCGAGCAGCCGCTGGATCCGGCCACCAGTACGCGTGAGATCCGCCTGATGCCGAATCGTTCGGGTGCCTCGAACGCACCGGCCATCACGATCGGCGGCGGCGGCGCGCAGCTGGCGGACTTCAAGCTCGACGAATCACGCTCGCCCTATCACATCTTCCGCGTGACCATCGATCGCATCGACCAGGGGCGCGTCGGCGTCATCACCAACCTGGTGAAGGATTCCAACGGGCACCTGCGCATCGCCCTCAACAGCACCGCGCTCGGGCCGGGCAACTACCAGCTGACCATCGAGGGCCTGAACTGGCGCGGCGACCCCGAGCCGGACTCCTGGGTCACGATCGGCATCGCACGCTGAGGCTCGCGCGCGGCGCCTAGGCCCGCAGCGTTTGCAGTGGCGGCTGATCGATGACGCGACGTGTCGCCAGCCAGCCGCTGGTGGCGACCAGCACGGTGCCGCCCAGCACCCCCACCACCCAAGGCAACAGCTCGAAGCGATAACGCAGGTCGAGCCATTGCGTGGTGAGAAAGTAGGCCGCCACCGAAGCGCCCACCGCCGCCAGCAGCCCCGAGAGCGCGCCCAGGGTCGAGAACTCCGCCAGCACGCCCTGCAGGACGGTCGAGCGGCTTGCCCCCAGGGTGCGCAACATGGCGCTCTCGTAGCGGCGCTCGTCGAGGCTCGACTGCACGGCCGCGAGCAGTACCGTCAGGCCGGCAAACAAGGTGAAGACAAAGACGCTCTGCACCGCGAGGGCGGCGCGATCGAGCACCCGCCGCACCTGCGTGAGCAGTTCCTCGATATCGAAGATCGATACGCTCGGGAAGCGGTGTGCCAGCTGCGCGAGCGCACCGCCGGAGGCGGGCGTGAAGTAGGCGCTCGTCATATACGTGCCAGCGAAGCGTTCGAGCACGCCGGGCGCGAAAACGATGAAGAAGTTCGGCTGGAAAGTGTCCCACTTGACCTTGCGAATGCTGGCCACCGTGACCTCCAGGGTCTCGCCGGCGATGTCGAACGTGAGTCGGTCACCGACGCGTACCCCGAGCGACTCCTGGAATTCGCTCGCCAGCGATACCAGCGGCTTGCCGACGTCCGCGCGTGTCCACCAGCGGCCGGCAACGAGGCGGTTGTCGGCCCCGAGCTCGTCGGACCAGGTGAGGTTCTGCTCACGCGTGGCGAAGTTATCCTCGCTGCCGCGCGAAGATTTCGCCCCCTCGACCGGCTGAGCGTTGATCGAGATCAGCCGGCCGCGGATGATCGGCAGCACCTTGGTGGTGCGCGCCCCGCGCGCCTCGAGGAACTGCACGAAAGCCTCCCGCTCGCCCGGCGGGATGTTCACGAAGAAGTAATTCGGCAGGTTCGGCGGCAGGGTGCGCTGCCAGTCGCCATTCAGATCGCTGCGCAGGATGCCAAGCAGCAGCAGCACCATGAGGCCGCTGCCGAAGGCGACGAGTTGCACGACACTTTCCGCACGCCGCCGGCTAAGGTTGGCGACGCCGAAGCGCCACGCGATCCCGACGCGTCCGCGCAGGCGTCCCGCCAGGTGCACGAGCAGCAATCCGGCCGCGGACAACGCAAGCACGAACACCGCCAGCCCGGCGGTGAAGTAAAGAAACAGTTTTGGCTCCGGCACCACCCAGTAAATGAGAAGCAGCACCACCGCCACCGCGGGTCCGAAAGCGAGTAACACCAGCGGCGGCGGCGGTCCTACGTCGCGACGCAGGACCCGCAGTGCCGGCACGCGCGCGAGCTGCAGCAGCGGGGGCAGCGCGAAGCCGGCCAGCACGGCGACGGCCGTGACGAAACCGATCCCCAGGGGTGTAAAGCTCGCCGGCGGCAGTTCGGTCAGGGTGAGCAGTCCGCGAATGGTGCGCAGCAGCCACTCCTGGGCGAGGAAGCCGAGCGCCGCGCCCACGAGCGCCGCCGCAAGCGCCAGTGCGAGCAGCTGCGATACCGAGAGCGCCAGCGTGAAGGCGCGCGTCGCGCCCAGCGTCTTCAGCAGCGCCACGGTGTCAAGATGGCGGTACACGTAGCGGCGTGCCGCCATTGCCACGGCGATGGCGCACAGCAGCACGCTCACCAGACTGGCAAGGCTGAGGAAGCGTCCGGAGCGCTCCATGGCGTTGCGCAGCTGCGGACTCGCATCCGTGATGTCGCGCAGGCGCTCGCCGGGGCGCTTGTGGGCGCGCAGCCAGCCCTTGAAGCCATCGATACGGTCGCGCTCCCCCGCGAACAGCCCGGCATAGCTCACGCGGCTGCCGGGCTGAATGAGCTGCGTCGCCGGCAGGTCCGCCGCGTTCATGAGCGCACTCGGGGCGAGTTCGGCGAAGCTGCTGCCCTGGTCGGGCTTGGCGATGAGCACCCGTCCGACGCGCAGGCTGGCTGCGCCGATCGACAGTTCCGATCCAACGCGGGCCCCGAGGGCGGCGAGCAGCCGCGAATCCGGCCAGACCTCCCCGCGCGCCGGAATGCCGCCGGCAGGGACGCCTTTGGCGAACGCGGCATCGGCGACCAGCACCTGCCCGCGCAGCGGATACCCCTCGCTCACCGCCGCTACGTTGGTCAACTGGCTGGCATCGCCGTTGAACACCACCGACAGCAGCCCGGTGCTGCGGGCGCTGCGCAGTCCGCGGCGCGTCGCTTCAGCGAAGTACTGCTGATCGAGCGGCTGTGGGGAGCCAAGGCGGACATCCGCGGCCAGCACCTCTCCCGCCTGCAATGCCACCGCGGCGCTGATGCGGTTCACCAGAAAGCCCACACCGGTGAGGGCGGCGACGGCCACCGTCAGCGCCAGCAGCAGCACGCCGAGCTCCCCCGAACGCCATTCGCGTGCCAGCATGCGCAGCGCCAGCCACAGTGCCCTCATCGTGCGCGTCCGGCTTCCATGCGCACCAGACGGCTGCAGCGGGCGGCGAGGTCGGCATCGTGCGTTACCAGTACCAGCGTCGTATGCGCGCTGCGGTTCAGGCCGAACAGCAGCTCCCCCACGCGCGCACCGGTGACGGTATCCAGGTTGCCGGTCGGCTCGTCGGCGAACAGCACCGCCGGGCGTGTCACGAACGCGCGGGCGATGGCCACCCGCTGCTGCTCTCCACCGGAGAGCTGGCGCGGATAGTGCCCGGTGCGCGCCCGCAGGCCGACCTCCGCGAGCGTCTCGGTCGCCGCGGCCCGCGCGTCGCTGCGCCCGGCCAGCTCCAGCGGCAGCATGACATTCTCGAGGGCGGTGAGCGCAGGGATCAGGTGAAACGACTGGAATACGAAGCCGACCCGTTGGGCGCGCACGCGGGCGCGCCCGTCCTCGTCGAGCTGCGTGAGATCCCGGCCCTCGAGTAACACGCGTCCCCGCGTGGGCAAGTCCAGGCCGGCCAGCAGCGCCAGCAGGGTCGATTTGCCGGCCCCGGAGGGACCGGCGATGGCGATGGACTCGCCCGCGCCGATCTCGAGTGAGACGTTATCGACAATGGTCAGCAATCCTTCCGGGCTGTTAACCTGCTTACTGAGGTTTTCAGCTTTGAGAACACTGTTTCGATTCATCGGCACCGTAATGCTTGGCTGTGGACTGCTGTTCATTGCGCTCCAGAACGCGGTGGCTGCCGACGGTACGATCCTGGTGTTCGGCGACAGCTTGAGTGCCGCCCTCGGAATCCGGCCGGAGCAGGGTTGGGTTGCGCTGCTGACGCAGCGACTTCAGGCTCAAGGTTACGGGTACCAGATCGTCAATGCCAGCGTGAGCGGCGAGACCACCGAAGGTGGCGTGGCCAGGCTGCCGCGGGCGCTGCAGCTACACCGGCCCGCCATCGTGGTGCTGGAGCTGGGCGCCAACGACGCGTTGCGCGGTTTGCCCCTGGCAAGTACGCGGGTGAACCTCGAGCAAATGGTTCGCGAGGCGCGCGATGCCGGCGCCCGCATACTCCTCGTCGGCATCCGCATCCCGCCGAACTACGGGCCACGCTACGGCGAGGCGTTCGCCAACATATTCCCGGAGCTGGCGAAGCAATATCATCTGCCCCTGGTGCCCTTCCTACTGCAGGACGTGGCCCTCAACCCGGCGCGCATGCAGGAGGACGGCATGCATCCAAACGCTGCCGGCGAGCTGGTGGTGCTTGAGACGGTCTGGCCCTATCTGCAACCTTTGATCAAGAAGAATCGCTAGAGCACGATGGAAAGAATCTGGCTTAAGTCCTATCCGCCCGGGGTGCCGGCCGAGATTGACCCTTCCAAGTGCCGCACGCTGAAAGAGCTGGTGGAGCGCACCTGCGCCGAGCATGCGGACCAGGTCGCGTTCATCCAGATGGGTGCGCAGCTGACTTACCGGCAGCTGGATCAGTTCAGCAGGGCATTCGCGGCGTGGCTGCAGCACGAAGGTTTCCGCAAGGGCGATCGCATTGCGATCATGCTGCCCAACACGCTGCAGTACCCGGTTGCGCTCTTCGGTGCATTGCGGGCGGGACTAACGGTGGTTAACACCAACCCTCTCTACACCGCACCTGAGCTCGAGTATCAACTCACCGATTCAGGCGCCACTGCGATCCTGATCATCGAGAATTTTGCGCACGTACTGCAGCAAGTGATCAAGCGCACCAAGGTGCGGCGCGTGCTGGTCACGTCCGTGGGCGACTTTCTGCGATTCCCCAAATCGCTGGTCGTTAACTACGTGGTGCGCCACGTGCGCAAGCAGGTGCCCGCGTGGAATATTGCGCAAACCATCGACTTCCGGCAGGTTATCGCGCAGGGTCGAAAACTGCCGCTCGCAGCCGTGGACGTGGCGCCGGAGGATATCGCTTTTCTGCAGTACACCGGTGGCACGACAGGCGTGGCCAAGGGCGCGATGCTGTCGCACGGAAATATCAGCACCAACGTGCTGCAGTCGGCGGCGTGGATTGGGGGCGCCTTCGACCAACCAGGAGTACTGCTCACCGCGATACCGCTGTATCACATCTTCGCTCTGTCGGGAAATTGCATGATGTTCGCGCGCCTGGGGTGGACCAACCTGCTGATCATCAATCCGCGTGACCTGCCAGCCATGCTGGGTGAGATGAAACGGCATCCCTGCAATTACATCAGCGGCGTAAATACACTTTTTAACGCGATGCTGCACACGCCTGGCTTCGGCGAAATAGACTTCAGCGGCCTCCGGGTCACCCTGGGAGGCGGCATGGCGGTGCAGGCGGCGGTTGCGGAACGCTGGAAGCGAGCAACAGGATGCACTCTCACTCAGGCGTGGGGACTCACCGAAACGTCGCCAGCCGCATGTATTAATCCCAATGACCTCGACTTCAATGGGTCGATCGGGCTGCCGATCTCTTCCACCGAAATTGCCATCAAGGATGACGCAGGCCAAGACCTGGATATTGATCAGATCGGGGAGATCTGCGTCCGTGGCCCGCAGGTGATGCAAGGCTATTGGAACCGTCCTGACGAAACCGCGAAGGTAATGCTGCCCGATGGCTGGCTGCGCACCGGCGACGTGGGGCGCATGGATTCCAAGGGGTTCGTCTACATCGAAGATCGCAAGAAGGACATGATTTTGGTTTCAGGCTTCAACGTTTATCCCAACGAGGTCGAAGCAGCAGTGGTTACGCATCCGGGCATACTGGAAGCTGCGGCTGTGGCGCAGGCCGATGAGCATTCCGGTGAGGTGGTTGCCTTGTTTGTTGTTCGCAAGGATCCATCTCTTACAGGTGAAGATGTTATAGCGCACGCGCGCAAATCGCTCGCCGGATACAAGGTCCCGAAGCACGTGTACTTCCGAAGTGATCTTCCAAAAACGAATGTCGGTAAGATTTTGCGCAAAGCTTTAAGGGAAGAGCTTCTGAACTCTAAGTAGCTTTCTTCCTAGCTACGAAATATGCGTATGTATGGACTCCGGCTCGAACTGTCTGAGTCGTGCCTTTGCGTGATGACCTTCGTGCCCGCCTGGATTCAAGCCAGTCATTTATTGTCCGAAGGAATGTCCGCCCCTGAATCTGCGTGAAGTCTTGGAAGGCCTCAACCTCGCTTCGAGGCAGATCAGGCACTTCGGCGTGGCGCTCAATTAGCGGCGATAGTCTCCTCGCCCCGTTTACATTTCGCCCAACGGTTGCCAGCAACGCGGACAACGCACGCACCGTGTGCTGCAAAACCAAGGGGTCTTTTGAGGAAACCACGGCGACATCACTGGACGGCTTGTACAGCTTTCTTCGGTTTACGACCACGAGCTTGAGACTGCGGAGTCGCTGGGCAATATCCGCGGGACGTTTTTTGGGGCGTTGAGAGCGCACCATCGCTTCAACGCTGGGAGCCGGTCCCAATAGTGGAATAGCTTTCGGCGCCCCATCTCTGTCCAAGTATCTGCGATCTCGATGCCAGGCATCGAGCACCAAAGCGGCAGTCATTAAGCCGCCCGTTTCGTCTTTTGTGCCGACACGGGCATTAGCAGCAGCACGTCCGAGTGCAGAGATGCATATTCTCTCTAATTCACCAGCTTTAAGTCCCGTGCTCAGCATGAGGTCGAAGATGCGGACTAAGACATTTGTGTAATCGGTCTGGAGGCGTTTTGAGGGACTATTTGCCATGCGCGCTCCTTTTACGTCTTTGATGTCCCTGTCGCGAGTCTTTCTTTGCACTACTTTCGACCAGCAGCACCGTAACAGCGAAGGCTGCGTTGCGCCCGGCGACATTTCGTGGCTGCGTTCTTGCACCGAGAGAATGACCTAGTCCATCAAGCATTGCTTTTACCGTACTAATGCAGCGTTCTCGCACGAACGCTAGATCAAGGGCCGAGTCGACAGGGAGCACAAGCCTGTGTATGGACGTGGCGATATCCGGCTTGCTGGTTGCACCTGCAATTTTGAGTCCGTCAATCAGGGCCGGCAAAGCAGCGCTGAATGAGCCCAGGTCGTGACTCTTGCGAATGTGTTTTGTTGGCCGCAGTCGAACATTTTCGCGATCTACAGTCACCGCCCCGATTCGCTGGAGTTCAGTCAAAACAGCGCGATATGGAACGTCCCCGCCGTACTTTTTTGCCAGAGAATCGAATGATGTGGTCGAGCCTACGATTCTCAGCAAACGCGCCTTGCCAGCTCGGGAGAACCGTGTGTCGTGACGCCAACCATTCAGTACTCTCTCCACAGCCGTTTGCTGATTGGCTACAAAAGCGCCGGTACGGCGGCTTTCCAACAATCGTTTTACATCCGCTCGACTTAGCCCTGTCGAGGCGGCAACACGTGAATAGTTGACTCTCCCATTTTGGAGCCGCGAGAGACCCGCTGCAGCCTGGACGAATGCTGACCGGGATAGTTCGCCGAAGCCTTTGAGAGAGACGCCGCGTGAAACCAGGATAAAGGCCAGTTCGTGAAGCAATTCCTGCAGCGACGAAGTATCACGACCATGCGGCGCAGACAGGGGCTCACGCGCTATGCGACGCCGTTGATTAGAAGACATTATTCGACGCGTCTGAGCGAATGCTGGAGCGACGGCGCGATCCGTCACCCGAACTTATATTTCGAGATCTTCGCAGCTAGGCGGCGCTAGCTAAAGACTCCATTTGCAGGGCATTCATCCAGATATTCGAGTTACGAACACCGAATGCAAGCGCCGGGGGCAGTTGGCAACGGCCCTAGAAACTGTATAGGCCGCGTGGGCCCCGATTTGCCGTGGCGCCGGAACCTACAATCCCGCTTGCTCTGTAGCCCGAGCCCACGATGCCGTTGGCGGAGGCACCGGAGCCGACGATAGTGCTCTGTAGCCCGAGCCCACGATGCCGCTGGCCGAAGCGCCGGAGCCCACAATGCCATTCGCTGCCGCGCCCGAACCCACGATGCCGTTGGCGGAGGCACCGGAGCCGACGATACCGCTTGCTCTGTAGCCCGAGCCCACGATGCCGCTGGCGGAGGCACCGGAGCCGACGATACCACTCGCTGCTGTGCCCGAACCCACGATGCCGTTGGCGGAGGCACCGGAGCCGACGATACCGCTTGCTCTGTAGCCCGAGCCCACGATGCCGCTGGCCGAAGCGCCGGAGCCAACAATGCCATTCGCTGCTGCGCCCGAACCCACGATGCCGTTGGCCGAAGCGCCGGAGCCAACGATACCATTGCTGCCGCGCCCGAACCCACGATGCCGTTGGCCGAAGCGCCGGAGCCAACAATGCCACTCGCTGCCGCGCCCGAACCCACGATGCCGTTGGCGGAGGCACCGGAGCCGACGATACCGCTTGCTCTGTAGCCCGAACCCACGATGCCGTTGGCGGAGGCACCGGAGCCGACGATACCGCTTGCTCTGTAGCCCGAACCCACGATGCCGTTGGCGGAGGCACCGGAGCCGACGATACCGCTTGCTCTGTAGCCCGAGCCCACGATGCCGCTGGCGGAGGCACCGGAGCCGACGATACCGCTTGCTCTGTAGCCCGAGCCCACGATGCCGCTGGCCGAAGCGCCGGAGCCAACAATGCCATTCGCTGCCGCGCCCGAACCCACGATGCCGCTGGCGGAGGCACCGGAGCCGACGATACCGTCTGCTCTGTAGCCCGAACCCACGATGCCGCTGGCGGAGCCACCGGAGCCGACGATACCGCTTGCTCTGTAGCCCGAGCCCACGATGCCGTTGGCCGAAGCGCCGGAGCCCACAATGCCATTCGCTGCCGCGCCCGAACCCACGATGCCGTTGGCGGAGGCACCGGAGCCGACGATACCGCTTCTCTGTCGCCCGAACCCACGATGCCGTTGGCGGAGGCACCGGAGCCGACGATACCGCTTGCTCTGTAGCCCGAACCCACGATGCCGCTGGCCGAAGCGCCGGAGCCGACAATGCCATCAATTGTAACGATGCCGCGACTGATGGCTTGAATTCCTCTCACCGCTAGTTTGCTCCCCACGACCGGCGCCACGGGCCCAAACGCCATCGCAGGCGTCAAATCGATCTCGATGCCGTTTAGTACTGCATGACCAACTGAGGGCTCAGCGCGTTGAACCGATCCTGAGAGAAAAACGGTTGTCGCACCGGCAACATAAGGTCCGTCATCTCGAACGGCTGTAGCTTGAATAGTTCCGTCGGCGCGCCAAAACCCAAACACAGCCACCGCATTGTGAACATTAAGAGATTCAACCTTACTGAGCGTTACACGCTGACCAAGAACGGTAGCACTCCGAGTTGACAAGTCTATGGACTCAACTGGACCAATAACCAGGAGCTCCGGACCGCCGCGTGCTTCCTCCGCCCTGCTCGCGGTCGCCGCAATTGCGGCGAGCACTGCCCAATAGATCGCTGATCTCTTCATCTATTCTCTCCCCCGCAACCGTCTATTTCTTTGGAGTCACAGCCGCGAGCACATCAATTTCGATTGGCACACTTACGCGAGCGTCCCTTTTCTCAACTATCTTCGTCGGCTGTGGTTCAGCCGAGTCGTTAGCCGGTTGGTCTTCAAAAAAGTAAATCCCAACGCCGTACTTTCTCGCCGTCTCACCTTGGTCTGAAGGCACCATGTGAGTAAGAAACGTATCCAATTCAGTCAGCATTTCCTGACCGCGTTCTCCCGCGAATGCCAAGAACTTGTCGCGACCTTCCTCGGAGATAGGGTTGTCGCAAACGACAGCCCGCTCGAAGTAACTGGATCAGAGTTCGCGCGAAGCAGGTTGTGAACGAAGCTAGAAGCGACGTTCGTAAGAATCCGGCCCATCCACTCGATTCGCTTGACGTCAGTTTCGTGCGGAAGATAAGCACGTGAAAGACAGCGAACGTTGTGCCGTGCACCACCTCGACTGACTCCGACGCGACAAGCTCGTCAAGCAGAGCTTCAAGATCAGCACCTGGACAGGCGGCCGCCACGAGATCGACGAAACTCTTGCGCGGAGAGCCAGGGCTGCTAACCAGATCGAGTTCAAGCGCCAGTCCGTATGCGCCTGAGAACCCAGAGTGGGTGTGCCAGACCGTCAGTAAATTCGTTACTTGATCGAGGCTGATCGTTGCACGCAGGCTGTGCGGAGCACCCGCACGTGTCGCCTCGCGCAATGCGGTCACGTCCGATTTCGCGAGTCCGGACACCGCAGCAAGTCGGGTGTCCGTGGTCGGTCGCTTTTGATCTAGCAAGCCGAGCCTCGAGCGCCTGGATGTAAGTGCGGCGGACCGCCCCTGAGATTTCGCTAGCGGAGATCCCGTATTCGAAGGCAACGCGAGTAAGCGGCCGCACCAGTGATGCGAACACATTCAAAACCGCTTCTTTTTCGCGGGCGGATTTATTCATTGTTCAAACGCTATTGTTGTTACATAACTCTAAGTTCCTCAGTAACTTATGTCAATTAACTAAGTGTGGCCGATGCCTTGTTGAGCGACCGTACAACAGCAAATAACAACGGAAACAAAAGGTTACGATCCAGCTCAGGGCAGCTGGCCAGGATGCACAGGGGAGGGATCCGGTGGTTGGCGGCAGGACCGCTGCGAAAGCGCAACAACCCGCGACGGTGCGGTTAGGTGCGCTCGCTTGGGTCGAACACTCGCCGGTGCTCGAGAATTGCGTAGCGATCGGTCATCCCAGCGATGTAGTCCGCCACGGCACGAGCACGGCCGCCGGGCCCGTGGACGCCCTCGGCGCGCACCGCATGGTCCCGATGTTCCGTCGGCATGAGACTTACGTCCTTGAAAAAAGCCTCAAATAGTTGCTGCAGCACCCGGCGTGCCTTGGAAGTCATGCGCACCACCTTGTAGTGCCGGTAGACGTGCTCGCGCAGGAACGACTTCAATTCGAGATGCTCCGCCTGGCATTCATCGCTGAGCGAGGCGAGCGCAAGGCCTTGCGCGCGTACCTCGTCGATGGAGCGTGGCTGCAGCCGCTCGAGCTGGGCCTGCGTGGTAAGGATGAAGTCGCTCACCAGGTAATTGATCATGCGGCGGATGGTTTCGTGAATCAGCCGCCGCTCGCCCAACTCCGGATACTGCGCGACGACCGCGTCGTACTGCCGCCGAAACATGCGCACCTCACGCAGCGACGCCAGATCGATCAGCTGAGCCCGGATGCCATCGTCCACGTCATGATTGTTGTAGGCGATCTCGTCGGCGAGATTGGCAATCTGAGCCTCAAGCCCGGGCTGTTGCCGCTGGATGAAGCGCTCGCCGAGCGCGCCCAGCTCGCGTGCGTGACGCAGCGAACAGTGCTTCAGGATGCCCTCGCGACACTCGAAGGTCAGGTTGAGGCCGCGAAATTCCGCATAGCGTTCCTCGAGTTCATCGACGACCCGCAATGACTGCAGGTTGTGCTCAAACCCACCGTATTCGCGCATGCACTCATTCAGCGCGTCCTGCCCGGCATGGCCGAACGGCGTATGACCGAGATCGTGTGCCAGGCTGATGGCCTCGGTGAGGGCTTCATTCAGGCGCAACGCCAGCGCGACCGAACGCGCGATCTGTGCCACCTCGATGGAATGGGTGATGCGCGTACGGTAGAGGTCTCCCTCGTGGTTAACGAATACCTGTGTCTTGTAGACCAAGCGGCGGAAAGCGTTGGAGTGAATGATGCGGTCCCGATCGCGCTGGAACTCGCCGCGAAACTCCGGCGGATTCTCCGCAAAACGTCGGCCGCGCGATTGGGCATCGTGGGCCGCGTAGGGCGCCAGCGACGCGGACCCGGCGTCGGCGTTGTTCACTGGGCGTCCCCGGTGTGCAGCGCCAGCGTCTGCTCCAGTGCGGGCAGCGGGTACTCCGCCGTCACGAAGGCGGACCCGATGCCGCGCAGCAGCACGAGACGCAGTTGCCCGGCGAGCACCTTCTTGTCGATCCGCATGTGCTCGAGCATCGCCTCCGGCGTCACGCCGGCGATGCCGGTCGGCAGCCCGGCGAGTTCCACCAGCCGGCGCACGCGCTCGGCATCCTGCGCCCCGAGCAGACCGCACTCCCGTGACATTGCCGCGGCCATGACGAGTCCGGCCCCGACCGCCTCGCCGTGCAGCCAGCGCCGATAGCCGGACGCTGACTCCGCCGCATGCCCGAAAGTATGACCGAGATTGAGCAGGGCGCGCTCGCCCTGCTCGCGCTCATCTCGCCCCACGATCGCCGCCTTGATCTGACAAGAGCGGCGGATGACGTGCGCCAGGGCTGCCGGATCCTTCGCGAGCAGTCTCCCGAGGTGGGTCTCGAGCCAGGCAAACAGCTCGGGATCGCAAATGAGGCCGTACTTGATCACCTCGGCGAGGCCTGCACGCAGCTCCCGGCCGGGCAGCGTGCTCAAGGTGCGGGTGTCGCTCACCACCAGTTGCGGCTGGTGAAATGCACCGATGAGATTTTTGCCCCCCGGGTGGTTAACGCCGGTCTTGCCGCCGACGGCGGAGTCGACCTGCGCCAGCAGCGTGGTCGGCACCTGCACGAACGCGACACCGCGCTGGTAGCAGGCGGCGGCAAAGCCGGCGAGGTCGCCCACCACGCCACCGCCGAGGGCGAGCACGGCGCAGTCGCGGGCGAAGCGGTTGGCGACGAGTACATCGAGGACCCGCGCCGCGTTGGCCAGCGTCTTGTGGGCTTCGCCGTCCGGCAGGATGACCTCGAGACAGCGCCGCGCGCTCAGGCCCGCGCGCAGCGGCCGCAGGTAAAGCGCAGCTACCGTGGTATTGCTGACGATGAGGACATCACGGGCGGCGAGGGCTGCAAACGATGCGGGATGCTCGAGGAGCCCGGCATCGATCAGGATCGGGTAACTGCGGGAGGCAAGTTCGACGTACAGAGTGTCCACCTGGGTCGGACGGCACCGGGCAGCGGGCCCGGAATGCCGCCCGATGAGTATACGTGAGCGTGCGCTGACTCAGGCCGGCGGATGGCCGAGGCCGCGCAGCACCGCTTCCGCCACGTGCTGCACCCGCCGCCCGTCGGTGGCGACCACGACGTCCGCAATCTGCTCGTACAGGGGTGCCCGCACATCCATCAGCGCCCCGAGCCGCAGCGCGGGGTCACCCTGGGCGATCAGTGGCCGGTGCCGGCCATGGCGCACCCGGTGCACCTGCTGCGTCACGGAGGTCTGCAGGTAAACGACCTGCCCGCGCGTTGCCAGGTGGTGGCGGTTCTCCGGCAGGAGCACGGCGCCACCCCCGGTGGCCAGCACAATGTGCTGCAGCGCCGTCAGTGCTTCGATGGCCTCGCGCTCGCGCTGCCTGAAGCCCGCTTCGCCCTCCTTCTCGAAGATGAAGGGAATGTCCACGCCGGTGCGGCGCTCGATCTCGGTGTCGCTGTCGTAGAAGGGCAGCCCCAGGGCCCGTGCCACGTGCCGGCCGACCGCGGTCTTGCCCGAGCCCATGGGCCCGATAAGGAATACGTTCGTGCTGCCGCGCATAGCCACCGACAGGATACCTAAAACGCCGCGGCCGCCTCATGGGCGGCCGCGACGCTGGTCAGCAGGCGCTGATGCGCTCAGTTCAGGACGTTGACGCCCTCGCGCACGATCTTCGGGGTGATGAAGATCATGAGCTCGTCCTTGTTGTCCTGGTGCGAGGTTTGCTTGAACAGGTGCCCGAGGATCGGGATGTCACCGAGATAGGGCACCTTGTTGTCGTCCTCGCGCTGCGTCGTCTGCAGGATGCCGCCGAGCACGACGGTCTGCCCGTCATTGACCAGCACCTGGGTGGTGATCTCGCGCGTGTTGATCGAGGGCACGTTCACGCCGCCGGAGGCCACGATCACCTGACCGACGTTGTCGTCACGCACGTCGAGGTCAAGGATGATGCGGTTGTCCGGGCGTGATCTGCGGGGTGACCTTCAGAGACAGCACCGCCTTCTTGAACTGGATCGTGGTGGCACCGCTCGAGGCTGACTGCTGGTAGGGAATTTCCACGCCCTGCTCGATCGAGGCCTCCTTCTGGTTGGCCGTGATGACGCGCGGGCTGGAGATGATGTTCGCCTCCGTCTCCGCCTGGGCCGCCGACAGCTCCAGGTCGACGATGAAGTTGTTGCCGAGGATGCCCAGGGCGAACGTGCCGGCCGGCGAGGACACCGGCAGGTTGACGTTGTAACGGGCCGGGGCGGTGGCGCCGGTGGGCACCGAGATCGGGTAGATCGACGGCGGAGTGCCGGTCTGCACGTTGTTGATCGCCGAGCTGATGATCTGGTCGGTGCCCGCGGCGGTACCGGTAGTGGTCACGAGGCCGGTGTTGCCGTTCTGCTGCACGTTGGTGAAGCCGAAGCGCGCACCGAGCTGGCGCTGGAAGTCATCGTTCACGATGACGATGCGTGCCTCGATCTGCACCTGGCGCACCGGGATGTCGAGCGTCGCCACCAGGCGCCGAATGTCGGCAAGTCGGTCCGAGGTGTCCATCAGGAGCAGCGTGTTGGTGCGCTCATCGACCGAGACGCTGCCACGCGGGGACAGCAGGGAGTTGGTGTTCGTCTTCACCAGGGTCGCCAGTTCCGCGGCCTTGGCGTAGTTGACCTGCAGGTACTCGGAGCGCAGCGGCTCGAGCTCCTGCACGTCCTTGCGCGCGGCCAGCTCGGCCTTTTCGCGCGCGGCGAGTTCGGCCTGCGGGGCCACGATGATCACGTTGTCCTGGCGGCGCTTGTCCAGGCCCTTGGTGCGCAGCACGATGTCGAGCGCCTGGTCCCAGGGCACGTTCTGCAGGCGCAGCGTGACGCTGCCGTTCACCGAGTCGCTCACCACGATGTTCTGGCCGCTGGCGTCGGCCAGCAGCTGCAGCACGGCGCGCGTCTCGATGTCCTGGAAGTTCAGCGTCAAGCGCTCGCCGGTGTACACCGGCTTATCGAGCGCCGCGGCGGCAGCCTTGTGGCGCGGCGCCACCTCGATCACGTACTGGTCATCGGACTGGTAGGCGAGCTGCTCGTAGTCGCCGCCGGCAGTGATGGCGATGCGGGCGCCGCCGCCGACACGCGTCACGTCGAACGCCGTCACCGGGGTGCCGAAATCGGTCGCGTCGAAGCGGCGCACGAGATTCATCGGCACAGCCGCGTCACTGAAGTCCACCACGATCTCGCTGCCCACCTGATGCAGGTTGATGTGCGTGTGCGGATCAGAGAGCTTGACGATCACCCGGCCGGCGCCGTCGGCGCTGCGCCGAAAGTCGATCGAGCGCAGCTCGCGCTGGCCGCTGCCGCTGGGCGCGTTGGCACCCTGGCTGAGCGGCGAGGCTCCGGCACCGGCCACGTCGACGACGTTGCCGGCAACCCCGAGCGTGACCACGATGTTGTTGCCGACGACTTTGGTGTCGTAGGGAACCAGCTTGTCGAGGTTCAGCACCACGCGCGTGCGGTCCTTGGTCTCCGCGGCCAGGACGTTCTCCAGCCCCGCCGCGTGCACGTCGATGCGCCGCGAGGGCAGCGCCAGCGTGGTGTTCGGCAGGTCAAAGGAGATGCGCGCCGGATTGTCGATGGTGAACGACATCGGCTGCGGCGGCGGTGCCGACAGGCGCATGGTGAGTTGCAGCTGCTGCCCAGCAAGAGGCTGCACGTCGATGGCTTGCAGCGCGGGTTGATCCGCGGCCAGCGCCGCTGCGCCCGGGAGCATGCCAAGTGCTCCTGCGAGCACGAGGGCCGTGCCGAGGAGACGATTCATCAGGCGATGACGTTGCATTCTGGAGAACTCCCTGCTGGACCTTTTACTCGTTCAGAGCCAACGCGGCGGGACGTTCCATATACCCACCGAGACTGTCCGGAACGATTTCGATGACACTGATTTTCGAGGGGCTGATCTCGGTGATCTTGCCCTCGGCCTGGCCGATGTGGTTGCCGGTGGTGACCCGGTGAACCAGGCCATCCTTGGTCTGCACGAGGCCGTAGATCGACCCGCCCAGGCGCAGCGTGCCGACCATCTTCAAGGTGTCGAGCGAATACTGCTCGAGGAACTCGCGGTTACGCTTCTGGTCCGGGCGCACGCCGGCCAGTCCCGCGCCGGAACCGGGGCTGCTGGGCAGGAACGGGGAGCGCAGGTCGGAGGCCGCGTACACGAAGGTCTCGTACGGCTTGATCTCCGGCAGCGGTTCGACGCGGCCGCCGGGCTCCTTCTTGGTGTCCTCGATAAAGCGCGTGAGCTCGTCATCCGCGCTCGAGCACGCCACCAGGGCGGCATACGCGGCACAGGCGAGTGTCAGGCACGCAAGGCGAAGTCCGGTTCGGTATGAGCTCTTATGCATAAGTAGGTACCGCGGTCACGCCATTCATTTGAATCAGCCACCCGCCGGCTTGGGGCGATGGGCGACGTCCTTCTTCTTCTCAGCCTCACCCGCGGCGATCTCATCCTCGTCCATGTATCGGTAGGTCTTCGCCGTGAGTTCGAGCGACAGCTGGTCGTAGGCGTCCTTGCTGTCGGACTTGATGTCGATGTCGTGCAGCGTGACGATGCGCGGCAGCGCCGCGATCCCGCTCACGAACTCGCCGAATTGATGGTAGCTGCCCGACAGGCGGATCTTGATCGGCAGCTCCGCGTAGAAGTCTTTCTTCACTTCCGGCTGCGGCTGGAACAGCTTTTCCTGCAGGCCCGCCGCCAGGCCGGTCTGCGAGATATCCACCAGCAGGCTCGGAACCTCGGTCTTGCCCGGCAGCTGCCGCAGCAGTGCACCGAAGGAGCGCTCGATGTCCTTCAGCTGCTGCTTGTAGACCTCGAGGTTCACGGCTTTGGCGTGCTTGTCGTGAAATTCCTGCTTGAGCGTCTGCTCTTCCGCGGTGAACTGCTGCAGGCGCGGGCGCTGTTCGTTCCACACGAGCAGGTAGATGCCCAGGCCGCTGAGCACGAGGAAGGCGACCGCCACGGCGCCGGCCAGCACCGGCAGTGGCCAGCGGCCAGGATCGCGCGGGTCAAGTGACCGCAGCTCCTCGAGTATGTTCATTGCTGCGCTCCCACACCGCCGGCACTGGCCTTGCGGATCTTGCCCTTGGCAGCGCGCGTGCCGTTCTCCGGGCTGGTAACGGTGACCTGCTGCGCCGTGAGCGTGAAGCTCGAGCCGGGGCCCGAGCCCTTGGTGGTCTGCACCACCTCCAGGGAGGGGTTGCGCAGCCACTGCGAGCCGTCGATGTTGCGCATAAAGGAGGAGACACGCGTGCTCGACTGCGCGATGCCGTCGAACTTGAGCGTGCTGCCGGTCTGCTTGACCGCCGTCAGGTACACGCCCTCGGGGAGCGTGCGCACGATCTCATCGAATACGTGCACGATCTCCGGACGCGAACGCTGCAGCTTCTCGATGATTTCCATGCGCGCGATGAACTTCTGCTTCGCGGCCTCGAGGTTGTTGATCTCCTCGTTCTCCTTGTCGAGCTTCTTGATCTGCGCGCGCAGCGAGTCGTTGCGGTGCTGCTGCGCTTCGATCATCTGCCCGTACATGAGGTATGCGGCAAAGGAGGTGACGGCGGCCGCGACCGCGGCGGCACCGAGCGCCACGACGAACTTGAGCTTGCGCTCTTTGCGCTTGCTTTCCCGGTGGGGAAGCAGGTTTATGCGTGGCATATCAGTCAAAACTCCGCAGGGCAAGGCCACACGCCGTGAGCAGCGCCGTGGCGTCGCGTTGCACCGCCTGCGCCTTGGCGCGCGAGGAGAGCTTCATCTGGCCAAGCGGGTCGCCCTTCTCGGCGGAAATACCCACGCGGCTGGAAATCACTTCGGCCACTCCCGGAATGTTGGCGCAGCCGCCACACACCAGGATCTTCTCGGGCTGCTCGCGGCCGGAACCGGAGGCCAGGTAGAACTGCAGCGAGCGGCTCACCTGCTGCGTCATGTCATCGATGAACGGGTCGAGCACTTCTGACTGGTAGTTGCCCGGCAGGCCGCCTTCCTTCTTGGCGCGCCCGGCCTCTTCCATGGCGAGGCCGTAGGTGCGCATGATTTCCTCGGTGAGCTGCTGCCCGCCGAAGGCGAAGTCGCGCGTGTACACCACTTTGAGGTTGCGCAGCACGCTGAAGGTGGTGCTGCTCGCGCCGAAGTCGACCACCGCGATCGTGCGGTCGATGCCGCCGTCGGGCATCTGGTGCGTCATCAGCTTGCAAGCGTTCTCGAGCGCGAAGGCCTCGACGTCGACGATCTTGGCGGTGAGCCCGGCCGCCTTCACGGCCGCCTGGCGCTGCTCGACGTTCTCGGTGCGCGTGGCGACCAGCAGCACGTCGTTGCTATCCGGATCCTTCTCGTTCGCGCCCGAGCACTTCGAAGTCGTAGCTCACCTCGTCCATCGGGAACGGGATGTACTGATCGGCCTGCATCTCGACCTGCGCTTCAAGGTCACCCGAGCGCAGCGAGCGCGGCATCTGGATCACCTTGGTGATCGCGGCATCGCCAGAGATGGCCACGGCCACCTCACTGCTCTTGGCGCCGGCGCGCTTGACGGCCCGGCGGATCGCCTCGCCCACCGCCTCGGCATCGACGATGGCCTTTTCGTTGATCGCGTTCTGGGGTGTCGGTTCGGCCGCATAAGCCTCGACCCGGTACTGCCCGCCGGCCATGGCCAGCTCGATTAGCTTGACGGACGAGGTCGTTATGTCAAGTCCAAGGAGGGCGCGATATTTGCGCTGCAGCAGCAACATTTCTATTTCCTTTTCAGGACATTACGCCTGAAACTGACCGCCCTGTTTAAGACTCAGGAACACTATATATCAGCGCAAAGTTAAATTGAACGTGAGTACCCTCACGGATGCGCACGGTACCTGCAGCGGCTGTAGCGGACTGCCGACAGCGTCACGGGCGCGATAAGTCGTGCGCAGGAGGAATCAACGAATGTGGCCAAGTTCGGTCCAAGCTTCCCTGAGGACGCGCGGAGCTTGCGGCGGAAACGGGATGCGGCAGGCACTTGGAAGAGGAGTGAGTCGGTCGAACTACTCAGATCCGGGCGCGTGACCGTGCGCGGCTGAGTGCGTTAACGTTCGATCCGGCAACCCCGCTGTCATAGGTACTTGCGTCCCGTAGACCGGAGGCTTTGCGTCCTCACCTTTCGGTGAGTTTGCCCTGAAACGGCGGCTACTATGCATAGCCCCCACAGGGAGTGCAAGCAGAGGAAGTTGGTTTCTGTGAAATGGAATTACTTTCGAGTTTTCGCGGTGTTTGCCGCGGGTGTGACGCTGATCACACTTCTGGGCGCCTACGCCCTGGCCTGCAGTTACGTGTACCTGGTGCCCTCGCTCCCCTCGATCGAATCGATGCGCAACGTCGAGCTGCAGGTGCCGCTGCGCGTGTACACGCGCAGCGGTGCGCTGATCGCGCAGATCGGCGAGCAACGGCGCATCCCGGTCAGCTACGACCAGATTCCCGAGCTCGTCAAGCACGCCTTTCTCGCGGCTGAGGACGAGCGCTTCTTCGAGCACCACGGCATCGACTACTTCGGCGTCGTGCGCGCGGTGCTGGTCGACATCGTGTCGGGCGACAAGAGCCAGGGCGCGAGCACCATCACCATGCAGGCTGCGCGCAACATGTTTCTGAGCCTGGACAAGACCGCGCGCCGCAAGCTGCAGGAAACCTTCGTCACCTATCGCATGGAGCACGAGTTCAGCAAGCCGGAGATCTTCGGCCTGTACCTGAACGTCATCTTCTTCGGCCAGCGTGCCTACGGCGTCGCCGCCGCCGCCGAGGCATTCTTCGGCAAGACCCTCGACAAGCTCGACGTCGCCGAAGCGGCCACCATCGCCGGACTGCCCAAGGCGCCCTCGCGCTACAACCCGATCACCGACCCGCAGGCGGCCACGGGGCGGCGTGCGTACGTGCTGCGCCGCATGCGCGAACTCGGCTTCATCGACGCGGCCACCGCCGAGGCGGCCAACAAGGAGCCGATGGAAGCACGCGCGCACGCACCGCTGTTTGCGGTCGAGGCGCCATACGTCGCCGAGATGGCGCGGCTCGAGCTGCGTCAGCGTTTCGGCCCCTCCGCCGAGAGCGCCGGCTACAAGGTCTACACCACCATCGACGGCAGCCTGCAGGGCGATGCCAACCGCGCGGTGCGCGTGGGACTCATCGAATATGACCGCCGCCATGGCTGGCGCGGGCCGGCGGGCCACGTGGAACTGCCCTCGCACGGCGAGCCCGACTACGACGACGTGGTCGATGAATACGCGGCGATCGGCAATCTTACCCCCGCGGTGGTCGCCGCGGTGGCCGAGAAGAGCGTGCATGCGTACGTGAAGGGCCTGGGCCCGGTCGAGATCGACTGGGACGGGCTCTCCTGGGCGCGCAAGGCCCTGCGCGCCGAGAGCGTGGGTCCTGCGCCCAAGGATGCCGCGCAGATCCTCACCCGTGGCGATGTGATCTACGTGGTCGCCGATGACAAGGGCCATGCGCAACTTGGGCAGATCCCCGAGGCCCAAAGCGCGCTGGTCGCCCTCGACCCGAACGACGGCAGCATCGTGGCGCTGGTGGGCGGCTTCGATTACTTCACCAACAAGTACAACCGCGTCACCCAGGCACGGCGCCTGCCCGGCTCCGGGTTCAAGCCGTTTCTGTACTCAGCCGCGCTCGAGCACGGCTTCACCCCGGCGAGCGTCATCCTCGATGCGCCGATCGTCCTCGATGGCAGCGGCAACGAGGACTCGTGGCGCCCGGAGAACGTCGAGCGCTCCTTCGGTGGCCCGACGCGCATGCGCGAGGCGCTGGTGCACTCGCGCAACCTGGTCTCGATCCGCATCCTCAAGGCGATCGGCATCCAGACCGTCATCGACTACGTACCGCGCTTTGGCTTCGACCCCAAGACGCTGCCGCATGATCTGACGATGGCGCTGGGCACGATGGAGGTCACCCCGCTGGATCTGGCCGCCGCCTATGCAGTGTTCGCCAACGGCGGCTACCGTGTACAGCCGTACTTTATCGAGCGCATCGAGGATGCCGCCGGCCGCGTGATGTGGCGCGCCGAACCCAAAAGGGTGTGTCCGCAGTGCGAGCAGGACGCCGCGCCTGGTGTGCCCGGCGAGCAGGGCGCTGAAGCCGTGCGGGTCGCCGACGGCACGCGCGGAGAGCCCACGCCGCTAGCGCCCGCCGACGTGGCCCCGCGCGTCATCACGCCGCAGAACGCCTACGTGATGGATGACATGATGGCGGATGTGATCAAGCGCGGCACCGGCGTGCGCGCGCGCACGCTCGGTCGCAGCGACATCGCCGGCAAGACCGGCACTACCAATGAGGCCAAGGACACCTGGTTCAACGGCTTCACCCCCAACCTCGTCGCCACGGTGTGGGTGGGTTTTGATCAGGAGCGTCCGCTGGGCGACGCCGAAGAAGGCGCGCACACCGCACTGCCGATCTGGATAAACTTCATGGCTGCAGCGCTCAAAGGGGTGACCGAGCAGCATCGCCTGATGCCCGATGGCATCGTCACGCTGCGTATCTCTCCCGAGAACGGCACGCTGGTGAGTGCCGAGAATCCCACTGGGGTGCCGGAGCTCTTCATGAGCGATCGCCTGCCTTCGGCCGAGGACGCCTCGACGGTCACACCGGGTCAGCAGGCCCAGGCGAGCGGCGAACCGATCTTCTAGTCCGCCATGAGAGCGAAGCGACATCCGACGCGCGGTGAGAACCTGCGGCGCGCGCTCGCCCAGGAGGCAGCGCGCATCATGGCCGAGCACGGCATCCGGGATTTTCTAGTCGCCAAGCGCAAGGCCGCCGAGCGCTTCGGGGTAAGCGACGGAACCGCCGTGCTGCCGCGCAACAGCGAGATCGAGGAGGCGCTCGCCGCCTACCAGCGACTCTTCGGCGGCGACTCCCACCTGCAGGCCCTGCACGCCCAGCGCAGCGCCGCGCTCGCGGCCATGCGCTACCTGCAGGAGTTCGAGCCGCGCCTGGTGGGCGCGGTGCTCTCCGGCACCGCCACCAAGCATTCCGAGGTGCAGCTGCACCTGTTCGCCGACCGTGCCGAGTCGGTGACCCTGAAACTGATCGACCAGGGCATCCGGCACGAGGTCACCGAGCGGCGCGTCAAACTCAACGCCGAGCGCAGCCGCGCCTTTCCCGGCGTGCGCTTCGAGATGGAGGCTCAGCCGATCGAGGCGACGGTATTTCCTCCCGACGGCATCCGCCAGGCGCCGGTGAGCCCGGTCGACGGCCGCCCCATGCGACGCGCCAGCGCACTCGAAGTCGCGGCGCTGCTCGAACAACCCTGAACAATTAGGACGCGGGCGGCCGCCAATCCGTGCGCACGCGTTTGCTATAGTCATTGCCGGTACGCCGTCCCGACACGGAATGAAAACCATGCACACCACGCCGCGCCACCCGTTCTGCTTCCGGAAGTTTCTGATGTGGGCGGCGGGCGCTGTGCTGACGAGCACCGCCGCGCAGGCCCAGGAAGGCCCGCCCTGGAGCTACGCGGGCGACACGGGGCCCACGCACTGGGCGAGCGAGGACCCGGCCTATTCGGTCTGCGGCGCCGGCAAGCACCAGTCACCGATCGATATCAGGAATCCGACGCCCGCGGCGCTGTCGCCGATCGCTTTCGACTATCAGCCGATCCCGCTCACGGTCACGGACACCGGTCATACCATGGAGGTGATCGCGCCACCGGGCAGCGGAGGCATCACGATCGGGGACCAGCGCTACGAGCTGCTGCAGTTCCACTTCCACCGGCCCAGCGAGGAAAGCATCCGCGGTAAGCGCTTCCAGATGGAAGTGCACCTGGTGCACAAGAATGCTAAGGGGGAACTGGCGGTCGTCTCCGTACTGATCCGCGGCGGCAACTCAAATCCGGTGCTGCGACAGGTGTTCGCGAATCTCCCGCCAAGCGGACAGAAGGAGGCCTCGGTCGCGGGCGCCACGCTCGATCCGACGCAGCTGCTGCCCAGGGCGCGCGGCTATTACACCTTCGAAGGCTCGCTCACGACCCCACCCTGCAGCGAGCACGTGCGCTGGTTCGTGCTGAAGCGCTCGATGCAGGCCTCCTCGGGCGAGATCGTGCTATTTGCGGCACGCTACCCCGACAACGCGCGTCCCACGCAGCCACGGGATGGCCGCCCGCTGGAAGTGACGCAGGACTGATATGGCCCTTCGGTGTCAACAGGCGCGAGGGTAAAGCTTGCGATCTTGCGCACGAGGGTTTGTCAGGGTTGGAGGTCTGCACCGGATGGGGAACGCGATGCGCGGAGCTTGAAGCGACGATGGATCACACTGATATCCGCGGGTTGGCTACCGCATTGCATCGGTCCGTCGCGGGGCTGCCTCGCTCTAGAGTCGGGGATCATCGCAGTGGATGCCCACATAGTCCTGTCGAGGATTCCCCTCACCGTGTCCGCGCATCGCGTTCCCGATCCGGTGTGGAGGGGGTTAACTCATGGGCGCGGTTCTCCTGGATCGGGTGTCACGATCACAGGCTCGGTGCCACGTGCCGGCCGATATCCCAGACGAAGGCGGCGAGCTCACGCGCGAGTGCGACGCAGATCTTGTTGTGCTGCACGCCGCGAGTCCTCAGGCGCCGGTAGCGGTGGTTCAGGCGCAGCTGTGCACGCCAGGCGATCGAGCGGATCTGTGCGGGCTGTCGCTCCTGACGCAACTGCAAGGACGGGCTGATGCGGGCAGGGAAGCGGTAGTTCCAGGCCGCCTCAACCAGGACGCGCCGAACGTGAGAGTTGCCGGTCTTGGTGATCGCCCCGAGTCGACGCTTCGAACCACTCGTGTGCTCAGAGGGAACCAGCCCCAGATATCCCATCAGTTCGCGCGGATGCGCAAAGCGCCTGAAGTCGCCAAGCTCAGCGACGACGGTGGTGGCGGCGATGAGGTCCAGCCCGCGCAATGTCATCACGGCGCTAACGAGAGGGTGCATGCGCCAGTGCTCGACTTCGCGCGCGAGGGACTCACTCAGGCGCTGTACCCGGGCCTCACTCTCACTTACCGCCTGGCGGTACTCGGTAAAGGCAATGTTCTGGGCCGGATGCTCGAAGGACACCTTGGCGAGGTAACGCTCGTGGGCCGCCGACCAGGAGGTCTTGCCGCCGTAGCGGCGCCCGTGACGCAGCAACAACGCCTTAAGCTGCTGCCGGGCCTTGAGCCGCGCGCGCACCGCATCCACCCGCGCCCGACTTAAGTCCCGCATCGCCTCATCGCGTTCGTCCGGGATCGTGACCGCTACCAACTCGCCCGCGCGGGCGAGGCCTGCCAGGTTGAGCGCATCGCGTCGATCGGTCTTGATCCGCTCCCCCGGGCGTTGCGGGATCTTGGATGGTGCAACTACCTCGCAGCGGTAGCCAAGCCGTATCAGCTCCCGCGCCAAGGTGTAACCGCAGGGGCCCGCCTCGTACACCACCTGCAAGCTCTGCGGCTCGCCCAGTCTCTGAAGCGCCTTCGTCAGCTCCGCAAGCCTTGCCCCTACCGTGCCGACGAACCGCGGGGTATCACGACCGACTTCCGCCACCGCGATCGCGGTGGTCTCCGCGTGCGCATCCAGCCCGACAAAACCGGTGATAAGCTCGTGCATGGTCTGCCTCCTGTGCTTCTTGTAGATCACGCCCAATCGCGTTCTACATGTGGCTCGGCACACGCAAGTGTGCAACCCACGGTACTGCGGGAGGCAGACCCTTACTTCCTCTCAATCTTGCCCGCCCCCTATGGCGGGCCATGATGTCTAGCGGCGCGCGCCGCGCGCCCCTTCAGCGCCGCTTCTTGATCTCGAGGTAGTCGCGCCGCGTCGGCCCGGTGTACAGCTGCCGCGGCCGGCCGATGCGCATGCCCGGATCGGAGATCATTTCCTGCCAGTGCGCCACCCAGCCCACGGTGCGCGCGATGGCGAACATCACGGTGAACATCGAGCGCGGAATGCCGATCGCGCTGTAGATGACGCCGGAGTAGAAATCGACGTTGGGATACAGCTTGCGCTCGATGAAATACTCATCCTTGAGCGCGATCTCCTCGAGGCGCTGCGCCAGTTCCAGCAGGGGGTTGTCGCTGCGCCCGAGCTGTGCGAGCACCTTGTGGCACATGGCGCGGATGATCTGCGCGCGCGGGTCGAAATTCTTGTAGACGCGGTGACCGAAGCCCATCAGGCGGAAGTGGGTGGACTTGTCCTTCGCCATCGCCAGGTACTTCGGGATGTTGTCGACGGTGCCGATCTGCTCGAGCATGGCGAGCACCGCCTCGTTGGCGCCGCCGTGCGCCGGCCCCCACAGCGCCGAGACGCCCGCCGAGATCGCCGCGTAGGGGTTGGCGCCGGTGCTGCCGGCCAGGCGCACGGTGGAAGTGCTGGCATTCTGCTCATGATCCGCATGCAGCACGAACAGCAGATCGAGCGCCTTGGCGGCGATCGGGTCGAGCTTATACGGCTCGCACGGCACGGCGAACAGCATGTTGAGGAGGTTCCCGGCGTAGTCAAGATCGTTGCGCGGGTAAATGAACGGCTGACCCAGGGAGTGCTTGTGGGCGGCGGCGGCGATGGTCGGGATCTTGGCGATGATGCGGTGGGCAAAGATCTCGCGATGGCGCGGGTTATGGATGTCCATCGTGTCGTGGTAGAACGCCGACATCGACGCCACAACGCCGGACACCATCGCCATGGGGTGCGCGTTGTGCTGGAAGGCGTTGAAGAAGCGCAGCAGCCACTCGTTGATCATCGTGTGATAACGGATGTGACCGCCGAACTCCTCCAGCTGCTTCGCCGTCGGCAGCTCCCCGATGAGCAGCAGGTAGGCGACCTCCATGAAGGAGCTGTGCTCGGCGAGCTGCTCGATCGGGTAGCCGCGGTAGAGCAGCACGCCCGCATCCCCGTCGATGTAGGTGATGCGGCTCTCGGTGGCCGCGGTCGCGCCGAAGCCCGGGTCATAGGTAAAGACCTCGAGGTCGCGGTACAGGCCGCCGAGGTCGAGCGCCGCAGGTCCCAGCGTGCCGCTGCGCACGGGAAGCTGCGCAGTGCGGCCGCTGCCACGATCGCTGAGCTCGAACGTCTTGCCTTTCTTCTCGGTCATCTACGCTGCCGCTTTTCCATGAGCTCCGAGGCGAAGCCGCGCCGGAGGGCGCATGTCGCGTGGAGACAAAGGAGGTTTACATGGTCCGTGCCTCGAATCAAGGCACGTACCGTCCTACTCGCCGGTAAGATCGGCAGCTGCGCGAGCGTGACACGCACGCCGCGAGCCTGGATGGCGCAGGCGTACGCGCGCAGAGACGGTGCGTACGCGCGCGCCGCGCCGGACGTCTGGTGATGCTTACTTCGCGCCGGCCGCGGCGTATTTCTTGCGGAACTTGTCCACGCGTCCGGCGGTGTCGACGATCTTCTGCTTACCCGTATAGAACGGGTGGCAGTTCGAGCACACCTCAACCTGTAGGTCGTGGCCCAAGGTCGAGCTGGTCTTGAACGTATTGCCGCAGGTGCAGCTGACGGTGATCTCTTTGTACTCGGGGTGGATCGCGTCTTTCATGGCAGGACTCACGTTCAAGGCACTCTGGGAGACCGCCTTTATGGGGCGGCAGGTGCGCAAGTTAAAGGGCGCGGGAGTTTAGCGGCACTCCCGCCCGCCCTCAAGCTCCCTCACCTGCACCGCCGCGGTGCACGATTTCCTTATCCACAGAAGCTGTGGACAACTCTGTGGACTTCCCTTCCCAGAGGGGGCCGTTTTCGCGGCCAGATTGCATATTTGTTACCTTGGTCAAAAAATGAGCAGACGTTTTTACCTTGGTTCTTCAATAGGTTACGGTCTTCTTATTCAGCAGCTTGGCCGCTTTGGCTCGTAATCTACTCATTCTCCGGCCGGCAGGCCGGCCCCTGTGAATAAAGCCCCCGGGATGCCTGAAGTCGCGCCAGAACCGGCAATTGACAAGCCGGAATTACCGGACATTTTCGCGGTTTGCGCCATAAAAAGGAGCAGCGTGTCGTTGAGGAAGCGCAGGCCCAGGGCGGTAGGCCGATAGCCCGCGCTGGTGTTGAGCACCAGCCCGCGCTGCACGGCCGTCGCGAGCGGCGCCGCGATGACCTGCAATTCGAGTCCGGTGCGCGCGCTGAACGCCGCCGCGGCAAAGCCCTCGCACAGACGCAGCGCATTGAGCATGAACTCGAAGGGCAACTCGGGCGCCGGGATCGCGCGGCGCGCGAGCGCGGCATCGGCAGCGGCCTGGTAGCGGCGCGGATCGCGCAGCTGCGTCGTGCGCACGATCTCCCCGCGGGCAGGAGAGGTGAGCTTGCCGTGCGCTCCGGCGCCCACCCCCAGGTAATCCCCGAAACTCCAGTAGTTGAGATTGTGACGACACTGCATCCCGGGGCGCGCGTAAGCCGAGATCTCGTACTGGGCGTAGCCCGCCTGCGCCAGCGCCGCGGCGCACGCGGCCAGCATATCGGCGGCGACGTCCTCATCCGGCAACGGGGGCGGCTGCGCGGCGAACACCGTCCCGGGCTCGAGCGTCAGCTGATAGTGCGAGAGGTGCGCGGGGGCGAGCGCCAGCGCGTCCGTCACATCGCGCAGTGCGCCGTGCACATCCTGCCCGGGCAGCGCATACATGAGGTCGAGGTTGAAGTTGCCCAGACCCGCGGCGTGCAGCTCCTCGGCCGCGCGGCGCGTCTCGGCCGGGGAGTGAATGCGGCCGAGCGCGGCCAGCGCGCGCGCATCGAAGCTCTGCGCGCCGAGCGATACGCGCGTGATGCCCGCGGCGCGATATTCCTGGAACGCACCCCGCTCGATCGTGCCCGGATTGGCCTCGAGGGTAATCTCTGCATCCCCGCGCAGCGTCAGGTGCCGGCGCGCGAGCTCGAGCACGCGCCCCATGGCCTGCGGGGAAAAAAGGCTCGGTGTACCGCCTCCGAAGAACACGCTGTGCACGGGGCGCCCCACGACTTCGGCGGACTGCGCCTCGATATCGCGTTCGAGGCGCCGCAGGTACTCCGCTTCCGCGAGCTCCCCGTTGAGCGTGTAGGAGTTGAAATCGCAGTAGGGGCATTTGCGCACGCACCACGGGAAATGCACGTACAGCGAAAGGGGCGGCAGGCTGAGCACGGCGGGACGTCGGGCCTTCAGCGCAGTTGCCCGAGGAATCTGAGGATCCAGGCGTTCACTTCGCGCGGACGCTCCATCTGCATCATGTGTCCGGCCTCCGAGAGCATCGCCACTCCGCGCACGTCGCTGTACTGCTGCTGCAGCGCCCCGAGGGGGTCATCGCCGTGCCACGCCTCGAGGTCGCAGTCGCGCTCGCTGCCGATAAAGAAGAACGGTACCGGATTCTTCACGCCCTCGAAGCGGCGGCGCTGCGCCCAGCGCAGGTCCATCGCCCGATACCAGTTGAGGCCGCCGGTGAAGCCGCTGCGCGCATATTCGGAGACGAAAAATTCCATCTCCAGCTCCGACAGCCAGCGCCACGGCAGCGGCGGCGCCTGCGGCAGCGCGTCGAGATAGGCGGTGCCCGGCGGATGCTTCCACACGTCCAGGTAGTGGTAGTCGCCGCTCAGGGCATAGAAAACGCGCGTAAGGAACTCACGCGGCTGCGCATTGAGCGCTTCGTCCGCCGGACCGGGGGGCTCGAAGTAGTGAATGTGCACGAAGTGATCCCGGGCCCAGCTCGCCGCCTCGCGCAGTGGGGCCAGCTGCGGGTTGTGCGGCGTCGCCGGGTTCTCCAGCCCGATGATCGCGCGCAGCCGCTGCGGGAGGCGAAACGCCAGGTCATAGATGGCGAACACGCCGAAGTCGAGCCCGATAAAGACGGCGCGCTCTTCGCCGAGGTGATCGAGCAGGCCCACGAGATCTCCCGTGGTGTGCTTGACGTCGTAGGCGGCGGGCTGCGCCGGCGCCTCGGTCTGCCCCATGCCGCGCATGTCGGGCGCGACCACACGCCAGCCTGCCGCCGCGATTGCCGGAATCTGGTGCCGCCAGGAGAACCACAGGTGCGGAAAGCCGTGGCACAGCACCACCAGGGGACCTGCGCCCTGCTCGACGTAATGCGTGCGGATGCCGTTGATGTGTGCGTAGCGGTGGGTCCAGCTGCCCATGCATCCATAGTAGCGTTTCGGGAGCTCTGCGCGATCGCGCCTTTTGGCGCCGTTGGCCCGAGGGGTTAAACCGCGAACCTGGTCGCGAGGTCCGCGCCGTCGCGGGAGATGCTCCTACCGGCAGCCGCGGATGACTGGTAGCCAGTGCGCCGCGAGCGCCGCAGGGATCCCGCTCTTCTTTGATGGCGATCACCTGAGCGGTTACGGCAACGAACTGCTCTACCCCAGCTTCGTCAGCTTCCTGCTTAGCCGCTGACTCGGCCGCTGTCCCAAGTCTGCGGCCCGCGGGTGCGCGTCCGACCGTAAGCAAAATTTGCGCCTCGGCGTTGGCAAGGCAAAAGCCAACACGCAGTTCCTGTGCCGCGCTGCCCTGGCAGAAGCACCCGACGCGTCGTTGATTGGCGACGAGGGCGCATACAAACGGTGTCACGTTATGATCCCCGGCATGAGGAAACCGTTTCGACGAGCCCGCGCCCGTCGGCGTTGGCAGGGATCGTTCGCCTGATGTTGGAGGACACGCCCCGGCGACCAAACGCGTCGCCCGCGCTCATCTTGGCGCCCGCTCTGCTGCTGTGGGGTTGCTCCGGGGGCCATTCCGGGAGCACGGACTCACCGCCAGTCCCCCCGCTCAACATCGTGACCACCTCGCTGCCGAATGGCCAGATCGGAGGCCCGTACCGCACGACGCTGACTGCCACAGGTGGCACGCCGCCCTTATCCTGGGCGCGCACCGCCGGCGCGCTGCCGGCGGGTCTGACACTTAACGCGGCGAGCGGCGTGATTTCCGGTACTCCGGCCGCGACCGCCGCGGACACGCCGCTGACGTTCACCGTGACCGACTCCGGCCGCACCGTGCAGACCCGCAGCGTCAGCCTCAATTTGAACATCAGCCCGGCGGATATCACCGTTTCGGTCGTGCCCGCCCGGGCGGGTCTCACCACTACGCAGGCGCTTACGCTGACCGCGAGCACCAACGACAACGCCGGAGTCACCTGGAGCATCGCTCCGGCGGGCGGCGCCGTCAGTCCCGGCAGCAGCCAGTCCGGAGGCACGGTCACATTCACGGCGCCGTCGGTCGCGGGTGTCTACACCCTCACCGCCGCGAGCGTTACGGATGCCACCAAGAAGGCTTCCGTCACGATCGGGGTGACCGACCTGGCGGGTGTGTATACCAGTCGCAATGACCTGGCGCGCGACGGCGTCAACGCCAGCGAACACGCGCTGACGGCGGCCAACGTCAACGCGGCTACCTTTGGCAAACTGCTCTCATTTCCCATGGACGGTGCGGTGTACGCGCAGCCGCTGTGGGTCGCCAATCTCAGCGTCGGCGGCGCGCGGCACAACGTCGTATTCGCTGCTACCGAACACGGCAGTGTCTACGCCTTCGATGCCGAGCGCGCCACACCCCTGTGGCATACGAGTTTCATCAATCCTGCCACGGGCCTCACCAGCCGCGCGACCCAGCCCAGCCTCGAGGACATTCTTCCCGAAGTCTCGATTACCTCAACACCGGTGATCGATCCGGTGAGCGCTACGCTGTACGTGGTCGCCGAGACGGTGCAGAGCGGCGCGCCCGCCTACTACTGGCTGCACGCGCTCGACATCATCAGCGGCGCGGATAAGGTCGCGCCAGTACGCATTCAGGCGTCAGTCGGCAGCGGCGCGACGCCGCTCACCATCGATGCCGCGACCAGTCAGCAGCGCACGGGCCTCGTGCTCATAAACGGAGTGGTGTATGTTGGTTTTGGATCCAACGCCGATAATTTTCCCTGGGTCGGCTGGCTGGTGGGCTACGACGGCACCACGCTCAGCCAGACCACGGTGTTCTGCGCTTCCCCGAGTGGTGCGCAGGGCGCCGGTATCTGGCTGAGCGGCGAGGCACCGGCCGTCGACAGTGGCGGCCATATCTTCCTCGCCACCGGCAATGGCTACTTCAACGCCGGAAGTACCTGGGCGAATGCGTTCCTGAAGCTGTCCACGAGCACCGGGCTCGCAGTCGCCGACTACTTCGCGCCCTTCAACCAGTCAGCGCTCGGAAGTGCAGACGAGGACGTGGGCGCGGGCGGCGTGACCATTCTGCCCGACGGTGCCGGCAGCGTCGCGCATCCGAACCTGCTGGTCGGCACGGCCAAAGACGGCGAAATCTATCTTATCGACCGTAACAACATGGGCCGCTTCAACGGCTCTTACACCGCGCCACAGAACAGTAATGTCGTCCAGTGGATCTCGGGCCAGGTCGGTGGCACGGCGACTAACCCCGCGGCCGTGCCTTTGCCTTATGTACGCAACAGCTACTCGACGCCGGCTTATTGGCAGAATCGCGTTTACCTGTGCGGCGTCGGGGATCATTGCAAGCTCTTCACGCTCGCGAATGGCCTCCTGAGCACGACGCCGGTCTCACAGACCGCGGCGACCTTCGGGTTCCCCGGCATTCAGCCGGTGATCTCTGCGGCCAGCGCGAACGCGACCGCCGCCATCGCGTGGGGCATCGAGCGCGACACTATCAACGATGTCGCGGTCCTGCACGCCTTCGATGCCACCAATCTCGCCATCGAGCTCTACAACAGCTCCCAGGCGGCCAACGGCCGCGATACTGGTGGGCCGCCGGTGAGCTTCACCGTGCCCACGGTAGCGAACGGCAAGGTTTTCGTCGGCACGCAGACAGAGATCGACGTGTACGGTCTGTTGCCGCTGAACTCGGTTCCCTGACAGAGGGTAGGACGCGCGCGCGCGCTCGGCCGCGGACCCTCAGCGTGGAAAGTTGAGCTTCTGCAGCAGCGCCCGATAACGCGGTTCGTTGCGCAGGGCCACCAGAAAGCGATCGTGCCGGATGTAAATCAGACCACCGTCGTGCTGCTGGTACGCGCGCTCGAGCCACTCGAGCGCCTTGGCGCGCTCGCCGCGCCAGGCGTAGGCCTCGGCGATCTGGTAGGCGAGCACCATCGGATACCGGGGGTCCCGCACTAGCTGATCGAGGGCCGCCTGGGATGCGGCCGCATTGCCGAGGGAGTGCTGCGCCATCGCGCTCCCGATCAGGTTCCAAGGACCCGGGTCACGCTGGAACTGCGTCAACGCTTCACTGAATTGTCCCTCGGTCAGCGCGACCAGTCCCAGGGTGCTAGTGGAAGCCCAGGAATTCGGCAGGACGGTCTCCAGCTGCTGCGCCGCCGCGCGCGCCTCGCTCGTCTGTCCCGCATCAAGCAACAGCTGCGCCAGCTGCCGCCAGGCGCGCCCACCGAGCGGATCGAGCGCCACGGCCTTGCGCAGGTGCTCGAGACCTCCCGCGATGTCGCCGCGCGCCGCCAGCAAGTCGCCGTACTCGCGCATTGTCTTGGCGTCGTTCGGGTCGAGCTCGAGCGCCTTTTCGAAGTCGGCCTCCGCGCCGGCCCAATCGTGGAAGTAGGTCTCGCGCAGGTTGCCACGCGCCCAGTAGCCCTCGGGGGCGTCCGGCGCGAGCGCAATCGCATGCTCAGCCGCCGTGAGCGCGCGCTGATAGCCCGCGGGCTCACCCGTCAACTGGTCCGCGATGCGCCATTCGGCGTCCGCGATCCCGCTGTAAGCGGCCGCGTAACTGGGGTCCAGGGCCGCGGCGCGCTGGTACGACTCGAGCGCCTCGCGGTTCGAATCGACCGTGTCGCGCTCGCGCAGCTGGTTACCCAGCAGATACTCGCTGAAGGCCTGCGGATTGCTGGTGCGGTGCCGGCTGGTGAGCGGCTGGGAGGACAGCAGCTGCGCCTTGAGCGCAGTGACGACCGCATTGGCGATCTCATCCTGCACCTGGAAGATGTCCTTGACGTCGCGGTCATAGGTCTTCGACCACAGGTGGTAGCCATTGTCCGCACGGATCAGCTGCGCGGTGACCCGGATCTTGTCGCCCGAGCGGCGCACGCTGCCTTCGAGCAGGTGCGCCACGCGCAACTTCTGCGCGATGGTGGCGACGTCGTCGGTCTTGCCCCGGAAGTAGAAAGAGGAGGTGCGGGCCGGCACGCGCAGGTCGGGCACCTGCGCCAGCAGATCGAGCAGTTCCTCGGCGAGCCCGTCGGAGAAGTACTCCTGGTCGTGCTTCTCGCTCATGTCGACGAACGGCAGCACGGCGATGGATTTCTCCGGGATCGCCTGCGCACCGGGCGCCGACGCGGGACTTGCGCCCGCCGCGGGTGCGTTCCGCCGCAGCGCCGCTGCCTGATAGAGGTAATAGCCGACCACCGGGACCACGACGATGAGCGTGGTTGCCCAGATGAGCATGACCCACAGCCCGCGTCCGCGCCTGGGCCCGGCGTCCGGCGCAGGCTGCGTTCGTACGCTGGCGACCGGGGGCAGAGCCTCGGGTGCACTCGGTGCCAGCAGGCGGTTCACGCGCTCGACGAAGGCCGGCGGTGTTTCGCCGCCGGGCAGCCGGGTCCACTGCAGCTCGCGGAAGCGGTCCGGAATGCGCTCATCGGACTGCGGCGTGCCATCGATCGCCACCGGCACGAGAAACGGCTGGTCGGGCGCGATCAGGTGGGAGCGGTCGACCGCGAGCTTCCATTCGAGCCGGAAGTAGCCCTCGGCGCGCGCGTGCGTGTTGACCGAGATGATCGGCAGGAACAGCGCGCAGCTCTTGATCTGGCGCCGGATCGCAGCATCCCAGGCGTCCCCGCCGCGCAGCTCGCTGCGGTCGAACCACACCTCGATGCCGGCGGCGCGCAGCGCCGTGCAGATCTGGTGCGCCGCGGCCGCATCCTCGGAGGCGTAGCTGAGAAACACCGCGCCCCGGCCGTGCACCAGCGACGCCGCCTCACCCTCGCCCGTTGCGCTGCTCAAGTCGCCCTTTACTCTGCGTTCTGCACTTGCTCGCGCATCTGCTCGATGACGACCTTCATGTCGACCGCGCTGCGAGTGGTTTCCAGGTCCTGGGACTTGGAAGATAAGGTGTTGGCCTCGCGGTTCAGTTCCTGCATGAGGAAATCCAGGCGCCGCCCGGCCGGTTCCTGGCCGGCGAGCACGCGGCGCACCTCGGTGATGTGACCGCCCAGCCGCTCGAGTTCCTCGTCCACGTCGAGACGCTGCAGCAGGATGGCGAGTTCCTGTTCGAGGCGCTCGCGATCGGCGCTGGCGGCGAGTTCCGTCACGCGCTCCTGCAGGCGCGCGCGCATGCGGGCCTGGACTTCGGGCAGCCGGGCGCGCACGTCAGCCACCAGAGTCTCGAGCGTCGCGCAGCGCTGCTCGAGCAATTCGCGCAGCCGTGCGCCCTCGCGCGCGCGCATCCCCACGAGATCCTCCAGTGTCTGGCCGAACACTGCGTAGGCGGCGGTGAGCAGCTCATCGCCGCCCGAGCCCTCTTCGCGCACCACGCCCGGCCAGCGCAGCACATCCAGCGCGTTCACCGCCGCGGGCTGCTGCATGGAACGCGTCACCAGGTGTACGGCAGCGAGCAGGCGCTGCAGTGCCGCGGTGTCGATCTGCAGCGCGCCGTCCGCGCCCTGCGCACGGCGATAGCTGAGCGTGCAATCGACCTTGCCGCGGCGCAGCTGGCGGGTGAGGCGCGTGCGCAGCTCCCCTTCCGCCGAGCGCAGCTCGTCGGGGAGACGGAACCCGGCCTCGAGAAAGCGGTGATTGACGCTGCGCAGCTCGCACACCAGCGTGCCCCACAGTCCGCTGGTCTCGCGGCGCGCGAAACCGGTCATGCTGGCAATCATGTTCGAGTTGTCCGTGGTGCCCGAGGGTGCGGCGGAACTTCAGGCGGCGCGCCTGCATGGGGCGCGCATCTACGCTCGTTCGTCGCACAGGTGATATAAAGTGCAGGCAAGTCTAGCAGATGCGTGAGTTTGTTCTTGCGAGTCGAAAGCGCCGACATCAGCCTGCTCGGGGGGCGCGAGGAGAATCAGGACCGCGTGAGCACGGCCGTCGCCGAGCACGCTGCCCTGCTGGTGGTCGTGGACGGCATGGGCGGGCACGCCGACGGCGCCCGCGCCGCCCAGGTAACCCAGCAGGTGATCACTGAGGCCTTCTGGCATACCCCGCAGCCGCTGTTCGACCCGCTGGGCTTCCTGCATCTCGCGCTGGGGCGCGCCCACGCGGAGGTGGTCAAGCTCGGCGCGCAGCTGCCGCTGGAGCAGCGCCCGCGCGCCACCTGCGCCGTGTGCCTGGTGCAGCAGCACGCCAGCTGGTGGGCGCACGTCGGCGACAGCCGCCTCTACCACGTGCGCGGCGGCACGCTGGTGGCGCGCAGCCGCGACCACAGTCACGTGGAACTGCTGCTGCGCGAGGGCCTCATCAGCGCCGAGCAGGCCCACAATCACCCCATGCGCAATTTCGTCGAATGCTGCCTCGGCGGCGACCCCATCCTGCCGGAGATGTCACTGGGGCGGCGGCGTCCGATCGAGCCGAATGACGTGCTGCTGGCGTGCACCGATGGCCTGTGGGGCGCGGTGAAGGACGAGGAGATCGTGGCCGAAATGGGCACGCCCGGGCTGCTGCGCGACAAGCTCGTGAAGCTCGCCGAGCGCGCGGTCAAGCGCTCCGGCAACGGCAGCGACAACACCTCAGCCGCCGCGCTACGCTGGCTGGGTGAGTAGGCGCACCGTGGGCCGACCTTCCGGACGCGCCGCCGATGAACTGCGCCCCGTGCGCTTCTCCCGCCGCCACACCAAGCACGCGGAGGGCTCGGTGCTGGTGGAGTTCGGCGACACGCAGGTGCTGTGCACCGCGAGCGTCGAGGATAGCGTCCCGCCGTTTCTGCGCGGCAAGGGCCAGGGCTGGATCACGGCCGAGTACGGCATGCTGCCGCGCGCCACCCACACGCGCACCGCGCGCGAGGCGGCCCGCGGCAAGCAGAGCGGGCGCACCCAGGAGATCCAGCGGCTCATCGGCCGCTCACTGCGCGCGATTGCGGATCTGAAGGCGCTCGGCGAGCGCACGATTACGCTCGATTGCGACGTGCTGCAGGCCGACGGCGGTACGCGCACCGCCGCCATCACCGGCGGCTACGTGGCACTGGCGGAGGCCTGCGAGCACCTGGTGCGCCGGCGGCTGATCGCCGCGAACCCGCTGCACGGCCAGGTGGCGGCGGTGTCGGTGGGCATCTGCGGCGGGGTGCCGGTGCTCGACCTCGACTACGACGAGGACTCCCAGGCCGAGACCGACATGAACGTCGTCATGAACAATGGCGGCGGCTTCGTGGAGGTGCAGGGCACGGCCGAGGGTCACGCGTTCCGCCGCCACGAGCTCGATGCCCTGCTCAATCTCGCCGCCGCCGGCATCGGCACGCTGTTCGGGCTGCAGGAACAGGCACTGAAGCGGCCGTGACCTCCCTGGTGCTGGCGAGCAGCAACCCCGGCAAGCTGCGCGAGTTCACCGCGCTCCTCGCCCCGCTGCGCGTCGAGCTCCTCGCGCAAGGGGCGCTCGGCATCCCCGCCCCCCGCGAAACGGGCAGCAGCTTCCTCGCCAACGCGGTACTCAAGGCGCGCCACGCGGCGGCACGCTCCGGGCTCGCCGCGCTCGCCGATGACTCCGGGCTCGAGGTGGATGCGCTCGGGGGGCGTCCCGGGGTGTGGTCGGCGCGCTTCGCCGGGGAGGGCGCCAGCGATGCGGACAACCTGCGGCGGCTGCTCCTGGAGCTCGAGGACGTGCCGGACGCGGCCCGCCAGGCGCGCTACCAGTGCATCATCGCCTGCGTGCGCAACGCCGCCGATCCCGCCCCGCTCATCGCCAGCGGCACCTGGGAAGGACGCATTGCGCACACGCCGGCCGGCAGTGCCGGCTTCGGCTACGACCCGGTGTTCATACCGGCCGGCGAAACGCGCACCGCCGCCGAGCTCTTGCCGGGGGAGAAGAACGCGGTCAGTCACCGCGCGCAGGCGCTGCAGGCGCTCGTCGCAGGACTCGTGCGCGAAGGCTATATTCCTGCCCCATGAAGCGCGGCCGGCTGTTCGTGATCACCGCCCCCTCCGGCGCGGGCAAGACCTCCCTGGTCAACGCGCTGCTGCAGCGCGAGCCGGGGCTGCGGTTGTCGATCTCGCACACCACACGCCCGTGCCGCCCGAACGAGCGCGACGGGCGCGAATATCATTTCGTCAGCGTGGCGCAGTTCGAGCAGCTCGCGGCGCAGCACGCCTTCCTGGAGCACGCCAAGGTGTTCGACAACTACTACGGCACCTCGCGCGCCTTCGTCGAGCAGCAGCTGAGCGCCGGCCACGACGTGCTGCTCGAGATTGACTGGAACGGCGCGCAGCAGGTGCGCCGCGCGCTGCCGGCGTGCGTCACCGTCTTCATCCTGCCGCCCTCGCGGCGCGCGCTCGCCGAGCGCCTCGCCAAGCGCGCCACCGATCCCCCCGGGGTGATCGAGCGGCGGCTGCGCGAGGCGGCCGCCGACATGTCCCATTACCGCGAGTTCGACTACGTGGTCGTGAACGACGACTTCGAGCACGCGGTGCACGATCTGCGCCGCGTCATCGCCGGGGAAGGGACCGAGCTCGCCGCGGATCGTCCGCAGCTGCAGGGGCTGCTGCACGAGCTGCTCGCAGGCCCCGTCTAGCGCGCGCGTGCTGCACGAAGACACGCTGATCGCCACGCTCGCGCTGAGCCTCGCCTTCGCTTTCTGCTTCGGGCTGCTGGCGGTGCGTCTGCGCCTGCCGGCGCTCGTCGGCTATCTGGTCGCCGGCATTGCACTCAGCCCGTACACACCCGGCCTGGTGGCCGACACTCACCTGGCGCCGCAGCTGGCGGAGATCGGGGTGATGCTGCTCATGTTCGGTGTGGGCACGCACTTCTCGCTGCGCGATCTCATGGCCGTCCGGGGCATCGCGATCCCCGGCGCCCTGGCGCAGATCGCGGTTGCGACCGCGCTCGGCATGGGCGCTGCGCATCTGTGGGGATGGCCCTTCGGCGCCGGCGTCATTTTCGGGCTGGCGCTCTCGGTCGCCAGCACCGTGGTGCTGCTGCGCGCGCTCGAGCAGCAGGATACGCTCGCCACCGAGGAGGGCCGCATCGCCGTCGGCTGGCTGGTGGTCGAGGACCTGATCACGGTGCTGGCGCTGGTGCTCCTGCCGGCGCTCGTCGGGGTGCTCGGTGGCGAGCCGCCGCCCGGCGTGGGCGCAGATCCGCAGCACCTGTGGCACACGCTCGGCATCACGCTCGGCAAGGTGGTGCTGTTCGTCGCCCTGATGCTCGTCGTGGGGGCGCGCGTCTTCCCGTGGATCCTGCGGCACGTGCTGCGGACCAACTCGCGCGAGCTCTTCACGCTCGCCGCCGTGGCGCTCGCGCTGGGCGTCGCCTTCGGCTCCGCCAAGCTGTTCGACGTCTCGGTGGCGCTGGGGGCGTTCTTCGCCGGCATGGTGATCAGCGGCTCGGATCTCAGTCACCGGGCGTCGAGCTACCTGCAGCCGCTGCAGGACACGTTTGCGGCGCTGTTCTTCGTCGCGGTCGGCATGCTGTTCGAGCCGAGCGTACTGGTGCGCCATCCGCTCGAGGTGCTCGAGGTGCTCGCGATCATCGTGGTCGGCAAGTCCGTGGCGGCGCTGCTGATCGTGCGCCTGCTCGGTCGCCCCCTCGGGACGGCCCTCACCGTGGCCGCGGCGCTCGCGCAGATCGGCGAGTTCTCCTTCATCCTCGCCGTGATGGGCGTGAGCATGAAGCTGCTGCCGCCGGAGGGACAGAACTACATCGTCGCCGGCGCTCTGCTCTCGATCGTGCTCAACCCACTGGTGTTCGGCGTTGTCGGGCGGCTGGGCGGCGCGCGGCCGGCGAGCCCGCAGCCGCATTAAATCCGCTGCGGCGCGCCCGTCCCGCCGCCCTTGTTGACCCCGGGAACTTTGGTGCACAGTGGCCGCGGGCGCTACGGGTGCAGGCGGCGCCGGCTACCCACAAGAAGCCAGACGGGGTCTTAGCGTGACAACACCAGTAGGCCGGCGCGCGTCGGCCGCCGCCTTCGCGCTTTGCTGGGCGACCCTCGGCGCGGCCGCCGTCGCGGCGGTCCCCGTGCACACCATCCACACCGACCTCAAACCGCTGATCCGTGCGGCGAGCCGCTCGCCGGTGCAGTTCGCGGTGCTGGTGCCGCACGCCGTATCCAGTGCGAGCGGCGGCAGCTGGTCGAGCGCCCATGGCCGGGCGACCTGGAGTTACGCGGTGCAGGTGCCCACGGCGGTGTCGCTGTCGTTCCACGCCACCCAGATTTCCCTGCCGGCGGGCGCGATGCTCGTGGTGCGCGGCGTGCAGACAACGACCAGTTATCGCGCCAGCGACCTGCACCACGGGGAGCTGTGGAGCCGCGTGCAACCGGGCGCGGCCCTGCAGTTCGCCCTCAGCGTCCCGGCCGCCGAGCGGGCCCGCGTGGCCTTCCGCATCGTCAGCCTGCAGGCCGGCTATCGCTCCCTCGGCGCAGGCGTGGCCGATCATCCCTATTACCGGCAGCTGCGCGCGCCGACCGACGCGACCTCGCCGGCCTCGCAGTGCATCACCAACTACGAGTGCCGCGTGAGCGCCGCGAACACCCCCGCGGCGGCGGCGACGGTGGCGCTGCTCATCGAGAACCAGTTCCAGTGCAGCGGCACGCTGCTCAACGACGTGCCGCAGGACAACACCCCGTACGTGCTCAGCGCGCGGCACTGCATCAGCGGCAAGGTCGGCGTCGTCGATGACCCCACCGCGGCCGCGGCCACGAGCGTGTACTGGGACGCTACCAGCGCCTGCGGCGCGACGCTCGGCTCCATCTACGATCCGATGACGCCGCTGCAGACCGGCGCGCAGACCATCGTCGAGCAGCAGGATGCGTGGCTCATCAGGCTCGACGCCGGCCCGGTGGTCTCCGACGCACAGTTTGCAGGCTTCGATGCCCGCGGGGGCGCGGTATCCGGCGGCTACACCATTCAC
Source organism: uncultured Pseudomonadota bacterium (assembly GCA_963806375.1). GTDB lineage: Bacteria > Pseudomonadota > Gammaproteobacteria > Steroidobacterales > Steroidobacteraceae > 13-2-20CM-66-19. The sequence goes on from CAWDXW010000003.1 coordinate 1,296,522, forward strand.
CACGCGGAGGGCTACAACAAGCAGTTCGTCGCCTGGTTCGGCCAGGCCGCCTCCGTGCAGCAGGTCAGCGGATGGGCCGACTTTCTGGAGACCGTGAACCAGACCGGCAACATCGGTCCGGGGGCTTCCGGCGGTGGCCTCTACGACCCGAACAACCACCTGGTCGGCTCGCTCACCTACGGGCGCCAGACCAGCGATCCGTCCGGCTACGGCGCGTGCCCCAACCCGAGCCCGCCGGCACCGAACGGCACCAACGGCGTCGCCGATTTCACCGCCCTGGCGGCGGTTTGGACTTCCACCCTCGACACGACCAGTTCCACCGGGACCGCCACCATCAAGGCGGCGCTCGATCCGCAGAACACCGGCACGCTGGTGGTCGCGAGCGCGCCGGCAGTGGTCATCTCATTCGCGGCCTCAGCGCAGACGTTGGTGTACCAGCAGCCACTGCAACTGACCTGGAGCGCATCGGGCGCCACGCAATGCGTCGCGAGCGGCGGTATCAGCGGCGATGGCTGGTCGGGCTCGCTGGCGGCCGCCGGCACGCAGTCCGTGACGGAACAGGTGATCACGAGTGCCACCTACACGCTGACCTGCAGCTACCCCGGCGGCCGCAGCGCGAAATCCTCAGCCACGGTGGACTGGGCCGGTCCGACGCCGCAGGTCGCCTTCCTGGCGCAGCCCGCGGCGCTGTGGACCACGCGTCCGGCGGTGCTCACCTGGAGTTCCAACGTCACCCCCTGCATGCTCAGCGGCGGCGGCCTGTCGCAGAGCAACCTGCCGGCCTCGGGCAGCATCACGACCACGCAGGCAACGAGCGGCGATGTCACTTACCTGCTCACCTGCGGTCCGGCCGGCGACACCCAGACGGTTGCCGCGCTGGTGCAATACGTCACGCCCGCGCTCGAGTTCGAAGCCAATGGAACGGAGCGCCTGCTGGGGCAGCAATTCATTCTTTATTGGCAGAGCGACGCCGACACCTGCACCCCCTCCGGTGGCGCGCCCGGTGATGGCTGGTCGGCCAATAGCTTTCTGGGCGCCGGCGGCGCTGTTACCCAGTTCTCCCCGCAGGTGAGCGCTGCCGGCACCTACAACTACACCCTGACCTGCTCGTCCGGAGCGCTCACCCAGCAGCAGACTGCAACGGTCACATTCGACAGCAATCCGCCGTACGCCAGCGCCTCGCTCGACAAGGCCACGGTGGTGTTCTCCGGCTCGCCAGCCGATTACGCGAACCTCAGCTACGATTCGAATCTCTCCAGCTGCCTGCTGAACTCCACGCCCTATATTCCCACGGTTCCAAGCGGCGACCCGCTGGGGAGCTTTTCGTACTCGTTCCCGCACGGCAGCCTGACCCTGAACCCGCCGCAGTCAGGCAGCTACGGCGTGTCGATGACGTGTACGGGACCGAACGGAGATGCCCCGAGTGTCACCTCGGTACCGCTGACGCTCACCGTGACGCCGCCGCCGCCGCCGACGGTCTCGCTGACCCTCAACCCGCCCGCCGTGGTCGCCGGCGAGACCTTCACCGCCTCGTGGACTTCGACCTCGGCCATCGCCTGCGACCGAGCGGGCGGTCTCCCGGGCGACGGCTGGGTCGGATTTGGCGGGCCGCCGACCGGATCGGTGACTGAGGTGGCCGTGCGCGGGCAGTTCACGTTCCAGCTCACCTGTCACAGCATCGATCCGGCCTCTGCGAGCTCGAATACGACGGCCCAGGTGAGCCTGACGATCGCAGCGCTGACCGAAAGCCTTAACAGCAGCGCGCTCACAGTCACCAACGGCGGCTCGTTTACGTTGACCTGGACGTCCACGGGCGCAACCAGCTGCACTGCGACCGGCGGGGGCGCCGACGGCATGCCCTGGTCGGGATCGCAGCCCACCTCAGGCGCGGTCACGCAGAGGGCCACCACCGACGGCACGTTCACCTACGAACTCGACTGCGGCATCAATAACGAGAAAACCTCGGAACAGGTGTCCATCCAGGTCTCGGGGACCAGCGGCGGCAGCAGTGGCGCTGGGGGCGGCGGGGGTGCGGTCGGCGTGCTAGAACTCCTCGGGCTGATGCATCTCCTGCGCCGCCGGCAGCCGCCGCGCCCGGTGCAGCCGCGCGGTTAGCCCCGCGCGGGACGCTGCGGAGCGAATCGGCGCCCACAGGGGCCGCCGGCTGGCCTGAGGCCGGTGTTTTCCTCTATAGTGACAAACCCTGCGCACCCTTCCGGGTGCCCTCATCAATTAAGCGATCCCATGGCCCGAATCACCGTAGAAGACTGTCTGCACACCGTCGACAACCTGTTCCAGCTGGTGCTGCTGGCGGCGCAGCGCGCCCGGCGCCTCGCCAATGGCGCCGAAGCCACCCTGCCGCTGGAGAATGACAAGCCCACCGTGCTCGCCCTGCGCGAGATCGCGGCCGGCAACATCACCGCCGAGATGCTGCGCGAGCCGGAGCCAGCGCCGGAGCCGCCCTTGCCGGATGCCGACAACCAGTCGAGCTTCCGCGCCCCGCAGTTCGGTCTCGGAGACTGACGGCTTAGAGTCCGCCCATGGACTACGCGTCTTCGCTCCTGGGACTGTTGCCCGGCGGAAGACGCACCCCGGGGCTCAAGGAACTGCTGGCCTCCGTCGGCAGCTACCTCGCAGCGGACCAGGTCGATCGCGTGCGCGCGGCGGCCGAGTTCGGCACCTCCGCGCACCACGGCCAGAAGCGACTCTCCGGGGAGCCCTACATCGCGCACCCGGTGGCGACCGCGGCCATTCTCGCCGACCTGCACCTCGACGCCGACACCATCATCGCGGCGATCCTGCACGACGTCATCGAGGACACCCCGACGCCGAAGGATCAGCTCGCCGCGCGCTTCGGGGCGGACGTCGCCGAGCTGGTCGACGGCGTCACCAAGCTCGATCAGATCAAGTTCAAGAGTCGCGAGGAGGCGCAGGCGGAGTCCTTCCGCAAGATGCTGCTGGCGATGGTGCGCGACCTGCGCGTCATCCTGGTGAAGCTCGCCGACCGCACCCACAACATGCGCACCATCGAGGCGATGGCCCCCGCCCGGCGCCGGGCCATCGCGCGCGAGACGCTGGAGATCTACGCGCCGATTGCCGAGCGGCTCGGGCTCTACAACATGAAGCTCGAACTCGAGGACCTGGGCTTCAAGGCGCTCTACCCGCGTCGCTACCACGTGCTCGAGCGGGCCGTGAAACGCGCCCGCGGCAACCAGAAGGAGTTCTTGCTCAAGATCGAGCAGCAGCTGAACGCGGCGCTCATGAAGGCGCGGGTCGAGGCGCGCGTGGTGACGCGCGAGAAGCACCTCTACAGCATCTATCAGAAGATGCGCCGCAAGCGCGCGCCCCTCAACGAGATCGTCGACGTCTACGGCATCCGCATCGTCGTGGACACGCCCGACACCTGTTACCGCGCACTCGGCGCGGTGCACGCGGTGTTCAAGCCGATGCCCGGGCGCTTCAAGGACTACATCGCCATCCCGCGCGTCAATGGCTACCAGTCGCTGCACACCACGCTGTTCGGTCCCAACGGGGTGCCGATCGAGGCGCAGATCCGCACCGCCGACATGCACCGCGTGGCGGAGGCGGGGATCGCCGCGCACTGGCGCTACAAGACCGGCAGTGACGCCGACTCGATGCAGCAGGAGCGCACGCGCGAGTGGCTCTCGAACCTCGTGTCGCTGCAGGAGGCGGGCTCCTCGGAAGAGTTCCTGGAGAGCGTCAAGGTCGACCTGTTCCCCGACAAGGTCTACGTGTTCACCCCCAAGGGCCAGATCCTGCGCCTGCCGAGCGGTGCCACCGTCGTCGATTTCGCCTACGCGGTACACACCGACGTCGGCAACCGCTGCGTCGCCGCCAAGGTCGACCGCCGCCTCACGCCGCTGCGCACCGTGCTGCGCAACGGCCAGACGGTCGAGATCATCACCGCCAAGGGCGCCACCCCGAACCCCTCGTGGGTGAACTTCGTGGTGACCGCCAAGGCGCGCAGCGCCATCCGCCACTACCTGAAGGGGCTGCGGCGCAGCGAGGCGATCGCGCTCGGCGCGAAGCTGCTGGCGCAGTCGCTCGGGGAATTCAGCCTCGCACTCGAGGACGTCAGCGCCGAGGCGCAGCGTGCAGCACTCGGCGAGCTCGGCATGAAGGACCTGGACGAGCTGTACGAGAAGATCGGCCTCGGGGAACGGCTCGCACCGCTCGTGGCGCGGCGCCTGCTGCCCTCCGCGGCCCACCCGCACGGCGGCGCGCAGCTCGCGCCGCTGGCCATCGCCGGCACCGAGGGCCTGCTGGTCACCTACGCGCGCTGCTGCTTTCCGGTGCCCTACGATCCGATCTTCGCCTTCCTCTCCTCCGGGCGCGGGGTGGTGATCCACCGCGAGAATTGCGTCAACGTCGAGGACTACCGCAAGCACCCGGAGAACTGGCTGCCGGTGACGTGGCAGACCGCGCCGGACCGGCTGTTCTCCTCCGAGCTGCGCGTGTACGTGGTCAACCGCACCGGCGTGCTCGCCAAGATCGCCGCCGCGATCGCCAGCACCGAGACCAACATCGATCACGTCTCCATCGATGAGCAGGACAGCGACACCGCGGTCCTCAGCTTCGAGCTGCGGGTGCGCGACCGGCGCCACCTGGCGCGCCTGGTGCGCGTCATCCGCCGCATGCCCGACGTGTCGCGCATCGAGCGCACCATCGCCGCCCACGCACGCGGCGTGCGGGTGAGCGACAATGAGGGCGAATCGGACCGCAGCGGCTGAAGACGCCGCGGCGGTTTTTTCCAGCCAAGGAGTCCTTCAGATGAGCCGTCAGACCATCCACACCGAGCGTGCTCCGCAGGCGATCGGTACCTACTCGCAGGCGGTGCGCGTCGGCGACACCGTCTACCTGTCCGGCCAGGTGCCCCTCGACCCGGCGAGCATGCAGCTCGTCACCGGGGACATCGAGGCGCAGATCCGCCGCGTGTTCGAGAACCTCAAGGCGGTGGCCGAGGCGGCGGGCGGCTCGCTCGCCCAGGCCGTGAAAATGAACGTGTACCTCACCGATCTCAAGCACTTCGCCAAGGTGAACGAGGTCATGGCCCTGTACTGCTCGCAGCCCTACCCGGCACGCGCGGCGGTCGGCGTGGCGCAGCTGCCGCGGGGCGCAGAGGTCGAGATCGAGTGCATCCTGCACCTCGGCTGAAGGCAGCGCCGGCTGCGGCCGCCAGTCCCGCCGAGCAGCGCCCGGTCACGGCGCTGCGCGGCGTGGGCGCCGCGCTCGCCGAGCGCCTGGCGCGGCTGCACGTAACGAAGGTTGCGGACCTGCTGTTCGTGCTGCCGCTGCGCTACGAGGACCGCACCCACGTGGTGGCGATCGGCGCGCTCACCGCCGGGATGCGCGCGGCGGTCGAGGGAGAGGTGCAGCTCACCGAAGTCGCCTACCGCGGCCGCCGCCAGCTCCTGTGCCGCATCTCCGACGGCTCCGGGATGCTGACGCTGCGATTCTTCTACTTCTCGGCGAGCCAGCAGCACAACCTCGCCCGCGGCACGCGGCTGCGCTGCTTCGGGGAAGTGCGCCGCGGACCCCTCGGGCTGGAGATCGTGCACCCCGAGTACCGCCGGCTCAGCCACGAGGCCGCGCCCCTCGAAGAAACGCTGACGCCCATCTACCCGCTCACCGAGGGCGTGCCGCAGGGTCGGCTGCGTGCTCTGGTCGCCGAGGCACTGCGCGAGATCGAGCGCGCGCCGCTGCGGGATTTCCTGCCGCCCACCGTGGGGCTGCCGCCCGGACTGCCGTCCCTGCCCGAAGCGCTCGACTATCTGCACCGGCCGCCCCGCGAGGCGCGGCTCGAGGAGCTGGCCGCGGGGCGCCACCCGGCGCAGCAGCGACTCGCCTTCGAGGAGCTGCTGGCGCATCACCTGGCGCTGAAGCTGCGCAAGCGCGCGCTCACCGCCGACCCGGCCTTCGTGCTCAACGACGCAGCGCAGCTCACCGCGCGCTTCCTGCGGGCGCTGCCGTTCGCACTCACCCGGGCGCAGGCGCGCGCCCTGGCGGATGCGGAGGCGGACCTGGTCAGCGGCGTGCCGATGGCGCGCCTGCTGCAAGGTGACGTCGGCTGCGGCAAGACGGTCGTGGCGGCGGCGGCGGCGGCGCGCGCGGCCGGCTCGGGCCTGCAGGTCGCGCTGATGGCGCCCACCGAGCTGCTGGCCGAGCAGCACTGGCGCAACTTCAGGGAGTGGTTCGGCCCCCTCGGGGAGACCGTGGCGCTCCTGTCCGGCTCGCAGCCGGCCCGCACGCGGCGCAGCGCCCGCGCGACCATCGCCTCGGGGGAAGTGCGCATCGTGGTGGGCACGCATGCACTGTTTCAGGAGGGCATCGAGTTCGCCAACCTGGCGCTCGTCATCGTCGATGAGCAGCATCGCTTCGGCGTGCAGCAGCGGCTGCGGCTGCAGGAGAAAGGCCACAAGCACGGCCGCGTGCCGCACCAGCTGATCATGACGGCGACGCCCATCCCGCGCACCCTGGCGATGACGGCGTACGCCGACCTCGACATCTCGGTGATCGACGAGCTGCCCCCCGGACGCACGCCGGTGCAGACGGTGGTCATCCCGGAGCCACGGCGTGCCGAGGTCGTCATGCGCATCGTCGAGGCGTGCCGCGCCGGGCGACAGGCCTACTGGGTATGCCCGCTCATCGATGAGTCCGACGAACTGCGCGCGCAGGCGGCGGAGGAGACCGCGGCGAGCCTGAGCGCGGCGCTCCCGGGGGTGCGGGTGGGCCTGGTGCACGGCCGCATGCCGGGAGCTGCCAAAGATGCGGCGATGCTCGCCTTCAAGGCCGGCAAGATCCAGCTGCTGGTGGCCACCACGGTGATCGAAGTGGGGGTCGACGTGGCCAACGCGACGCTCATGGTGATCGAGAACGCCGAACGCATGGGGCTTGCGCAGCTGCATCAGCTGCGCGGCCGGGTCGGGCGCGGCACTGCGGCGAGCACCTGCGTGCTGCTGTACCGCGCACCCCTCGCGCCGCTCGCGCGCGAGCGCCTCAAGGTGATCCGCGCCACCAGCGACGGCTTTGAGATCGCGCGCCGCGATCTTGCGCTGCGCGGACCCGGCGAACTCCTCGGCACGCGCCAGACCGGGCTCGCGCAGCTGCGGGTGGCGGACCTGATGCGCGATGCGCCCCTGCTGCCGAAGGTGCAGCAGACCGCGGAGCTGCTGCTCAACGCCAGTCCCGAGGCGACCGCGGCGCTCACGGCACGCTGGATCGGTTCGGGCGAGCGTTATGGGCGCGTGGGTTGAGGCCTGAGCGCCACCACCGGGCACCGCAGAACGCGCCGCGCCGAACGAGGCGCGCTCAGCGCCGCAGGCGTGCCTGAGGCTGGCCCTCACCGGGCGTGGCGAGCGACAGGGAATACGGCTGCAGCGCGCGCGGCCCCGGCCACTTGCGGTTGGGGGCCGCCTGCATGGTGAACTCGAGTTCGCCACCGGCCATGATCTCCTCGTGGCGGATGAACACGCGCTCCAGGGGCTGACCGTTGAGGGTCACGCGCGCGACGTAGGGGTGCGCGTCATCGAGCCCGGGAGCACTCACGGTGAAGCGCCTGCCGTTGGGCAGCTGCAGCGCGGCGTGCCGCAGGAACGGGCGACCGAGGATGTACTCGTTGCTCGCCGGGGTCACCGGGTAGAAGCCAAGCGCGGTGAAGATGAACCAGGCCGACATCTGGCCGAGGTCGTCGTTCCCCACCAACCCATCGGGACGCGGCGCGTACTGGCTCGCCATGATGGTGGCGAGGCGCGCCTGCGTGCGCCACGGCTCACCGGCGGCGGCGTACAGGTAGGCGACGTGGTGACTCGGCTCGTTGCCGTGGGCGTACCAGCCGATGAGCCCGGTGATGTCCTCCATGTGCGCGAACAGCTTCGGATCGATGCGGGCGTCGAACACCTGGTCGAGCTGCGCGAGCAGCCGCGTCGCGCCGCCGTGCGCGCGCACGAGCCCCGCGACGTCCTGGGGCACGTACCAGGAGTACTGCCAGGCGTTGCCTTCGGTGTAGTCGGTGCCGTAGCCGCTCGCGGCCGGATCGAACGGCGTGCGAAAGGCCCCATCGCGCCGGCGTGCGCGCATGAACCCCGTGGCGGGGTCGTAGGCATTGTGCCAGTTGGCGGCGCGGCGCAGGAACTGCGCGGCGATGTCGCTGCGGCCCATGGACTGCGCCATGCGCGCGATCGTCCAGTCATCGAAGGCGTACTCGAGCGTCTTGGAAGCCGCCTCACCCTCCTCGTCGATCGGCACGTAGCCGAGCTGCATGTACGCGCCGAGGCCGCCATAGGGGGCGTAGGTGGCGGTGGCGACCATGGCCGTCAGCGCCTGCTCAGCGTCGTAGCCGCGGATGCCCTTCAGGTAGGCGTCGGCGATCACCGCCACGGCGTGGTAGCCGATCATGGTCCAGGTCTCCTGACCCTGGAACGCCCACACCGGCAGCATGCCGTAGGGACTTGCCTGCTGCGCGGCCAGGAGCGAGCGCACGATGTCCGCGGTACGTTGCGGCGGCTGAATCAGCGTGAGCAGCGGATGCAGCGCGCGGTAGGTATCCCAGAGCGAGTAGGTCGAATAGTTGGTGAACCCCTGCGCACGGTGCACCGCGTTGTCGGGCCCGCGGTAGCGCCCGTCGACATCCATGAAGAGGCTGGGCGCCATGAGCGCGTGGTAGAGCGCGGTATAGAAACTCCTGCGCAGCGGCTCGGGCGCGTCGACCTCGAACACTCCCAGCGCCTCGGCCCACGCCGCGCGCGCCGCCGCGCGCACGCCCTCGAAGTCCCAGCCCGACGGGTCCGCGTCGAGGTTGGCGAGGGCGTTCTCCTCGCTGACCGGCGAGACCGCCACCTTGACCAGGAGCGACTGCCCCGCGGCGGCGAAATCGAAGGCCCCCACGAGCTGGCGCCCCTCGAGCTGCGCCCGGGCGCGCGGGTTCTGTGCCGCCGGTGGGGGGAAGCCCTTGTAAGCGAGCTCGCCTTCGGTGTTCTCGAGCACCCGGCCGCTGATCGGCCGCGAGAAGCGCAGGGCGAAGTACAGCTGCCGGCCCGGCGCCCAGCCGCGCGTTTCGCGAAAGCCTGTGATCGTGTCGGTGCCGCGCACGCGCAGGCGCGACCACAGCACCTTGCCGGGGTAGTCGTAGAGGCTGGTGCGCAGGTCGAGCAGCACGTGCGCCGGCTGCCCGCCCGGGAAGGCGTAGCGATGCATCGCGACGCGCGCGCCCGCGGTAAGCTCGGCGCGCACCCCGTAGTCCTCCAGGGTCACGGCGTAATAACCAGGCTCGGCGCGCTCGCTCGCGTGGCTGAAGCGCGAGCTGTAGCCGCTGCCGGGATGCTCCGGGTCGCCGCGCTCCAGGCGCACCGCGCCGGCGATCGGCATCAGCAGCACGTCCCCCAGGTCCGAGTGGCCGGTGCCCGAGAAGTGCGTGTGGGAGAAGCCCACGATGGTGTGATCCTCGTACCGGTAGCCCGCCGCCCACCCGTAGGCCTCCTGGCGCGGCCGGATCTGCGTGTCCGGGCTCACCTGCACCATGCCGAAGGGCACGACCGCGCCCGGAAAGGTGTGACCGTCGCCGGCGGTGCCGATGAACGGATCGACCGCCGCGAAGGCGTCGGCGGCGCCGGCCGCAGGCGCGAGCGCGGTCAGTACCAGCGCCAGCGCGCCGCGCCGCAGCGGCGCGACCCGGATGCCCGTGCCTGTCGGGGTTGCCATGTGCGTGCCCGCCCTCCGGTGCGCATGTTGGATCGGCTATTGTGCCGCAATCATCGCCGCCGCCGCTGCGCGCGGTGGCGCGGGCACCCTTCCACGAAAACGCCGGCGGCGGCTGTGATAACGTCGCAGCCGGCCACAGACTGCTACCGATGGCTGCAACCACCCCCGATCTGCCGCTGACGCCGAAGCCGACCGAGGCCCCCTGGTCCTGGCGGCTGGTGCGCCGCGTGACCGAATACGCGCAGCTGATGCGCCTCGACCGCCCCATCGGCACCTGGCTGCTGCTGTGGCCGGCGCTGTGGGCGCTGTGGATCGCCGGCGACGGACGGCCACGGCCGCTGGTGCTGATCGTGTTCGTGCTCGGCGTGTTCGTGATGCGCGCCGCCGGCTGCGTCATCAACGACTTCGCCGACCGCGACATCGACCCGCATATCCGCCGCACCCGCGACCGGCCGCTCGCCGCGCGTCGCGTCGCGCCGCTGGAGGCGCTGGTGCTGTTTGCCGCCCTCAACCTGATCGCGCTGTACCTGGTGACGCGCCTGGATCCGCTCACCATCCGGCTGGCCGTCATCGGGGCGCTGCTCACGGTTTCGTACCCGTTCTTCAAGCGCTTCTTCCCCATGCCGCAGCTGTACCTCGGCATCTCCTTCGGCGGCTTCAGCGTGCTGATGGCCTATGCCGCCCAGGCCGCGGTGCTGCCGCGCGTAGCGTGGCTGCTGTTCTTCGCGGCGGCGCTGTGGGCGGCCGTCTACGACACCATCTACGCGATGGTGGATCGCGAGGACGACCTCAAGATCGGCGTGAAGTCGAGCGCCATCCTGTTTGCCGACATGGACAAGTTCCTGATCGGGGTGATGCAGGCGATGATGCTCGGCGCGCTGGCGCTGGTCGGGCGCAACATGCACTTCGGCGTCTGGTACTACGCCGGTGTGGACGCCGCGCTGGTGCTGTTCCTGTGGCAGCAGTGGCTCATCCGCAGGCGCGAGCCGGCCGGCTGCCTGCGTGCCTTCCTCAACAACCAGTACGTGGGCCTCGTCATCTTCGTTGGCATCCTGCTGCAGTACATCTACGCCCCGTGAGTCCCTGGAAGAACCGTCCGTTCACGGCACGCCTGCGCTGCGCGCTGCGCGGCTTCGCGCACGCCGCCTGCGCCGAGCAGAATCTGAAACTGCAGCTGCTCGCCTTCGCCGCCGCGCTGCTGGCGCTGCTGGTGCTGCGGCCGGCGCCCCTGTGGTGGGCGCTGGTGCTGCTGAGCAGCGCCAGCGTGCTCGCCTGCGAGCTGCTCAACACCGCGATCGAGCAGCTCGCCGATGCCCTGCATCCGAGTGACAGCGAGGCGATCGGCACGGTCAAGGACTGCGCCGCCGCCGCGGTGCTGATCGCCTGTCTGGGTGCCCTCGGCGTGGCCGCCGCACTGGTCGTGCAGCTGCTGCGCAGCCCCTGAAGGGCCCCTGACGCAATTGTCGACTTTGTCGAGCCACTTACGTTGACACGACAGGCGGCGCTCGGGCATCGTCGCCGCAGCCCGCCCAGGGAGCCACGGGATGCAGAGCATGATGCCGGCACAGCGCGAACCGATCCGCCACGACTGGACCTCCGCGGAAGTGCAGGCGCTGTTTGCATTACCCTTCATGGACCTGCTGCTGCGCGCGCAGGCGGTGCACCGCATGCATCACGCCGCCAACACGGTGCAGATGAGCACCCTCCTGTCGATCAAGACCGGCGCCTGCCCCGAGGACTGCGCTTACTGCCCACAGAGCGTGCGCTATGCGACCGGGGTACGAGCCGCAGCCGCTCATGCAGCTCGCGCAGGTGCGCGCCGCCGCGCGCCGCGCCCGGGACGCCGGCGCGACGCGGTTCTGTCTCGGCGCCGCCTACCGCGCCCCCAAGGCGCGCGACATCAGCGTGATCGCGGACATGATCCGCGAGGTGCGCGCGCTGGGCCTTGAAACCTGCGCCACGCTCGGCATGCTCGAGCCCGAGCAGGCGCACACGCTCAAGCAAGCCGGGCTCGACTACTACAACCACAACCTCGATACCTCGAGCGAGTTCTACGGGCAGATCATCAGCACGCGCACTTACCAGGACCGGCTCGATACGCTGAGCGCGGTGCGCGCCGCGGGGCTGAAGGTGTGCTGCGGCGGCATCGTGGGACTCGGGGAGTCAGCCGCCGATCGCGCCGAGCTGCTGCGCACGCTCGCGAACCTGCCGGAACATCCCGAGAGCGTGCCGATGAATCAGCTCGTGCGGGTGCCGGGCACGCCGCTCGCGGACGGCCCGCAGGTCGACCCGTTCGACTTCGTGCGCACCATCGCCGTCGCGCGCCTGCTCATGCCGCGCGCCCAGGTGCGCCTGTCCGCCGGCCGCGAGGCGATGAGTGATGAGCTGCAGGCGCTGTGCTTCCTCGCCGGCGCGAACTCCATCTTCTACGGCGAGAAGCTCCTGACCACCGGCAACCCGGACGTGACGCACGACCAGCAGCTGTTCACGCGCCTGGGACTGACGGCCGCAGCCCGCGCCGGCAGCCGCGTTCCGGCGGGTGCCCGCGGACGCCGCGGTGGCGGCGCGGTAAGAAGCCGAGTCCGGTGCAGCCGCACACAGGCAAGCGCGCGCGCCGCCTCCCTCGGCGCCGCTCTGCGCGGCGCTCGATGCGGGGCAGCTGCGGCGCGCGCGGCTGACGGTTGCGGGCTTCGGCGCTCCCGGGCAGCGCATCCTCGTGACTGCCGACGGCCGCACGCTGGTTGATTTCAGCAGCAACGACTACCTCGGGCTCACGCGCCATCCGGCGCTCGCGCGCGCCATGGGCGAGTGCGCCGCACAGCTGGGTGCCGGCAGCGGCGCCTCGCACCTGATCACCGGGCACGGCACCGAACATGCGCCGTCTCGAGGCGGAGCTGGCCGAATTCACCCAGCGCGAGCGTGCGCTGCTGTTCTCCACCGGCTACATGGCCAACCTCGCCGTCATGAGCGCATTTGCCGGCGCGCGGCCAGCAGGTGCTGCTCGATCGCCTGAGCCACGCCTCGCTGATCGACGGCGCACGGCTGTGCGGCGCGCAACTGCGCCGTTACGGGCACGCCGACGCCGCCTCCGCCGAGCGCCTCGCCGCGGCCGCGCCGGGCCGCACGACGCTCATCGCCACCGACGGCGTGTTCAGCATGGACGGGGACCTCGCGCCCCTGCCGCAGCTGGCGCAGGCCGCCGCGGCGCACGATGCCTGGTTCGTGGTGGATGACGCCCATGGCCTCGGGGTAGTCGGCGCGAGCGGCCGCGGTACGCTCGAGCACTACGGCCTCGGGGAGCGCGAGGTGCCGGTGCTCATCGGCACCCTCGGCAAGGCCTTCGGCTCCTTCGGCGCTTTCGTCGCCGGGCCCGCCGAGCTGATCGAGTACCTGATGCAGAAGGCGCGCTCCTATATCTATACGACGGCGCTGCCGCAGCCGGTGGCAGCCGCGAGCCGGGCGGCGCTGGGGCTGCTGCGCGCCGAGGGCTGGCGGCGCGTGCTCCTGCAGGAGCACGTCGCGCGCTTCCGCCGCGGCGCCCGCGCCGCGGGACTGCCGCTCATGGACTCGGACACGCCGATCCAGCCGCTGCTGCTCGGCAGCGCGCGCGCGGCCCTGCAGATGCAGGGCGAGCTCGCCGCCGCGGGCCAGTGCGTCGTCGCGATCCGCCCGCCGACCGTGCCGCCCGGCAGTGCGCGGCTGCGCGTGGCGCTCTCGGCGGCCCACACGGCGCCGCAGGTGGACGAACTGGTGGCGCAGCTGGCGCGCGCCTGGGCGCGGCTGCGCCCTTAAGCGATGAGCGCGCTGCACCACGAGATTCACGGCCGCGGCCGCGACCTCGTGCTGCTGCACGGCTGGAGCCTGAACCTGCGGGTCTGGGATGAGCTCACGCGCGAGCTGGCGCGGCGCTTTCGTGTCATCGCCATCGACCTGCCCGGCCATGGCGGCAGCGACTGGGACGAGGCGGCCAGCACGCCCGCCGCGCAGGCCTGGCGCGTGCACGAGACGCTCGCGCCGCTCACCGAGCGCTATGCGCTGCTGGGCTGGTCGCTCGGTGGCCAGTTCGCCCTCGATCTGGCCGCGGCGATGCCCGCGGGCATCGAGCGCCTGGCGCTGGTGAGCACCACCCCGCGCTTCCTCGCGGCGCCCGGCTGGCCCTTCGGCACCGCCCCGGTGCTGCTCGCCCGCCTCGCCGAGCAGCTGCGCCGCGGGGACCCGCAGGCCATCGATGAGTTCTGCCGGCTGCAGGTGCGCGGCAATACGCCGCGCACCGCCGCGCGCGTGCTCAGGGCATTGCGCGCCGCGCTCGAGCGCGGTACCGCGCAGCCGGCCGCGCTGCTGCATGGCCTCGAGCGGCTGCGCAACGCGGACGTGCGGCCCGCGCTGTCCGTGGTGCGCGTGCCGACCCTGGTCATCGCCGGTGCCCACGACCGCATCGTGCGCCCCGCCGCCTCGCGCGCCCTGGCGGCGCTCGCCGATGCGCGCTACGTGGAGTTCGCAGGCGCCGCGCACGCGCCGTTCCTGTCGCACCCCAAGCGCTTCGCGCAGGTTGTGGAGGGCTTCCTGCGTGGCTGAGCTGCCCGAGCTGTTCCGGCTCGACCGTGCCGCCGTGCGCAGCGCCTTCGACCGCGCCAGCGCGCGCTACGAGAGCGCCGCGCGCCTGCAGGCGCGCATCGAACAGGAGCTGCTGTCGCGCCTCGAGACCTTCCGCTTCGAGCCGCGCGTGGTGCTCGACCTCGGCGCCGGCACCGGGCGCGCGAGCGCACAGCTCAAGCAGCGCTATCCGCGCGCACGGGTCATTGCCCTGGACCTCTCCCTGGGCATGCTGACCGAGGCGCGCCGCCGCCAGCGGCTGTGGCGGCGCTTCGCGCGCGTCTGTGCCGATGCGCAGCGGCTCCCGCTCGCCGGCGCCAGCGTGGACCTGGTGGTCTCCAATCTCATGCTGCAGTGGTGCCAGCCGCTCGACCCCGCCTTCGCCGAGGTGCGGCGCGTGCTCCAGCCCGAGGGGTTCTTCGCCTTCAGCACCTTTGGCCCGGCGACCCTGCAGGAGCTGCGCGCCGCCTGGGCGGCCGCCGATGACCTGAACCACGTGAACCACTTCATCGACGTGCACGATGTCGGCGAGGCGCTGGTGCGCGCCGGCCTGAGCGAGCCGGTGCTCGATGTCGATCGCTACGAGGCGCAATACCCCGATGCGCTCGCGCTCATGCGAGAGCTCAAGACCATCGGTGCGCACAACGTCACCGCCGGTCGCCCGCGCACGCTGCGCGGCCGCGCGCGCCTGGCGCGCATGCAGCGCGCCTACGAAGCCGCTCGCCGCGAGGGGCGGCTGCCGGCGACCTTCGAGGTCATCTACGGCGCCGCGTGGGGCGCCCCGGGACGCCTCGCCGCGCCGGCCACCGGCGGCGCGGTGCACATCGCGCCGGGCTCGATCGGACGCGCGCGGCCGTGACGGCCCGCGGACTGTTCGTCACGGGCACCGACACCGGCGTCGGCAAGACCCTGATCGCCTGCGCGCTGGTCCGGGGCCTCGCTCACTTGGGGCTGCGCGTCGCGGTCATGAAGCCGGTTGCCTCCGGTGCCACGCGCACCCCGCAGGGCCTGCGCAACGCCGACGCGCTGGCGCTGGCCGCCTGCGCCAATGTGCCGGGGCGTTACGAGGACGTGAACCCCTTTTGTTATGAACCGGCCATTTCGCCGCATATCGCGGCAGAAGACGCCGGAATCTCGATAGATATCGACAAGATCCTGCACGTTTATCGAGGACTGGCAGCGCGGGCGGACTGGGTGGTCGTGGAGGGCGCCGGCGGCTGGCTCGCCCCTCTGGGGCCGCGCGCGAGCATGGCGGACCTCGCACGCGCGCTGGGCCTGCCGGTGCTGCTGGTCGTGGGCCTGAAGCTCGGGTGCCTGAACCAGGCGCAGCTGACGCACCGCGCGATCGTGGCGGACGGTGCGCCCTTCGCCGGCTGGGTGGCCAGCGGGGTCGATGCGGCGATGGAGCGCGCCGCCGAGAATCTGGCCACCCTGGCGCTGCGCTTCGGGGAACCGGCGCTCGCGGTGGTGCCTCACCGTCCGGTGGCCAGCGCACCGCTCACCCTGGAGGCGTGTGCGGCGCGGCTGGCGCAGCGTGCCTTAAGCGTTTGATGCGCCTTGAATAAAAGTCTGCGGGCGCTACCATCGAGGCGGTGAGCCCGCCGCTGCACATCGAGATCCGGCCGAACTGCTCGCTCAGCGTGCGCGGCGCCCGGGCCTTCTTCCTGAGTGCGTGCGCCGGTCCGCTAATCATCGCAACCTTCCTCGCGCTGCGCGGCTTCTGGCCGGTGCTGCCGTTTGCGGGGCTGGAGCTGCTGGTGCTCGGGTGGGCGCTGAGGGTGTCCCTGGAGCGGCGCCATCATCAGCAGCGCATCACCGTCACCGAGGGTGAGGTGAGCATCGAATCGCGGCGCCGCGGCTCCTGCGAGCAGGTCGTGTTCCCGCGGCATTGGGCGCGGGTTAAACTGCGCCGCCCCGCAGCAAGCCTGCACCCGAGCCGGCTCGTCATCGAGTCGCACGGCCGGCACTGCGAGCTTGGCAGCTTCCTTACGGAAGAAGAACGGCGGGGGCTGGCTCTGCGGTTGCAACGTCTCGTTGGGCGCGTCAACGAATCGCCCTCCTGGCCGTGAAGCGCAGGTCGCGCGGGATGGGGTTTTAGGCACGCACTCTTAGAAATGGCGCGGCTGCGGGCGGTCCGTACGCGCGCTGTAAGGCTGAGGATAATGATGATTCGTCCACGACTCGCCGCTCACGCCCTGGCTGTGCTGGCCACCCTCGGCGGGCTCGCCGCCCGGGCTGATTCCGGCTGGGGGCTGCTCAACATGACCCCCGGGGTCACCGAGATGAGCCGCCACATCTACGCGCTGCACATGGAGATTTTCTGGATCTGCGTGTGGATCGGGGTCGCGGTGTTCGGCGTCATGATCTGGTCGCTGATCAAGTACCGCAAATCGCAGGGTGCGGTGCCGGACGTGACCATGGTGCACAACACCAAGGTGGAGATGGTCTGGACCGTGGTGCCGGTCATCATCCTGGTGGTGATGGCGGTGCCGGCGGCCAAGACGCTGGTGGAGATCGAGGACACGAGCCACACGGAACTCACCATCAAGGTGACCGGCTTTCAGTGGGGCTGGAACTACGACTACCTCGACAACAACATTTCCTACTTCTCGCACCTGGACCGCGCCAGCGACCAGGCGCGCGAACTCGCCTCCGGCATCGATCCGAACACCGTCGAGCACTACCTGCTCAACGTCGACCATCCGCTGGTGGTACCGGTCGGCACCAAGGTGCGCCTGCTCATCACCGGTGCCGACGTCATCCACTCCTGGTGGGTGCCGGCTTTCGGCGTCAAGAAGGACGCCATCCCCGGGTTCGTGAACGAGGCCTGGTTCAAGGTCGACAACGACAAGCCGGGCCTGTACCGCGGCCAGTGTGCGGAGCTGTGCGGTCGCGACCACGGCTTCATGCCGATCGTCGTGGACGTGCGCAGCAAGGCAGACTTTGCCGCCTGGCTGCAGCAACAGTCGGCACAGAAGCAGGCGGCCGCCCCGCCGGCCCCGGCCGGCCCCGGCGCGCCCGCCGCCGCCCCGACCGCCCCCTGACACCTCATTCCAAAGAGACGCACCATGGCCGACGCGCACGTACACGACGCCACGCACGACGATCACGACCACAAGCCGCACGGCTGGCGCCGCTGGGTTTTCGCCACCAATCACAAGGACATCGGCACGATGTACCTGATCTTCGCCTGCACGATGTTCTTCATCGGCGGGGCGATGGCGATGGTGATCCGTCTGGAGCTGTTCAAGCCCGGCATGCAGTGGGTGGACCCGCAGCTGTTCAACTCCATGACCACCATGCATGCGCTCATCATGATCTTCGGCGCGGTAATGCCGGCGTGGACGGGACTGGCCAACTGGATGATCCCGATGCAGGTCGGGGCGCCCGACATGGCGCTGCCGCGGCTGAACAACTTCAGCTTCTGGATACTGCCGTTTGCCTTCACGCTGCTCTTGTCCTCGCTGTTCGTGCCGGGCGGGGCGCCCGCGGGCGGCTGGACCATGTACCCGCCGCTGGTGCTGCAGAACGGTGCCTCCTTCCCCATGCTGATCTTCGCCATACACATGATGGGCGCCTCCTCGATCCTCGGCGCCATCAACGTGGTCGTGACCATCATGAACATGCGTGCGCCGGGAATGACGCTGCTGCGCATGCCGCTGTTCGTGTGGACCTGGCTGATCACCGCGTATCTTTTGATCGCGGTGATGCCGGTGCTCGCGGGCGCGGTGACGATGCTGCTCACCGATCACTTCTTCGGCACCACGTTCTTCACCGCCGCCGGCGGCGGCGACCCGGTCATGTTCCAGCACATCTTCTGGTTCTTCGGGCACCCGGAGGTCTACATCCTGATCCTGCCGGCCTTCGGCATCGTCTCCGAGATCATCCCGACGTTCTCGCGCAAGCCGCTGTTCGGCTACGAGGCGATGGTCTACGCGGTCGCCTCGATCGCCTTCCTGTCCTTCATCGTGTGGGCCCACCACATGTTCACCGTGGGCATGCCACTCGCCGCACAGCTGTTCTTCATGCTGTCGACGATGCTGATCGCGGTGCCTACGGGGGTGAAGGTGTTCAACTGGACCGCCACCATGTGGAAGGGCTCGCTGACGTTCGAGCCGCCGATGCTGTTCGCGCTGGCGTTCCTGTTCCTGTTCACGATCGGCGGTTTCTCCGGCCTGATGCTCGCCATCGTGCCGGCCGACTACCAGTATCAGGACACCTACTTTGTGGTGGCCCACTTCCACTACGTGCTGGTGCCCGGGGCGATCTTCGGCATCATGGCCGGCGTCTACTACTGGCTGCCCAAGTGGACCGGCAAGATGTATGACCAGACGCTCGCCAAGTGGCACTTCTGGCTGTCGACGATCTTCGTCAACGTGCTGTTCTTCCCGCAGCACTTCCTGGGCCTTGCCGGCATGCCGCGGCGCATCCCCGACTACGCCGTGCAGTTCACCGACTGGAACATGGTGTCCTCGATCGGCGGCTTCGGCTTCGGGCTCGCGCAGCTGCTGTTCCCGTACGTCATCTGGAAGTGCGTGCGTTCCGGCACGCCGGTGGGCAACCGCGCCTGGGAAGGCGCGCATGGCCTGGAATGGGAGCTCAGCTCCCCGCCGCCGTATCACTCCTGGACCGAGGCGCCCTCGGATGCACTCATCGCCAGGGGTGCGTCCCACTGATGGCGGCAGTGCTCACCAGCGCCACTGAACGCGCGCGCCGCCGGCGCGTGCGCAACAGCGCCATCCTGTGGGCGCTGGTGGCGACCGGCTTCTACCTGAGCTTCATCGTGCTCAGCCTGGTGCGCGCCGCCAAATGAGCGCCACGCACCGCGCCAACCGCAGCATGACCTGGAAGCTGCTCGCCATCGCGGCCGGCAGCTTCGGGTTCGGCTTTGCGCTGGTGCCGCTCTACAGCGTGCTGTGCTCGGTGACCGGCTACGGCGATCAGACGAAGCTGCTGCAGAAGGTGGTGGCGATCGAGCACCCGCAGCTGAACCGCACGGTGACGGTCGAGTTCCTCGCCAGCGTCGCGAGCAACGGCGAATGGGAGTTCCGCCCGGAGAAGCGCAGCCTCGAGGTGCACCCCGGGGAGCTCTACACGGCCGAGTTCTTTGCCCGTAACCTCACCGGGCGCGACACGGTGGCGCAGGCGGTGCCGAACATCGCGCCCTCCGAGGTCGCGGCCTACTTCCACAAGACCGAATGCTTCTGCTTCTCGCCGCAGCACTTCAAGCTCGGCGAAGCGCGTGACATGCCCGTGCGCTTCATCATCGATCCGGCGCTGCCTGAGCACATCGACATCGTCACGCTCGCTTACACTTTTTACGATGCCTCCTCGCGCGTGACCGCACGCTAGGCCACCACCCCAGCTCTCCGCTGCAGAAAGTCCGCAACATGGCGAACGCAACTACCTCCGACGGCCGCAAGTACTACATCCCGCACGACAGCATGTGGCCGATCGTCGGCTCCGTGGCCCTCTTCAGCACGATGCTCGGCGCCGTCTCCTACCTGAATGACTGGGGCCCGGGCATGGTGTTCCTGCCCGGCGCCGCGCTCATGGCGTTCATGTTCTTCGGCTGGTTCCGCACGGTCATCGACGAGAACCAGGCCGGCATCTTCAACCTGCAGGTCGACCGCAGCTTCCGCATGGGGATGATGTGGTTCATCTTCTCCGAGGTGATGTTCTTCGCCGCCTTCTTCGGCGCGCTCTTCTATGCGCGCGTGCTGTCGGTGCCGTGGCTGGGCGGGGAGGGCGTGAAGGTGTTCAGCAACTACCTCCTGTGGCCGCACTTCGAGGACGCCTGGCCGACCAACGGGCCGGGCCACGTCGGCGGGCACGCCGACGGCAGCTTCACGACCATTCCGGCGATCGGCATTCCACTGCTGAACACGGCCATCCTGCTCACCAGCGGCCTCACCGTCACCATCGCGCACCACGCGCTGCGGGCCGGCAACCGCACCAAGCTGACGATCTTTCTCGCGCTCACCTTCCTCCTGGGGTTCACCTTCGTCGGCTTCCAGGCCCACGAGTACGGTGAGGCCTACAAGGAACTCGGCCTGCGCCTCTCGACCGGCATCTACGGCTCGACGTTTTTCATGCTGACCGGCTTCCACGGCCTGCACGTGACGATCGGCGCCATCATGCTGCTGGTGATCTGGCTGCGGTGCCTGCGCGGACACTTCACGCCGCAGCGCCACTTCGCCTTCGAGGCGGTGGCCTGGTACTGGCACTTCGTCGACGTGGTGTGGCTCGGCCTGTTCATCTTCGTCTACTGGCTCTAGGGCGCGCGCACCGCAGCGCCCCGGACCCGAGGGGCTTACGGGTGCACGAAGGCGCTGCCGCCGAAGGCATGCGGCGCGATCCATCCCTCGCGCCAGGCCACGAGCAACAAGAGGAACAGTGCGATCGACAGCCCGATGCGAAAGCGCAGCGCGCGCGCAAGCTTCGCCGAGTCCTCTTCGCCGCGGCCGCGCGACAGATGAAACAGGCCCGAGCCGAGGCTCAGCAGGATCCCCGCCATGCACCCGAACACGAGCACCCAGATGAGCGATCGCATGGGCGGCAGTGTAGCGCGCGCCGCCCGCCGCCGGAGCGCCGGTGAGGCCCGACGGCCGCGCGCGCCTGGGCTTTGCGCTGCTCGCGCTGCTGCTGGCGCTGCTGTGCGTGCGGCTCGGGTTCTGGCAGTGGCACAAGGGCACGCAGCGCGAGGCGCAGTGGCAGGGCTTCGAGCGTGGCGCGCAGGGGCTCGTGAGCCTCGCGGCCGCGCCGCTCACCAGCGTGCCGCTGTATCAGCGTGTCAGCGTCAGCGGCGTGCTCGATGGCGCGCACCAGTTCCTGCTCGACAACCGTTCCTACCAGGGACGCGCCGGTTACGAGGTGCTGACGCCGCTGCGGCGCGCGGGCGCCACGACCCTGCTGGTGGATCGTGGCTGGGTGCCCTTCAGCGGCTCGCGCGCGCAGCTGCCGCCGGTGAGCCTGGCGGCCGCCGCCGAAGTCACGCTCGCCGGTCGCGTCGCGCCGCTGCCCAGTCCGGGGCTCGCGCTCGGCCACGGGGCGCCGGCGGGCGACTGGCCGAAAGTCACGGCGTTCCCCACCATGGATGAGCTCGCGGCCTCGCTCGGCGAGGCGCTCGAGCCGCGCATCCTGTGGCTCGATGCACAGGCACCGCAGGGCTACGTGCGCGACTGGCAGCCCCCGGGCATGTCCCCGCTGCGGCACTTCTCCTACGCCATCCAGTGGTGGAGCTTCGCCGCGCTCAGCGTGTTCGTGTGGGCGCTGCTGGCGCTGCGCGCCCGCCGCGGAGTGCGCCGCTAGTGCCGGACTCGGTCGCCGCGCTGCGCGCGCGCAACCTGCGCACGCTGGCACTCCTCGCGGGCCTGTTCCTGCTGCCCCTGGGGCTCGCGTTCTGCACCTACTACGGCAGCAGCTGGCGCCCGGGGAAGCACGTGAACCACGGCGTGCTGCTGACGCCGCCGCGCGCGCTGCCGGCCACGCGCCTGCGGCAGGTGCTGCCGCCTGCCCGGGGCGCGGCGTCCGCGCCGTTTCGCGAGCAGTGGTCGCTCGTCTATGTCGGCGACGGCAGCTGCGATGCCGACTGCGCCCAGGCGCTGTTCGTGATGGCGAGCGCCGCGGCTGGCGCTCAACAATGAGCTGACGCGCGTGCGGCCGGTGTTCCTGGTGAGCGCGGGCTGCTGCGCGCAGGCGCGGCTGGCGCACGACTACCCGGCGCTGCTGGTGCTGGATGCGCAGGGGGCGGACGCGGCGGCACTGCTGGGGCAGTTTCCCGACGGTGAGCGGGCGCACACGCTGTTCGTGGTCGATCCGCTCGGCAACCTGATGATGAGCTACGATGCGCGGCAGAACTCGCGCGGGTTGCTCGAGGACCTGCAGAAACTGCTGCGGCTTTCGCACATCGGCTAGAAGAGGCGAGGGGGAAGCGCTCCGATCATGTCAGCCGCCCGCTGGATGCGCCGCCTTGCGATCGCCGGCGTGATCTTGTGCTTCATCGTGATCGTGCTCGGCGCTTACGTGCGCCTCAGCGCCGCAGGTCTTGGCTGCCCGGACTGGCCCGGCTGCTACGGTCAGCTCACCCCGAGCGGCGCCGCCGGCAGCGCACCGGCCCAGGCCGCCTACGCCAGCCGCCCGCTGCAGATGGGCAAGGCCTGGCGCGAGATGATCCACCGTTACGCGGTCGGCACGCTCAGCCTGCTCATCCTGATGCTGGCGGTGCTGGCGCTGCGCGCCCGCCGCGCGCGCCTGGTGAGCGTGCCGCTGGTGCTGGCGCTGCTCGCCACGCTCATCCTGCAGGCGCTCCTGGGAATGCTGACCGTCACCTGGCGGCTGAACCCCCTCATCGTGACGCTGCACCTGCTCTTCGGGCTCACGACGCTCGCGCTCCTGTGGTGGCTGATGCTCGGCCTGTCGCAGCCGGCGACTTCCTGGGGCGCGAGCGCCATGCACGGTCCCGGCCACAGCATCAGCGGCGGGGGCGCGGTCTCCTACGTGAGCGCCTACCGCCTGGCGCTCCTCGGGCTCGCGGCGCTCGTGGTGCAGATCGCGCTCGGCGGCTGGACCAGCAGCAACTACGCCGCCATCGCCTGCCCGGATTTCCCGACCTGCCAGGGCGCCTGGTGGCCGGCCACCGACTACCGGCACGCCTTCGTGCTGTGGCAGCGGCTCGGCACCAACTACGAGGGCGGCGTGCTCGCCAGCCCGGCGCGCGTGGCCATCCAGCTCACGCACCGCCTGGGGGCGCTGATCGCCGCCGCGGCGCTCACGCTGGCCGCGCTCTTCGTGCTGCGGCGCCGCGGACTCGCCGCCGCGCGGCCGCGTGCCGGATTCGTGCTGGCGGCCCTCGTGCTGCAGCTCGTCATCGGCGTATCGATGGTGGTGCGCGGCTTCCCGCTGTGGCTGGCGACCGCGCACACCGCCGGCGCGGCGCTGCTGCTGCTGGCCACCCTCGCGCTGCTGCGCGCCCTGAGCGCCCGTTAAGCGGGGCCCCCGGTGTCGCGGCCCTTGAGCCACAGCGGATTCGGCACGGGCTCGGCGACCCGCAGGAGCGTGTTGCGGTCGCGGTGCAGGAACGGCTCGGCGCGTCCGCGCACGATGAGGGTCGTGTCGAGCACGTAGCTCCAGCTGCCGTCGGGGTTGAACACCACTTCGATGCGATAGGCGTCGGTGCGGAAGGCATATTCGAGGAAAGTGGTGGAGCAGATGCCGTAGGCCGTATCGCCGCGCTGCGCCGTGAGCACGAACTCGGTGGCCTCCGCGCTCGTGTGCCCGGAGGCAATGGCCACCTGGCCGCGCGGGATGCTGAGCGTCTGCAGCACGAGGCCCGTGGCCGGCTCCCACAGCCAGTAGCCAACCTGATCGTGGAAGGTCGCGTCCTCGTCGCTCGCGAGGATGCGCGTGTGATAGCGCAGTCCGTAGAAGAGCTGCGGGCCGTTGGACTGCGCATCGATCGGCTGCAGCTCGATGCGCTCGCTGAACTCGCGCCGCTCCGGGCCGGCCGCCTTCGGATTGATGTCCACGCCCCCGCGCCCCTCCCAGATGCCCGCGAGGCGCCGCAGGGGGCCGAGGTTTGCCAGCGTGTCCGGACTTGCGTCCTGCTCGGTGAATACGTCTTCGGGAAAACTCATAGAGGCCCTCCGGCTCTGTGCGCGCTCAGGAGTGGGACATGGCGCCGCGCGGCACGCCCGGTCCCCTGGGTTCCGATCTGCTAGGCTGCACGTCCCCGATCCGACCGGTTCCCGTTTCCGCCCGTGGCGACGACACCGCATTATGCACCGGCTGCGCCCACGCTTTGGCGGCGCTACCTGGAACTCACCAAGCCGAAGGTCGTCGCGCTCATCAGCTTCACCGCGATCGTCGGGACGCTGCTGGCCAGCCCCGGGGCGCCGCCGCTCGGGGCACTCGTGTGGGGCAACCTCGGCATCGCGCTCGCCGCGGCCTGCGCCGCGACGCTCAACCACGTGCTCGACCGGCGCATCGATGAGCAGATGACGCGCACCCGCGCCCGGCCGCTGCCGACGGGGAGCCTGACCGAGCGCAATGCGCTGGTGTTTGCCGCGCTCCTCGGGGTCGCCTCGATGGCGATGCTGGCGTTCCTGGTGAACCTGCTCACCGCGGTGCTGACCTTCTGCTCGCTCATCGGTTACGCGGTCGTCTATACGGTGTGGCTGAAGCGCGCGACCTCGCAGAACATCGTCATCGGCGGCGCCGCGGGGGCTGCACCCCCGGTGCTGGGCTGGACCGCGGTGACCAACAGCATCGATCCGAACGCGTTGCTGCTGTTCCTCATCATCTTCGCGTGGACGCCGCCGCACTTCTGGGCGCTGGCGATCGCGCGCCGCGACGACTACGCGCGCGCCGGCATCCCCATGCTGCCGGTGACGCACGGACTCGCGTACACGCGCCTGCAAGTGCTGCTCTACACCGTGCTGCTTACCGTGGTGACCCTGCTGCCCTACCTCACGCGCCTGAGCGGGCTGCTGTATCTGGTGGTCGCACTGGGCCTAAATGGCGGCTTCCTCTACTACGCGCTCGTCCTGAAAATCACCGCACGCGCCGAGCTCCCCATGCGCGTGTTTCGCTTCTCGGTCACCTATCTGATGTGGCTGTTCGCCGCGCTCCTCCTCGATCATTACCTGCCGGCGCTGCGCGGCGGCGTCTGAGCGTTGCGCCGGCCGCTCAATGGCCGCGGACAGGCTCGCGGTTGAACTGCGCCGGCACGCGGCGGAGCATGGTTCGAGGAAGTGGCGCTCAGCACCAGCCTGAATCCCGCCGGTGTGAGTTTCGGCTTCGCGCTCGGCGCCTCCAATGACCGGAGTGCGCTCGCGGCGGCACTGCCGGGCTTCGGCGGCTTCACGACCGCGGTTGAATCGTGCGATCCGCTTCAGGTCGGCAGCAGCGCGGTCTGCGGCAAGGCGACCGGCACACTCGGGCGCAGCAGCGGCAGCGGCGGCCTGCTGAGCTTCAGCAGCATCGGCACCACCGGCGTCACGCTGCCGATCATCGGTACGACGTTCGTCAGTAATGTCTATGGCATTTTTACCAACGCGCCCGGATTCGTCGATCCGCACGTGACGGTGACCGACGACGGCACCCACTTCACCTTCAACGGCATCGCCCCGCAGGGCACGACCTCGGTACCCGAGCCGGCAACGCTGGCGCTCCTCGGGCTCGGCCTGCTGGGCGTTTTGTGGATGCGGCCGCGGCGGCTCGTGCCGCGCTGAGCGCAGCCTCAGGGCAGATCGAACAGCAGCACTTCCGCGTGATCGCCGTCGTGCATCTGTAGATACAGCGGGCCGGCGGCGCCGGCCCCATCGCCCGCGCTCAGGCGCATCTCGTTCACCGACAGCTCCCCGCGCGCCACGTGTACCCAGGCGCGCCGGCCCCGCGGCACGCTGAATGGCGCGCGCTCGGCCTGGTCAAAGAGTCCGGCGTACACGTGCGCGTCCTGATGAATGCGCACCGCGCCCGGCACGCCGTCGCCGGCGGCAATCAGGCACAGCCGCCCGCGCTTGTCCGCCGCGCTGAAATGCTTCTGCTCGTACTGCGGCGCGAGGCGCTCGGTCGCGGGACGGATCCAGATCTGCAGCAGATGCACTGCCTCATCCCCGGAGGGGTTGAATTCGCTGTGTGTCACGCCCGTGCCGGCGCTCATGCGCTGCACGTCCCCCGCGCGGATCACGGAACCGTTGCCGAGGGAGTCACGATGCTCGAGCTCACCGGCGAGGATGTAGGTGAGGATCTCCATGTCGCGGTGCCCGTGCGTGCCGAAGCCCTGCCCCGGCGCCACGCGGTCGTCGTTGATCACCCGCAGCGGGCCGTAGTCGACCCAGGCGGCATCGTGGTAATCACCGAAGGAGAAGGTGTGATAGGTCTTCAGCCAGCCGTGATCGAAAAAGCCGCGCTCGGCACTGCGGCGCACCTGCAGCATGGATCGCTCCTCCCCAAATTCAGCGCCGCTCCGGCTAGGCGGAGCGCTTGTGGGTCATCTCCCATGAATACACCAGCCGGTCCTTGAGCATCATCATGCCGGTCGAGCGGTAGGTGCGCGCGTCCAGGCGGCCGAAGTACTCCGCGCCGTGGTAACCGGACGCCTCGCAGCCGCACACCGCGAGGATCGAGGTGCCGATGGCGGCAAAGCGCCCCTGGAGCTTGCCGAACATCGCGCTCTCGAACGTCCATCGCAGGCTCGTCCCGGGCGGCTTCGGCGGCTCGATCAGGTAGGCTTGCACGAACTCGGTGGGCGGGGAGCCGAGTACCTTAAGCTTGCCCGACAGCAGCCAGCAGTCCGGCCGATGCGCGATCTCGGTGTGCGCCTGGGCCTCGAGCGGCTCGCCATCCGCGCGCCACAGGGTGCCGGTCGCGGACCACACCGCCGGCTCGAACAGAAACGTATGCTTCATGCGCTCATTATGGCGCGCGCGTAAGCTTCAGGGTACGTCGTCGCCAGGCTACAGGAACGGAGGTGTCTATGTTGACGGAACGTATCTGGTCAGGAAACTCGCTGCGCAATTTCTTCTACCTCATCGCCGACCCCGACAGCGGCGAGGCACTGGCGGTCGACCCGCTCGACTGGCGTCTGGTACTGGATGTCGCCAAGAAGCACGGCTGGACGATCAAGCAGATCCTCAATACCCACGAGCACTCCGACCACACCGGGGGCAACGTGGGGCTCAAGGATGCGACCGGCGCCAAGGTGCTGGCGCACGAGGGCGCGGCGCCGCGCATCGGCACTGGCATTGACCGCGGACTCAAGAAGGGGGACATCATCAAGGTCGGACGCGTTGAGCTCGAGTGCCTCGACACCCCGGGCCACACCATGACCCACGTGTGCGTGCTGTCGCACACCGACACGCAGGCGCTCATCTGCGGCGACACGCTCTTCAACGCCGGGGCGGGCAACTGCTTCAACGGCGGCAACCCGGAGGTGCTGTACGACACATTCGCGATGCAGATCTCGCGTCTGCCGGACTCGACGCAGGTGTACCCGGGACACGAGTACCTGGCACGCAATCTCGAGTTCACCCTCGACCGTGAGCCATCCAACAAGGATGCCAAGGAATTCCTGGCCGAGGCGAAGCAGCTGCAGCCGCAGGATGCCCCGGTGACGACCCTCGGGCAGGAGAAGCGCATCAACACCTTCCTGCGCCTGCAGAACCCGACGGTGATCGCCCAGCTGCGTGAGAAGTTTCCCGACATCGGTGAGCGCCCCGACCCGAAGACCGTGTTCGTGAAGCTGCGCGAGCTGCGCAACAAGTGGTAGCACCACGGCGGCGCGCAGCGCTGCTGCTCACGCTCACTGCAGTTCTGAGTGCCTGCGGCGGCGCGCTCGTGCGTTGAGCGACGCCTAGCGAGCGGCCTTGAGGTAGCGCTCCATCCACTCCAGGTAGCGCTGCGAGCGGTCGACGAGGAAGCTCGGTCGCGTCAGCAGTGGTACTCCCCGGGGTAGACGATCAGCTGCGTGGGCACACCCTGGGTGCGCAGTGCCTGGTACATCTGCTCACCACCGGCGATCGGCACGTTGAAGTCCTCTGTGCCGCCGAGGAACAGCGTCGGCGTGCGGATACGCTCGGCGTGGAAGAACGGATAGGAAACCTTCAACCACAGCGCCGTGTCGCGCCACGGCGGCCCGAGCTCGGCGTTGTACTGCACGATGTACTCGTCCGCGCCGTACATCCCCGTCTGGTTGCCGCTGCCCGCACCGCTGATGGCCGCCTTGAAGCGCGCATCGCTCGCGATGGTGTAGTCGGTGAGGATGCCGCCGTAGCTCCAGCCGCCGATCCCGAGGCGCTGCGGATCGGCGATCCCCTGGGCGACGGCGTAATCCACGCCGGCGAGCAGGTCCTCGACCTCCTTGTGCCCCCAGTCCGCGCCGATGGTGCGCGCGTAGGCGGCGCCGCGCCCGGTGCCGCCGCGGTAGTTGATCGCCAGCACCACGTAGCCGTGGGTGGCGAACAACTGCCGCTCGAGCGGCGGCCCGTAGCCCCACAGCTCCAGCGAATGGTCGTCCTGGCCGTTCGGACCCCCGTGGATCCACAGGATCGTGGGGTAGCGGCGCCCGGCCACGTAATCGGGCGGCTTGACGATCTGGCCGTGGACCTCGGTGCCGCCGCGGCTGGTGAAGCGGAGGTCCGTCACCGGGCCCAGGGTGAGCTCGGCGAACAGCGCCTGGTTATGCGCAGCTCAGCGCTCGCAGCTTGCCCTGCTCGAGCGCGTACACCTCCGGGGGCGCGCGATCGCTCGAGACGAGCACCGCGGTGTGGTCCGGGGCGGCGGCGAGCTCATGCACGACCAGGTCATGCGCCAGCGGCGTCACGACGCCGGTGGCGAGCGCGACGCTGGCCGGGTACTGGTAGCCGTCGTCCTCGACCGCGAACAGGAGCGCGCGGCCGTCGGCGGAGAACTTCGTGGCGAGCACCGCGCGGTCGAGCCCCGCGGTGAGCGTGCGCACCTTGCCGCTCGTCGACCTCCGCCACCGCCAGCACATCGGTGATGTAGGCATTGAACTTCGGCGCATCGCCCTGAAGGAACGCGAGCTGGCGTGCCGTCCGGGCTCCACTCGAGCGACTGGTGGTTGGGGGAGAAGGTACGTGAGGAGCTTGCGCGCGGGTGGCGCCCGGCTCCGCGGCCACGATGGATAGATGTCATCGCGCCCGACGTCCTTCGCCGTGCCAATCGCGGTTGCCGACGAAGGCGAGCTGGCGGCCGTCGGGGGAAAAGGCCGGGGCGCAGTCCTCGCGTGTGCTCTCGGCCGTGAGCGCCGCGCACTCGCCCGAGCGCACATCCAGCAGGTACAGGTGCGTGCGCAACTCGGCGGTAAGGTAGCCGCTGCTTGTCCTGCTTGAACTGCAGGGCATCGATCACGAGCGGCTTGGGCGCCTTGCCGGCGCGCCTGGACTTGCTCGCTGTCCTCGCCTCGGCGCGCATGACGAGCACCACGTGCGCGCCATCGGGCGACCATTCGTAGCCGGTGATCTCACCGGTCACGTGGCTCACCGCGCGCGCCTCGCCGCCGCGCCGGTCGAGCAGCCACAGCTGCGTGCCGCTGGCCTGCGGGCGTGCCGCCAGAAAGCTCAGGTAGCGCCCGTCGGGACTGAAGCGCGGTTCCGATGACGCTCTCGCCGCGCGTGAGCTGCACGCTCTCCCCGTGCGCCCAGTCCGCGCTCCACAGGGCGCTGCGGCTCTCGTCCGCCTCCTTGTCGTACGTGGTCACAAGGTAGGCCACGCCGCACCATCGGGCGCGATCTGCAGGTCCGAGAGCGGCTGAAAGCGATACCAGTCCTCGCGGCTGCAGCGCACGGCCGGCGAAGGCTGCGAGCGGTGCGAGGCAGGCGCTGAGCGAGCAGCAAGAGCGAGAAGCGTTTCACGGTGCACGATAAATCCCCGCCACGGCAGGCCCGTGGTTCGTCCTGGCGATCAGTGGAGCGACGTGCCCGGGAAAGGTCCCGGGTGCGACGGCGCGCAAGTGTAGCCTGAGCCGCGTGCCCGGGGCAGCCGCGCCGGCCAGCGCGCCCCCCGTGCTAGGCTTGCTTGCGACGTGAACGCCCCGCAACCGCCCGCAACACTCGAGGAGGCGCGCCGGCAGGCGCATGCGGCGCTGCGGGCCGGACGCGCCGCGACCGCCGAGCGCTGGCTGCGCGCGTTGCTGGCGCAGGCCCCGGATGAGGTCAACTGCCTGTGGCTGCTCGGGCGTTGCGCTCCTCGATCAGGAGCGACCCGAGGAGAGCGTGGCGGTGCTGCGAGCGCGCGCTCGCGCGCGCCCCCGACTTTGCCCACGGCGCGGGTCGATCTCGCGCGCGCCTATCGGCGCGCCGGCCGCGCGGCCGCAGGCGCGCGCCGAGGTGCGCCAGGTGCTCGAGTCCGCATCCGCACCACCATCGCGCCTGGCTCGCCTACGGCGATGCACTCGTTGACCTGCAGCAGTACGACGATGCGCGCATCGCCTTCGAACGCGCGCGCCTTACGGATCCGCAACGCGCGCGCGTGGAGGCCGCGACCGCCGCACTCGTCGCCGATGATCGCAAGCGCGCCGAAGCGCTCTTCAGGGCCATCCTGCAGGTCGATCCGAGCCACGTGGCCGCACTGGTGGGCCTCGCCGCCGTCTCGCTCGCCGCCGACAAGCCCTGGGATGCCGAACGGCTGCTGCGCCATGCACTCAGGCAATCCGCGCACGTGCCGCTCGCGCTGCGCGGACTCGGGCCGGCGCTGATCGCGCCTCGGGCGCGTGCAGGAGGCCGACGAGGCCGCGCAGCGGCTGCTGAAGATCGAACCCGAGAACCCGCAGTCCTGGGTCACGGCGGCCGCGGCGGCGACGCGCCTGCTGCAGCAGGAGCGGGCGCTCGAGGCCTACGAGCAGGCGGCGGCACTCAAGCCGGACGAGGCGCTCATCCGGCTCTCGATCGGCCATGCGCAGAAGACCCTCGGCCGGCGCAGCGACAGCGAGGCCTCCTACCAGGCGGCCCTGGCGATCAATCCGGCCATGGGCGCGGCCTACTGGAGCCTCGCGGACCTGAAGAACTACGCCTTCAGCGACGCGGAGATCGCCACCATGCAGGGGCTGCTGCGGCGGGAGCTGCCGCGCGAGGATGCCGCGCAGCTGCACTTCGCGCTCGGCAAGGCCTTCGAGCACCGCCGGGAATATCCCAGCGCTCGTTCGAACACTACGCACAGGGCAACGCGCTGCGCCGCCTGGATGCCCCCTTCGACATCGCGGACTTCGAGCGCCGCAGCGCGCGCATCCGGGCTTTCTTCGACTCCGGCATTCTTCGCCGCGCACGCCGGCCGCCGGCGCCCCGAGCCGCGCGCCCATCTTCATCGTCGGCCTGCCGCGCTCGGGCTCGACGCTCATCGAGCAGATCCTCGCCAGCCATTCGCGCGTTGAGGGCACCATGGAGCTGCCGAACATCATCACGTTCGTACATCAGTTCGATGACCTGACGCCCGCCGCGACGGCTACCCGGACACACTCAACGGCGTGTCCGCCCGCGGAGCTCACCGCACTCGGCCAGCGCTATCTCGAGGAGACCGCACCGCTGCGCACCGGGCGCGAGCACTTCACCGACAAGCTGCCCAACAACTTCAGCCACGTCGGCTTCATCCAGGCGATCCTGCCGCACGCCACCATCATCGACGCCCGCCGCCACCCGATGGACGCCTGCTTCAGCACCTTCAAGCAGCATTTCGCCGCGGGTCAGACCTTCAGCTACAGCCTTGAGGACCTCGGACGCTACTACCGCTGCTATCTGTCGCTTATGGACCACTGGGACGCCGTGCTGCCGGGCAAGGTGCTGCACGTGCAGTACGAGGACCTGGTGCGCGAGCCCGAAGCCGCAGATCCGCCGCCTCCTCGGGCACTGCGGTCTCGATTTCGAGCCCGGCCTGCCTGAACTTCCACGCCACCCGCCGCCCGTGCGCACCGCCAGCGCCGAGCAGGTGCGCCAGCCGATCTACACGTCAGGGGTAGGCTACTGGCGGCACTTTGAGCGCGAACTCGAGCCGCTGCGCGCCGCCCTGGGCGATGCGCTGGCACGCTTCGACTGAGGTCCCGCACGAGCTTGGCCTCGGCAGATCCTTGTTGAACGATCGTTGACTAAGGGGCGTGCTCAAAGGATGATCCGGCGAGTAAGCCCGGCGGATAGCCCGGGTACTGTGACTTTTTAGCAACACGGTGTCAGGGGAGTTGTCCGATGCATGCACGCAGGCAAAATCGCGCGGGCCGCCATCCAGCTGTGGCCGCCACGAGGCGCCCACGCGGCACTCCGATCGGCCTCGCGGTCGCCGCAGCGCTGGCAGGCGCCACCGTTCCCTACTCGCTCGCGCGCGCGGAAACGGCCGCCGCTGACACCTCCTCCTCCGGAGCAGGCGGGGGTCTGCAGGAGGTGGTCGTCACGGCGCGCAAGCGCGAGGAGAACCTGCAGGACGTGCCGATCAGCATGGACGTCTTCACCGCCAAGGACATGCAGAACCTCGCGATCTCGAGTCTCGATGACTACGCCCAGAAGGATCCCACGATCTCCTTTGTCAGCACCGGCCCCGGGACCCAGATCGTGGTGATGCGCGGCGCCTCCGACGGCAGCAATCCGAACTACTCCAATACCTCCGCCGTCGGGCTTCTTCTTCGATGACGCCTCCCTGAGCTGGGGCAGCGTGCAGCCGGATCTGCATCTGTACGACATCGAGCGCATCGAGGTGCTGAGTGGTCCCGCAGGGGACGACCTTCGGCGCCGGCTCGATGACGGGTGCGATCCGCTACATCACCCACAAGCCCGACGTGAACTCGGTCAGCGCCGGCATCGACTTCAACGCCGGGCAGATCCAGAACGGCCAGCAGAACTGGACCTACGAGGGGTTTTCAACGTCCCGATCATCGAGGGAGTGCTGGGCTTTCGCGCCTCGGGGTTCAGCGACTCGCACGGCGGCTTCATCGACAACGAGCTCACGACGCGCACCTGGGTGAACGGCACGGTCTCCAACAACGCCGCCTGGGCGCGCAACGATTACAACCGCTCGCACAACGAAGGCGGCCGCGCCGCGCTGCAGTACGATCTTGAATGAAAAGTGGAGCGCAAACACTGACTTACGATTACCAGCGCCTGTCCACACTGGGCGCCTGGGACGAGGATCCGGCGCTGCCGCCGCGCACGGTCGCGCGCTTCGGACCCGAGTCGCATGAGTTCGAGTCCAAGATCGTGAACCTCCACATGGACGGCGATGTGGGCATCGGCGACCTGGTCTTCGCGAGCACCTACTGGTCGATCCCCACGCGCCAGCAGAATGAATACTCGCAGTACATGCAGAACTACAACGCCGGCATCGGCAGTACGCCGCCCACTGGCTTTCCCGGTACCCAGGAGGGTTTTACCTGCCTCAACGACCCCTACTACGGCGGCGGCCCGTACAGCGGCTGCAATGTGCCGACCAGACCTACGAGTACCACACCAATCCGGAGCGCTGGTCCGATGAGCTGCGGCTCGCCTCCAAGGCCGGCGGGCGCCTGCATTGGCTCCTCGGCGCGTACTGGGAGAAAACCCGCGACAAGAACTCCGGCAGCACCTACTACATGCCGGGGCTGAACTACAGCGGCGCCGCCTGGAACTACTACAACTACAGCGGCTCGCCCACCGGCTCGCTGCCGGCGGGGGTGTGGTACGGGTACACGACGCGCTCGGACTACCTGCAGACGACCGAGTTCATCGAACATCAACTTCGACCTGACCGACAAGCTCAATATCGAAGCCGGTACCGTGCACTTCCACTCGGACTTCAAGTACTACAGTCCCTACGGCCAGTTCAGCTACCAGCCGACACTGCCCAGTTTGGATCAGGGCTCCTCGCACAAGTGGGACAGCCGCTTCGGGATCAACTACCACTTCACCGACAAGGTGATGGGTTACGCGCTGTTCTCGCAGGGCTTCCGTGACGGCGGCTCCAATTCCGGTTTCCCGCCCAGTTGCTACCAGAACGGCGTGCCGCAGAGCTACGCCCCGGACACGATGAACAATTACGAGATCGGATGGAAGACGACCAGTCTGAATGGGCGGCTGATCTGGAACGGCGCCATGTACGTCATGGACTGGAAGCAGTTCCAGACGACGATCTACGACCCGACCGTGTGTGGCACAAGCAGTTACTACGTGAACGTGGGCGATGCGCGCATTTACGGCGGCGAAACCAACGTCGACTACAAGATCAACGACAACTGGTCGTTGCAGGCGGCGGTGACTTACGACGATGCGCGCATCATTTCCAGCCCCTATGCGGCCTTCCAGCAGGAGGTCAACGAGCGCCTGCCATTCTCGCCGTACTTCAGCTGGAGCTGGAACGTGCGTTACGAGACTCCGCTGAATGCGAACTTCAAGGGCTATGCGCAGTTCGACATGACCCACAAGGGCGACATGTGGAACGACTTGAACCAGAACAGCAAGTACGACCGGCATCCCGCGCATCCTGCAGCCCGAGCTACACCCTCATGAACGTACGCTTCGGGCTCAACCCCGCGGGCGGTCACTGGATGGCGGAGCTGTACGTCACGAACCTGACCGACAAGAACGCGATCGTCTACAGCAATACCGGCAATTACGACCTGCGGCTGACCACCAACGAGCCGCGCGTCTACGGGCTGCGCGTGAACTACCGCTTCGGCAAGGAAGTGAACACCGACTAGGTTCCGCGCGCGTGCCGGGAAGTGACGTCAGGCGGCCGCAAACAATCGCGTCGCGGCCGCCTTACCTATACCCTAGGAGGCCATGCATTCGGACTTCTACCGCCGCTGCTTTCTCATCGTCACCGCGGCCATCCTCGGTTACCCGCCTATCGCATCGTCGCGCCGCTCCTCGGCATCCTCGGCTGGGGGGTGGTACTTGCGTTCTCGCTCTACCCGCTGCACGAGCGCCTGACGCGCCGCTTCAAGGGCCGCAACTCCCTGTCCGCCGGCATCATCGCGGGGGTGACACCCTTTCTCGTGTTCGTGCCCCTCTCGGTGCTGGGTGCGGTGTTCGCCGGCCAGGTGGCGCGCATCATCGAGTACCTCAGCGGCCAGACGGACCTTTCCTACCCGGAACTCGTGCACCGGCTCTCCAGTTATCCCCTGATCGGCGCGCGCCGTGGCGTGGGTGCAGGAGAACACCACCATCACCGCCGAGCAGGTACAGGGTTGGGTCACCGAAGGCCTGCAGAGCGATTCTCAAGAGCGCCGCCTCGATGGGCGGCAGCGTTGCACTCAACGTCTTCGGCACCCTCATCGGGTTCTTCATCATGATCTTCGTGCTGTTCTTCCTGCTGCGCGACGGGCGCACGATCGTCGAGAACCTGGTGCGGCTGGTGCCGGTCGAGCCGACACGGCGCAGCGCAGCTGCTGAAGTACCTGGGCGAGGTCACGCGCGCGGTGGTCTTCGGCTCGACCGCGACCGCGCTGCTGCAGGGCGTGATCGTCGGCGATCGGCTTTGCGATCGTGAAGCTGCCCTCGCCGGTGGTGTTCGGGGTGCTCGCGACCATCGCCGCCTTCCTGCCGGCGGGCGCCGGCGCTCGTGCTGATCCCGGCGGTGCTGTACCTGGGTTTCATCGGCCACTGGGGAGGCCGCGCTGTTCCTCGCCGGCTGGACCGGCCTCATGTGGCTGGGCGAGACCATCCTGCGGCCGCTGCTGACCGCCCGCCACGCACAGGTCTCGACGCTGGCCATCTTCATCGGCGCCATCGGCGGCGTCGCCGCCTTCGGCATCCTCGGCCTCATCATCGGGCCGGTGCTGCTGAGCTTCATCGTCGCGCTGGTGCGCTTCGCCCGGGAGAACGGCGCACCAGCAAGCCTGAAGCGGGGGCGTTTCCCGTAAAATGCGCGCCCCATGGATCTGTCCCCGATCCTCAAGCCCCTGAACGACGCGCAGCGCGCGGCCGTCACCGCGCCCGTCGGCCCGGTGCTGGTGCTCGCCGGAGCCGGCAGCGGCAAGACGCGCGTGCTCACGCACCGCATCGCCTGGGTGATCCAGGCCGAGGGCGCCTCGCCGCACAGCATCCTGGCGGTGACCTTCACCAACAAGGCCGCCGGCGAGATGCGCGGCCGCGTCGAGCAGCTGCTCGGCTTCCCGGGCAGTGCGCTGTGGATCGGCACCTTCCACGGCATCGCGCACCGCCTGCTGCGCATCCACTGGCGCGAGGCGGGCCTGGTGCAGGGCTTCCAGATCCTGGATTCCGAGGACCAGCAGCGCCTCATCAAGAAGCTCATCAAGGCCGCCGGGCCTGGATGAGACGCGCTGGATCCCCCGCGAGGTGCAGTGGTTCATCAACTCGAACAAGGACGAGGGCCGCCGGCCGCAGCACCTCAAGGACGGCGGCGATCCGACCCGCCGCCAGCTGATCCGCCTGTACGCGGCCTACGAGGAGGCCTGCGCGCGGAACGGCGTGGTCGACTTCGCCGAGCTGCTGCTGCGGGCCTTCGAGCTGTGGCGCGACAACCGCGCGCTGCTGGAGCACTACCGCCGGCGCTTCCGGCACGTGCTGGTAGATGAGTTCCAGGACACCAACGCCATCCAGTACGCGCTGGATGAAACTGCTCGCGCCGGCGATCCCGGATGCGCACGGGCAGGCGAGTATCCGTTCGCGGTGGGGGACGACGACCAGGCCATGTATCGCTGGCGCGGCGCGCGGGCGGAGAACCTGCAGCAGTTCCGCCGCGATTATCCCGGACGCGCAGCTGTTTCGCCTGGAGCAGAACTACCGCTCCACCGCCACCATTCTCGAGGCCGCCAACGGCGCTGATCGCCCACAACTCCGGGCGCCTGGGCAAGAACCTGTGGACCGAGCGGCGCCAAGGGCGACCCGATCCGCGCTGTACGCCGCCTTCAACGAGCGCGACGAGGCGGAGTTCGTCACTGCACCGCATCCGCGACATGTGGCCAACGCGGCGGCCTGCGGCGCGAGGTCGCGATCCTGTACCGCTCCAACGCGCAGTCGCGCGTGTTTGAGGAGGCGTTCCTGTCGGCACGCATGCCGTACAAGCGTCTACGGCGGCCTGCGCTTCTTCGAGCGCGCCGAAATCAAGGATGCGCTCGCCTACCTGCGCCTGATCTCCAACCGCCTCGACGATGCCTCCTTCGAACGCGTCGTGAACCTGCCGACCCGCGGCATCGGCGCCAAGAGCCTGGACGTGCGTGCGCGAGACGGCGCGCGGCGCGGGCGGCGCGCTGTGGGACGCGGCCGCGGCGGCCATCGGCGGCGACGCGCTCGGAGCCAAGGCGGCCGCGGCCGTGCACGGCTTCATGGGGCTGATCGAGCGCCTGGCGCGCGAGAGCGCGGGCCTTGCGCTGCACGAGCAGGTCGACCAGGTGCTCAAGGCAAGCGGCCTCATCGAGCATTACCGCCGCGAAAAGGCCGATCGCGGCGAGGCGCGCGTGGAGAACCTGGAGGAGCTGGTGAGCGCCGCGCGCGGCTTCACCCCCGAGGCGAGCGAGCTGCCGCCGCTGGAGGCGTTCCTCGCGCACGCGGTGCTGGAGTCCGGCGAGGGCCAGGCGGATGCCTGGGAGGACTGCGTGCAGATGATGACGCTGCACACCGCCAAGGGGCTCGAGTTCCCGGTGGTGTTCCTGAGCGGCATGGAGGAGGGCCTGTTCCCGCACCAGCGCTCCTTGAATGACATCGACGGCCTCGAGGAGGAGCGGCGGCTGTGCTATGTCGGCATGACGCGCGCCATGCGCCAGCTGTACCTCACCTGCGCCGAGCAGCGCCGCCTGCACGGCGTCGACAGCTACGGCGCAGGCCTCGCGCTTCATCAGCGAGATCCCCGAGGAGCTGATCGAGGAGGTGCGCCCGCGGGTGCAGGTGTCGCGCCCGGTCGCGCGTGGGGCGCTTCCGCGCCCCGCGGAGGAGCCGGCCGCCGCCGGGGTACGCCTCGGGGCCCGCGTGCGCCACGGCAAGTTCGGCGACGGTGTGATCCTGAACGTGGAGGGCAACGGCCCGCACGCGCGCGTACAGGTAAGTTTCGAGCGCCAGGGCACCAAGTGGCTGATGGTGCAGTATGCGAACCTCGAGCCGCTGTAGTGACATACACGCCCCAGCCATGAAAATCCTCATCCTCGGCGCCGGCCAGGTCGGGCGCACCGCCGCCCAGGCCCTCTCGCGCGAGGAGGCCAACGAGGTCACGGTGGTCGATGTCAACGAGGAGATGCTGCGCGACCTGCAGGACCGCCTCGACATGCGCACCGTGGCCGGCAACGCCGCCTACCCGACGGTGCTGGAGGCCGCCGGCG
Source organism: uncultured Pseudomonadota bacterium (assembly GCA_963806375.1). Lineage (GTDB taxonomy): Bacteria > Pseudomonadota > Gammaproteobacteria > Steroidobacterales > Steroidobacteraceae > 13-2-20CM-66-19. Next base: position 1,334,578 of record CAWDXW010000003.1, read on the forward strand.
CCGCGGAGGCCGACATCATCGTCGCGCTCACCTCGAGCGATGAGGTGAACCTGGTGGCCTGCGAGGTGGCGTTCACGCTGTTTCGCACCCCCACCAAGATCGCGCGCATCCGCGCGCGCCGAGTACGCGAGCCGCCCGGAGCTGTTCCGCACCGACGGCGCTGTCGGTGGATGTCATCATCAGTCCCGAGCAGCTGGTGACCGAGTACGTCGAGCGACTGATCCACCATCCGGGCACGCTGCAGGTGCTGGACTTCGCCGACGGCAAGGTGCGCCTGGTGGGCGTGCGAACGCGCCGCGGCGGGCTGCTGGTCGGGCACCCGCTGCGCGAGCTGCCGGAGCACCTGCCCAACATCGAAGCGCGCGTGGTGGCGATCTACCGCGACGGCCGCACGCGTGCGGCCCGACGGCGAGACGGTCATCGCCGACGGCGATGAGGTGTTCTTCCTCGCCGGCGCGCGACGACATCCGCCGCGCCATGGCGGAGATGCGCCACGGGGATGATCCGGCGCGCCGCGTCATGATCGCCGGCGGCGGCAACATCGGCTTCCGCCTCGCGCGAAGACGCTGGAGAAGACCAACCAGGTGAAGCTGATCGAGCGCGACGCGCAGCGCGCGCGCCGGGTGTCGGAGCTGCTCGAGAACGCCATCGTGCTGCACGGGGATGCCGCCGACGAGGAGCTGCTGATCGAGGAGAACATCGACAGCACCGACGTGTTCGCCGCGGTCACGAACTCGGAAGAGGCCAACATCCTCTCGGCCATGCTGGCCAAGCGCCTGGGCGCCCACAAGGTCATGGCGCTCATCAACAAGCCCTCCTACACCGAGCTGGTCGAGTCGAGCAGCATCGACATCGCCATCTCGCCCGCAGACCATCACCATCGGCTCGCTGCTGGCCTACGTGCGCCGCGGCGACGTGGTGCGCGTGCACGCGCTGCGGCGCGGCGCGGCCGAGGCCCTCGAGGCGATCGTGCATGGCGATGAGCGCAGCTCGCGCGTCGTCGGGCGCACGGTGGAGGAGATCCCGCTGCCCGAGGGCGCCTCCATCGGCGCGATCGTGCGCGGCGACGAGGTCATCATGGCGCACCACGACACGCGCGTGCTCGCCGACGATCACGTGATCCTGTTCCTCGCCGACCGGCGCCACCTGGAAGCGGTCGAGCGGCTGTTCCTGCGCTCGCCGCGCTAGGCACGGACCGCCAGGCCGACATCGTGCTCGCCGTCGCCCACGTCCTGGGACTCCTGCTGGCGAGCTTCTCCGCGAGCTGCCTGCTGCCGCTCGCTGCTCGCTGTGGTTCGCCGACGGCACTGGCCCTGCTCTTGTGATCACCGCCGCCATCAGCGCCGGCTGCGGCGGCCTGCTCGCCGGCGCCACCTTCCGCTTCCGCCGCGAACTGAAGCCGCGCGACGGCTTCTGCTGGTGACGCTGGGCTGGGTGCTGCTGCCCGCCGTGGCAGCATTGCCGCTGCTGCTGTGCATCCCGGGACTGACGCTTCACCGGCGCCTTCTTCGAGGCCATGTCGGGGCTGACCACGACCGGCTCGACCGTGCTCGAACGGCCTCGACACACTGGCGCCGTCGCTGAATTTCTGGCGTCACCTGCTGGAATGGATCGGGCGGACTGGGCATCATCGTCATGGCGCTCGCGGTGCTGCCGCTGCTGGGCGTCGGCGGCATGCAGCTCTACAAGGGGCAGGCGCCGCGGCTCGAAGGAGGAGCGGCTCGCCCCGCGCATCACCGAGACGGCCAAGAACCTGTGGATCGTGTACGTGCTGCATCACCGCCGCCGGCATCGTGCGCGCTGCGGCTGTGCGGCATGTCCTGGTTCGACGCGGTCTGTCACGCCTTCTCGGCGGTGGGGCTCGGCGGCTTCTCGACCCACGACCGCAGCATCGCCTACTTCGATTCCGCGGCCATCGAGTGTCGTGCTGATCGCGCTGATGGTCATCGCCTCGCTGAATTTCGCGCGCCACTTCATCGCGCTGCGCCAGCTGTCACTGGAGACCTACAAGAAGGATCCCGAGTGCAAGGCCATCTTCGCTGTTCCTCGGGCTCAGCGTCGTCGGCATCGCGGTGCTGCTGAACCTGCACGGGGTGTATCCGGGGCTGGTGCCGGCGCTGCGTGCGTCGGCCTTCAACGTCGTCTCGCAGGCCACGACCAGCGGGCTGACGACGCAGGACTACCAGAGCTGGCCGGTGTTCGCGCCGTACTGGATGCTGTTCCTGTCGTGCATGGTGTGCAGCACCGGCTCGACCGGCGGGGGCATCAAGATGTTCCGCACGCTGCTGCTGGTGCGCCAGACGGGACGCGAGATGAAGCTGCTCATCCACCCGTCCGCCATGGCGCCGGTGCGCATCGGCGGCCGCCCGGTGCCCGACAGCGTCGGCCACGCGGTGCTCGCCTTCATCTTTCTCTACTTCGTGACGGTGGCGCTGCTGACCTTCGCCATGCTGCTCACGGGGCTGGACTTCGACCCGGCGTTCTCCGCGGTGGTCGCCTCCATCAACAACACCGCGCACGGTTTTGGCGCTCCGGGCGCGGTGCACAACTTTCACGGCCTCGGCACGCTGCAGACCTGGATCTGCTGTGCCGCGATGCTGCTCGGGCGCCTGGAGATCTTCAGCGTCGTCGTGCTGATGCGTCCGGCGTACTGGCGCAAATAGGCGCTGCCGGAGACTCCGGCAGCGCCCCGTTGGCGCCGGCGCTTAGTCGTCCGGGTGTACCTTGACCTCACTCTTCACGCTACGCACGCCATCCGTGTCGCGGGCGATCGCCACCGCGCGATCCACTGCGTCCTGGTTCGCGGCGCTGCCGGAGAGCCACACGACACCATCGGCATCAGTATCGACGTGAATCTTGGCGAGGCTCGAGATGTGCTGGGCCGCCAGCTTCGATTTAATCTTCGTCGTGATGGCCGAGTCCTTGACGAAAGCCTTGGGGTGCGAGCGATCGGCGTCCACGTCGTCCGCCATCACAATACCCGTGGTCAAAACCGCAGCCGCCATGAAGGCCGACATCGCCAGTGTTGGTTTCATAACTGATCTCTGTGATAAAAATTCCAGCCTACATTGGACCTGCAGCGCGGCCCCGGCGGCAATCAGAGAAGGCTGACATGGCTGTCGGCGCCCACCGCGGCGGCATGTTCGGCGGTCCTACAGTTCCGGATCGATGGGCAGCATCGAGGCGCTGGCTACCTCGAATCGCTGCCAGCCGCTGTGGGAGGGTTCCCGCAGGTACTGCACCGGTTGGCCGTCCTTGACGGTCGACCAGACGAGTGTCTTCTTCCCGTCGCGATCTTCGAGTGTTACGTGATAGGCGTTGGCCGGCTGCGTCATCGCCTCGAAGCGCCGCGTGGTCTCGGTCGCGAGTTCCTGGCTGTGGATGATGAGTCCGATCTCCGTGTTCAGCTGGCGCGAGCGGGCGTCGAAGTTCATCGAGCCGATATAGACGGCCGTGTCGTCGAACACCAGCAGCTTGGCGTGCAGGCCGAAGTTGCCGTAGCGCGTCATCCGCGTCGACTGCCCGGTACCGCGCGGACTGTCGGGCTGGCGGCGCAACTCGAACAGCTCCACCCCCGCGCTCAACAGCGGTTCGCGGTAATGCCGGTAGCCTGCCTGTGCCAGCGGATCCGTGCTCGCTTCGAGCGAGGTGGTGAGGATAAGCACCTGCCGACCCTGCGCCCCGGCCACCTCCTGCAGCAGCTTGAGCTCTGAAGCCGTCGGGATCAGGTAGGGCGTCACCATCCGCAGCTGCCTGTGCGTGTCCCGGATGGCCTTTGCGACCGGTGCGAACATGAGACTCCCGGCGCGCTCGGCCGCCGCCTCGTGCCGCTTGCCGGGCGGGTCGTACGCGAGCTCGGCGCGTGCCCAGCTGAGCGGCGCCGTGCCCGCGAGCACATCGGCGAGCGGTTCATCGGCGGCAAGCTTCGCGGTGAAGTTGCTGCCCGCGGCGGCGGCCTTCTGCGGTTCGGTATGGCGCTGCGACAGGCGCTCGGCGGCGGCGGCATCGCGCTGCTGCGCCGGGATCATCAGCTCCGCCGGTACCGCCTCCTCGCTGTTCCAGAATTCCTCGAACGAGCCGCCGAGCGCCACCGTCGTGGGGCCGGCGACCAGGATGTCGTCGTCCGCGTACTGCCCTTCCGGAGCCACCTGGAAATACTGCTCGCCGATGTTGCGTCCGCCGATCAGCGCCACCGCCCCGTCGGCGATGAACAGCTTGTTATGCATGCGATAGTCGAGCCGCGAGTGGCTGAACAGATACTCGGTGCCGCGCAGCACGGAGTTGTGCCCGCGGTAGCGCCACGGATTGAAGAGGCGGATGGCGACGTTCGGGTCCCCGGCGAGCGCGAACAGCTGCTCATCCCCGGACTCCGCTTCGCCGTCATCGACCAGGATGCGCACGCGTACACCGCGCCGCGCCGCCGCCAGCAGTGCTTCGGTCAGCAGCCGTCCCGACTCATCGCCGTGAAAGATGTAGTACTGCAGGTCGAGCGAGCGCTGCGCATGCGCGATCAGCTCCAGGCGCAGCAGCAGGCCATCGATACCGAGTGAGTAGAGCCGGAAACCGGACAGTCCGGGATGGGCCTCGGCGGCCGTCGCAAAGGACCCCACCAGCGCCGGGTTGGCCGCGTGCGTCGGCGCGATCGGGGCCGGACGCGGCTGACCACGCCCGGGCATGCCCGCGCAGGCCGCGAGCGCCAGGGCGCACGGCACGAGCAGTGCAACGCGCAGGCTGCGGGGGTCTGACAAACGGCCGTGCTCCTTGGCCCGCATGCACCGTCCGCGCCGCAGGCGCTAGTGCGCCGGTGCGACCTCGACGCTCAGCGTGACACTGGCGGAGATGTCGAGGGAGCCCGATTCCACCGGCGTCGCCACGTCCGCTCCCGCCTGCGCGTTCGCGGCCATGGTGCGCATCATCGGCACGAAGCGTGCACCGGTTTCCTCGACGCTCAGGATGCGCACAACCCTGAGGCCCAGGGCCTGCGCGAGCACGTCAACATCGGCGCGTGCCTTGGCCACCGCCTTGCGCAGCGCCTCGGCGTGCACCGCGTCCTGGTCGCGCAGGGTGAAGCCGATGCCGCGCACGGTGTTCGCGCCGGCCTGTGCCGAGGCGTCGATGACGTTGCTGATCTTGGTCAGATCATCGAGCGTCACCTGCACCACGTTGGCGGCGGTGTAGCCGGTCAGCGTCGGTTCGTGACCACTTTGGTACCGGTAGTTCGGTGACAGAGAGTAATTGACAGTTTTGAGCACCGCGGTGGAACCACCCGCCTTCTTCAGGGCGGTGAGCACCGCATCGGTCTCGCGCGCATTCTCCGCGGCCGCATCCGCGGACTTCTCCGCGCGCGTGGTCACGCCGATGTCGATCTGCACGCGATCAGGCTTGGCAGCGACCTGGGCGTCCCCACTGACGCGGATTGACGACACCGGCGGCTGCTGCGCCAGCGCCGGAGTCAGCATGGCGCACGCCAGCACGGCGAGCAGGGTTGGTTTCATGCATCTAAGTCCGATGGTACGCATTCGCATATTCTACAGGCCGCACGTGCGGCAGTTCATAGTTTGGGCAGGAGGCCGCACACGGGCGCGCAGCTAGGCGGTATACAACCACGGATGACCAGCCGCGAAGTCAAGGTTGCGCCCGACAAGTTTGAAGTTGCCTCGGGCGATGTGTTGCTGCTCACCGAGCTGAGCTCGGCGCTCGCCGTGTGCGTGTATGACGCGGAGGAGGAGGCTGGCGCGTTGCTGCACCTGCGCTGCATCGTGCGCGCCGCCCGGCCGGCCGACGTGACCGACACCACGCTTGCGACCGAAATGCTGCTGCTGGATCGCTGTCTCGCCGCACTGCGCGAGGCCTGCCCCGCGGCCCGCCACCTGCAGGCGCGCATCGTCGTGCACCTGACCGACTCGGCGCAGGCGAGCGCGGCCTGTGAGACCGTGGTTGCACTGGTGAAGCGCTACCTTGAGGATGGCGGGGTGAAGCTGCTGCCCGACGACATCGCCGCCGGCCCAGCCCGCGCTCTGCGCTTCCGCCCGAGCATGGGGTGGGTGCACACACGCGCCTGAGGCACGCGATGCTGCGCCCGCGCGAAGCCCCCGTCCCGGCGCACCTGCGCGCGGCCCTGGAGAACATCCTGCGCGTGCCGATCGGCGACATCCGCGTGATTGAGCATTCCCGCCTGGCCCGACTGCACGGCCGCGCCGTGGCCACCACGCGCCGCCGCCGCATCTACCTGCGCGGCAGCGCGGCGGATTTCTTCGCCAATCCCTGGCTGATGCTGCACGAGTACTGTCACGTCGTTCACCAGTGGCAGCCGGGCAGCTTGAGTGTGGCGCGCTACGTGATCGAATGCGTCCGGCGCGGCTACTGGAACAACCGCTTCGAAATCGAGGCGCGCGCGTTTGCCGACCGGCACGTGGCGCGCCTGCACGCGCAGCTCAGCCCGCCGCCTCAGCCGAGCAGCGCCTCGCGCCGGTAGAGCCGGCCGGCGAGCGCCACGAGCAGCGCGCCCGCGAGCAGCGTTGCGCCGACCGAGACCACCAGGTATGCCGCCGGCAGCGGCTCGTCGCGCAACAGGCTCGTGATCAGGAAATGCTGACTGAGCGAGGGAATCGCCATCAGCGCGAGCGTCGGCCGCAGCCCGAGCGCACCGGCGAACACCAGTGGCAGCGTCGGCACCAGCAGCACCACCCCGAGGTAGGACTGCGCCTCGCGGTAGGTGCGGGTGTAGGCCGCGACCAGTGTCATGAGTGCTGCGGCCAGCGGCACGAGCGGCAGACAGTAGAGGATCAGCTGCAGCGCGACCGCCGGGCTGAAGTTAACGCTCATGCCGAACCGCTCCAGGCCGATGAAGCGCAGCAGAATCGCGAAGACGGTCACGGTGAGCGTGAGCGTCAGCAACATGTAGGCGCAGGTCGCGAGGATCTTGCCGAAGATCAGCTGGGCGCGTGGCACCGGCACGGTGAGCAGCGCTTCGAGCGAGCCGCGCTCGCGCTCCCCGGCCGTGGCATCGATCGCCAGGTACATGCCGCCCATGAGCATGGTGATGAGCAGCAGGTAGCTGAGCGTCCCGAGTACCAGTACCGAGCGCGTCGCCGGCGTCGACACGTCGATGTCCTGCACGACGAGGGTGTTGAGCAGCAGCGGATCCGTGCCGCGGGCCAACAGGCGCAGACGTGCGAGCTGCCCGGAGTACTGCTCGAGCAGTGCGCGCACACGCTCGGTGTCGGCCGCTGCCGCGACGTCGGAGGCGTCCGCATACAACTCCAGCGCCGCCGGGATGCCGGCCGCCAGGTGCGCGGCGAACTCCGCGCTGACGTTCAGTACCCGCAGGTGACGATGACCGGCCACCGCCGCGCGTGCCGCGGCGGGCTCATAGCTCGCCTCGGTCAGCGTAACCCCGGCGGAGCGGAGGAACACCAGCAGATTGGGCGCCCGCTCGGCGTGCGTCACGGTGAGCGCCAGCGGCCGGTCGCCGGCCTCCGCGCTGCGATGGATCTGCAGCGCGAGCAACCCTGAAAACAGCGCCGGGCCGAGCAGCGGGCCGAGGATCAGTGCGGTGAGGAGCGTGCGCCGCTCGCGCAGGTTCTCGCGGAACTCCTTGGCGAACACGGTGAGGATGGCGGGCACGGCCTAGGTCTCCGCGCCGCCGAGCAGCTGCACGAAGGCTTCCTCGAGTGCCCCGGTGCCGGTGCGCTCGCGGATCTGCGCGGGCGTACCGCTCGCGAGCACCACGCCGGCGCCGATCACCACCACCTCGTCGCACAGCGCACTGACCTCGGGCATGACGTGGCTCGAGAACAGGATGCAGTGCCCTTCGGCGCGCAGCGCCCGCAGCAGCCGCCGCAGCGAGCGCACGGCCATGACGTCGAGGCCGTTGGTGGGCTCATCCAGGATCAGATTGCGCGGCCGGTGCACGAGGCTGCGTGCCAGGGCCGTCTTCATGCGCTCGCCCTGCGAGAAGCCCTTGGCACGGCGGTCGGCGAACTCCTCCATCTCCAGCAGCTGCAGCAGCGCCGCGGTGCGCTCGCGCGCTTCGCGGCGGCCGAGGCCCTGGAGCGCGGCGAAGTAGAGGATGTTCTCGCGCGCGCTCAGGTTCGGGTAGATGCCGGCGCTGTGCGGCAGCACACCCAGACGCCGCGCCGCATCGAGCGGCGCCTCCAGCACGCTCAGCCCGTCGATGCGGGCATCGCCGGCATCGGGCCTGAGCACCGTGTACAGCATGCGCAGCGTGGTCGACTTGCCCGCGCCGTTGGGACCGAGCAGTCCCGTGATGCGCCCGTCGGGCGCGGTGAAGCTGACCCCGCGCACCGCCTGCACGGCACCGAAGTGCTTGGCGAGTCCGCAGGCCTCGATCACGGCGGCGGCCCGTTGACGGAGGTAAAGAAGGGCATGGGCGCGGCGCGACGCAGGCAGCTGGTGTCCAGTCCCGCGCTGCTGCCGCGCGCGAGGAACTGCGCGAGCACGCGGTCCATGCACGGCGCACTGAGCTGGCCGTGCCCGAAGCCCGGCAGCTCCAGCTGCAGCGCCTGCGTCAGGGTCGCGGCCGCCTCCCGGGCATAGGCGGGCGGCGTCACCGGGTCATCGCCCCCGGACAGCAGCAGCGCGGGCACGGCGCTGTGCAGCGGCTGGTGGAAGTCCGCATCGATCGGCCCATGCGGCCAGATACGGCACAGGCTCGCGAGCGCATCGACCTCGGTGGCTCCCATGAAGGTCGCCGCGAGTGCCGGGCGGTCGATCGCATGCGGGTCCCAGAACGGTACGTCCTCGGTGCACACGACGCTGTTGTGCATGCCGATCGCGATGCCCTCGTAGGAGCGCTCGAGGAACAGGAACTGCGCGGCGAGCGGGGCGTAGTCGCCCTGCGCGCCGGCCCGCAGGAACAGCGGCAGGAGGGCGGCGTAGTCGGCGCTGTACGCGCCCAGTCGCAGCACCGTCGCGAGGTGCTCGCGGTCGACGTCGACCTGGCGGCCCGCGGCGCTCGCCGGATCCGGCACCGAGACGCGGACCGCGCGCGCCTCCAGCGCCGCGCGCACCGTCTCGTAATCGCGCCGCGGGTCGCCGAAGCGCGCGCGGCAGGGCGCCTCGCTGGCGCAGCGCGCGAGGATGTGCCGCAGCGCGCTTTCCGCGTCGAGCGCGACCTCCGGGCCGAGCGCACGCTGCGGCGGCACCACTCCATCCAGGATGAGCGCGCGCACGCGCGTCGGAAAGCGCCGCAGGTACTGCTGCGCCACGCGCGTACCGTAGGAAACGCCGTACAGATCGATGCGTTCGTAGCCGAGCGCGGCCCGCACCCGCTCCAGGTCTGCCACCGCGAGGCTGGTGCTGTAGAAGGCCGGATCCGCCTGCCCCCGCAGGCTCTCCAGGCAGCGCTGGGCGAACGCGGCGACCTCGGCATCCGAGGCCTGGTGGAGCTGCGCCTCCGCCCCGGGGCAGTTAAGCGCATGCGAAGCGCCGGTGCCGCGCTGGTCGAGGAGCACGATGTCGCGATCGCGGCGGATGCGGCCGAACGCGGGAGCCACACTGGCGTAGAAGTCCGCGGCCCCCTGCCCGGGGCCGCCGGCGAGCACGAACAGCGCGTCGGCCTGCTTACGGCGGTTGATGGCGGCCACGCGCGCCACGTGCAGCCCGATGCGCCGCCCGCCCGTGACGGCCGGGTTCTCCGCCACCTCGAACACGCCGCAATCGGCCGCCACCACCGTGAGGCGCAGCGGATGCGTAATCTGGCAGGCAGTCAGCGTGAGCGTCCCCGCCGCGGCGTGCGCCGGCGCGGCGGGGAGGCAGCCGCCGAGGAGGCCGCTCGCCAGGAGCGCCCTAAGCGCGCGGGACATGCCCGACTTTCACGGCACACGGTGCAGCCATCGGTGCCACCAAGGATATAGGGGACGGGTGCGAACTTGTTCGCCGGCGCCGCCGCCCTACAATACGCGTCCGCACGCGCCCGGGTTTCAACGCCGGCGCGAGGTGCTGCAGGTTATGTCTATGCCCCCAAGCCATCCTTCCGCACAGACCTTCGAGGTCATCGTCATCGGCGGCGGCCACGCCGGCACCGAGGCGGCGCTGGCGGCTGCGCGCATGGGAGCGCGCACGCTGCTGGTAACCCAGAGCCTGGAGACGCTCGGGGCCATGAGCTGCAACCCGGCGATCGGCGGCATCGGCAAGGGACACCTGGTCCGGGAGATCGACGCCATGGGCGGTGCCATGGCGCGCGCCACGGACCTCGCCGGTATCCAGTTCCGCACCCTCAACGCCAGCAAGGGTCCGGCGGTGCGCGCCACGCGCGCCCAGGCCGACCGGCAGCTGTACCGTCAGGCCATCCGCGCGCGGCTCGAGAATCAGCCGCATCTCGCGCTCTTCCAGCAGGAGGTCGCGGACCTGATCGTCGAGGGCGAGCGGGTGCTCGGGGTGGTCACGCTCAGCGGGATCCGCTTCGAAGCCCGCGCGGTGGTGCTCACGGTCGGCACGTTCCTCGGGGGCCGCATCCACGTGGGCCTCGAGCATCTGCCGGGCGGGCGTGCCGGCGATGCGCCTTCCAACCGCCTGGCCGCGCGCCTGCGGGAGCTGCCGCTGAAGGTTGCCCGTCTGAAGACCGGCACGCCGCCGCGGATCGATGGCCGCACGCTCGACTGGTCCGTCATGACCCGCCAGACGGGAGATACCCCCACGCCGGTCTTTTCGTATCTTGGACGAGTCAGTGACCATCCAAGACAGGTCGATTGTTTCATTACACATACGAATGAGCGAACACACGAGATCATTCGCGCGGCCACCGACCGCTCGCCGCTGTTCACCGGCCGCATCGAGGGCGTGGGTCCGCGCTACTGCCCGTCCGTCGAGGACAAGGTCGTACGTTTTGCGGACAAGGCCTCCCACCAGATCTTCGTGGAGCCCGAGGGTCTTTGCACCCACGAGGTCTATCCGAACGGGATCTCGACGAGCCTTCCCTTCGACGTGCAGGTCGAGTTCGTGCACAGCATCCGCGGCTTCGAGCGGGCGCATCTCACCCGCCCTGGCTACGCCATCGAGTACGACTTCTTCGATCCGCGGGACCTGAAGCCGACCCTCGAGACCCGTCCTCTGAGGGGGCTGTACTTCGCGGGGCAGATCAATGGCACTACCGGTTACGAGGAGGCCGCCGCGCAGGGACTGCTCGCCGGCATTAACGCCGTGCGTGGCCTGCGCGAGGAGGTGCCGTGGACGCCGCTGCGCAGCGAGGCCTATCTCGGGGTCCTGGTCGATGACCTGATCAGCCGCGGCACTGCCGAGCCCTACCGCATGTTCACCAGCCGCGCCGAGCACCGGCTGCTGCTGCGCGAGGACAACGCCGACCTGCGGCTCACCCCCGCGGCGCAGCGCCTGGGACTGATCGACGCGGAACGCTGGCAGCTGTTCCGGGCGAAGCAGGAGTGCGCGGACGCGGAGGTCCGGCGCCTGTCGCAGCTGCGGCTGAGGGCCGCCGAGGTGCCCGCCGCCTGGTGTGCGGCGGTTCTGGGTGCGCCGCTGCCGCGGGATGCGACCGCTTTTGAACTGCTGCGCCGCCCGGAGGTCAGCTTCGCGGCGCTGTGTGCCCTCACCGGGGAGCCGCCGTGGGCCACGCCCGGGACCCTGGACGAGCGGCTGCCGGCGCAGGTGCGCACGCAGATCGAGGTACGCGCGAAGTACGCCGGTTACATCGAACGGCAGCAGGCCGAGATTGAGCGCACACGCCGCCACGAGGAACTCGCCCTGCCGGAGGGGCTGGACTACGAACGCATGACGGGACTGTCCCACGAGGTGCGCCAGAAGCTCGGCGCGGCCCGGCCCGCCACCCTCGGGGCGGCCGGGCGCCTGCCCGGTATCACCCCGGCCGCGGTGCAGATCCTCCTGGTGCACCTGAAGCGCCACGCCGCGCGCGCGCAGGTGGCATGAGCAGCTTCCTCGACAAGCTGCGGCACGCCTGGGCGGCGCATGACTCGCTGGTGTGCGTGGGACTGGATCCGGAGATCGAGCGCTTCCCGAAGCACATCGCCGCGGAGCCCTCCCCGATCTACCAGTTCAACAAGGCGATCATCGACGCGACCCACGACCTGGTCTGCGCCTACAAGCCGCAGTTCGCGCACTACGCCGCATACGAGGCGGAGGACCAGCTCGAGCGCACCATCGAGTACCTGCACAAGAGCTACCCGCAGGTACCGGTCATCCTCGACGCCAAGCGCGGCGATGTGGGCCACACGGCCGAGCGCTACGCGATCGAGGCATTCGAGCGCTACGGCGCCGACGCGGTCACCGTCAATCCCTACCTCGGCACCGACTCCCTCGAGCCCTTCCTCCGCCATGCCGACCGGGGCGTGATCGTGCTGTGCCGCACCTCGAACCCGGGCGGCCGCGAACTGCAGGAGCTCGAGGTCGGCGGGCGGCCGCTGTACCAGGTGGTCGCCGAGCTGGCGGCCACGCGCTGGAACAGCCGCGGCAACTGCCTGCTGGTGGTCGGCGCCACCTACCCGCAGGAGCTCGCCCAGGTGCGCGCCCTGGTCGGCGACATGCCGCTCCTGGTGCCCGGGGTCGGCGCACAGGGCGGCGACGTCGAGAAGGCCGTGCGCGCCGGCCAGACCGCCGCCGGCACCGGGCTCCTCATCAGCTCCTCGCGCGCCATCCTCTACGCCGCGCCGGATCCGGACTTCGCGCACGCGGCGCGCCGCGCCACGCTGGCGCTGCGCGAGAAAATCAACCGCAGCCGCCTGCGGCGGCAATGAGACTGCGCACCGCCGGCCGGCTGACGCTGCTCGCGCTGCTCGCCCTGCTCAGCGCCTGCGCGCGCGCGCCGGAGGGGGGCGGTGACATCCTCGTGCGCGGCGGCGGACCGGATCCGGACTCGCTCGACCCGCAGAAGGCGCGCGGCTTCGAGGCGCAGAGCATCCTGCGTGACCTGTGCGAGGGGCTCACCACGCTCGACCACAAGGCCGCCGTCGCGCCGGGGGTCGCGAGCCACTGGAGCGTGAGCGCGGATGGCAAGACCTACACCTTCGTGCTGCGGCCCGAGGCGCGCTGGTCCAACGGCGATGCGGTGACGGCCGCCGATTTTGTCGCCGCGCTGCAGCGCCTGGTGGACCCGGCCACCGCCTCCGCTACGCGCAGTACGTGGACATCATCGCCAACGCCACGGACATCGTGGCCGGTCGCAAGAAGCCCGCCGATCTCGGCGTCAGCGCGCCGGATGCGGCCACCCTCATCATCACATTGAGCGCCCCCGCGCCGTACCTGCCGACGCTGCTATCGCACCCGAGCACCTGCCCGGTGCACCGCGCGACGCTGGCCGCGCACCCCGAGGGCTTCGCGCGCGCCGGGGTGATGCCGGCCAACGGTGCATTCGTGCTGAGCGAATGGGTGCAGGGCTCGCACATCAGCGCGCGGCGCAACACGCACTACTGGAACGACGCCGCCACGCGGCTTGCGGGGGTGAAGTACCTGCTCATCCCGGATGAGAACGCGGAGCTGGCGCGCTACCGCGCCGGGGAGCTGCAGGTGACCTTCGTGGTGCCGCGCGGCCAGTACGACTGGATCCGGGCGCATCTCGCGGACCAGCTGCACGTGGCGCCGCAGCTCACCACTTACTACTACGGTTTCAACCTGCGACGCCCGCCCTTCAAGGACCGGCCGCAGCTGCGGCGCGCACTCTCCCTCGTCATCGATCGCGAGAAACTCGCCGAGCTGGTGCTGCGCGTGGGTGAGTTGCCGGCCTACAGCTGGGTGCCTCCGGGGATCGACAACTACAGCGCGCAATCCTTCGACTACTCCACGACGCCGATGCCCGAGCGCATCCGCGAGGCGCAGCGCCTGTACGCCGCCGCGGGCTACTCGCGGGAGCATCCGCTGCGTTTCGAGCTGCGCTACAACTCAGGCGAGGTGCACACCAAGCTCGCCCTCGCCATCGCCTCCATGTGGCAGGAGGCGCTCGGCGTGCAGGTGCAGCTCACCCAGGTGGAGTTCAAGTCGCTGCTGCAGGACATCGATCGCGGCGACGTCGAGATGTTCCGCTCGAGCTGGGTCGGGGACTACAACGACGCCTACACCTTCGCGCAGTACCTGAAGAGCGACTTCGGGGTGAACCTGCCCCACTACGCCAGCCCGCAGTACGATGCGCTGCTCGCACAGGCCGCCGCACAAAGCGATGCGGACCAGCGGCGCGCGCTGCTCGAGCAGGCCGAGAGGCTGATGCTCGCCGATCACCCGCTGCTGCCGATTTACTTCTACGTGAACAAGCACCTGGTGAAACCGCAGGTCGAGGGCTGGTACGACAACGTCATGAACGTCGTCTACAGCAAGGACCTAGCCCTCAAGCCGCGTACGCCCTGAGGTGCAGCGAATCAGATCCGCAGGGCCGCGGCGGCACCTTACGCGCTCAGCGCGATGGTGCGCGCAGCGCCGCGAGCGAGCGCGCCCAGGCACTGAAGCCTGGATAGATTCCGTCAAGCCTGCGCAGGGTCTCCGCGCTACCGAGGGAGTGGCGTGTCGGTACGTCCTGTGGAAACGCCGCGCGCACCCCGGGGCAAGAAAGCGATGCCCTGCGTCGCGTAAATCACGCGCACCTGCTTGAGGAACTGTCCCTGGTACCAGCCGTAGTTGGCGCCACCCTGGGTCAGGATCTGCGTGTACCGCGATTCAAAGTCAACCAGCGATACGTACCGCGGCAGCGGCGCGAGTCCGTCACCGCCCTGCAGCACGTAAGTCGCGAGCCGCGGACAGCGAAGGCCTGCTCGCCGGTGAGAAGACCTTGCAGGATGCGCGCGTGCTGGTCGTATCCGGGCGTGTAATAGGTGGGCACAGTGCCGCTCAGCAGCGGGGCGCGCAGGGAACGCACGCGTGAGAGTCGCTGCGCCTCGGAGTCATCCGGCGACCGCCCCGACGCGCCGCCGCCCTGACACGCCATTGCGGCCGCGGCCAGGGCACACGCCATCTTCAGCGACGCGGCGAAGCGGAGCATCATCGTGGGTGGCGGTAGCGCACGGTCATTTGCCGATGCAGAACCCGGCGAAAATGCGGCCGAGCAGATCCTCGGTGGTGAACTCCCCGGTGATCTCGCTGAGGGCCTGCTGCGCGGCCCGCAGCTCCTCGGCAACGAGTTCCCCGGCGCGCGTCTCGGTGAGCTGGCGCGCGGCTTCCTCGGTGTGGTGGCGGGCGCGCGCCAGCGCCTCCAGGTGGCGCCGCCGCGCACTCACCGCACCCCCCTCCACGCGTCTGGTACCCCATGCACTGTTTCAGGTGCGCCCGCAGCTCCTCGAGCCCGGTGCCCTCCAGGGCGGACAGCGAGATCACCGGCGGGCCGGTCAGCGTGTCGGCCACGGGCAGACCGACCGCGAGGTCGCACTTGTTGAACACGAGGGTCACCGGCACGTCGGCGGGCAATCGCGCGCGCTCCTCGCGGTAGGCGCCCGCGGTTGGATCCGCCACGGCGTCGATCACGAACAGCACGCGATCGGCGCGCGCGATCTCGGCATGCGCACGCCGGATGCCCTCTTCTTCCACCAGATCCCCCGCGTCGCGCAGCCCGGCGGTGTCCAGCACATGCAGCGGCATGCCGTCGATCGCGATGCGCTCGCGCACGATGTCGCGCGTGGTGCCCGGGATCGGCGTGACGATGGCCGCGTCGTAACCGGCGAGCCGGTTCAGCAGGCTCGACTTGCCGGCGTTGGGCCGGCCCGCGATGACGACCGTCATGCCCTCGCGCAGCAGGCGCCCCTGGCGCGCGCAGTCGAGCACGCCCTCGAAGTGATCGCGCACCGTCTGGAAGCGCTCGGCGAGCTCGCGGTCGGCGAGGAAGTCGATCTCCTCCTCGGGAAAATCGATGGCCGCCTCCACGTAGCTGCGCAGCTCGATCACCGCCTCGGTCAAGCGCGCGCACCATGGCGGAGAACTCCCCCTGCAGCGAGCGCATCGCCGCGCGCGCCGCCTCGCGCGAGCCGGCATCGATCAGGTCCGCGATCGCCTCCGCCTGGGCGAGATCGAGCTTATCGTTGAGGAAGGCGCGCTGGGTGAACTCGCCCGCCTGCGCGCGCCGCGCGCCGAGCTCGAGTGCGCGCTGCACCAGCGCCTCCAGCACCACCGGGCCGCCGTGGCCCTGCAGCTCGAGCACGTGCTCGCCGGTGTAGGAGTGCGGCGCCGGAAAGAACAGCACGAGCCCGGCATCGAGCGCCGCACCCGCCGCATCGAGAAAGCGCGTGAAGGTGGCGCGGCGCGCCGGGGGCAGCTCGCCCAGGAGGACCGTGGCGATCTGCGGGACCTTGGGTCCCGAGATACGCACGATGCCGATGCCGCCCCGGCCGGGGGGCGTGGCCGCCGCCACGATGGTGTCCGTTCGCATCATGAACCGCCTCTGCCGCAGGGTCAGGCTACTGCCGCGGCCGGCCGCATGGGAAGAGCCTCAGTTGGCGCGCTTGGCCGCGGCCACCGCCTCGATGCGGCGGTTGATGTTCCACTGCTGGGCGATGGAGAGCACGGTGTTGGTCACCCAGTACAGCACCAGGCCCGCGGGGAAGAAGGCAAACATGCACCGACATCACCAGCGGCATGAACATGAACACCTTCGCCTGCACCGGGTCCGGTGGCGTGGGATTCAGCTTGTACTGCAGGAACATTGCCACCGCCATGATCGAGCGGCAGGATGAACAGCGGATCGCGCGAGGACAGGTCGTGGATCCAGCCCATGAACGGCGCCTGGCGCATCTCCACGCTCTCGAGCAGCACCCAGTAGAAGGCGATGAACACCGGGATCTGGATGACGATCGGCAGGCAACCGGCGACCGGGTTGATCTTCTCGCGCTGGTAGAGCTCCATCATCGCGCGCCCGAGCTTCTCGCGGTCGTCCTTGTAGGTCTCCTGCAGGTTCTTGATGCGCGGCTGCAGAGTCTTCATCTTCGCCATCGAGCGGCCGCTCGCCTCCGAGAGCGGGTAGAACAGCAGCTTCAGGAGAAACGTCACGAGGATGATCGCGATGCCCCAGTTGCCGGTGAGCGCGTGCACCTTGGCGAGCAGCCAGAACAGCGGCCGGGCGAGGAACCACAGCCGCCCGTAGTCGGCGACGCGGCCGAGTTCCGGCGCGATGGTCTCGAGCTGGTTCTGCAGCTTCGGTCCCACGAACAGGGTCTGGCCGAACTGCGCGCTCGAGCCCGGCGCGAGCGACTGCGCCGGTCCCACGCCGCCGAGCTGGTACTGGTTGCCGGCCACGGCGAGTGAGTACTGCCACGGCGCCCCCTTCGGCGGCACGATCGCGCTGACGAAGTGGTGCTGCAGCGCGGCGAGCCAGCCGTCACGCACCTCGAGCGCGAGGTGATTGTCGTCGCGGTTGGTCGGATCGAGCTTGCGGTACTTGGTGCCGTCGTAGATCGCCGGCCCGTGGTAGGCGTAGCTGTCGACGTTGAAATAGGAGCGCTTGGTCGGCGGATCGTTGCGCACGATCTGAGCGAAGGGCCGCGTCTCGTAGTCGCCGCTGCCGCCGTTGTGTACTTCGTAGGCGACGTCGATCCCGTAGGCGCCGCGCCGGAAGGTATAGGTCTTGGTGACCGTGACCCCCTCCGCACTCCAGGTGAGTGGCACGCGCAGCTCGGCGGCGCTGCCCAGGCGATAGTCGGAGCTGGCGCTGGTGTACTGCGCGTTCTGGTCCGGGTACGGGCCGGCGCCCGGCCCGGTGAGCCCGGTCTGCAGCTCGTAAAGCGTCAGTGCGGCATCGTGGTTCTCCAGGCGCACGGGCGCGGTCTGGCCCTTCACCTGCGGATAGGCGGGCAGATCGACGCGCGTGAGCGTGCCCCCGCGAAGGCTGATGTCCAGGTCGAGCACGTCGGTGCGCACGTGGATCTGTGGTGCCGCCTCGGCGTCGCCCGCTCCCGTGACGGCCGCGGACGCCACGGGCGTTGCCGGCACTGCGCTGCCGGTGCCGCTTGCGCTTTGCGCGCCGGCGGGTAACTGGTTCCTCAGATCCGGCGCCGGCGCGGCCGGTGCGCCCGCGAGCGGTGGCGCTTCGGCGCTCGGCGGCGGCGGCCCGTAATCCTTCATCCAGGCCTGGAAATTCAGGAACGCGAGCAGTCCCAGCGCCACCCACAGGTAGACGCGTGGGTTGGAGGGAAACAGGGTGTTATTCATGAGTGTGATGGGTGCACAGGTGGGCCGCCAGCGGCGGAACCGGGTCGATGCCGCCGGCATGCCAGGGGTGGCAGCGGCCGAGGCGCTTGAGCGCGAGCCAGCCGCCCCGCACGAGGCCAAAGCGCAGCAGCGCTTCGTGTGCGTACTGCGAGCAGCTCGGGTAGAAGCGGCAACGCGGCCCCAGGAGCGGGCTCAAGGTCCACTGGTAGGTGCGGATCAGGAACGCGGCGAGGTGGCGCATTGCTCACCGACTTTCTTCCACAGCGCCGCGAGGCTGGCATGCAGCTCGCGTCCGGGCGCCGCGCGCGCCTTGGGGCGGGCGCTCACCACGAGGTCGACGGAGGGCAGCTCGTGCTGGTGCAGCCGGAAGGACTCGCGGATGACGCGACGGATGCGATTACGTCCCACGGAGCCTCCGGCGACGCGTACGGCCACCGCCAGGCCTAGGCGTGGCGCGCCCAAATCATTTACCTTCGCAGTCACGGCAAAGAATCCATCACCCATGCGCCGCCCGCGTGCGTAGGCGGCGTCGAAGTCGCTCTTGCGCCGCAGGCGAAGTTGCGCCGGCAGAGTGAGCCGCCCTGGCATCGAGCTCTTGAGGAATCAGTTGGAGGGGGTAACGGCGCCAAATCGCACCGGGCCCCGCTCGGCTTCAGGGTATCAGCTTGCGGCGGCCCTTGGCGCGCCGCCGCGCGAGCACCTTACGGCCGTTCTTGGTGGCCATGCGTGCGCGGAACCCATGGGTGCGCTTGCGACGCACTTTGCTCGGTTGATAGGTACGCTTCATACCGGGGGCTCCGTGAACGATCCATGGCGGTGAAAAAAGGGCGGCAAGGCTAAGCCGTTGAGCGCCAAGGTGTCAATATTTTCGGTTCGCGAAAGCCTTCAGCACGGTGCGCGATCGGTATAGACTTCGCGGCCTTTTCCTTTACGTACATGAACACCTCGCGGAGGCAAACGCGCGTGGAAGCGTCGCTTTGGACTCGCTGCATGGGCGCGTTGGAGACCGAGCTTCCGGAGCAGCAATTCAATACCTGGGTGCGGCCGCTGCAGGCCATGGAGGGCAACGGCGCCCTCAAGCTGCTCGCGCCCAACCGCTTCGTGGTCGAGTGGATCAATGCGAATCTGCTGCCACGCATCGGCGAGCTGCTGCGCGATGAAAGCACTGGCGACGCACCGATCGTCACGGTCGAGGTCGGCTCGCGCGGCAACCCGCTGCGCGGCGCGCCGCCGCCCGTAGCTACCCTGCCCGCGCGCGCACGCCGCGCGGACGGCCTGGTCGTCGGCGCCCGTCTCAACGGGGAATTCACCTTCGCCACCTTCGTCGAGGGCAAGAGCAATCAGCTCGCCAAGGCTGCCTCGCGCCAGGTCGCCGAGAACCCCGGCCGCGCTTACAACCCCCTGTTCCTCTACGGCGGCGTCGGGCTCGGCAAGACGCATCTGATGCACTCCATCGCGCACCTCATCAAGGAGCGCGATCCGGAAGCGCGCATCGCCTATGTGCACTCGGAGCGCTTCGTCGGCGACATGGTGCGCGCGCTGCAGCACAACGCGATGAACGAGTTCAAGACGGCATACCGCTCGCTGGATGCGCTGCTGATCGACGATATCCAGTTTTTCGCGGGAAAAGAGCGCTCCCAGGAGGAGTTTTTCCACACCTTTAACGAGCTGCTCGAGGGCCAACACCAGGTGATCCTCACCTGCGATCGTTATCCCAAGGAAGTCGAGGGTCTCGAGGAACGACTGAAGTCACGCTTCGGCTGGGGGCTCACCGTGGCGATCGAGCCACCGGAACTCGAGACCTGCGTAGCGATCCTCATGACCAAGGCGCACGTCGTCGGCGTGACGCTGCCGGAGGAAGTGGCGTTCTTCATCGCCAAGCGCATCCGCTCCAACGTGCGCGAACTCGAGGGGGCACTGCGCCGCGTGATCGCCAACTCGCGCTTCACCGGCCGCTCCATCACGCTCGAATTCACCAAGGAAGCACTGAAAGATCTGCTGTCGCTGCAGGCAAAGCTGGTCACCATCGAGAACATCCAAAAGACCGTCGCCGATTACTTCAAGGTGCGGCTCGCCGATCTGCTGTCCAAGCGGCGCAGCCGCTCGGTAGCGCGCCCGCGCCAGATGGCGATGGCACTCGCGAAGGAACTCACGACGCACAGCCTGCCGGAGATCGGCGATGCCTTCGGCGGGCGCGACCACACGACGGTGCTGCACGCGTGCAAGCGCATCAAGGAACTGCGCGACACCGAGCAGCGCCTGAAGGAAGACTATTCGAACCTGTTGCGCACGCTCGCCGGATGATGTGCGCAACGCTGTGGATTACTTGTGGACGCCGTTGGGGATAAAGTTATGCACAGTTCGCTCACAGCCGTTCGGCAGCTAGTGCCATCGGTTCCACTGCCAAGATCAAGACGCAACATTTTGATTTAAATAGACTAATTTTCTTATTGCCGGAACTCACAGGCTCTACTATTCCTACAATAAGAGAAGTATTTCTCCTACAGAATTAATCCGAAGAGAGTCAAACCCCCATGAAGCTGACCGCGACGCGCGAAGATCTGCTGGCTCCCCTGCAAAGTGTGATCGGCGTCGTCGAACGGCGCCAGACGATGCCGGTGCTTGCCAACGTGCTGCTGGCAGCGCGTGACAACAAGCTCAGCGTCACGGGAACCGATCTCGAGGTCGAGCTGGTCGCCAGCACGCAGGTGAGCGTGCAGCAAAGCGGTGACATCACCGTGCCGGGCCGCAAGCTGCTGGACATCTTTCGTTCTTTACCCGAGAAAACCAGCGTTACGCTCACGACCGAAGGTGAGCGCGTGTCGCTGCGTGCGGGCCGCAGTCGCTTCACGCTGTCGAGTCTGCCGGCCGCGGAATTTCCGCTGGTCGAGGAAATCAACGCGCAGCAGACGCTGACCGTGCCGCAGGGGGAATTCCGGCGCCTCATCGACAAGACGCATTTCTCGATGGCGCAGCAGGACGTGCGCTATTACCTGAACGGGCTGCTGCTCGAGACCGACGGCAAGGCGCTGCGCGCCGTCGCGACCGATGGCCACCGGCTCGCGCTGTGCGAAATGGAGCTCAGCGGGAAGGCGAAGAATACTCACCAGGTCATCGTGCCGCGCAAGGGCGTACTCGAACTGCAGCGCATCCTCGGCACGGAGGGTACGATCGACCTCGCCGTCGGCACAAATCACGTTCGCGCCCAGATCGGAGACATTCGCTTCACTTCAAAGCTGATCGATGGTCGTTTCCCGGAGTACGGTCGTGTTATTCCGAGTAATCCGCCGCGGATTGTCGAAGCGGATCGCGAGGCGCTGCGACAGGCGCTGCAGCGGACCGCGATCCTTTCGAACGAGAAGTATCGCGGAATCCGCCTGACGGCCCGGCCAGACCTGCTCACCATCCAAGCCCACAATCCGGAGCAGGAGGAAGCGGAGGACCAGGTGGAGGTGTCCTACCAGGGTGAGGAAGTGGAGATCGGCTTTAACGTCAATTACCTGCTGGATGCCCTGAGCGCCATCGAGACCGACAAGGTTGAGATCGGGCTGACGGACTCCAATAGCAGTTGTCTGATCCACGCACCCGGAGCGCTGAATACCCGCTACGTCGTGATGCCGATGCGGCTCTGAGGCGCCACGCGTCTCCTCGTTTTCGGCTCGGTTGGCCGCCGTCCACACCCGCGAACGACTGGCGCTCGTGGGGCCTCATGCCGGGAAGCCGTTCCTTTCGGCTCTAGGCTTTGGAGCAATGTGGTGAGTGAGGAGATCACCGGGCGATGTTCCACGTGGAACGGGTACTGCCGGGCGCCGGAGAATCTGCGGTGCAGCTCCCCCGGGCAGCGACGGCGCCGCGCATTCCCAATTCTCGTGCGCGTGCGACCCGGCGCGACTAGGTCGGCACACGGGATCCATGTGGAATGGGCCCGTAGCTTGCCGCGGTGTGGCCGGTCCCGGTGTTCCACGTGGAACACTTCAACTTGCGCCTGCCGACGCGGGTGCATGAATGTGCCCGATCCGTACGCCGACTCGGGGACCAGGGCCGACTGCGACTACGGGCCCTCGCGCCGAGCGGGGGCACGATGAGCCTCTACGCCGTGAGTATCCGTGATGTCCGGTGCATCACCCATGCGGAGCTGGAGATTTCCCCCGGCCTCAGTCTGGTCTGGGGAGACAATGGTTCGGGCAAGACCTCGATCCTGGAGGCCAT
This sequence comes from uncultured Pseudomonadota bacterium, assembly GCA_963806375.1. Lineage (GTDB taxonomy): Bacteria > Pseudomonadota > Gammaproteobacteria > Steroidobacterales > Steroidobacteraceae > 13-2-20CM-66-19. Next base: position 1,356,895 of record CAWDXW010000003.1, read on the forward strand.
CTTTCTTTTGGGTCGCGGCCGATCGTTTCGCACGAGAAACACCGAGCGCCTGATTCGCCGCGGACAGGAGCACCTGAGAGTCATTGGCCGGCTCGATGCCGAAGATGGGCAGGTGGTGGGGGTGGAGGCGCGCAGTTCGGGGGTCACGGCGCGGATCGCGGGCAGCCCGGTGAGCTCGCTCGCGCAGCTGTCCCAGGCCTTCGCGGTGCAGGTAATTGAGCCGGGTGTGCACAAGCTTCTCGAGGAGGGCGGATACCGCCGGAGGCGCTGGATGGACTGGGCCGTGTTCCACGTGGAACCTCAGTTTGCGGAGACCTGGCTGCGCTACAGCCGGACACTCAGGCAGCGCAACGCGGCCCTGAAGACCGACCCGGCGCACGTCGCGGTTTGGAACGCCGAACTAGCGAGGACCGGCGAGCAGATCGCCGTGTTCCGCGCACGCATCCTCGAACAGCTACAGCCGTACTGGAAACAGGTCCTCGCAGGGCTTACCGGCCTGGACGTGCAGCTCCAGTACCTGCGGGGCTGGAGCGCCGAGCGCAGTCTGCTCGAAGCACTGGAGATCTCCCGAGCCCGCGATGAGACCCGCGGACTCACCCACGCAGGCCCACACCGCGCCGATGTCGCCGTGCGGTTGTCGAACCGCCCGGCGCGGGAAGTCCTGTCACGCGGACAGCAGAAACTCGTTGCGGTCGCCATGACGGTCGCCCAGATCCGCCTGCTGCAGGAGCTCACCGGCACGACGCCCACGCTGCTGCTGGATGACCCGGCGGCGGAGCTCGACGGGGCGCGGCTGCGGGGCTTCATCGAGCAGGTCACACAGTTGCGCGCGCAACTAATCGTCACGTCACTCACGGCAGAATCACGCCTTTTCGGGACTCCGGACCGCACGTTTCACGTGGCTGACGGGAGGGTGCAACCGGTATAATGCCGTGGTCCCAGAAACGAGCGAGTTCATGGCCGGCGACGACGTCTACGATTCCAGTAAAATCAAAGTCTTAAAGGGTCTTGATGCGGTGCGCAAGCGCCCCGGAATGTACATCGGAGATACCGATGACGGCACCGGCCTGCACCACATGGTTTTCGAGGTCGTCGACAACTCCATCGACGAATCCCTGGCCGGTCACTGCGATCGCATCGTCGTCACGATCCACGCCGACGAATCGGTGACGGTTTCGGACAACGGACGCGGGATTCCTGTGGATATCCACCCCGAGGAGGGGCGCTCGGCGGCCGAGGTCATCATGACCGTGCTGCACTCGGGCGGAAAGTTCGACGACAGCTCCTACAAGGTCTCCGGCGGACTGCACGGCGTGGGCGTATCGGTCGTCAACGCGCTCTCGGACTACCTGCAGCTGAACATTTCCCGGGACGGGAAGCTGCACCGCCAGGAATACCACCTGGGCGAGCCGGTCGCCCCGCTCGCGGCGGTGGCCGACACGCAGGATCGCGGCACCGTGATCCGCTTCCGGCCAAGTGCCCAGATCTTCACCAACATCAGCTTCAATTACGAGATCCTGGCCAAGCGTCTGCGGGAGCTGTCGTTCCTGAACTCCGGGGTACGGATCGAGCTGATCGATGAGCGCGAGAACAAGTCCGACGTGTTCGCCCATGCCGGCGGCCTGCAGGCGTTCGTCGCCTACCTGAACCGCACGCGCACGCCGATCCACGAATCGGTGATCTGGTTTCGCACCCAGGACGGCCCGGTGGCCGTCGAAGTGGCGCTGCAGTGGAACGACTCCTACCAGGAGAGCATGTTCTGCTACACCAACAACATCCCGCAGAAGGACGGCGGTACGCACCTTGCGGGCTTTCGCAGCGCGCTCACGCGTACGCTGAATGACTACGTCGAGAAGGAACTGTCCGGCAAGAAGGACAGGATTCCGATGACCGGCGATGATGCGCGTGAGGGACTCACCGCGATTCTCTCCGTCAAGCTGCCGGATCCGAAGTTCTCCTCGCAGACGAAAGACAAGCTGGTGTCCTCGGAAGTGAAGGGCGTCGTGGAGACCGCGGTGGGCACCAAGCTGCAGGAATTTCTCCTCGAGCATCCGCAGGAAGCGCGCGCGATCGTGGCGAAGATGGTGGAAGCCGCGCGCGCACGCGAGGCGGCGCGCAAGGCGCGCGAGATGACACGCCGCAAGGGCGCGCTCGACATCGCCGGCCTCCCCGGCAAGCTCGCCGACTGTCAGGAGAAGGATCCGGCGCTCTCGGAGATCTTCATCGTCGAGGGCGATTCCGCCGGTGGCTCGGCCAAGCAGGGCCGCGACCGGCGCACGCAGGCGATCCTGCCGCTCAAGGGCAAGATCCTCAACGTGGAAAAGGCGCGCTTCGACAAGATGCTCTCGTCGGCGGAGGTCGGCACGCTCATCACCGCGCTCGGCTGCGGCATCGGCAAGGACGACTTCGACATCGGCAAGCTGCGCTACCACCGCTGCGTGCTGATGTGCGACGCGGACGTCGACGGTTCACACATCCGCACGCTGCTGCTGACCTTCTTCTATCGCCAGATGCCCGAGCTGATCGAGCGCGGTCACATCTACATCGCGCAACCGCCGCTCTACAAGGTCAAGCGCGGCAAGCAGGAGTCCTACGTCAAGGACGAAGCGGAGCTGAATCAGGTGCTGCTCAACAGCGCGCTGGAAAGCGCCGGCCTGCACGTGAATGCGCAGGCGCCGGCGCTGTCAGGCTCCGGGCTCGAGCTACTGGCGCGCAAGTACATGGAGGTGCAGGCGATCATCACCCGCTGGTCGCGGCGTTACGACGACCGCCTGCTCGAGCAGCTGGTGTACATGCCGGAGGTGACGCCCGGCGAACTTCGACCGCGTCGACTGGCTGCGCGGCTGGGCCAACGACCTCAACGATCACCTCAACGCGCGCGCCGACGGCACGCGTACCTACCGGGTGGAGATGCGCACCGCCAGCGACGGCCACGCCACGCGTGTCATCGTCCACAAGACCGAGCACGGCACGCCCACTCACAAGTACCTGCCGCGCGAGTTCTTCGAGTCCGCCGAATACCAGCGCATTGCGGACCTGGCGCGCACGCTCGCCGGCCTGATCGGCGAGGGCGCGTACGTGACGCGCGGCAACGAGCGCCAGGAAATCGGTTCCTTCAAGGAAGCGATGAAGTGGCTGTTCGAGCAGGCGAAGAAGGGCCAGACCATCCAGCGCTACAAGGGACTCGGCGAGATGAACCCGGAGCAGCTGTGGGACACGACCATCAATCCGGAAACGCGCCGGCTGCTGCAGGTGCGGATCGATGACGCGGTCGCGGCCGACGACATCTTCACCACGCTCATGGGCGACCAGGTCGAGCCACGGCGCGAGTTCATCGAAAAGAACGCGCTCTCGGTCATCAACCTCGACGTCTGAAGGCGCCCGGCGACCCTTGCGGTCCCCGGGCCCTTCCCTAACACTCGCCGCATCGCCAACAGGCCAACAGGCCAACAGGCCAACAGGCCAACAGGCCAACACGCCAGCGCGCGGCAGGTGAATCGCCGATGTCAGCTGCATCCCCGGCGCCCGCCTCGCGCCGCAGGCACGCGGTGGTCGCCTTCACGGTGGCCGCCATGTTTCTCGCCTACACCGACCGCGTGAACCTCGCGGTGGCCGTGGTGGCCATGCGCGAGCAGTTTCACTGGAGCCAGTCGGTGAAGGGCCTGGTGCTCGCCGGCTTCTTCATCGGTTACTTCCTTTTTCAGGTCGCAAGCGGCGCGCTCGCGCAGCGCTACGGCGGCAAGCGGGTGCTGGGACTTGCGGTGCTGTGGTGGTCGCTGTTTGCGTTGCTGACGCCGCCGGCGGCCCGGGTGTCGGTGGCCGTGCTGATCGGCGCGCGCGTCGCGCTCGGGCTCGGGGAGGCGGCGGTGCTGCCGGGGAGCTACGAGCTGTTCAGCCGCTGGGTTCCGAGTGCGGAGCGCAGCCGCTCGCTGGCACTGTTTCTCAGCGGCATACCGCTCGGCCAGATCGTGGGCCTCGTGGGCACCGGCTACCTCACCGCGCGCCTGGGCTGGCCGGCGACCTTCTACGTGTTCGGCGCGCTCGGCCTCGTGTGGGTGGTGGCTTTCTGGCGCGGCGTGCACAACAGCCCCGCCGCCGATGCCGGCGTCTCGGCCACCGAGCGCGCACTGCTGAGCGCGCCGGCGCCCGGCGCGGCAGCGCCGATGCCATGGCGCAAGCTGCTGCACTCGTCGCTGGTGCTGTCGTTCATCGCGGCGCACTTCTGCCACAACTGGGCGCTCTATGTGCTCGTCTCCTGGCTCCCCAGCTATTTTCACGAGCACCTGGGGCTGAGTGTGCAGCAAAGCGGCTGGTACTCGGCACTGCCGTGGCTCGCCAACTTCCTCGCGCTGCTGTCGGGCGGCAGCGCCGCAGACGCCGCGATTGCCCGCGGTGCCCGTCCCCTGGGCGTGCGCCGCGCGCTGGCGGCGACGGGACTCGGCGGCGCGGCGCTGTGCCTGCTGAGCCTGCCGGGGGCGAGCTCGGCGGAGGTTGCGCTGGCCATCGCCTGCGCCACCGCAGCCCTGACCGGCCTCGCCTGTGCAGGGTTCACCGCCGTGCCCCTCGACATCACTCCGCGCCATGCCCCGATGCTCATCGGCTTCAGCAACACGCTCGCCACGATTCCCGGCATCGTCGCCGTGGCGCTCACCGGCTGGCAGCTGGACGTCACCCACAATTACACGAGCACCTTCATGCTCTCGGCCGGCATCACGGCCGCGGGGGCGCTGCTGCTGGCGGCGACCGCCCGCGCACCGGTGCCCGAGCTCTAAGGAGTCCGGCGCGGCTCGAACGGCCAAGGTAACGGTGTAGAGTGCTGGGCGCGTCCACGCCTTCATTCGCGGCGTGCCGTGTCCGGCACGCTGCGCCCAGCCTCAGGGGAATTGCCATTGATCAGCCGGAGAATCCCGTATTTCGTTGGCGTAGTGGCGAGCGCAGCGCTCGCATCCTGCGGTGCTCCGGCGCCGGCGCCTGCACCGCAGGTCGCGGCGGACGTCATTTACTTCGGCGGTGACATCGTCACCGTCAACGCCCAGCAGCCCAGCGCAGAGGCGCTGGCCGTCAAGGATGGCAAGATCCTGGCGCTCGGCACCCGGGCCGCGCTGCAGAAGAGCTACCAGGGGCCGAACAGCCGCTCCGTCGACCTCGCCGGCAAGACGCTGCTGCCGGGGTTCCTCGACCCGCACAGCCACTACATCGCCGCGATCCCGGTGGCACTGCAGGCGAACGTGTTTGCCCCGCCCGCCGGACCCGGCGCGGACGTGCCGAGCATCGTCGCGGCCCTCCGGCAGTTCCGCGACATTCACCAGATCGCAGCAGGCGAGGTGATCCAGGCGTACGGCTACGACGACTCCATCATGCCTCGCGGTGTGGCACTCACCCGCTACGACCTCGACAAGGACTTCCCCGACAACCCGGTGATCGTCGGCCATGTCTCGATGCACGGGGCGGTGCTGAACTCGGCGGCGATGAGGAAGTACGGCATTTCCGCGGCCACCAGGACCCCGCCGGGCGGCGTGATCGTGCGCAAGAAGGGCTCGAACGAGCCCTCGGGACTGCTCATGGAGACGGCCTTCCTGCCGGTGATGACCCAGCTGCCGCGCCCGACGCCGGAGCAGGAGCACGAGGGCAGCGTCGCCGCCCAGAAGCTCTACGCCTCCTACGGCATCACGACCGCCCAGGAGGGCGCCACCCACCTGCAGGACATCGAGCTCATGCAGCGGGTCGGCGCCAGCGGCGCCAACCTCATCGACATCGTCGCGTATCCCTTCGTCACCGACTTCGACGCGATCCTCGCCAAGAATCCCGTCGAGAACTGGGGCAAGTATGTCAACCGCGTCAAACTCGGCGGCGCCAAGATCACCCTCGACGGCTCGCCTCAGGGGCGTACGGCGTGGTTCACCACCCCCTATCTCACCGGCGGGCCGAATGGGGAGAAGAACTGGAAGGGCGAACCGGGGTTCCCCGAGGACTACGTGAAGGCCTTCTTCAAGAAGGTCTACGACCTCGGGCTGCCGCTGAACGCCCACGCCAACGGGGATGCGGCGATCGACCTGCTGCTGCGGGCGCACGTGTATGCCGCGGGCGCCGATCCTGCCAGGGACCGCCACCTCACGGTGATCCACTCGCAGTTCGTGCGCGCCGACCAGCTCGACAAGTACGTTGAATACAAGATCACGCCCTCGATGTTCACGCTGCACACGTTCTATTTCGGCGAGAGCCACGTGCGCAACCGCGGCGAGAAGCAGGCCGCCTACCTCAGCCCGATGCGCGCCGCGATCGACAAGGGACTGCGGCCCACGAACCACACCGACTTCGTGGTCGCGCCGCTGGATCAGATGATGGTGATGTGGTCTGCCGTCAACCGCCTCATGCGCAACGGCCAGGTGCTCGGCGCCGATCAGCGCATCACCGCGCTCGAGGCGCTGCAGGCCATCACGATCAACGCCGCGATCCAGTACCAGGAGCAGGACCGTAAGGGCACGCTCGAGGCGGGCAAGCTCGCAGACCTGGTGATCCTCGATCAGAACCCCCTCAAGGTTGCCCCGATGGCCCTCAGGGACATCAAGGTCGTGGAGACGCTCAAGGAGGGCAAAACCATCTATGCGGCCGGGGGCTCCTGAGTCCGCAATTAAGGGTGATTTTGCGACAATCAGGTCAGAACTGGCTGGATTAACCTTGGTATTCGGTTCAATAGTCAGTCTGAGGCGGCAGCATCACCGGCAGGCTGCAGCGCCTGCACGGTGCGTTCGACCCAGGCCTGGAGTTCTTCGTTGACCTCGCGCAGGTTGCGGCCCTGCGCGGACACGGGGGGGCCAATGACCACGCGCACGGTGCCGGGCTTTTTCAGCAGCCCGCGGCGCGGCCAGAAGTAGCCGGCGTTGTGCGCGACCGGCACGATGAGCCTGCCGGTCTCCTGCGCCAGGAGCGTGCCGCTCATCCCGTAGCGCCGGGTCTCCCCGGCCGGCATGCGCGTGCCCTCCGGGAAGATGATCACCCAGTCCCCTTCGTCGAGGCGCTCGCGTCCCTGCGCGACCACCTGCGACACGGCGGAGTGTCCCGCCTTGCGATTGATCGCGATGGCGTGCATCAGCCAGATGCCCTGGCCGACGAAAGGGATCCACAGCAGCTCGCGCTTGAGCACCCACACTTGACGCGGGAAGACCAGCATCATCGCGATGGTTTCCCAGCTTGAAGAGTGCTTCCAGAATGCAATGTGGGCTCCAGGCGGCAGCGTGCCCTCGACCTGGTAGGTCAGCCCGCAGCACCAGCGCAGCATCGCGAGCGTGCTCTTGGCGTAGACCCGCACCAGTGAATGACGCCGCGGAAACGGCAGTAACAGACACAGGAACGTGAACGGGATGGCGTACAGGAACGTCCAGGCGAACAGGAACCCCGTGAAGAGGAGCGACCCCAGGAATTGCACCGACGGCCCGCGGTGCGCAGCCGCGGGTCTTGCGGCCGGCCTCTTCAACCGGGCAACCGCGACAGGTCGGCCACGCCCCCGAACAGCGCCTGCAGCTGGGCGAGCAGGTGCAGGCGGTTGGCGCGCAGGTGCGGATTCTCGTCCATGACCATGACCTGGTCGAAGAACGCGTCCACCGCCGGGCGCAGCTGCGCCAGGCGCCCGAGGGCGGCGGTGTACTGGCGCTGCGCCGTCGCGGCGCCGACGGCCTCCTGCAGCGCGCGCATGGCGTCATAGAGCCGCACCTCCGCGTCCTCGCGCAGGTGCTCGATGCTGATGCCGCCGGCGGCCGGCGCCGGCGCCTTGCGCAGGATGTTGGCGATGCGCTTGTTGGCGGCGGTGAGGCTCGCCGACTCGGGCAGATCGAGAAAGGCGCTCAGGGCCTTCAGCCGTGCATCGAAGTCGAGCGGTGAGGCCGGGCGCGCCGCGAGCACGGCGTCGAACATCTCCGTGGTCACCGCCACGCGCCCCGGTGCGGCGCTGCCGCGCTCGAGGTAGTAGGCCCGCAGCCGCTCCATCAGGAAGTCGTAGATCCAGCCCGCGACCACGTCCGCGCCGACATGCGCCTTGGGCGGGGTCGCCGCGCCGCCCTGGGCACGCAGCCGATCGATGTCGATGCGCACGGCGGCGACGGCGAGGTCGATGAGGCGTTTCAGGTCGAGCTCGAGTTCCTTCTCGATGAGGATGCGCTGCACGCCGAGCGCGGCGCGGCGCAGTCCGAACGGATCCTTGTTGCCCGTGGGGCGCTCGCCGATCGCGAAGATCCCGGCGAGCGTATCGAGCTTGTCCGCGATCGCCACCGCCAGCCCGCTGTGGGTCGCCGGCAGCGCATCGCCGGCGGCGCGCGGCAGATAGTGCTCGCGGATCGCGGCGGCCACCTCGGGGGATTCCCCGTCGGCGCGGGCGTAGTAGCCGCCCATGACGCCCTGCAGGTCGGGAAACTCACCCACCATGGCCGTGAGCAGGTCGCACTTGGCCAGCTGCGCGGCGCGGCGCGTGTCATCGAGTGGACCGTTGATCGCCGCGGCGACGTCGATCGCAAGGCCGATGAGGCGGCGTGTCTTGTCCCCGAGCGAGCCGAGCTTTGCCTGGAAGGTCACGGCGTCAAGCGCGCTCACGCGGGCGGCGAGCGGCTGCTTGCGGTCCTGCTCCCAGAAGAAGGCGGCGTCCGCCAGGCGCGGGCGTACGACGCGCTCGTTGCCCTCGCGCACCTTGCCGGGATCGCGGCTCTCGATATTGCTGATGGTGATGAAGGCCGGCAGCAGGCGGCCGGCGGCGTCCTCGAGCGGGAAGTAGCGCTGGTGCTCCTGCAGCGTCGAGATCAGCACCTCGCGCGGCAGCGCGAGGAAGCGCTCCTCGAAATGCCCGGCAAGCGCCACCGGCCATTCCACCAGCGCGGTGACCTCCTCCAGCAACGCTTCCTCGATCAGCGCCCGCCCGTTGAGGCTGGCGGCCAGGGATTTCACCTCGGCGCGGATGCGCTCGCGGCGCATGGCGAAATCCGCCAGTACCCGGCCGCGCTCGCGCAGCGTGCGCTCGTAGGCGCCGGGGCTGCTGATGCGCAGCGCCTTGGGGGCGTGGAAGCGATGCCCGTAGGTTGAGTGCCCGGCGCTCGCCTCGAGCAGCGTCGCGGGCACCACCTCCTGGCCGAGCAGCATCACCACCCAGTGCACGGGGCGCACGAACAGCGCGCTGCCGCAGCCCCAGTGCATGCGTCGCGGGATGGGCAGCGCATCGAGCGCAGACTGCACGATGCCGGGCAGCAGCTCGAGCGCGCGCTCCCCGGGCTTGCTGCCGACGAAGAACAGGAACGTCCCCTTGCCCTCTTCCTGACGCTCGAGCGCCTCGACCCGGGTGCCACAGCTCTGCGCGAACGCGAGCGCGGCGCGCGTCGGTGCGCCGCTGGCGTCAAAGGCCGCGCTCAGCGGCGGCCCCTTGCGGCGCAGATGCTGCTCGGGCTGGCGCGTGGCGAGACGCTTCACCCACACCGCGAGGCGCCGGGGCGTGGCGTAGCCGGTGAGCTCTCCGTGCCCGAGCTGTGCCTTGTCGAGCCCGGCGGCGATGCCGGCGACCAGCGCGCGCTCGAGCAGGTGCAGCGCGCGCGGCGGCAGCTCCTCGGAACCGATCTCGAAGAGAAAATCGTGGTGCTCGACCTTCATGCCGCGCCCCGCGAGGCCGCCGGCCGCGTGCAGCAGGGGGAAGCCCAGTGCCTCGCGGCTCTCGTAGTAGGCCTTCGCCACGCCGCTCGCCAGCGTGCGCACGCGCAGGATGTAGCGCTGGCGCTCGGTGACCGAGATCGCGCGCCGCGCATCGAGCAGGTTGAAGGTGTGCGAGGCCTTGAGCACCTGCTCGTAGGCCGGCAGCGCCAGTTTCGAGCTCGAGCAGCTTCTGGCACAGCCGCTCGTGATCCTCGAAGGCCCGGTGCAGCATCGCGACGTCGGCGTGCTCGAAGTTGTAGGCCGACTGCTCCACCTCGTTCTGCCGGTACACGTCGCCATAGGTGATGCGGGCTCCGGGGCCTTCGCTCCAGAGAATGTCGTAGATGCTCTCCACGCCCTGCAGGTACATGGCGAGGCGCTCAAGCCCGTAGGTGATCTCCCCCGTCACGGGGCGGCAGTCGAGCCCGCCCACCTGCTGAAAGTAGGTGAACTGGGTGACCTCCATGCCGTTCAGCCACACCTCCCACCCCAGGCCCCAGGCCCCGAGCGTCGGGGACTCCCAGTTGTCCTCCACGAAGCGCACGTCGTGCACCAGCGGGTCGAGGCCGAGCTCGGCAAGGCTGCCGAGGTACAGATCGAGGATCTCCAGCGGCGAGGGTTTGATCACCACCTGGTACTGGTAGTAGTGCTGCAGCCGGAAGGGGTTCTCGCCGTAGCGCCCGTCGGTCGGGCGCCGGGAAGGCTGCACGTAGGCGGCGCGCCAGGGTTCCGGGCCCACCGCGCGCAGGAAGGTGGCGGTGTGAAAGGTGCCGGCGCCGACCTCCATGTCGTAGGGCTGCAGGATCACGCATCCCTGCTGCGCCCAGTACTGCTGCAGCGTGAAGATCAGGTCCTGAAAGGTGCGCGGCGGCCGGCCGGTCTTCATGGCGGATTTTCTAACACCTCAAAAAGAGCGCGCGAGTATAACGGCGCGCCCCCGCGTGCAGGACTTCGCGGCGACGGCACCATTCCTGAGCGCACCTGCCCGGGACCCACCGTCGGCACCTGCGCGATAGGAGACCTGCCGCTCCTCACCCGAGGACCCGGAAGATCTCCTCTTGCGCCTTTATTTGGTGCAATATGCGGCCCGACATGCACTACAAAGGTGCAATGCACCAAAGGCATGCACGGTAAGTGGTTGATTTCATTCCTAGGGAAGCGGTGGCACAACCCCTGCAATGGGCAGGCATCGTTCCGCTCTCTTGGGCGCGGCGCCCTATTGGGTCATGGAGCGGAGCGGCACTTACCCCTTTCCCGGAGGCGATATGACACCCAGCGATGTCCTGAAGCTCATAAAAGAAAAACAGGTGAAGTTCGCGGACCTGCGCTTTACCGACACGCGCGGCAAGGAACAGCACGTGACGATCCCGGCACGGCTCGTCGACGAGGACCTGTTCCGCGACGGCAAGATGTTTGACGGCTCCTCGATCGCCGGCTGGAAGGGCATCAACGAGTCGGACATGATCCTGATGCCGGATGCCACCACGGCGGTGCTCGATCCGTTCTTCGAAGAGACCACCGTCGACATCCGCTGCGACGTCATCGAGCCGGCCACGATGCAGGGCTACGAGCGCGACCCGCGCTCGCTCGCCAAGCGCGCCGAGGCGTACCTGAAGTCCACCGGTATTGCCGACACCGCACTCTTCGGGCCCGAGAACGAATTCTTCATCTTCGACTCCGTGCGCTACGAAAACGAGATGCGCGGCGCTTCCTACTCCATCGACTCGGTGCAGGGCGCGTGGAATTCGATGACCGAGTACCAGGACGGCAACAAGGGCCACCGCCCGGGCATCAAGGGCGGCTACTTCCCGGTGCCGCCGGTGGATGCGTTTCAGGACATCCGCTCGGCGATGTGTCTGGCGTGCGAGGAGCTCGGCCTGAAAGTCGAAGTACATCACCACGAGGTGGCCACCGGCGGGCAGTCCGAGATCGGCATTGGCGCCGGCACGCTCGTCTACAAGGCCGACCAGGTGCAGCTGCTCAAGTATGCCGTCCACAACGTCGCGCACGGCTACGGCAAGACCGCCACCTTCATGCCCAAGCCTCTGGTGGGCGACAACGGCAGCGGCATGCACGTGCACCAGTCGCTGCAGAAGGAGGGCCGCGCGCTGTTCGCCGGCGACAAGTACGGCGGACTCTCGGACCTGGCGCTGTACTACATCGGCGGCATCATCAAGCACGCCAAGGCGCTCAACGCCTTCACCAACGCCGGCACCAACAGCTACAAGCGCCTGGTGCCCGGATTCGAGGCGCCGGTGATGCTCGCCTACTCGGCGCGCAACCGCTCAGCCTCAATCCGCATCCCGTGGGTATCCAACCCCAAGGCGCGGCGCATCGAGGTGCGTTTCCCGGACTCGAGCGCCAACCCGTACTTCGCCTTCACCGCGATGATGCTGGCCGGCCTGGATGGCATCCAGAACAAGATCCACCCGGGCGACCCGGCCGACAAGGATCTCTACGATCTTGAGCCCGAGGAGGCGAAGCACATCCCGCAGGTGTGCCACTCGCTCGACATGGCGCTCGAGCACCTCGACAAGGATCGCGAGTTCCTCACCCGCGGCGGAGTGTTCACCAACGACGTGATCGACGCCTACATGGACCTGAAGATGCAGGAGGTCACGCGCTTCCGCATGTCGACGCACCCGATCGAGCTGGAGCTCTACTACAGCTGCTGATCATGTGATGACACAGAAGGGATTCTCGCTCACGTCTTGCGTCTGCGGCCGGTGCCACGAGCCGCCTGCTGGCGTGAGGGGGAAAGGGGCGCGGGTGGCAGCGTTCGCACCATGCCGCCACCCGCTTTTGTCCCGGACCCGGTGCGGGGTTATGCTGCCTCATGATGCGCACGCTTCTCTTTACCTTAATCTCGCTCGCCTGCGTGGCCGCGTTCGCGGGCCCCGTTTACCAGTGGGTCGACGAGAACGGCGTGGTGCACTACTCCGATCAGCCGCACCCGAATGCCGAGAAGGTGCAGGTGGCGCCGGTACAGACCTACAAGTCAACGCACGCCAACGAGGCAGCGACGCCGCCGGCGCCGGAGAGCGCCCCCGCGGGGCCGGCTTACACCGGCTGCAGCATTGCGCAGCCGCAGGACAACCAGGACTTCCCCAATCTCGAGCAGCTGCGCATCGTGGTGTTCACCAATCCGGGACTGCGTTCGGGGGACCAGGTGTACCTGATGATGGACGGCGTCTCGCTCGGGGTGCTCAACGGCACCGAGTACCTGCTGAATCCGGTGGAGCGCGGCACGCACACGGTGCTGGCCGTGGTGAAGGATGGCAGCGGCACGGTCGTGTGCCAGACGCAGCCGGTCACCTTCAGCGCGCACCAGCCCTCGATCCAGAACCCGGTCAATCCCGTCAGGCCGCACTGAGCTTAAGCCACGACGCGCCGCCGGCCGCGCTTGGCCGGCGGGAGCGTCATGGCCTTTGACCACAGCGCTCCTTCCGCGCTCTCGCAATTCGATGCCGCCGACCTGCTCGATGCGCTTGTCGACCGGGATCGTGATGCTCGATCGGCAGCTGTGCCCGGTGTACGCCAACGTGGCCGCACAGGACCTGTTGGCCTTCAGCCTGAAGATGGCGCGCGGCCGCCCCTTCAGCGATTTCCTGCACGACGCGGAAGGACTGTGCCGGATCCTGCGGCGCGCGCTGGAGACTGGCGAGAGCATTGCCGATCGCGAGGTGGCGATTCGCCCGGCGGGTGCGCCGCGCGAGATGCGCACGCTGGATGTCACCATCACGCCCTTCAGCGGCCTCACCGGCACGCAGCTGCTGCTGGAGATCGCCGACACGACGCAGCGCCAGCGCATCTCGCGCGAGAACGACCTGCTGGCGCGCCTCGACGGCAGCCGCCTGATGGTGCGGCAGCTCGCGCACGAGATCAAAAACCCCCTGGGAGGCCTGCGCGGGGCGGCGCAGCTGCTCGAGCGCGAGCTGCCCGAGGCGGGCTTACGCGAATACACGCAGCTCATCATCGGCGAGGCCGACCGGCTCACGACGCTGGTCGACTCCATGTCGGGGCCGACGCGCGCACCGGCCAAGACCTCCGTGAACGTGCACGAGATCTGCGAGCACGTCTATCACCTGCTGCGCGCGGAGGCGCCCGCCGGCATCGTCATCGAGCGCGACTACGACCCGAGTCTGCCGAACGCGATGCTCGACCGGCACCAGATGATCCAGGCGCTGCTCAACGTGGCGCGCAACGCGCTGCAGGCGCAGGGGGACCTGGGCCGCATCGTGCTGCGCACGCGCGCGCGCTCGAACGTGAGCATCGGCTCGGTACAGCACCGCCTGATCGCGAGCCTGCAACTCGAGGACTCCGGTCCCGGCGTGCCGCCGCACCTGCGCTCCTCCATCTTCTATCCGCTCGTCACGGGGCGCGCCAATGGCACCGGCCTGGGGCTCGCGGTGGCGCAGGAACTGGTCACCCGCAACGGCGGCATCATCGAATTTGAAAGCGAAACCGGGCGCACTGTCTTTACGCTGCTGCTGCCCCTGGGAGAGGACTCATGAATGCGGCCCTTCGTGTCTGGCTGGTCGACGACGACGCCTCCATCCGCTGGGTGCTCGAGCGCGCGCTGCGCAACGACGGCATGACGCCGCGCGCCTTCGATTCCGCCGAGCCCGCGCTCGCGGCGCTGCGGCGCGAGTCGCCCGATGTCCTGATCACCGACATCCGCATGCCCGGTGCCTCGGGGTTGGAGCTGCTGCGCCTCATCCGCGATGCCCGCCCGGCGCTGCCGGTGATCGTCATGACCGCGCACTCCGATCTTGGCAGCGCGGTGTCCGCCTACGAGGGCGGCGCGTTCGAATATCTGCCCAAGCCCTTCGACATCGACAAGGCGGTCGCGCTGGTGCGGCGCGCGGCCAACGGCGCCACGCACGGCGGCGGTGATGACCGGCAGCACCCAGCGCATGCCGGAGCTGCTCGGGCGCGCGCCGGCAATGCAGCAGGTGTTCCGGGCGATCGGGCGGCTCGCGCGTTCGAGCGTGACGGTGCTCATCACCGGGGAGTCCGGCACCGGCAAGGAGCTCGTGGCGCGCGCGCTGCACGAGCACAGCCCGCGGGCGGGCAAGCCGTTCGTGGCGCTCAACACCGCGGCGATACCGGCGGACCTGCTCGAGTCGGAACTCTTCGGCCACGAACGCGGCGCCTTCACCGGCGCCGACACCCAGCGCCGCGGGCGCTTCGAGCAGGCCGACGGCGGCACGCTGTTCCTCGACGAGATCGGCGACATGTCGCTGCCGCTGCAGACGCGCCTGCTGCGCGTGCTGGCGGAAGGGGAGTTCTACCGCGTCGGTGGCCAGACGCCCGATCCGCGTCGACGTGCGCGTGATCGCCGCGACCCACCAGCAGCTCGAGGATCGCCTGGCCCGGGGCCTGTTCCGCGAGGATCTCTACCATCGCCTGAACGTCATCCGCATCGAACTGCCACCGCTGCGCGCCCGCGGCGAGGACATCCCCGATCTGCTGCGGCACTACATGCTGGTGGCGGCCGCGGAGCTCGGCGTCGAGCCCAAGTCGCTGGCAGTCGATGCGCTGGCGCGTCTCGGCGCCCATGACTGGCCCGGCAACGTGCGCGAACTGGTGAACCTGTGCCGGCGCCTCTCGGTGCTCGCGCCCGGCAGCGTCGTGCACCTCGCGGACCTGCCGCCGGAGCTGCAGGGTACCCCCAAGAGCGGCGACGGCGCCGACTGGGCGGCTGGCCTGAGCGCCTGGGCGGAGCGCCAGGCACAAGGGGGCGGGGCGCCGCTGCTCGATGTGGCGCTGCCGCAGTTCGAACGCGTGCTGATCCGCGCCGCGCTCAAGCGCACCCAGGGCCACCGCCAGGAGGCGGCGCGACTGCTGGGCTGGGGGCGCAACACCCTCACCCGCAAGCTGAAGGAACTCGGCATGAACGGCGAGCACGAGGGCGCGTAGTCGCGCGCCACGGAAATCGGTAAGGTTCGCGGCCAGCCTGCAAGGGGAATTGGCGCATGTCCCGCTGGAGCGATCTCGCGCACGTCGAGTTTCTCGACAATGACCTGAAGACCTGGGCGGTGGCGCTCGGGATCTTCCTGGTCACGTTCACGATCCTGCCGTTGCTGAAGGGCGCCATCAGCGCGCACCGCCGGCGCCGTCTGGACTTGAGCGCCGTGCACTTCACCGACCTCGCGGCCGAGCTGGTGGCGCGCACCGGCCGCACGTTCCTGTTCGCGGTGGCCGTTTGGCTCGCCGCGCGCGACCTTAGCTTGCCGCCGAAGCTGGAGCGCGCGCTCACCGTCGCCACCGTGCTGCTCTTCTGGATGCAGGCGGCGCGCTGGACCATGACGGCCGTGCGCTACGGCATCGATGCGCGCCGGCGCCGCTCCGCCGGGCCGGACACGCTGCTCAAGAGCTCGATGGAAGTGATCCTGTTTGCGGCGGGCATCCTCATCTGGGGCATCGCGGCGCTCCTGGCGCTCGATAATCTCGGCGTCGAGATCAAGCCGCTGCTCGCCGGCCTCGGCATCGGCGGCATCGCGCTGGCGCTGGCGGTGCAGGCGGTGCTCGGGGATCTACTGGCCTCGCTCTCCATCGCGCTCGACAAGCCCTTCGGCCTCGGCGACGCGCTCACGCTGGACGACGTACAGGGCACGGTCGAGCACATCGGCGTCAAGAGCACGCGGCTGCGCAGCGTCAACGGCGAGCAGATCATTCTCTCCAACGCCGACATCCTCAGGTCGCGGGTGCGCAACTTCGGCCGGCTGCGCGAGCGGCGCTCGCTGTTTCGGCTCGACGTGCATTATGAGACCCCGGTGCCCGCGCTGGCGGCGGTGCCGCGGGTGGTGCGCGAGATCATCGAAGCCACCCCCGAGACGCGCTTCGAGCGCTGTCACCTGCTCAGCTGCGGCGGCCCGGCGCTGCAGTTCGAGGTGGTGTACTTCGTGACCAGCCCGGATTATCGCGCCTACGCGGATGCGCAGCAGAGCATCAACCTGCGCATGCTCGAGCGCTTCAGCGCGCTCGGGGTGAGTTTCATGGGGGCGACCCCGACACAGGTACGCTTGTATCAGCCTGAGCCCGCCACGCCCGATGCCGGCGGTCAGGCGCGGCTACTGTAGCGGGCCAGCGGTGGCGCCGCCGGAGAGGCAATGCACTGCTTAAGAGTCGCGATGCTTGCTGTGTGCGGCGTGCTCGCATCCGTAGCTGCGCACCCGGATGGTTTCACCGCTACGCAGCGGTTCTACGAAGTACGAGATGCCAAGCTGTACACCGAGGTGTTCGGTCACGGCCCGCCGATCGTGTTTCTGCACGGCGGGATGCTGTTCTTCGACAACACCTTCACAAAGCAGCGTGACTACTTCGCCACCTACCGCACGGTCATCGGGATCGATCAGCGAGGGCACGGCCACACTCCCGACGGGCGGTGGGCACTCTCTTACAAACTGATGGCCGATGATACCGCCGCGGTTATCGGGCAGCTGGGTCTCGGTCCGGTCGACGTCGTGGGGCAGAGTGACGGTGGCGATGTCGCGTTGCTGCTCGCGCGAGATCACCCTCAGCTCGTACGGCGAGTGGTCATCTCCGGCGCGAACTTGCGCTCGGGGTTGACTGCCGAGGAAGTGGCGCGGCGACGCGCGTGGTCGCCGGAACAACTCACCGCCAAACTTGAGGAAATTACGGCGTCAATGCCCCGTAACTTCCGAACAGATTACGGGCGGGTCAGTCCGGACGGTCCCGATCATTGGATGGTCATGTTGCGCAAGTGCTATTTCATGTGGATCGAACCGGTCGTGATCGCACCGAACGATCTCAAAAGAATCTCCGCGCCAGTTCTCGTCGTGTCTGGGGATCATGACTTCACATCTCTGGAAGAGACGGTGGAGCTGTATAGAGGGCTGCCGCATGGGCAACTTATGATTTTACCGGCCACCGGCCACGGCACTCTGCAGAGCCGACCGGACCTTGTGAATCTTGCGATCCGTGAGTTTCTGGATCCGGCAGAGGGAGGTGCGGCCCCGTAGTTCGCGCGCGCCGAGCCTCCGGTGCCGCTCTAGGGGGCGACCGAGGCTGGCGCATCGGTGGGGTTGCGGTGTTGCGATCTCAACGATCCCGGAGTTTTCGTCCCTCGCTGTGGATCAGGGCTGCTACGGGCTCGATGGCATTGGGGGGCTCGACCGAGTACACGATGCTGTGGATCGCCCGACCCGCATCGTTCAACACGAACCTCGCCTTGATCACAGCTCCACCCATGCCGACGGGGGGAAAGTCGATTTCCATCTCGCCGGTGCAATCCTCGAACACCGTGTAACTGCCCCGTTCGCCGGTATTGAAGTGGCTGAGCGCGTTCGGCAGGCCCGGCACCGGCGAAGAATTCCCCATCCTGTCGGGATACTGCATCACGAAATCGACCTGCGTCAGGTGCCCCTTCCCATCGAAAAGGGTCATCGCGACACCGTCACGGGTCACGATCGGACTGCCGGGAGGGAATATTTGCCCGTTGATGGTGAAGGCGTAGTCACCTCGCAGCGTGGCGTTCGAGCAGCCATCGTTATCTGCAATCTGCGCGCGCGCCGCCCCGGGTAACGCGATCGCGAGTACCAGTGCCCCGAACAGTGCTTGTGAGTGCCATTTGTTGTTCATATGGAGAGCTCCTAGTCAATGTTGGATCGCGACGACGAACCCAGCCTAGCGCCGAGTGCGTCGCACAGTCCTGTAGCCCTTCTGAAAGATTCCTGAGATTTTTCTGTCCTGGGATACCGAGCCTCGCATAAGCTCATGGGGGGCAATGCCACCGCGAGGAGGAGGCGCATGTCCGCCGGGATATTCCGCTTCGGGCCCTTCGAGCTCGACTCGGAAAACTTCGAGCTTCGCCGGGCAGGCCGACGCGTGAAGTTGGATCGGACGCCTTTTGAACTGCTGCTCCTGCTGGTGAGACGGTCAACCAAACTGGTGACACACGAGGAAGCCGTTCAGGAGGTATGGGGTAGGGACGTCGTCATCGAAACCGAAGCGGCGCTCTATACTGCGATCCGCAAGGTCCGGCGCGCCCTCGGCGATAGCCCCGCCAAGCCACGCTTCATCGAAACCGTCGCACGCAAGGGATACCGCTTCATAGGATTGCCGGCGGCCCCGGCAGGGTCGGTCAAGGCCGTTGAGGAAGAAGGGCAGCGCCGTGTGGTGCTGGCTGTGCTGCCGCTGGTAAATCTCAGCGGGCAATCACGGCAGGATTATTTCAGCGACGGGCTCACGGAGCAGCTCATCTGCGAGCTGGGGCAGTTCGCGCCCCACGAGCTAGGCGTGATCGCACGCACCTCGGTACTGCGCTACAAAGACACACGCAAGAGCATGGCGCAGATCGGCGCCGAGCTTAGCGTGGACTATCTCATTGAAGGCAGCGTCCGGCATGAGCGCAGCCGAGTGCGCATCACTTTGCAATTGATCCGCGCCACTGATCAGACCCACGTGTGGGCAGAAACATTCGACAGGCCGTGGGGTGACATCCTTCAACTCCAGGCACAGATTGCCAGGATCGTTGCCGAGAAGATTCGCGTGAGCATCACCGCGACTTCTGGCCCTGCTGCAGCGGTGGATCCGGAGGTCTATGACCTATACCTGCGGGGCCGTTATCTTGCCGAACAGCGCACGGCGCCGGCGATCCGTCGCGCCATCCAACGCTTCGAAAGCGCGCTGGCCCGGAATTCTGGTTATGCGCCGGCATGGGCCGGACTGGCCAAGTGCTACGCGACCTTGGCAATTACCAGCGACTCTCGACCCCGTGAGAGCTTCCCGCAGGCTCGCACTGCCAGCGAGAAAGCGCTGGCGCTCGATGAGAGGCTGCCCGACGCTCACGTCGCGCGCGGGATCGTTCATTTCTGGTTCGACTGGGATTGGGAGGGAGCCACGCGGGAGTTTCAAGCGGCTTGCCTCCTCAACCCGAGCGACTCGAGTGCGCGCATGTTCCTGGCCCACGTCCACTCCAATCTCGGGCGCCACGTCGAAGCAATTCCGGAAATCCGAATGGCACGAAGACTTGATCCTCTGTCCCCAATCGTGAATACGCACGAAGGACACTTCCTGTACAACGCGCGACGCCACGATGAGGCCATGGAACCGCTCGAGCGGGTTCTTGAGCTGAGCCCGCGCTTCTGGATCGCACGCCTCATTCTCGGCAAGGTACTCGGCGTGCGCCGACGCTTCGAGAAATCGCTGGGTGAATTACTCAAGGCCGAGCGCTACTCCTTCGGAAACACCGAGGCCACGGGCCTGCGGGGTTATACGCTGGCGGTGTCAGGCAACGCTTCCCAGGCGCGTCGTATTCTGCAGGACCTCGAGACGCGCGCGCGCCGTCACTATGTTCCTCCCGTGCACCGCGCACTGGTGCTGCTCGGACTTGGACAGCGGCGGGAAGTATTCGAGTCGCTGGAGGCCGCTGTCGAAGAGCGGGATGTGCGGCTCAGTTTCCTCCGCGTCGAGCCGCGCTGGGATCCGCTACGACGGGTGCCTGAGTTCGATGGTATCTGCAGGCGGGTCGGGCTTGGTGCTGGCGCGTCGCATGGTCGTTAGCTCCCAGGATCCTGAACCTGGATGAAGGCGCCCTCGCGAAGCTCGTGCTTCTGCCCCGTGTCGCTGGCGCGGACGAGCGCCCCGAGGCGGCGCTGCGCGGTCGCAGCCTCGATGGTCTTGCCGACGCTGCGCCGGCGCGAAGCGCTTCAGTCTACGGACGCGGCGAGCAGCTGACGCAGCGCGGCCTCGAACTCCGTGTACGGCTGCGCGCCCTCGACCAGTTGTCCCTCGAGGCCGCCGTGCTCCATGCGGCCGAGCACGAAGGCGGGCGTGCCGTGGATGTCGAGCGCGTCGGCCGCGGCAATGTTGCGGGCAATGGCCGCTTCGTAGCGGTTTGCCGCGATGCAGCTGTGCAGGCGCCCGAGGTCCAATCCGACCTCGCGGGCGCGCCGGTCGATGCCGGCGGCGTTCAGCGGGTCAGCCCCGGTGAGCAGCGCGTGGTGCATCTCCCAGAACTTGCCCTGCTCGCCGGCGCAGTGCGCGGCTTGCGCCGCCGGGCGCGCCGCGGAGTGAAACTGCAGCGGCAGGTCGCGCACGATGAAACGCAGCTTGCCGGTATCGATGAAGTTTTTCTTCAGGAGCGGCCAGGTCTCGCTCTGGAAGCGGCGGCAGTACGGGCACTGGTAATCGGTGAACTCGAGGAGCGTCAAGGGGGCGTCGCTGCTGCCGAGGCTGTACTCGCGCGCATCGAGGTTCAGGTGCACGAACAGCGGGCCCTGCTGCGCCGGCGCCGGCGCGCCCACCGCGGCACGCAGCTGCAGGGTGAGCGCGGCAACCACGGCCGCGGCGGCCAGTGCCAGCAGTCGCGGCGCGCTCATCCGGAGACCGCGCAGTCCTGGGTCTCGCGTGCCGTGCTCAGGGTGCCGGTGAGCTGCGTGACGTTGCTGAGGCGCTGCGTGCGCACATACTCGGCCACGCCTTCGTTCACCTTCTTGCACACCAGCGGGTCGTAGAAGAGCGCCGTGCCGATACCGACCGCGGTGGCGCCGGCGATGAGGAATTCGAGGGCGTCCTGCGCCGTCGTGATGCCGCCCTGGCCAATGATCGGGATGCGGTGCCCGCGTGCGACCTCGTAAACCTGGTGCACCTTCAGGAGCGCGATCGGCTTGATGGCCGGTCCCGACAGCCCGCCCTGCACGTTGCCGATCACCGGGCGGCGGCTGGCGATGTCGATCGCCATGCCCATTACGGTGTTGATGACGGCGAGCGCGTCCGTGCCCGCCTCGATGCAGCGGCGCGCGTTCTCGCGGATGTCGGTCTGATTCGGCGAGAGCTTGGTGATCAGCGGCTTCTGCGTCACCTTGCGGCAGGCCGCCACGACTTGCGCGGACATCTCCGGGTAGTTGCCGAAGGCGACGCCGCCCTCCTTGACGTTCGGGCAGGAGATGTTGATCTCGATGGCGTCGATGGGCGAGGCATCGAAGCGGCGCGTCACCTCGACGTACTCCTCGATCGTCGAGCCGCAGACGTTGGCGATGAAGCGCGTCTCGCCGAAGTCCAGCTGCGGCAGGACGTGCGTCACGACCTGCTCGACCCCGGGGTTCTGCAGCCCGATGGCGTTCAGCATGCCGGCGGGCGTCTCGTAGACGCGGTGGGGTGGATTGCCGAGTCGCGCCCTGCCGGTCGTCCCCTTAAGCACGATGGCGCCGGCGTCACGGTTGGAGAAGCCCTCGATTCGCGTGTATTCCTCGCCGAAACCCACGCAGCCGGAGAGCAGCACGATCGGGGAGGCGAAATCCAGACCGCAGAACTTCAGTGACAAAAGCGCAGCATCGGCCTCCGGGATGCCGGCCGCACGCGAGACTGGTTCGAGCGTTGCCATGGCGTGCATTATCGCACACGGCCGCGTAGCGCCTCAGAGGAGCCATGTTCCACGTCGTACTGGTGCAGCCGGAGATCCCGCCCAACACCGGCAACGTGATCCGCCTGTGTGCGAACAGCGGCTGCACGCTGCACCTGGTGCGCCCGCTCGGCTTTGAGCTCAGCCGTAAGGCGGTGCGCCGCGCGGGCCTGGACTACGCCGAGCTGGCGCAAGTGCGCGTGCATGCCGACCTGGGCGCCTGCCTCGGGGCGCTGGGCTCGGCCCGCACCTTCAGCATCGAGACCGGCGGCGGCTGCGCCTACAGCGAGGTGGCGTTCGCGCCGGGTGATGCGCTCATCTTTGGCTCCGAAACGGCCGGCCTGTCGCGAGAGACCCTGGCGCGGATTCCCCGGGCGCGGCAGCTGGCCATCCCCATGCGTGTCGGTAACCGCAGTCTCAACCTCGCCAACGCCGTGGCGCTCGTCGTGTATGAGGCCTGGCGGCAGCAGCGCTTCGCCGGCTCACTTCTGCAGTTCGTACCTTAGGCGATCACGCGCGTGCTGCTCACCTTCATGCTCAAGGGACTGGCGATCGGCCTGGCCATCGCCGCTCCGGTGGGACCGATCGGCGTGCTGTGTATCCGCCGCTCCCTGGTGGAAGGTCGACAGGTGGGGTTTGTCACGGGCATGGGGGCGGCCACCGCGGACGCCGCGTACGGTTGCATTGCCGCCTTCGGCCTCACGGCGGTCGCGGGTGCGCTGGTGGGTGCACGAGTCTGGCTGGGCGTTCTCGGAGGCCTGTTCCTGTGCTTCCTTGGGGTGCGCACGTTGCGCAGCGCTCCGGCGGCGCGCGGCGCGCAGACTCAGGGCCGCGGGCTCCTGGGGGCATACGTCTCCACGTTCTTCCTCACCTTGACCAACCCGATGACCATCCTGTCATTCGTGGCGGTGTTTGCCGGGCTGGGACTCGGCGCGTCCCCGAACTACCTGGCCGCCAGCGTTCTGGTCGCCGGGGTGTTCGTGGGTTCAGCACTTTGGTGGCTGCTGCTCAGCAGTGGCGTGAGCCTGCTGCAGTCGCGCCTCCGAGCCGGCTGGATGCAGGCGGTCAACCGCGTCTCGGGTTGCATCATCTTCGCGTTCGGCATCTACTCTCTTGCGACCGCGTGGTCCGGATGAGGTGCGCCCGACAGCCGTCGCGGCGCGCGTGAATGAGCGCACAGGAAGCACACGAATGCGCAGGCACGTCTCCAGCGGCAGTCCTTACGAGGCACAGGTGGGCTTCTGTCGCGCGCTACGCGTCGGTTCCCTGGTGTCGGTGGCCGGCACCGCGCCGCTGGGTGCCGACGGGCGCACCGTGGGCCGAGGCGACCCGGCCGCCCAGGCGCGCCGCTGCCTCGAGATCATTGCGGCCGCCCTGCACAGTGCCGGGGCTTCCCTGCAGGACGTCGTGCGTACGCGCGTGCTGCTCACGCGCATCGCCGACTGGCAGGCGGTGGGCGGCGTGCACGGGGAGTATTTCCGCGACATCCGCCCGGTGTGCACGGTCGCGGAAGTGTCCGCGCTGATCGACCCGGAGTGGCTGGTGGAGATCGAGGCCGACGCGGTGGTGGATACGGGGAGTGGCTGAAGCCATGAAACTCAGCGCCGCCGCACTGCGGCAGATGAAGTCCGTGACGCCGATCGCGATGCTTACCGCCTACAGCGCACCGGTCGCGCGTTGTCTGGAGAAGGCGGGCATCCCCGTGATCCTGGTCGGGGACAGTCTCGGCATGGTCGAGCTGGGATTCGACAGCACGCGTGCGGTCACCATCGAGCAGATGCGGGACCATATCGGTGCCGTGCGCCGCGGCGCCCCGCACACGCACGTGATCGGCGACCTGACCTACGGCAGTGACGTGGATGCGGATACGGCGCTGCACAGCGCGCGGCGCCTGCTCGAGGCCGGTGCCGACAGCGTCAAGCTCGAGGGCGCAAAGCTCGCCGTCATCGCCCACCTGGTGGGCCACGGCATCGACGTCGTCGGACACACCGGCCTCACCCCGCAGACCGCGGCCGACTTCCGCCAGGCCGGCGCCACCGACGCCGACGCACAGCGCATCCTGGCGGAAGCGTCCGGCATCGCCGGCGCCGGCGCCTTCATGCTGGTGCTCGAGCACATCCCGGCGACGCTCGCCGAGCGCATCACCCGCGCCGTGGCGATCCCCACGATCGGCATCGGCGCGGGCGCGGCCTGCGACGGGCAGGTGCTGGTCATCAACGACGCGATCGGGCTCGGAGACTACTGGCCGCCGTTTTCGCGCCAGTATGCCTACGTGGGCAAGACCATCGTCGAGGTGGCGCAGGCGTTCCAGGAGGAAGTCCGCGACGGTACCTTCGTCAACCAGGTGCGCCGCATGCAGGGCCGCAAGGTTGACTGAGGTCGCCCTGCACCGCAGCCGCCTGCTGCTGGGCCTGTTGCTGCTGTACGCGGCGGCAAGCTTGCTGCACTTTGCGCACAACGCCGAGCGGCTTGCGCTCTATCCGAACCTGCCGCCCTCGCTGACGCGCGCCAGGGTCTACGGGGCCTGGTGCGTCCTCGGCGCGCTCGGCCTGCTGGGCTATGGGCTGTATCGGCGCGGCTTCGCCCGCCTCGGGCTGACGCTGCTGTTGCTGTATGCGCTGTGCGGGTTCGATGCTCTGCTGCACTATCAGCGCGCCCCGTTCAGCGCGCACGCGCCGATGATGAACTTCACCATACTGACCGAGGTGTGCGCCGCGGCGCTGCTGGGCGGCGCCGTGCTGCTTCAGCTGCTGCGGCCGGCGGCGCCGCGGTTGCGCCAGGCGCCGCATCCCGGCACGACGGCCGCGAGGTGACCTTGCTATCCTTGGGGCTCACCGGCGCCTTTCCTGCATGGCACTTTCCCGGAGAGAACCCCCATGCCGCTCGTCACGCTCACCGTCCGCAAGGGCAAGTCACGCGAATTCAAGTCCGCGGTTCTCGGCGCGGTGCACGCCGCGCTCGTCGGCAGCGGCGTGCCGGAGAAGGATCGCTTTCAGCGGGTGCTGGAGCTCGCGGCGGATGACTTTCGCTTCGACACCGAATACCCGGACCTCACCACGCGCCGCAGCGAGGATTTCGTGCTGATCGAGATCCTGCTGTCGGTGGGACGCAGCGTGAAGGTGAAGAAGAAGGTCCTCGGTGACATCATCACCGCCGTGGGTAAGGACCCGGGCCTGAACCCGGACGACGTCATGGTGTGCTTCAAGGAGACGCTGTGGGAGAACTGGTCCTTCGGCGGCGGCCGCCTGCTCCACACCTGAGGCGCGCCCCGACGGGGCGTGCTGCGCGCGCATGCTGATTCACGGCGGCTGCCACTGCGGCAACATCCGTTTTGCGCTCACTTGGACACCCGCGCCGGTTGAGATCCCGGGACGCGCCTGCGGCTGCAGCTTCTGCGTCAAGCACGGCGCCGTGTGGACCTCCTGTGCCGGTGGTGCGCTGCGCGTCACGGTGCGCGACACCGCGCTGGTGCAGCACTACGCGTTCGGCACCCGCACCGCGGACTTCCACGTGTGCCGCGCCTGCGGCGTAGTGCCGCTCGTCACCAGCGACATCGCCGGCGCGCGCTACGCGGTCGTGAACGTCAACGCCTTCGAGGACTTCGACCGCTCGCTGCTGCGGCAGGCGCCGGCGAGCTTTGAGGCCGAGCGCGAGGGACAGCGCCTCGAGCGCCGGCAGCGCCACTGGATCGCGCAGGTGCGCTTCGACTGAAGTGCGCGGCTAGCCTTCTTCCGCACGGATCGGCCGGTTCATCAGCGCGCGCACCGCCTCCGGCGGCGCCAGCCCCTCGAAGAGAACGCGGTAAGCCATCTCGCACAGCGGCATCTCCACGCGCGCGCGCGCGGCCACCGCGCGGATCGCGCGCGCGGCGGCAAAGCCCTCGACCGCCTGGCCGATCTGCGCCAGCGCCGCTTCGGCGGTGAGCCCGCGCGCCAGCAGCAGGCCGAAGCGGCGGTTGCGCGACTGGTCGTCGGTGCAGGTGAGCACCAGGTCGCCGAGGCCCGCGAGCCCCATGAAGGTTTCCGCGCGCGCCCCGAGCGCGACGCCCAGGCGCGTCATCTCCCTGAGCCCGCGGGTGATGAGTGCGACGCGCGTGTTGGCGCCAAAACCGAGACCGTCGCACAGGCCCGCACCAACGGCCAGCGTGTTCTTCACCGCCCCGCCGATCTCCACGCCGAGGATGTCCGTGGAGGTGTAGGCGCGGAAGCTGGCCGAGGAGAGCTCCCCGGCCAGCTGCTGCGCGTACGCCGCATCGGGGGAGGCGATGGTCATGGCGGTCGGCAGCCCCGCGCCGACCTCACGCGCGAAGGTGGGCCCGGAAAGTACCGCGCCCGGATGCGCCGCACCGAGCACCTCGCGTGCCACCTGATGAGGAAGCTTGCCGCTGTCGGCTTCGAAACCCTTGGTCGCCCACGCGATGTGCATCTGGGCCGACAGGTGGGGCGCGAGCTCGGTGAGCAGCGACCGCAGCCCCAGGCTCGGCACCGCGACCAGCACGTCGCGCGCGCCGGTGAGCGCAGCCGGCAGCGCCGTGTGCACCGCCAGTGAGGCGGGGAAGGGGGCATCGGGCAGGTAGCGCGCATTGAGGCGCTCACGCGCCATGCGCTCGAGCTGGCGCGCATCGCGGCCCCAGAGCCGCACGGCGCGGCCGCCGCGCGCGAACTGGACCGCGAGCGCCGTGCCCCAGGAGCCCGCGCCGAGCACGGCGACCGGCGGCAGGCGCTGCGCCGCTGTGCTCACGGCCTTGCGCTTTCCTCAGTTGGTGGTCTGCGGAGTCTGCTGTTGGTTGGCGGCATAGATCGCATCGAAGTTGACCGCGGGCAGGATGAATTGCGGGAAGCCTCCCTGGCTGACGAGCTGCGAAACCGCGGCGCGCGCATAGGGGAAGAGCACGTGCGGGCAGTAGGTGCTGACCGCGCGCTTGGTGTCTTCCTCCGAGAGGTTGCGGATCACGAACAGGCCTGCCTGCTTCACTTCCACCAGGAACAGCGTCGCCTCGCCGTACTTTGCCGACACGGTTACCGTGAGCACCACTTCGCGTACCTCGGGCCCGAGCGCCGTGGAGGCGGTCTGCAGATCGAGGTTGATCTGCGGGTTCCAGGTACCCTCCATGCGCGGCCCGTTGGGCGACTCGTACGAGCAGTCCTTCAGGTACACGTTCTGCAGGGTGAGCACCGCTTCGGTGCCGTTTGCGCCCGCGGCGGCTGTTTCGTTCATGATCGTCAGGCTCCGTTTATTTCAAAAGTGGGTCCAGGCCACCGGCGGCCTCGAGTGCCTGCAGCTCATCGGCTCCGCCGATGGGCTGCCCGTTGATGAAGATCTGCGGGATGGTGTCGCGTCCGCCGCGCGCCTGCATCTGCTGGCGCGCACCGGGCACCAGATCGACGTCGATCTCCTCGTAGGCCACGCCCTTGGCATCGAGCAGCCGGCGTGCGCGCGCGCAGTAGCCGCACCAGTCCGCGCCGTACATGAGGACCTTTGCCATAGTCGTCCACCGGCGCCGCGCGGCGCTAGGCGCGCGACACGGGCAGGTGATCGGCGCGCCATGCCGCGAGTCCGCCGCGCAGCGCATACGCCTGGGTGAAGCCCTGCGCCGTGAGCTGGCGCACCGCCGCCCCACCGAGACTGCCGGCGTCGTCGTACACCACGACCGGCTTCTCCTTGTGCTTCCTGAGCGTGTCGCCGGCCTTCAGCAGTTGCTCGCCGTTCATCTGGCGCGCGCCGTTCAAGTGCCCGGCCTGATACTGTTCGCTCGGGCGCAGGTCGAGCACGAGCGCGCCCTGGTTCATGAGGCGGATCAGTTCCTGGGGCGAGACGGTGACCTTACTATCCGAGCGCGTGCGCATTTCGTATACCAGCACCAGCGCCGCGACGACCGCTGTGGCGGCTGCCAGCCAAGGGTGATGGCTGATGTACTCAAGTAGTCGGTCCATAGGCGCAGGTCAGGTCCGGGGGGCGAAAAAGGGCGCGCATTATAGCGCCCCGGCGGTTTTTTCCGCCGCCGTGGCCGCCCTGGGCCTGTGCCTGGCGTCCGGGGTGCTGCGGGCCGCGCCGGCCGCCCGTCCCGAGGCCGACACCAAAAGGACCGAGGCGCAGCTGGCCGCAGTCAAGGCGGAAATCGAGCGCATCACGCACGAGGTGGCCGCGAGCCAGGTGGTGCGCGACCGGCTCACGCGCGACCTGAAGAGCGCCGAGCTGTCGGTCGGCGAGGCGCGCGAGGCCTGGCTCGAGGTGCGGCGCCAGCGCGCGGAAGGGGCGGCGCGCCGCGCACAGCTGGCCACCGAGCAGCACGCGCGCGAGGCCCAGCTCGCCGAGAATCGCACCGCGCTCGCCGGCCAGATGCGTGCCGCCTACACCCTGGGGCGCCAGGAGCCCCTGAAACTCCTCCTCAACCAGAAGGACCCGGCGCTCGCCGGGCGCATGTTCGTCTACTACAGCTACTTCGGCCGCGCGCGTGCCGGGCAGATCAAGCTCATCGAGGACGACGTGCAGCGCATCGCCGAGCTCGGAAGCGAGCTGGAGGTGCAGGACGCCAAGCTCGCGGAGCTGGAAAAGCAGCAGCGCACGCAGCTGGCGACGCTCGAGACGGCGCGCGAGAAGCGCTCGCAGGTGCTCGCCAGCCTCGAGGCGCAGTCGCACAGCCGCGCGCAGAGCCTCGAGCGCCTCAAGGACGAGCAGGCCGGGCTCGAGCGACTGCTGCGCGAGCTGCGCGCGGCGATGGCGCGCTTCCCGGTCGAGGGGAACGACGCCTTCACGCGCCTGCGCGGCAAGCTCAGCTGGCCGGTGAGCGGGCAGCTCCTCGCCCGCTTCGGCGATGCGCGCGCCGGCGGGGTGCGCTGGGACGGGGTGCTGGTGGCGACCGAGCGCGGTACCCCCGTCAAGGCGGTGTGCGCCGGGCGGGTAATCTACGCCGACTGGCTCCCGGGACTGGGCCTGCTCGCCATCGTCGATCACGGCGATGGCTACCTCAGCCTCTACGGCCACAATGACCGCCTGCTCAAGGCCGCCGGCGAGGAGGTCGCCGCCGGGGATGCCATCGCCGCGGCCGGGGACTCCGGCGGCAGCAGCCGCCCGGAGCTGTATTTCGAGATCCGCAAGGGCGGCAAGCCGGTCGACCCCCGGCCCTGGTTCCGCGCGCCCGACCCCTGAGGCGCACGGCGCGCGCCACGCACCCCCGGAAGACTGCCCCCACCCGCCTCCGGGGTGTGATTCGGTTCAATGTTTTGCCCCCCCCGCGGGCACCCTGAGCCTCATTTCGCCAACTCGCGCAAGGACCACAGGCGACATAAGCGCGCATCGTTAGCCGTCCCGTTGCCACCGATCGGATCCGCGGCCTATCGGATATGAGCGAGCCCCCTGCCAGTGAGTACGTGCCCGGACAGCCGGGCACCCGCTTCGATCCCTACGTGCGCCTGGTGCGCTCGCTGCTGCCGCGCACCACCTGCGTCGCCATGTTCGGGGCCGCGGGCGAGCTCACGTGGTCCACCGACACCATGACCGGCCCGGACCTGATGAACATCGTCGACGATGCGCTGCTGTCGGCCGCGGCGAACCCGGGCGGCGCGGGCCAGCTGCGCCTGCTCGCCGGCAACCTGCCCGTCTACCTGTGCTCGCTGCGCGATGAGGCGCAGCAGCTGCTCGCGATCCTCGCGGTGGTGTGCCGCGCGGCGGACGCGCAGGATCGCAAGATCCCCGACTTCAGCTTCGCCTACTCGCTGCTCGCGCCGGTGCTCGAGTGCGTGCGGCGCGACCTCATCGCGCACGCCACCATCGAGGAGCTGAACCAGACCGTCGGCGGCCTCGACAAGGATCTCAACCTGCTGCTCGCCCAGGGCGCCACCGAACCGGCCATCGCCAATGCCGACGGCGCGAGCGAGCTGCAGGAGCTGCTGCAGCAGACGATCGAACATCTGCATGCGCTCACCGGCGCCTTGCTCGTACCCGAGAAGAGCGTGACGCTCGTGCGCTCCGCTGGCTCTGCCGCCCCCGACACCCAGTTCCTGATGCGCGCGCACCGCAAGCTCCTCGCGCTGTCGCAATCGCAGCGCGGGCCGGTGGTGGTGAACGACACCGTCTCGCCGGCGAACCCGGAGGGATTTGCCTACCGCGTCCTGTGCTGTGCGCTGCGCTCACGCGCGGGGCGCGCGATCGGCATGCTGGCCCTGCTGCGCGAGCCGACCGCCGAGGCCTTCAGCGAGCGCGATGCACACATCGCCGAGATCCTGGCGCGTAAGGCCATCGGTGTCATCGAGTCCAGCTACGACCCCTTGAGCGGGCTCTACACCCGCGCGGCATTCGAGCGCCGCATACGCGCCGCGATCACCTCGGACCGCAAGCCCTCCCAGCCCTGGAGCGCGCTCTACATCGACGTCGACCAGCTGCACGCCATCAACGAGCAGTCCGGTATGCACGTCGGTGACGCCGTGCTCGGGCAGCTCGGGGAGCTGCTGCGCCAGCGCCTGCCGCCCGGGGGCTTCGGCTCGCGCATCTCCGGGGATCGCTTCGTGGTGCTCTTGCCCGCGGCGATCGCCGACGCCGAACGCTTCGCCGAAGCGCTGCGCACCGGCGCGGAGCGGTTGTCGCTGCTGCAGGGCGAGGCCCGCACGCCGGTCTCGATCAGCGTCGGCGTGGCGCTGCTGGATGCTAGTGCGGAGGAACTCGCACACGTCCTCGTCGCCGCCGAGACCGCCTGCAAGGCCGCCAAGGATCGCGGCCGCAATCGCGTCGAAGTCTATGAGCAGGCCGACGTCAGCATCGTGCGCCGCTTCGCCGACATCGGCATCGCCGAGAAGTTGCGTGGCGCCATCGATGAGGGCCGGCTGCACCTGGATGCGCAGCTCATCCTGCCGTTTGCGGCCGCCGAGAGTGCGCGGCCGCACTACGAGCTGCTGCTGCGCATGACGGACGAGCACGGCAAGCTGGTCGGTCCCGACAGTTTTCTCTCCGCCGCAACCCGTTACCAGATGATGCCGGTGATCGACCGCTGGGTCGTCAATCACGTCATCGACGCGCTGCAGCCGCGCGCCGGGGTGCTCGAGGGGCGCGCGCTCGGCTTCGCGATCAACTTCTCCGGTCAGTCCCTGAACGACGACGCCTTCGGGGACATGCTGATCGAGCGCATCGGCGGCAGCGGTCTCGACCCGGAACTGCTGTGCTTCGAGCTCACCGAGAACGCCACCGTCGCCAATCTTTCCCGCGCCGAGGCGCTCATGCGGCGCCTGCGACACCTGGGCTGCGGCGTGGCGCTCGATGACTTCGGCACCGGGCTGTCCTCGCTCTCCTGCCTGCGCCAGCTGCCGGTGACCATGCTCAAGATCGACGGCAGCTTCGTGCGCGACGTGCTCAAGGACCCGCGTGCGGAGTCGATGGTGCGCGCCATCGCGCAGCTCGCCCGCAGCATGTCGATCACCACGGTGGCTGAGTACATCGAGACCGAGGCGATCAGCATCCGCATCGCCGAGCTCGGCGTGGACTACGGCCAGGGGTTCGCCATCGGCCGCCCCATCCCGCTCGCGGACCTGCTCACGGAGCTGCCGCTGCCGAGCGATCCGCGGCCCGAGGCCGCCGCGCCGGCGGCCGACACCGCCGGGGAGTGGTACGCGCAGGCCGGTGGTACCAAGACATGAGACGCGCGCACCCCTGGGGGGCCGTGGGCTCGCGCCGCACCCTGCTCGCCCTCGGCGTCGGGGTGGTGCTCGGCTTCGGCGGTGCACTGGCCGGCGGGGTACTGGCGGACCGGCCGGCGGAGCCCGCCCGGGCACACGCGCCGGCGCTTCCCTGGCCGGAGGCCAGCCTGTTCGCGGACGTGTACGAACGCATCAAGCGCGAGTACGTCGATGAGATCGACGATCACGCGCTCATGGAGAAGGCCCTGCGCGGCATGGTAGCGGCGCTCGACCCGCACTCGGCCTACCTGGACAGCGAGGAACTGAACGAGATCCGCCTGAGCACCATGGGCTCCTATCCCGGCGTGGGTATCGAGGTGGCCGCCGCCAACGGGGTGGTGAAGGTGCTCAAGCCCATCGAGGGCTCACCGGCCCGAACCGCTGGCATTCTTGCGGGGGATCAGATCGTCGCGATTGACGGGGTGGAGATCGGCGCCGACCTCGCCGGGGCCATCGCCGGCATGCGCGGGGCCTCGGGAAGCCTGGTGCACCTGAGCATCCGCCGGCAGGACAGCGCGGCGCTGCTGGAGTTCTCCCTGCGGCGCGCCGAGGTGCAGGTGCATTCGGTCAGCGCGGCGACGCTGGAGCCAGGCTACGGCTATGTGCGCATCACCACGTTCAGCGACACGACGCCCGAAGACCTCAAGCGTGCCATATTGAAGCTTAAAAGAGACAATAATGGCATCATCAGCGGTCTAGTGCTTGATTTGCGCAACAATCCGGGGGGTGTCCTGGAATCCGGCGTCGCCGTGGCGGATGACTTTCTTGAGTCCGGCGTGATCGTCACGGCAGACGGCCGCACCCCGGAGGCGCGCTTCGAGATGGACGCGACCCCGGGGGATCTGATCGACGGCGCGCCACTGGTGGTACTGGTCAACGCAGGCTCCGCGTCGGCCTCGGAGATTGTCGCCGGGGCGCTGAAGGATCACGCTCGGGCGCTGCTCATTGGCCGACGTACCTACGGCAAAGGCTCCGTCCAGACCGTCATGCCGCTGCCGCGGGGCGGGGCGGTCAAACTGACCACGTCCCGGTATTTCACCCCCTCGGGTGCCTCGATCCACGGTAGGGGCCTCACGCCCGACCTGCTTGAGGAGGGGACGGGGAGCGCACCGGCGGACCTCTCCCCCGGCGCCGCCCCGCTCAGTGCCCGCGACGCGGACGTGCGCCTGGGGCTGGAGACGCTCAAGAGTGCGTGGCGGCTCGAGGCACGCGCCGCGGGTCAGCCGCACCTGTCCGTGCCCTGAGACGCCCGGAGCGCGTACCGGCGGCGGGCAACTCCCGTATCCTCGGGCGGTGTTCGCCTGGCTGATCGATCTCGTCCTGCACCTGGACAAGCACCTGGTGGAGCTGCTCACGCGCTTCGACGTGTGGCTCTACCCGCTGCTTTTTGCGGTGATCTTCTGCGAGACCGGTCTTGTGGTGACGCCGTTCCTGCCCGGGGACTCGCTGCTCTTTGCCTGCGGGGCGCTCGCGGCGGTGGATACCTCCGCCACCCTGCGGGCGCCGCTGCTCACGGTGGTGCTGGGCGCCGCGGCGGTACTGGGTAACATGTCCAACTACGCCATCGGACGCTGGATCGGGCCGCCGGCCTTTTCCGGGCGCTACCGGCTGCTGAAGGTGGAATACCTGCGGCGCACCGAGGAGTTCTTCCTCAGGTACGGGGGCTTCGCGATCCTGGTATCGCGCTTCCTGCCGATCGTGCGCACCTGCGCCCCCTTCGTGGCGGGGGTCGGCCGGATGCCCTACGGGCGCTTCCTCACCTACAACTTCTGCGGCGGGATGCTGTGGGTGGTTGTGTTCATCTGGGGGGGTTACCTGTTCGGCAACGTTCCCTTCGTGAAGCAGAACTTCGGCGTGGTGACGCTGTGCATCGTCGCCGCTTCGCTCCTGCCGCTCGCGCTCGGCCTGTGGCGACGGCGCGCCGCGCGGGCCTGACCCGCACGCCCCGGCGGGTGTGCTCAGCCGCCGTGCATGAGCAGCACGCGCACGATGCCGATGAGACCGCCCAGCAACAGGACGACGTTCGGCAGGGCGGAGAGGATAAACCCCATCTCGCGCTTCTTCGGGTCCTTCACATAGCCGCGGAAGTACAGCCAGCGACCGATGACGAACACGAGCCCGAGCGCGGCGGCGATCAGCGCGTGCACGTAGGCAGCGAACAGCAGGATCGAGGGCACGAAGACCACGAGCTGCTCAAGCGTGTTCATCTGCACGCGGAAGTAGCGTTCGAACACCTCGTTGCCGCTGGTGGCGGGGGCCGGCACGGCGTAGGTGCCGCGCGCTTTGCCGACGGCCATCACGAAGACAATGAATTCCAGCAGCGCGAGCGCGATGACCAAGTGTACCAGCGGCATAGAGTCCTCTCCTGTAGCGCGGGGCAGGATGGCACAATGCGCGCATGAGCGACAAGGAGCGTGGCTACGCGCATCGCGTCGACATCCTGGCGGATGCCACGGCGGTTTGGCGTGCGCTCACGGAAAACCAACATCTGGCACGCTGGTGCTCCCCGGGCGCGGAGGTCCGCGCGCGCGCCGGCGGCAGCTTTCGCGCCAGCGTCGACCGCGTGACCGAGTTCGAGGCGCGCATCGACGTGTTTGAGCCCGAGCGGCGCCTGCGGCTGATGTACCTGCCGGCGCCGCGTCTGCCCAAGGCGGATTCGGTAATGATCGATGACTTCATCCTCGACAAAGTCGCGGGGGGCACGATCCTGCGGCTGCTCGGCTCGGGTGTGCCGGCCACCGCGGAGTGGGATACTCAGTACTGGCGGTTGCGCACCAGCTGGCAGCAGGCCATGACGCGTCTTAAGGTGTACGTCGAAAAACAGTCCGCAACGGGAGCGCCTCCATGATGGGATTTGTGTTGCGTGCGGTGATTACCGCCGCCGGACTCTGGCTCGCCACGCAGTGGGTGCCGGGGGTGCACATCAACGACACGACCACGCTGCTGATCGCCGCGGTACTTCTGGGTGTCGTCAATGCGATCGTCAAGCCGATCGCGTTCATTCTGACTTTGCCGCTGACGATCCTGACGCTCGGTCTGTTCCTGTTCGTGCTGAATGCCGCGATGGTGGCGCTGGTCGCCTGGATGCTGCCGGGCTTTCACCTGGACGGCTTCAAGGCGGCGCTGCTGACGGCGATCACCGTGTGGATCGTCAGCTGGATCGGCCACTGGTTCATCGGCAGGCGCGCCGTCACCGCGAAATAGCGCCGCGCGCCGTCGTGGCGCGTGTGGCTAAGCGAGGGCGCGCGCCACGCGGCGGTAGAGCAGATAGATCACCAGCGCGAAGGCAGCGCCGCCGATCCAGACAGCCGGGCCGTTGGCGAATGCGTCTTTTACCAGTGCGAGCGGGAAGTCCTCGCCCGAAAATGCCACCAGCGCGGCGACCAGCACCCCGATGAGCCCTTCGCCGACGATCATGCCCGAGGCGAGCAGGATCCCCAGCTGCTTGGTGGCCTCGGGCTTGGCGCGGCGTTCGGCATTCCGGTCGTAGATGTAACCGGCCACGGCGCCCACGACCACCATCAGCGTGCTCTGCGTCGGCAGGTAGATACCGAGCCCCACGGCCAGCGGCGACAGGTGCGCTCCGGGCTTCAGGCGCCGCAGCAGCGCATCCGCAATGATGACCACGACGCCGATCACTCCGCCGATCTGGATGAGGCTCCAGTCGACGTTATTCTGGATGACGCCCTGGGCGAGGGCCGAGATCAGGCCGGCCTGGGGCGCGGGCAGCGGATGCTCGTGGTGCGGACCCGCGGCGCCGGCGAAGCCATAGGCGCGGTTCAGCAGGTCGAGGATGGGCGGGATGATCGCGGCGCCGGCGATCACGCCGATCACCAGCGCCACCTGCTGCTTCCACGGCGTGGCGTCCACCAGCTGCCCGGTCTTCAGGTCCTGCAGATTGTTGTTGGCGATCGCCGCCGCCGCAAAGACCACGGCGGTGACAAACAGGGCATAGGCGACCAGGGCCTTGCCGGAATCGGCCGACACGCCCTTGCGCACGCCGAAGATCAGGATCACCGCGAAGCCGATGACGGCCAGGATGCCGATACCGGACAACGGACTGTTGGAGGAGCCGATCAGCCCCGCCATGTAACCGCACACCGCGGACACCAGCGCGCTCATGACCGCGATGTAGAGCACGCCGCTGATCACCAGGAAGGCGAGGTGATCGCCGAGCCCGCTCTGGCTGACGAATTGCGCCAGCAACACTCCCACCGGCAGCACGCACAGCAAGGACACCACGCCGACGATCCCGATGGGGATGTCCTGCTCGGTGCGCGGCAGCAGGGCCGCGTTGCCGGCCGCGCGCGCGCGTGAAGCCACCATCGCCGAGCGCAGGCCCGCGACCACCGGCTTGACCAGCTTCGCGAGCGTCCACACCGCGGCCACGCCGATCGTGCCCGCGCCGACGAACCGTACCTTGTGGCTCCAGGTGTCGTGCGCCAGGGCATCGAGTGCGGAGGCGGCGAGACTGGCATCCGTAGCCGCGAGCGCGGAGAAATGCGGTACGCCCCACACCCAGGCGATGAGCGCGCCCACCAGCATGGCGATGCCGACCCACAGGCCCACCAGATGCCCGACGCCAAAGAGTGCGAAAGACAGCAGGAAGTCGTAGCCCGTGACGCCGCGCTCGCCGACGCGGAAGTTACGGGCGACGTCGCTGGCGAAGATGCGGGTTGCAGTGATCAGCGAGAACGTGCCCGAGATCACCGAGCCCCACAGCAGCGCACTCAGGCCGGCGCGGCTTTCTTCCACGCCCGCGCCATGCTCGCCGCTGCCGACCTTGAGCACTTCCGCGCAGGCCACGCCCTCCGGATAGGGCAGGTCCGATTGCGTGACCAGCGCGCGCCGCAGCGGGATCGAATACATGACCCCGAGGATTCCGCCGAACAGACAGATGGCGAGCGAGACCCAGTAGGGGAAGCCGCTCCACCAGCCGATCATGACCATGCCGGGCAGCACGAAGATGATCGAGGAGAGCGTGCCGGCCGCGGAGGCGACCGTCTGCACGATGTTGTTCTCCTGGATTGTCGCGCCGCGGAAGGCCCGCAGCACGGCCATCGAGATCACGGCGGCCGGAATGGAGGTGGCGAAAGTGAGTCCCGCCTTGAGCCCGAAGTAGACGTTGGCCGCGGTGAATATCAGGGTGATGAGCACACCCAGGATCAAACCACGCAGCGTCAGCTCTGCCCGCGATTCCGTCTGCATATCGTTCTTCTCCAGGCCTCGGCGCCAGCCACCCCCGCGCCAGGCGCATGCTGGCAGAGATCGCCACCGCATCGCCAGCAGATTTGTGGTGCGCGCGCCGGCGCGGCGGCGCGCACGTCTTTCAGTCCTGCGTGCCCAGCGCCGCTTCGAGCGCCGCGGTGAGCGGCTTCAGGAAAAAGGACTCCTCCGGCATGAGGCGTGCCTCGACGCCGTGGCGCCGCAGCGCCTCGGCCACCACCGGGCCGACGGCGGCGACGAGGGTCCGCTGCAGCGCCTGGCGCACCTCGGTGTCGGGGCCGACCGCAAAGAGCCGCTCGACCTGTGGCGTGCTGGTGAAGGCGATGGCATCCACGCCGCCCGTGCCCAGGCGCTCGATGAGGGCGCGCACCGCGGCATCGTCCGCGGCATCGGCGTAGACGTAGGGGGCGACCGTGCTCACTTGCGCTCCGGCGCCGGCGAGGAAATCGACCAGCGGCCGGTTGGGTTCGCACCCGTAGAGCTGTACGGCGATGCGCCGGCCGCTCAACGCCTCGCCCTCGAGGCTCGCGATAATGCCCGCCGTGGTCGGTTGCGCGGCGGCGAGATCGGGCTTGAGGCCAAGCTCGCGCAGCGCCCGCGCGGGCTTGGGTCCGCGGGTGATCTTGCGCACCCGGGCGAGGGCCGCCACGAACGGCTCGCGCAGCGCGGGGCGGTGTTGCTCCAGGCACCCGAGGATGCGGCGCAGTCCCTCCCCGGTGGTCAGGATCAGGTCATCGAACTGCCCGGCGGCGAGCTGCGCCGCAAACTCGAGCACCGCGGCCGGCTCGGGTGCGTCGCGGATGGCCACCAGGGGGCAGCGCAGCACCCGCGCGCCGCGCCGCTCGAGGAGCGTCGCAAACACCTCCAGCTCACGCGTCTCGGGGACTGCCACGGTACGCCCGGTCAGGGGCAGCGCTTCCATGCGGGGCATCTTAGCCGCGCCGTCGCCGGCGTGCGCGCTCAAGGGCGTGGCGCGCTATGCTTATGCCAACAAGAAAGGGTGCCCGGGGTGCGGCGCGCAGCAGTCGGGGCGCCATGCACGAATCCCCCGGGATCGAGACCGCGGTCAGGAAAGGTCCTCGCGCTATGTTCAAAGTACTCAGCATCATCGTCGTGGTCATCGTCCTGGTGCTGGCGGGCATCACCTGGGTGTCGCTCAGCTGGGTGTACTCGGACGGGGAGCGCGCCGGCTACGTGCAGAAATTCTCGCACCGCGGCTGGGTG
This sequence comes from uncultured Pseudomonadota bacterium, assembly GCA_963806375.1. GTDB lineage: Bacteria > Pseudomonadota > Gammaproteobacteria > Steroidobacterales > Steroidobacteraceae > 13-2-20CM-66-19. The sequence continues at coordinate 1,395,043 of CAWDXW010000003.1, forward strand.
TGCAAGACCTGGGAGGGCGAGATGGCGATGGTGACCATGCCGGGCACGATGTCCGAGAAGTTCGCCTTTACGGTGCGCGACCCGGCGGTCGCGGCACAGCTGAATGCCAACATCGGCAGGCGCCTGACGCTGCACTACGACCAGCACAAGTGGATTCCGAACTCCTGCTTCGGCGAAACAGAGTACTGGGTGACTGGCGTTAAGGTGGCCGAACAACCGGTGCCGCAGTAGCTTCTGCGGGCAACCCCGGAGTTCGTCCTTATGGCCTGGCGATCAAGCTGCAATGGCGTGGACAGCCAATCTCGGTCCAGGCTGCGGCTGACAAGCTCAACGAGCGAACGTCACGTCACCGCGGGGTCGCCGTTGGTAGGGCAAAACAGTGAGCGAACGGGGCAGCGGCTTTAGGAGACGGCGCCGTACTTGACGGCCATCTTCTCGATGATGCGAGCGATGCTCACCAGAGTGCGCTCGTGAGTTCCGGTGCCGATGTCCTCGACACCATCCGTGGCCCATATCCTGAAGTCTATTTTGCGTCCCTCGGTACGGGTGACCTCCGCATGGGCGGTGACCTCGCGGCCGGCAGGAGTCGCCACTAGATGTCGTATGTCGACGCGCGTGCCGACGGCGCTTTCCCCGGGTTCCAGATATTGCTTGATGGCGTTCAAGGCCGCGTTTTCCATGATCAGCACCAGATACGGTGTCGAGAACACCGGTGGCAGCATGCTGTCTTTGAAGCTATCGGCAAGATGGCGCCGTTCCACGCGAAGGCTATACGTCCCACGCGCACCCACCGGTATCTCTTTCATGGCGCCTCCTGTTTTTGGCTATCGGTCGTCGCCATTCTATTCAAAAGGACGCTCGACCCTTATTACCCGGCGCCGAGGGAAGCGCAGCGGCAGCTATGCGGTAAGCCGGGCGATGGTCCGCGGCGTCGCGCGTGAGCAGACCAAATTGCAGTCTGTCGAGGTAGGCATCGGCGCCAGGCCTCAGAATCTCCCATTGCATGGCATAGGAAGCGTTGGTCCTCGCCTCCAGAGGCAGGAGCACCTCATCTGCTCGAATCCGTGGCGCCAGTGCAGCGCCGCTCGCGCTCGACCGCTTCCGGGCAATCCAATCAGACAATTCAGTAGGCTGGCAGAACTAAATGCGGCGGGGCACGTTCCCGCGAGGACCGCGCGAATAGGTAGTAGAGAATGCCCGGCACGAGCAAACCCACAATCCAGGAGACATCTACACCGCCAAGTGGCTCGACTAGCCGGCCCGTGTAGAACGACGTGGAGAGGAAAGGGATCTGAACCAGGATGCCAATCAAGTAGATTGCGATGCCGGTTACATTCCATCGGCCGTAGCGCCCATCGGGATCTGATAGCGCCGGTACGTCGTAGCGCGACCGGGTGAAGCAATAGTAGTCGATCAGATTGATCGCGCTCCACGGCGTGAACACCGCGAGCAGACACAGGATAAAGGCCTCGAACTCCTTTAGGAAGGAATGGCGTCCGCTCAGCGCGAGTAGCGCAGAAACGCCGACCATCGAGATAACGTAGAAGAACCGGTGCCGCACTGAGATGCGCCGGCCCCGTCGAAAACCACTCACTATCGTCGCCATCGACATGAAGCTGCCGTAGGCGTTCAACGACGTCACCGTGACCTTGCCGAAAGCGATGCTGACGTAAAGCAGGCTCGCTACCGCGCCGGTGGAGGCGAGACTCACAATATAGTGGACCTCATTATGCTCAAATTGCTTTCCCGCCAGCGCTGCGGCGAGAACCCCGAATGTCATGGATATCTGGGAACCGATGACCGATCCCAGCCCCACGGCAGTGAATACCGCCGGTACCGACGTGGAGCGTGGGAGGTAGCGGGAATAATCGGCAACATATGGGCCGTAGGCGATCTGCCAGGACGCCGCCAAGGACATCGCCAGTAGAAACCGGCTCAACGAAAAATGCCGCTCGGCCAACAGGGCCAAAATATTGTGGGTCGCAAACAGCCTGCTAAACATGTACAAGAATGCGGCGATACCAACGATGCTCGACACCCGCCCGAGCAAGTGAATGAATCGATAGCCAAACAGTGTCACGACGACGATTAAGCAACTGAAGATTACGATGCCGAAGCCATCGTCGACCCCGAGCAGTTGACCTAGCGCTTGCCCGGCAAGCACGCAACCACTCGCAGAGAAGCCGATGTACATCAGACACACCGCAACGATCGGTATGATGGCGCCATAGACGCCGAACTGGACGCGGCAAGAGATCATCTGCGGTAAACCGAGCTGTGGCCCCTGTGCGGCATGCAGCGCCATGACTGCCCCGCCGATCAGCTGACCTAATAGGAGTGCGATCAGCGACCAGAACACGTCCCCGCCGAATACCACGGCAAGTGCCCCGGTTATGATCGCAGTAATCTGCAGATTGGCTCCAAGCCACAACGTGAATTGACTCGTGAGCCCACCATGCCGTTCTTCATCGGGCACATAGTCAATCGATCGGACCTCGATCGCCGGCATTGACCTGCGAGCGTTCGAAACTGACATCGTCTGAAAGCCTTCTAAGCGTTCGGGATCATGCTGTTGGGGCCGCCCAGGATCGCAAACCCGCCGTGCCCGCGTCTAATTGGCCCCGACCGGTAGATCGTTGGCCGAGCTTTAAGTATCGCGGACCGTCCGCTTTGTAGCAGGTATTTCGCTGCGCCGGACTTGCCGGTCCTGGCCCAACTTCGGCCAGTGGCCGTGCCAGAATGACTGCCCCGAAGCGGTCGTTCGCTGATCGTCTCCAAGGGGGTAAAAAGCACTCAGTCTGGTACGGCCGAGTTCGGGCCACTTTGAGACTGAGGGCGTATGTTTGCCAGACAATTCCAAGCTCGCGTTGTTTCGCTGTTGTAGTCGTTGAATCCGCCTGAAATACTCTGGGTGGGAGGCGCCAAGTGGCGGGGATAAAACTCATTACGGCTGTCCTATTAACGCTCGCTGCGGCGCGTGCGATGGCGCAGGAGCATCAGCATGGCAATGGCGAGAAGCTGGGAGCTGTGCATTTTGCCACGTCGTGTAACGAAGTGGCGCAGATGGAATTTAATCGCGCGGTAGCGCTGATGCATTCTTTCCAGTTCAGCCGTGCCATCGACGGATTTAACGCGGTGCTGGAAGACGACCCGACGTGTGCAATCGCATATTGGGGAATCGCGCTTAGCGATTGGACCAATCCCTTCGCACCAGGAATTAAAGATAACGGTCAATTGCAGCTCGGGCGGGAGAGCGTCGAACGCGGCAAGAGCGTGGGCCCGAAGACGGCGCGCGAACGTGCCTATCTCGCTGCCGTCGGCAAATTGTACGCTGATTTCGAGACTTCACCGCAGCCAGCACGCTTGCTCGCCTATCGCGACGCCATGCGGGACGTCGCGGCGAAATATCCGGAAGACCATGAGGCGCAAATCTTCTACGCGTTGGCGCTCGCGGCTTCGGAAAATCCCGCGGACAAGACCTACGCAGGGCGGCTCGAAGCGGGGGCGATTCTCGAGAAATTGTTTGAGGAGGAGCCGACGCATCCTGGGATCGCACATTACATTATTCACGCGTACGACGTGCCAGCGCTCGCCGGGCGGGCCCTAGTTGCGGCACAACGTTACGCTGAAATCGCACCCGATGCGCCGCATGCGCTGCACATGCCATCGCATACATTTACCCGCCTGGGCTGCTGGCAAAAGTCGATCGCCAGCAATGTAGAGGCAGCCGTCGCAGCACGGCGCCTGGGTCAGACGGACGAAGAATTGCACGCCAGTGACTACGAAATTTACGCGTACTTGCAAACTGGGCAGGACGAGGCGGCGGGACGGATAGCAAATTCTTTACCGGAGATCGCATCACGCTTCGATCCGAAGGCGGCGTTGAGCGGTACCGGTGGCCCTTCGGTTGGATATTTTGCGATCGCTGCGATCCCGGCGCGGTACGCACTGGAGCGCCAGGACTGGAAGCAAGCCGGGCAACTCGTGGTGCGGGAGACGCCGTTTCCTTATACAGATGCAATGACGTGGTTCGCGCGCGGAATAGGCGCGGCGCGGCTCGGTCAAGCGGCGGCGGCTAAGGAGTCAGCGATAGCGCTGCGGCAGATCCAAGAGCACCTCTTGAAGGCCAACGAGCCCTACTGGGCGCGGCAGGTGGAGATCCAGGAGCTCGCGGTAGCAGCATGGGCTGCGTTTGCGGCCGGTAAGAAACAGGCAGCACTGCCACAGATGGAATCGGCAGCGGCATTGGAAGATGGGACGGAGAAAAGCGCAGTGACGCCTGGACCGCTGGCCCCGGCGCGTGAGTTGCTGGGGGAGATGTTGATGGAGTTGAATGAGCCTACGCACGCGTTGGAGCAATTTGAAGCGACGCTGAAGAAGGAGCCGCGGCGCTTTCGCTCGTTATACGGTGCGGCACACGCTGCGCAGCTGATTGGAAGCCGTAAGACGAGTCAACGGTATTTTCGCGAACTGTTACGGGTTTGCGCTGACGCCGACAGGCCTGGAAGGTCCGAGCTCAAGGAAGCGCGCGACGCGTTGGCGAAACGGAAAAGCTAATTGTAGGTTGCTCCGAAGCAGACGCTCACGGGCGGCAGCACAGGGTCGGAAGCGACCGTCGGGTGCTTTCAATTGACAGTCCCCGATCGGCTGCGGATTCAATCGATCGACGCAACGCATTGGCCAAATCGTTCTGCCGGCGTCTCGAAGCTGAGTGACTTTCGGGGCCGTTCGTTCAGCCGGCGAGCGATGGCATTGAGCGGCGAGACGAGCCTATTCGGGATAGGCTTTGACACTGTCCGCGACCGAGTCAGCGACGTGCTCCTTCGTGATCACGCCGGCAACGTCGCTTCCACGTGGGACCCCGCGCCCGCGCACGACTACCGCCATGATGGCGCCCCGGCGCCACATGCGGCGGATAACGTCGAAGGCGGTTTCGTTCTCGCCCACCACGGTGAAATTGCGGCTGGCGACATCGCCGAGGCTTACGCCGGTATGGGCGCCCTCCAACCCTCGGCGGAGGCCTGTGTTGACGCGAATCACCCCGTAGATATGGCCCTTGTCAGTGACCACGACGTGGCGCAGGCGCCCGGCATGCTCGGGCTGCCGCAGATAGTCATCAAAACTCGCCTCCGCCGGCAATACCTGGATGTCAACGTCCATCACTTCGCGCGCGGAGCGAACGAGAAACATGTTGGCGTGACGCGCCTTTGGAATGGCCCGGCCGCGGCGCACAAGCTTCAAGCTATAGATGGTCTCGCGAGAGAGCACTCGGCGCGCGCCGATGCTCACGGCTACCGCCACGATCATCGGCATCACGATGCTGTAGTCAAGGGTCATCTCAAAGATCATTGTGACAGCGGTCATGACCGCGCCGGTTCCGCCGCCCACCATTGCGCCCATGCCGACCATGGCAAAGGCGGGAACGCTGAGCTGAATCGGCAAACCGGCGGCGTTCAGCAGCGCCGCGAAGCCCCCGCCAAGTGTCGCGCCCATGAATAACGAAGGCGAAAAGATGCCGCCGGACGAGCCCGATCCGAGACTGACTGAGGTCGCCAACAGCTTGCAGGCGCTCAGCAGCCCCAGAAGCCAGAATGTCGAGATCTGCCCTGTCAGCACTGCCTGAACGGTCGCGTAGCCGACGCCGTCGACGTAGTACTGACCGAGCGTGCGGAACAGGAGGTACATGAGTACACCGACAATCAGCATGCCGAGCATGTGCCGCAGATAACGCGACTTGATCCGATCGAAGAGATCTTCAGCCAGATGTAGCCCCCGGATGAAAACTGCCGCACCGAGCCCGCAGAGGGCGCCCAGGACCGCGAACAGGATGAGCACGAGCAACGCGCTCGAATCGACCGCCATGGCTTGAAGCGGAGGCACGTGGAACGCGGGCGCATCACCGAGGAACCAGCGGCCCACGAACGTCGCCGTCCCGGTTGCGATCGCGACCGGAAGAAAGGTCTCTCCGCTGACTTCAGGCATCATGAGCTCGATAGCGAACATCACCCCGCCGATAGGAGTATTGAAGGTGGCTGCGATGCCGGCGCCTGCCCCCGCGGCGACCAGCGAGATCCGCTGGCCCGCAGGCATGCGGATGAACTGCCCCAGCGTGGAGCCGAGCGCCGAGCCGATCTGGATGATCGGCCCTTCCCGCCCGACCGATGAACCGCTGCCGATCGCGATGGCCGAAGCCAGGGATTTCACCAGCGCCACGACCGGGCGGATCACTCCGCCTCTGTAGTAGATCGCGTCCATTACCTCCGGGACCCCGTGGCCCTTGGCCTCGGGAGCAAAATTGGTGACCAGGAAGGTCACGAGGGCGGCGCCCAGCATCGGAACCAAGATCACCAGTGGACCCCATGGCGCGGGTGCGGTGAAGATGTTGGCATCGTAGTGGACGGCCGCCTGACCGGCGAACAGCAGGTTGTGAACAAGGCCGATCAGATCTCGGAAGAGCACGGCGCCAAGGCCAGTAATGACTCCGAGGCCGAGTGCCAGCAGGGAGAGCTGCGTCAGCGGCAGTCGGCGGCTCTCCTCGCCCTCCGTCACAGGAGTAAAACCGGTATAGGAACGCTTTGAAGTGTCTTCATCAATGATCTGCCCATCATTACCAATATTGGTCGACCGAAGCTTCCAACCCTCCTAGCCTAGCAAAGACAGTCGCTGACCTTGGGCTCTACAACGTGGCCAAGCGAGTGCCCGAGATCCTCGAGGATGCCAGCAATGAACTCCCGGTGCCGTTTCGGCACCTGATCGATCGCTTGACCGAGCATCTGAAGGAGCTGGATCGGCAAGTCAAGGAGTTTGAGCAGGAGATTATCGCGTGGCACCACAGCAGCGAGCTCAGCCGCAAGCTCGAGAAGATCCCTGGGATCGGGCCGCTGGCTGCGAGCGCAATGGTTGCATCGATCGCCGATGCTCGCAGCTTCAAAAACGGTCGCCAGGTCTCGGCCTGGTTGGGTCTGGTGCCACGCCAAAACTCCAGCGGCGGCAAACCGACGCTACTTGGGATGAGTAAACGGGGCGATGCGTAGTTGCGTACGCTGTTGATCCATGGGGCACGCTCGGCCATCCTGGCGGCAAAGAACAAGGTCGACAACACCCAGGGATGCTTGACCAATCTGCTCAAGCGCCGACATCCGAATATTGCCGCCGTGGCACTGGCCAACAAAAACGTACGCACCGTATGGGCGATACTCGCCCATGGGCGCGAATTTAAAGCCGACTATGTGCCGACACGCATGACCGCATAATCGGACTTTCCGGACGCGCCTTTGCGTCGCCCAGCGGATGTGATCTGACGAGCACACCTATTTTTGAGCGGGCCAGTCCAGTTGTTGGAGAGTCGCGCAGATGGTGCCGACGTAGGGATGGCGTTGTCTCAAGACTTCGCCCCAGCGTGAAGCTGCCGGAGCACTTCGTCCACGGCGTCGATGACCGCCTGCGGCTTGTCCAACTGAATCGCGTGACCTGATCCTTCGATTAACCGGTATACGCCACGCGAGGAGAGGTGAGCCAATGCCTCATGTCGTGCGTACCACGCCTTCTTGTATGCCTGCCAGAATCGGATGCCAGCAGGCGTGTCGATGCTAAATGAGTACTCCGCCGACAGCACGACGAGCGGCATCGCGCCAAGGGGGCGATGGTCGACGCTGTCGTACCGGTGTGTGTACAACGAGGATATGAGCGAGACTTTGGCGGCCGCATAGGCGGCGGTGAAGAACTGGGGCCACGCCTTTCTGAACGCGGCGGGCGTATCGCTCGGTAACGCCTTCGAGCAGTCCTTGTATTCGGGACTGGACGGCTCGAGGGGTCCATGCGCGGCCAACAAGGCGCAATACAGCTCTTCGGATACCCACTCATCGATCTCTTCGTCATCGGCAAGACCCGGCTGATTCGCTTCGATGAGCAACTCCCCGGCTGGACTAGTGTCGACGAGGATCATGCCGGCGACATCCTGGGGCCAGCGTTGCGCGTATAGCCTCGCCTCCACCCCGCCCAAAGAGTGCCCCACGAGCACGTAGGGCCCCGGTATGGGTGCAGCCTTAAGTACAGCGTGCAGGTCATTCACCGTATCGGACAGGATCTGAGGCCGAGGCGCTGGGTCACTAAAACCGTAGCCGGCTCGATCGAAGGCGCAGACGCGGGTCCTTTGCGCGACTACTGGTTGGGTCTTGTACCAGACTGGCGACCAGCTCGTGAGGCCAGCCATCAAAACTACGGTAGGTGCGCCGGAACCCGCGCAATGAAGGTTGATACGGCGGCCACCGATATCGACCAGCTGACCCGGCTCGACGTAGGGCAGCAACCTCTGGTCTTCCGCCATGCCCGGCGGCGGTTCGGACTGGGCAAGGACGACGCCACTGATGGAAAGCAGCAGGGCGACCGCCAGGACGGCCAGGGTGGCGCGAAGTGCGAGGGTGGGCATGGGCGTTCTGTGCTAGTTCGAGTGCGGCACAGCTTATCTTCGAATGAGAGATTTCCGCTAAAGCAGAGATGTCTTCCTGTCAGCTGGCTCACGCGATGGACCCGGCGGACATTTTAGCCCCGCATGTGACTGCTCATGGTCGCCGCCGCGTGTTAGTACCTATTGGCCCGGGCCTACGTGTTACGACCCCTCCGGAACCCTTGCGGTCAGTCTTGAGCGGCCGCTCTTCGGCACAGCAATGGCCGCAACTGCGGCATACTCCAATGCGCGATAATTGATCCGTCGTGAACTGGTAACGTCACGGTGGAGACCGAGCCCCCTTGAGTCGCGCATCGACATGACAAGTGCCGGCCGCACCTTAATCGTGTGCGCATGCCTCGCATTACTTCCGGGACAGTTCGCGCTCGCTCAGTCAAGCATTGCTGAGCTGCGGGAGACTTATGCATACCTGGTCAGCTATCGAGCAACACATGGCGGGGCGCTATACCACAACCTACGGGGTCCACTGAAGGGCTTCATCCTTCCATTCAGCTTTGGTGACAGCGAGCAGTATTGGGCTGATTACGTTTGTCGTCTGCCGGACTCGAATTGTTCGGTTGTTGATATCTACGACCCAACGGACTACGCGTTAAAGCCACAACCTGGTCCTGGGGCGCTGCTACAGACTGAGCGCGTCAACGTACACAACGGGACCAACATCTACGATGCCGCTACGTGGCAGATTGCTGTAATGCTTGGCGCGGTGATCAACAAGTTCGGCAATTCTCTGGATGCTGATCCCTATAAGCTGGTTTCGGATCAGAACGGAGTTCTTAGCGGAGCCTATGTTGCCCGGGACATGCCTCTCGGGAGTCGAGCTACGACCACGCGCGGCTTGTATCAATATAACGGCGTCGTAATTAGCGAGCCACGCGCTGCCTACGCGTTTCGAATGACTGCTGCGGTTTGGCTTGCTGATGATCCGCTAAAAGACACGGAACTAGCATCACACTACATTCGCGTGGGCGCGCTGCCCGGCAACAGGCCCGAGTACCAGCCTGGAAGGATCTCGTGGAGTGACTGGAAACCGATCACGGGCGATAACGCCTGGGCATTTCTTGTTGGGCCACTCCATGCCGCCTACCTTCATTACGTTGTGGCTAATCGGGGTTCGTATATTCCCTTCGAAGACCACGGCGTCCAAAACGCCCTAGGTGTCTTGCCAACCTTTTCCGCGATGCAGTCGGCCTCCGGAGCAATCTACTATGCGCCTTCCGGTACACTTGGAAACGCCAGCGATAAGCCGGTAGGTCAGTACTTGATCTCCGTTGAAAACAATCTGTCTGTTTATGCTGGCTTACGAATCCTCGACTCTACTCTTGCGGCTGAACTGGCACATGAGACTGACCTCGATTCGTCGAGCCGACGTCGGATCGCGGACTCGCGGATGCTCATAGCTACGATGGTCTCAGGGGGAACCGTCCGTGAGGCAAGACGGACCAAGGGCTTGTTAGCGTTTCTGAAGAACTGCGCGTGGCGGGATGGTGAATTTGTACAAGCGGGTTATGCCAACGATCCCGGCGCCGCCGGGGAATGGGTGGCTGTGACCGAACCCAAAGCAGTTGATGTCAATACCTGGGGCGTAGCTGCATTGGGACCTGAGCAAATTGATAGGTGGTTCGGATTTGGCTCTGCTTTCCGTGTGTGGGAGCGTCTGAAGAGTTGGGGGGCCTATGGCGTCGGTCACACGATTTGGGGCGTCGGCTACTCGGACCTCGATGGCAACGGGCAAACGGCTGACGGAAGCTTCAGAAGCGGGATCCTATCGGCGGAATGGACCGCCGGCGCAATTGTCATGGTTCGAAGCATGCTCAGACACTACGCCACCGTTCCCGGCGGGTCAGACACTTATGCGCGCGCGCAAAAAATCGTCGGGCAGCTTCGCTCGGACGAAGACGACATGATTCGCGGGATTCAGGAGTTGCGCTTCGATCGATATGTGGCTGGCTCCTTTCCAGGAAAGCCCAAGAACTACGCGAATTTAATGGTAGAACCGCGAGGCCCGCTCGCTACGCAACCCTATCTATATGCAAGTTCCCGCTACCGGATCCCATTCGGCTGGTACGCGAATCCGCTCCCGAGTACCTGTGCAACGGCGTGGATCCTCTTAGTCGCCGATCACTACGATCCATTTTTATATGGCGGCGGCACCGCGAACTAGTCGTTCGTACCAGAATGGGGTTTGAGCACTCGGTGTTGCGAACGGCCGCTCTAGCACGTACTGGGCGCAGCACGCAGACTCCTACCTCACGCCCGCCATGAGACGGCGGATCCAGGGCGTCAGGAGGAGCATCACCGCGCCCCCAATGATGCCGTACCAGAAGACCTGGCGGAACAGGCTCGGGAGTGACTCGAGATGACTCGAGTCATACTTCCCCGAGAGCTGTCCGGCGAGATTGCCGCCGAGCGCCAGCGAAAGAAACCACAGTCCCATCACCTGGCCGACGAAGCGCGGCGGCGCGAGCTTGCTCATGTAGGAGAGTCCGACCGGAGACAGGCACAGCTCCCCGATGGTGTGCAGCAGATAGGTGGCCACGAGCCAGGTGGGCAGCACCATCTCGCCGGCGAGCACGTGGCGGGCGGCGAAGTACATGACCAGGAACCCGAGGCCGAGCGAGATCAGCCCCAGGCCGAACTTCGTGGCGGCCGGCAGGTCGAGGCCGCGCCGCCCGAGCGTGATCCATACCCAGGCGAATACCGGGGCGAGGGAGATAACGAACAGGGGGTTGACCGCCTGTAGTACGCCTGCCGGCATCTCCCAGCCGAAGATGTGGCGATCGGTGTAGCGCTCCGCGAAGAGGTTGAAGGACGCGCCCTGCTGCTCGTAGCCGGCGAAGAACATCACCGACGCGGCGATCAGCGCCACCATCGCCAGCACGCGATTGCGCTCAGTGGAACTGAGCCCGGCGAAGAAGATCAGGTAAACAAAGTATCCGAGCGCGAGCAGCGCGTACGCCCAGGTCGCGGAGCTGGACAGCGTCACCGCATCGACGTGCAGGCGGCCGCCCAGCATGAGCGCGACGATACCGGCGACGAGCGCGAGCACCAGGACGACGGGCGTCCACGAGCCGCGCCGCTCGCGCGGCGGCGGCAGGCCCGCGGCGCCCAGGTGCCGGCGCGTGCCGAAGAACTGCAGCACGCCGAGCGCCATGCCGAATGCGGGCAGCGCGAAGCCGAACCGCCAGCCGAACGCCGCCGCGCCCAGCGGTACCAGGAGCGAGCCCAGGAACGCCCCGAGGTTGATGCCCATGTAGAAGATCGAAAAACCGGCGTCGCGTCGCGGGCCGCCTTCCGGGTAGAGCCCGGCGACCAGGGCACTCACGTTGGGCTTCAGCAGCCCTACGCCCATGGCGATGACGAGCAGCCCGACGAAGAAGACCGAAGTGTTGCCGAGGGCGAGCAGTGCGTTCCCCAGCGTGATGAAGACCCCGCCGCTGATCACGGCGCGCTGCGCGCCGAGCAGCCGGTCGGCCATCCAGCCACCGGCGAGACCCAAGAGATAGGTGCTGCCGAGGTAAAGGCCGTAGATGGCGCTGGCCGAAGTGTCCTGCATGCCCAGCCCGCCGCGGCTCACCGCGGCGGCCATGAACAAGATGAGTACCGCGCGCATACCATAATAGGTGAAGCGCTCCCACATCTCGGTGAGGAACAGCGTCGCCAGCCCGAAGGGCTGGCCGAGAATCGTGCGCGCCGGCACCGGTGCCATCACGGCGTCGGCGGCCTGGTTCATGCGAGGGGAGACTTGCGTTGCAGAGGGCGCGACAGACGCATCAGGCCAGTCTCACCCACATCATGGGGCGCGCGCAATGCGCGCGGGCCGCTCAGGCGTCGCCGGTGTCGGGGCGCGCCTCGTCGGCGCGGCGTCGCACCATGAGCCGCGCCATGACGATGCCCCCTTCATACAGGAGGTACATGGGGATCGCGAGCGAGCACTGCGCGATCGCATCCGGCGGGGTGAGGAGCGCTGCCAGGATAAAGATGCCGATGAGCACGTAGCCGCGGTTCTTCTGCAGGCTCTCGACCTGTACCACGCCCATGACCACGAGCAGGACGACGGCCACCGGCACCTCGAACGCCAGCCCGAAGCAGAAGAACATGGTGAGCACGAAGTCCAGGTAGTTGTTGATGTCGGTCATCATCGCCACTCCCATCGGGGTGGTGCTGGCGAAGAACTTGAACATGACCGGGAAGACGAAGTAGTACGCAAAGCCCATGCCGACGTAGAAGAGCACGATCGCCGAGACCAGCAGTGGCACCGCAAAGCGCCGCTCGCTGCGGTAGAGGCCCGGGGCGACGAAGGCCCACAGCTGGTAGATCACGTACGGCATCGCCACGAGGAGTGCCGCGAACACCGACAGCTTGAAGGGTGTCGTGAAGGGCGACATCACGCCGGTGGCGATGAGACTGCCACCCTGCGGCAGCTTCGCCAGGAGCGGCTGGGCGACGAAGGCGAACAGCTCGTGCATGTAATACATGCACGGCAGGAAGGCGACGCCGACCGCCGCGAGCGCACGCAGCAACCGGTCCCGCAGCTCCAGAAGATGCGAGATCAGCGTGCCTTCGGCGAGCTTCTCAGGTTCGGGGCTCATCGGGGCCCGCGCTCGCGGGTGCGCGCGCCGTCGTGTCAGCGCCGCTGTCATCGGTCGGGTGCGCGTGCGAGAACGTCGGCGCCCGCGGCGGGGTCGGCGGCTCGGGCTCCGGCGGCGGTGGTGGCGGGGGCGCAGGCGGTGGCGGCGGGGCCGCGCTCATCGGATTCTTGCGCGCTTCCTCGAGCTGCACCTCCTCCTCGAGCTGCTCACGGAACTGGCGCGCCATCGCGCGCGCGCGCCCCACCCAGCGACCGAGCTCGGAAACGACGCGCGGCAGCTTCTCCGGTCCCAGCACGATGAGCGCCAGGACAAAGATGATCAGGATTTCCGAGAACCGGCCCTCGAACAGGTCAGCTGCTCCGCTCGCTCTTCGTATCGGTCTTCTTCGCTTCGGCGAACTCCGCGTCCGGCGCTTCCGCGCGGATCTGCTTCGGGGGGCTGCTCTGCTCTTCGTCGCCCTCGTTCATCGCCTTCTTGAACCCGCGCACGGCGTGGCCGAGATCCGAACCCACGGTGCGCAGCTTCTTGGCGCCGAAGACGATGAGCACGACCAGGAGGATGACCACCAGTTCGCGCATTCCTAAACCCATGATTGACGCCCTCCACAAGCTCCGCCGTCGCGGAGAAAAGAAAGTGTTAAATGATAGGTCAAATAGACCGCCACGGTCCCTTAAGTTCGGCCGCTTACGCGAACCACGTCACGCGCGCAGGCCCTTACGGGCTCTCAACCCAGAAAGTCACCGGCCCGTCGTTGACCAGGAGCACCCGCATGTGCGCCCCAAATACGCCTGCGGAAACAGGGGCATAGGCGCGCGCCGCGCAGGCACGCAGGTGCTCGAACAGCCGCTGCGCCTCCTGCGGTGCTGCGGCCGTGCTGAAGCCCGCGCGGGTGCCCTTGTGGGTGTCGGCGGCAAGGGTGAACTGCGGCACGAGCAAGAGCGCGCCGCCCACGTCGCGCAGCGAGAGGTTCATGCGCCCATCGGTGTCCGAGAAGATGCGATAAGCGAGTAGCCGCTCGGCGAGGCGTTCGGCGGAAGCGGGCGTGTCGCCGCGGCGCACGCCGATCAGCGCGAGGATGCCGGAGCCGATGGCGGCGGCCACCGCCCCCTGCACGCGGACCTCGGCTTCACTGACCCGTTGCAGCAGTGCGATCACCTGGTTGGGGTGTCCTTAATCTTCTGGGCAGCGCCCCGATCTTAGACGCGCAGCCGCGCCGGGTCACACCACCGCGCCGACTGAGAAGTGCCGGAAGTCACCCGACCCTGCGCCGAGCGCGGTGGCCGGCACGAGTGGCATCCAGATCGATACCAACTGCCGTGGCGACTGCGTATGCGACGGCCGAGCACATGACGCCGTTCGTGCGCCAGCTCCGGGGCGCAGGTGCCGTGCAGGGCGTGGCCCAAGTAGCATTCCCGGCGCCGAGTAACGTAAGATTCGGGGCCGTTTTGGCTGGGGTGGGAGCACAAAGAATGGGGCGCGGGCGCGGATCTTTGATACGTGCGGGCCTTGCAATCGCCGCGCTGGCCGGATGCCTGTTGGCGGCTCCGGCGCTCGCCCAGCAGGCCGCCGGTGATGCCGCGCACGGCAAGCGGCTCTCCTATACCTGCCTTGGCTGTCATGGAATCGCTGGCTACAAGAACGCCTACCCCATGTACAGCGTGCCCAAGCTCGAGGGCCAGCACCCGGAGTATCTGGCGGCGGCTCTCACCGGCTACCGCGACGGAGACCGGGCACACCTGACGATGCATTCGCAGGCCTCGACCCTCTCGGACCAGGACATCCTGGACATCGCTACCTACTTCGCCGGCAAGCCCCTGGCGCCCTCCGGCAACAAGCCCGCGAGCCTGCCGGCCGCGGCCGGGCTGTGCACGTCGTGCCACGGCGCGGACGGGGTGGCGATCGCGCCCACCTACCCCTCGCTTGCGGGACAGCACCCGGACTACATCGTGCGCGCGCTGAATGAGTACAAGAGCGGCGGCCGCAAGAACCCCATCATGAAAGGCTTTGCCGGCAACCTGCAGGATGCGGACATGGCCGTGATCGCCAGGTACTTCAGCGCCCTCGCCCCCGGGCTCAAGACCGAGAATCGCCCCTACACGCGTTTCGGCGAATAACGCTCCGCGCGGCCCGGCGGCCCTTAAGGCTGCCATAAGGCGCTCTGCCTATCGTATGCGGCAACCGGCCCTCGCGGCCGCATTGCGCTTGTCACGGAGCCGACTGCCTATGAACCTGCCGAATTTCCTGCAAAAGCCCCTGATCGCGGCGCTGCTGGGGGCCGCCACCATCGCCGCCCCGGTGAGCGTCCTCTATGTGGCCGGTGCCGGCCGCGCCATCGCCACGCCGAGCACCACGCCCACGCAGCCGACGCCGGCTGCGCCGACCGTGAACCTGGCCGCGCAGCTGCCGGACTTCAGCGCCATGGTGCAACGCTACGGCCCGGCCGTCGTGAATATCGCGGTGGTCAGCAAGGCAACCCCCGCGGTCGACCAGGGCGACGATGGGGACGACGACAACGACAATGGGCCGCAGGGCTCGCCCTTCGGGCCCAACGGTCCCTTTGGACCCAACGGTCCCTTCGGACCGTTCTTCCGCGGCCAGCCCTTCCAGGGACGCCCGGCACCGGTTCACGGCGAGGGCTCGGGCTTCATCATCCGCAGCGACGGCGTCATCATGACCAACGCGCACGTGGTGAACGGGGCCACCGAGGTCACGGTGCGCATGACCGACCGGCGTGAGTACACGGCCAAGGTGATCGGCGTGGACACCAAGTCCGACATCGCCGTCCTCAAGATCAACGCCAAGGACCTGCCGGTGGTGAAGATCGGCGACTCGCGCGGGCTGAAGGTCGGCGAGTGGGTGCTGGCGATCGGTGCGCCGTTCGGCTTCGAGAACAGCGCCACCGCGGGCATCGTCTCCGCCAAGGGCCGTACGCTCGACTCCGGCTACGTGCCCTTCATCCAGACCGACGTGCCGATCAACCCGGGTAACTCCGGCGGCCCGCTCTTCAACATGAAGGGCGAGGTCGTCGGCATCAACTCGCAGATCTACAGCCGCAGCGGCGGCTACCAGGGCGTCTCGTTCTCGATCCCGATCGATGTCGCCATGCAGGTCAGCAACCAGCTGCAGACCACCGGCCACGTGACGCGCGGCAAGATCGGCGTCGTGATCCAGCCGGTGACCCAGGGACTGGCAGACTCCTTCGGCCTGCCGCAGCCGCAAGGCGCGCTGGTGTCGAGCATCGAGAAGGGAGGACCGGCGGAGAAGGCCGGCGTGGAGCCCGGCGACGTGATCCTCAAGCTCAACGACCAGGCGCTCAAGGACTCGAACGAGCTGCCCGCGTTGGTGGCCGGCATCGCGCCGGGCACGGCGGTGAACCTCGAGATCTGGCGCAACCACGCCTCCAGGCAGGTGAGCGTCACGCTGGGCGCACTCGAAGACAAGCGCACCGCGCTCAATACCGGCACGCATGAGCAGGGCGGCAAGCTCGGGCTCGCCGTGCGTCCCTTAAGCCCCGAGGAACAGCGCCAGGGCAACATCAAGGGCGGCCTCGTGGTCGAGCGCGCCAACGGGCCGGCGGCGGAAGCGGGCATCCAGCCCGGGGACGTAGTGCTGGCCGCGAACGGCGCGCCGGTGGCCAACGCCGAGGAGCTGAAGAACGCGGTCGAGAAGTCCAAGGGCCACATCGCGCTGTTGATCCAGCGCGGCGATACCCGGCTGTTTGTGCCGGTGCGCGTCGGCTGACCCCAGGCGCGCCCGCAGCTCTCGAAGTGAAGCGCAGGGCCGCCGCCGGGGTGTTTCCCCGCGGCGGCCCTTTTCTTGTGCCTAGGCGCTTTGACCGTTGGTGACCAGCGCCGCCATCAGCTCGTTCACCGGCAGCGCATCCAGCTGCACTCCCCGGGCGAACAGCGCCTTGATGCGCTCGGCCTGCTTGGGTGCGAAGTGCGCATCCACCGAGGACCGGAACTTCTGCACCAGCACCGGCATGCCTTCCGCGCGGCGTCGGCGATGCCCGATGGGGAAGTCGACCGCGATGCGCTCGCTCGCGCTGCCGTCCTTGAAGAACACCTGTACGGCATTGCCGATGTAGCGCTTGTCGGCGGCGTAGTACTCCTGCGTGAAGCTCGGGTTCTCGCGCACCTGCATCTTGGCGCGCAGCTGATCGATGCGCGGATCGGCCGCCACCTGGTCCTCGTAATCCTCGGCAGTGAGGCGCCCGAAGATGAGCGGGATCGCGACCATGTACTGAATGCAGTGGTCGCGGTCGGCCGGGTTGGCGAGCGGGCCGGTCTTATCGATGATGCGCACCCCGGGCTCCTGGGTCTCGATCACCACGCGCTCGATCTCCCCGAGCCGTTCGCGCACGCGCCCATGCAGCGTCATCGCCGCCTCCACCGCGGTCTGCGCATGGAACTCGGCCGGGTAGGAGATCTTGAAGAGCACGTTCTCCATGACGTAGCTGCCGAAGGGCTGCGGCAGCACCAGCGGCTTGCCCCTGAAGAGCACGTCCTGGAACCCCCAGGTCTTGGCGCTGAGCGCCGAGGGGTAGCCCATCTCGCCGGTGAGTGCGATGAGCGCGAGGCGTACCGCGCGGCTGGTGGCATCGCCCGCCGCCCAGCTCTTGCGCGAGCCGGTATTGGGCGCGTGCCGGTAGGTGCGCAGCGCCCCGCCGTCGATCCAGGCGTTGGAGACCGCGTTCACCACCTGCTCGAGCGTGCCCGAGAGCATGCTGGTGATGACGGCCGTGGAGGCGACGCGTACCAGGAGCACATGATCGAGGCCCACGCGGTTGAAGCTGTTCTCGAGCGCGAGCACGCCCTGGATCTCGTGGGCCTTGATCATCGCGGTGAGCAGGTCGCGCACGGTGGGCGGATCGAGTCCTTGCATCACGGCGCCGCGTGCCAGGTAGTCGGCCACCGCGAGGATGGCGCCGAGGTTGTCGGACGGGTGACCCCACTCGGCGGCCAGCCAGGTGTCGTTGAAGTCGAGCCAGCGCACCATCGCGCCGATGTTGAACGCCGCCTGTACCGGCTCGAGCTCGTAGGAGGTCCCGGGCACCCGCGCGCCGCCGCTCATCACCGCCCCGGGGACCACCGGCCCGAGCAGCTTGCGGCAGGCCGGGTACCTGAGCGCCTGGAAGCCGCAGGCGAGCGTGTCCATGAGGCAGTAGCGCGCCGTCTCGTAGGCGGCGCTGCTGTCGATCTTGGCGTTGCGCGCATAGCTGGCGATCGCGGTGAGGACCGCATCCGGGTCCGGGCGATGCGCGGACTTGATGTCGTGGGCGGACACTACTTGCGTTTCTCGAGGGGAACGAACTTGAGGTTCTGCGGGCCGACGTAGTTGGCCGCGGGGCGGATGATCTTGCCGTCGAGGCGCTGCTCGATGACGTGCGCCGCCCAGCCGGTAGTGCGCGCGATCACGAACAGCGGCGTGAACATGGCCGTCGGCACGCCCATCATGTGGTAGGAGACGGCCGAGAACCAGTCGAGGTTCGCGAACAGGTTCTTGGTCTCGGCCATGACGGCTTCGATGCGCTCGGCGATCGCGAACATCTTCGGATCGCCGGCCTCCTTGGACAGCGCGCGCGCCACTTCCTTGATTACCTGGTTGCGCGGGTCGGCGAGCGTGTACACCGGGTGGCCGAAGCCGATGATGACCTCCTTGCGGGCGACGCGCGCGCGAATGTCCGCGGCGGCGGCTTCCGGGCTGTCGTAGCGCTTCTGGGTCTCGAAGGCGAATTCGTTGGCGCCGCCGTGCTTCGGTCCGCGCAGTGCGCCGATCGCGCCGGTGATGCAGGAGTAGATGTCCGCGCCGGTGCCGGCGATGACGCGCGCGGCGAAGGTGGAGGCGTTGAACTCGTGCTCGGCGTACAGGACGAGGGAGGTGTGCATGGCGCGCACCCAGGAAGCCGGCGGCGGGCGGCGGTGCAGCAGGTGCAGGAAATGCCCGCCCACGGAGTCATCCTCGGTCTCGACCTGGACGCGCAGGCCCGAGTGACTGAAGTGGTACCAGTAGCACAGCATGGAGCCGAAGGAGGCCACCATGCGGTCGGCGAGGTCGCGTGCCGCCGGCGCGGCGTGCTCGTCCTTCTCCGGCAGCGCACAGCCGAGCACCGAGGCGCCGGTGCGCATGACGTCCATCGGGTGCGTGGCCGCGGGCAACACCTCGAGCGCCGCGCGCACCACGGCCGGCAGTCCCCGCAGCGCCCGCAGCTTGCCCTTGTAGGCGGTCAGTTCGGCGCGCGTCGGCAGCTTCTCGTGGATGAGGAGGTAGGCGATCTCCTCGAACTCGCACACGGTCGCGATCTCCAGGATGTCGTAGCCGCGGTAGTGCAGGTCATTGCCGGTCACGCCGACGGTGCACAGCGCGGTGTTGCCCGCGGTCACCCCCGAGAGTGCCACCGACTTCTTCGGCTTGAATGCCGGGTTCGTCTTACTCATGGCTTGTCTTTCCCGAACAGCTCGTCCAGCTTCTTTTCATACTCGTGGTAGCCGAGCACCGCGTAGAGCTCGGTGCGCGTTTGCATGTAGGGCACCACGGCCTGCTGCGTCCCCTGCCTGCGGATCGCCTCGTACACCACCACCTGCGCCTTGGCGGCAGCGCGGAACGCGGACAGCGGGTAGAGCACCAGCCGCACCCCCGCCGCGCCCAGTTCCTCGCGGCTGAACAGCGGGGTCTGCCCGAACTCGGTGATGTTGGCGAGCACCGGCACGGGCACGCGCGCCGCGAAGGCGCGGTATTCGTCCAGTGTCTTGAGCGCCTCGGCGAACAGCATGTCGGCGCCCGCCTCGACGTAGGCGGCGGCGCGCTCGAGCGCGGCGGACTGCCCCTCGACCGCGTGCGCATCGGTGCGCGCCATGATGACGAACTGCGCATCGGTGCGCCCGTCGACCGCGGCCTTGATGCGATCGGACATCTCGGCGGCGGACACCAGCGCCTTGCCGGGCCGGTGGCCGCAGCGCTTGGCTGACACCTGATCCTCGAGGTGCATGCCGGCGGCGCCGGCGCGGATGAGCTCACGCGTGGTGCGGGCGATGTTGAAGGCCGCGCCCCAACCGGTGTCGGCATCCACCAGCAGGGGCAGCTCGCAGGCGCCGCTGATGCGGCGCACGTCCTCGCAGACGTCATTCAGCGCGGTCATCCCCAGGTCCGGCAGGCCGAAGGAGGCGTTGGCGACGCCCGCCCCGGACAGGTACAGCGCCTTGAAGCCCGCCTGCTGGGCGAGGAGCGCCGCGTAGGCATTGATTGCGCCCACGACCTGCAGCGGGCGTTCGGCATCGACCGCGGCCCGCAACCGCGCGCCGGCGGTTTGCACTTCCGACATCTGGAGACCTTCCGGAGCAGGGGAGCCCGCATTCTATACGCGCCGACCGTGGCGCGCGCGCTCTTACCCGCCGGTAGGTTGCCGCGGCGCCGCTAGTCCGTTCAGCGGATGCGCACCACCGTGCGCCCGGTGACCGAGCCGTCGAGGTAGGCCGGGAAAGCCTGCGGCAGCTGCGCGAAATCGATGGTGCGCGTCACGATCTGCTTCAGGTGCCGCGGCCGCAGGTCCGTGCCGATGCGTTCCCACACCTTCAGCCGCCACTCCCGCGGCGTCGCCGAGGAGTTGATCCCGATCAGGCTGACACCCCGCAGGATGAAGGGCATCACCGTGGTCTTGAGCTCGGGACCTGCGGCCAGCCCGATGCTGGCGATGTTGCCCCAGAAGTCCACCGTGCGCGTGAGCCAGGTGAGGATCTCGCCGCCCAGGTTGTCGATCGCGCCCCCGAAACGCGCGGTCTCCAGCGCCCGGCTGCCCAAGTCGAGTTCCTGGCGGCTGAGTACTTCGTGGGCGCCCAGCTCCTTCAGATACGCCGCCGCCCCCGGCTTGCCGCTGACGGCGATGACCCGGTAGCCGCGGCGCGCGAGCATGTCGATGGCGAGGCTGCCAACGCCGCCGGAGGCGCCGGTGACCACGATCGGCCCCCCCTGTGGGGACTGCCCGTTCTGCTCCATGCGATGGATGGCAAGGGCGGCCGTGAAGCCGGCGGTGCCGAGTGCCATGACGTCGAAGGCATTCATGCCGGGAGGGAGCGGGATGACCCAGTCGGCGTTGACGCGCGCCACTTCCGCGTAGCCGCCGTCGTGGGTCTCGGAGAGCGCGCACCCGGTGACCAGCACCTCATCGCCGGCGTGGAAGCGCGGATCGGCGGAAGACTCGACGATACCCGCGAGGTCGATGCCGCCGACGAGCGGGTAGCGGCGCAGGATCTTGCCCGCGCCGGTGGCGGCGAGGGCGTCCTTGTAATTGATGCCGGAGTGGCTCACGCGGATGACGACGTCGCCCGGGGAAAGCTGCTCGAGGCCGATGTCCTCAAAGCGGCCGCCGATGCGCCCGCCCTCCGAATGAATGCGGTAGGCCCGGAACTTGTCGTTCATGCGCGTTGCTCCCGTTGCAGCCATACCACCAGACCCTGGGTATTCAGATCAAGATCACCGGCGAGCAGCTCGGCGAGCTGCGCGTCAGTCTGCGGGCAGCCGTGCGCGCGCGCCGCGGCGAGCCACTGCTGCCACATGGCGGCGCGGATGCCGGCGGCCGCATCGGCGTCCTGCGCATGCGCGCGCGCCAGCGCGGCGAGCGCGGGCACCTGCAGCTTGAGGGAGGCGCCCAGCCGTGCCACGTCGGTGACGCGGCTGAAGTGCATGAGGTACATCGACTCGGGGCGGTAGCTCAGCATGCGCTCGATGGAGGCCACGAGCTGCTGCGGATCGAACTGCGGGGGCGTCGTGGTCGGAAAGATGAAGGCACCCTGCGCAGTATCGAGCGCGCGGTAGGAGATGCCGAACGTATCCCCCGGGAAGATGCTGGCGTGCGCCGCATCGACGACGGCGTAGTGATGCAGGGCATGCCCGGGGGTATGGATCAGCTCGAGGGAGCGCGCGCCGAGCGTGACGCGCTCGCCGTCCTGCACCTGGTGCACGCGCGCCGCCGGCACGGGCACGAGTTCCCCGTACAGGCGCGCGAAGCGTTCCTCGCCGTACACGAGCTTGGAGCCGGCGATGAGTTTCTGCGGGTCGATCACGTGCGGCGCGCCGCGCGGATGCAGCAGGGCGCGCGCCTGGGGCAGTTCCCTGAGCAGGGCGCCGGCGCCACCGACGTGGTCCAGGTGCACGTGCGTGAGGAAGAGATAATCGACCGCGGTGCGCTCGATGCCGAGGGCATCGAGCGCCGCCAGCAGGTACGGCACGGAAAAGTTCGTGCCGACGTCGACGAACGCGGCGCGGCCGTTATCGCTGATCAGGTGCACCGCCGCGTGCCCCGGATACAGGTACTCGGCATCCACGGCGGTGATGCCGTGCGGATGGCGGTAGAGGCGCGGTTCGACGGGGCGGCCGGCCACGTCAGGCTTCTTGGGGTTGCGGGCTCACGGATGACACATCGTAACCCGTACGCTAGGGTGCGCCACATGACTCTCGCGAAGCACCAGGCGCCGCTGCACGCGGCGTGGGGCGCCGCCGTTGCGGCGCTGTGTGTGTTACAGGCCGCGCTGGCGCAGGCACCGCCGGCACCGACGCACCGCGAAAGCGGCGCACTCATCTACGAGGACATCCCGCCGATCGACCCGGCCCTCGCCGCGCGCCTGCAGCCCTACCTGCAATCGCGCGGTGCCACCTTCCTCGACTGGATGGCCGACGGGAGCGTGCTCGTGAAGACGCGCTTTGGCGAGACCGAGCAGCTGCACCGCGTGGCCGCCGCGGGCGGCGCGCGTGAGCAGCTGACCTTTTACAACGATCCGATCGAGTGGGCGCGGGGCGCCAAGCAGGGCGACGGCCTCATCTTCTGGAAGGATCACTCCGGCGAGGACGACTTTCAGATCTTCTACCGCTCCCCCAAGGGCGAAGTGCGCCAGCTCACGAGCGGCGACTTCATCCACGGCAGCCCGGTTTGGGCCCATGACGGCAAGCGCGTCGCCTTCTACGGCAACGACCGCGACACGCTGAGCTACGATGTCTACGTTTCCGACGTGAGCTCGACCGCGGCGCCGCAGCTCCTGGTCGGGGGCAAGCAGGACACCTGGTATCCGCTCGACTGGTCGGCCGATGACTCCAAGCTCCTCGTGTGGCGCTACTTCCTGGCCACCGAGAGCGCGCTGTATCTGGCCGACACCACCAGCGGCGCGCTGATGCCGCTCGAGAGCAAGCCAGTGGCCGGGGGCATCCGCCGCGCCAAGTTCGGCCCCGACGGGCGTGGGGTGTACGTGCTCACCGACGAGGATGGCGAGTTCGCCGCCGTCAAATTCAAGGACCCGTTCACGCATGTGAGCCGCCGCGTGACCCCCGAGCTGCTCTGGGATGTCGAGGATTTCGACGTCAGCCCCGACGGGCGCTACCTCGCCTACGTGCTCAACGAGGACGGCCGCAGCCGCCTGTCAGTGCTCGACCTGCAGGCGAAGTTCGAGCTCGCCGCCCCGGGCCTGCCCGAGGGCCACATCGGTAACGTGCGTTTCGATCCCACCGGCACCAAGCTCGCCATGTCGGCGGAGTCGCCGACCAGCCCGATCGACACCTACGTGTTCGACCTCGCGCAGGGCAAGATCCAGCGCTGGACGCGCAGCGAGGTCGGACCCCTGGATCCGGCCAAGCTCGTCACTCCGGAGCTGGTGAAGTTCCCCACCTGGGACCGCGTCAACGGGCATCCGCGGATGCTGTCGGCCTGGGTGTATCGCCCGGCGCAGCCGAAGGGCACATCGCCGGTACTCATCAGCATCCACGGCGGCCCGGAGTCGCAGGCGCGGCCCGACTGGGATCCGTTCGTGCAGTTCCTGGTCAACGAGGAGGGCTACGTCGTGATCGAGCCCAACGTGCGCGGCTCCCAGGGTTACGGCAAGAGCTTCCTCGCCCTCGACAACGGCGAGCTGCGCGAGGACGCCGTGCGCGACATCGGTTCGCTCCTGGTGTGGATCGGCGTGCAGCCGGGGCTCGACCGTGATCACGTGGCCGTGCTGGGCGGCTCCTACGGCGGCTACATGACGCTGGCCGCGCTCATCAGTTACGGCGAGCGCCTGCGCGGCGGTATCGACGTCGCCGGCATCAGTGACTTCGTCAGCTTCCTGCACAACACCTCCCCGTACCGGCGCGAGCTGCGCCGCGCCGAGTATGGTGATGAGCGCGACCTGCATATGCGGGTCTTTCTCGAGCGCATCTCGCCGCTGACCAACGCCACGCGCCTGAAGAAGCCACTGCTGGTGGTCGCCGGGCTCAACGATCCCAAGGTGCCTTCCTCCGAGTCCGACGCGATGGTGTGGCGCATCCGCAGCGCGGGCGGGGAGGTCTGGTATCTCAGCGCCCACGATGAAGGCCACAACTTCGGCCGCCGCAGCGATCGCGACGCGTACCTGGAGGTGGCGGCGAGCTTCCTGGAGAAGCTCAAACACTGAACTGCGCGGTTAGCCCGCCGGCGGAAAGCTGACCGCGACCGCCAGGCCCCGCCCCCCGAGCCCGGCGCCGAGCTGCACGGTCGCGCCATGCGCCGCGGCAATCGTCTTGACGATCGCCAGACCCAGCCCGCTGCCGGGTTGCGTCGTGCCCGGGCGCCGGTAGAAGCGGTCGAAGACGCGCGCGTGCTCGGCCGCGTCGATCCCCGGCCCGTCATCGCTCACCGTCACGCGCGCCATGCCGACCGGCGCCGGCAGCGCCTCGACCGCGACATCGACGCGGCCGCCGTCGCCGCTGTAGCGCACGGCGTTGTCCACCAAGTTGCGCAGCAGCGTGTGCAGCGCGTCCGCATCGCCCGTGACGCTCACGGGGTGCGCGGCGGCGATCCCCAGGTCGATGTGCCGCAGGTCCGCCAGCGGCACGAGCTCGCCCACCACGGCGCGCGCGAGCTCATCCAGGCGCACCGGGGCGTGCGGGCGTGCCGCGCGCGGCTCCTGGCGCGCGAGCGAGAGTATCTGCTCGATGAGGCGGATGGCGCGCTGCACACCCGCCGACAGCGTCTCCATGGCCGCGAGGCGCTCGCTCTCGCTCTTCGCGCCGGCCAGCATGCCCATCTGCAGGTGCAGCGCGGTGAGGGGCGTGCGCAGCTCGTGCGCGGCGTCGGCCATGAAGGCGCGCTCGCGTCCGAGCGCGCTGCGCAGCCGCCCGAGCAGCTCGTTGAGCGCGCGCACGAGCGGCTGCACCTCATCGGGCAGCGGTTCGGCCGGCAGGGCCTCGAGCGACTCGATGCGCCGCGCCTTCACCAGTGCGGTGAGCCGTTGCAGCGGTTTCAGCGCCTGGCCGACGGCGAACCAGATGAGCAGCGCCAGCGCCGGCAGCAGCAGTGCGAAGGGCTTGAGGGTCTGATACGCGAGTTCCGCGGCGCGCTGCTGGCGCACGGCCATCGGCTGCGCCACCTGGATGACGCGCGTTTCGGCCTGCACGCCGAACACCCGCCAGCGCCCTTCGGCGCTGCCCACCGTGGAGAAGCCGAGCGTGGTGACCTGCGGGAGCGAGGCGTGCGGTCGCGACAGGTACACGCGCACCCCGTCGAGCGACCACACCTGCACGACGAAGTCATAGCCCGGATCGGGCGCAGCGATGCGCGGCGCGAGCTGGTAGCCGACCGGCTCATCGCGCAGCACGAGGGCCGTCTGGCGCAGGTGATAGTCGAAGAAGGCGTCGGCCTCGCGCAGTGCGTTGTGGTAGACGATGAAGCCACCGAGCGCACCGACGGCGAGCACGCCGCCGAGCAACCACCCGAGCAGTCGCGCGCGCAGCGAGCTCATGGGGGCGGGCGCAGCCGATAGCCGACGCCGCGCACCGTCAGGATGAAGTCGGCCCCGAGCTTCTTGCGAAGCCCGTGGATGTGCACTTCGACCGCGTTGCTTTCCACCTCCTCGCCCCAGCCGTAGAGGCGCTCCTCGAGCTGCGCGCGGGACAAGATGGTGCCCGGGCGCTCCATGAGCACCTGCAGCAGCGCGAACTCGCGCGGCGAGAGCGCCACCTCGGTGCCCGCGCGCCGCACCTCGTGCGCGGCCGGATCGAGCGTCACCCCGAGGTGTTCGAGACTTGAGGCCGTGCGCCCGGCGCGCCGCCGCAGCAGTGCGCGGATGCGCGCCGCGAGCTCCTCGAGGTCGAAGGGCTTGATGAGGTAGTCATCCGCGCCCGCATCCAGGCCCTGCACGCGGTCGGAGACCGCATCGCGCGCGGTGATGATGAGGACCGGGAGCGCGAGTCCGCGCTCGCGCTGCGCCTTGAGGAGTGTCAGGCCGTCGCGCCCCGGCAGACCCAGGTCGAGCAGCATGAGCTCGAAGGGTTCGGTGCTCAGGACCGCTTCCGCCGCGCGCGCATCGCGCACCCAGTCGACGGCGAAGCCATCGCGCTTCAGTCCCGCGCGGATGGCCTCCCCGATCATCGGGTCATCCTCGACCAGGAGCAGTCTCATCGTCGGCAAAGTATGATCGATCGGCGCGCGCCGCGCCCGAGGAGCCCTGAGTTGAGTTCCGCCGAACGCCTGATCCGCGCTGCCGCGACCCTGGGGGTGCCCTTGAGCCCTGAAGGTGCGCAGCAGCTGCTGACTCTCACTGCGCAACTGGCGCTCTGGAACCGCTCCTACAACCTTACCGCCATCACGGCGCCCGAGGAGATGCTCACCCGCCACCTGCTCGACAGCCTGGCCATCCACACCGATCTGCACGGCACCCGCATCGCGGACGTGGGCACCGGGGCCGGCTTTCCGGGCCTGCCGCTCGCCGTGGTCAATCCCGCGCGGCAGTTCACGCTCATCGACTCGAGCCAGAAGAAAATCCGCTTTGTGCTGCACGCCGTGCAACAGCTCGGCTTGCGCAACGTGAGCGCCGTGCACGCGCGCGCCGAGGCGCTGCGGCCCGAGACCCCCTTCGATACGGTGGTGACACGCGCGTTCGCGGCGCTGCCGCAGATGCTGCGCACCGTGGCACCGCTGTGCGGCCCGGACACGCGCGTGCTCGCCATGAAGGGCCGCTGGCCGGAGGCCGAACTCGCGGAGCTGCCGGCCGGCTGGCGCGTCACCGCGTCGCGCCAACTGCAAATCCCCGGCCTGGATGCCGCGCGCTGCGTGCTTGCGCTGGCGCGATAACGCTCGGCGTCGTGCGTGCGTTGCCAGCACTCGAGTCACGGACGCGCAAGCCTCGGCGGCGGCCCAGTTCGCCTCAGAAGGGGACGCGCCACGTAAGCCCGGGGAAGCGAGCGTAATCGCGGTCCGTCGTGATCCAGTCGCAGCCCGACTCCAGGGCGAGGGCGGCGAACCACGCACCCTGTACGAGGTTGCCGGCCGCTTTTGCGGCGCGACACAGGTCCTCAAATATCGACCAGTGCCGGTCACCGGGCGTCGTGACCGTCGCATTCGGTTGTTCCAGCAGTACGCGGCAGAACGCAAACGCGTCAGAGTGCGGACTCGGCCGCGCAAAGATCCGCGGGTGCGTACAGATTCGTACCACGCCTGCGAGTACTTGCGGTGAGATCCCGTACGCGGCGGAACCATTGATCACCGACTCGAGCCACTCCTTGTATTCCCGGTGCTCTTCGGAGTCGCTGCGAAACGCGTAGATGAGGACATTGACGTCCGGGAGGATCAATCGCGGTCGTCCATTCGGTCCAACAGACTGGCACTGTCGTTGAGATCCACGCCCGGCAGCGTTCCGCCGCCAGTTCGGCACTCAGGCAGCGCCACGCGCGGGCGAACGCTGCGCTTCAGGGGCCGCCGGAGCACGAGTTCCAAGCCCTGCTCAATTAGCGCGGTGAGCGTGGTTTTGCGGCGGGTCGCCTCTTCCCGGGCACGCTCGAGAAGGGCTTCGTCCAAGCGTACGGTGGTTCTCATGCGTCAAAGCATACGAATCATATGTCTGTATGTCAAAGACCATCGGTGCGCGGCCTGGCGGCTCTGTGCGCTTACGCCAGTTCCAGCGGCAGCGCCGTGGTCTCCTTGATGACCGCGAGCGCGATCGAGGAGTTCACGGACTGCACGCCCGGGAAGCGCGAGAGATGGTCGAGGAAGAAGGCCTCGTAGGCCTTGATGTCGCGGCAGGCGATGCGCAGCAGGAAATCCGTCTCCCCCATGAGGGTGTAGCACTCAAGGATCTCCGGGTGCGCCCGGACCGCCTGCTCGAAGCGCAGCAGCGCATCGCGGCCGTGACCGGCCACCTTTACGTGCGAGAACACGGTGACGGCGAGGCCGAGCTTCTCGCGGTCGAGCAGCGCCACGCGCCTGCGGATCACGCCGCTCTCCTCGAGCCGGCTCACCCGACGCCAGCAGGTCGAGGTCGTGAGGCTCAGCCGCTCGGCGACTTCGGCGGCGGAGAGGTTTCCGTGCTCCTGCAGCAGTCCCAGGATGCGCAGGTCGGTTCGGTCCAGATCAGGTTGCAATGTTTATTCCATTATTTGCCATATAAATGAGATTTATATTCCACCTCAGAAGCCTATATCGCAACTTTTGTGACGTTTTTTGCACGATGCCGGGGGTAGGCTGCTTTATCAAACTTCCCGGCGGCCCCCCTGCCAGGGCCCGAGGCGCCTTCATGGAAATCTTCGACATGCGCGAGTTTGACGGCCACGAGCAGGTCGTCTTCGGTCATGACGCGCGCACGGGGCTGCGCGCCATCATTGCCATCCATTCCACCGCGCTCGGTCCGGCCGCCGGCGGCTGCCGCCTGTGGTCCTACGCGACCACCGCCGAGGCGGTCGCGGATGTCCTGCGGCTCGCGCGCGGCATGAGCTACAAGAACGCCATGGCGGGCCTGGCGCTCGGCGGCGGCAAGGCGGTGATCATCGGCGAGTCGCGCCGCAAGACCCCGGAACTGTTCGAAGCGTTTGGCCGGTTCGTCGAGAACCTCGGCGGCCGCTACGTGACCGCCGAGGACGTCGGCACCACCACTGCGGACATGGCACAGGTGGCGCGCGTGACGCGCTATGTCGCCGGGCTTGGCCGCGCGCCCGGCGAGGCCGGTGGCGATCCGGGGCCGAAGACCGCCCTGGGGGTGTTCCTGGGCATCAAGGCGGCGGTGAAGTTTCGTCTGGGGCGCAGCGACCTCGCGGGCGTCTCAGTGGCCGTGCAGGGCGTGGGCGGCGTGGGCTATCACCTGTGCGGTCTGCTCGCGGCCGCCGGTGCCCGCCTAAGTGCCGCGGACGTGCGGCCCGCCGCGCTGCAACGCGTGTGCGAGGAGTTCCGGGCGCATGCGGTGCCGGTCGAGGAAATCCTGTTCGAGGATGTCGACGTGCTCGCCCCCTGCGCGCTCGGGGCGGTACTCACCACGCAGTCGATCCCGCGGTTGCGCGCGCGCATCGTCGCCGGGGCGGCCAATAACCAGCTGGCCCAGGGCCAGGACGGCCAGGGCTTGCCCGCCGCCGGCATCCTCTACGTTCCGGACTACGTCATCAATGCCGGCGGCATCATCAGCGTCGCGCGTGAGTACCGGGGCGGGGCCACCGAGGAGCAGGTGATCGCGGACATCCACGCGATCCCGGTACGCCTCACGGAGATCTTCGAGCGGGCCCGGCGCGAAAACCGCACCACCAATGCCATCGCGGACCAGATGGCGCGCGAGCGCCTCGGCCGCCACAGCGACCGCCTCGTCGCCTAAAGCGGACAGCGCAAAAGGCTTGGCGGGAAGCGCGGCGCGCGCGGCGCAGTGCAGTACACTGTCGCCCATGAAGCGCGTCATCGCCATCGCGAACCAGAAGGGCGGCGTCGGCAAGACCACCACCGCGGTCAATCTGGCGGCTTCACTGGCCGCCACCCGCCGGCGCGTACTGCTCATCGACCTGGATCCCCAGGGCAACGCCACGATGGGCTGTGGCATCGACAAGTCGCAGCTCAATGCCAGCGCCTGCGAGGTGCTGCTCGGGGAAGCGCTGCTGGCGGATGCCCTGGTGCCGGTCGAGCAGAGCGGCTTCATGCTGCTGCCCACGAACCAGGACCTCACCGCCGCGGAGGTGCGCCTGCTGTCGCTGCCGATCGCGCGCGAGACCAAGCTGCGGCACGCGCTGCAGCCCAAGCGCGAAGACTTCGACGTGATCCTCATCGATTGTCCGCCGGCGCTGAACATGCTGACCGTGAACGCGCTGGTGGCCGCCGACAGCGTGCTGATCCCGATGCAGTGCGAGTACTACGCGCTCGAGGGCCTCTCGGCGCTGCTCAATACCGTGGAGCAGATCCGCGTCGCCGCCAACCCGCAGCTGTGCATCGAAGGCCTCCTGCGCACCATGTACGACCCGCGCAATAACCTCGCCAACGAGGTGAGCAACCAGCTGCTGGCGCACTTCGGTGACACCGTGTTCCGCACCGTGATCCCGCGCAACATCCGCCTCGCCGAGGCGCCCTCCTTCGGCAAGCCGGCGCTGTTTCATGACAAGGAGTCGCGCGGCGCGCTCGCCTACCTGGCGCTCGCGGGCGAGATGATCCGCCGCGAGGAGGTCGCCGATCACGGCAGCAACGTGCGCCCGCCGCCGCCGGCGCTCGCCGGCGCAGCCGCCGCGACGAACGGTCATGGGACGGGCGACGCCTACGCCACGCCATTGCCCGCCACACCGGGCGCCGAGACGGGTGCCGGGAGCACCCTGGTGAAGGACCACTGACGATGCGCAAGCCAACCCTCGGTCGCGGCCTTGCGGACCTGCTGGGCCAGTCGCGACCGGTCATGGTGCCGCCGCCCTCCGCGGAGGCCCCTCACGCGGCACCCCTGGGCGAGGAACTTGCCCAGCTGCCACTTGATCTGCTGCAGCGCGGTCGCTACCAGCCGCGCATGGACATGCGCGCGGAGACCCTCGCCGAGCTCGCCGACTCGATCAGGGCGCAGGGCGTGGTGCAGCCGATCGTGGTGCGGCCGATCCACACCCCCGGCGATGGCGTGTCGCAGCGCTACGAGATCATTGCCGGCGAGCGGCGCTGGCGCGCCGCGCAGATGGCCGGATTGAGTGCGATCCCGGCGGTCATCCGCCACGTGCCCGATGAGGCAGCCATCGCCATGGCCCTCATCGAGAACATCCAGCGCGAGAACCTGAATCCGCTCGAGGAAGCGCGGGCGCTCGAGCGGCTGATCAGCGAGTTTGGCCTCACCCACCAGCAGGCGGCCGACGCCGTCGGCCGCTCGCGCGCCGGCGTGAGCAACCTCCTGCGGCTGCTCGAGCTTGCACCAGAAGTGTGCGAGTTGCTGGAGAGCCGGCAGCTGGAGATGGGGCATGCCCGGGCGCTGCTCGCGCTCGAACAGCGCCGCAGGCAGACCGAGGTCGCCGCCCTGGTGGCCAAGAAGGGCCTCTCGGTGCGCGAGACCGAGGCGCTGGTGCGCCGCCTGCAGGCCCCGGCCACGGGGGCCTCGCCGCAGCGCCTCACCGCGGTCGACCCCAACGTGGAGCGCCTGCAGCAGGACCTGGCCGAGAAGCTCGGCGCAAGGGTCGCGATCCAGCAAGGCAGCGGGGGTCGGGGAAAGCTCGTCGTCAGCTACAACAGCCTCGACGAACTCGACGGCATCCTGGCCCATATCCAGTAGGTAAAAGTGCCTACGCGTGCGCTGTGGACGCGCGCGCGGGCGGTCTCTATAATCCCGCGGCTTTTTCGCCGTCGGCACGTAAGTGTCTGAACAGCCGAATTAATGTAGCCACTCGCGCTGGAGCTCGCGCGCGAGAACCAAGGGCTGTTTTGAGCCCCCTCTGCAGGGACCTATATAAGGTGCTGGCGATCGATCTGCCCCATGCGCGGCGGCTGGCCTTCGGCGTCGTGCTGGCACAGGCGGCGGTTGCCATAACGGCAGCGCTGTGTGCCTTCGGGCTCGCCGATCGGCGCGCGGCGCTTTCGGCGCTTGTGGGCGGCGGCATCGCCACGCTCGGGAGCCTTGTCATGGCGGGACTTGTCTTCGGAGGCGGGAAGGCCATGGAGCCGCAGCGCGTGCTGGGCACGTTCTACCTGGGCGAGGCTGTCAAGGTCGTCGTGGTGATCGCGCTGTTTGTGATGACGTTGAAGTGGGTGAACGTGGCGCCCCTGGCGATGTTTGTCGCCTTCGCCGCGACGTTCCTGGTGTATTGGATCGCGCTCGCGGTGGCGCTGCCGACCTTCGGCGGCGCGCGCCGCGGCACGTAACGGACGGATCGGTAACTGGCATGGCAGCAGCAGAACAGACGCCCGGCGCAACCGAGTACATCCTGCATCACCAGGCCTTCCTGTCGAACAAGGTGCCGCACGGCATCGTCGACTTCTCGGTGGTCAACTACGATACCGTGTTTTTCTCGGTGGCGCTGGCGCTGGTATTCCTCGCGCTGTTCTGGCTGGTCGCCCGCAAGGTGACCTCGGGCGTGCCCGGCAAGACGCAGAACTTCGTGGAAATGATCGTCGGTTTCGTCGACAGGCAGGTGAGCGATACCTTTCACGGCACCAGCCGCCTGATCGCGCCGCTCGCGCTCACTATTTTCTGCTGGATCTTCCTGTTCAATTTCATGGATCTGGTGCCCGTCGATCTGCTGCCCCTGGCCGCCCGCGGTGCCGGGTTGGAGCATCTGAAGGTCGTACCCAGCACCGACCTGAACGCGACCTTTGCCTTATCCCTGACCGTATTTGCGCTCATCATCTTCTACAGCATCAAAATGAAGGGCCTCGGCGGCTTCGTCGGGGAGCTCACACTGCAGCCTTTCCAGTCCAAGAACTGGTTCGTGCAGGCGCTGTTAGTTCCCGCGAATTTAATCCTGGAATCGGTGACGTTTCTGGCCCGCCCGATCTCGCTGTCGCTGCGTCTGTACGGAAACCTGTATGCCGGCGAGATGATTTTCCTGCTGCTCGCGGCCCTGACCTTACCCGGCCTGCAATCCCTCACCACGGTGGGGGGGTGGCTCGGAATCGTCGCGCAACTGATTTTCGGGCTGGCGTGGGCGATCTTTCACGTTCTGATTATTGTGCTCCAAGCCTTCATATTCATGGTGCTGACGATCGTCTACCTGGCGATGGCTAACGAGCACCATTGATTAGCGAAGTTGGCGCCTCCATTTTTTACTTGGATTGTTTCGAGGAGAGATTGAATGGAAAACATTGCACACATCCAGGCCATGACTGTGCTGGCCGTCGGCATCATCTTCGGCATGGGAGCGCTCGGCACCGCCATCGGCTTCGGCATTCTCGGCGGCCGCTTTATCGAAGGCTCGGCGCGCCAGCCGGAACTGCTGCCGACCCTGCGCGTGCAGATGTTCTTGGTGGCAGGACTGCTGGACGCGGTGGCCATGATCGGCATCGGCTTTGCGCTGTTCTTCACCTTCGCCAATCCGTTCGTGAGCGCGCTGCAGGCCGCCCACTGATTCACGCTGCAGGCGTGATGGCTCGAGGCAGGAGATAGGACCGTGAACATCAATCTCACGCTCATCGTGCAGATGATCGTGTTTGCCATGCTCATCTTCATCACCATGAAGTGGATCTGGCCGCCCATCCTCAAGGCGATGGATGAGCGCGCCCAGAAGATTGCGCAGGGATTGGCCGCGGGCGAGAAGGGCGAGCGGGCGCTGGCGGAGGCGCGTGGCAACGCGGATGTGATCATTCGCGAGGCGCGCGAGCGGGCCAACCAGATCATCGACCAGGCGCATCAGCGCGCCAATGAGATCGTCGAGGCGGCCAAGGGCACAGCCAACACCGAGGGTGCGCGCCTCGTGGCTGCGGCTCACCAGCAGATCGAGCTCGATACGAGCCAGGCGCGCGAGGGCCTGCGGCGCGAAGTCGCTGGCATCGCCGTCGGCGCCGCCTCGAAGCTCCTCGGACGCGAGATCGATGCGCGCGCACACGCCGATCTGCTCGACCAGCTCGCCACGCAGATTTAAAGGGACGTAGAGGTCAATGGCGGACAAGCTCACGGTGGCGCGACCCTATGCGCGCGCGGCCTTCGCCCAGGCCCAAGGCGAGGATCGCCTCGGCCCGTGGTCGCAGGCGCTCAGGGTCGCCGCCCAGGTGGCGCAGGACCCGCGTGTCGGGGGGCTGCTGGACAATCCGCGGGTAACGGCGACGGAACTCGCCGATCTAGTCATCGGCATTGCCGGTCCTGATCTGGGTGAGCACGGGGAGAACTTCGTGCGTACGCTCGCCGCCAACCACCGCCTCGCCTATCTGCCGGAGATCTGCGAGCAGTTCGAGGTGTTGAAGGATGCAGCCCAAGGGGTCGCCGATGTCACCGTGACCTCGGCCGCCGCGCTCGATGCGGCGCGACAGAATAAGCTCACCGCCGTGCTGGAAAAGAGGCTGAAGCGCAAGATACGCCTGCACTGCGAGGTCGACCCCAGCCTCATCGGCGGGGCGGTCCTGCGCGCGGGCGACCTGGTCATCGACGGCTCGCTCAGCACGCGCCTCGAACGCATCGCCTACGAACTGACCGCTTAGAACCGCAACGAATCGCTTTTCCAAAGAGAACGCATATGGCCATCAAGGCAACCGAGATCAGCGATCTGATCAAGCAACGGATCGAGAGCTTCAAGTCCGTTACCGAGGCGCGCAACGTCGGCACGATCGTCTCCGTCACCGACGGCATCACCCGCATCCACGGGCTGGCCGATGTGTGCTACGGCGAGATGGTGGAGTTCCCCGGCAACACCTTCGGGCTCGCGCTGAACCTCGAGCAGGACTCGGTGGGCGCGGTCGTCCTCGGCGAGTACAAGCACCTGAGCGAGGGCGACACCGTGAAGACCACGGGACGCATCCTCGAGGTACCGGTGGGTCCGGAGCTCCTCGGCCGTGTGGTGGACGCCCTCGGTGCACCCATCGATGGCAAGGGCCCCATCAAGGCGACCCGCACCGCCCCGATCGAGCGCGTGGCACCCGGCGTCATCTACCGCCAGTCCGTGAGCCAGCCGCTGCAGACCGGCTACAAGGCGATCGACTCCATGGTGCCGATCGGGCGCGGCCAGCGCGAGCTCATCATCGGCGATCGCCAGACCGGCAAGACCGCGCTGGCGGTCGACACGATCATCAACCAGAAGTCCTCGGGCATTAAGTGCGTCTACGTCGCGATCGGCCAGAAGCAGTCGACCATTGCCAACGTGGTGCGCAAGCTCGAGGAACACGGCGCCCTGGCGCACACCATCGTGGTGGCGGCCTCGGCTTCCGTGGCACCCGCCCTGCAGTACATCGCCGCCTACTCGGGCGTCACCATGGGCGAGTACTTCATGGACAACGGCGAGGATGCGCTCATTATCTATGACGACCTCTCCAAGCAGGCCGTCGCCTACCGCCAGATCTCGCTGCTGCTGCGCCGTCCGCCGGGACGCGAGGCGTTTCCGGGTGATGTGTTCTATCTGCACTCGCGCCTGCTCGAGCGCAGCGCACGCGTCAACGAGGAATACGTGGCGCTGGTCAGCCAGGGCAAGGTCACCGGCAAGACCGGCTCGCTCACGGGACTGCCCATCATCGAGACCCAGGCGGGTGACGTGACCGCGTTCGTGCCCACCAACGTCATCTCGATTACCGACGGGCAGATCTTCCTCGAGAGCGACCTGTTCAACGCCGGCATCCGTCCGGCCATGAACGCGGGCATCTCGGTGTCGCGCGTCGGCGGCGCCGCGCAGACCGACATCATCAAGAAGCTCGGCGGCGGCATCCGCTTGGCACTCGCGCAGTACCGCGAGCTCGCGGCGTTCTCGCAGTTCGCCTCCGATCTGGATGAGGCGACCCGCCGCCAGCTCGAGCGCGGCCAGCGCGTTACCGAGATGATGAAGCAGAAGCAGTACGCGCCGATGTCGGTGGCGGAGATGGCGCTGTCGATCTTCGCGGTCA
The DNA here is from genome assembly GCA_963806375.1 of uncultured Pseudomonadota bacterium. Lineage (GTDB taxonomy): Bacteria > Pseudomonadota > Gammaproteobacteria > Steroidobacterales > Steroidobacteraceae > 13-2-20CM-66-19. The sequence goes on from CAWDXW010000003.1 coordinate 1,430,819, forward strand.
ACAACGGCTACATGGACAAGGTGGAGCTGAAGAGCATCGTGGCGTTCGAGGCCGCGCTGCAGGCCTTCGCGCACGCAAATTACAAGGCCATGCTCGATGGCATCAACGCGACGCCGAAATTGTCCAAGGAGCACGAGGCGCTCATGAAGAAGTGCGTCGAGGACTTCCTGGCTACCGGCTCCTACTGAGGCCTGAAGAGGCGGATCACACGATATGCCAGGCACCAAGGAAATACGCTCCAAGATCGCGAGTGTGAAGAGCACTCAGAAGATCACCAAGGCGATGCAGATGGTGGCCACGAGCAAGATGCGCCGCGCGCAGGAGCGCATGCGCCTCGCGCGTCCTTACGCGATCAAGATGCGCAACGTCATCGGGCACCTGACGCAGGCCAATCCCGACTATCGGCATCCGTTGCTCGCCACGCGCGAGACCAAGGCGGTCGGTATCATCATCTTTTCCAGCGACCGCGGGCTGGCCGGGGGGCTCAACGCCAACGTCTTCAGGCGGGCGCTGCAGCTCATCCGCGAGTGGCAGGACAAGGGCGCCGAGGTGAGCCTGTGCGTGCTTGGCGCCAAGGGGGTCAATTTCTTCAAACGGCTGCCGCTGCCGATGCTCGCGAGCCTGCCGAGGCTGGGTGATACGCCGCACGTGAAGGACCTCATCGGCCCGGTCAAGGTGATGCTGGACGCCTTTAGCGAGGGCCGGATCGACCGGCTGTTCGGCGTGGCTTCGCGCTTCGATAACACCATGACGCAGACGCCGGTCGTGCTGCAGCTGCTGCCGATCGAGCCGATCGACACCGAGGGACTGCAGCAGCACTGGGACTACATCTACGAACCCGATGCCGCCGGCATCCTCGATGGGCTGCTCATGCGCTACATCGAATCGCAGGTCTACCGCGGTGCGGTCGAGAACGTCGCCTCCGAGATGGCCGCGCGTATGGTCGCCATGAAGGCGGCCACGGACAACGCCGGCAAGCTGATTCAAGAGTTGCAACTGATCTACAACAAGGCCCGCCAGGCCACGATCACGAAGGAACTTTCGGAGATCGTGGGTGGTGCGGCTGCGGTTTGAGGAACGACACCATGGCCACTCCCGCTGAGGGACACATTACCCAGATCATCGGCGCCGTCATCGACGTCGAGTTTCCGCGCGAATCGATCCCGCACGTCTACGAGGCACTGCGACTCAAGGATGTCGAGCTGACGCTCGAGGTCCAGCAGCAGCTGGGGGACGGCGTGGTGCGCACCATCGCCATGGGCGCATCCGAGGGCCTGAAGCGCGGGCTCGCGGTCACCGCGACCGGCGCGCCGATCTCGGTCCCGGTCGGTGCCGGTACCCTCGGGCGCATCATGGACGTGCTCGGGCAGCCGCAGGACAACCGCGGGCCGGTAAAGGCCACCGAATACCTGCCGATCCACCGGCCGCCGCCATCCTTCGCCGAGCAGGCGGGTGGGCAGGACCTCCTGGTCACCGGCATCAAGGTCATCGACCTCTTGGTGCCCTTCGCCAAGGGCGGCAAGGTGGGACTGTTCGGCGGTGCGGGCGTCGGCAAGACGGTCAACATGCTCGAGCTCATCAACAACATCGCCAAGCAGTACAGCGGGCTTTCGGTGTTTGCCGGCGTGGGCGAGCGTACCCGCGAGGGCAACGATTTCTATCACGAGATGCTCGAGTCGGGCGTCATCGACAAGGACAACCTCAGCAACTCCAAGGTGGCCATGGTCTACGGGCAGATGAACGAGCCGCCGGGCAACCGCCTGCGCGTCGCGCTCAGCGGACTTACCATGGCGGAGTTTTTCCGCGACGAGACCCGGCCGGACTCCGGCGGCAAGGGTCGCGACGTGCTGTTCTTCGTCGACAACATCTACCGCTACACGCTCGCCGGCACCGAAGTGTCGGCGTTGCTCGGACGCATGCCTTCCGCGGTCGGCTACCAGCCGACGCTGGCCGAGGAGATGGGCGTGCTGCAGGAGCGCATCACCTCCACCAAGAAGGGCTCGATCACCTCCATCCAGGCGGTGTATGTGCCCGCGGACGACCTGACCGATCCTTCGCCCGCGACGACGTTTGCGCACCTGGACGCCACGGTGGTGCTGTCGCGCCAGATCGCCTCCCTCGGCATTTACCCGGCCGTCGACCCGCTGGATTCGACCAGCCGCCAGCTCGATCCGCTGGTGGTGGGCGAGGAGCACTACCAGACCGCGCGTGGCGTGCAGGCGGTGCTGCAGCGCTACAAGGAGCTGCAGGACATCATCGCGATCCTCGGCATGGACGAGCTGTCGGAAGAGGACAAGCAGGTGGTATTCCGGGCGCGCAAGGTGCAGCGCTTCCTGTCACAGCCCTTCAACGTCGCCAAGGTGTTCACCGGCCAGGACGGCAAGATCGTCCCGCTCCAGGACACGATCCGCGGGTTCAAGGGCATCATCAGCGGCGAGTTCGACGCACTTCCGGAGCAGGCCTTCTACATGGTCGGCACCATCGAGGAAGCGGCCGCCAAGGCGAAGACGCTGCAGTAGGCGCAGCCGGGCGCGCGGAGAGTCACATGGCAGAAGCAGCGACCATTCATGTCGACATCGTGAGCGCGGAAGGGGAGGTCTTTTCGGGGCCTGCGGCGAGTGTGATCGCGCCGGGTTCCCAGGGGGACCTCGGCATCTATCCGCGGCACGCACCCCTGCTCTCGCTGCTGAGGGCAGGAACGGTGCACCTACGCACACCCTCGGGCGAGGAGCAGTTCTTCTATGTCGGCGGCGGTGCACTGGAAGTGCAGCCGAACAAGGTGACGGTCCTCGCCGATACCGCGCTGCGCGCCAAGGACATCGATGAAGCCGCAGCGGTGGCCGCCAAGCAGCGCGCGGAGGAAGCCCTGAAGGACCGCTCGGGGAAGGTCTCGCAGGCCGAGGCGCTCGCCGAGCTGTCCCGCGTGGCGGCTCAGCTGCAATTGCTCGAGCGGCTGCGCAAGCTGCGGGGCTGACCCCTGGACCCTTCGCCGGAACCTGCACCGCCGTTACCGGTGCCGCTTGCCCGGCCGCCTGCCCCAGGGCCGTTCGTATCCCTGGGGCACAACCTGCGGAGCGGCCTGGGGCTGCTGGTGCTGCGGCGCCGCTGGCCCGCACAGCTGACCGTCAGCTTCGATCAGGTCGCGCTGCTGCTGCTGCTCAATCTGCTGCTGTGGGCGCTGCTTGACAGGGTGCACGCGGATCCGCATGCGCCGTTCCAGCTCGACGGCTTCTTCGGCTGGGCGTGCTACCTGCTGCTGGGGTTGGCCGCGTGTGCGTTCGTGGCGCGCCTGCAGAGCCGGCCGGCGGACACGCGGGCGCTCCTGGTGGCCACACTCTCGGTCGCGCCCTTTCTGCTGCTGCTCGTGTGGCTCGCCAGCGACCTGCCGCCGCTGCGCGCGCGGCCGCTGTTCGCAACGCTGCTGCTGTTCGTGTACCTCGCGGCGCTCACCGTGCGGGTGCTCGGCGCGGCGTTCGGCATCGTGCGCCTGCGCGCCGCACTGCTGGCGCTGCTGCTGTTGCTCACCACACCCTGGCTGCTCGCCTCGCTCAGCCTCGATACGCGCCTGTGGGTGGCGGACGACACGAGCGAGTCGCAAAGCGAGGAGGACGCGGCGCAGACCGAGGTGCTCTTCTACGACCAGCCGGCGCGCATCGCCGCGGCGGTCGAGCGCGTGCGCCCCGCGCAGCCCGGCCGCACCAGCACCTTTTTCATCGGCTTCGCCGGGGATGGCGACCCGGCCGTGTTCCGCCGCGAGGCGCAGTTTGCCAGCGAGGTGTTCGGCGAGCGTTATGGCACCGAGGGCCGCTCGCTGCTCCTCATTAACGATGTGGAGGACCGCGACTCCTACCCGCTCGCGAGCATCTCCGGGCTCAGCCAGGCGCTGAAGGGGCTCACGGCGCGGATGGACCCGAACAACGACGTGCTGGTGCTGTTCCTGACCTCGCATGGCTCGGAGGATGGCCTCGAGGTGCAGAACGGTTCGCTGCCGCTGGCGCAGATGGCGCCCGAGGATCTGCAGGAAGCACTCGATACCGCCGGGATCCGCTGGCGCATCATCGTGGTCTCGGCCTGCTATGCGGGGGTCTTTCTCGATGAACTCAAGAACGACACCACCGCGATTGTGACGGCGGCGGACGCCACCCACACCTCGTTCGGCTGTGAAGAGGACCGCGATCTCACCTGGTTCGGGGAGGCATTCCTGAAGGACGCGCTGCCCAAGAGCGCCTCGCTCGAGGAGGCCTTCCACAAGGCGGCCGCCCTCATCACGCAGCGCGAGGATGCGGATCACCAGGCTCACTCCAATCCGCAGCTGTACATGGGGGAAGCCATGAAGCGCAAGCTCGCAGCGCTGGAAGCGGCCCGGCCTGCGCCCGAGCATCACTCTTTCACGGTGCGCCGCGAGTAGAATCCGCCCCATGCGCAAGCAGAGTCCCGGGCGTGCCGCGGCGGTCGCGCCGCTCTCGGTCATCATCCTCGCCGCCGGCGAAGGCAAGCGCATGAAGTCGGCGCTGCCCAAGGTCCTGCAGCCGCTGGCCGGCCAGCCGCTCCTCAAGCACGTCATCGATACCGCCCAGGCCCTGCAGCCGGCAGCCCTGTACGTGGTCTACGGCCACGGCGGCGCACGCGTACGCGAGGCGCTCAAGGACGAGGCCGTCACCTGGGTGCTGCAGGCCGAGCAGCTCGGCACCGGTCATGCGGTGCGCCAGGCGATCCCGCAGATTCCCGACGATCACACGGTACTGGTGCTCTATGGCGACGTGCCGCTCATCAGCCTGTCGACGCTGCGTTCGCTGCTCGCGCTCGCCGCGGCTCGCACCCTGAGCCTCCTGACGGTGAAGCTCGATGACCCGCACGGCTACGGACGGGTCGTGCGCGACGCCCGCGGCCGCGTGCGCCGCATCGTCGAGCAGAAGGAGGCCCGCGGGCGCGAGCTGGCGCTGCACGAGTGCAATACCGGCGTGCTGGCCTGCCCGGCGGTGCTGCTGCGCGGCTGGCTCGCCAGGCTCACCCGCGCCAACGCGCAGGGCGAGTACTACCTGACGGATGTGATTGCGCTGGCCGTGAAGCAGAAGATCCGCGTCCAGCCGCTCCTCGCCCCGCTCGCGGCGGAGGTCCTGGGCGTGAACGACAAGCTGCAGCTGGCGCACCTGGAAAGCGTGCGGCGCGCACAGGTCGCGCGCAGCCTCATGCAGGCGGGCGTCACGCTCGTGGACCCGACGCGCCTCGACGTGCGCGGCACGCTGACGCACGGTCAGGACGTCGCCATCGACGTCAACGTGGTCATCGAGGGACGTGTGCACCTCGCGGACCGCGTGCGCATCGGCCCGGGCTGCGTGATCCGCAACAGCGAGATCGGCGCGGACACCGAAGTGTTCGCGCACTGCGTCATCGACAGCGCCATGATCGGCGCGCGCTGCAACATCGGGCCGTTCGCGCGCTTCCGCCCGAGCTCAACGCTCGCCGCCGGCGTGCACATCGGGAACTTCGTGGAGGTAAAGAATTCCGAGCTCGGCAGTGACTCGAAGGCCAACCATCTGGCCTACGTGGGCGATGCGCGGCTCGGCGCACGCGTCAACATCGGCGCCGGCACCATCATCGCCAACTACGATGGTGCCAACAAACACCGCACCGTGATCGCGGACGACGTGCACACCGGCAGCAACAGCGTGCTGGTTGCGCCCATCACGGTCGGTGCGGGCGCCACGGTCGCGGCGGGTTCCACGGTCACCGCCTCCGTGCCCGCGGGCAAGCTGACCGTGGCCCGCGCCCGGCAGACGACCGTGGACGACTGGCAGCGCCCGAAGAAGCCCCAGAAATAGCGCGCGCGGAAGAGCGAACGCGCCCGTTCGCGAACCCTGGGTGGGCGGCCGGAACCTACGGAGCCTGTACCAGGCCCGGCGGCAGCCAGGAGCCTTCGCCCGGCGGCAGAATCGATGGCGCATCCGTCTTCGGCCAGTACAGGCGCATCACCAGGTAGATCGGACCCTCCGGTGCCGGCAGCCAATTGGCTTCCTTGTTCTTGCCCGGAGACTTGCTCTGCACATAGAGGGTCAACGAGCCATCGCGATTTTTCGTCATCGCCGGCAGCATCGGTGAGTTGATGAGGTAGCGGTTGATCGGATTTTCGATCAGCAGCTGGGTCTTGCCGTCGTACATCGTGACCGACCAGAAAGCGTTCACCGGCGGGAACTGTCCCTTGGCGAAGGTAAGCGTGTAGTTGTGCTTGCTGCCATCGAGCATCTCGCCGTTGACGTCTTTGCGCGTCATCGGATACATGGCCTCGAGCGGATCATTCGCGTAGATGCCGGCCTTGGCGATCGCCGCCCGCTTCAACCAGTCGCCGGCGTAATAGGCCCGGTTTCCTCCGGCCCCGGCCACCAGCCAGCCGTTCTGGTTCTTACCCAATTCGGCACCCAGGGCGGCGATCTGGTCCTCGCCGGCCTTCATGCCCAAAACCACGGCGGCCTTGTGTTCTACCGAGAGGTCCTTGAAGTCGAACGTCTTGCCCGGACCGATGCCGATGCGGGCGAGCTTCGCGCGGATGTCGGCTTCCTCCGGGGTGGCGGGGATGAACTGCAGCGCGAAGTCCAGATACTGGAAGAACCCGGTTTTGACCATCTCGTTGTCGATCTTGGGGAAATCGATGGCGGGTGCGGGCGGCGGCGCGGCCTGATGCAGGTATGCCGAGAGTGGCTGCGCCTTGTAGCCCGACTGCACCTTGATGACATTCGGCATGTCCGCGGCGCTGAACAGCTGCGTGCGAATAATTGACAGCCCGAGTGGCGTCTCGGCGCGAATCACCTGCTTGATGCCAGGCGGAGTCGCACCCTGCCAGTCCGGGCCGGCCAGCAGGTAGCTACCGGCCTCGTTGCCGGTGGCCCGGCTGCCGATATAAGCGTAGTTGTAGGTATTACTGTCGACGAACTGAACCGAGTAGTAGCGCTTTTTGTCGATCGCCGGGACTGTCAGCACCACGGGCTCGGCACGCAGGTCGAGCCACAGCATGGAATAAGGCGTATCGCTGTTGGGCGTGACGACGGCGGTGTCCTGGTAGGTAAAGACGCGCGCTTCGTTGTGGATCTGATTGAAGGGCCCCTTGAATTGTCCCGAATTGCGATCCACCACAAACGCGTACTCGACCGCGTAATTCATCACGATGGGCAGCCCGTAGATGAAGCCTGCCGCGGCGATGGCCTTGGTCTCGGCGATGCCCGGAGCCGGTACGCCCTTGGCGGCGTCCGCTTTCTCGGCCTGCGAGATCGAGTCCGGCTGTTTGCTGCAGCCGGCAAGCAGCAGCAAGGCAGCGGCCCAGGGGAGGGTCCAGCGCAGGCAGCGTGAGATTTCAACGTTCATGTCAACACAGCTCCTGGGCTTCACCTGAGCGAGGCCGCAGCGGCAGCTGCCAGATGCCTCAACCAATCCGGATAGGTTCGGCCGGCCTCGCATCCCGCCCGCGATACGCCGCCGCAGCGCTCCTGCGCCCGATGGCCCAAGTTAACCGCGCCGAACCGGGGGCGTAACTGGACCAAGGTCCACTTCCGGTCGGGCAGTGTTTGGGACGGGCCTTCGGCCTCCTCGGACGGTCCGCCGGGCGCCCGCCCCGGTGAGGACGCGCGGGCGGGATCCGGCCGGGGGGCCTAATGCTGGCTTTACAAATCAGAGGCTTAGGTCTCGTTTCGTCCGGCTAAATCGGTCTTCCCTGGCCGTTTCAGGCACACTTAGTACCCCGTAGTGTCTCAGGGTGCAAAACCCGAAGTCCGAGGCAAGAGGCCATGTGCGGAATCGTTGGAGCAGTAGCCGAGCGTGACGTCGTCCCCATCCTGATGGAGGGACTGCGGCGGCTGGAGTATCGCGGCTACGACTCCGCCGGCATCGCGGTCCTGAACGGCTCAAAGCACCTCACCCGGCTGCGCACGGTCGGCAAGGTGCGCATGCTGGATGAGGCACTCGAGCAGAGCCCGACCCACGGCAAGATCGGTATTGCCCACACCCGCTGGGCGACCCACGGCATGCCGAGTGAGCGCAATGCCCACCCGCATATTTCGCGCGACGGGCTGGCGATCGTCCACAACGGCATCATCGAGAATCACGAGGAACTGCGCGCCGACCTGGAACGGCGCGGCTACAAGTTCTCCTCCGAGACCGACACCGAAGTCATCGCCCATCGCATCCACTATCACCTGCAGACGGTGGGCGATCTGTTCAAGGCCGTGCGCGCCACGGTGGCGGAGCTCGAGGGTGCCTATGCGCTGGTGGTGGTCAGTGAACACGACCCGGAACGGCTGATCCTCGCGCGCGCCGGCTGCCCGGTGGTGATCGGGCTCGGGATCGACGAGAACTTCGTGGCCTCGGACGTGGCCGCGCTGCTGCCGGTAACGCGGCGCTTCATCTTTCTTGAGGAGGGTGACGTGGCCGAGGTGCGCCTGCAAAGCGTGCGCGTCATCGACCGCGACGGCAACCGCGCCGAACGTCCCATCCGCGAAAGCGAACTGTCGGCGGACTCCGCCGAAAAGGGGCAGTACCAGCATTACATGCTCAAGGAGATCCACGAACAGCCGCGCGCACTGGCGGACACGCTCTCCGAACGCGTCGCCAATGGCCGCCTGCTGGAGGCGGCCTTCGGGCCGCTCGCCACCGAGATCTTCAAGCGCACCCACAACGTGCACATCGTGGCCTGCGGCACCAGCTTCCACGCGGCGAGCGTGGCGCGCTACTTCATCGAGCAGATCTGCAAGATTCCCTGCGCGGTGGACATCGCGAGCGAGTACCGCTACCGCAGCCCGCTGGTGCCGCCCCATTCGCTGTTCGTGACCATCTCGCAGTCGGGCGAAACGGCCGACACGCTCGCCGCGCTGCGGCTGGCCAAGCAGTCCGGTTATCTTTCCTCGCTCTCCATCTGCAACGTGCCGGAGAGCTCGCTGGTGCGCGAGTCGGAGCTCGTGATGCTCACGCGCGCGGGCCCTGAGATCGGGGTCGCCTCGACCAAGGCCTTCACCACGCAGCTGGCGGCGCTGGGCATGCTGGTGGTGGCGCTCGCGCGCCATCACGGCGCGGACGCCGAGCGCGAGCGCGGACTGGTGACGCGCCTGATCGAGCTGCCGGGTCTGGTGGAGAAGACGCTGGAGCTCGATCCGGTGATCCATCGTCTCGCCGAGCGCTTTGCGGACAAACACCACGCACTGTTCCTCGGGCGCGGCGCGCTGTATCCGATCGCGATGGAAGGGGCGCTCAAGCTCAAGGAAATTTCCTATATCCACGCCGAAGCCTACCCCGCCGGCGAACTCAAGCATGGGCCGCTCGCGCTCGTGGATGCCGACATGCCGGTCGTGGCGGTGGCGCCAAACAACGATCTGCTCGAGAAGCTCAAATCGAACCTGCAGGAAGTGCGGGCGCGCGGCGGGGAACTGATCGTGTTCGCCGATCCGGAGTCGGGGTTGAAGTCCAGTGACGGCGTGACCGTGATCGAGATGCCGCGGCATGTGACGTACGTGCAGGCACCGGTCGTGTATACGGTGCCCCTGCAGCTGCTCGCCTATCACGTGGCGATTCTCAAGGGGACGGACGTGGATCAGCCACGCAATCTCGCCAAGAGCGTAACGGTCGAGTAGCGGCGCGACCCCGCCGCACGCGGAGCCAACCGTGGTTCTGCGGTACGATGCTGCGACCATGGTGACCCGAGCCTCGTGGGCGGATTTTCTCGCCGGCCTTGCCATTGCCGGACTGCTGCTCCCGGAAGCAGTCGCCTACTCGGGCCTGGCGAATCTGCCGCCGCAGGCAGGCGTGATCGCACTGTTCGCCGGCCTCATCTGCTATGGCTTGATCGGCCGCAGCCACTACGCGATCGTCACGGCGACCTCTTCCTCGGCCGCGGTGCTGGCCTCGGCCCTGGTGGCACTCGGTGCCACCGATGCGGCGCAGAAAGTGATGTTTGCCTCGCTGCTGGTGGTCGGCACCGGCGTTGCATTCACGCTCGCCGGCGCGCTGCGGCTCGGGGCCATCTCGACCCTCATCGCACGACCGGTGTTGCGGGGCTATGCCTGGGGCCTCGCCCTCGTCATCGCGGTGAAGCAATGGCCGCACCTGGTCGGCGTCGTCGCCCACGGCACCACTTTCTTCACGCTGCTTGCAGAGCTTGCGCGCGGCTCCGGCGCCTGGCAGCTGCCGAGCCTCGCCTGCGGGGTCGCCGCGCTCGCGGGCCTGTTTGCGCTCGAACGGGTGCCGCGCATCCCCGGCGCCCTGGTGGTCATCATCGCCAGCATCGCCGCCTCGGGTGCGCTCGCCGCGCGCGGCGTCGCGCTCACCGGGCCGATCCATCTGGCGCTGACGATGCCCCGGTTCACGTGGCCGGCCGGGGTGCACTGGCTGTCGCTCACGGAGTTCTCGCTCGCGCTGATGTTCATCCTCTATGCGGAGTCCTACGGCTCCATCCGCACCTACGCGCTCAAGCACGATGAGATGGTGCAGTCCAACCGCGACCTCGTGGCGTTCGGCGTGGCCAACATGGTCTCCGGTCTCTTCCAGGGCACCCCCGTCGGCGCCGGCTACTCCGGAACCTCGGCGAACGATGCGGCCGGGGCGCGCTCGCGGTTCGCCGGGCTGTCTGCGGCCGCCGTGGTGCTGCTGCTGGTGCTCTCGTTCCTGCCCTGGATCGAGCGCATCCCCCAACCGGCCCTGGCCGCGATCGTCATCCACGCCGTCAGCAAGTCGCTGCGGCTGAGCGTCTTCAGTCCCTACCTGCGCTGGAAGCGGGATCGGCTCATCGCTTTTGCCGCGGTGCTCGCGGTGCTGGTGTTCGGCGTGCTGAACGGACTCTTGGCCGCGATCGCCTTCAGCCTGGCGATGCTGGTGCGCTCGCTCGCCAAGCCGCGCCTGGCGATCCTCGGTCGGGTCGGCGAGCACGACTACGTCAGCCTGACGCGCTTTCCGGATGCGGTGACGCGCGACGACATGCTGGTGCTGCGCCCCGAGGAGCCGCTGTTCTTCGCGAACGCGGACGCCGTCATGACGCTGGTGCGGGAACGTGTGCTGGCGCAGCCGCGCACGCGATTGCTGGTGCTGAGCCTCGAGGAATCCCCTGATCTGGACAGCACCGCGCTCGAGGCGCTGGCGGAGTTCTGCGCGTGGTTCAGCGCCCGCGGCGGGCAGCTGCGGGTCGCGCGCCTCAAGGAACAGGCGCGTGATGCCCTCACGCGCGCCAGACTTCCCCAGCTGCAGGATGGGGCACTGGACTATTCAAGCGTGGACGATGCCGTTCAGGGGCGCTGCGTAACGCCGCAGCGCAGCGCGGGCTCCCCCGCGTAGAGCCGCCGGCAACCCGGCCTCGTGTCCGACAGCTGCCAAGCTTCCTTTGCGGTAACGTGCGTAGTTGGATGTTAGTCTTTACCAGGACCTGCGGGTACTCCGCGGTTGCCATAGCGGTGGCATGTCAAGAAGAAAGATGTAGTTGAGGGCCGCCGCGAGGGGCAGACTACGGAGTATCCAACAATCGACGGATCGTGGAGGACACCATGGCGGACGACAACAATCCCTACACGCAGACTCATGTCGTGCAGTCGGGTGACACGCTGTCAAAGATCGCGCAGAAGTACTACGGCGATCCGGCGCTGTACGACAAGATCTTTCAGGCCAATCGCGACATTCTGAAGGATCCGAACAAGATCTTCCCAGGCCAGAAACTGAAGATTCCCTAACGTCAAATACGGCAACAGAGGATGGGCGAACATGAAGAAGCAAGTTGCATGGCTGCTGGCCACAGTGCTGGCCGTACTGCTGACCGCGTGCGCGAATCAGAAGGGGCCCGCGCAGCAGGCGATCGCCAGCGCCGATGCGGCGCTCGCCGCGGTGCACGACATGGCGCAAAAATATGTCCCGGATCAGCTGCAGGCGGTCCAGGACCAGCTGCAGAGCGCCAAGGACGCCTTCGCCAAGGGCGACTACAAGACGGTGGTCGCCGGGGCGCCGGCGCTCGGCGCCGCCGTCAGCAGTCTCAAGGATGCCGCGGAGGCGAAGGCCGCGGATGCGCAAGCAGCCGCGTCGAAGGCCAAGGACGCGTGGAGCTCGGTGAGCAGCGACGTGCCGAAGATGGTTGATGCCATCCAGAGCCGGGTCGACATCCTGTCGAAGTCACACAAGCTGCCGAAAAACGTCAGCAAGGACACCCTGGCAGGGGCGAAGTCCGGGCTCGACTCGCTGAAATCGATGTGGAGCGACGCATCCAGCGCCGCCAGCTCCGGTGACTACACCACCGCGATGAGCAAGGCCCAGGCGGTGAAGGACAAGGCCACTGAGATCATGAAGTCGCTCGGGATGACCTCATAACCGCAGCGGCACTGCCGGCCGCATCGCCGGGGACGGCGATGCGGCCGGTGAGATCGTAGGCGTCGGTCGCCACGATTTCCACGTCCGCCCAGTCGCCGGCCTGCAGCCCCTCGGCGGGCTCGATCCGCACCACGCCATCGATCTGCGGCGCCTCGGCGGCGCTGCGGGCGAGCGCGCGCCCGTCCTGCACCTCATCCACGAGTACCCGCGCGCGCTGGCCGACCCGCAGCGCCAGCCGCCGCGCACTGATGGCGGCGGCACGCTCCATGAAGCGCGCGTAGCGTGCCTCCTGGAGCTCCGCGGGCACCGGATCGGGCAGGGCATTGGCTGCCGCGCCCTCCACCGGGGAGTACTTGAAGCAGCCGACGCGATCGAGCTGCGCCTCATCGAGCCATTCCAGGAGCTGCACGAACTCGGCCTCGGTCTCTCCGGGGAAGCCCACGATGAAGGTGCTGCGCAGGGTCAGTGCCGGGCACGTGCGCCGCCATTGCGCGAGGCGGTCCAGCGTATCGACCGCATGCGCCGGCCGACGCATGCGCTTGAGCACCGAGGCGCTGCCGTGCTGGAAGGGCACATCGAGGTAAGGCAGCACTCGGCCCTCGGCCATGAGTTCGATGACCTGATCCACGTGCGGGTAGGGATAGACGTAGTGCAACCGCACCCAGACGTTCAGCTCCCCGAGCGCGCGCGCGAGATCGATAAAGCGCGTGGCGTACGAGCGACCGCGCCAGCGACCCGCCGCGTAGCGCAGGTCCGATCCATAGGCGCTCGTGTCCTGCGAGATGACCAGCAGTTCTTTCACGCCGGCATGGGCCAGCCGCTCCGCTTCGCGCATCACGTCCGCGATGGGCCGGCTCGCCAGCCGCCCGCGCATCGCGGGGATGATGCAGAAACTGCAGCGGTTGTTGCAGCCCTCGGCGATCTTCAAATACGCGTAGTGACGGGGCGTGAGCCGCACGCCCTGCGGGGGCAGCAGATCGAAGAACGGGTCGTGCAGCGGCGGCAGGTGCTCATGCACCGCGCCGACGACATCCTCATAGGCCTGGGGTCCGGTGACCTTCAGCACCCGCGGGTGACGCGCGAGAATGCGCTCTGGCCTTGCGCCCAGGCAGCCGGTGACGATGACGCGCCCGTTCTGCTCGAGTGCCTCGCCGATCGCCTGCAGCGACTCGTCCACGGCCGCATCGATGAACCCGCAGGTATTGACCACGACGACGTCCGCTGCCTCGTACGTGGGGGCCACCTCGTACCCCTCGGCGCGCAGCTGCGTGAGGATGCGCTCGGAGTCGACCAGCGCCTTTGGGCACCCCAGGCTCACGAAGCCGACCTTGGGCACGCGCCCACTGCGCCGCGCGTGTGGCGCGGCGGCGGGCTTGGGACGCGGGGGGCTCTGGGTACGCGCGCGGGGCATGTTTCGTGAGCGGCCGTCGCAGGCCGGAGGATCGCAAAAGGGCGGCTATGCTAGCGGTGCCTGCGCGGCGACGCCACTTGTGCCCCTACCCGCCCCCGCCCGGGGACGCCGGGCCCGTTTCCGCGGGCGGTGGGGCGAGAGGACCGGGGCTTTCATGCATGCGGTAGAGCACGTAGAAGGCGATCAACACGATGAGCGGCATCACCAGCCACGGCCACACCGCCGGCCGCCGCTCGCGCGTGCCGCTAGCGGCCATAGAGGCCCATGAGTTCGGTGCTGCCGAGCGCCTGGGCACGTACGTTGAAGCCGATGAATGCCGCCGTCGAGTCGGCGGGCAGCTCGAGCTTCGGCACCTTCAGGGCGTAGAGCCGGAAATAATAATGATGCGGCTTGCCCGGCGGCGGGCACGGACCGCCATACCCGGGGATGCCGAAGTCGTTGCGCCCCTGCACGGCGCCGGCCGGCAGCAGATTCTTCTGTGCCTCGCCTGCGCCCGCGGGCAGCGAGGTCGTCGAGGCGGGCACGTTGTACAGCACCCAATGCCACCAGCCGCTGCCGGTTGGCGCGTCCGGGTCGTGCACCAGGAGCGCGAAGCTCTGGGTGCCCTGCGGTGCGTGACTCCAGGTGAGCGCGGGGGAAACGTTGCCGCCGCTGCAGCCGAATCCTTTGAACACCTGCGCCTCGGCGATGCGGCCCCCGGGAGCGATGTCCGGACTCGTAAGCGTGAACTTCTCGGGCGGCGCGGCCGCCACTGCCGTCATGGCCGCCAGCGCCAACGCTGCGACGCGCGCTCGGGCCTTAACCCCGTTCGATCTCATGCTGCCTTCCCACCGCCGCGAAGTTGGCGCAGCAGTGTGCAGCGGCCCGGGGGCCCAGCGCAAATGAAAGGCGCGGGCCGGCAGCACCGGGCCCGCGCCGCTCAGGTACTTGGCTGCGTCGCGTTAACCGCGGGCCCAGTGGCCCGGCGTCATGTGCCAGGTATTGCCGACCGGGCGCCACTCGTGCGCCACCCAGTGATACCCGGGACGCGGAGCTTCCCAGCGACCTGGATGCCAGGCGTAGCGGGCACCTTCCCAGAACCAGGCGCCTCCCACCCAGAAATACCCGGGAGCCGGGGCGACCCCGACGACTTCATAACGCACCGCCGGCGGAGGTGAGTACGCCACGACCTCTCCTGGTACGACGACCGCCGCCGGTCGTGCCGTCACGACGCAGCCGGACAACGTGGTCGCGAGCACGGCACCCGCCAGCACGGCCTTAATTGTAACGAATCTCACATCTGCCTCCTGTTCCCATGTGCGGTTCCTGATCACCCATAACGCGCGGGGGTGGCAACTAGCGTACGTACGTGACCCTGCGCGATGAAGGTTACAGTAGTGAAAATGCGAACCCCGTCAGCCAGAACCGTGAAGGCGCGCAGATTCAGGCCGCGTTCAGCGGCGCGGTCAGTGCCGGCGGTGCGCCCGGGGCAGGATTTCGACCGCGCCTACTACCAGCGCTTCTACTTCAACGCCCGCACGGCCGTTGCCAGCCGTTCCGAGATGCGCGCGCGTGCGCGGCTCATCGCGGCGATGGTGCAGCACGCCGGCCTGCCCGTGCAGCGCATTCTGGAGGCCGGCTGCGGCACCGGCATGCTGGGCGCGGCCCTGCGACGCCAGCTGCCGCGCGCGCACTACGTCGGGCTCGAGGCGAGCGAGTATCTGTGCCGGCGCTACGGTTGGCAGTGCGGCCGCATCGAGTCCTATCGCGCGCGCGCGCCGTTTGATCTGGTGGTTTGCTACGACGTGCTGCAGTACCTCGGCGATGCCGCCGCGGCGCGGGCACTCGCCAACTTCGGTCGCCTGTGTTGCGGGGTGCTGTATTTCAGCGCGCTGACGCGCTACGACCTCAAGCACAATGCCGACCCCGAACGCACCGATGCCGCGGTGCATCTGCGCAGTGCGCACTGGTACCGCAGCCGGCTGCGCCGCGATTTTCGCGACGTGGGGCTGGGCTTCTGGCTGCGGCGCGGGGCGCCGATCATGCTATGGGAGCTGGAGTCAGGCTAGGGGTGCGCGGGACCCCGGTAACTACCAGCCCACGGGACCGTAGACAAAACCGACTTCGGTTACCGTGGTGCCCCACGGGCCCCAGGCATCCCAGGACCAGGCCGCATCGTAGAACGACAGCGCCACGAGTTGCTGTTGATCTAGCAGCTGCTGCTGCAGTTGATTCGCCTTGAACTGATCGAATGCCTGTTGCGTACCGATGTAGATACAGACGCACACCAGGTTGTCGGCATAGACGTAATGAGTTGAGTTACCGTTCTGACGTATCAGGAACCGGTGCTGGGGAAGGCGCGCCAGCATCCCCTGCCGCCGCGGAGTGTCGGCGGGCTTCAGGATGAAGCCCGCGGCGGCAAGGTTGTCCTCGAACGCGCCATAGTTTGGCGGCGCCGTTTGACATGCGGCGAGGACGGCGGCGCCCAGCACAATGCTGTGCAGCGCCGCGCGGCGCAGTTTGCTGCTACGCACGGTGCCGGCTGATGCCGGTGACTTCATGCACGAGCGACGTCCATCAGCCGCCTGAATGGCTGGGCGTCTCACCAGCCGAGCGGCCCGTACACGAAACCCGGTCCCGGGCCTGGTCCCATGGAGTCCCACGGACCCCAGCTGTTCCAGTTCCACGCCGCATCAGAATAGGTTTGCGCAGCCATGGACTGCTCGTCCGCCAGATGCTGCTGCAACTGATTCGCCTTGTACTGGTCGTAGGCCTGCTGTGTGCCCACATACAGGCAGCCACACACCAGCGGATCGGCATACACGAAATGAATGGTGTCCCCGTTCTGGCGCATCACAAACTGATTGGCGGGCAGCCGGGTGAGCATTTGCTGACGCTCGGGCGTGTTGGCGGGCTTGATGATGAAGCCTGCGGCCGCCAGCTGGCCCTCCCGATCCACCACGCGCTGCTGCTGCGTTTCACACGCCGTCAGGCTCGCGGCGCCCCACAGCAGGGCGCACAGCGCCAGGTAGCGAATGGCGGAGTGCTTGGTTGCCGTCCCGGTATTCATAGGCTGATCCTCACTGCGGGGCCGGCAGTATATCGACCCCTGCATCGAGGCGTGCACGGCAGGACGGCCGGGGCGCGCGCTTGCCGCTACGGTCCAGCCGGCGCGGGTCGTTGCGCGCGCTGGCGCCGGCGGAAGAACGGATAAAGCGGCAGTCCGAGCAGTATCAGCACGATGGTGGCGATCGCTTCCTTGGGGGTCGTCAGCAGCGCGCTGATCACGACCCACACCATGATGAGCACGACGAGCAGTGGCACCAGCGGGTAGCCCGGGACCCGAAACGGGCGCGCCGCGGCCGGCTGCGAGCGTCGCAGCACGATGAGGGCGAGGACCACCGGGATCCAGAACAGCGCGTACGACATGACCGCCATGTTGGTGAGTTCCTCGAAGCTCCCCGAGGCGGCGAGCACCGCCGCCCACAGGCACGTGAGCAACAGCGAAGTGACCGGCACGCGCGTGTTGGGGCTCAGGCGCCCGAAGCGCGCAAAGAACAGCCCGTCGCGCGCGGCAGCGAAGGAGACCCGCGCACGGGTGAGGATCGTGCCGTTGAGGGAGCCGATGCACGAGATGACGAATATCAGCGCCGCCACCGCCATGGCGCGCGCGCCGAGGAAAGTCTGCACCGCACGTGCGGCGACTGAGGGTGCCTCGGGATAGGCGGTGGAGTTGGCACTCGCCACCTGCCAGAAGGGCAGCGCCCACAGGTATGCGGCGTTGATCAGCAGATAGACGGCAAGCACGAGGAGCGTCCCGCCGATGATGGCGCGGGGCAGATTGCGCTGCGGCTCGCGCACCTCGCTGGCGGCCATGGGCAGATACTGCCAGCCGCTGTAGGCCCACAGGGCGGCGAACAGCGCGGCGCCGAATCCGGCCACGCCGCCGGTAGCCGTGCCCGGTGCGGCGGCTAGGTTTGCGGCATCGGGTGTGCCGGAGAACAGGAACACGCCGGCGGCCACTGCAGCGATGGCCAGCACCTTGGTGACGGTCAGCGCGGTCTGCACGCGTCCGCCCAGCATCACGCCGGCGCAATTGATGGCGGCGAACACGGCGATGACGCCCACGGCAATCAGCTGGCGGGGGCCAAGCTCGAGGGTGTAGAGGGTGCCGTGCACGTGGAGTGCGTAGCGGATCCACGGTGCGCCGAGGGCGTGGATGTCGGAGATGAAGATGGCCACGGCCGCACCATAAGCGGCGATGCTCGCGCCCCCGAGCAGGAAGCTGTTGCAGGCGTAGAGGAATCCCGGGACCTCACCATAGGCGGCCCGCAGGTACACGTACTCTCCGCCGGCCGCCGGCAGCATCGCCCCGAGCTCGGCGAAGCACAGCGCCGCCAGCAGCGCCACGAGGCCGGCGACCGCCCAGGCGCACAGCACCAGCGCCGGCGTACCGACCGCCTGGGCCATCTGCGCCGACTTCAGGAAAACGCCGGTGCCGATGGTGATGCCCACCACCAGCGAGGTGGCGTGCGTAAGGGTCAGGTCGCGGCGCGGCTGAAGTTCCGGGGATTGCATGGGCGCTATCGTACAATTGCCACAGGCGCCGCACGGAGCAAAAACATGGCCGGTCACGAATATCACGCGCTCATCCACTGGGCGCGCGGTACTGCGGTCTTCACCGACAATCGCTACAGCCGCGGGCACACGTGGCGCTTCGATGGCGGCATCGAGGTGCCGGCGTCCTCCTCGCCGAGCGTCGTGCGCACGCCGCTGTCGGTGGAGGCGGCAATCGACCCGGAGGAGGCGTTCGTCGCCTCGCTCTCCAGCTGCCACATGCTCTGGTTTCTGGATCTCGCAGTCCGGGATGGCTGGTGCGTCGATGACTACCGCGACGATGCCCGTGGCGTGATGGGCCGCGATAGCGCGGGCCGCATCGCGATGCTGCAGGTGGTGCTGCGGCCACGGGTGCTGTTTGCGGGGGCGCGTCGTCCCGAGCGCAGGGCCCACGAGGCGCTGCACCACCGTGCCCACGACGCCTGCTTCATTGCCAACTCCGTGAAAACCGCCGTGAGCGTCGAGCTGCCCGCCGATGCCTGAGACGCTGCTCGCCT
Source organism: uncultured Pseudomonadota bacterium (assembly GCA_963806375.1). Lineage (GTDB taxonomy): Bacteria > Pseudomonadota > Gammaproteobacteria > Steroidobacterales > Steroidobacteraceae > 13-2-20CM-66-19. The sequence goes on from CAWDXW010000003.1 coordinate 1,449,644, forward strand.
TTTCCGGCACGGTGCGCTGTGAGCGCGGCGAGGGTCCGCTCGGGCTCACGCTGCGTGGCGACGCCGGAGCCGCCGGGGAGGCACACATGCTCGCCTTCAGCGGTTGCGCGCCCGCGGACCTGCCACACGCCCTCGCCGCGCCGCGGATCGAAGTGCTGGGCGCGGGAGGTTACCGCATCGTCAGCGGTGAGCGCGCGTGGCAGCTGTCGGCCCGCGCCGTACATGTCAGCCGCGAGGTGGCGACGCCGTTCTACCGCGCGCTGCCGCCGCGGCCCGTACCGCTTGGCAAGCGGCTTTTCTGGCGCACCGTGCTGGCGCTCGCAACAACTCGCGCGGGCCTCGCGCTGCTGCGCGCTTGGCGTCGCTAAAGGCTCCCCGCATGCAAAGTCTCTACTACATCCTCGGCCTCGGCGTCGGCGCAGGACTGGTCGTGCAGGTCGGCATGAACAGCACGCTGCGCACGCTGCTCGGCAGCCCCGTCGTGGCCGCCCTCATCAGCTTTCTGGTCGGTTCGCTGGCGCTCGCCGTGTACGCGGGCGTGGCGCGCACGCCGCTGCCGCTGCGCGCACAGCTGGCCGCCGTTCCGGCCTGGGCGTGGCTCGGCGGGGTGCTGGGCGCCTTCTATGTCGCCTCAAGCGTGATCGTCGGGCCGCGGCTCGGCGCGGCGACATTGCTGGCGCTGGTGGTGCTCGGGCAGCTCGCGACCTCGCTGCTGGTGGATCACTTCGGCTGGCTCGGCTTTCCGCACCACCCGCTCACCGTGCTGCGCGTGCTGGGCGCGGCGCTGCTGTTCGGCGGCGTGCTGCTGATCACGCGCTGAGCCGGTACCTGCGGACGCGCGTTCAGGAACTCGGGGAGCGCAGCGGCAGAATCTGCGCCTGCGGCAACGCGCGGCGCTGCCGGGCGGCGAGCGAGGCATAGGTGGCCATCTGCGCCTGGAACGCGCGCTGCCAGGTGAACTGGCGCAGCACCCGCGCGCGCGCGGCGTGGCCGAGTGCCTCCAGGTCGCGCGCGTAGAGTGCCGCGATGGCGTCGGCCATGCTCGCCGCATTCTGCGGCTCGGCGAGCATCCCGACGCTCTCGTCGATGAGCTCGGGGAAGGCGCCGGCGCGCGCTGCCACTACCGGGCGCCCGCAGGCCATGGCCTCGAGTATCACCAGCCCGAAGGTTTCCTTGGTGCCCGCGTGGACCAGCGCGTCCGCGGAGGCGATCCAGCCGGCCAGCTCCAGGCTGTCGCGGCGGTAGGGCAGCATGGTGACGTTCGCCGCCGGGCGTGCGGTGCGCTGGCCGCCGATCAGCAGCAGGTGATAGGGCCGCCCGAGACGCGCGAACGCCTGCAGCAGCACGGGCAGGTTCTTTTCCTGGGCGAAGCGCCCGGCGTAGAGCAACACCCGCGTGTCGTGCGGCAGGCCGAGACGCTCGCGCAGCGGCAGCCCGCGCCGTTCTGGTGCAAACACCGAAGCGTCCACGCCGAGTGGCTGGTGCACCACGTGCGCCACCCCGAGCTCCTTCAGATATGCACACATGAGGCGGCTCGGCGCGAATACCACATCGAAGCGCTCGTACAGCCAGCGCACATAACGGCGCATCGCCGGCTCCGCGCCGCTGCGGCCGAACACGCGCCCGAGGATCTGCGGCAGGTTTGAATGGTAGAACGCCGCGAGCGCGATGCCGCGCCGCCGCGCGACGCGCCACGCACACCAGGCCGGGTGGAAAGCGTCACCGGCCTCGATCAGGCCGGGCTCCAGCTCATCCAGCACGCGCACCCAGCGGCGCGGATTCAGCGGCAGGCGATAGTTGAAGGTTCCCGGCACCGGATAGCCGGCCAGCGTGCACAGGCCGCCGCGCTGGACGTGCTCGTCGCGACCGGGCACGACGATGGTGTGTTCCCAGGAAGTGTGCGCCTCGAGCCACGCATGTTTGGCCGACAGATAACGCTTAACGCCGCCGCTCGTGGGCGAATAAAACACGGTCGTGTCGACGAGATGCATGCGCTCTGTTGTCGGCTACGCGACCCTTTGGCTCGTCTTCCCGCGCCGTATTGCATTGCACCTTCATGAAACAAGTGTGTCAAGCGTAGCCGCGTCACGCGGCCGTCATTTCCACACCTCCCGCGGACTTACGCGGCCGGCTTGATGTTGGCATTCAGCCGGAAGAGATTCGCAGGATCGTAACGTTTCTTGAGGCTCCGCAGCCGACCGTAGTTGTCGCCATAGGCGGCAGCCACGCGACTCTCGCGATCGTCGGTGTTGGCGATGTTGACGTAATTGCCACGCGTGAGCGGCTCGATCTGCGCCCAGGCGTGGCGCACCCATTCGGTGTTGCGCTCGGCGTCAGGGCTGCCGATCGCCCACGCACCGGAAAGCCCCAGATTGTGGCTCGAGCGGCGACCCCAATAGGCGGTCGCCGCGGGTGCCACGCGACTGATCGCGCCACCCTGGTGCTGCATCCAGGCGTCCAGAAGATTCGAGGGAGCCGCCTCAAGCAGTCCGACCAGCGCATCGATCAGGGTCGGATTTAGGCCGTAGATCAGGCCACCCCTCACGTAGCCGCCGAATTTGGAGTAGCCCGGCGTGTCGGCGCTGCCCTGCAGCTTCAGGTAGGTCGCCGGAGCGAGATCGTCCTTGACGGGCTTGCCGAGCTTGCGCAACGGCGCTAGCACGCGCGGCGCATCGCTCACCGGTCCGCTGTAGCACACGTCGAAGGTCACGAGCCGTCCGAGCTTGTCATCGCCCTCCAGGTCGACGTCCACGTACAGTTCATCCGGCGCGCTGGCGATGTAGTCGGCGAAGTGGCGCAGCAGCTCACGCGCCCCGGCCATGGGGAAGGAAATGTCCCCGCCGTACATCTGCGGGTTGACCTCGTGCAGCTGGAAGTCAAAGCAGGTCACCACGCCGAAGTTGCCGCCGCCGCCGCGCAACGCCCAGAACAGGTCCGGGTTTTCCTGGGCGCTGGCGCGCTGCCACTTGCCGTCGGCCGTGACCAGCTCCGCGGAGCGCAGATTGTCGGCCGTCAGGCCGAAGCGGCGGCCGATGCGCCCCACGCCGCCGCCGAGGGTGAGTCCGGCGACGCCGGTGTCGGCGACCGTGCCGGTGGTCGTCGCCAGCCCGAATGCCTGGGATTCACGGTCAAGTTGTCCGAGGAGCGCCCCGGACTCCACGCGCGCCCGCCGTGCGTTGGGGTCGACTTCCACCGCGCGCATCGGCGCGACGTCGATCATGAGGCCGCCGTCGCAGGCGGACAGGCCCGAGAGGCTATGGCCGCCGCCGTGGACCGCCGTCAGCAGCGCGTGCGCGCTGGCGAAGCTCACCGCGTGCATCACGTCGGCGGCGCCGACGCAGCGCACTATCAGCGCGGGCTTGCGGTTGTAGGCCGGATTCCACAGGCGACGCGCGGCGTCATAGCCCGCATCAGCGGGTGCGAGCAGCTCGCCGCGCAGTCCTGCGCGCAGCTCCTCGACAGCGCTGCTCGTGACGGTTTGCGGCCGACCGTCGAGACCGACGATCGCAACTTCACTGGCGCTGTGTGCCTTGCGCCAGGGCGCGAGTGACAAACCCGCGAGCGCGACGGTGGCCCCGGTGCAGAACTCTCTTCTTTTCATATGACTGCCGGTGGCTTGAAATTTGCGGTAGCGTGCGCCTGCGGGATGCGCGCCGTCAAGGCAACGCTTGGCGGCGCGAGGGCTATGGCAAACTAACCTTCATCTTCCGGGTGCGGTACTCAGAACCACCGCCGCCCGCGCGCCCGCGGCTCCGGGGTCAGTCTCGACGGTCACAAAATCGAAGCGGTGTCTCATGAACCAGTTTCTGCGGCGTCTGGTGGTACTGCAGCCCGGTGAGGCGCCGGCGCTCTTGGCGTCGTTTGCGACACTGCTGTGCATGTTCACCAGCTACGCGATCCTGCGTCCGGTGCGCGATGCCCTCGGCATCACCTCGGGTCTCGAGAACATCCCCTATCTGTTCTGGGGCGTGTTCGTCACGATGCTGTTGCTGCAACCGCTGTACGGCTGGCTCACCTCCCGCCTGCCGCGTTCGGTATTTCTGCCCTGGGTGTATGGGTTCTTCGCACTCAACCTCTTGTCCTTCTGGGTATGGTTCCACGTCCAGACAGATCACACCTGGATTGCGCGCACCTACTTCGTCTGGGTGAGCGTATTCAACCTGTTCGTCGTGGCGGCGTTCTGGAGTCTGATGGCCGACGTCTTCAGCCGCGAGCAGGCGGGACGCCTGTTCGGGTTCATCTGGGCGGGTGCCAGTACCGGCGGCATCATAGGACCGGCACTTACGCGCCAGCTCGCGGTGCCGCTCGGCGCTATCAATCTGCTGCCGGTGTCTGCGGTCCTGCTGGTGCTATCGATGGTATTCATGGCGCGGGTTATCCGCTGGCAGCGGCGGCAAGCCGCGGCCACGCCCCAGGCGGCCGCCGCGATTGCCGCCGGGCGCCCTGCACCCCACGCGGACCGCGGGGTCGGCGGCGGCGTCTTCGCCGCCTTCGGGCAGGTGGCGCGCTCGCCCTACCTGCTCGGCATCGCCGCCTTCGTGCTGTTCATGACCTGCGTGTCGACTTTCCTGTATCTGGAGCAGCAGGCGTTCGTTGCCAAGGCGTTCAGCACGACGAACGAGCGGGCGCGCTTCTTTGCCACCATCGATTTTTGCGTGCAGGCCGTGTCGCTGGCGCTGCAGTTCTTCATGTTCAGCCGGCTGTTCAGGTGGTTCGGCATGCGCGCACTGCTCGCCGCGGTACCGCTCCTCATGGTGGCCGGCTACGCTATCTTTGCGCTGGCGCCGTTCTTCATGGTGCTGGTGGTCGTGTATGCGGTGCGCCGGGTCACTGACTACGGCGTCACCCGTCCGTGCCGTGACTCGCTGTTCACGGTGGTGAGCCGCGAGGAGAAATACCAGGCCAAGAGCCTCATCGACACCTTTGCCTATCGTGGCGGTGATGCGCTCAGCGGCTCGCTTTATAAGGCGCTTACCGGCGGACTCGGCGCAAGTCCTGCGGCGATTGGCTGGCTGGGAGTGGGGATTTCGGCGGCCTGGACCGTGCTGGCGCTGGGGCTGGGGCGGGCGTTCCAGCGGCGCGCGGGCAGCGCCGCGGCGGGCTCCTAGGCGGCGCTCGTCTGCGCTTGGCCGGCGGCGCCGTTACGCAGTGCGGCGGCGGCGGCCATGATCTCGGCGGCGCTCGCGAAGCGCTCGCCGCGCGCCTTGGCGAGCAGGCGGGTGAGGAAAGGCTGGTAGCGCCGCAGGTCATCCGGCAGCGTCGGTGGCGGGGAGCTTACGTGCTGCTGCAGCACTTCCATGGCCGTGCCGCCGGTGTAGGGCTTCTGTCCGGTGAACATCTCGAAGCAGATGATTCCCAGGCTGTAAAAATCGGAGCGCGCGTCGAGGGACTCGCCCAGCGCCTGCTCCGGGCTCATGTAATACGGGGAGCCGAGCAGCACGCCGCTATGGGTGCTCGCCGTATTGCCATCGACTGAGCGCGCGAGCCCGAAGTCGATGAGTGCCACTCCGTCGTTTTCGCGCAGCATCACGTTGGGGGGCTTGAGGTCACGGTGCACCAGGCCCGCCTCATGCACCACCTGCAGCGCGGCTGCGATCTGCACCGCGTAATGCAGCGCGTCGGCCTCGCTCACGCCGCGCTGAATGCGCGCCTTGAGGTCCCCGCGGGGCAGATACTCCATCGCCAGGTACTCAAAGCCGCCATGCACGCCGTAGTCATAGATCTCCACCACCAGCGGACTGCGTACCGCCATGATCGCGGTGTACTCGCGCTCGAGGAACTGGCGACCGGCGGCCTCGTCGCGCAGCGTCTTGCTCACCTTGAGCGCCACGTTGTGGCCGCGGTGCGCGCTGGACGCCAGGTACACCACGGCCTTCTCGGACTCGCCGATCTTCAGCCGCAGCGTATACCCAGGGATGACCTCGGCGTTGGCCGCGGCCAGCAGCGCGGCCACGCCCGCCGGCTGCAGCGCGTCGCTGTCGCCCTGCGGGGCCTCGACGGAGGTCTCGGCCGGCGGCGGGGTGGCGGTCTGCGCGTCGGCTGCCGCGGGATCCGCATTCGCCGCCTGATCGCGCGCGAGCTGCGCCAGACTCGCCAGGCGGCGCGCCACACGCCGCTCGACGCGTCGCAGTGCCACCTGCACGGTCGTGCTCAGTCGCTCGGGCGTGAGCAGGCGCTTGGGTAGGTAGTCGACCGCGCCCAGCTGCAGGGCCCGCACCGCGGTGAGTTCGTTGCCGTCCGCGGCGAGCGCGATCACCGCCGGCGCGGCGGGCTGCTCGCGCAGGCGGCGCAGCAGCGTCAGCCCATGCGCGGACGGGTCTTCGGGACTCGCGCCGAAATTGGCCGCGAGCATGAGCAGGTCACAGTCGCGGCCGGAGAACATGGAGCACCAGCGCGCGAATTCGTCCAGGTTGAGCATGCTGATGCTCGCCTGCGGGCACAGCACGTCCAGGTGGTGTCGCAGCCACTCGCTATAGCGGGCGTCGTCATCGACCACGAGCACGCGCACCGGCGGCGCTGAACGCTGCGGTGTCGTCACGGCTGCACCGCGAAGCGTACGCGTACGCGCACGCGCTGCGAGACCGGCGCGCCATCGTGCGTCACCGGCTGGTAGCGCCAGCGCCGCACCGCCTCGAGCGCGCTCTGCTCGAAGATGCCGACCGGCTGCGCGCCGACAATGGCGGCCTCGCTCACGGTGCCATCGGCGTTGACCAGGAACTGCACGTCGACCCAGCCCTCGATTCCCTTCTCGCGGGCGCCGGGCGGAAACTGCGGCGGCACGTAGCGGGTCCGCGCAAGCGTAGTCGCGCTGACATAAGCGCCATCCGCAGCGGCGACGGCGGGCGGTGGTGCACTCGGTGCGCTGGGGGGTGCGGCGGCGAGTTCGGCCTGCACGGCCGCGATGGCCGGTGCCGCGGCGCCGGCCTCCTGCGCCGCGGCGAGCCAGCGGCGCGCGCCGGCATTGTCCTGGGCGCTGGCGGCAGCGTGTGCCTCATCCAGGAGGCGCGTCTCGAAGGCAGTGCGTGCGGCGAGCGTCGGCGCCCCGGCAGGCTCCGCCTGCGCCAGCTGCTCCAGGTAGTGCTTGGCGCTGTCGCCGGCGGGCTCGAGCAGCTGTCCCTGCGACAGTCGCTGGTTGAAGAGTGCCTCGATCCGCGAACGGGAGTTCTCCTGCGCCGCACCCCGCAGCTGCTGCGCCGCCTGGTGCAGCGCCGCGACGTCCGCGGCCTCTGCGCCGCTCTCGGCGGCGGCATCGGCCCAGTGATCTGCCAGCTCGGGGTTGCCAGCGGTGGCGGCCTGGCGCGACTCGCTCTGCAGGCGCGCCACGAGTTCCTGGCGGGCCTCCTGCACGGTCGGCTCATTCGGGGCCAGCGCCTTGGCGGACTCGATGTAGAAGCGCGCGTTCTGTTCGGCGGGCTCGATGATCGCGCCGGCGGCGAGCGCCTCGCGCGCGCGCACGAGGAAGTCGGCGACCCGCGCTTCGGTCTGCTTCTGCGTCAGCTGCGCGCGCGCCTCGTCGACCAGCGTCGACCGATTGCCGCCGCGCGCGGCGTCATCCAGCACCGCAAGTGCCGCACCCACGTCACCCCCGGCGGCGGTGCGCTGCGCCCTGCTGAGCACCAGTCGTTCGCGCTGCGCACCGATCTGCGCGCTCAGGAATGCCACGCGCACGTGGCGCGGATTGATGGCGCGGGCCTGGTCGGCGAGCTGCTGGGCGGCATCCAGGTGGTGCTCCTGCAGCTGTGCCTCGGCGTCGGTCACCAGATGATCGATGACCTGCTCAAGTCCGGTTAGGGCGCGCGGGTCGCGCGCGTTGCGCTGCAGTGCCTCGCGATACAGCTGCGCGGCATTGGCGTCCGGCGGTGCGGTCAGGGCGCCGGCGGCCAGTGCCTGGTCGGCGCGGGCGAGCAACCGCTCGAGTTCGGCATCGTCGGCGCCGCCCGTGGGAGCGGTGTCGGTCGCGCGCACGATGGGTGCGCTGGTGTGTGTGTGTGTCGCAACCCAGGCGAGCGCGGCGGCCAGCGCGAGAACCACGGCGGCGATCGGTCCCCAGCGGTTGCGTCGCGGTGGCCGGGCCGCGGGAGCAGCAGCGGCGCCCTTCAGCACATCCTCGTGACGACGCCAGGCGGCTTCCACGAACAGCCGCACGCGCTGTTCGGACACGGGCTTGTGCAGGAAGCGATGCACCGAGCCTTCGGTGATCTGCGCCGCGAGCAGGCCCTGCTCCTCCGCCGTGCCGGCGACGATCATGACCAGGTCGGGAAACTGGGCATGCAGTCGCGCGGTGAGCTTGTCGATCGGTGTGGCGATCGCCGCCGAATCGAGCACCGCGACCGCCCCCTGGTGTGCCATCAGTGCGGCGGCGAAGTCGATCTCCGAGCCAACGGCGCGTACCGGGTGCTTGGCCTCGCTGACCGCCTGCAGCGTGCCAAAGAGCTTCGGATCCTGGGTGAGCGCGATCAGCGGCGCCGGCGCGAGTGCATACGTGCCCGACGCGACGCCGCGCGGCGCCGTCACCTTTGAAGGCTGCGTTTGGGTACTCGTGGCCACCACTGTCACCGCTGGAAAACCCGCCCGTCAGGCTTAGTTGCCCGGCTGCGCCAGCCACGATGACGGAAGGCACGCAGGCTGTCGCTAAGCAGCGAGAGATTCTGTGAAACTGATCATTCCGGCAGCGCAGCCGGGCGCTGGCGCCGGCTGGCGGCCGGTGAAACAGCCGTCAAAACCCCCGAAAAGTGGGTCGCGATATAACAATTTCTGCCCCGTGACGGGGCGGCGCGCTTCAGTCGCGCGGCAGCAGGAAGCGCGAGCCGTTGTAAGACAGGACGGCTCCCTCCGGCGTGATGCTCTCCACGCGCACGCCTTCCGGAAGCGAGTCGCCCTCGCGCAGCTTCTTCATGTTGATCATGACGAAGCGCTCCTGGGGGTGCGCCGCGTACACATGGAGGTCCAGGCGCAGCTGCGGCACGTGCGTGCCGGGTGTGGTCGCCCAGTCCTGATACAGCGGCACCCCGTCCACCGTGCCGCGCCGTACGTGCGAGCCCAGCGGCGCGCCCGGCTCCGCCGCGGGCGCGAGATCTTCCGCATTCTCCCCACCGTCCTTCGACGCTGCCGCCGTCGGGGCGGGGGGCGGATTGCTGTCGATGGCACCCGCCGGCGCGGCGCTCGGCGGGGCGACCCCCGGGGCCGCTGCACCGGCGGGGGCGGTGCTGCTCGCCACCTGGGGCGGCGGCGCGGCCGGCGGGCTCGGGGGTGCTGATGCCGGTGCTGGCGTCGCAATGGCCGCCGGGGCGGCAGCGACGGCTGCGGGTTCCGTGTGGGAGGGACGGCGCAGCAGCATCCAGGCGACCACTGCCACGTTCACCGTGAGCAGCAGTGCGATAGCGATCGCCCACAAGGGCAGGCGCGTGCGCCGCGGGGCCACCTTGACTTCGAACAGCGCCGGCCCGTTTTGGCGCTGGCGGTCGCTCTCGGATTTCTTCAACGCATCGAGAATGAACGACATCGGTCACCCGCCATGATGAATTTCGATTGCGGACAGCAGCGGCGTGTTGGGTGCGGCCTGCGTCCCGGCAAGGGCGATCTGCGTTTGCACGCCCGCGATGCCGTCGACGGTGAGCTGATGCTGACGCTGGAACTCGCGCACCTGGGCGGTGAGATCGGCATCGAACACATCGCTCGCCGGGTCGCTGCCGCTCGGCAGTCCCTGCACATGCTGCAGGCTCTGGCGCAGCCAGCGCACCGGCTCGCCGCGCATGCCGGGGGACAGCGGCTTCACGGGCGAGCTGCCTGGCCGCCATAGCATGACGAAGTCCCCGAGCCAGTAGTGCGACAGTTCGCCGAGGCCGATGGTCTGCGTCCCACCAAGCTGCAGGCGCGCCTCCTCTTCACCAAGGCCGGTCAGCACGACCTGGTGGTTCGCACCGCCCGGATCGGTGAGCAGCAGGATGGCCGGGTGGTTGTAAAGACGCAGCTGCCCGAAGGAGCCGCGCTCGGTGATGCACTCCAGTCCCTGCTGCTGCGCCTGCGTGCACGGGTCAATCGTGCTCGGCTGATATCTGGCACCCCATAGCCCGAAGAGCTTCGCGAAGGCGCTGTCGGTGTCGGTCTCGGCGGCATGACTGGCGAGCAGCTCGGCCAGATGCGGCCGCGGCGCGGGCGCTGCGGGGGGCAGGGTGAGGTTCACCGTCGGCAGCGCCGCGGCCCCGTCCGTGGCCGGCGCACCGGGCGCGACGCTCGCCAGCGGCGCACGGGCGTGGCCTTTCCAGGGCTGGAAGCTCCACAGCGCCAGCAGCGCTGCGAACAGCAGCGCCGCGACGCCTGCGGCAATGGCCCACGGCAGCCAGTGCGGCGTGAAGCGCCGCCCAAACACCTCGGAAGCGGCGTGGCGCACCAGTGGTGTGGTTACCCGGTGGCGGTCGAGCGAGTAGGCCCCGAGCAGCGCCCGGTCACAGATCACGTTGATGACGCGCGGTACACCCTGCGAGAGGCGGTACACCTCGGCCAGTGCCTGCGGACTGAAGATGTCGGTGGTGGCGCCTGCGACCCGCAGTCGATGGCGCACGTAGGCGGTCGTCTCATCGCGCGACAGCGGATTGAGGTGGTAACGGCCGGTGATGCGCTGGGCGAGCTGGCGCAGCTCGGTACGAGCCAGCAGCTCGCGCAGCTCCGGTTGGCCAATGACGATGATCTGCAGCAGTTTCTGCGTGTTGGTTTCGAGGTTGGTGAGCAGGCGCACCTGTTCGAGCACCTCGGGGGACAGGTTCTGCGCCTCGTCCACTACCAGCACCACGCGCTGGCCGGCCGCGTGCGCGCGCAGCAGGTAATGGCTGAGAATGTCCACCAGGTCCTTCAGGCTGCTGAGCGCGGAGTCCGGGACTCCGATGCCGAGCTCCTCGCAGATGGTCAGCAGGAACTCCGCCGGCGTCATCTTGGGGTTGAGGATGAGGGCGATCTCGGCGTTCTTCGGCGTCTGCGCCAGGAGCGAGCGCACGATGGTCGTCTTGCCGGTGCCGACCTCGCCGGTCAGCTGCACGAACCCGCCCGCCTCGTTGATGCCATACAGCAGGTGCGCCAGCGCCTCCGCGTGGCGCTCGCTCAGGTAGAGGTAGCGCGGATCGGGGGTGATCGCGAACGGCTTCTCGTTGAGGCCGAAAAACGTCAGGTACATGGGGCTGATGCTACTCGATGCTGCCGCCGCGGCGCAGCGCCCGGGCCCGGAAGCTGCCCTCTCAGCCGAGCAGGCGCGGTGGCGGCCACGCCCACCGGGCGGGGAGCGCCGACGGACTGTGTGAGATCACCGCCGGCCGGGGAAGTTTCCCACCCCACGCGCCTGCGGGCCAGCACGCGGTGGCCGCAGGAGTGCCCGCAGCATCAGGCACAGCGGCCCGGACACTGAGGCGCCCCGCCGGCGCCCGTTCAGGGGCGCGCCCGGCCTTTGTAACCGCTCACCAGCAGGGAGACCGTGATGGCGACGTACAGCACACCGGTCGTCGCCTCGAGACCGGCGAGCATGCGCACGATGCCGCGCACCGGCACGATGTCGCCGTAGCCCACGGTCGTCAGCGTGACCATGCTGAAGTAGAGCAGATCGACCGCCTGTCCGGTCGTGCCACCGGAGGTCTTCTGGAAGGCGTCCGGGAAGACTGCCGCTATGCACGAGTACAGGCTGAAGAACAGCAACACCAGCAGCAGATAGATGCTGCCGGCCGTGTACAGATGGCCGGCCGTGATGCGGCTCTCGGTCCCGGCCTGCAGGTAGGTAAAGAGTCCCGCGACACTGACCGCAAAGGCAATCGTCGCGAGCGCAAACTGGGTCACGAGCAGCGCCTGACTGCCGAAGACGTAGGCCCCGATTGCGCACGCGATGGCGGCCGTCAGGAGCGCTGCAAAGGGCCAGACCAGTTCCTTCTTCCGCGACATCCTCACCATGGCGATGAGCAGCGGTACGAAGGTGAGAAAGCCCAGCACCGCCCGCCCCCAGATCGGGCCATCCAGCACCGGGTGCGCCAGGATCAGCAGCAGAATCGAAAACAGCAGGAACAGATCCTGCACCGGCTTGTCCTCAGCGCGGTCGGTGCTTTGCGTCATTCCCCACCATCCGGCGCACCACGCCTCGTTGGGCGCGGGCTTCACCTGAGACCTTATACGAGATTCAGCGCGCGCGGAGGGCCGTCATCCCCTGGGGGCCGCGGAGGCTACTCCAGCGTGCTGCCGCGGCGCAGCGCCCCGGTGCCAAAGCGCGCCCGCGCCTCGTCCAGCGTGGCGTCCACCCGGCTCACCGCCCGCGCCTCCTCAAACAGACCCAGCTGGGCCGCGGGCGTCAGCTCGGTGAGCACCACCCCGAGCAGGCGCAGCTGCGCTTCGGGGTTGCCCGCGAGCCAGCGTGCCAGCAGATCGGCGGCCACCCCGGCGATGGTGCGCTGCTCGTTGGTGGGCGGGGCGACGGCGCGCTGGCGCGTGAAGGTGGTGAAGTCGCCGCGGCGAATCTTCACCCCGATGCAGCCGGCCATGAGTTCACGTGCACGCAGGCGGCTCGCCGCCAGGTCGGCCAGGCGCGCCAGCTGCCGCTGCAGCGTGCGCGCATCGCCGATGTCGGTCTCGAAGGTGTCCTCGGCGCTCAGGGACTTCTCCTCAAGGTCCGGCTGCACCGGGCGCTCATCGATCCCGGAGGCGCGCTCGCGGATCCAGCCCGAATAGCGGCCGAACAGCGGCCACAGCAGTGCATCGGGGGCACTGCGCAGCTGACCCAGGGTACTGATGCCAGCTGCCTCGACCTTCGCTCCGGTCTTGCGCCCGAGCCCGGGGAGCTTGCGCACCGAGAGCGGATCGAGCAGCGCGCGCAGATTGTCGGACGTGACCAGCGTCAGGCCGTCGGGCTTGTGCAGAGCGGAGGCGATCTTGGCGACGAGCTTGTTGGGGGCGACGCCGACGGATGCGCCAAGTCCGGTGCGTTCGCGGATGCGGTGCTTGACCGTTTGCGCGATCGCCACGGCGCCGCCGAATAGTTCCTGGCTGGCGGTGACGTCGAGAAAGGCTTCGTCGAGCGACAGGCCCTGCACCAGCGGGGTGATTTCCCGGAACACACCGAACACCTCGCGCGAGACTTCCTGGTAGCGCGCCATACGTGGTCGCACGCACACCGCATGCGGACACAGCCGCAGCGCGGTGCGCATGGGCATCGCAGAATGCACGCCGAATACGCGCACCTCGTAGCTCGCCGCCGCGACCACTCCGCGGCCGCCATCCCAGCCGACGATCACCGGGCGGCCGGCGAGCGTGGGTTCATCACGCTGCTCCACGGATGCGTAGAACGCATCCATGTCGACGTGCAGGACTGCGCGCGCCACGGCTGACGGCTCCGGTCACTTCACCACGGTGATGGTGATCTTGGGCGACATGACCGGCGGGCTGTGCGGTATGTGGCTCATATCGGCGAACAGCAGCTGCAGGGTGTGCTTGCCGGGCGCGAGGTTGAGCGTCGTCTCGGTCTGCCCCTTGCCGAAGTGCACGATGTGCTCGTTGGCGGGCAGCGGGGCACTGAGGTCCGCGGGCGCATCGGTATCGATGAGCAGGTGGTGATGTCCGGTGTTATCGAACTTCACCCCTGCAGGGGCGACGCCCATGCCCTTCAGGCCGAACTGCACCAGCACTGGTGCGTGCACGTGGGCGCCGTTCTTGGGGCTGATGATGTAGACCTCGGCCCCGGCAGCAGCCGGGGTGCGCTCCTGCGCCAGGGCCAGCGGCACCAGCGCCAGCAGGGCGGTAAAGATCACGGTACGCATGGCAGACTCCTTTAAAGCATGAGAACGCTATAGACGCTGGTGGCCGCGAGCATCAGGGCCGCGAACATCAGATAGAAGAGCGCCAGCAGCGCAAGCTTGCTCAGCGTGAGCACACGCCCCTGGTGGTAGACGACGCGCATCGAGCGGTACATGTACCAGGCGAAGTACCCGAAGGTCAGCAGGCCCAGGCCGGGCACGCGCGGCAGCACCGTGCCGAGCAGCAGCACGAGCCCGGTCACGAGGAACACGAACGCATGGTTGTGCAGGAACAGCAACAGATGCTCCACGTAGTAGTGCCGCGGTCGCCAGTACATGAGCATCATGAGGCCGGCGAGCAGCGGCAGGAAGATGAACATGGCACGGGGCACGTTGTGGAGGAACGCCTGCTGCAGCTCGTGGCCGTTATCGATGACGGTGTTGCGGCAGACCTGCAGCATGCGCGGCTGCAGCGTGCTCGCCCACGGACCGTCGTAATTCGCCTCCGCGCACACGCGGGCCGCGCGCTGCTCGGGGCTCTCCCCGGGCCGCGCTGCCCCGCCGAGCTGCTCCTGCGCGATTAAGCGGCTGCGGGCGGGCTTGTCGGGGTCGAACTGCACCACCTGGAGCGGCCGGTTCACCGCGCTTGCCACCAGGAAGAAAGCTACCGAGACCACGAGGTACAGGCGCAGCGGCGGCAGGTAGCGGGCGCGCCGCCCGGCGAGGAACTCGGCGGTCAGCCGCCCGGGACTGAAGAGCAGCGCGCCCAGCGTGCGCCACAGGCGTGAGTCCGCGTGCGTCAGGTCCTCGGTGGCCACGCGCGAGAAGTGCCACAGGGAATGCACCGGAGGCTCGAGGCGCTGCCCGCAGGCGCCGCAGTAGCGCTGGGTGACCTCGTTGCCGCAGTTCTCGCACCGCTCGCTTGCCGGCGTGGCGGCGGGCGCCGCGGCCGGGACGCTCGCCAGCGCTGCAGGTGCGTTCATGCCACGTGCGCGCTGGACCTTGCCGCCGGCAGCGCCTGCGTGCCGAGCGCGTCGGGTTCGAAGTCGTCTACGTGGATCAGATCCATCACTTTGCGATCGTAGTCACGCAGCGCCGCCGCCTCGGTCTCCGAGATCAGGCCCACGGCGAGCGCCTGCTGGATGCGCCCGGGCAGATCGAGTGCCGTCACGCGTCCGGTCTTGACGCCCTCGACGCGGATGCGCTTCTCGAGCGGCTCGAGCTGCACCGCCAGCAGCAGCGCCTCCTGCAGCAGCCCGAGGGCGTTGCTGGGCTCGAGGGTGCGGTAGGTGAACTCGCCGAGACGGTCACGCGCCGCACTCGGCATGGTGACCAGCGCCGCCACCCGGCGCCCCAGCCGGTCATCGGGCGCGGAGTAGATACGACCGCGCGGAAAGATGAGCGCGCGCATCACCGCCGCGAGCGCCGCGTTGGGGAAGTTGCGCAGAAAACCATGCAGCTGCTCCTGGGCGTGGTAAAGCAGGTTACGGCAGGCCCACTCGAGGATCGGCAGGTCCTCCTCCTGGCGGCCCTGGTTCTCGTGATGCTTGAGCAGCATGGAGGCGAGGTACATGCACGAGAGCACGTCCCCCAAACGCGCCGACAGGTTCTCCTTCTTCTTCAGGTAGCCGCCCAGGGTCAGCATCGCCACATCGACCGCGAAGGCAAAGGAGGCGGAGAAGCGCACGACGTGCTGGTAGTAGCGCGCCGTGGCGCCGCGCACCGGCGCGCGCGTGAAGCGCGCGTGCGTGAGCGCCATGATGAAGGAGCGCACCGCGTTGGAGAGGGTGAAGCCGATGTGTGCGAACAGCGCCCGGTCGAAGTCATCGACCCCGCGCGCGCGGTCCGGGTTGCGCGCGGCGGTCATCTCGCGCAGCACGAACGGGTGGCAGCGGATCGCGCCCTGTCCGAAAATGATGAGGTTGCGCGTCAGCAGGTTGGCGCCCTCGACGGTGATGGCCACCGGCACGATCTGATAGCCGCGTCCGAGGTAGTTGCTAGGGCCGAGGCAGATGCCCTTGCCGCCGTGCACGTCCATGGCGTCGTTGGCGACCTGGCGCCCCATCTCGGTGGCGTGATACTTCAGGATGCCGGAAGGCACCGAGGGGCGCTCGCCGCCATCGATGGCCCCGGCGGTCACCGAGCGCGCCGCATCGATGGTGTAGGTGAGTCCCACCATGCGCGCGATCACCGACTCCACGCCCTCGAACTTGCCAACCGGCGTGTTGAACTGCTGGCGGATGCGCGCGTACGCGCCGGTGGCCCACACGGCAGCCTTGGCGCCGCCGGTGGTGTTGGAGGGCAGCGAAATGCAGCGGCCCACCGAAAGCTGCTCGACCAGCATGCGCCAGCCGCTGCCGGCGAGCTTCGGGCCGCCGATGATGCAGTCGAGCGGCACGAACACGTCCTTGCCCTGGATCGGGCCGTTCTGGAAGGGGATGTTGAGCGGGAAATGCCGCCGCCCGATGGTGACCCCGGGGGTATGGCGCGGGATGAGCGCACAGGTGATGCCGATGTCGGTCTTCTCCCCCAGAAGCTTCTCCGGGTCGAACATGCGGAACGCGAGCCCGATGACCGTGGCGACGGGGGCGAGGGTGATATAGCGCTTGGAGAAATTGAGCTTGAGGCCGAGCACCTCGCGCCCCTGGTAGAGGCCGCGGCACACGATGCCGGTGTCCGGGATCGAACCCGCATCCGAGCCGGCGCGCGGACCGGTGAGCGCAAAGCACGGCACTTCCTCGCCGCGCGCCAGGCGCGGCAGGTAGTAGTTCTTCTGCTCCTCCGTGCCGTAGTGGTTGAGCAGCTCGCCCGGTCCGAGGGAATTGGGTACCGCGACCGTCGAGGATGCGGTGGCGCTGCGGCTGGCGATCTTGGCGAGCACGCACGAGTGGGCGTAGGCGGAGAATTCCAGGCCGCCGTACTTCTTCGGGATGATCATCGCGAAGAAGCCCCTGGTCTTGAGGAACTCCCACACCTGCGGCGGCATGTCGCCGCGCTCGTGGGTGATGTTCCAGTCATCGAGCATGTGGCACAGCTCTTCGCACGGGCCGGCCAGGAACGCCGTCTCCTCCGCGGACAGCTGCGGCGGCTTGGCGGCCAGCAGCTTCTCCCAGCGCGGCGCACCGGTGAACAGTTCCCCGTCCCACCACACCGTGCCCGCCTCCAGCGCCTCCTTCTCGGTCTGCGACATCGCCGGCAGCAGCTTCAGGTACGCCTTCATGAACGGGCGCGTGATCAGCGCCTTGCGCAGCGGGCGCACGTTGAGCAGCCATAGTGCGGCGAGCAGCACCCCGAGGAATCCCTTCCAGATGCCCGCCGGTGCGCCGAGCCAGCTGTAGGCCACGAACAGCACCGTGAAGGTGCACGTGAAGGCGATCAGCGACAGGCGCCGGTAAGCGAGGAACAACACCGCGGCGATGAACAGCAGCGTGATGACGCCGCCGATCTGAGTGACCGCAAAGGCGGCCGCCACGACGAGGATCAGCGAGACGATCGCACCGAGCATGAAGTCATCCTTTCGCCGCAGGCGCAGCGACTATAGCGGACCGCCCCGCGTGGATTCACTCATCCCAGCAGCGTCCGCACCCCGTCGCGCTCCTCGAGCAGCTCGGCGTGGGTCGCCTCCATGCGCTGGCGACTGAAGTCATCGATGGCGAGTCCCGTCACGATCTGGTAGTCGCCGTTGCGCACCGTGACGGGGTAGGAATAGATGACGTCGGCGCCGATGCCGTAACTGCCATCGGCGGGCACGGCCATGCTCACCCAGTCGTGCGCGGCGGTGCCGTGAAACCAGGTATGCACGTGATCGATGGCGGCCGCGGCGGCCGAGGCGGCCGAGGAGGAGCCGCGCGCCTTGATGACCGCCGCGCCACGCTGCTGCACCGTCGGGATGAAGGTCTTTTCCACCCATTCGCGCTCGACGAGCGCGCTGGCCTTCTGGCCGCGCACTTCCGCGTGCGTCAGATCGGGGTACTGCGTTGCCGAGTGATTGCCCCAGATCGTCATGCGGCGGATATCGGTGACGTGCGCGCCGGTCTTCTCGGCGAGCTGCGACAGCGCGCGGTTGTGATCGAGGCGCATCATGGCGGTGAAGTTGCGCTGGCTGATCTGCGGCGCATTGGCACGCGCGATGAGCGCGTTGGTATTGGCCGGATTACCGACCACCAGCACTTTCACGTCGCGTCGCGCCGCCTCGTTCAGCGCCTTGCCCTGCGCGGAGAAAATCTGTGCGTTCGCCAGTAACAGGTCCTTGCGCTCCATGCCCGGGCCGCGGGGACGTGCGCCCACCAGCAGCGCCACCTGACAGTCGCGGAAGGCACGCTTCGCATCATCGGTGGCGATGACCTGGTTCAGCGTGCCGAAGGCGCAGTCATTGAGTTCCATGACGACGCCGTTGAGCGTCCCCAGAGCGGGCGTGATTTCCAGCAGGTGCAGATTCACCGGGGTGTCGGCACCGAGCATGGCACCGGAGGCGACACGGAAGGCGAGGGCGTAGCCGATCTGACCGGCCGCGCCGGTGATCGCGACATTGACGGGGGCTTTCATGGACTTCGGTTTTCTTCCTGAACGGGAGGAGCCGCTAATTCTAGCCTGCGTCCTTCGCTGGCCGCCCTCAGCCGCCCCGAAGAGCCCCCCTGATCGACCGTCCTGGACCCGCCGCCGGCCCCCCTGGATGGCCCAAAGCGCCCCGGAAGCCCGGAACCGGGCGGGAACGTCTTGCAGCCCGCAGTGACCCACAGTTAGTTTGACACTCAAGTAGTGTTGTAGTAGAGTACAACACCATGGAAGGCGAGGTGCTTCGGCACCCGAGCCAACCGGACGCAAGACCCGATTCCATCTACACAAGGACCTCACAAGGAGACGACCATGAACACCTTCGCAAACACACTCTTCCGTGACCTGACCTGCGGTGCCGCGGCGACCCTGATCACGGTGGTGCTCGCGATGAGCTTCGTCACTGCGACCGCCGAGCCCTATGGCGCGCACGCGCACAAGAGTGCGATGGCGCTGCAGACCCAGCCGGGTTGGTTCGGCCAGCCCGAACCGGCCGTTTTGGTAGATTAGTTGGCTATTCCCCCGTTACAGGCGTCGTGTCAACGATCATGGATCCGCAGTGGGAGAACAGCCAGCCGATCTACCGGCAGCTGCGGGACCGAGTGGTGGCGATGATCCTTGAGGGCATCCTCAAGGAAGGCGATCCGCTACCCTCGGTCCGCAGCGTCGCCGCAGATCTGCGGCTGAACCCACTCACCGTGCTCAAGGGTTACCAGCAGCTCGTCGATGAGGCCCTGGTGGAGAAGC
Source organism: uncultured Pseudomonadota bacterium (assembly GCA_963806375.1). Classification (GTDB taxonomy): domain Bacteria; phylum Pseudomonadota; class Gammaproteobacteria; order Steroidobacterales; family Steroidobacteraceae; genus 13-2-20CM-66-19. The sequence continues at coordinate 1,468,702 of CAWDXW010000003.1, forward strand.
GGCGCGGCCTGGGCATGTACGTGAGTGTCGGCGCGCGCAAGGCACTGCTGAAGGACGAGCGCCAGCGCTTCCTCGAGGACGAGTGGCCGAAGATCCACGCGACCATCCAGCGCCTTGGCCTGACCCCCGATGAGCTGCAACGCGCCGCCGCCGCAGCGCCCGCCACGCCGTGGCCGACGCCGCCGGGCACCCCGCCTAAAGTCCCAGGTGAGAACGATGACAGCAGTAATTGACGCCCGCGACCTGAGCAAGAGCTTCGGCGCCAAGCGTGCGCTCGAGCGCGTGAGCTTCAGTGTCGCCACCGGACGCATCGTCGGGCTGATCGGCCCCAACGGCGCCGGCAAGACGACCGCGCTCAAGGCGATCCTGGGCCTCACGCCTTTCGAGGGTCACCTGAGCGTGCTGGGCCGCGACCCGCGCACCCAGCGCGACGAGCTCATGCGCGATGTCTGTTTCATGGCCGACGTCGCCGTGCTGCCGCGCTGGCTGCGCGTGCAGCAGGCGCTGGATTACTGCGCCGGAGTTCACCCGCGCTTCGATCGCGCCCGGGCGCTGGAATTTCTCAAGAAGACCGACATCCAGTTCGGCAGCCGGGTGCGCGAGCTCTCCAAGGGCATGGTGACGCAGCTGCACCTGGCGCTCATCCTCGCGATCGACGCGCGACTGCTGGTGCTCGATGAGCCGACGCTCGGCCTCGACCTGCTCTACCGGCGCCAGTTCTATGACACGCTGCTCAACGACTATTTCGACAAGGAACGCACGATCCTGCTGACCACCCACCAGGTGGAGGAAGTGGAGAACCTGTTCACGGATGTCATCTTCATCCAGCGCGGGCGGGTGGCGCTCTCGAGCTCCGTCGAGGACCTTGGAAGTCACTACCTGCAGCTGAACGTGAGCGCAGACGCGGCCCCACGGGCGCGCGCGCTGAATCCCTTCTACGAGCGCGAGCTCTTCGGCCGCGTGGCGCTGTTCTTCGAGGGCCGCCGGGCCGCGGAACTGGCCCCGCTCGGGGAGCTGCGCACGCCTTCCATCGCGGACCTGTTCGTCGCCAAGATGCAGGGAGCGTCGCACGCATGAATACCGAGACCGTTCCTACGGGGGTCGGCGCGCCGCACACTGCCGCGCCCGGCGCAACGCGCCCGACGCTGCGCACGCTGATACGGCGTGAATTCTGGGAGCACACGGCGCTGTGGCTGGTCCCGCTGATCGTCGCGGCCGCGCTGGCGGTGGTTACGATCTTCGCCAAGACGATCGGCGTGCGCGTGAATGACGTCAGCATCCAGCAAATCGATGAGCCCGCGCGCATCCTCGTGCTCAACATGAGCCAGCTGCTGTGGGTGGCGGTCCTGTACGTCGCCGCTGCCATCGTGGGCGCGTTCGTCGCGCTCGATTGCCTGTATGCGGAGCGCAAGGATCGCAGCATCCTCTTCTGGAAGTCATTGCCGGTGTCCGATGGCCTCACGGTGCTGTCGAAGTTCCTGGTCATCGTCGCCGTGGCCCCCCTCGGGATCTTTCTGGTGGCCGCCGTGGGTCACCTGCTGGCGCTGGGCATCTGGCAACTGCGCGCCGCGAGCGGTGCGGTGCCCGATGTCGCCACCTGGAACACCCTCGCGTGGCTGCGCGGCGAATGCGTCATTCTGCTGTGCCTGATCCTCGCCTCGCTCTGGTACGCACCGCTGGTCGCCGCATCGATGCTGCTGTCGGCCTGGGTCAAGCGCAGCCCGCTGCTGTGGGCGATTCTGCCGCTGGTACTGGGATGCATATTCGAGCTCATCGTGTTTCGTACCAAGCATCTGTGGCACTTCCTCCAGTACCGCAGCGGTGGCATCTGGAACGTCCTCTCGCACCGCGACGGTTACTCGGTGATCAACGGCCCGGGGAAGCTCCTGAACGACCTCAACTGGGCCGCAGCCTTTACCGACGTGGACCTGTGGCTTGGCCTGCTCGCCGCCGCGGCCCTGCTGGTGGTAACCGCGCGCATCCGCCGCTACCGCGACGACACCTGAAGCTGCCGGGCGCTTAAGCCGTTGCGGGCGCGGCATTGCGCTCGGCGGCCAGGCGCAGCTGCCGCGCGAGTCCCACCGCGGCGAGCAGGTAATGCCCGGCCGCCCAGACGTAGAGCGTCAGCGTCACCATGATGCCCGCGCGCGAGCCCTGCGCGAGGGCCTGGGTGCAGGAGCGCACCAGTTGCGCCGGCGCGCCGCCCGGGGCGGTACCCCCGGGACAGGCGGCGCGGAATGCGCCGCGACTGGCGGCATCCTCGGCGAACACGTGTGCGATTGCGGAGCCGATCCGCGCATCGCCGTGCACGAAGTAGCTCTGCGCCAGCTGATCAATCACGAAGCCGGTGAACAGCGCGCCGCCGCCCAGGGCGAGCACGTTCAGGCACAGGAAAAGCAGGGCGCTCGCCGTGGCGCGCTGGCGCACCGCGACCACATTCTGCACCACCCCGAAGCTCGGTCCGAGCGAGATGTACTGGAAGAAGCCCGGAACGGCGAGCAGCAGCGCCGCCGCCGGCCAGCGTGGCTGCTGGAGCGCCGCCAGGTACAACGGGGCCGATGCCAGCAGGCCCGCTGCGGGCACGAGCGCGTACCAGCGGGGGCTGCGCGCCCCCAGATGATCCGTGAGGAAGCCGCCGGCGAGGATACCCAGCGCCACCGGCACGCTGCCGACGATCCCGAGGATCCAGCCGGAGGTGGCGTAATCGAGCCCGAAGGCGCGCGGGAAGTAGGCGGGGATGAAAGCCCAGGAGCCGTAGGAGGCGAAGGAGGCCACCGTGAGGCCGATGACGATGTTGGCCGCCGGCCAGGTCAGGAACAGCGCCCGCGCCGCCGCGCCCAGCTGCGCGAACTCCCCGCCGATGGAGAAGACCGCGGCCGGCGGCACCGGCACACCGTCGGCCTGTCCGCGCACCGGTTCGGCGACCAGGGACTTCAGCAGCAGCGCGAGCACGATGCCGGGCAGCCCCACCGCGACGCACGCCGCGCGCCAGCCGTAGTGCTGCGTCACGTAACTGCCGACCAGCGCCACGAACAGGTAACCGAGCGACAGACCGCACGAGTACACCGACAGCGCGCTGGTGCGGCGCGCGCGCGCATAGTAGTCCGAGATCAGGGAATGCGCGCAGGGAGAACAGCCGGCCTCCCCGACGCCCACGCCGACGCGGGCCGCGAGCAGCTGCAGGAACGAGCCGGTCACGGCGAACAGCGTGGTGAACCCGGACCACAGTGCCAGCGACAGGCTGAGAATGGTGACCCGGTTGAAGCGCTCCGCCAGCCGCGCGATCGGAATCCCGCTGACGGCGTAGAGCGCGGCGAAGGCGGTGCCGGCGAGCAGGCCGAGCTGCGTGTCGGTCAGCTTCAGGTCCACCTTCATCGCCTGGCCGATGATGGGAATCAGACTGCGCTGCGCGGAGTTGCAGGCATAGACCAGCATCAGGACTGCGAGCACCAGGCGCCGGTAGCCCGGCGCGCCCTGCGCCGTCGCTGCATTCGGGGACACGCGCTGACCTGCCGTTCAGCGCTTGGCTGCCCGGGCTTCTTCGGTCCAGTCGGGCTCGACGTAGAAGGGACCGGGGCGCTCGTGCAGCTGCTCGTACTTGCAGATCTGCGGCTCGGCCCCGAGGGGCGTCGAGATCCCGTCGCGGAACGCCCACTCGCCGCGCTCGCTGTCGGCCGCGCGTGTGTAGCTGTTGATCATGAAGCGTCGCTCCTCGCCGCTCACGTTCGCGGCCGAGCCGTGCACCGTGTACAGCGTCCACAAGAGCAGATCCCCAGGCGCCATCTCGCAGGTCACCGCGGCGCGCGGGTCGAGACCTGCGCGCACCAGATCCTCGTCGGGCGTCGCCCCCGTCATGATGGTGCCGTCCTCCGACAGCCCGAGGTAGCCGTTCAGGTGGCTGCGCGGAATCACGCGCAGCGCCCCGTTCGCGGCCGTCTGCCGGTCGATCGCCAGTCCGGTGTTGAGGCTGCCGTACAGGAGGTTGCGCATCGCCGCGGCGTTGCGGAAGCGTGCATCCTGGTGGTAGCGGTAGAAGGTGTACTTCGCGCCCGGCGGCTTCCAGTGGATCTGGTGCGTGATCTGCTTGATGTCGCGACCGAGGAAGGGCTCGAGCAGCGCCAGATAACGCACGTCGCGGCGCATGCGCTCGAGCACCGGCTCGATCCAGGCGCTCCAGTGCGCCTGCAGCACGACGCGCCGCCCGGCCTGCGGGTCATCGAGGACCTCGAGCAGCAGGTTCTTATGGCGGTAGGTGGCGTGATGGCGCAGGCCTTCCTGGTACACGCGGTCGGCGGCCGCCCCGATCTGCTGCATGTCCTGCGCGGAGAAGAAGCCGCGGACGAGCGCGTAACCCTCGCGCTGCAGCTGCTCGATGAGATCCGTCATGCGGCCTTCTCCGACAAGCGGGACCCGGGCCGCCCCGCAGGCAAAACGCTAGCACCATTGGCGCCGGCCCGGGAAGGGGAAGCGGGAATCTGCGCCAGCGAATTATTCGCTGAGGTGGACTTTTTTGCGCACCCAGCGGCGGCCGCCAAGAGCATACCAACGCGGCCCGCGCAGCAGCGCGCACAGCGGCGCGATCCGCACGGGCGAGTGGCCCTGCACTGTGCGCCGATGCTTAAATGCACCCACCCCAGGAGGCAACATGTCCGACGCCCGCAATGACCTGCCGCTCGGCACCCGTACCCGGATCACGACCCTGCCGCGGCGCGCCTAGGCGAGTCGTCCATGGCTGTCGACGTCCAGCGCACCGCCGACGGACTGGAGCTCACGCTCACCGGTGACTGGGGCTGCCGGCAGTTCGCCGCGCTGGAGGCGCAGCTCGACGCGCTCGACCTGAGCGCCGCGCGCCAGGTGCGTATCGATGCCCAGCCGCTGAGCATGCTGGACCTCTCCGCCGCGTGGGCGCTGCACCAGTTCATCGCCCGCGCGCGCGCGGCGGGTTCCGAGGTCAGCTTCAAGGGCAGCACCCCGGAGCAACTGCGCCTGCTCGATGAGACGCTGCAGGAAGCCCAGAAGGGGGTCGATGCACCCCCGGCGCCGCCGCTGCCGCCCGAACATGGCCCGCTCATGCGGCTGTTGGTGCGGGTCGGCCGGCAGGCCGAGCGCACCCGCGGCAACTGGCGCGAGGGCCTCGCCTTTCTCGGACGCATGTTCGCGACCGGCGCCGCGGCGCTGCTGCGGCCGCGCCGCCTGCGTCCCATCTCGATCGCGCGGCACGTGTACGAGACCGGCATCACCGCGCTGCCGATCGTCGCGCTCATCGCCTTCCTGATCAGCGTCATCATCGCCTACATGAGCGCCCGGCAGCTCAGCGGCCTGGGCGCCGACATCTATGTCGTCGACCTCGTGACGATCGGCGTGCTGCGCGAGCTGGGCGTGCTGCTGACGGCGATCATCGTGGCCGGCCGCTCCGGGAGCGCCTTCGCCGCGGAACTCGGCTCGATGAAGCTCAACCAGGAGGTCGATGCCCTGATCGCCACCGGCGTGGACCCGTTTGAGGTGCTGGTGGTGCCGCGCGTGGTGGGCCTGACCATCGCGCTGCCGCTGCTGACGGTGGTCTCCGACATCGTTGGCCTCGCCGGCGGCGCCTTCCTGTGCCGCTTACTGCTCGACATGCCATTCAGCCAGTACATCGGGCGCGTCAACGATGCGATCGGCGACACGACCTTCTGGGTGGGCGTGGTCAAGGCGCCGGTGTTCGCGCTCCTGATCGCCGCAGCGGGCTGCTACCGCGGCCTGCAGGTGCGCGACTCGGCGCGTGAGCTCGGGCGGCTGGTCACGGTGGCGGTCGTGGAGTCGATCTTCTTCGTGATCCTGGCCGATGCACTGTTTGCGGTGTTGTTCATGGAGATGAACATCTGATGTACCCGGTCGTGGAGGTGTCCGGCCTGGTCAACCGCTTCGGCACGCAGGTCGTGCACGACGGGCTGGACATGGCCGCCTACAGCGACGAGGTGTTCGGCATCGTTGGCGGCTCGGGCACGGGCAAGTCGGTATTGCTGCGCACGATCCTCGGACTGCAGCGCCCGCAGGCCGGCGTGGTGCGCATCGACGGCCACGACATCACCCAGATGCCGGACGCGCAGCTGCGGCACGTCAAGTCGCGCTACGGGGTGAGCTTCCAGTCAGGGGCGCTGTACTCAGCGCTGACGGTGAAGGAGAACGTGCAGCTGCCGATGGTCGAGTATCTGCACCTCGATGCGCACTCCCTGGACGAGCTGGCGCTGCTGAAGATCCGCCTGGTCGGACTGCCGGCCGAGGCCGGCGCCAAGTACCCCGCCGAGCTCTCGGGCGGCATGGTCAAGCGCGTGGCCCTGGCGCGGGCGCTGGCGCTCGACCCGAGCCTGCTGTTCCTCGATGAGCCGACCTCGGGGCTGGACCCGATCAGCGCAGCGGCCTTCGATGATCTGGTGCTCTACCTGCAGAAGGAGCTGAAGCTCACCATTGTCATGATCACTCACGATCTGGACAGCATCTTCCGTACCTGCAATCGTGTCGGGGTGATCGTGGACCGCCGCATGATTTCCGACACCCTGGAACGCATCGTCGACAATCCCGACCCGTGGATCCAGGAGTACTTCCACGGCGAGCGCGCCCGCGCCCGCCAGGGGCAGCGGCATGGAGCGTGACGCCAACTACGCCGCGGTGGGGGCGTTCGTGCTGCTCATCGGTCTGGCGGCGGCGGTGTTCGTGTACTGGTACTCCGACAGCCGCGACCACAAGGACTACGACCGCTACGAGATTTATTTCACCGGCAGCGTCAGCGGTCTCGACAAGGGCGCCGCGGTGCGTTACCTCGGGGTCGGGGTGGGGCGCGTGCAGAATATCCGCGTCGACCCGCGCGATTCCGGCCGCGTGCAGGTGGTGGTCGATATCGACACGACCACCCCGGTCTCCGCGCAGACCGTTGCCCAGCTGCAGTTGCAGGGGGTGACCGGACTCCTTTACATCGATCTGATGGAGGACCGTGACAACCGGCGCGCCGCGCCCGCCGTCCGGGGCATGAAATACCCGGTCATCCGCTCGGCGCCTTCGAGCTTCGATGTGTTTCTCTCCAGCCTGCCGGAACTGCTGGCCGGTGCCAACCACGTGGTGGATCGCGCCCAGCGGCTCTTCGACGACAAGAACCTGAACGCGGTCAGCAGTGCGCTCGCCAACCTCGATGCGGCCAGCCGCGGGCTCCCCAAGACCTCCCACGACCTGAACGCGCTCGTCACCGAGCTGCGCGGCGCCACCGCCCAGCTCACCGAGGCGGCGCGCACGGCGCGCGGGGCAATCGAGGATGCGCGCCCGGACGTCGAGCAAGCGACGCAGCGGCTGCGCCAGGTGGCCGATCACCTGGCCGCCGCGAGCACCGAACTCGACCAGATCCTGGCGGAAAACCGCCAGGACATCCGTTCGTTCACACGCGACGGACTGCCGGAAATCGAACGGTTCGTGCGCGAGGGCCGCGCGGCCGCCGCGGACATCCGCGCGCTCTCGAACAGCCTGCGCGAGAATCCGGCGCAGCTGCTGTACGAGGCGCCGGTACGCGGCGTGGAGATTCCGAAGTGAGGCTGCGGGGAGTGGTCGCGCTCGCGCTCGCGCTGCCGCTGGGGGCGCTGGGCGGCTGCTCCGGTCTGTTGCAGAGCAATGCCAAGCCCGTGCAAACCTTTTACCTGCGCGCACCGGCGGTGCCGGCCGGCGGCGCGGCGGCGAGCGGCGTCCCGGGTCCGTCACTGCGCGTGGCGCACCCGCTCGCCGACCCGGGACTCGACACCGCGCACATCATGCTGCTGCAGAACGATCACCGCATGAGCTTCTATAGCGGCGCGCGCTGGCCGGGACCGATGCCGGACCTGGTCGGCTCGCTGGTGGTGCAGACGCTGCGCGCTTCGGGCCAGTGGACCTCGGTCGAGGATCCCGCGAGCCCGTTTCCCTCGGACTACCTGCTGCAGATCACCGTGCGGCGCTTCGACGCCGACTACAGCGATGCGCCGAGCGGCTCGGCAGCCCCGGCGGTGCAGGTGGTGTTCGATTGCAGCCTCGGTCGTCGCGAGGGCGGTGAAGTCCTGAGCACCTTCGTCGTCGCCGGCAGCGCCACCGCCGCGGCCAACCGCCTGGGGGAGGTGGTGGCTGCCTTCGAGCAGGCCACCGACACGGCGCTGCAGCAACTGGCGCAACAGGCGCGTGCGGCGGTGCGCGTCGACGTCGAGCGCGCCGCTCAGAACGGTGCGGCGCCGGCGCCTTCGAGCAGCCGGCACAGCCAGTAGTCGGCCTGCGACGGATCGGCGAACACGGCAAAGTCGGCGGTGTACTCGATGCCGAGCGCGGCCTGATTGCTCCACAGCGTGTCGAAGTAGTCGCGCGCCTGCTGCGCCAGTGCGGCATCGGCGCTCAGCGTCATCGCCACGTCGGCGTCGAGGTTGTAGTCATCGAGGCTGCGGCGCGTGAAGTTTGCCGAGCCGGCCATCAGCCACAGCCGCCCGCCGCCGTAAACCAGCGCGAGCGCGCTGTGGAAGCGCTCGCCGTGCGTACGGTACCAGCGCACCTTGACCGCGCCGTTGCTGCGCGCCACCAGTTCGCTCGCGAGCGGCTGGTTGGGCAGCCCCGAGGGCGTGAGCGTGGTGGCGTCCTCGCTTGGGTCGAGCATGAGGCGCACCTGCACGCCGCGGCGCGCGGCATCGAGCAGCGCCTCGATCACTCCGCGGTCGGCGAGCTTGAACATGGCGACGGCGATGTGGTCACCCGGCCCGGCAGCACCCAGCTGCTCGAGCAGCTCGCGCCGGATCGCACCCTCGGTGAGTACCTGCACGCGGGCGCTGGCCGGCGTCAGGGCCGCCGGTGCCTGTGCGTCACACGCGGTGGGTGCATTGGCTGGCGACACCAGCGACTGCGCCTCGCCGCGCCAGCCCGAGAAGCGCGCGATCGCCAGCTCGCTCGCGAGCAGGGTGCGCACGGCGCCGCCGGTGAAGCGCACCGCGAGGTTCGACCAGGCGCTCTGCGCATCGAGTGGATTGGCGGAGCCGACCAGCGCGGTGAGTCCGTTGGCGCCATCGTCGGCGACGATGACCTTGCGGTGATTGCCCTTGAAGTTGAGCGCGCGCGCCAGCGCCCCGGCAGCGCCCGGCGGCCCGCCCCACCAGTGCAGCGTCAGCCGCCAGGCACTCGAGTACAGGAAGTTCGGGTCGCGCAGTGCATCGAGGTTGGTCAGCACCACCTCGACGCCCGCCGCGCGCAGCAGCTGCAGCTCCGCGGCCCGGGCAGTCCCGTAACGCTCGGTCACCGGATCGGTGATGAGCAGCACGCGCAGCTGCGGGTATTCGTGCCGCTGCGCGACCAGCGCATCGGTGAGCTCGGCGGCGAGGCGCCGCTGTGGGGCCGCGGCCGCGCCGCTGCCGAAGAGCTCGTAGTCGAGCACCACCACACGGCGCGCGCTGCGCACGATGCGCAGCGTCTCATCGAGCACCCCCTGCCGGATGATGGCGCGGCCGTAGGCGTCGGCGGCGGTGAGGTCCACGGCGAGCGCCACCTCGCCCGCATCCACGGTGCATACCGGCGAGGCGACGTGCATCCCGGGCGGCAGCGGTTTGTGCGTCTGCCACGCCGCCATGGCGCTGAAGGCTGCACCGGCTGCGATCGCCAGCCCCCGCCCCCAGCGCAGCTTCACCCCGTGCGCTCCTCGAGGGCCGCCATCACCGCCAGCCAGCGCTCCTCGAGCGCCGCGATCTCAGCCCCCAGTTGCGCGTGATCCTGCGCCAGGCGCTGCTGCTCGGCGGGGGTGAGCTCGGCGTAGGTCGCAGGGTCCGCGAGCCGCGCCTCGGCCCCGGCCCGATCGCGCGCGAGCGCGGCGAGGCGCCGCTCCAGCTGCTGCTGTTCGCTCGTGAGCGGAGCGCGGCGCGCGCGCGCTTCGGCCTCCTGGCGCCGCTGCTCGCGGCGCGAGGCGCCCTTGATGGCGGCAGTTTCCGTTTCCGGGGCGCTGCTGGCGCGCAGCCACGCGGCGTAATCCTCCAGGTCCCCCTCGAAGGGCGTGAGCGCGCCGTGGGCGACCAGCACGAAGCGGTCACAGGCGCCGCGCAGCAGCGCACGATCGTGCGAGACGACGATGACCGCGCCGGGGAACTCCTGCAGTGCCAGGAGCAGCGTGTGCCGCAGCGACAGGTCCAGGTGGTTGGTCGGCTCATCGAGCAGCAGCAGATTGGGGCGGCGCGCCACCAGGATCGCGAGCGCCAGTCGCGAGCGCTCCCCGCCGCTGAAGTTGAGGGTGGGCTCGAACACGCGCTGGCCGCCAAAGCCGAAGCGGCCCAGATGGTCGCGCTGCTGCTGCAGCGTCCAGCCGGCGACCTCCGCACCGCCGCGGCGCACCAGCTCACTCAGCGGCGAGCCGCCGCCGTCGAGCTGCTCGACCTCAAGCTGCGCGAAGAAGCCGACGGCCAGTTCCGGCGACGGCGTGCGCGTGCCGGCCCGGGGCGCCAGCTCCCCCGCCACCAGGCGCATGAGGGTCGATTTGCCGGCGCCGTTGCGGCCGAGTATGCCGAGGCGATCGCCTGGGTTCACGCTCAGGGAGACACCGCGCAGCACCTGTTGCGTGCCGTAGCCGGCCGCCGCCTTCTCGAGCGTCACCAGCGGGCGTGGCAGCTTGCGCGGTGCAGTGAATTCCCAGTCAAAGTCGGCCTCGGTGTGCGCTTCGGCGATCGCGCCCAGGCGCGCGAGCCACTTGAGGCGGCTTTGCACCTGGCGCGCCTTGCTCGCCTGGGCGCGAAAGCGCGCCACGAAGCTCTCGATGTGCGCAGCCTCGCGCCGTTGCTTGGCGAGGAGTGCCGCCGAGCGCTGCGCGTGCGCGGCGCGCTGGGTCTCGAAGTCGCTGTAGTTGCCGGCGTAGGCCCGCAGCCGGCCGCCCTCGAGGTGCAGGATACGCATCACCGTGCGGTCGAGGAACTCGCGGTCGTGCGACACCAGCAGCAGCGTGCCGCGGTAGGCGCACAGCCACTCCTCGAGCCACAGGAGCGCATCCAGATCCAGGTGGTTGGTCGGCTCATCGAGCAGCAGCAGGTCCGAGCGGCGCATCAGCGCGCGCGCCAGGTTGGCGCGCATGCGCAGGCCGCCGGAGAACTCGCGCAGCGGCCGCGACAGGTCCGCGGCGTCAAAGCCGAGTCCGGCGGCCAGCCGTGCGGCACGGCTCCTGGCCGTGTAGCCGTCGAGGGCTTCGTAGCGCACGTGCAGGGCGGCGGTGCGCGTGCCGGAATCGTCGGCCTTCGCCCGCTGCAGCTCAGCCGCGACGGCGGCGAGCTCCTCATCGCCCTCGAGGACGAAGTCGACGAGGGTGGTGCTGGTATCGGGCAGGTCCTGCGCCACCGTGGCAATGGCCAGCTGCGGCGGCGCGCCATACTCGCCGGCGTCGAGCGTGACCTCGCCGCGGATCAGCGCCAGCAGGGTTGACTTGCCGCAGCCGTTGCGCCCGACGATGCCCACCTTCTCACCGCGAAAGATGGTGACGCTCGCCTCATCGAGCAGCACTTGGGGGCCGCGGCGGATGCGCGCGTTGGCGAGGGTAAGCAAACCGCTTTCAGGCCAGGCGCGGAGCCGCCACGTCGCCGTGCCCGAGCAGATGCCCGAAGGGGGCGGGGCCGGACGCCTGGTGCGCGAGCAGTGCGAGCAGATCCTCGGCGGTGCACGGCTCGCCGAACAGCCGCCCCTGGCCGTAGTTGCAGCCGTTGTCGCGCAGGAACGCCAGCTGCGCCTGTGATTCGACGCCCTCGGCGATGACCTCGATCCCGAGACTGCGGCCCATTTCAATAATGGTGCGCACGATGGTGGCGTCGTTCGCGTCCTCGGTAGCATCGCGCACGAAGGACTGATCGATCTTCAGCGTGCCGATCGGGAACTGCTGCAGCGCGGACAGCGAGGAGTAGCCGGTGCCAAAGTCATCGATCGACAGGTGCAGGCCCATGGCATAGAGCTCATCGAGCAGCCGCACGGTGCGCTGCGGATCGGCCATGAGGGTGGTCTCGGTGATCTCGAGTTCGAAGGCCGTCGGGGAAACGTGGTGGCGACGGAAAACCGAGCGGCAGCGCAGGATGAAGCTCGCCTGGCGCAGCTGCTTGAGCGACAGGTTAAGGGAGATGCGGCCCGGATCGCCGCCCTGGCTCTGCATCTGGCGGTAGTCGAGGCACACACGATTGAGCACCCACTCGCCGATGTCCAGGATGAGGTTGGTTTCCTCGGCGAGCGGGATGAACTGCCCCGGAGGGATGTCGCCATGCCCCGGCAGGCGCCAGCGCAGCAGCGCCTCGGCGCCGATGATGCGGCCGGTGCGCAGGTCGACCTTCGGCTGGTAGCGGATCTCGAGCTCGTCGCGCTCCAGCGCGCGGCGCAGCTTGCTCTTGAGCATCAGCCGCTCGACCGCGGCGGCGTTCATCTCCGGGGAGTAGAAGGCGAAGGTGTTGCCGCCGTTCTGCTTGGAGTAATACATCGCCGCATCGGCGTTGCGCAGCAGGTCGATCACGTTCTCGGCATCGCGCGGGCAGAAGGCGATGCCGATGCTGGCGGTGAGGAAGACCTCGTGCTGATTGAGCTGGAACGGACGGCTGACCTCGGTGAGCAGCGCCCGCGCCAGCTGCGCGATCGGCCCGCGGTTGTCGGCATCGGCCGGCAGGCCGTCGACGGAGATCGCGAACTCATCGCCGGCCAGGCGCCCGACTACGGTCTCCTTCGGCAGCGAGCGTGTCAGGCGCTCGGCCAGTACCTCGAGGACGCGATCGCCGGCCCCGTGGCCGAAGGTGTCGTTGACCTCCTTGAAGCGATCCATGTCCAGGTACAGCGCCGCGACCACCTGGCCGCTGCGCATGCTGCGGGCGATCGTCTGCTGCAGCAGGTGGTGGAACTGCATGCGGTTCGGGATCTTGGTGAGCGCGTCGTAGCGGGCCAGGTAACGGATGCGGCGCTCGGCGCGCTTGCGGTCGGTGATGTTGCGCGCGACGAAGATGTTGCCCTGGAACTGCGGGTCGTCGCTGTCGATGCGCGAGCCGGTGAGCGCCACCGGGATGGTCTGGCCGCTGCGCGTGCGCACGGTGGTCTCGCGGGTCTCCTGCGCCGCCTGCAGCAGGTCGAACTCGGCGCGCTCGCGCTCATCGAGGAGCGCCACGATGCCCTTGCCCAGCAGCTCCTCTTCGCTGTAGCTGAGCAGCTTGCACGCCGCGGCATTGGCGATCTTGATCACTCCGTCGGGGGAGGTGATGAACACCGCGTCGGTCATGCTGTTGAGCACGCTGTGCAGGTAGCTCTTGTTGATCGTCGACTGGCGCAGCCGGGCACGCATGCGCTCGAGCGCCTGCTCGAGCTCACCCAGGGCATCGTCGCGCCGCACTTCCACCGGGCGCGTGTAGTCACCCTGGCCGATGCGCTCGGCGCTGCGAATGAGGGCACCCACCGGGCGCTGCAGCTGGCCGACCGCCCGCCAGGCAAGCAGGCCGGCGAGGATCGCGCCCAGGCCCGCAAGCGACAGTCCCAGTTGCCACGTCAGGCGCGCGCGCGCGATGTTCGCCGCCTTGAGGCGCCCACCGACGCTGACCGCGGAGACCGGGGCCGCTTGCTCGAGGCCGAGGGTCAGCAGCGCCAGCGTGGTCGGGGTCGCCGCACCCGGGATGTTCTCGACGTAGGTGCGCACCGGGGCGGTCGCCGTGGCGGTGAGCGCACCGCGCGTTTCGGTCTCGCCCCGCCGCCATTGGAACAGAACCTCCCCGGCGCTGCCGCGGACGAGGACCGAGGCGACCGTGGGGTCGTCCATGAAGGGCTGCAGGCGGCGCAGCATGCCGCTGTCGTCCCCGGCGCGCACCGCGCCGGCGATGGAGTCCGCCGCATGCGCCGCCAGTGCCCGTGCCCGTGCGGCGAGTTCCGGCGCCACGCGCTCGCGGGCGGCATCTTCGGCGAGCGTGCCCAGCCTGCGGGTGTCCTCATTGTGGCGCGTCAGGAAGAGGCCGATCACCGCCGCAGCCGCAATCAGCACCACCAGGAAGGCGGTGGCGGCGTACTTGAGCTTGAAGCTGGCGGCGGTCACGTGGCAGGTCGCCGCGGTGGTGCTGCGCATCCACCGGTCCGGCGGCTGATCCCCTTAAGATATATCAAGGATCGATCTTAACCGCCGCCTGCCGCCCAACGCTACTTAGGGGGTCTTCAGGCTCCGGACCAGACTCGCTTGATGTGTCCCAGCATCAGCCCGCGCATGGTGCTCATCGGGTCGTCCGTGGCGGCGAAGATCGGCGGCCGGCGCCGCAGCAGCTGCCAGTTCTCGCTGCGCAGGATCTGGCGCAGGAACTCGACGTTGCGGTCGATCGCCTCCATATAGGGGTTGCGGCCCTCGTAGAGGATTTCCAGGTAGCGGTAGGCACCGCGGAAGTCGCGATCCAGGCGCTTGGCGCGCACGTCGGCGATGAAATCGGGCGTCTGTCGCAGCAGATCGAGGCCGGAGGCGTATTTCACCTGGGGATTGCCGTCGCTGAAGGGCAGCGCGACGCCACCCAGCACGAACTCCGCATACAGGCGGTCGCGGCACTTCTCCAGGTAACAGCGGTCGGCGATCTGCGCGATCATGTCCGCCGTGCCCAGCAGGTGCCCCACCGTTATGTCGCGTGGATCGGGGACCTTCTGCTCGATGCGCGCGAAGGGTACCTCGTAGCCGGTGAAATGGATGATCTCGGTCGTGATGGGCACCCACGCTCCGAGGCCAAGCTCGGGCAGGTATTCCTCGAGGAAGCGCGCCCCGCGCGAGACGTGCGTGCGCGTGAACTCGGCGCCGTTGCGCGAGCCGTGGTCATCGGTACGCCTTAAGTAACCCACGTCGTGGAACAGCCCGGTGAGCACGCCGACGGTGGCGCGGGTCGCACCCAGGCGCTGCGGCGCATCCTGCTGGCGCTCATAGCCGACCAGCAGGCGCGCGAGCGCGAGGGTTATGTCGAGGGTGTGCTGGCGATCGTGGTAGACGGTGTCGACGCCGTGAAAGCCGCTGACCTCACCGGCGAACAGCCGCTCGAAATGCGCGAAGGCGCGCTCCAGCGGCTCGAGCTGCACCTCTGGCCAGGTGGGGCGGAACAACGCGGTGATCGCCGCCAGCACCGCCGGGGGCGAGCTCACCTGCACGCTGTTGGTGACGTCGAAATCGCTGCGCCGGGTGCTCATTTGGGTGTAAGTAAACTCGGCCTTGGCGCGCGGGCCCCTCCCCTGAAGGGCATTCGCAGCGACTTACCGGCCAGTCTAGGCAGTCCGGCCGCCCCGCTACCGCGACGCGGCGCACACTTTCGGGGCTGCCCCCCCTCAGCCGGATAGGTCTTCACGGGGGTAGCCCGAATTCCACCACCACCGGGGCGCGATCGGAGGGACGTTCGGCACGGCGGGGCTCGCGGTGGATATGACAGCCGCTGCAGCGGGCCGCGAGGGCCTCGCTGGCCAGCACCAGGTCGATGCGCAGGCCATGGTTGCGGCGGAACGCGGACCTGCAGTAGGTCCACCGACGCGCGGCCGAGCCACTCGAGCACCTGTGGCTGGCGCACGCGCAGCGAGTTGACGTTCCAGGTGGCGATGCGCATGGGGAGGGTGGCGCGGCGCGGTTCTCAGTAGATCTTAAGCCCGCCGTACTTCCTGCGGATGCTGCGATCCAGCATCCGCCAGCCGAGCGCGAAGCCGACCCCGAGCGCGAGCACGGTGCTCAGCACCGCCCAGGCCCATACGTGCGGCGCGGGTGTCTCCGCGGCCGCGTTGAAGAGCGGCGCCGGTGCAGCGGCGGCCGCTTCCTCGGGCGCGGCCGGCGGCGGCGGCGGCGCCGCGTGCACGCCGGAGGCGGCCTTCAGCTGCGCCTCGAGGCGGCTCACGTCGGCCTTCAGGGCGCTGACCTCGGCCTCACTTCGCTGCAGCCGCGGCCGCAGCGGCTCATCCGCGGACAGGTAGCTCGAGCGCAGCCAGCCGTCCCTGCCGTTCGCCAGGCGCACGTGCACGGCATCGCCGGTGCGCTCGATGAGCTCGACCCGATCGCCGCTCTTGAGGGCGGCGACGCGCTCGCCGCCACCATCGGGGGCACTGTTGACCGAGACCACCAGCTGCTCGATGACGTAGAGCGCATCGGCGCCCGCGGCCGGTGCGCTGAGTGCGAGCAGGCCGAGGGCTGCGAGGAGCGCGGCGGGCGGCACGTTCAGGCGCTGTGAGGCGCGGCGCCGAGGATGCCGTGCTGCTTCAGCAAGGCGCGCACGTCGGGACGGCGCCCGCGGAAATCGATGAAGGCGTCGAGCGCGTCGCGACTGCCGCCGCGGCTGAGGATCGAGTCCAGAAAGCGCTGCGCGGTGGGGCGGTCGAACACGCCGCTCTCCTCGAAGGCGGCGAAAGCATCCGCGGCCAGCACCTCGGCCCACTTGTAGCTGTAGTAACCCGCCGCGTAGCCCCCGGCGAAAATGTGGCCGAAGCTGTTCGGGAAGCGGTTCCACTCGGGCACCGGTACCACAGCGACCTCCTGGCGCACTTCGCGCAGGATCTCGTGGATGCGCCCCCCGTGCTCGGGGGAGTATTCGGTGTGGATGCGGAAGTCGAACAGCGCGAACTCGAGCTGCCGCATCATCTGCAGCCCCGCGTGGAAACTGCGCGTGGCGATGAGCCGCTTCTGCTGTTCCGCGGGCAGGGGGTCACCGCTCTGGAAATGCCCGGAGATGCGCTGCAGCACCTCCGGATGCCAGGCGTAGTTCTCGAGGAACTGACTGGGCAGCTCCACCGCGTCCCAGGCCACGCCGTTGATCCCGGCGATGCTGGGGTAATCGACCCGGGTGAGCAGGTGGTGCAGGCCGTGACCGAACTCGTGAAAGAGCGTCAGCACGTCATCGTGCGTGAGAAGCGCCGGGTGCTCGCCGCCGGGCGGCAGAAAATTGCACACGAGGTAGGCCACCGGCAGCGCCTCGCCGCTGGCCAGACGCTTGCGGCCCACGCACTCGTCCATCCACGCGCCGCTGCGTTTATTGGGGCGCGCGTAGGCGTCCAGGTAGAAGCTGCCGACCGCCTCGCCACGGCTGTTCTCGATGTCGAACAGGCGGGCGTCGGGGTGCCATACGGGGGCCCCGGTGCGCTCGCGGATGCGTACGCCGAAGAGCCGCTCGGCGACTTCGAACAGCCCGGCGAGTACCCGCGGCAGCGGGAAGTACGGGCGCAGCTCCTCCTGCGACACGGAGAAACGCTGCCGCTGCAGCCGCTCGGCATAGAAGCCCACGTCCCAGGCGGCGAGCTTGCGGCCGGCAAACGCCTCGAGCTCGGCGAACTCGGCCTGCGCCGCGGCGCGCGCGGCTCCGGCGAGCTCGTGCAGGAACCGCAGCACCTCCGCGACGCTGGTCGCCATGCGCGTGGCGAGCGCGTACTCGGCATAGTTGCGAAACTCCAGCAGCCGCGCCGCCGCATGGCGGCGCTGCAGGATCTCCTCCATGGTGCGCGAGTTATCCCAGCGGCCGGCGTTCGGCCCCTGATCCGAAGCGCGCGTGGTCCAGGCCTCGTAGAAGGCACGGCGCAGCACCTCGGACTCCGCATCCGTCACCACCGCCACGTAGGTCGGCTGATCAAGGCTGAGCACCCAACCGGGCAGGCCGCGCTCGGCGGCGCGGCGGCGCGCCTGCTCGATCAGCATCTCGTTCAGGCCGGCGAGCTCGGCGCTGTCGCGCACGTGCCAGTTCCAGTGATTGGTGGCATCGAGCACGTTCTCCTCGAATTTCGCCTGCAGCTGCGTGAGCTCCAGCATGGCGGTCTTGAAGCTCTCCTTGCGCTGCGCTGACAGTCCCACCCCGGCCAGGCGGAAGTCGCGCACCCGGTGTTCCAGCAGCTGGCGCTGCACGGGTGCCAGCGCTGCGCCTTCTTGCTCGGCCACGGTGCGATAGGCGCGAAACAGCGGCTCGCTCTGCGCCAGATCGGTCTGGTAGGCGGACAACAGCGGCAGGCAGGCGTTGTAGCCGGCACGCAGGGCATCGGAGTTCAGCACCGCGTTCAGGTGACTCACCGGGGACCAGGTGCGCGAGATGCGGTGCTGCAGTTCCTCCAACGGCTCGACCACGGAGGCGAAGGTCGGCTGCAGCACGGTTGCGAGCTCCTCGATCCGCGCCCGATTCGCCGACAGCAGCTCCCGCACGGCCGGCTCGACGTGCTCGGGGCGAATCTTCAGGAACTGCGGCAGCGGCTCCTGGCCGAGTAAGGGGTTTTCCATGCACTTCCCGTCCGCTGGAACGGTGGCCATTGTAGCGGCCTTGGGCGCACGGGCGTTATGCCGCGCGCCGGCGCGCCCGCGGCGCACTGGAACTCGTGCGCCTGCCCCTCATATAACATGGGCTTCCGGCACCTCGAGGATCTATGAGCGAGCAATACGACTTGGTAGTGATCGGTGGCGGCAGCGGCGGGCTGGCCGCCGCGCAGCGCGCCGCCGAACACGGCGCCCGGGTCGCCCTGGTGGAGTCCGGGGCGCTGGGGGGCACGTGCGTGAACGTCGGCTGCGTGCCCAAAAAGATCATGTGGCACGCCGCCGAGCTCGGCGGGGCGCTCCGGGATGCGCCCGGTTACGGCTTCAGGCTCGAGGTCCAGGGACACGACTGGGCGCACCTGAAACACCAGCGGGACGCGTACCTCCATCGCCTCAACGGCCTCTATGCCGCCAACCTCGCCAAGCGCCACGTAGAGCTGGTGCGCGCACGCGCACAGTTCCGCGATGCCCACACCATCAATGCGGGCGAACGCACCCTGAGCGCGGCCCACGTGCTCATCGCCACCGGCGGGCGGCCATTCCTGCCGTCGATCCCCGGCGCCGCGCTCGGCATCACCTCGGATGGCTTCTTCGCGCTGCCCGAGCGCCCGGCGCGCGTCGCGGTCGTCGGCAGCAGCTACATCGCGGTCGAGCTCGCCGGCATCTTCGCGGGGCTCAAGTCGCACACCACGCTCACCCTGCGCACCGCTGCAGCGCTCAGGTCCTTCGATCCCATGCTCGGGGAGGCCACGCTGAAGACCCTGCGCGCGCAGGGAGTCGAAGTCGTCACCTACGCCGTGCCGCAGCGCCTGGTGCGCCTGGCGGACGGCGCGCTCGAGCTCAGCACCACGGACGGTCGGCGGCTGGGGCCGTTCGATGCGCTGCTGTGGGCCATCGGTCGCGTGCCGGAGGTCGAGGACCTGCACCTCGAGCGCGCAGGCGTCGTGCTCGACGCCCACGGCTACGTGCGCACCGATACCTTCCAGGTGACGAGCGTGCCGAGCATCTATGCGGTCGGGGACGTCACCGGCCGCGTGCAGCTGACGCCGGTGGCGATCGCTGCCGGGCGGCGCCTCGCCGACCGGGTCTTCGGCGGCCAGGGCGGCCGTCACCTCAACTACGAATACATTCCCACCGTGATCTTCACGCATCCGCCGATCGGCACGGTCGGCCTCACGGAGCCGGAGGCGCACGAGCGCTATGGTGCGGCCAACGTCACCGTGTTTCGCTCAAGTTTCGTGCCGCTCTACCATGCGCTCACCCACGAGAAGGTGCGTGCCGAGATGAAGCTCGTGACCGTGGGAGCGGAGCAGCGCATCGTCGGCCTGCACGTCGTCGGCGCCGGGGCGGACGAGATGCTGCAGGGATTTGCCGTGGCGGTGCGCATGGGCGCCACCAAGAAGGACTTCGATGACACCGTGGCGATTCATCCGACCAGCGCGGAGGAATTCGTCACGATGCGCGCAGAGCCTCAGGCATAGGCGCCGCCGGCGCGCTCGCGCAGCGCATCCATGACGCGGGTGGTCGATGGGCGCACACCGCGCCACAGGCGAAACGACTCCGCCGCCTGCTCTACCAGCATTCCCAGGCCCTGGATGGCGCGCGCACAGCCCTGCGCCTGTGCCCAGCGCACGAACACGGTGGCGGAGCGACCGTAGGCCAGGTCGTAGCAGACCGTCTGCGGGCCGATGACGCCGGCGGGCAGCGGGGGAATCTCGCCCGAGAGGCTCGCGGAGGTGGCGTTGATGATGAGATCGAAGGGCACCGGCTCGATCTGGTCGAAGCCGGCGCCCCGCGTGGTGCCCAGGTCGGAGAACGCGGTGGCGAGCGCCTCGGCGCGCTCGGGCGAGCGGTTGGCGATCACCACGACGGTCGGTTCCAGGCCGAGCAGCGGCGCGAGCACGCCGCGCGTGGCGCCGCCCGCCCCGATGACGAGCAGCCGCCGGTGTGTGATCACCAGCCCGAGGTTGTTGCACAGATCGCGCACCAGCCCGGCGCCGTCGGTGTTGTCACCCAGCAGCTCCTCGCCCTGCAGGGCGAGGGTGTTGACCGCGGCGGCGTGCGCGGCACGCGCGGTGAGCTGATGGGCTACATCGACCGCGGCCATCTTGTGGGGCAGGGTGATGTTGAGTCCCTTGCCGCCCGCGGCGAAGAACTGCAGCACGCGCTCGCGGAATTCCTCCGGGCGCACATCGAAGGGCCGGTAGCTCATCTGCTCCCCGGTCTCGCGTGCGAACAGCCCGTGGATGAAAGGTGACAGGCTGTGGCTGATCGGGTGCCCGAAGACACCGTACTGGTCGATGCCGCTGTTCACGATGGGGATTGTGACAGCATCCGGGCGGCGCTGCCCGCGTCGGGGCCGTCTCCCAGTGCCGTCACGAGTTCCGGCAGCCACAGCTGCATGCGCTCGAGCAGCAGGTGCGGCGGGTTCAGGATCAGCAGTCCCGAGCCGTTCAGGGCCACGCGCGAATCGCGCGGGAACAGCCACAACTCGCTCACCAGCAGCGGCGCGGTGAGCGTGCGCGCCACGACGGCGTGCCAGGCGCGCGTCTGGCGCTCCTCCTTGATTGGGTACCAGGCCATAGCGACCCCGCTCGGGAAGCGCCGCAGCGCTTCCGCCAGTGCCGCGGTGACCGCAGCGTAGTCGGCCTGCGTGTCCTCATAGGGCGGGTCGATGAAGGTGAGGCCGCGCCGCTCCGGCGGCGGCAGGTACGCCTTGAGCCGCTGCAGGCCGTCGCCGCGCTCCACGCGCGCGTTCGTGCCGTGCGCCACTGCCAGTGCGGCGACGCTTTCATCCAGCACGTGCGCCTCGGGGCCCTGCAGCTCGATGAGCACCGCGCGGTCCTGCGGGCGCAGCGCCTGCAGCGCCAGCAGCGGTGAGCCGCCGTAGAAGTGGCGCTGTTTGAACGTGGCGCGCAGCTGCGCCACAGCGGCAGCGTAGGCGCGCAGTTCCTCGGCGGCGACGGGGGTCAGCCGGAAGCGACCGATGCCGGCGCGCGCCTCGGCCGAAGGGCTGGAGAGGTCATAAGCGCCACGGCCGGCGTGCGTATCGAGGTACAGGAAGCCCTTGGCCTTTTTCTGCAGCGCGGCCAGCGTTGCGAGCAGCGTGACGTGCTTGTGCACGTCGGCGAAGTTGCCGGCGTGGTAGCGGTGGCGGTATCTCATCGGGAGCGCCGCGCACGCGGCGCGCGGCGCTTGGCGGGCGGGAGGGGGGCGGGCGGGGCTGCGCGCGCACACAGCGCACGAAATCCCGCCGCGACGTAGGGTGCCAGACGCTGCGTGACGCTGTCCAGGTCCGAGGAGCGGCACAGCCCTCCGGAGAGCTTATCGATACGGCCAGTCTCGGCGAAGGTGAGCGTGAGCGCCCCCGTGAGAAACTGGTAGCCCCAATAGATCTCGCGCGGCGGACATCCAGGAAGCGCGGCGCGCAGCACGGCGATGAACCGATCGACCAGCGGGTCGAAATGGCGCGTCATCATCACCGGTCCGAACTCCGGGGAGTTGTTCACATAGGCGACGAGGGCAAAGTAGCTCTTCCAGCCCGCGCCGCCGCGGGCCGAACGCTCCAGGAGCGGTTGGCAAAACGCGTGGACGATATCCTCCACGCTGGGTACGCCAGGCAACGCGGCGCGCCGCACGTCCTCCAGCAGCTCAAGGCGCTCGCGGTTCAGTAACTCCGCGCGTCGCTCGAACACGGCCATGAACAGTTCCCGCTTGCCGCCGAAATGGTAGCCCACCAGCGCCACGTCGACGCCGGCGGCATGGGTAATGTCGCGTAACGAGACGCCATGGTAGCTGCGCTGCGCAAACAACTGCTCCGCGGCATCCAGGATGCGCTCGTTGCCCGGGCGGGCGGGGGCCTTCTTGTTCATTCTTAATGCACTGCAAAAAAAGTGGTGGGCGGCGACAGTGTCCGGTGAATCGACCCTGCAGCGCAATTAGCGGCGGCGAGTTGACTTCTCACTCAACATTCGTTGAATATCGGCCTCAACAATTGTTGAGTGTGGTTCGAGAGGGGGGCACACATGGGCAACAACAGGCGCATCCAGTTCGTCACCGGCACGCTCGTGCTGTTCGCAGTCATGGCACTGCCACTGCCAGCCACGGTCACGGCGCAGACCGCCGGCGACACGAGCGCCAGCGACGGCAACGCCCTGGTGGAAGTGGTGGTCACCGCCCGGCGGCGCAGCGAGAACCTGCAGGATGTACCAATAACCGTCACGGCGGTCACGGCCGAGGCCATTCAGACCTACGACGTTACCAACGTTGCTGATCTGAACAGCTTCGTGCCCAACATGAAGATCTCGCAGGATCGCGCCACCAGCAGCACGATCAACATCTACATTCGCGGCGTCGGGCAGAGCGACCCGCTGTGGGGCTTTGATCCGGGGGTCGGCGTCTACGTGGACGATGTCTACATGGCCCGCCCACAGGCGGCGCTGCTGGACGTTCTCGACGTCGACCGACTCGAAGTGCTCAGCGGACCGCAGGGCACGCTATACGGGAAGAACACGATCGCCGGTGCGCTCAAGTATGTCACGCGTGACATCGCAGGTCCGGCCACGCTAACAGGTTCCGTCAGCGCCGGTAACTATAACGAGCGGGATTACCGGTTCAGCGGCTCCCTGCCGGTCATCGCGGATCATGTCTACTTCGGTCTTTCGCTCGGCAGCCTGAACCACGACGGCTACGGCACCGTGCTCGCACAGCCCGGACAGCCGCCGAGTCAGTCGGTCGGCACCACACTGTCCAATAAAGACATTCTCGTCGGACGCGCCAATCTCACCGTCACCTGGGGTGAGAGCTCGAAGCTGCGGCTGATCGCAGATGACATCCTTGATAATTCGAACGCTTCCGGGGGGCAGCGGCTCAACGATTACTTGGTACAGCCGCTTTCCAACCCCTACGACATGTACAACGACATGCCGGCCAACCGCGATTTCTTCCATCGTCAGGGCTTCTCGGGCACTTACACACAGACGTTGACCAGCCAGCTTGATCTGAAGGTCGTCGGTGCCTACTACGAAGGTCACGGCCAGCAATTCATCAACTTTGCCGAGGTGGATCAAAACTTGTTTGAGGTGCCGGGGCAGTACAAGGATCAACAGTCCTCGGGCGAGGCGCAGCTCACGTTCCATAACGAGCTCGTCAAGGCGGTGGGTGGTCTGTTTTACATGGATAGCAATGCCTGTGGCGCCTACAACGGCTCGATAGGCACTCTGACACTGCTGGGCATTCCGGCCTTCGATCTCTACATTACCGAGCTGGTGAATGGCTGCGTGCAGACCAAGAGCTATGCCGTGTACGGCGACAGCACCTGGAAGCTGACCGATCGGCTGAATCTGGATGCCGGGGCGCGCTGGAACGAGGACAAAAAGACCGCCACTGTGTTCCAGGAGGACTACACCAGCATCGCGCCCACGCAACTGTTGCCCGGCGAGTCATTCTTCACCCCGGACCAGGCGCCGGCTGGCTTCCTGCCCATTCCAGGCGTCGTCACGAACTATGACAACACGCGGTCCTTCGTCAATGTCACGCCGCGCCTGGGCTTTGACTATCACTGGACCGAGCATCTGATGGGTTACGTTAGCTACAGCCGCGGCTTCAAGAGCGGGGGCTTCGACATGCGCGGCAACGCCGCGGTCTATCCGGCGACGCAGGATGGCTACAACTCGGAAACCGCCAATAACTACGAGGTCGGCCTGAAGTCCACGTGGCTCGATGACACGCTGCTGCTGAATCTGACGGTGTTTTACGATCCGTACAGCGATGCGCAGATCGGTGTGCAGCAGTTCGTGGAATATCAGGCAAAACCGACCAATCTCACCGCCGTCCTCAATGCCGGTAAGCAGATCAACCAGGGCGCCGAACTGCAATCCGTGTGGCGGCCGACCCGCGCGCTGACTTTGGCGCTCAATACCGGCTACCTCGACTCGTACTTCGAGGACTATCTGATCCCCTGCAGCGTGTTCACACTCGCCCCCGGCTGTGGCCCGGGCGTGACGACTGTCAACGTCGCCAACGAGAATCGGCCCCTCAATGCGCCCTCCTGGACGGTCTCTGGCAATGCTGTCTATTCCTGGGAGCTGCAGCCGGGGACCGTGATGGCCCGCGTCGGCTACGACTGGCGCAGCTTCACCAAGGTCGCCAACACCACGCCCAGTGTCACCGACCAGCCGGCCTACGGGGTGCTGAACGCCGGACTCGCCTTCACCACGCGCAGCAATGCCTGGCGCTTCTCCTTCGATGGTAAGAACCTCACCAACAAGTACTACCGTGTGGCCGGTTACGATTTCGGACCCCCGCCGATCGGCCCCACCAACTCCTTCATCGGCGGTATCAGCCAGATCGGCTTCTATGCGCCGCCGCGCACCTGGACGCTGACCGCGCAGTACCACTTTTGACCTATGGGCTGGTTTGAGGCGCCGCAACCGCTGCTGCCGGAGCTGATCGCCCGGCACGGCAAGTGGCGCGCGACGCGTATCGCACTGGTGGCGGGCGAACGACGTCTGTCGTGGGCCGAACTTGACCAAGCGAGCGCGCAGATCGCGAACGGACTCCTTGCGGCGGGTCTCAAGCGCGGTGAGCGCATCGCGCTGCTCATGGACAACAGCCTGGAATTCGCGCTGCTGGTGTTCGGCATCTTGCGCTCAGGGTGTGTGGCGGTACCGCTGAACGTGTCGATCGGCGCGGCCGCCATCGCGGGTATGCTTGAGGACGCCGAGGTACGCGCCGTGTTTGCCTCGGGCGCGCACTGTCAGCGGATCGATGCACTGGATGTGAGTTGCCAACGCGCGCGTCAGGCGCTGCGCTTCGCGCACGGCGGCCCCGGAGGCCCCTGGCGCGACCTCAACACATGGCGTGCCTTGCAGTTGGCCACCGCGCCACCGGTGAACATTCAGCCGGACGATGAATGCAACATCATCTACAGCTCCGGGACCACGGGCGTGCCGAAGGGAATCGTGCACAGCCACCAATGCCGGTTGAACTGGGCCGCCGAGCTAGCCGTGGCCCTGCGGTACCGCAGCGACTGCGTCACGTTGTGCTCGCTTGGATTGTTCTCCAACATCAGCTGGGTGGCGATGCTCAGCACCCTCTTTGTGGGTGGCACGATTGTCGTCATGCCGCACTTCGAGGCACGAGCGGCGGCGCACCTCATCGAGGTTGAAGCCATCACGCATGGCACCTTCGTACCGCTGCAACTGGAACGCCTGCTGCAGCTGCCGGATCTGGAGCTTGAGCGGCTCAGCAGCCTCGATACCCTGATGTGCTGCGGCTCACCGCTCAAGCCCGAGGTGAAGCGGGAGTTTCCCCGCCGCACCGGTTGCCAGCTGATTGAGCTCTATGGCCTGACGGAGGGAGTCTGCACGATCCTCGCGCCCGAGGATTTCGCCGCGAAAATAACTTCGGTGGGCAAGCCGTTCCTCGGTACCGACATCCGCATCATCGGCGATGATGACCGCGAGCTGCCCGCAGGAGCGGTCGGCGAAATCGTGGGTTACGGGCCGCTTTTGATGCAGGGCTACCATGGACGCGAGGCCGCCAGCCGCGAGGCCACGTGGCTCGACGAGCACGGGCGGCGCTGGCTGCGCACCGGTGATCTGGGGGTACTCGATGGCGACGGTTTTCTGTACGTGGTCGATCGCAAGAAGGACATGATTCTTTCGGGTGCGCAAAACGTGTATCCGGCGGACATCGAGCAGGTGATGCGGGAACATCCGGACGTGGCCGAGGTCGCCGTAGTGGGAGCGCCGAGCCGCAAGTGGGGCGAGACACCGGTGGCGATCGTCGTGCTGCGCCCGGACCGTGCGCCCGATCGCAATGCGCTCATCGCGTGGACCAACGCCCGCGTGGGCAAGCAGCAGCGGATCGCGGATGTGCTGTGGCGCGAGTCGCTGCCAAGAAACGCCAACGGCAAGGTGCTCAAGCGCGAGCTGCGTGCCGCGCTCGGCGCCACCGAGTACTGAAAGGGGCTCTGCAACCATATGAGCGCGGCGGGCGAGTACTGGTTTACGGGTCGCGATGGTCTGAGGCTCTTCAGCCGCGTATATGCGGGGCCGGTGCCGGAGGCTGCGGTGGTGGTGTGCCTGCACGGGCTGATGCGCAACAGCCGCGACTTCGAAGAACTCGCACCGCACCTGGCGGCAACGCATCGTGTGCTGGTCCCGGACGTGCGTGGCCGCGGCTTCTCAGCGCGCGATCCCAACCCCGCCAACTATCAGATCCCGACCTACGTGGCTGATCTGCTGGAATTGTGCAAGGGTTTGGGCGCCGCGCGCATAGGTGTCGTCGGCACTTCTATGGGGGGGCTCGTCGGCATGGTTCTCGCAGCGACGATGCCACACCTGGTGTCACACCTGGTGCTCAATGATGTCGGTCCGGAAGTCGACCCGGTGGGGCTGAAGCGTATTCGCAATTACGCAGGCAGGTCGGCGGCCGTGCATGACTGGGGAGGCGCCGTGCTTCAGCTGCGCGGCATCTTTGAGAGTGCATGGCCGGGACTTGAGGAGAGCCGCTGGCAGCAGCTGGCGCGCCGCAGCTACCGTGCCGATGCGCACGGCGCGCCGCGCGCCGATGCCGATCCCGCGATCGGCGAGGTGGTGCGCAACAGCTCCAACGCGGCGCCGGAGCTGTGGCCGCTGTGGGGTACGCTGACCAAGGTACCCATACTTGCCATCCGCGGCGCCCATTCGGACGTTCTCAGCGCCGCGACGCTTGCGCGCATGCAGCGCGAGAAGCCGGACCTGAAAGTAGTGACGGTAAACAATCGCGGCCACGCACCGCTGCTTGATGAGCCGGAGTGCCTGGCGGCGATCGATGCATTTCTCGGCTGACGCTCGCCCGGAAAGTGTAGTCCCGACGTCGCATTGCACGCACGCGGGCCTGCGCCATGCGCGTCGCGCTGGCAGCTACTTCAGTCCGCGCGCTCCCGGGGCGCCGCCGGCGGCCTTGGCCCGGGCCTTGGGTGTGCGCTTCGCGGCTGCGGCTTTTGTCCTGGCGCGCGGCTTACGCGTCTGCGCGGAGCTCTTGACGCGGGCGCGCGGCACAGCTGCTGTTACCGATGCTGCAGGTTTGCCATTTCCGCGACGTACGCGCGGCGGTGCGGGTACGGCCGCGGACTGTGCGGTAGGCGCGGCAACCCTCCTTCGTTTCGCGACCTTGTTCCCGAGCTCTCCCGGGGCCTGTGCGCTGGCGCCGCCCGCCTCGGCTGGTGCCGCGGTGCTCTTCTTGCGGCGGCCCCAGCGGCCGAAGCGGCCGCCGCGTTCGGGGGCCGCGGCCAGCAGCGCACGGCACTCCTCCAGCGTCAGGGTCTTCGGGTCGCGCTCCTTGGGGATCTTGGCGTTCTTCTTCTTATCCGTGATGTAGGGACCGTAGCGGCCGTTGAGCACCTGCAGTCCCGCTTCCGGAAAATCCTGGATCAGACGCGCGGCGTCGGCTTCCTGCTTGAGGCGGATGACCTCGCGGGCGCGCTCGAGCGAGATGGTGTAGGGATCGTCTTCCTTGAGCGAGGCGTACTTGCTGCCGTACTTCACGTACGGTCCGAAGCGCCCGACGTTGGCCATAATGGTCTCGCCGCTCAGCGTCTCACCGAGCGTGCGCGGCAGCTTGAAGAGCTCCATCGCGTCGGCGAGGGTGACGTGGTCCATCTTCTGGCCGGGCTTGAGTCCGGCAAAGCGCGGCTTCTCCTCGTCATCCTTGGTACCGATCTGCACGAAGGGTCCGAAGCGGCCCATGCGCACGCTGATCGGCTTGCCTGTCGCCGCATCCCGGCCGAGCTCGCGCGCCATCGCGACCTGCTCGCGGGTGACGGTCTTCTCGATCTTCTCGACCTGGTGGATGAAGGGCTTCCAGAACTTTTCCAGCGGCGTGGTCCACTCCTCCTCGCCGCGCGACACCGCGTCCAGCTCGTCCTCCATCGCGGCGGTGAAGCCGTACTCCACGTAGCGGTGGAAGTGTTGCGTGAGGAAGCGGTTGACGATCTTGCCGATGTCGGTCGGTACAAAGCGCCGGCTGTCCATCTCCACGTACTCGCGGTCCTGGAGCGTGGAGATGATGGTGGCGTAGGTGGAGGGCCGGCCGATGCCATGCTCTTCCAGCGCCTTCACCAGCGAGGCCTCGCTGTAACGCGGCGGCGGTTCGGTGAAGTGCTGCTCGGCGCGCAGTGCGTTGAGATTCACGGTGTCGCCCTCGCGCATCGGCGGCAGCACGTGATCGCCGTCCTCGCTCTTGCCGTCGTCCGTACCCTCCTGGTACACCGAGATGTAGCCGGACTTGATCAGCGTCGAGCCGTTGGCGCGCAGCAGATGGCGCTGCGCCCCGTCGGCGCCGGCGAGCAGGTCGACCGCCACCGTGTCATACAGCGCGTGGCTCATCTGCGAGGCGACCGCGCGCCTCCAGATGAGCGCGTAGAGCCGATAAAGATCATCGTCGATCTTGCCTTCGACGTCCGCCGGCGTGATGGCGGCCGAGGTCGGCCGTATGGCCTCGTGAGCCTCCTGGGCATTCTTCGACTTGGTCTTGTAGACCCGCGGCTCGTCGGCGACCTCGGCCTTGCCGTACAGGCGGGCGGCGACCTCGCGGATCTCCGCTACCGCTTCTGCGGCGAGTGACACCGAGTCGGTGCGCATATAAGTAATGAGTCCGACACTACCCTCGCCGATGTCCTGGCCCTCGTACAGCTGCTGCGCGAGACGCATGGTGCGGCGCGCGTTGAAGCCGAGCTTGCGGGCCGCTTCCTGCTGCAGCGTGGAGGTGGTGAAGGGCGGCGCGGGGTTGCGGCGGCGCTGCTTGCGATCGATGGCGATGACGCGCAGCGTGCCCGTCTGGGCTGCGCCGGCGCCGGCGGCCGCGAGGATGGTGCGCTCGACCTCGCGCGCCTGCGCCTCGGTGGTGAAGCTGAACTGCTCGACCTTGGTGCCCCGGTACTCGAGCAGCTTCAGCGGGAACGGCTGCGCGCTGTGGGCGCCCTCGCCCTCGATGGTCCAGTACTCCTGGGCCGTGAAGGCCTCGATCTCCGCCTCGCGCTCGCAGATCATGCGCAGCGCCGGGCTCTGCACGCGCCCGGCGGACAGTCCCTGGCGCACCTTCTTCCACAGGAGCGGGGAGAGGTTGAAACCGACGAGGTAATCGAGCGCGCGGCGCGCCTGCTGCGCGTTGACGAGCTCGAGCGACAGGCCGCGCGGTTTGCCGACCGCCTCGCGGATGGCGTTGCGCGTGATCTCGTAAAACACCACGCGGTGCACGTCCTTGCCGTCGAGGTCGCCGCGCTCCTTGAGGAGTTCCTTCAGGTGCCAGGCGATGGCCTCGCCTTCGCGGTCCGGGTCGGTTGCCAGATACAGCGCCTTGGACTTGCGCAGGCTGCGGGCGATCGCCTCCACGTGGCGCTCGTTCTTCTCGAGCACGCGGTACTTCATGGCGTAGCCGTCGTCGGGATCGACCGCGCCTTCCTTGGGGACCAGGTCGCGCACGTGGCCATAGGAGGCCAGCACGTCGAAATCGCGCCCCAGGTATTTTTTGATGGTCTTCGCCTTGGCGGGCGACTCGACGATGACCAGGTTTTCTGCCATGACCTAAAAAACGCTCGTTCCTAAAACGAAAAACCGCGGGCAAGCCGCGGAGCTCTCAAGCAACACCTGAATGCGCGGCACGTTCAGTGTGGCGCACTGGGGCGCACGTCAGTCATCAGGCCACCCAGCTGCTCCACGGCGAGCTCCTGCCCCGGCTGGCTCGAGAGCACCATCAGCACCACCCATTTGAGCGTCTCGGTGTCTGCATCGTCGCTGTCCAGGGCCAGCATGCGCTCAATCACGAGTTCGCGCTGCTGCGGGCTGAGTAACTGCGCGGCCTCGAGCTTCAGCAGCAGCCCGCGGCATTCGGTCGTCAGGCGCGCCAGCTCGCTGTCGCTGAACACGCGCACCCCGCACGGCGCTCCCGCGTGCGTGAGGCTCTGGGCAGCCTGTTCATGGCCGAAGGCGAGGTCGGTGAGCCAGTCGAGCGCGCGCTCGACGTTGGCCGCCGCGAAGCCCACGCGCTCCAGGTCGCGCGCCAGATGCTCGCGTTCGGGTACGTCCGGCGGCTCATTCATCATGTACCGGTCGAAGACGTAGATCAGGATGTCGAGAACGCTGCCAGTGGTCATGCGAGGTAAACCGGCCGAAAGCGGCCGCCGTGGGCACCCGGGTCAGTGCGTGCGGGCGACGGAAATTCAACAGTCGCGGACTTCAAACGCGGGGGCATCTAACAGCATTTTCCGGGGCTTGTCCAATACCGACGGCCGCGCCGCCGGCCCGGCAGCATGCGTAAGCCGCTGTTCGGATTACGGTTAATCTCCGCTGGGATCGGCGGTGTTCGGGGGCCGATGCGCTCACGGCGCCTCTCGGCGCCGTGAGCCTGCGTACGGGGTGCGGCGCGGGCCTACGGATTACGGACGACGTCCCCGACCTCGATGATGTCGACGGCGCCGACGATGAGCGCGTAGCTCGCGCGGTCGAAGGACTTGAAGACCAGCAACGTGCCATCACGCTCACTGGGCAGCTGCACCTTCGGTGCGAACTGGCGGCTGGCTTCCGAGCCGATGTTGCGGCCGCCGCGGAAGACGTCCGCAACCACGTTGCCCTTGTGGTCGATCGCCATCACCGTGCCGGGGTCCACGCCCTGGCTGCGACCGCGGTTAATGACCACGACCTGGTAGAGGCCCACCAGATCGGTGCCACCGACCACGTCCAGGATGCGGCCGCGCGTGTTGGTGCTCGGCGGGTGCAGCGTGAAGTTCAGCATGGCCTGGGTGTCTTCGGAGGCCAGCAGCCGGTCCCCGGCCAGCGTCTCGCGTGCCGGGTCGATGAGCACTGCCTTGGCCGGGTCACCGGCGCGCTGCACCAGCGCGGTCGCGGTGTAGATGGCCTCGTAACCGAGCAGCTTGTGGTCGTCCGGATCGTGCAGCGGACCGGCGACGTGCACCACCGTGTAGCGGGAATTCTCGCCCGCAGCCAGGTTGCGGATGTAGACCTCGTTACCCGAGCCGCCCGCCTGGTGCATGTCGCGGAAGGCGAGCACGTACGGGGCGCGCCGGATTTGCTCTTCGCTGATGATCGTGGGCTTCGACAGGAAGGCGGCGATCGCGGCGTACTGGATGGTCGGGATCGCGCCGTTCAGCGGCTCGCTGCGCAGGCGCGGATCCAGCCGCACCGTGCCGGCCTGCGAGACGCTCACGTGCGGGCGGCCGTCGCCCCCGTAGGCGAGCGCCAGCTGATCACCGGGATAGATGAGGTGCGGGTTGGGGATCTGGGGATTGATGACCCAGACTTCCGGCCACAGCCACGGGTCCTTCAGGTACATCGAGGCGATGCCCCAGAGGGTGTCGCCCTTCTTCACCGTGTAGTGCATCGGCGCGGACGGGTTGACCGCACCACGGGTGTCGACCGCGGCGCTCGCCGTGGCATGGTCGACATTCCCGGCCGCGATGGCGGCCTGGGTGGCGGTCACGTCCTCGGGGACGGCCGAGACCGTGCTGGGCGGCGGCAGGGGCGCAGGATTGGCCGTCGCCGTGGGCGCGGCCGCAGCGTCGTGGTGCCCGAAGTGCGAGCATCCCGAAACGGCCAGGAACATTGCCACCAGGCCCGCGGCCGCGCGAGCTCCAAGTACTTGATTTGAGACCATCCTCCACTCCTCATTGCGCGAGGTGCAACCACACGACCTGCGCGGGAATTCCAGTTCGTTATACTGGCACGGAGGCCCGGGGCATACGAATTAATGTCAACTTTGTGCGCTGGATCACCCTTGCAGGCGCCCCCATATCGCTAACGCCATGGCCCTACGAACCATCCTCGAATTCCCCGATCCCCGGCTGCGCACCCGCGCGCGGCCGGTGACGCGCTTTGACGCTTCCCTCGGCGCGCTGGTCGATGACCTGCTCGAGACCATGTACCAGGCGCCCGGGATCGGGCTGGCGGCCACGCAGGTCGACGTGCACGAGCGCGTGATCGTCATCGACATCTCCGAGGAGCGCACGGCGCCGCTGATCCTGATCAATCCCGAGATCCTCGGGCGCGAGGGCGAGGCGAAGACCGAGGAGGGCTGCCTCTCGGTTCCCGGGATCTTCGATGAAGTGAAGCGCGCGGCGAAGATCCGCGTGCGCTCGCACGATCGCGACGGCAGCGTGAGCGAGCGCGACTACGAGGACATCCTCGCGGTGTGCATCCAGCACGAGATGGATCACCTCGAGGGCAAGCTGTTCGTCGACTACCTCTCAGAGATGAAGCGCGAGCGCATCCGCAAGAAGCTCGAGAAGGAGCGCAAGGAGCGCGCCGCGCCGGTGCTTGCCAAGAGCGGCGACGCGCGCCGCGCGTACTGACGTTGCGCGTCGCCTTTGCCGGCACGCCAGAATTCGCGCTGCCCGTGCTGCACGCGCTGTGCGCCCACCACGAGGTCGTCGGGGTACTGACGCAGCCGGATCGCCCCAAGGGCCGCGGCCGCCGGCTCGCTTTCGGTGCGGTCAAGGCGGCCGCGCTCGAGCGCGGACTGCCGCTGTCTCAGCCACCGACGCTCAAAACTGCCGACGGGCGCGCTGCGCTCGAGTCCTGGGCACCGCACGCCCTGGTCGTGGTCGCTTACGGGCTGCTGCTGCCCCCTGAGGTCCTGCGGCTGCCGCGGCATGGCTGCCTGAACGTCCACGCGTCGCTGCTGCCGCGCTGGCGCGGAGCGGCTCCGATCCAGCGGGCGATTCTCGCCGGCGATGCGCAAAGCGGCGTCAGCGTGATGCAGATGGATGCAGGTCTGGACACCGGTCCGGTGCTGCTGCGGCAACCCTATGTGCTCGCGCCCGCCGAGACTGGTGGCTCGCTCCACGACGTGCTGGCCGGGCTCGGCGCGCAGGCGATCCTCGAGACCCTGCGCGCCGTCGCCGCCGGGACGCTCCAGGCCCAGGCGCAGCCCGCCGAGGGCGTGACGTATGCCGCCAAGGTGGAGAAGTCCGAGGCCCGGATCGACTGGAGTACTGCGGCGACCGCGATTGAGCGGCAGGTGCGCGCCTTCAACCCCTGGCCGGTCGCCGAGACGACGCTCGCGGGCGAGCAGCTGCGCATCTACTCCGCCCATGCGGTCGCGAACGATGCATCATCGGGGGCTAAAAGA
Organism: uncultured Pseudomonadota bacterium; assembly: GCA_963806375.1. Lineage (GTDB taxonomy): Bacteria > Pseudomonadota > Gammaproteobacteria > Steroidobacterales > Steroidobacteraceae > 13-2-20CM-66-19. The sequence continues at coordinate 1,502,060 of CAWDXW010000003.1, forward strand.
CACGAAAATGGCACCATCCTCGCCGTTCGGGACGATTTCGTGCTGGTGCGGTGCGGGCAGGGTCTGCTGGCCGTCACCGAGGTGCAGGTTCCGGGTCGCAGGCCAGTGGCCGCCCGCGATTTCTCCCACAGCCGGGAGCTGCCGGGACAGCGCCTTGTATAGAGGACCTTCCTCGCCCGCGGCACCCGCGCTCGCGGGAGCGGCGCGGGCCGTAGAAGCCGTCATCAGCGCCGGTCGCACCGCGGACGAAGGACTCGAGGCCGCCGTCCATTCCCGCGAGCGCGCTGCCATCCGCGCCATCGCCCTGGGGACGGTACGGTGGTACCTGCGGCTCGCGCCGGCGCTTGATCTGCTGCTGGTCCAGCCCCGCCGGGTCGCGGGCCCCGTGCGGGCGCTGCTGGCGTGCGCGGCGCATCAGATCGAATACTCGCGCAACGCCGCCGAGCCGACCGTGAACGCGGCCGTGGACGCGGCGCGCCTGCTCGGCCACCCGGGTGCCGCGGGCCTTGCGAACGCGGTGCTGCGGCGCTTCGTGCGCGAGCGCGGCGCACTCTTTGCGCGGCTCGACCGCACGCTCGCCACCCGCACGGCGCACCCGAGCTGGCTGGTCGAGCGCCTGCAGGAGGCGTGGCCGAACGAGGCCCTGCGGCTTCTGGACGCCGACAATGCCCACCCACCGATGACGCTGCGCGTGGACCTGTCGCGCACCAGCGTGCCGCTCTATCTCGCCCGCCTGCAGGAAGCTGCTATTGATGCACAGGAGATACAGTGGCTGCCATCAGGGGTTATTTTGGATCGTCCAAGGGCCGTCGGCCAGCTTCCGGGGTTCGATGAGGGACTGGTTTCCGTGCAGGACAGTGGTGCCCAGCTGGCCGCGGGGCTGCTGCGGCCCGAGCCCGGAATGCGCGTCCTGGATGGCTGCGCTGCGCCGGGCGGCAAGACCGGGCACCTTCTTGAGGCGGCCGGTGGCGCGCTCGACCTGACCGCACTCGATGTCAGCGCGGAGCGCGTCGGGCTGGTCCACCAGAATCTCGAGCGGCTGCGGCGCACCGCCCGCACGATGGTCGGGGACCTCGCCGCGCCGCAGTCTTTCTGGGACGGGCGGCCGTTCGAGCGGATTCTGGTGGACGCGCCGTGCTCCTCCACGGGCGTGATCCGGCGCCATCCGGACATCAAGCTGTTACGACGCAGCCGTGACATCCCCGCGCTCGCCGCCGGGCAGCTGGCGCTGCTGCGCGCCGCCACGGCGCTGCTCGCGCCCGGGGGACGGCTGCTCTACTGCACCTGTTCGGTGGTGCCGGAGGAGAACGAACAGGTCATCACGCGCCTGCTGGAGGAGATGCCGCAATTGCGTCCCGCGGCGATGCCCCGGGGGTCGGCCCTGGCGCCGGGAGGAATCGACCGCGCCGTCGGCGTGCAGTTGCTTCCTGGAGCAGACGCGGGGACGGATGGCTTCTATTATGCTTGTCTCGAAAACACAACGGCCGGACCCTGAGCGCCTGCCGTCGCAGGCATCCATGCTACGCCGCGATCCCACAAGGACTGTTTCGATCCCGGGCAGGCAACTCACGGCGTGGTGGGTCCCGCTCCTGGGGCTGTGGGGGCTGGCCTGGGGCAATGCACTCGAGGGCGTGCTCGAGGTGCGCTCGGCCTACGTGAACGTCGACAAGGGGGTGTTCCTCTTGTATGCGCGCATCGAGTACCCGGAGAGTCCCGCCATCGCCGACGCGCTGCGCGATGGCATCACCCTCACCTTCGACCTGGACGCGCGGGTCGAGCGCGACCGGCGCTTCTGGTTCAACGCCGCGATCGTCGATCTCACGCTGCGGCGGGATCTGACCTATCACGCGGTCAGCGATCGTTACGTGGTGCGCGACACGCGCAGCGGTGACCAGACCACCTTCGCGACGCTGGATGAGGCACTCACCTTCCTCGGCCGCGTGGATGCCTGGCCCATCCTGGTCGAGCCGCAGCTCGATGGCGGCAACTACAACATCAGCGTGCGCGCGGGCGTGCGCCGCGGCAACCTGCCCTCGTCCATGCGCGCGATCCTGTTCTGGACCGATGACTGGGCGCGCGTTTCGGAGTGGTACACATGGTCACTCCCGGTCTAGGGCCGCGGCCGCCGCGGGGACTGCGCTGGGTCGCGGTCGGCCAGGTGCTGCTGTGGAGCGCGATCGGCCTGGGGGCGTTTCTGCTCCTGGCGAAGAGCGTGCAGAACTCGGCCGAATTCGGCCGCATGCAGCTGTGGATCCTGTTGGTCGATGTCTGCGGCGTCGTCGCGCTGAGCGTGCTGCTCGCGCGCCAGCTGTGGCGCCTGGTGCGCGACTACCGCGCGCACGTTCCGGGCTCGCGCCTCACCGCGCGCACCGTCGGGATCTTCGGCGCGCTGGTGATCGCGCCGCTGCTCATCGTTTACATGTCCTCGCTCGAGTTCATCAACCAGGGGATCGACAGCTGGTTCAAGGTGGAGGTGAAGGAGGGGCTGAATGATGCCCTCGGGCTGTCACGCGCCGCGCTCGACCTGCGCATGCGCGAGTATTCCCTGCGCACGGTGGCACTCGCCGAGATGCTCGCCGCCACCGATGCCGGCCAGCTGCCGGCGCTGCTGAACAGCGAGCGCCGCATCAGCCAGGCGCTCGAGATCACCCTCTTTGGCCGGCACGGGCGCATCATTGCGGCGAGCCTGGAGAACGCGCTCGAGACGCTGCCCTCGCAGCCTCCGCCGGACCTGCTGCGCCAGGTGGAGCAGCAGCAGCCGTACGTGAGCCTCGAGCCCCAGTCCGGCGGACGCTACCTGATTCGCACCGCCGCCGCGCTGCCGCACGGCGCGGCGCGCGGCGAGCCGCGCTACGTCGTCGCGATCTACCCGGTGCCGGCGCAGCTCGCGGCGCTGTCGGAGGCGGTGCAGGACTCCTACAACGAGTACGGCAATCTCGCCGCCATGCGCGAGCCGCTCAAGTACAGCTTCCGCCTCACGCTGACGCTGGTGGTGCTGCTCGCCATGCTCGCCGCCGTGTATCTGGCGATCTACTCGGCGCAGCGCCTGGTGCGCCCGGTGCAGGACCTGATCGAAGGCACGCGTGCCGTGGGCAAGGGCGACTTCGCCACGCGCCTGCCGCTGCCCTCGCGCGACGAGATGGGTTTCCTGGTGCACTCCTTCAACGACATGACCAAGCGGCTGCGGCGCGCGCGCGCCGAGGCGACGCACAGCCAACAGGCGGTGGAGCGCGAGCGCACGCGCCTCGCCATCATTCTGGCGCGCCTGTCGACCGGCGTGCTCGCGATCGATCACTCGATGACCGTGCGCACGGCGAATGAGGCGGCCGGCGCCATCCTCGGCACCGACCTTTCCGCGGCCACCGGCCGCTCGCTCCCGGAGCTGACCGCGGGGAACGAGCGGCTCGGGCAGTTCGTGGCCGCGCTCGCCGTGCGCTTCGCCGCCGGACGCGAGGAGTGGCGCGAGCAGCTTGACCTCGACGGCGCGGGCGGCCGGCGCACCCTCATGTGCGCCTGCACGCCCCTGCCCGGGGAGGACTCGGGCGTCGGCTTCGTCATCGTGTTCGATGACATCACCGCGCTCCTGCAGGCACAGCGCGATGCCGCCTGGGGCGAGGTGGCGCGACGCCTCGCGCACGAGATCAAGAACCCGCTCACGCCGATCCAGCTGTCCGCCGAGCGCCTGCGCCGGCGGCTGCTCGCGGGCATGAGCGAGCGCGACGCCGAGATCCTCGAGCGCGGCACGCGCACCATCGTGCAGCAGGTGGAGACCATGCAGAAGATGGTCAACGCCTTCTCCGAGTACGCGCGCGCGCCGGAGATGCAGATCACGCGCTTCAGTCTCAACCAGCTGGTGGCGGAGGTGGCGGACCTGTATCGCTCGCAGGATCCACGCACCCATATCACTCTGGAGCTGGACCCTCATATCGAGGCGATCGAGGCCGATCGCGGCCGGGTGCGCCAGATTCTGAACAATTTGGTCACCAACGCGCTGGAAGCTCTTGAGGGCGTGGGCTCACCAACGCTCGAGATCACGACGAAGCTGGAATCCGCCGGGGATGCCGAGTACGCCGCGGTGAGCGTGTGTGACAATGGCCCGGGCTTTCAGCGCGAATTGCTGGGACGCGTGTTCGACCCCTACGTCACCAGCAAACCGAAGGGTACCGGGCTTGGGCTCGCGATCGTGAAGAAGATCATCGAGGAGCATGGTGGGCGGATCGACGCCGATAACCGGCCTGAAGGCGGAGCACGCGTGCGCGTCGTGCTGCCCGTGAAGGACAGCACCCGGTCTGCGACCGGGGCCGCGCGCGAACGCCGGGAGCAGTTGCGGAGGGAACGGGCATGACAGGTTCACACATTCTCGTGGTTGATGACGAAGCGGATATCCGCGGTCTGCTGAAGGAGATCCTCTCCGAAGAGGGTTACGAGGTCGACGTGGCGGCCAATGCCGCCCAGGCGCGCGCCTCGCGCGCCCGGCAAGTACCGGATCTGGTGCTGCTCGACATCTGGATGCCCGACGTCGACGGCATCACGCTGTTGCGCGAGTGGTCGGTCGGCGCCGCCGATGGCTGCCCGGTGGTCATGATGTCGGGCCACAGCACGGTCGAGACCGCCGTCGAGGCGACGCGCCTGGGCGCGTTCGATTTCGTGGAGAAGCCGCTGTCGCTCGCCAAGCTCCTGCGCACGGTCGAGCGCGCGCTGGATGCCGGCCGCCGCCACCGGCAGTCGGGCAAGTTCCTCGGCGCGCCGCTCGCCATACCGGTTGGCAAGAGCCGCGTCATGCAGCAGCTGCGCGCCGAGCTGCAGCAGATCGCGATCAACCCCTCGCCGGTGCTGTTGATCGGTGAGCCTGGCTCCGGGCGCGAGGCCTTCGCACGCTACCTGCACGAGCACGGCCCGCGGGCCAACGCACCCTTCGTGCCCCTGGTCGCGAGCAGCCTGCGCGAATCCGACGCGGAGGCGCGCCTGTTCGGGCGCGAGGAGAGCGACGGCACCAAGGTCCCCGGAGTGCTCGAGGAGGCCGGCAACGGCACGCTCTTCATTCACGAAGTCGAGGACCTGCCCGCCAGCGTACAGCGCCTGCTGGTGGGGGTATTTGAGTCCGGGCAGTTCACCCGCATCGGCGGGCGCGAGGCGGTGCCGTTTCGCGCTCGCCTGCTGTCCTCGGCGCAGCCGGGGATCGAGCAGCGCGCCGGGAGCGAAGCACTGCGGCGCGACCTGCTGGCGCACCTCAACGTGCTCATCGTGCGCGTGCCGCCGCTGCGCGAGTATGCCGAGGACGTGCCCGAGCTGCTGCGCCACCAGGTCGATCGCATGGTGGACGCCGACGGCCTGCCGTTCCGGCGCTTCAGCGTGGCGGCGCAGAACCGCCTGCGCAACTACCCGTGGCCCGACAACGTGCGCGAGCTGCGCCACCTGGTGCACCGGCTGCTGATTCACGGCGGCGGGGAGGAGATCCGCCTGGAGGAGATCGAGCGCGAGCTCGCCGTGCAGACCCCGCCGGATGAGCCGCTGGTGAAGCAGGATCTGCTGGCCCTGCCGCTGCGCGAGGCGCGCGAGCAGTTCGAGCGTGCCTACCTGCAGCAGCAGCTGCTCCTGTGCAGCGGCAAGGTCGGGCAGCTCGCCAAGCGGGTCGGTATGGAGCGCACGCACCTGTACCGCAAGCTGCGTTCACTCGGCGTCGATTTCCGCAACATCAGCGACGACTGACGCTCCGTGCCGGGCTCATGGCAGTCAGTCGCGACTACCTGCAGTACGTCCTCGAGCAGCTCGCCGGTTTGGGCGAGCTGCGCCCGCAGCGCATGTTCGGCGCCGCCGGGCTGTACTGCGAGGAGCTCTTCTTTGCCATCGTGAGCGATGACACGCTCTACCTGCGCGTCGATGACGGCAACCGTCAAGATTTCACCGCGCGCGGCATGGCGGCGTTTCGGCCCTACGCCGACCGCCCGGAAGTGAGCATGACGTATTACGAGGTGCCCGCCGAGGTGCTCGAGGACAGCGGCGTGCTAGTGACCTGGGCGCGGCGCTCGCTCGCCGGCGCCCGGCGCGCGCCCCCGAAGAAAAAGCCCCGCCGCGGAGCCATGCGGGCCCGGCGCCGTGCGGCGCCGGCGCGCCCGGAAGGCTAAGGGTGCAGCTGCGCCCCGAGGAACTTCTCCAGTTCCTGCAGCATCTGCACGCGCGTCCCGCCGTGCGATAACCAGTGATCGTCCCCGTCCAGCTTCACCAGCGTGACGTCCTTGCCCGCCTCCTTCAAGGCGCGCGCCATGTTCTCCGACTGGCTGGGCGCCACTACCGTGTCGTCCGCCGAATACATGATCAGCACCGGCCCCGTGACGCGCTCGGCCGCGTGCACCGGAGAGTTCTCCACGATCTTAGGGTCCGGGCGCGGCCCGATCGACTCGTACCAGTAGGCGAGGCTGTCCGACTGTGAGCCGCCGCGGCGTTGCACCCACTGCAGCATGTCGGCCAGGTCGGAGACGCCATTGATGCTGGCGGCACAGTGGTACAGCTGCGGCGTAAAAGCCGCCCCGGCGAGCGCCGCGTAGCCGCCGTAGCTGGCGCCGACGATGCACACGCGCCCGGGGTCCGCGGTGCCGTCGCTGATGAGCGCGCGCACGCCGTCCGTGACGTCATCCTGCATCAGGCCGCCCCACTGGCGCCGGCCGGCGAGCCGGAATGCCTCGCCGAAGCCCGTGGAGCCGCGAAACTGCGGCTGCAGCACCGCATACCCGCGGGTGGCGAGAAACTGCGACCACCAGTCAAACTGCGGCCAGTCGCGTGATTCCGGACCCCCGTGCGGCAGCACGACCAGGGGCAGTCTTTTGCCATTACTCCCGGGCGGCAGCGTCAGGTACGCCGGGATCTGTGTGCCGTCGCGCGCCTTGAAGCTGGTGATCCTGATGCTGCCGAGCGCCACCGCGGCGAGCGCCGGATAGGTCTCGCCGACGATCTCGGTCTTGCGCGCCTGGAAATCCACCAGGTAATACACCGGCGCCTGGGTCGCGCCGGTCACGTAGGCGATGACCCGCTGCTGGTCCCGGGATTCGCTGTAAAGCGTCACCCGGCGCTCGGGAAACGCCTCCTGCAGCGCGTCGTGGCGCGCCTTCGCCTGCGGATCAAACCAGCGCACCTCCGGTACGGCACCGCCGACGTAAGCGCCCACGGGGGTGCGCGTGAAGGGGTCGCGCACGACGGCCAGCACTTCGCTCTCGGGTTCCTCGAGCAGCACGTGGGGCGCCGAGCCGTCCAGCGGGATTGCCAGCAGCTGGCGCGCGTTCTGAGCCAATGCCCCCAGTGCGACAATCGCCGTGCCATCGGCGGTGAGACCCTCGAGTGCGAGCGGGTCAGCGCCCTCGCGATGCAGCAGCTCGTGCCAGCCGAGTCGGCGCTTGACCAGGATGCGGAAACTCCTGGTGCCCGGATTCCACTCGCCGCGTGCGGCTGCCCTGCCTTGTTGGTCGACGACCCAGTCGGTGGTGTACGGCGTGCCCTGCTCCACCAGCGTGCCTTCTCCGGAGCGCGTGTCGACCTCGAACAGCGCCGCCACCCACCCCGAATCGCGCCGCTCGTTAGTGAGGCGCGTGCCGAGCCTGCGCCCCTGTGCGACTGCCGACCAGTCCAGGGTCGACATGATCGCGGTCCTGGGCTTAGGAGCGTGCAGCGCGACGAGGCGCATGGCCGTCACCTGTGAGCGAATGTCGTTCGCCATCAGCAGCGTGCGGGTCTGACCGGTATTCACATCTAGCGCAAGGGTGCGGTAGAACTCCCAGCGGTTTATCTGCTGGCGGGCGCTGATCTCGGCGCTGACGCTCACCTCGATGAGCAGGGTTTCGTCGTCGCTCCAGTTGAGGCCGCGCAGCTTGAGATTGCGGGCGATGAACTGCGTGCGTTTGACCGCGCGCGAGGCCACATCAAGCACCAGCACCTTGGTGTCACCGGCAGTGGTGTGCGCCAGCGCCAAGCAATGGCCGTTGGGGCTGAGCACCACGAAGTCTTCTTCGGGCAGTGCGCCGAAGACCTCCGCCGGGGGTGCGGCGGCCGCGGTGGCCATGGCGCACAAACCCGCGAGGCCGGTGAACGCGCGCAGCGTTTTCACCGACACGTGCGCCAGGCGCGAGAAGTCGCCAATCTTCAGCATTGGGTCCTCGTGCACATTCTAGCGCCGCCTGCGCCGGGCGTCGCAGCCCGGCAGCGCGCGCTTCGAGGAGTTGCCGCACACCGGGTACACGCTCGAGCACTACGCCTCGCGGGCGGATGCCTTCGCCGGCAAGGCACTGCCGTTCGACGTCGCACTCGCTGCGCAGATCGTGCTTCAGCGCGCACCGCTAAAAGGCGCACAGCCGCCTCAGTCGCCGACGCGGATCACCAGCGCGTCCACGTCTGCTGCCTGCAGCTGCTTGCGCACCTTGTTGAGCTCATCGAGGTTGCTGATCGGTCCGATGCGCACCCGATGCCACACGTCGGTATCGACGGCGACGCGCTGCACCCTGGCGTCCACTCCCTGCATCGACAGCTGTGCGCGCACGCGGTTCGCGTCCGCCTCGTTGCGGTACGAGCCCGCCTGCAGCACGTACACGCCCGGGCGTTCGATCTTGGCGGCCGCCGGCAGGTCGCGCTTCACGTCCTTGTCCTTCTCCGGGACCACCACCTCGAAGTTCGGCAGCATCTCGTAGAAGTCGTACTTCTCGGACGCCTTGCCCGAGCCGGGGCCGCTGACGTCATTGTCGGCCCGCGCCGCGCGGTGCGGTTCCGGGCGCGGGCTGTCGGCGGGTTCGGTGCCCTTGTGGACGCGGCCGTTGATGTAGGCAAACGTCACGCCCGCGAGCACCACGCCGGTCACGGCGCCATAGGAGAATTCGCGCAGGCCGCGCACCTTGAGGGCGCGGCTCTGGGTCTTCTTGTAGTCGCGGGTGGTCAGCTTCGGCATGCGACTGCAGGTGTTTGCCGCGCGGGGTGCGGGCTCACATGCTCTCCGGTGCCGAGACGCCCAGCAGCGTGAGCCCGTTGCGCAGCACCTGCTGCACCCCGAGCACGAGCGCGAGGCGCGCGTTGCGCAGCGCGGCGTCCGTGACGATGAAGGTCTGCGCGTTGTAGTAGGTGTGGAACACGTTGGCGAGCTCGCGCAGATAGTGCACCAGCGCGTGGGGGGCGCGATTCGCGGCCGCCTGCTCGACGTACTCCGGATAGCGCGTGAGCGTGCTGAGGACGGCCTGCTCCTGTGGACCCTCGAGGCGTGCCGTGGCGGCGAGGCCCTGTGCGCGGTCGAAGCCGAGGCCGCGCGCGCCGAGCTGCTTCATGACGCTCGCGACGCGTGCGTGCGCGTACTGGATGTAGTACACCGGATTCTCGTTGGTGCGCGACTTGGCCAGCTCCAGGTCGAAGTCGAGGGGCTGGTCGTGGCTGCGCATCAGGTAGAAGAAGCGACAGGCATCGTTGCCGACTTCCGTGCGCAGCTGGCGCAGCGTCACGAACTGTGCCTCGCGCTTGCCCATCGGGATCTTTTCGGCGCCGCGAAACAGGCTCACGAACTGGATCAGGGTTGCTTCCAGGCAGTTCCCCGGCTGTCCCATCGCGATGAGCCCGGCGCGCACGCGCGCGACGTAGCCGTGGTGATCCGCGCCCAGCACGTCGATCAGGCGCTGGAAGCCGCGCTCGCACTTGGCGAGGTGGTAGGCGATGTCGGAGGCGAAATAGGTCTTCTGGCCGTTCTCGCGCACCACCACCCGGTCCTTCTCGTCGCCGAACTCGCTGGCACGGAACCACAGCGCGCCGTCGCGCCGCTCGAGGCGTCCCTGCGCCCCGAGTACCGCCAGGGCGTGATCGATCGCGCCGCTGTCGGCCACCGCGCGCTCGGAGGTCCAGTGATCGAACACCACGCCGAACTCGGCCAGGTCACCGCGGATGTCCGCGAGCATCGCCCCGAGCGACAGGTCGAGCACTTCGCGGAAGCCGTCCGCGCCGATCAGTTCGCGGCAGCGTGCGATCAGGGCATCGATGTAGGCTTCCTTGTCGCCCGCGGGGGCATCTGCGGGTAGCTGCGCGAGCACCGCAGCCGCGGGCCGCCGCAGCCGCTCGCCTGCGGCTGCGCGCAACTGCTGCGCGAGTGGCCACACGTACTCGCCGCGATAGCCATTCTCGGGGAAGGGCAGCGACTCGCCGCAGGCCTCGAGGTAACGCACCCAGGTGCTGACCGCGAGGATGTCCATCTGCCGGCCGGCATCATTGATGTAGTACTCGCGCTCGACGCTGTAGCCCACCGCGCTCAGGATGTTGGCGAGCGTAGCGCCATAGGCTGCCTGGCGCCCGTGACCGACGTGCAGCGGGCCGGTCGGATTCGCGGACACGAACTCGACCAGCACCCGCTCGCCGGCGCCGAGGGTGCTTTCGCCGTAGGCGGCGCCGCGTGCATGGATGGTGGCGAGTTCGCGCGCGTAGGCCGTGGGAGCCAGGTGAAAGTTGATGAAGCCCGCGCCGGCCACCTCGGTGCGCGCCACCAGCGGGTTGGGCGGCAACGCAGCCAGGATCGCGTCGGCGAGCTCGCGCGGATTGCGACGCGCGCTCTTCGCCAGGCGCAGCGCCACGTTGCTGGCAAATTCGCCATGCTCGGCCTCGCGGGTGCGCTCGACCGTCACCGCCGAGGCGGGCGGCATCTCGGGCAGCGCACTGCCCACGAGCTTGGCCAGGGAGGCGAGCAGCAGCTGCTCGAGTTCTTGCTTCAAGGGGGTGGGATTTTCGCTTCCGCTCGGACGCGCGAGTTTACCGGAAAGCGCCGCGTGATTGGCCGCCTTTGCGCCTGCGGGAAATCCGCAGGCAGCGGCCGCTGCTAGAACAGCTCCAGCGGATCGACGTCCAGGGACCAGCGCACCGCGCGCGCGCTCTTGAGCTGCTCGACCGCGGGCAGCCAGCGGTCGAGGAAGGTGTGCAGGCGCGCACGCTCGGCGCTCTCGATCAGCAGTTGCGCGTGGTAACGGCCCGCGCGCTTAGCCATGGCAGCCGGCACCGGGCCGAGCAGGCGCAGACCCGCGATCCGGGCACCGGCCAGCGCGCGTGCCTCGGTCAGGAAGCCGAGCGCCGCCTCGCGCGTCTTGGCCGAGTCGCGCAGTGCGGCCAGGCGCGCGAACGGCGGCCACTGCGCCTGCTCGCGCTCGGCGAGCGCCGCGTGGGCGAACCCGTCATAGCCTTCCGTGAGCAGGCGCTGCAGCAGCGGATGCTCCGGAAACTCGGTCTGGATCAACACCTCGCCGGGCTTGTGGCCGCGCCCGGCACGGCCGGCAACCTGCACGATGGTCTGTGCGAGGCGCTCGGGGGCGCGGAAGTCGGTGCTGAAGAGCCCCTGATCGGCATTGAGTACCACGACCAGCGTGACATTGGGGAAGTCGTGCCCCTTGGTCACCATCTGTGTGCCGACCAGGATGCGCGCGTCGCCCGAGACCATGCGCGCGACCACGGCCTCGAGGTCGCCGCGCCGGCGCACCACGTCGCGGTCGAGGCGCGCGATCTTCACAGGGAATTTTGCCGCGAGGGCCTCCTCGATGCGCTCGGTCCCCTGGCCGACGGCCTTCACCGCAAACCCGCACTGCGGGCAGCGGCTGGGCAGCCCCGTGTCCGCGCCGCAGTGATGGCAGCGCAGCCGGCCGGAGGCCTGGTGCACCGTCAGGCGAGCGTCGCAGTCGTTGCACGGGGCGATCCAGCCGCACGCCGTGCACAGCAGCGTCGGGGCGTAGCCGCGGCGATTGAGGAACACCAGCACCTGACCGTCACCGGCGAGGTGGCGCTCGATCGCGAGCACTGCCGGCGTGGCGATCCCGGACTGCACGGCGTGCGCGCGCAGATCGACGAGGCTGACCAGCGGCGGTAGCGCCTGCGCGGTGCGCCGCTGCAGGCGCAGGCGGGTGTAGCGTCCCGCCACCACGTTCTGCAGCGTCTCGAGCGAGGGAGTGGCGCTGCCGAGCACCACCGCAACGCCGGCGTGGCGTGCGCGCACGATGGCCAGGTCGCGCGCCGAGTAGCGCAGCGCGCCTTCGTGCTGCTTGAAGGAGGCATCGTGCTCCTCGTCCACCACGATCAGGCCGAGCTCGGGAACCGGTGCGAACACCGCCGAGCGCGTGCCGAGCACCAGGCGCGCGTCGCCACTGAAGGCACTGCGCCAGGCGATGAGGCGCTCGTGGTCGGTGAGTCCGGAGTGCAGCACCGCCATCGGCGTGTCGAAGCGCTCGCGGAAGCGCGCCAGCAGCTGCGGCGTGAGCCCGATCTCGGGCACCAGCACCAGCGCCCGCCGTCCCGCGGCGAGCACCCGTTCGATGAGCCGCAGGTAGACCTCCGTCTTGCCGCTGCCGGTGATCCCGTGCAGCACGAACGTGCCAAAGCCCCCCAGGGCGGCCGCGATCGTCTCCACCGCGAGCGCCTGCTCCTCGGACAGCTGCAGGCCGGAAGTACGCACCCGCGGGGTTCCCGACAGCGGCCGGGGGAGTGCTTCTGTGCTCGCCAGCCAGCCGCGCGCGAGGAGCGCGCGCGCCGGCTCGCGCCAGCCGGGCAGCCGCTCGGAGAGCAGGCTCGCCACGGCGCCGTCGCCCTCGGCGAGGAGGCCCAGGAGCGCGCGCTGCCGCGGCGCCCGGCGCGGCTCCCCGGCCGCGTGGGCTGCGGCGCCCTCCGCCGTCATACCCCAGCGCTCCTCGCGAGCCACGCTCGGCGCCCCCAGGCGCAGGGCCTTCGGCAGCGCGCCCGCGGCCACCTCGCCCAGGGGGTGGTGGTAGTACTCGGCCGCCCAGGACAGCAGTGCGAGGGCCGCGGCGTCGAGTATCGGCTCGGCGTCGAGCACCTCCAGAACGGGCTTCAGCCGCTCCGGGGGAACCTCGGAATGCCCGGAGGTCGCCATCACGACACCAATGAGTCGCTGCCGGCCAAAGGGCACGCGCACCCGCAGGCCGGCGCGTACGGGCAAGCTGTCCGCGGGGGGCAGATAGTCAAATAGGCGCCGCAGCGGGGTGTCGAGCGCCACCCGCAGGACGAGGGGTTCCGGAATCAGGTTCAAGTTAAATCAGTGGCTTGCGCGATCACGCGGGCGTCAACCAAGTGAACCGCGTGCGCGTTATACAGGTCATGGCTGAGTTTGCTACGCTCGCGTCGCCTTATAGCATGCCGGCCGCATTACACGGCGACGTGGACCTGACGGATTCTTCTGCCCAGAGTCGATCCCGTGCGCTGAACCAGTTTCTGGCCAGCGTCGAGCTCAAGGCATTCAAGATCGCGCAGGCGGCGTTACGCCACGAAGATGACGCGCTCGATGCCGTCCAGGATGCGATGCTGCAGCTGGCCCGCGCTTACGCCGAACGCCCGCCGCAGGAGTGGAAGCCGCTCTTCTACCGCATCCTCGAGAACCGCATCCGCGACATGCAGCGCCGCCGCACCGTGCGCGGCCGCGTGATCGCCTGGCTGCCGTTTCGCGGTGAGGATGAGGACGACGAGGCCGACCCGATCAGCCAGGCACCGAGTCCCGAACCGCAGCCGGTGAAGCGCCTCGAGCTGGAGGAGGCCATGGGTGCGCTGCAGCAGGCGCTGGACGCACTGCCGCGCCGCCAGCAGCAGGCGTTCCTGCTGCGCACGCTCGAGGGCATGGACGTGGCCGAGACCGCCGCAGCGATGGGCTGTTCGGAAGGCAGCGTCAAGACCCATTATTTCCGCGCAGTGCAGTCACTGCGCGCGCATCTCGGAGAGTTCTACCTATGAGTCCGGTGCAGGAGCCATTGACGGCATTTGAGCGCAACACGCGCACGGTCCTCGAGGAGGGCGTGCAGCGCATCGATGCGCGCACGCGCTCGCGCCTGAATCAGGCGCGGCAGGCAGCGCTGGCCGTGGCGCAGGCGCCGCGTCGCGCCGTGTGGCGCAGCTTCACCCTGATGCCGGCCGCCGGTGCGGCCGCTGCGGCGCTGCTGGTCGCCTTCACGCTGTGGCACCGCCAGCCCGCGGGCGAGCTGCCGGTGCTCGAACCGGCGCACGCGATGGCGGAGGATGTGGATCTGCTCGCGGACAGCGAGGCGTTGGAACTGGTGGAGGGTGGGGACGGCTCATTCTACGAGTGGGCCGCCGCCCAGAGCGACAATGGCGCGAGCGACAGCTGATGCTCAAAACCCGGTCGCTGCTGACGGTGCTACTGGGGTACGCGCTGTTCGGCGTCGCGGCCCGCGCCGCGGATGGGCCTGCACCAGCGGATCCGGACGCGGGGTTTCTGGAATTCCTTGGCGGCGTCGACGGCCTGGCCGATGTGAATCCCAATTACCTCGCGCAGGGGAACGCTGTAGCACCTGCCAGCCCGGCTCCCGCGGCCGCGCCGGCCAAGCCCCCGCCGTCCCCGCGCCCCTCACCGCCGGCGAGCGCACCGGAAGAGAAGAACAATGAATAGGACCCGACGCTGGGTGTGGCTCGCGGTGGCGCTCCCGCTCGCAGTGCCTCCATGGGTGTCGGCGCAGGAGCCGCAGCCGGCACCCGCGGTGCCCACGGCACCTGCGGCGCCGGCCGCGCCGGTCGAGTGGTCGAAACTCTCGCCACCGCAGCAGCAGGTGCTGTCGAAATTCGGTGGCCAGTGGAACAGTCTGCCGCCGGAGCGTCAGCAGGCGCTCGCCCGCGGCAGCCAGCGCTGGCTGGGGATGTCACCCGAGCAGCGTGATCAGGCGCGTGAGCGTTTCAACCACTTCCGTGCGCTACCCCCGCAGGAACGCCAGGCACTGCGCAGCCGCTGGCAGCAGTTCCAGGCGCTGCCGCCGGAACAGCGTGCCTTCATGCGGCAGAACTTCCATCGCTTCCAGCAGCTGCCGCCGGCGCGCCGCCAAGCGCTGCGCGAGCAATGGCGCAATGCCACTCCCGCACAGCGCTCGCAGATGATCGAGCACGCTCGACAGCAACAGCAGCACCCGAAACCGCCGCATCGCTGAAAGGGTCGGCGGCCGTCCGTCCCCGAGCCGTGCCGCGCCTAACCCGCGCTTAGCTTGGCCATCGTCTTGGCGACCGCGGTCTTGGCACACTCCATCTCGTTCGGCGTGCCGGTCGGGTACCGGGTGCTGAGTTCTTTGCAGGCTGACTCGGCCACATCCTTGACCCGCTTTTCGAGTTCCATCACCCCGGCGTGCGAGGTGAGGTCCAGGCCGGCAGTACTTACGCCGTAGCTGATTGAGATGTCGGTTACCGGCACCGCGGAAGATGAGGGACCAACAATCCTGGTCGACACAATCCGGGTTCCCTGGACCGTGACTTCCTGGACGTTCTGCGCACTCGCGATGTCGCCAGCCGCCGCGCCAGCGACCATTCCAACAATAAGCGCCACATACCTCGTTTTCATTGTGCTACTCCCGTAGATTCTGACGAATCCAACACTAGGCGCCAGCCACGCGCGCCGACATCCGGAGTAGTGCGTTACGAGTCGCGGAAGATACTTAGAACTTGGAGGAAAAAGGCAACCCCGGCGCCAATAGTCGCGCTGCCATCCTGTCAGGCGCACATATCCGGGCGACTGCGAGACCAGCACGCCCGGTCGCAGCCGGTTCCCGCCTCGAATGGCGGTCTACTGGCCGGGGGAGCCCGAGCCGGCACGCGGTCGTGACCCACATCAGGCCGAGTCCGAGGAGTTCTTCGAATCGATCCAAAACCATCTCGACAACAATCCTTACAAAGTCGATGTTCGCCTCCGGTGCACGATCGCACGATGGACCGGGCGCATGATCGGACCTGTGAAGGGCCTGGACGGAAAAGGTTTATCCCCCGACGAACAAGCCGTCTGAGCTCGAGTTCTGCGCGGGCGCTCGCTAGAAGGAGGGCGAGATCGTCGAGGAAAGGGTGTTTTATGACCAAGTGGGAGTCCTGCGCCAGATCTGCGTGCTGTGACTGTCGGTGCCCGATGGTCCGGAATCCCGGCTTACGACGACCCCTGACCTGGAGCGGCCGGTCACGACCGTCCCCTTTACGGAATCAGAAACCGCCGCTGTAATTGGATGGCGATTGCCGTCCGGCGTTGCCTCAACATCAATAGGTAGCACGCCCCCGCCACCAACGCAGATAGACCTAATTGGCAGCCCCGCCGAATCACGACCCCGGTGCGGAGCCCCCATCAGCTGCCGCCGCGAGGCGGGTCTCGGCGGCCGAGACCATCGCCTTGAAACGGGGATCCTCACGGAGGAGATCTAGGTCCGGATCGGCTTTGGTATGGTTCAAGAAGCCGATGGCCAAGGTTTCGAAAACCGGACCAAGCAGTTCGAGCGCTGCGTCCGGATCATGCAAACGGGTCGTCAGGGCGCAGGCAAAGTTGTAGCGCGCGTTCATGTTGTCCGGATCAATGAGCAGGGCACGGTTGATCCAATCCTTGGCGCGCTCGGCCTCCCCCATAGTTGCAAGAGCATTGGCGCCGTAGGCCATGGCCGTTCCGTTGTTAGGATCCCGGTCCAAAGCCTTTTCGCATCGGGAGAGCGTGATTTGCGCGACCCGCCGAGCAGCCTGGGAATTCCCGACGGCGGTGTAACAGGAGGTCAACATGGCACAGGAATTCAGATCCGTATCCGTGAGTGTCATCGCCCTTTCGTAGTAGCGAATGGCCTCATCCAACCGTCGCTGGCTGTAGTGCAAATACGCGGCTGCTCTGTTTACCTCATAGGACTGCGGGTCCAGACGCAGGGCGACATCGATCTCGACGGCCGCCTCATCGTGACGACCGAGGCGGGCCAGGATTCTGGCTTTGACGGCATGCGCCTCGGCCAGATTGGCGTCCAGCGCGAGGGCGCGCTCAGCTGACGCCAAACCGTCATCGACTCTTCTGCCATGGACGAAATGCGAGTTCATCTGCCCAATGGCCATGAGCGCCCAGGCGCGCGAATAACTCGGGTCGATTTCGATGGCTCGGCTGCATAGGCGGATCATTGCTTGCGTCCGCCGGGCATCGGCTTCCTGGCCGGTGACGTAGGACTGTCGCGCCAGGAGATAAAGATTGTACGCCTCGACATTGTCCGTGCCGCGCTGCTCAATCGCCTTCTTCTCCTCGGGCAAGAGCTTGAGTTTCAGGGCCTTGACGATGGCTTCGGAAATTTCGTCCTGCAGCGCGAAGATGTCGTTCAAGTCGCGATCGTAGCGCTCAGCCCAGACGTGATCATTGCTCGAACCGTCCACCAGCTGGGCGGTAATGCGTACGCGGCCCCCCGCCTTGCGGACGCTTCCTTCCAGCACGTGGCCGACCTTGAGTTCGCGTGCGACTTTCGTTACATCGACGTGCTTACCCTTGTACATAAAGGCACTGTTGCGCGAAACGACTGCCAGTGCCGAAACCTTGCTCAGGTCGGTGATGATGTCTTCGGTGATGCCGTCGCTGAAGTACTCCTGCTCCTGATCGCCACTCATGTTGGCGAAGGGCAGGACGCAGATCCCGACGCGAGGAGCGGCGGCCGCCGCGGATTGCGCCGCCGTCTTCTTTGCCGCTGACAGTTTCAGTTTCGCCTCGAGCGCAGCACACAGCGCTTTGAATGGTGCGCTTTCGCGGTTTTCGCCCCAAGCGTCGAGGTCAGTTGTATGGATGGAGCGCACGTCGATCGGCAAGCGCGCATTGTCAAAGCGCACCGGTACCAGCACCGCCCGATCGGCGGCGTCGCGCGCCTCGCCCTTCACCCAGCGCGAGTCGACTGACGAGGTGCTCCAGACCACGACGACCGCGCGGGCCCGCTCCAGTTCCGCGCCGATCAGCGCGTCGAACTCGTCACCGGGCGTGATTTCCGGATCCCACCACACCGACCAGCCCTGCGCCTCCAGCGCCGCAACCAGGGGAGCGACGCGCGCCTTATCAGTCCGGGAATAGGAAACAAAGATATCGGCCACTGCTGGTCACCGGCACTTTTTAGACCGTCACGTTAACATAGGTCGCGCGGGGGTTAAGAGGTACAGGTGCTGCCGCGCCCTGTGTGCGGCCTGCGGCGCTCGCGCGCGGAGGAGGCGCTGGCAGGCATCTGGCGCGGAACTTGCGGCCTCTCGGCCGCCCTCGTCGCGATTCCGGGCTACTAGCCGACGCGGTATGGCGGGAATGACCGCTTACCCTACCCTGAAAAGCGCTGACGCGTACGATCTGATGCTGCGCGGACGCCACGCCGGCGATCGCTGGGATAAGGAAGGCCTTGACGAGGCTGTCACTCTGTTTCAGCAGGCACTCGATCGCGACCCGACGTCCGCTGCTGCGGCCGCTGAGCTCGCTTTCGCCTACTACAAACAAGGGGCAGACAGTTTCCGCAAGCTGACTGCCGCTTTCGAGCCGGCCGGTCGCGCGGCAGCGACCGCACTCAGGCTGGATCCAAAAAGTGTCCTGGCCCACTTAGTACTCGCCAGAATCAGTATGGTCTACGATTGGGACTGGGCCGCCGCCGAACGGGAACTCCAGCAGGTAGCGACCCTAGCCCCCGGTAGCGCGGATGCGCTAAGCGGCGAGGCGCTGCTTTTTACGACACTTGGTCATTGGGACGACGCGTTGAGGCAGATTAAGGCTGCACTCGCTCAAGACCCGATGGACCCTAATAGTTTCTGGATGCTTACTATGATTCAAGCCCGTCGCGGCCGTCTGCCCGAGGCCGAAGCGGCGATGCGACGGGCGCTGGACATTCGGTCCACCTATGCGTACGGCCACTTTTACCTTGGTCTCTTATTGCTCGCGCGCGGTGACCGCGAGGCCGCGCTTCTCGAGATGCAGCAAGAGACGACCGACGACGGGCAGCAGGCGGGCTTGGCAATGGTGTATTACGCACTCGGAAGAACAGCGGAGTCCGATGCTGCGCTCGCCCGCTTGCTCAAAGAGCACGCGGACGGAGACGCATTCGAGATCGCCGAGGTTTTTGCGTTTCGCGGCCAGACGGATGACGCCATGCATTGGCTCGAACGCGCCTATGTTCAGAAGGACAACGTCCTGTACATGGTCAAGTTTGATCTACCGCTCAAAAGTCTCGCAGCGGACCCTCGCTACAAGGCGTTCCTGCGGAAGATGAATTTGCCGGAATAGTGGTGTTGAGACGCGTCTTGGCCGCGTTTGATCTGTCCCAAAGCGGCCGATCGCCACCGGGCCCGGTAGCTGACACACGCCGCGCGCCAAGAACGGGTCTTACCTAACCTCTGTCCATCCGCGCTCCTAATCGCCGAGGCCCGCGGAGTCGCAATCGACCGTGGATTGTTCGCTCGAGGTAGCTACCGTGCGCGCCGCGCGAGCAGGTGGGTGGGGCGCAGCTCGCCGCTCTCAAGGACAGTGACGAGCTGGCGCCAGTTGGCGATGAAGTGCACCGTCCGCGCCTCGCCGATCCGGGCGATCAGTGTCTCGCGCCACGCACCGCCCAGCGCTACATGCTCGCGGCGGGCCACGTCTACGTACCAGCGGCTGCGGTCCCGTAGCTCAATGTCGATGAAGCCGGCCGCAGCCAGTGCCGCGCGGGTCTCGGCGGGTGAGGCCATGTTGTACGTGATGCCCTCGAGGCGGAAGTACTCCTGCATCTGCGGGGAGTAGGCGCCGGCACCGCCGCGCAGCCAGTCGCTGGCGACGAGGCAGCCGCCGGGCTTCAGTACCCGATGGCACTCAGCGAACAGTGCGGCCTTGTCCGGGATCTGCACGATCGAGTCCTTGGAAAACACGACGTCCATGCACTGGTCGGCGCACTCGAGGGGTCCGGGACGCACGACGCGCGCCTGGATGCGCTCACCCAGGCCGGCGGCGGCGATCCGCACCTGTGCCTTCGCGACCAGGTCGGCGTCCAGGTCGATGCCCGTGACCTGCGCAGCGCCGTGGCGGCTCACCAGCAGCAGGTCGATGGCGCCGAGCCCGCAGCCGATGTCGAGTACCCGGCATCCGCGCAGGTCGACGCCCTCGAGCAGGCGCGCGATCTCGTCCGCTCCGCCGGGCGAGAGGAAGCCATCGCCCCAGACATGCTGCAGGAGTGCCTGCATGTCCTCATCGTACTCGCCGGTCTGCGCCGGCCGCTCTGCAGGTCCGTCCATCCGCTGGCCCGGCGCCGCGCGTCTATTTGGACGGGCTGCCGTAACCGCGCACGCGCGCCGGGATGGGAATGTTGCATACATCGATGCGCCCGGCGGGCACCTTGAACCACTCTTCCAGGCGGTTGCGGCGCGCGGCGACATAAGCGAGGAAGGTCGGCGTATCGGTGCGCAGCACCTCGAGCTGGGTCCGCTGCGCCGCCGGGACCTCACTCGCCACCTGCAGCGAGCGGATCGGCACGCGCTGCTCCGGGTGCTCGTAGAATCCCATGGCGCCCGAGCCGCGCGGCGTTGCCGCCAGCAGCTCCATTCCCTGCACCACGCGTCCGAGGAGCGTGACGTTGCGGTCCAGGTGCCGCGGTGCCTGCCCGATCACGACATACAGCTCGGTGCCGCCGCCGGAATCGACGTCGTTGTCGCGGCCGGCGCCCACCATGCCGTAGCAGTGCACGGCCCAGGCGCGCCCGGTGACCGGGTCCGCGGCGGCCGGGAAGTCCTCGACGAAGCCGACTTCGGGGGCGTAGGTATCCGGGTCGGGAAGCTTGGTCAGGGTGAGCCCGCGCAGCGGGCGCTCGAATTCCGCGGCGAGCGTGCGCTGCGCCGCGCCGACCGGCTTCTTGCCGTCCGCATCGCCCCACTGCACCACGTAGTTGTCCTGCGCGCGCATGATCGCCAGGCCGTCGAAATAATGGCCGCGCGCGAGTGCGACAACGTTGGCCACGTGGTGCGGGGCAAACATCGGTGCCAGCTCAATGATCACGCGCCCCGCCGGCAGCTCCATATAAAGAGTGTCCTGCGGGTCGAGCGCGCGCCAGTCCGCCGCGGACGAGGAGGCAAGCACCTCGGCGGTGGTGAGTGGCTTCTTCGCCGCGGGCGCCGCCGGGGCGGCGCTCAGGGGCAGGGCGAGGCTCAGCGCCAGGGCAGCCCAGGGCAGCGCATTGGCGATCGGTAGGCGGTGGTTCATTTGTCGTGCTCGTCGGCGTGGAACATGTGCAGGAGGCGGTGCAGCACCGGGGCGAGGACCGTGGTGGCGACCACCAGGAACACCAGTCCGGCGTAGAGCGCGTACCAGCCGGCGAACAGCTTGCCGGCGTTCGTGGTCGGATTGTTCACCGGGCCCATGCCGCCGAGCAGCATGCAGGCGTTCTCGAACGCATCGTGCCACTCCAGGCCCTCGAAGCGTTCATAGCCGAGCATGCCGATGAAGAGCGAGGCCGCCAGCAGCACCAGCGCCAGGGCGATGTGCCGCAGCAGGCGCAGGTAGAACAACCGCGGGGGCAGCAGCGGGTCGGTGCGCCGCTCGTACAGAACCGGGGTGGGCTTCTTCGCCATGGCCGTCACCCGATGCGCGTGAAGCCGTCCGCGCTCCACGCCTCACTGCCGACGCCGTGGTGCACGAAGAACAGCCCCTCGGGGTCGTACTTCTTCTTGATGGCGGCCAGGCGCGCGTAGTGGCTGCCGAAGTAGGCCTGCTGCCAGTGCGTGTTGAAGTAATTGCTCTCGGACAGATAGGAGCCGGCCTGCGGCGCGAGCTCGCGCAGCGCGGCCGTGGCCTCATCGATCAGGTGCGCGTCGCGCTGTGCGGCGTAGCGATCGAGCGCGGCCTGCCGCATGAGCGGATAACGCGGACCCTCGCCGTCGGCGATGATGGCGAGCGCAAAGGCTTCGACGACCGCCGGGTTCATCGCCGTGTCGAGCGACGCCTGGATCGCCGCGGCCGGTGCGAACGCCAGCCCCTTGTTGCAATGCATCTCCACCTCTTTGTAGCGGCTCGCCGCGAACAGCGCGGCCGCCAGGCGCCCGCGCGAGCCCGGCTGCAGCAGCGCTGCCGGCACCCACAGCGAATCATAGCCGTGCAGGTAAGCACCCACCTGATCCTGATCGCCCTGCCACCAGCCGTGGGTCGTCGATGCGCCGGAGCGCGGGTCGCGGATCATGTTGCGGTTGCCTTCGACCTGCCACCAGCTGCGCGCCGGCTTCGCTCCCGCGCCCAGCTCAGCGGTCACCGTGTAGTCGGGGGACGCCGTTACCCACCCGAAGAACGGCTGCCAGAGCGCGCGTGCCGCGTCGCGGCTCAGTCCCTGGCAGACGAACGCGAGCTTCAGGGAGTTGTCGGGACGCAGCGCGAACTGCTCGCCCCAGTGCGCGTTGGCGAGGCTGCCGGCGTAGAAGTCGAGGAAGCGCGCGATCAGGCGCCGGAAGGCATCGTCGGTCTTGGCGTGCACCGTGCCCCAGGCGGCGCCGAAGGACTCCGGCAGGTCGTGGGTACGCAGCGTCAGTTGCGTGAGCACGCCGAAGGTGCCACCGCCGCCGCCCTTGAGCGCCCAGAACAGGTCCGGATCCGAGCAGGCATTCACCCGGCGCACGCGCCCGTCCGCGGTCACTACCTCGGCCTCGAGGAGGCCCGCGGCCGCGGTGCCGAATGCCTTGGAAAAGCTGCCGAAGCCGCCGCTCTGGATGAGGCCGGCCACGCCGACCGTGGCGCAGCCGCCGCCCTGCACGTAGCGGCCCGCCTGGGTGGTGACCGCGCTGTACACATCGATCCACACGCAGCCGGCGCCCACGGTGACCGCCGGCTGCGGGGCGACCTTGCCCTCACAGCCCTGGCCGACGAACGCCTCGTGCAGGGCGATGTCATTCATGGCACGGGTCCAGATGAGCAGCGAATCGGGTGCGTTGGAAGTCCCGAGGTAGCTGTGGCCGCCGCCCTTGACCACCAGGCGCAGGTTGTGGCTGCGCCCGAAGTTCACGGCAGCGGCGACTTCAGACGCCTGGCGTGCCTTTACCGCATAGGCGCTCGGCGCGGGAGCCCAGGCCTCGAACCACCCGGATACCTGCGTGCCGCCGGGCTGGTCGCCGAGGTAGAAGGGATTGCGGATGTTCCCGAGCACCTCGGCGCAGGCGGCAGTTTGCTCGCTGCCCGCGCAGGGCGCGAACAGCGGCTGCACTTCGAGGAGGTTGCCGCCAACGGCGCCCTTGAGCGACTGCCATTCCGCAGCGCTGGGCCAGTACGGATCGGCGGGTCGCACCCGCTGGAAGGGTGACATGACCCGCGCCGGGGCGAGGCGCGAGAGGGCTGCGAGCAGCGGCAGCGCCACGGCGGTCTGGAGCAGTTTGCGGCGCTGCATGCGAGGCTCTGCGGCTCGCCTCAGCCGACCGCCTTGATCGCCTGGATGAGCTCGGCCACCGCCTTCTGCGCATCACCGTAGAGCATGCGGGTGTTGTCCAGGTAGAAGAGCGCGTTCTCGATGCCGGAGAACCCCGCACCCTGGCCGCGCTTGATGACGACCACGTTCTTCGCCTTGTCGGCGTTGAGGATCGGCATGCCATAGATCGGGCTCGACTTGTCGGTGCGCGCCACCGGGTTCACTACGTCGTTGGCGCCGATGATCAGCGCGACATCCGCGGTCTCAAACTCCGCGTTGATCTCGTCCAGGTCCGCGATCAGGTCGTAGGGCACGCCCGCTTCCGCCAGGAGCACGTTCATGTGCCCCGGCATGCGGCCGGCCACCGGATGGATGGCGAACTTCACCGTCACGCCGCGATCGATCAGCAGCTGGCACAGCTCCCAGACCTTGTGCTGCGCCTGGGCGACCGCCATGCCGTAGCCGGGGACCACGATGACCTTCTGCGCGAACGCCATCATCACGCCGACGTCGGAGGCCTCGATCGGCTTCAGGCTCCCCGTGACCGTGCCCGTGGCCGCGGCGCCGGTGTCACCAAAGCCCGAGAACAGCACGTTGCCGAGGGAGCGGTTCATGGCCTTTGCCATCAGCTGCGTGAGCAGCGTGCCGGCCGAGCCGACCACCGTGCCGGCGATGATCATCGCGGCGTTGTTGAGCACGAAACCCTCAAAAGCGACCGCAAGCCCGGTGAGCGCGTTGTAGAGCGAGATCACCACCGGCATGTCGGCGCCGCCGATCGGCAACGTCATCGTGAGCCCGAGCAGCAGCGCGACCAGGAACAGGCTCGTCACCACGATGGGTGCCGGGTTCAGGTGCGCGGCGATCATGACCCCGAGCACGACGGCGGTGAGCAGCAGCAGCAGATTCAGCACCTGCTGACCGCCAAAGCGCAGGCTGCGCCTGATGAGACCCTGGAGCTTGCCGAAGGCGACGGCGCTGCCGCTGAAGGACACCGCGCCGATCAGCCCGCCGGCCACGGCGAGCGTGCTGCCCGCATAACCGTGGGTGTCGCCGCGATACAGTTCAACCGCGGCGATCGCTGCCGCCGCTCCGCCCCCCATGCCGTTGTAGAGGGCGATCATCTGCGGCATGTCGGTCATCGCCACGCGCTTGCCGCTCCACCACGCAAGGCCGGCCCCGACGAACATCGCCGGCACGATCAGCTCGTAGTTGGTCATGCCCGGGTACAGGAAGGTGACGAGCGTGGCCACCGCCATGCCGGCGCCGGCCCAGAGGATGCCGCTGCGGGCGCTCACCGGGGAGCTCATGCGCTTGAGGCCGATGATGAACAGCAGCGCCGTGAGGAAGTAGCTTGCCTCGATCAGCAGCTCCCGCGAAGCCCACGCCGGCATCAGTGGCTCCTCTTGGGCGCGCCCCGGGCGCCGCTGGACTTGAACATCTCCAGCATGCGCTCGGTCACCACGTAGCCGCCCACCGCGTTGCCGGCGGCCAGCAGCACGCCGATGACACCGATGGTCTTCTCCAGCGGCGTGTGCGCGCCGCCGAGCGCCACCATGGCACCCACCAGCACGATGCCGTGTACGAAGTTCGAGCCCGACATGAGCGGGGTGTGCAGGATGACCGGCACGCGCGAAATGACCTCGTAGCCGGTGAAGGCCGCGAGCATGAAAATATAGAGCGCCACGATTCCGGTCATCTTCAGCCCTCCAGCGCCTTGCGCGTCGCTTCGTGCTTGATGGCGCCAGCGCTGGTCAGGCAGGACTGCGCAAACACCTCGTCGCTCCAGTCGATCACCAGCTCGCCCTTGACCAGGGCGGGCTTGAGGAAATTGAAGAGGTTGCGGGCGTACATCTCGCTCGCGTTGTAGGCGAGCGTGGCCGGCAGGTTCAGCGGGCCGACGATGCTCACGCCCTGGTGCTCGACGATTTCGCCGGGGCGCGTGAGCTCGCAGTTGCCGCCCTGCTCGGCGGCGATGTCGACCACCACGGCGCCCGAGCGCATGCGCTCCACGGCGGCGCGGGAGATGATCTTCGGCGCCGGGCGCCCGGGCACCGAGGCGGTGCTCACCACCGCGTCCGCGGCGGCGATGCGCGCGTCCAGCACCTCCTGCTGGCGCGCCTTCTCTTCGGCGGTGAGCTCGCGCGCATAGCCGCCGCTGCCCTCCGCACTCACGCCCGTGTCGACGAACTTGGCCCCGAGGGATTTCACCTGCTCGCGCGTCGCGCTGCGCACGTCATAGGCCTCGACCACCGCTCCCAGGCGCCGGGCGGTGGCAATGGCCTGCAGCCCCGCGACGCCGGCACCGATGACCAGCGCCTGCGCCGGGCGGATGGTGCCGGCTGCGGTGGTGAGCATCGGCATGAACTTCTGCAGCTGGTTGGCGGCAATCAGCACCGCCTTGTAGCCGGCGATCGCCGCCTGGGAGGACAGGGCATCCATCGATTGCGCGCGCGAGATGCGCGGCACGAATTCCATCGCGAAGCTGGTGATGCCACGTGCCTTGAGCGCGGCGACTTCCTCGCGCCGCGCGTGTGCCTGCATGAACCCGATGACCACGGCGGAGGGCTTCAGCTGCGCGATCTGCTCGAGCGTCGGGGGCTGCACGGTGAGCAGCACGTCGGCTTCCCGCAGCACCTGTGCAGCGCTGTCCGCCCATGTGACGCTCTTATAGAGCGCATCGGGGAAGCGGGCGCGCTCGCCGGCACCGCGCTCGAGCAGCACCCGGGCGCCCTCCTTGAGGAGCTTATCGGCCACCTCGGGCACCAGACTGACGCGCGCTTCTTGCGGCGCGCTTTCGCGAAGTGCGCCTATTGTGACTGGCATTCAGTTCCTCTTCCGCACGCGTGGCCGGGCAGCCACGTGGTTAAAAATCTGTAATTGAATTAGGACTTTGCGCTGTTGAATTCTTGCACAAACTTGCCGTATCTTACAGCCGCCATGCTGGGCATCGATCTTGAGCGCGCCGACCACGGTCCTCTGCAGGACCTGCGCATCGTTGCGGCTCCCGCCGCGCGCGGGCTCTCGCAGCTCGTGCTGCGCACGGATATCGCGGGCATGCCGCTCGAGTGGATCGACTACAAGGAAGCGGCGCGACTGTATCACCAGGAGCAGGTTGCTTACACGTGCGGCTCGCTCCTGTACACGCTCTATGGCGGCGTCAACGCGCGCAGCGGCCTGCGCACCATTCTCGAGGTCAACTCCATCGTCGCCACTGTGGGGCACACCGGCAACCCGGGCAACACGCGCCACGACTATGTGCCGCCGCTGAACAACCAGACACTGTTCCGGCGCGATGCGTACCTGTGCATGTATTGCGCCCAGCGGTTCCCCTCGCGCGACTTATCGCGGGACCACATCCGGCCCTTCAGCCAGGGTGGCATGGACCTGTGGACGAACGTCGTCGCGGCCTGCCGCCGCTGCAACAACCAGAAGGCCTCGCGCACGCCGGAGCAGGCCAAGATGCAGCTGATCGCGGTGCCCTTCACGCCGACCTACGCGGAATACATCTTCCTCAAGGGGCGGCGCGTGCTGGCCGACCAGATGGAGTATCTGCTCGCGCACTTTCCGCGCTCGAGCCCGCTGCACGCTCGCATCCAGCGCTGGTTGTCCTGAGGCGCGCGCTCGTGACGCGCCCGGCGGACACTGCTAAGGTGGCGCCGGCTTTGCAGGATGCCGTGCTGCTTTGATCTTCCTCATCGACGCTTCGGTCTACGTCTTTCGCGCCTACCACTCGGTGCTGCCGGACATGCGCGACCGCGAGGGCAACCCCGTGCACGCGGTATTCGGCTTCGCGCGCTTCCTCGGCGACCTGATCGAGCGCCTGCGGCCGAAATACATCGCCGTCGCCTTCGACCAGCGGCGCGCTGATTCCTATCGCAGCCGCATCTACCCCGCCTACAAAGCCAACCGCGAGCGCGCGCCCGCGGACCTGGTGCTGCAGTTCGAGCGCTGCCGCGAACTGTGCCGGCATCTGGGACTTTCCGTGTTCGTGGATCCGCAGTACGAGGCCGATGATCTCATCGGCTCCCTGGCCGCCTGCATGCGCGCTGCGGGCATGCGCTCGGCCTTCATCACGCGCGACAAGGACCTGGCGCAGCTGATGCGCGACGGCGATCTGTTCTGGGATTTCGGCGCGCGCGAGCAGTTCGGCTACCACGACATCGAGCGGCACTTTGGGGTGCGGCCTGAGCGCTTCGCCGATTACCTGGCACTGACCGGTGATGACGTCGACAACATTCCGGGCGTTCCCGGCGTCGGGCATCGCACGGCGGCCTCGCTTATGAAGGCCTTCGAGTCCCTCGACGAGATGTACGGTGATCTGGAGCGCGTCGCACAGCTGAAGCTGCGCGGCGCCGGTACCCTGGCGCAGAAGCTGACCGAGCATCGCGAAGCGGTGTTTCTCAGCCGCCAGCTCACGCGCATCGCCTGCGATCTGAAGCTCGGGACGGACGCCGAAGGGTTGCGACGGCGCATGCCGAATCTGGCGGCGCTGGATGGCCTGTACGACGAGCTCGGCTTCGGGCCGTTCCTGCGTCGTCAGGGCGAGCGGCTCGTGCAGCTGCCGCTGGCGTGAACTTAAGTGGGCGCTGAAGCCGGCCGCTTGCCGCATGACCTCGCCGGTTGAACCGGAACGCAAGGTCCCCAAGCGCGGCCTGGCGCGTATCGCCGGGGTTGCGCTGTGGGTGTTCGCCGCGGGCTTCGCCAGCGGCGCGGTGCAGGTCTGGCTCGCCCTGCGTTCGGGTCAGCGCTGGGGCAATTACCGCGGCGAGGTGATCGAGCCGGCCGAGATGCGCCATACCCTGGTGCTGTTCGTCGTCGCGGCCACGATCTGCACGCTGCTTGCCTGGCGCTGGCAACGCCTCCTGCGGCGCAGCCCGTAGTATAAATAGCGCCGTGGCCTACCAAGTTTCCGGCAACCTCGTGCTCGGGCTGATCCTGCTCACCGTGCTGGTGGCGATCCCCATGAAGATCGGCGCGCACGTGGTCAAGGCAAAGTACACCGGCCTGATCCGCTGCGGTTTCGCGGCCTTTGTTGGACTTCTGGGGGGTGCGCTGGTGTCGCTGTTCCTCGGAGGCCTGATCGGCGGGTCACTCGCCTGTGCCCTGGGATTTCTGCTGGCCATCCGGGCGATGCTCGGCACGACCTTCCTCGGTTCGATTGGATTGAGTCTCGTGGCCTTTATGGTGTCCGCTGTGGGGGTGTGGGTGCTCGCCCGCGTCGGCCTGCTGCTGGCGGTCCCGGCCACCACCGGTGTGGTCTAGAGGCTGGCCGAGCCCGCAGCGAAGGAGCGTGCATGGATGTCCGTCTCGTCAGCGACTGGCTTCTGCTCGGTACGCTCATCAACTACGCCGTGCTGCTCGCATGGTTCGTGGCCTTCAGCGCTGCCCACGAGTGGCTGTACCGCCTGCACACGCGCTGGTTCCGCCTGAGCGTGGAGCGTTTCGATGCCATCCACTACGCCGCTATGGCGCTCTACAAGGTCGGCATCCTGTTGCTTAATCTCGTGCCCTACGTGGCCTTGCGTGTGGCGACGGCGCACGCCGGCGCCTGACCGGGGGCGCGGTGGCCGATGGAGCGCTTCGCCGCGATCGCCCGTGAGCTGCGCCGCCTGAGCGGGGTGCGCTGCGCGGCGCAGCCGGAGCGCCGCATCGGCGGCGGCAGCATCCACGAGGCGTATGCGTGGCGCAGCCAGAGCGGACGCTTCTTCGTCAAAGTTGCCCCACCGGCTGGCATCGCCGCGCTGGAGAGCGAAGCCGACGGACTTGCCGTGCTGGCCGCGGCACGCGCACTGCGGGTTCCGTGCGTCGTCGGCTACGGCACCACCGAGCAGGCGGCCTTCCTGGCGCTCGAGTGGATCGAGCGCGGCACGAGCGCTGCGCGCTGTGAGGAGCGCCTCGGCACGCAGCTCGCGGCGCTGCATGCGGTGAGCGCCGAGCGCTTCGGCCACCATCGCGACAACTTCATCGGCGCCACGCCGCAGGTAAATGCCTGGAGCGCCAACTGGGCGGAGTTCTTCCGCGACCGCCGGCTGCGCCCGCAGCTAGCGCTGGCATCGCAGCGCGGGCTCGGCGCGCACCTGGCACCGGTGGCCGCAGCGCTGCTCGAGGCCGTCCCGGCGCTGCTGCGCAACCATGCGCCGCGCGCGTCGCTCCTGCACGGGGATCTGTGGGGTGGGAACTGGTTCGCGGGCGACGACGGCACGGCGGTGATTTTTGACCCCGCCGTTTATTACGGCGATCGCGAAACCGACCTGGCTATGACACGCTTGTTCGGTGGCTTCGGTGCCGCGTTCTATCGCGCCTATTGCGCCGCAGCGCCGCTGCCGCCCGAGTCGGCGGCACGCGCCGAACTCTACAATCTCTACCACGTGCTCAATCACGCCAACCTGTTCGGTGGTGCCTATGCCGCGCAGGCGCGCGCGATGATCGATCGGCTGTTGTCCTAAGGGTAAATCCGTACGCCCTTTGCCTTGCGCTATGCTATTGAATCCGCAGCCGGTGCCCTGTTGCAGCAACCTTGCGAGAACCCCATGTCGAATAAGAATATCGAATCGATCCTGAAGGAAAAACGCAGCTTTCCGCCTCCGCCGGCGTTCACCGCGCGGGCGCGCATCAAGCCGGCGGACCTTGAGGACCTGCATCGCCGCGCGCGCGCGGACCATGTGGGATTCTGGGCGGAACTCGCGGCCAAAGAACTGCAGTGGCAGGTGCCCTTCACGCGCGCGCTGGATGACAGTCGTGCCCCGAACTACCGCTGGTTCAGCGATGGGCAGCTCAATGCCTCCGTGAACTGCCTTGACGTGCATCTGGCCGAACGTGGTCACAAGACTGCGGTCATCTTCGAGGGCGAACCGGGCGACGTGCGCCGCCTGAGCTATCGCGAGCTGCACGCAGAGGTGTGCCGCTTTGCCAATGCACTGAAGGCCCACGGTATCCGGCGCGGTGACCGGGTCATCATCTATATGCCGCTCGTGCCGGAAGTGCTGGTGGCCATGCACGCCTGCAATCGCATCGGCGCCATCCACTCGGTGGTGTTTGGCGGCTTCTCCGCACCGGCGCTCAAGGATCGCATCGAGGATACCGAGGCGAAGCTCGTGATCACGGCCGACGGCGGCTGGCGCGCCGGGCAGGTGATCGAGCTCAAGGCCGCGGCGGACAAGGCGCTCGCGAGCGGCTGCCCGAGCGTACGCAACGTGATCGTGCTGAAGCGCACCGGTAAGCCCGTGCCGATGACGCACGGGCGCGACGTGTGGTGGCAAGACGCCGTGGCCGGGCATGAGCCGGTGTGCGAGCCCGAATGGGTCGACGCGGAGCATCCGCTGTACCTGCTGTACACCTCCGGCTCCACCGGCAAGCCGAAGGGCATCCAGCACTGCACCGGCGGCTACCTGCTGCAGGCGAAGCTCACGACGCAGTGGGTCTTCGACCTGCGCGATGACGATGTTTTCTGGTGCACGGCAGATGTCGGCTGGGTCACCGGCCACAGCTACGTTGCCTACGGTCCGCTGGCTGCCGGTGCCACCGTCCTCATCTACGAAGGGGCACCAACCTTTCCCGACGGCGGCCGCTTCTGGAAGACCTGCGCCAGTCACGGAGTGACCGTGTTCTACACCGCGCCGACGGCGATCCGCGCGCTGATGAAGCTCGGCGAGGAACTGCCGCGCAAGTACGACCTGTCGAAGCTGCGGCTGCTGGGCAGCGTCGGTGAACCGATCAACCCGGAGGCGTGGATCTGGTACCACCGCGTCATCGGTGCGAGCCGCTGTCCGATCGTGGACACCTGGTGGCAGACCGAGACCGGAGCAATCCTCATCTCGCCGATCCCGGGCACCACCGCCACCAAGCCCGGCTCCTGTACGCGGCCGCTTCCGGGTATCGATGCCGACATCGTCGATGATCACGGTGACAGCGTGAAGCGCCCCGATGCGGGCGGTTACCTCGTGATCCGCAAGCCCTGGCCCTCGATGGTACGCACCATCTGGGGCGACAACGCCCGCTATCTGGACACCTACTGGTCGAAGTTCGATAACCGCTATTACGTGGCCGGCGACAGTGCGCACCGCGACAAGGACGGTTATT
Source organism: uncultured Pseudomonadota bacterium (assembly GCA_963806375.1). GTDB lineage: Bacteria > Pseudomonadota > Gammaproteobacteria > Steroidobacterales > Steroidobacteraceae > 13-2-20CM-66-19. The sequence goes on from CAWDXW010000003.1 coordinate 1,533,274, forward strand.
TCTGGATCATGGGGCGGATCGACGACGTCCTGAACGTGGCCGGGCATCGCCTCGGCACGATGGAGGTCGAGTCAGCGCTGGTGGCGCACCCGCGGGTTGCCGAAGCCGCCGTCGTCGGCAAGCCGCACGAGATCAAGGGCGAATCGGTGTTCGCCTTCGTGGTGTGCCGCGGCCAGCGACCCACCGGCGAAATCGATGCGCTGGTGAAGGAGTTGCGCGACTGGGTGGCTGCACAGGTCGGCGCCATCGCCAAGCCCGACGACATCCGCTTCGCCGACAATCTTCCCAAGACCCGCTCGGGCAAAATCATGCGTCGGCTGCTCAAGTCCGTGGCGCGCGGCGAAGAGATCACGCAGGACATCTCCACGCTGGAGAACCCGGCCATCCTCGATCAGCTGCGCGGACACGCCGAGCCCGCGCCAGTCGCCAGGGCGGCTGCGGGCCGTGCGGCGCCGGGAAAGAAGGCGGCCCGCAAGGTCCCGAAGAAGGCGGCAAAGAAAACGGCAAAGAAGAAGACGGCGCGCAAGAGGCCAGCCCAGGCGCGGCGCGCCGCGGCGCGCCGCAAGGTGCGCGCCAAGGTCACGCGGCGGGCGGCTCCGCGGCGTGCCCGCCGCAAGACGCCGCGACGCTGACGCTAGGTGTCCGCGGCGCTCGCCGCGAGCGCCCAGCTGACCAGGCGCTGTTGCACCCGCTCGCCGAGCCCGCGCGGTGCCTGCAGGCCCATGCGCTTGAGCGCCGCCTGGTGGTGCGCCTGCGGCGCACCGCGCCACAGGGCGCGCAGCAGCATGCGCGCCCGCGCCGGGGCCGAGCCGGTGTGCGCGGCGAGGTGCTTCAGGGCGCGGGTGAGCGTGATTTCCTCGGCGGTGAGGTCGGTCCCGAAGGGATACTCACTGAAGAAGCCCTGGGCCCGCGCCGCCCGCAGGGCGCCGGCGATCCGCCCGGGGAGGTTGTGCCGGAAGCGGTCCGGGATCGTGTAGTCGGCGCGGATCTTGCCCGCGGCCCTGGCCTGCGCGAGCAACGGCTCCTGGAAGCGCGAGTCCGCGACGTTCAATAGCGCCGCGATGACTTCCGCGTCGGTCGCGGCGCGCAGATCCGCGATGCCGTACTCGGTGATCACGATGTCGCGCAGGTGACGTGGGATCGTCTCGTGGGCGTAGTTCCACACGATGTTCGAGGTGGTGCGGCCGTCGCGCGTGCGGGTGGCGCGCAGGCACAGGATCGAGCGCGCGTCGGGCAGCGCATGCGCCATGGCGACAAAGTTGTACTGGCCGCCGACGCCACTCACGACCTGGCCGTCCGCGAGCGCGTCCGAAACGGCCGCTCCGAGCAGCGTCACCATCATGGTGGTATTGACGCAGCGCGCCGCGCGCCGCTGCAGCATGCGCAGTTCCTGGTCCGGCCCGTACAGCTGATTCACGTAGCCCACGCCGCGCATGCTGAACTGGCTGCGCTCGCTCTCCGGCATGTCGCGCAGGGCGGCGTAGAAGCCGCGTGGCCCGAGAAAGAACCCGGCGTGCAGCACCCGCCCGTTACGCAGCTCGCGCCCCAGACACTCCTCGGCGATGCGCGCGCTGTCGTCCGCATCGGCGAGGTCGGCGCTGATCCACTCCCCGCCGTGCGCCCGCAGCCGCCCGGCCCTGAACTCGACGTCCTCGCGGAACACGCCGTGGCGCCGCAGCTCGGCGAACTGTGTCTCGCTCAGCTGCGGCCCGACGCCCGCCGCCAGCAGGGCCGGCAGGATGCTCGCGTCAAAGCGCTCCGACTGGCCCGCGGCGAGCGCCCGCTCGAGCGCCAGGCAGTCGTAAGCACGCCGGCGCAGCACGCCGGCGCGATAGAGCTCCAGCAGCTGATCCACGAACATCTCGCTGGCGGCGAACAGGCCGCGGGCGAAGGGCGCGGTGCCGCCGCCTCCCTCGATGAGGGGCGCCGCGTCTCCCGTGCCCAGCGTTTCGAGCGTGGCGCGCCAGGCGGCATTCTGCTGGTGCCGCAGCAGCAGCGCGTAGATGAGCGCATCACCCATCTCGCCGATTCCAACCTGCAGGGTGCCGCCGTCGCGTATCAGCGCGCTGGCATAAAGGCCTATGGCGTGTTCGGCGCTGGCGAGCGGCCGGTTGGGCGGGGCGAACAGGTCGTAGTCGTAGCGCGGATCATCGACGATGAAGTCGAACTGCGCGGGCGCGAGCTGCGCCTCCCCGCCCATGAAGGGCATCTGCGCATGCGTCTCGCCGACCATGACGATGTCACGTCCCGCACGCCGCGCCTGCGCAATCAGGGGCAGTAGGTCGAGGGTCACGTCCGGGTTTGACCCCAGGCTCAGCTGCAGTTCGCCGTCGACGGTGCGCCGTGCCACCAGGTGCGCGATCACGTTGACGCCACGGGCGAGCACCTCGCGCGCCACGTACGTGTAGTTGGCACTCAGGTAGTGCTGCTGTGCGTGGGCGCTGTGCAGGAAGGCGCCCGGCGTGAGGAAAAACTCGATAATCCGCACGTTGCCCGGCAGGCAGTTCGCCTGCAGGGCGCGCGCGTATTGCGGTTCCACGTAGCTGCCGAAGACGCGCTCCACCAGCGGCTCGAGCAGGCGACGCTCGAGCGCGGCGTGTGCGACCGGCTTGAGCAGCGACAGTGCGGTGATGATGGTGAGGTCGAGTCCCGGATCGCGCAGCGCCCGGCGGTAGAACTCGTTGACCAGCGGGTTGGGTTTGCCGATGCCCAGGGGAAGCGCGAGCACGACGCGTTGACCCACACGGCGCAACACCGCATCGACGCACTGGCCGACGTCATCGAGTATTTCAGGCATGCAGCTTATGGCATGCTCCCCGATGCACGCGGCGCACGTCAACCGCGTCGGCGAGGTGAGCCATGTCAGTCCAGAAACCGGCGCTCGATCCGCAGCAGGTCGAGGTGCGCTCGCGCAGCAGCTACCCCGAGCCGTATCGCTCGCGCGTATTGCCGCGCGAGGTGCGCGCCCTGGGCGATGCCGCGGGGCTCACCCGCATCGGCGTCAACCTGGTACGCGTGTTGCCTGGCAAGCACTCCTCGATGCGGCACTGGCACACGCACGAGGATGAGTTTGTCTACGTGCTCGAGGGTGAGCTGGTGCTGCGCACGCAGGCGGGCGAGCAGCGACTGACCGCGGGTATGTGCGCCGGGTTTCCCGCCGGCAGCACTGACGGACACCACCTCATCAACCGCAGCGGGCAGCCGGCGAGCTTCCTCGTGGTCAGCAACCGCGATCCCGAGGACAGCGCCCACTACTCCGACCCCGACGTCGACCTCGTGTGGAGTCCGCCGCACGCGCGCGAGCGCATGACGCGTCGCGACGGTACGCCCTGCTGAGGGCGTCGTGATCAGCGGGCGGCGCTCGTCAGCCGCAGTGCGAACGAGACGCCGACGTCGTTCCCCACCTGATCCGTGGCCTTCCAGTCACCCTGGCCGACGCCATAGTCGAGGCGCCTGATCGTGGCCTTGCCGGACATGTAGCCGGCGCTGACGCCCGCCTCGGTGGCCGTGCGGAAGGTGAAGGGCACGTGGATCTCGCGGCTCGCATCGCGGATCGTGAGCTTGCCGACCGCTTCGTAGCCGCTCGCGGTCTTCAGGATCTGCGCGGCGCTGAAGTGCGCCTGCGGGAATTTCTTCACCGCGAACAGATCGCTGTCCCGCAGGGTGTCATCGCGCTCCTGATCGCCGGTATCGAGTGAGTTCATCTCGATCGTGACTTCCAGATGACTGGTGGCGAGATTGTCGGGAGCAAAGTCGAGGAGCGTCTGGAAGCGCCGGAACCGGCCCTTGTTCTGCGCGCCCGCCTGGGTGAAGTTGAATTCCAGCGTGCTCTTCGCCGGGTCGAGGACGTAGTGGCTGAACCCCGGAGGGTCGGCGGCCCGCAGGGGCGCCGCGCTCCAGAGCAACGTGACTAACGCGGCCGGCAAGGTCCGCAACGGGGTGTTCATGGCTTGGTCCTTAAGCTTTGTCGGAAGAGAACGGCAGCATGCGGCGCAGCACGTCATCCTTGAGCACGAAGTGATGCTTGAGGGCGGCGAGCAGGTGTACCGTCGCGACGATGCCGAGTGTCCAGGCGAGGATGCCGTGGGTCGTGAGCAGCGCCGCGTACAGGGCCTTGTTCTTGGGAACGAGGTCCGGGAGCTGGAACAGCCCGAACCAGCTAACCGGGAACCCGCGGGCCGAGGACATGAGCCAGCCGGAGAGCGGGACGGCGAACAGCAGCCCGTACAGCAGCCCGTGCGTGAGCCGGGCAAGGGCGTGCTCGTAGGGCTTGAGGGTATCGGGGAGCGTCGGCGTCGGATTGTTCCAGCGCCATGCCAGGCGCACGAGCGCCAGCATCAGGATGGTGATGCCGACGGACTTGTGACGCGACAGCAGCGTGAGCTTCCTGGCCCCGGCCGGCAGCTGGTCAAAGAGGGTCGCGAGCGTGAACTGTGCGACGATGAACAACACAATGAGCCAGTGCAGCAGCTGGGCGATGGCGCCCCAGCGGCGCGGGGTGTTACGCAGGATCATGTCTGCAAGCTTATGCGGCTGAACACAAGTTGCCTACTGCAGCGGCTGGCACTCCTGGGGTGTGCGGTACTGCTGAGCGCCTGCCCGGCGCCGCCGCCGGTCCGCCCGCCCGCGCCGGCGCAGCCGGTGCCGGGCGCCGCGGCGCACGTTGGCACGCCCTACACCCTCGTGCCCGCCGAGTCGCTCCTGACGATCCGCGTCTACAAGGGCGGTGCCCTCGCCGCCGCCGGGCACAACCATGTCATCGCCGCGCACGCGCTGAGCGGCATGTTCTACGTGGCGGACGCGCCGCTTGAGAGCCGCTTCGAGGTGCACGTGCCGCTGCAAACCCTCAGTGTGGACGAACCTGAACTGCGCGCCCAGGCGGGTCCTGATTTTCCACCCGAGGTGCCGGAGACGGCGCGCGAGGGCACGCGGCGCAACATGCTGGGACCGGCGCTGCTGGATGCGCAGAACGACCCCGAGATCGTGCTGAGCGCCGTGCGGCTTGCGGCCACCCAGCCGCCGCAGGGCGCCGCGGTGCAGGCCCGCGTGCAGGCCCGGGTGCGCGGCGCGGCGCACGAGTTCGACGTGTTGGTGCGCTATGAGCGCTCCGGCGAACGGCTGGTCGTGAGCGGTGACACGGTGCTCAAGCAAAGCGAGCTCGGGCTCAAGCCCTTCAGCGCCATGCTCGGGGCGCTGCAGGTGCAGGACGAGATGCGCATCAGTTTTCGCATCCTTGCGCGCGCCGGCATCCCCGCCGGGGCTGCAGAGCCGGCCGCGCGGGCACCCGCGCCGGGCCGGTGAGGTGCGTTACCTGGCGCCGAGTTCGGTCAGCAGCTCCTCGGCCTTGTACACCTTGCGCAGCCCCTCGAAGATGATCTGCGGGTCCACTGCCACGGCGCGGTTCATCTGCGGATCGAACCAGAAGTCCCCGGCGATGGAATGGATGTTGCCGTCGAACATCAGGCCCACGATCTGACCCTGCGCATCGATCAGGGGGCTGCCGGAGTTGCCGCCCACGATGTCGTTGTTGGTCGAGAGGTCAAAACGCGTCTCGAGGTTCAGGTTCGGCTTGGCCGCGAGCCAGGTGTCCGGGACCTTGAAGGGTTCCTGGCCGGTCGCCCGCTCGAACAGGCGCGCCAGGTGCGTGAACGGCTCGACTTCGTGATCGCCTTCCTTCCAGCCCTGCACGGTGCCGAAGTTCAGCCGCAGCGTGAAGTTGGCGTCCGGGGGCTCACTGGTGCCGTACACCTTGAAGCGGGCCCGCGCGATCTTCTGCGAGGCGGCAGTCACCGGGGCTTCCACTTCGTCCTCGTAGCTCTTGCGCACCGCGCGTGCATCCGCATCGACGTTGCGCGCAAACACGATCATCGGGTCGGTGGAGGCCTCCACCGCGGCGGCGCCGCCCTCCCACAGGCGCTTGCGCACCTCCGGGTTTGCGAGCTGGGTGCCGTCCACCAGCTTGTCAGCCAGCGTGTCGGGAGACTCGTTCGAGAGCAGCTGGCGCACGATCGGTGCGTCCGGGCCCATCCACTCACGCATGCGCTCCAGGCTGAAGGACAGGTTGAGCTTTTCCAGGTCCGGATAGATCGGCACCGGTGCCGTGAGGCGCTGCTCCACGCGCGGCATGGCGCTTTCGCTGTATTCGCGCAGCCGCTCGGTATTGGGCTTGCCGCGCTCGGCGGAAGCGCGTACCAGCGTGCGCGCATAGCCAAACAGCTTGCCGGGAAAGGTGGCGCCGAGTCCGGCACCCTGCTCGATCCAGGTGTACGGCAGATACAGCTGCTCGTCACGCTGCTGCGCCCTGGCGATCGTCGCCCACGGGTCACCGATGGACTTCGCCAGCTGCGGATCGGCGGCCACCTTGGCACGCAGCGCCGCCTCTTCCTTCATCTTGCTCTGCAGCAGACGGTCATCGAGCAGCGCATCGAGCTGCTTGCGGCGCACCTTGATGGAATTCTCCAGTGAGTTGAGCGGGTCCTCGACGATGCGCGCGGCCTCCGGGCTCGTCTTGCCGTACTCAATCAGCCGGCCACGCAGCTCGGATGCGCGCAGCAACCAGCGCGGGTAGATCACGTTGCGCAGCGTCTCCAGCTCCGCCACCGTCAGCAGGCGTGAGGTGTTGCCCGGGTGCCCGGAGACGAACACCAGCTCGCCGGTGTTGGGGCCGGCGGGCTTGATGCGCAGGAAATTCGGCGTGGCCGCCGGTTGGCCGTCCGGCCCATAGGCGCGCAGCACCGACATGTCCAGGCACCAGCGCGGGAACTGGAAGTTGTCCGGGTCGCCGCCGAAGGCGGCGATGCCGCGCTCGGGAGCAAATACCAGGCGCACATCGGTGTAGCGGTGGTACTTGTACATCCAGTACTGACCGCCGTCGTAGAGCTCGACGGTCTCGCACTTGTACGGACCGCCCTTGGCGCTCTTGCTGTCCTGCTCGCACTGCTGCTCGAGCTGCGTCATGGTGGCCTTGCGCTTGTCGTTGGCCGCCTTGTCACCCAGCCCCTTGGTGGCGGCATCCACCGTGGCGGTGATGTTCTGCATGTCCAGCAGCACGTCCGCGATCTGGGTGCCGCATTTGAGTTCCTGCTCGCGGGTGCGCGCGAGAAACCCCACGCCCAGGAGGTTGCGCTCCTTGCTCGAGTGCTCATCCAGGCAGGCCTCCGCGCAGTGATGGTTGGTGAGGATCAGGCCCTCGGGGGAGACGAACGAGGCGGTGCAGTTGGACAGGCGGATGGTGGCGGTGCGCACGCTGTCGAGCCATGCGCCGCTCACGTCCGTGCCGTGTTCACGCTTGAGCAGCGCGTGCGGAAATTCCTGGAAGGTCCACATCCCGCCGTCGCTGAACGCGGGGGAGGAAATCAACAGAACGATCAGGGCGAGCAGGGGGCTGCGGCGCATGCCGGTTCCTTTCGGAGATGGTTCGGGGTGCTCTTGGGGCACTTAGGCCGCCGATTATGCAGCAAAGCTGCGCGGTGCGACGGTACTAAGCCACGGGGATTATCCGGCCGGCACCCCGGCACTGCCGGGCGGCCCACCGCAAGTACGGCGGCATTCGTCGCGCTCCGGCCGGCGGCATTCCGCGCGCCGGGGTGGATGTGCGCGTCAGTCAGCTTCCGGCAGCAGCAGCAGCGGGGTGCCGTCGGGCCCCGCGAGCAGCGCGGCCCCGGGCGGCAGTGCCCGCGGCGACGCCGCGAACGCGATGCCGCGCTCACGCAGCCGCGCGATCCGGGCGGCCATCTCGGGATCGCGGAACACGAGCAGGGGTCGGGCGCAAAAAGCCGGATGGTGAAAAGACACTTCGAGGTAATCGCTGGTCAGGGGCAGGTGCGGATGCGGGCCCGCTTCCTCGGGCGCCGCCACAAGACCCAGGGCCTCCCAGAAAGCCTGCGCCGCTGTGAAGTCGGCGACCGGCAGGCTGACCTCGGTGAAGTTCCCGCACAGCGAGGGCTCCTGCTCGCCACGAGCCACGGGCGAATAGGTGCGTGCCTCAAGCACGGCGACCGCCTGGCCCTCCGGATCGCTGAAGGCAATCTCGTTGAACACCTCATCCCCGGTGCGGCAGACGCTGAGCTCGATCCCGCGGGCGGCCAGCTCGGCAACACTGCCGGCGACGCCGCTGCGCACGAAGGTCAGGACCGGCGAGGGTCCGGCGCGCTGATGCAGGCCGATGAAGATGCACCCGTCGGTGAGCACGCCGTACGGATGGCTGTAGGTGTCGGTGGTGGTCGCGTGGCTGAAGCCGAGGCGCTCGTAGAACTCCACCGCGGCGCGGACGTCATCGACCGCGACGCTGAACTCGTGGAACCTCCCAAGCAGTGGCAGCGGCCTGCCGCCCATCAGCTGGACGTACCACGCGCCGTTTGTGACAGGCTGCCGTGGCCGCTCGTCATCCAGGCCTGGCAGTGTTGCACGATCAGGTCAGCGAGACACTGTGCGTGGCTTGCGCGTACGTTGAGGGCCGGCACGTATTCATAGCGCCGGCCACCGGCGGCGAGGAAGGCGGCGCGATTCTCGACGGCGATCTCCTCAAGAGTCTCCAGACAGTCCACCGCAAACCCCGGGCACACGACGCTCACCTCGTGGATGCCGCGCGCCGGGAGGGCGGCGACGGTCGCGAGCGTGTAGGGCTTCAGCCAGCCCGCTGGGCCAAAACGCGACTGGAAGCTCACGCTCCACTCGCCGTCACGCAGCAGCAGCTCATCCGCGAGCAGCCGCGCGGTGTTCTGGCACTGGCTCAGGTACGGGTCACCGGCGCGCACATTGCGCTCCGGAATGCCGTGAAACGACATCAGCAGATGCGCGGTGCGGCCGTGCGCCTGCCAGTGCTCCGCCACGCTGGCGCGCAGCGCCTCGATGTATCCCGGGTGATCGTGGTAGCCGGCGACGAACTGTACATCGGGCAGCCGCCGCCACCTGCGCAAGACCGCGCTCACCGCATCGAAGGAGGCGCCGCTGGTGGCGGCGCAGTACTGCGGAAACAGCGGCAGTGCCAGGATGCGTTGGGCGCCGTTGTCGCGCAGCCGCGTGAGCGCAGCCTGCAGCTGCGGGGCGCTGTAGAGCATGCCGACTTCCACGGACAGCGGTGCCAGCACACGCTGCGCGAGCACGCTGCGCAGCTCCGCCCCGAGCCGTTCGGACAGATCGCGCAGCGGCGACCCCGAGCTCGTCCAGATCTGGCGGTACTTGTGGGCGATGCGCCGCGGACGGAACGGCAGCACCACCCCGTACAACAGCGGCAGCCACAGCGCGCGCGGCAGCTCCACCACGCGCGGGTCGGCGAGGAAGCGGGCGAGAAACTTGCGCACCGCGGCCGGCTCGGGAGCCTCCGGAGTGCCGGAGTTGATGAGCAGGATGCCGATGCGTTCGGCGTCCGGGCGTGGTGGTGCGGGCATGACGGAGGCCACGCGGCTCACCCTAGCGCAGCGGCGGCCAGGACGGCGGCGCGCCAGGTCTCAGCCGATGCCGACACACAGGTACTTCAACTCGGTGTAGTCGAGGATGCCGTACTTGGAGCCTTCCCGTCCGGTGCCTGACTCCTTCATCCCGCCAAACGGCGCCACCTCGGTGGAGATGAGTCCGGTGTTGAGGCCCACGATGCCGTACTCCAGGGCCTCCGCAACCCGCCAGGAGCGCGCCAGGTCGCGCGTATAGAAGTAGGCCGCGAGCCCGAACTCGGTGTCATTGGCCATGCGAATGGCGTCCGCCTCGCTCTCGAAGCGAAACAGCGGGGCGATCGGCCCAAACGTCTCCTCGCGGGCCACCAGCATCTTGGGCGTCACGCCGGTGAGGACCGTCGGCTCGAAGAAGGTGCCTCCCAGGGCGTGCCGCTTGCCCCCCTGTACCACGCGTGCGCCCTTGGCGAGGGCGTCCTGCAGATGCTCTTCGACCTTGGCGAGCGCCTTCTCGTCGATCAGCGGCCCCTGGTCGGTCGCGCCCTTGAGGCCATCGCCGACGCGCAGCTGCGCGACCGCAGCGACGAGCTTCCGGGTGAACTCCTCGTACACTGGCGCCTGCACGAGCAGGCGGTTGGCGCAGACGCAGGTCTGTCCGGTGTTGCGGTACTTGCTGGCGATGGCACCGGCGACCGCGGCGTCGAGATCGGCGTCGGCGAATACGATAAACGGCGCGTTGCCACCGAGTTCCAGGGAAATCTTCTTCATGGTCCCGGCGCACTGCGTCATCAGCTGCTTGCCGATCTCGGTCGAGCCCGTGAAGGTCAGCTTGCGGACGATCGGGTTCGAGGTCATCTCGGCGCCGATCGTGCGCGCATCGCCGGTGACGACGTTGAGCACCCCGGCCGGAAGCCCCGCGCGCTCGGCCAGCGCCGCCGCCGCGAGTGCCGAGTAGGGAGTTTGGCCGGCGGGCTTGCAGATGAAGGTGCAGCCGGCGGCGAGCGCAGGTCCCGCCTTGCGCGTGATCATCGCCAGCGGAAAATTCCACGGCGTGATCGCAGCCACCACGCCCACCGGCTGGCGCAGCACCAGGATGCGCTTGTCCGGCTGGTGCCCGGGAATCACGTCACCGTAGAGGCGCTTGCCCTCCTCGGCGAACCACTCGATGAAGGAGGCCGCATAGGCGATCTCGCCCTTGGCCTCCGCGAAGGGCTTGCCCTGCTCGGCGGTCATGAGCGTCGCGAGGTCGTCCTGGTTCGCCATGAGCAGTTCGTACCAGCGGCGCAGGATCGCGGCGCGCTCCTTGGCCGTGCGCATGGCCCACGCCGGGAACGCGGCCTGCGCCGCCTCTATAGCGCGTCGCGTCTCGGCGGTGCCCATGACCGGTACCGTACCGAGTACTTCGCGCGTGGCCGGGTTGGTCACCGGATGCGTCGCGCCGTCGCCGGCGTTCAGCCACTCACCGCCGACGAAGGCGCGGGTGCGCAGCAGCTCTGGGTCACGCAGTTTCATGGGAGTTCGGTCCTCGCCTCTTGCTCATGGTTGGCCGGGTTGCCCGCGATGTAGCGCTCCAGAAACTCGAGCGTGCGCGTGCGTGCCAGCGCGGCCGCCTGCGGCTTGTAGCTGTCCCGCTGGTCGCAGCTGAAGCCGTGACCGGCACCTTCGTAGACATACACCATCTGCGGATCCCGCGCAGCCGCCCGCGTCTGCTCCACCTCGGACAGCGGAATGCTCGTATCCTGCGCGCCAAAGTGATACATCACCGGACAGCGTGGCTTCTGCTCCAGGTGAGACGTCACGCGCCCGTAGTACACCACCGCGGCCGCCACCGGCAGCTGCACGGCCGCCAGATAGGACAGGGTGCCCCCCCAACAGTAACCCACCGTGCCGACGCGGCCGGAGTGCCGCACCACCGCGACCGCGGCCGCGATATCCTTCTGTGTGGTCTCGGGCTTGAGCTGGCTGCGGTAGCCGGCGCCCTCCTGCCTCTCGGCCGGCGTGTAGCCGAGCTGGATGCCGCGGCGGATGCGGTCAAACAGGCTCGGGGCAATGACGGTGTAGCCGGCGGCCGCAAAACCGTCGGCGACCGCACGAATGTAGCTGTTGACGCCAAAGATCTCCTGCAGCACGACGAGCGCGCCGCGCGGCTGCCCGGGTGCGGCACACAGCCATGCCTGAAATTCATGACCGTCGCGGGCCATGATGGTGGTGAACTCACCCATGCGCGGCCTCCATGGCTTCGCCAGTTTGGGCGTGGCATTCTAACGCGGCGCACTAGGGAGGAGTCATGCTGGTAGGACCTGCAGTCAGGCGTGTCGCCATACTCGGCGGTTTGCGCATTCCCTTTGCCCGCGCCTACAGCGCCTACGCCGCCGCGACCAACCAGGACCTGCTGACGGCCGTGCTGCGCGCCGTGGTCGAGCGTTTCAAGCTGCAGGGCGAGCGCCTGGGTGATGTTGCCGCGGGCGCCGTGATCAAGCACACCAAGGATTACAACCTGGTGCGTGAAAGCGTGCTTGCGAGCGGCCTGGACCCGCAGACGCCGGGACTCGACCTGCAGCGCGCCTGCGGCACCGGCCTCGAGGCGGCGCTCGACATCGGCAACAAGATCGCCCTCGGACAGATCGAGGCCGGCATCGCCGGCGGGGTGGATTCCATCAGTGACGCCCCGATCGTCTATCCGCGCTCCTACCAGCAGCTGCTGCTGCGCAGCTATCGCGGCCGCGGCCCCTGGCAGCGCGTGGCACCCTGGCTGCACCTGCGGCCGAAGGACTTCCGCCCCGTCACGCCCGCGGTCGTGGAGCCGCGCACGGGCCTGTCGATGGGACAAAGCACCGAGATCATGGCCAAGCGCTGGCAGATCAGCCGCACCGAGCAGGACCTGCTTGCCTACGACAGCCATCTGAAGGCCGCGGCGGCCTGGCGGTCGGGTTTCTACGATGACTTGGTCATCGAGTACCTGGGTCTCAAGAGCGACAACAACGTGCGCCCGGACACCAGTCTCGACAAGCTCGGCAAACTAAGTCCGAGCTTCGCCGCTGACGGCACGCTCACGGCCGGCAACAGCACGCCGCTCACCGACGGCGCCAGCGCCGTGCTGCTGGCGACGCCCGAGTGGGCGGCCCAGCGCAACCTGCCGGTGCTCGCATACCTGCGCTACGGCAAGGTGTGGGCGGTCGACTTCGCGAGCGGCAAGGAAGGGCTGTTGATGGCACCCGCCTACGCGGTGCCGGCGATGCTGCGCGATGCCGGGATCACGCTGCAGGATTTTGACTATTACGAGATCCACGAGGCCTTCGCCGCCCAAGTGCTGTGCACCCTCAAGGCGTGGGAATCGGCCGACTACTGCCGCCATGCGCTGGGCCTGCCGGCGCCGCTCGGCGGCATCGACCGCAGCAAGCTGAACATCAAGGGTGGCAGCGTGGCTCTGGGGCACCCCTTTGCCGCCACCGGCACGCGCATCGTCGCGACGCTGGCGAAGCTGCTGGCCGCGGACGCCAACGCCAAGCGGGGACTGGTATCGGTGTGCACCGCCGGGGGCATGGGCGTGACGGCCATCATCGAGCGCTAGGCGCGCGCAGCAGGAAGCGCGCGCAGGCGCAATCAGCGCGACAGCAGTTCCACCAGCGCCCGCTGCTCGGCCGTCATGCGCGCGCGTGGCGTCACCAGCGCGCCGCGCAGCGCCTGGCGACAGGGACGGGAATCGTCCTCCCGGTACTGCGCGACCGCATCGGCCAGCAGCTGCTGTACGCGTACCAGGTTGCTGCGGAACTCGCTGAGCACCTGCTCGGCGGAAACGTGTTGCGCCGGGTCGTCGAGCCAGCAGTCGTAGTCGGTCGCGAGCGCAATCGTGCAGTAGCCCAGCTGGGCCTCGAGTGCCAGGAATGCCTCCGGCACGTTGGTCATGCCGACCAGGTCGGCGCCGGCGCCACGCAGAAACAGGCTCTCGGCGCGCGTGCCGAGACGCGGTCCCTCCACGCACGCGTAGGTCTTCTCCTCGTGCAGCTGCAGGCCGCCGGCGCGCGCCGCGCTGGCGATGAGGCTCGCGGTAGCGCGGCAGCTGGGCTGGGCCGTGGAGACGTGCGCCACCAGCCCGGCGCCAAAGAAGCTGCCGATGCGCCGGCCCTTGGTGAAATCCAGGTACTGCGACGGCAGCGCCAGGTCCCCCGGGCGTATCTCCTCGCGCAGGCTACCCACCGCTGAGACCCCGATCAGCGTCGTCACACCGATGCTCTTCAGCGCCCAGATGTTGGCGCGGAAGTTGATCTCGCTGGGCAGCAGCTGGTGGCTCACGCCGTGGCGGGCGAGGAACGCCACCTCGCGCCCGTGCAGCGTGCCCCGGATCAGCGGTGCGGAGGGCGCGCCAAAGGGCGTCGCGATCTCCTCGACGCGCGCTGCGCGCAGCTCGGGCATGGAGTACAGACCCGTGCCGCCAATGATGCCGATCATCGCTATGCTCCCCGCCCGGTCGCGCCCCGCAGGCGCGCGCGGCAGCACGATGCCTGAAATCGGCGCACACCAACAGCTCCCGCGCGCTGTTGCAGCCGCGGGGCCATGTTGGCGGACCTGCCAGGACCCGGTCGGGCCGCCGCCGGTCAATCCCCCTGAATATGTGGCTCCGCGGCAAGCCGCGGCGCTACGATGCCGGGATGTTGCGCACCACGGGCCTTTAACATGGGCGCCTCCTCGAGCCAAACCGGAGCCTCTGCTCCCCCGTTTGCGAGCTTTCGGGAGTTCTACCCCTATTACCGCGAGCAGCACAGCAACCCGGTATGCCGGCGGCTGCACGTGTGCGGGACGCTGCTGGCGCTTTTCATGCTCGGCATCGCCGTCGGCAGCAGTCACCGTGCGTGGTATCTGGGGGCGGCCGCGGCCGGCTACCTGCCGGCCTGGGTCGGTCATTTCTTCTTTGAGCACAATCTGCCCGCAACCTTCCGCCACCCGCTCTACAGCCTGTGGGCGGACTTCGTCCTGGTCGCCGAGGTGCTGAGCGGTCGCGCCTCCTGGTAGCTACGCACCGCAGCCACCCTCATGAGCAGACCCGGCATAGACCGCCTCTTTGAACGGCGCCTTGCGGCGCTCGTCAACGGCGGCGCGCCGCAGATCCTGCAGGGCGGTCGCAAGGGCGTGGAGAAGGAGTCACTGCGCGTGCTGCCCGGCGGCACGCTGGCGCACACGCCGCATCCGCACCCGCTGGGTTCGGCGCTCACCAATGAGCACATCACTACCGACTACTCCGAGTCGCTCATCGAACTCGTGACGCCGGCGTTCACGCACAGCTGGGAGCTGCTGCAGTACCTGCTCGATCTGCACCAGTTCGTATACCGCCACCTCGGCGATGAGCTCCTGTGGGCGACCAGCATGCCGTGCGCCATCGAGGGCGACGCGGACATCCCGCTCGCGCAGTACGGCAGCTCGCACGTGGGGCGCATGAAGACCATCTACCGCAACGGGCTGGGACTGCGCTACGGACGTATGATGCAGGCAATCTCCGGCGTGCACTTCAACTACTCGTTTCCGCTGCCGTTCTGGGAAGCGTGGGCGGCGGCGCGCGAATCGCACAGTCACGACAGCGCCTTCATCTCGGCCTGCTATTTCGACCTGCTGCGCAACTACCGGCGCTTCGGCTGGATCGTCCTGTACCTGTTCGGCGTGTCACCGGTGGTGTGCAAGTCCTTCCTGCGCGGCCGTGAGTTCGGGCTCGAGGATTTCGGCAGCGGCACCGCGTTCGAACCCTACGCCACCAGCTTGCGCATGAGCGATGTCGGCTACCGCAACCGCAACCAGGCGGGGCTGTCGGTGTCGGTCAACAGCCTGGATGAGTACGTTCGTGACCTGACGCGCGCCATCAGTACGCCGCACCCGCCGTACCAGGCCATGGGTGTGGAAGTGAACGGTGAGTGGCGCCAGCTGAACGCCAATATCCTGCAGATCGAGAACGAGTACTACAGCTTCATTCGGCCCAAGCGCGTGGCGCGCTCGGGGGAACGTCCGACCAAGGCGCTGCGGCGCGCCGGCGTCGAATACGTCGAAGTGCGCGCGCTCGATGTCAGTGCTTTCGATCCGGTCGGCGTGAATCAGAACAAGCTGCGCTTTCTGGAGGCGTTCGTCGCTTTGTGTCTGATGAAGGCGAGCGACCCGATCGCCGACTCCGAACAGCAGGCGCTCGATGAGAACCATATCGCGGTGGCGCGCCGCGGGCGCGACCCGAACCTCACCCTGTGGCGCGACGGACGCACCGTTTCGATGCACGACTGGGCACGGGAGCTGCTGGATACCATGGCTGGTATCTGCGAGCTGCTCGATCACGGGGATCCGGCGCGCCCTTACTCCGGGGCCTTGGCGACCCAGGCGGCCAAGATCGAGGACGTGACCTTGACCCCGTCAGCGCGACTCATGACTGAACTGAACGCCGGCGAGTCGTTTTTTGACCTGGCCCTGCGCATGTCCGCAGCACACAAGGCTTATTTCCTGGAGCTGTACCCCCCCAATGAGGAGCGGCTGCGGGAGTTTGGGGCCGAGGCGCAGGAGTCGCTGGCGGCGCAGCGCCGCATCGAAGCCAGCGACACGGGAACGCTGCAGCAGTACCTGACACGTTATTTTGCAGACTGAAAACAACAGCACCGCATTGGGGCATGTTGGAACGGGTTCAGGTTACATTCACGTAACATAATGAAGCGCTTGTCCTAGTCGCTTTTGCCTCCCGGACGACATAAACTTCAATGACCGCATCGCACTATGGAAGGGCGATCGGGCAAGGGAAGACCCAGAACGGAAACGCTGGGACGGTCGACAACAAGCAGGAGCGCGTGCGATGAAGAGTAAAGGCGTGGAAGGACTTCCCGCTGACCCTCAGGAGTCTTTGGCCGCAAACGATGAGTTTGCGGATAGCGGTGACGGCTACGCACATCTGACGTATTCGCGCTCGGGGTGGGATCCGTACGATGTGTGGCGGACCCGCGTAAAGAGCTCCACGCGCGTGCAGGAGCGCGACCCCGACTCGCAGCGCTGACGGGGGCGACGCCGACGGGGACGGCCGTCGCGAGGGGGGCGACGCTTGTACATGCCGCTTTCACAGGCAGTGCCGGCCACTGAGCCACCGGCTGCGGGCATGCGCCTGAGGTTCCGCGACCCGGAGCTCGAGCGCCAATTCATTCACAGCTACCGCGCGAGCGCCCAGCGCTGGGTGCGCGTGAGTCTGTTCGTCGCGCTCTCGAGCGTGTGCGGCTTCGCAATCATCGATCACGTGCTGCTGGTCGGTCCCCGGCTCACCCGGGCCGATCTGTGGCGCTTCGGCCTGCAGTTTCCGCTCGTGCTCATCATGCTGGTGCTGACGCGACCGCGCTGGTACGCACGCTGGTACCAGCCGGCCGTCCAGATCGCGGCACCGATGTTCGCCGCCGGTACGGTGCTTATGGCGATCGAGGCGACGCCGGCACAGCTGCCCTTGGTGGCGGCACGCCTGCTGCTCGCCACCTTCTATTTCTACTTCATGCTGGGCATGACTTTCGGGGCCGCGGTGCGCACCAACGTGCTGCTGGTCGCAGCCTACGCCGGGGCCGCGCTGCTGGGCGAGTTCGCACCGAGCGTCGCCATCTACTCCCTGTTCGTGCTGTTCTCCGCCAACCTCATCGGCGGCGCGGGCTGCTATGCCCTCGAGTACGCCAACCGCATTGCCTTCCTTGAGCGCCGACGCCTGTCGGACGTCGCCATGCACGACGGCCTCACGGGGCTGCTGAACCGCACGGCGCTCGAGGAGCAGGCGCGCGCGCTTTGGCAGCACGCGCAGCTGGCGCAGTTGCCGGTGTCGGTGCTGCTCGTGGATATCGATTACTTCAAGGCCTACAACGACCGCTACGGACATCAGGCCGGCGATGACTGCCTGAGGCGGGTGGCTGCGGCCATCCGCAGCGCCGTGCAGCGGCGTCCGCTGGACATGGTGGCGCGCTACGGCGGCGAGGAGCTGATCGCCATACTGGCCGGCGGTGACCGCACCTATGCAGGCGCCGTCGCGGCCGAAATTCTCAAAGCGGTGACCGATCTCGGCATCGCGCACGCCGGCTCGCCCACGCGCCCCTACGTAACGGTGAGCGTCGGGGTCAGTACGGTGGAGCCGGGCGGGGAATATCTGCACGAGCGCGCCGTGCGACTGGCGGACCTGGCGCTCTATCGCAGCAAGGCGCACGGGCGCGACGGCTGGACATTTCACGAGGCCGCCGAGCCGTATGGCGATCAGCAGCTCGAACTGCTGAAGACCGCAAGCTGAGACGGGCGCTCCGGCGCACGGCGTCAATCCCTCGCCCGAGGCATATTCGGCGCCGCTGGCGCACTTGACTCTGTGGGTCGGCTCTTGCGCTCCCGCCTGCGAGCCCCGATCCTCTTGCCATGAATGCACTCTCGGTCCGCGGACTCACCAAGACCTACAAGAACGGCGTGCGGGCGCTGCAGGGCGTCGACCTGGACGTCGAGCAGGGCGACTTCTTCGCCCTGCTCGGCCCGAACGGCGCGGGCAAGACCACGCTGATCGGCATCATTACCTCGCTGGTGAACAAGAGCTCCGGCGAAGCGCGCGTGTTCGGCCACGACATCGACCGTGAGCTCGAGGTGGCCAAGGCGTGCATCGGAGTTGTTCCGCAGGAGCTCAACTTCAACCTGTTCGAGACGCCCTACACGATCGTCGTCAACCAGGCGGGCTTCTACGGCATTCCACGCCCGGTGGCGCGCGAGCGGGCCGAGAAGTACCTCAGGCAGCTGCAGCTGTGGGACAAGAGAAACGGCATCTCGCGCGGCCTGTCAGGGGGCATGAAGCGGCGGCTGATGATTGCCCGGGCATTAATGCACGAGCCGCGCCTGCTGATACTCGATGAGCCCTCGGCGGGTGTCGACATCGAGATCCGCCGCTCCATGTGGGATTTTCTGCGCGAGATCAACGCGAGCGGTACGACCATCATCCTCACGACCCACTACCTGGAGGAGGCGGAGACGCTGTGCCGCAACATCGCCATCATCAGCGGCGGTCGCATCGTCGAGCGCGACCGGATGAGCAGCCTGCTGCGCCGGCTGCACGTGGAGACCTTCGTGCTGAATCTGCGCGATGCGCTGGCGCAGGCGCCGGCGCTCGACGCCTACGTGGTGCGGCTGGTGGACGATCACACCCTCGAGGTGGAGGTCTCCAAGGAAGACAACCTCAACGACATCTTTGCGCGGCTGTCGGCCCTGGGCATCGAAGTGCTGAGCATGCGCAACAAGGTCAATCGCCTCGAGGAGATCTTCATGCGTCTGGTGGAGGGGCGCAGTGACGGCGGCGGCCTGGACGCGCCGGCGCTGCCGGCGGCTGCTGCCCCGGGGGGCGCGCGATGAACAGCGTCGCCGCCGTGTCTGCGCCGCCGGTGAGCCTGGGAGTGGTGCGCTGGATCGGCTTCAAGACGATCGTCATCCGCGAGTACGGCCGCATCATCCGCATCTGGGGCCAGACCATCGTGCCCTCCATCGTCACTTCGGTGCTGTACTTCGCCATCTTCGGCAGCCTCATCGGCCGCCGCGTCGGCGTCATGGGCGGCTTCGACTACAAGCAGTTCATCGCCCCCGGCCTCATCATGATGTCGGTCATCACCAACTCCTACGGCAACGTGGTCGCCTCGTTCTTCGGCGCGAAATTCGGCAAGCACGTGGAGGAGCTGCTGGTCTCGCCGCTGCCCAACTGGGTGATCGTGGGGGGGTATGCGGTGGGCGGCGTGGTGCGCGGCCTGCTGGTGGGCGCCGCAGTCACCGTCGTGTCGCTGATATTCACGCACCTGCACGTGCAGCACGTGGTAGTGGTGCTCACGGCGTTGCTGCTGACCTCCGTCACCTTCGCCCTCGGCGGCTTCCTGAATGCACTGTTCGCGAAGAACTTCGACCAGGTTAACTGGATTCCGGCGTTCGTCCTGACGCCGCTGACCTACTTCGGCGGCGTGTTCTACTCGGTCAGTCTGCTGCCTGACTGGGCGCGCACGCTGTCGTACGTGAACCCGATCCTGTACATGGTCAACGCCTTCCGCTACGGCTTTCTGGGCGTGTCGGATGTCGACGTCGGCGTTTCCTTCGTGCTGATGGCCCTGGCTGCGGTAGCGCTGTTTGCGACCGCCGTGGCGCTCATGAATCGCGGTACGGGGATCCGCGATTGACGGCGGTCGCGCTGGTCAGCGCGCGCGCGGCGCGCGGACTCGATGAGGACATGCCACCGCTGCTTGCGGCTTTCGCGACCGCGGGCGTGCGCGCCGAGATCGCCGACTGGGACGATCAGGGCGTGGACTGGGGACGCTTCGACGCCGCACTGCTGCGCTCGGCCTGGGACTATACCGAGCGCATCACCGAGTTTCTTGCCTGGGTGGAGCGCACCGCGGCGCTGACGCGGCTGCTGAATCCGCCGCCGGTCGTGCGCTGGAACTCCGACAAGCACTATCTCGCCGAGCTCGCCCGCCAGGACCTGCCAATCGTGCCGAGCTGCTTTTGCGAGCCGGCCGCGGAAGCTGCGGTCGTCCTGGATGAGTTTCTCGCGCGGCAGGCCGAGGAGGAACTGGTCGTCAAGCCCGCCGTCGGCGCCGGCTCGCGCGACACGCGTCGCCACGTGCGCGCGGCGGTGCCGGAAATCCTCGCGCACATGCGCACGCTCCTCGGGGCGCGCCGCAGCGTGTTGCTGCAGCCGTACCTGCCGAGCGTCGATCGTGACGGGGAGACCGCGCTGATCTATATCGACGGCCGGCTGAGCCACGCGATCCGCAAGGGACCGCTGCTGCCGCGCGGCGCGGCGGCGACCGCGGCCCTGTTTGCGCCCGAGGAGATCACCACGCGCGCCACCGGCGCCGATGAGCGTGCCGTCGGTGAGCGCATTCTGGCGGCGTTGCCCTTCGCATCGCTGCTGTATGCACGGGTCGACCTGATCCGCGGCGCGCGCGGGGAGCCACGCTTGCTGGAGCTGGAGCTGACGGAACCGTCGCTCTTCTTTGCCCACGGCGCCGGATCTGCCGACCGGCTCGCGCGTGCGACGCTCGCGCGGCTGGGACGGTCCTGACTCGCCGGGGCAGCGAATAGTGTGAGACAGCGCACACAATAGGGCGTCTAAGTCCTTGTCTTAAAAAAACTTTCACATCCCTGTCACGCCGTTGACGCGCCGCGGGACGAGGCTGGACGCGTCACTCCATCGGCCGCGCTGGAGGCGGGTGCCGCATGAAAGCGACGGGTTTCAATGCCTTCATGGCGCGCGTGGATGCGGCGGAGTACGGCCTGTGCCGGCGGCTGAACCGGGGCGCCGCGCTGCCGCTGCCGCGCCGCATCTTCCAGGTGGCGAGCCGCCTCGGGGACGGGGTGGTCTGGTACGTGCTGCTGCTCGGCCTGCCGCTGCTCTACGGTGTGAGCGCCGTGCGCCCCGCCGCCGTCATGGCGCTCACCGGTGCACTGGGTGTGCTCATCTACGCGCTGCTCAAGCGCGTCTTCGTGCGCGAGCGTCCCTTTATCACCCACGCGGGCATCGACCGCGCGGGGGCGCCGCTCGATCGCTACAGTTTTCCCTCCGGCCACACGCTGCACGCCGTTTCCTTCACCTGGCAGTGCGCCGTGCACTTCCCGGAACTGCTGCTGGTGCTGGTACCCCTCGCCGCCCTGATCGCAGCCTCGCGCGTCGTCCTCGGCCTGCACTACCCGTCGGACGTGCTGGCCGGGGCAGCACTTGGGGCCGCACTGGCCGCGTTGGGCGTGGCGCTCGCCTAGCGTGCCGCGCGTCATCCATCGCGCGCACCGCGCCGTGCGTCGCTGAGGCGGGGGCGTGCGGATCCTGCTCATCTCCGATGTTTACTTCCCGCGCGTGAACGGCGTTTCCACCTCCATCCGCACCTTCCGCGACGATCTGCACGCCCAGGGCATTGAGACGCGGCTCATCGCGCCGCGCTACGCGGATGCGTCCGAGACGGCCGTCGAGTGCGGCGTGCAGCGTATCGCCGCCGGCGCCGTGCCCAAGGATCCCGAGGACCGGCGCATGCGCTGGCGCGCTCTCACGCGGGCATTGGACGCGCTGCCGCTGGAGGAGTTCGACCTGGTGCATGTCCATACGCCGTTCCTGGCCCACTACGCGGGCGTGCGCTGCGCGCGCCGCGCCGGCGTGCCGTGCGTGGCCACCTACCACACCTTCTTCGAGGAATACCTGCACCATTACGTGCCGGCACTGCCGCGCGCGCTCGGCCGCTTCGCGGCGCGCCACTTCACCCGCTCACAGTGCGCCGCGGTGCAGGCGCTCATCGCTCCCTCGGATCCGATGCGCACGGTGCTGCTCGAATACGGTGTCACGACGCCGATCCACGTGCTGCCGACCGGGCTTGCCGCTGATCGCTTCCGGACCGTGGACGGCGCCGCCTTCCGCGCCCGGGCGGGGATCGCGCCACGCCGGCCGCTGCTCACGTATATCGGGCGGGTCGCGCACGAGAAGAACATCGGCTTTCTCGTACAGGTGTTTGCCCGGGTCCTCGCCGAGGTGCCCGAGGCGCTGCTGGTGATCGCCGGGGAGGGGCCGGCACGCGAGTCGCTGCGGGCCGAGGTCGCCGCCCTGGGACTGAGCGCACAGGTGCACTTTGCCGGCTACCTCGAGCGCGACACCGAGCTGCTCGAATGCTACGCGGCGGCGGACGCCTTCGTGTTCGCCTCGCGCACCGAAACCCAGGGCCTGGTGCTGCTGGAAGCGATGGCGCAGGGCACGCCGGTGGTCTCGACCGCCGAGCTTGGCACGCGCTCGATTCTGGTGCCCGAAAGCGGCGCGTTAGTGGTGCCCGAGGAAGCGGGGGAGTTTGCCGGGGCCGTCGTGCGCGTGTTGCGCGATGCGCGACTGCGTGCCGAGCTCTCCGGCCGGGGCCGAGCCTACGCGCGCAGCTGGTCTTCGACGGCGATGGCGCGTCGCCTCGCCGAGCTCTACGGGCAGCTGTGCGCCCAGCACGCCGGTGTACGCGTCAGTGTGAACCACTTCACTTAGCGTCCCGCGGGGCCGTCTTTGCCCGGCGACAGCGGTGCGCCGCGGCGGTTCTGAGCTACACTTTCGGCACTACGTGAGCGTCTGTCGAGAGCGGAGTATGGGTGCAAAGCGGGCCTTGATCGTGGACGACTCCAAGTCCGCGCGCCTGTTTCTCGCCCGCGTGCTGGAGAAGTACGACATCGACGTGGATGCCGCCGAGAGCGCCGAGGCGGCGATCGATTACCTGGTCAGCAACCGTCCCGACGTGATCTTCATGGATCACCTGATGCCCGGCATGGACGGGCTGCAGGCGGTGCAGCAGATCAAGAACGACCCGCGCACCGCGACGATCCCGATCATGATGTACACCTCCCAGGAGGGGGAGCTGTACCTGGGGCAGGCACGCGCCCTGGGTGCGATTGGCGTGCTGCCCAAACAGATCAAGCCCACGGATGTCTCCAAGGTGCTCTACGAGCTGCACCTCGTGCCCGATCGCCGCACGCCGGATCAGTCAAGTTTCACGGCGCTCAACATGCGCCTCGAGGCCGGTACACCCGAGGCCGCCAACGGCCCGCTCTCCAAGCCCCTCACCGACAGCACACTGCGCGAGCACTTCGCGGAGCTGCGCCGCGCGCTGGTCGCCGGCGTCGACACGCAGACCGAGCGCATCACCGCCGAGGTGCGCGCGTTGCTGCTCGAGTCCCTGCCCGCTGATTCCGCGCCCGCCGAGCCGGCGGTGGGGGGCGATTACGGGGAGCCGCGGCGCACCGCCGATTCCCGCGGGGCCTGGATCGTCGCGGGCGCGGCGCTCGCCATCGCGCTGCTGAGCACCGTGCTGTGGTGGCGCACCGAGCGGCTGCTGCAAAGCCTCAATACCCGGGTGGCGCAGCTGCAGGTGCCGCGCGTCGCCTCGCTCCTGCCCGTGCCCGTCGCCGGCGGCGCCGCGCCAGCGCTGGCAGCGGACTCCGGCGCCGCGGCCGCCGCCAAGCCGATCGTGGTGCTCGTACCCTACGGCGCGGAGGCGCTGGGGGGTGCGCGCCTGGAGGTGATCTCCAAGCTCCTCTACCGACTCGCCGCCGACAAGGTGCCGGCGCAGGTGGACATCCGCACCTTCGCGGGCCGCTACTGCCTCTTGGGCAATGCCACCGACGGCTACTCCCCGGCGCCGGAGGAGCTGCCGTTCGCGCGCTGCGACGTCGTCGGTAACCCCGCCGAGGAGCCGTCCTCGCCCGGGCGGCGTACGCCGCTCGCGCTGGCCAACCTGATCGGGGACGTGCGCAGCGCCAGCCGTGGTGCGGTCAGCGTCACGGTGGGCGCGGGTGATCCGGCAAGTCTCGCCCAGCCTTACCCGCCCGTGGCTGCCGACCTCACCGCCGCTGAGTGGAACCGCGCGGCGGTCGCCAACAATCGTATCGAGATCCGCGAGCATTGAACTCCGCCGTCCTCACCACCCCCGCCGGGCCCGAGGACCTGCAGCCCGCGCCCTGGCTGCGCAACCGCCACCTGCAGTCGATGCTCGCCAGTACTTCCTGGCGGCGCATGCGGGTGCTCACCGGGGCGCGCCCCATGATGGCCGCGGCCCAGGAGCTGTTGCTCGAGTGCGGCGCGGGCGTGCGCCTGCAGTGCTTCCTCTCGATACCCGCCGCGCCGCGCCGCGCCGCGCCGGTGCTGCTGCTGCACGGCTGGGAAGGGAGCGCCGATTCGCTCTACGTGCTTTCCCTCGCGCAGCTGTTGTACGCGCAGGGCTTCAGCGTGGCACGCCTGAATCTGCGCGACCACGGCGAGACGCATCACCTCAATCGCGAGCTGTTCCATTCCTGCCGCCTGCCCGAGGTGGTCGGGGCGGTGGGCGCCCTGCAGCGCGATCATCTCGGCGGCCAGCCGCTGCAACTGGTGGGGTTCTCCCTGGGAGGCAATTTCATGCTGCGGGTCGCGGCGCAGGCACGCGCCGCGCAACTCGAGCTGGCACGCGTGATCGCGGTCTCCCCGGTGCTCGACCCGGCTGAAACGCTGGTGGCGCTGCAGCGCGGCTTCCCGGGCTATGAGCTGTACTTCGTGCGCAAGTGGCTGCGCTCGCTGCGCAAGAAGCAGGCGGCGTGGCCCGAGATCTACGACTTCGCTTCCGTGAGCCGCCTGCGCGACCTGAGGGTCATGACCGCCGACCTCGTGCGCCGCTATACCGATTTTCCGGCGCTCGAGGACTACCTGAACGGTTACGCCGTCACCGGACAGCGTCTGGCGCACCTCGAGGTGCCCTCCAATATCATCACCTCACTGGATGACCCGATCATCCCGGTCTCCGGGCTGGCGCGGCTGGCCCGGCCAGGTGCACTGACGGTGACGCTGTCGCGCTACGGCGGGCACTGCGGCTTCTTCGGACGTCTGCGCGGTCCCACCTGGCTCGAGCGCCGCCTCATCACGCAGCTCGGGGGCGAATCGTCCTAGCGCGCGTCGCGCTTCTCCTCGAATTCGACCACCGCCTGGCCGCTGGTCACCGTGACGGTGCCGTCGATGACGGCGCCTTTGGCGATGGCGATGCTCTGCGCGACGATGTCGGCGCGGATGACCGCGGTGGAGCCGATCTCGAGCTTGTGCTCGACTACGAGGCGGCCGGTGATGCGGCCGGCGATCACGGCCGCCACGGCGTGGATCTCGCCCTCCCACTGACCGGTCACCGACATCCGCAGCGTTCCGCCCACCCGGCCGTCTCCGCGCACGGCCCCGCAGATCACCAGCGGGCCGGGGGTCTCCAAGTCGCCCGTCACGCGGACACCCTCGGCAACGAAGGTCGGCGAGTCGCCGATCGAGTCGATCAGGCGGCGCTTCTGCAAGTCGTTCATCGGCTGCTCCGGGAAGGGTCGCCCGGGGTCATAATACGTGCCGCCCCTGCCCCAAAAGGCCGACCATGATCACATTCTGCGCTGCGCGGACGACTCTGCTCGCCGCCGTGCTGCTCCTCGCTGCCGGTTGCAGCCGCGAACAGCAGGACTGGCGCTCTGCGGAGGGTGCCGACACCAGCGAGGCGTTTGCCCACTTCCTGGAGCAGCACCCCGCAAGCGAGCTCGCCAAGCAGGCGCGGCTGCGGATCGCGCAGCTGGGCGAAGAGAGCGACTGGCGCCGCACCGACGGCAGCGCCACCCTCGAGGCGTACCGGCAATTTCTGGCGCAGCATCCCAATGGCAAATGGGCCGAGGAAGCGCGCATCCGCATCGAGGGGTTCTCGCTCGGCTCGGCGCCGCGCACGGCCCAGGGGCCGGCAAATGTCGGAGCGAAGCGCACGGGCGTCAACGCCCTGCTGCTCGCCACGGGCGTGCAGGCCGCGGCCCCGGCGCCCGCCGCCGTGCCGGTTCCTGCGGGCGCGGCAGGCCTCAGTGCGCAGCCGGTCGCGGCGGTCCCGGTAGCGCAGCCGGCGCGACCGGCACCGCCTGCCGAGGAACCCGCTCCCGCCAGTGCAGGGGCAGCCGCGAGTTATGGCGTGCAGCTCGGAGCGTTCGGCAGCCAGGCGAGTGCCGACCGGGAGTGGCAACGGCTGCAGGGGCGCTTTGGATCCCAGCTCGGGAGCCTCGCCCCGCGCGTCGTCGTCGCCAGTGCCGGCGATGGCGGGCAGCTCTATCGGCTACAGGCCCCGGCGGGCGGGGAGGCGCAGGCGCGGGCTCTGTGCGATGCACTGAAGGAACAGTCGCAAGCCTGCGTACCCGTCATTCCGCGCTGATTTGCCGCAGAAAAGAGCCGTCGGTTTTCACCGACGGCCCAAGGCCTTCTGAGGCTCTCACTGCTGCGCTTGGCTCCAAAGTGACAATTCGCGTCACCCGGCATGCTCGACGGGATCAGCGATAACTTCCTGTTTTAGAACGCTTTCCCTGCTTGGCACATCCCTTGCTCTATCAAAATCAGCTGCGAACAACTTCCCCGTGTTCGCTCCTGCGCGCCGCGATGCGACTTCCCCCGCCTCGCGGCGCTTTTTTTGGGTGATCCGGAAGGGAGACGGGCCATGCGCTCGAGGGGGATCGAAAGTGATGCCCCGCCTCCCCTCCGGTCATTCGTGTGCGGCCGCCAGCGTGGCAGTCGCCGTAGCCTGCGAATTCACATTGTGATGCGCGCGCATGGCAGCCATGTTGCGCGCGACGAAAACCGCCTGCGGCGCCAGCGCCTGGGCGCGCTCCAGGTCGCGCTGCGCGGCGACCGGCTGCGCCTCGAGCCACTCGAGCACCGCGCGATTGGAGTAGGCCACGGCGGCGCCGAGTGCGCACTGCTGGCGCGCCTGCGGACTCCACAGCGGCGACTCGGCTTCCTGCGCTGCACGCACCGCGGCATCGCACGCGTGCCGGGCCTGCGCGCGCTGCTGGGTCATGGCATAGGCGACGCAGCGATTGGTGTCGAGCGCCTGCGGATCGGCCAGCGCTCCATTGCCCTCGCTTTGCACGGCCTGCGCCGCGTTGCCATAGTTGCCGCTCGTCAGGGGCTCTCCGCCCGCACGGTTGCTGTAGGCGACCAGCACAAACGGGTCGGGCGTCTGCGCCCGTGCCACTGGCGCGATCGCGGCCACGGTGAGGATCCCCAGACTCACCGCTGCGGCGCGCCTGCCGGAGTTGCGGTGGATGAACATGCGGGTTTCTCCTGTCAGCTCGGTTCGAGTCACGACGCGTTGTCAGCGCGTGTGAGGACGATACGAACGAGCGCGCGGAGCGACAAACGAAAAGAATTGGCGCGATGCCTGAGGAGAGCTCAGCCACGCTGATACTCCGCGAGCGCCCAGCGTGTGAGCGCCTGCACCTGGGGTTTTTCCGCATCCTTCGGCCGGCTCACCAGGTAGTAGGAGTCGGCGCTCGGCAGCTGCACCGCAAACACGCGCACCAGCGCGCCGCTGCGGATCCACGAATCGCACAGCACCGCCGGCACCAGCGCGACCCCGAGGCCGCGCTCGGCCGCGCGCACCACCGCCGTCATGGTGTCGAACTCGATGACCTGCTTCGGCTCGGGTGTCTCCAGGCCCACCTCGTCCGCCCAGCTGTCCCAGGCGAACGGGCGCGTGCGATCCACGATCAGCGCGAGCGTGCCGAACAGCTCGCGCCCGAGCTGCGCGACCCGCGGCGCGTGCTCGCGCGCGCACACCGCAATCAGCGGCGAGGAGAACAGCCGCACGCTCTTCATGGCCGCCGGCGCCGCGTCCGCGACCACGATGGAGACATCGGCCGTCGGTGGGTGCGCCGCGGGCCGTGGATCGCGCGTGTCCAGCTGCACATCGATCTGCGGGTTCGCCGCGCAGAAGGCCGCGAGCCGCGGGATGAACAGCTCACTCGCAAACAATGCCGGGAGGCGCACGCGCAGCGTCTGTCGTCCGTTGCGTCGCGCCATCTGCGCGAGCGTACGGTCGAGCGCTTCCAGCAGCGGCTCGACCTCATCGAGCAGCCGGTGCGCCGCGGTGGTCAGTTCAAGCGCGCGCGTCTTGCGCTCGAACAGTCGCATGCCAAGGGCTGTCTCCAGTTCCTTCATCTGATGACTTACCGCCGAGGGCGTCAGACACAATTCGTCGGCCGCGAACTTGAAGCTGCGATGACGAGCCGCCACACAGAACGCCCGCAGATTTTTCAGCGGCGGGGGTCGGGACAAGCGCATCATCGATTAACATCCTTAGTCCGCAGCAACGGTAAAGCAAAAACCGTGCCTCGCCCTGCAGCGGCCCGTGGGGGCCCTTGCGGCGGCGCCGGCGCCCGTGCTGCCTCAGGGCGGTGCGCGGCCCGGCGGCGATGCACCCCGGCGGTGCGGGCGCGGGCGGTTAGAATTTCCCCTGAGGCGGCGGCGAAGGTTTCGGGACGCGTGCATGGAATACCGTGATTACTACAAGATTCTGGGACTGGAGCGCACGGCGAGCGCGGATCAGGTAAAGACCGCCTACCGGCGGCTGGCACGCAAGTACCACCCCGACGTCAGCAAGGAAAAGAACGCCGAGGAGCACTTCAAGGAGGTGCAGGAAGCCTACGAGGTACTCAAGGATCCGGAGAAGCGCGCGGCCTACGATCAGCTGGGCAGCGAGTGGCAGTCGGGCCAGCAGTTTCGGCCGCCGCCGGACTGGGGCAGCGGGTACGAGTTCTCCGGGGCGAGGCGGCGAGCGCGGCGGGCCGCGGCGGCGCAGCTATCGTGCCGGCGGCGGCGAGGGCGAGTATGCGCAGGAGGATTTCAGTGATTTCTTCTCCTCGCTCTTCGGCGGGGAGACGCCCTTTGCCGGCGGTGGCGGCGGCGCGCGCGCCGCCCGCGACCATCACGCCCGCGTCGATATCACCCTCGAGGAAGCCTTCCGCGGCGCAACGCGCACGCTCGAGCTGCGCCGTCCCCAAGTCAAGCCCGACGGCACCGTGACGCTGGAGACCCATACCGTACGCGTGACGATCCCGGCAGGCATCACCGAGGGCCAGCTGGTGCGCCTGGCCGGGCAGGGCGCGCCGGCTGCCGGCGGCGGCACGGCGGGGGATCTTTACCTTGAGGTGCACATCCTCCCGCATGCGCTCTACCAGCTCGACGGGCGCGACGTGACGCTCAGCTTCCCGGTGGCGCCCTGGGAGGCCGCGCTCGGCGCCGCCGTCAACGTGCCCACGCTCGGGGGCGCGGTGGCGATGCAGATCCCGGCAAACTCGCAGTCCGGGCAGAAATTGCGCCTGCGCGGCCGGGGACTGCCTGGCACGCCGCCGGGCGATCAGTACGTGCAGCTGAAGGTTGTGGTGCCGAGCGCCAGTACGCCGGAGGCGCGGACGCTCTACGAACAGATGCGCGACAAGCTCAACTTCGATCCGCGCGCCGATTTTGCGAGGTGAGACCATGGTACGTGTAACGACGCAGGTGCTCGAAGCCCGCGTGATCACCGAGGGCGACTGGATCGCGGTCACCGAGATTTGCCAGCTCTGCCGCATCGATCCGGATGCGGTGCGCGAGCTCGGCGACCTCGGGTTGGTGCTGGCGCGCGAGACGCAGGGCGGCTGGCAGGTGCCCGCGGCTGCGCTGCCGCGGCTGCGCATCGTCGGGCGCCTGATGCGCGATCTGGGTGTGAACGTGAGCGGGGCGGCGCTGGCCGTGGAGCTGATCGAGGCGCAGCGCGCGCTCGAGCGGCGCATCCGCCAGCTGGAGTCCCTCGGCGGCGCTTACTGAGCGAAGGTCGCGCCGCCTTTGCGCAGCCAGTCGACTTCCGCCGCCGTGCTGGTGCGCCCCAACAGCTCGTTGCGGTGCGGGAAGCGGCCGAATTGCTCGATGAGGGCGCGGTGGTTCTCGGCCGAGCGCAGCGCACCGTCGAATACCGCGTGCAACTCCTCGGGCGCTTCCTGCCGCAGGCGCCGGAAGGCGGCGACCGATTCGTCCTGGGCTTCGCGGCTCTCGGCGTGCTGCAGCGGCATGTAGAAGAAGATCCGCTCCACCACCGTGAGCGCCGCGTCCGCGGCCGACTGCATCCCCGAGAGCGCAAGCCCGAGCGCCTTGTCGTCGTAGCCGAAGGCGCGCGCCGTACCGCGGAAGATGTTGCGCGGAAACTGGTCGAGCAAAATGATGAGGCTCAGGCGCCGGCGCGGCCCGTCGGCCCAGGCGGCCAGCTCGCCGGCCGCTGCGCGCTCCAGCAATCCGGCAAAACGGGCGCGAATGGCCGCATCGCGCCGCCGGCGCATGTGGGAGTCATCGCCGCCGAACCAGAAGCGCAGGCGGCGGTTGAGTTCCTGCGCCGAGGGCGGCAGCTGCCCGAACCAGAAATCCCGCACGCTGCGCGCCTCGTCCACGCTCGCTACCCGGCCTTCGATTCGCGATCGGCCTCGAACAGCTTCTCCAGCTGCTGCGCGGCCTCGCGTGAAGTGGCAAGGAACTTGGTGTCGTCTTCCTTCACGGCGTACTGCTTCTGGAGCGTCGCCTCGTCGTGTGCGCGGAAGCGCCGGACCGCTTCGCGCGCCGCCGCCGGGGTCTGGCCCAGCGCCTCGAGTACCGTCGCCGCCATCTCCAGGCTCGAGGCGTAGGTCTCGCGCACGATGTCGGTGACCCCGGCGTCCTTGAGCGCGAACACATGCTGGCGGCTGCGGGCGCGCGCGAAGATGCGGATATGCGGGAACTGCTCGCGCACCAGGATTGCGGTGCGGGTGGAAGCCTCCACGTCATCGATCGCGAGCACCAGGAACCGCGCGGACGCCGCACCCGCCGCGCGCAGCAGGTCCAGGCGCGAGGCGTCCCCGTAGAACACCTCGTTGCCGAAGCGGCGCACGAAGTCGACGTGCGTCTGGCTGCTGTCGAGCGCGGTGAAGGCGATGCCCTTGACGCGCAGCACGCGCGAGACGATCTGGCCGAAGCGGCCGAAGCCGGCGATGATCACCGGACTGTTGCGCTCCTCGATGGCGTCGTAGGGGCGCTGCGGCGGCCTGAGCCAGCGCCGGGCGAACGCTTCGTAGCCAATCAGCAGCAGTGGCCCGAGCATCATCGACAGCGTCACCGCCAGCACCAGGAGGTGCGCGGTATGCTGCGCCAGCAGCCGCTGCTGCGCGGCGAGCGTGAAGAGCACGAACGCAAACTCCCCGCCCGCCGGCAGCGAGAAGGCGAGGCGGCGCGCGGATTCGCTGCTTTGGCCCGCGAGCCGGCCGATCAGTGCCAGCGCCAGCACCTTGATCGCGAGGAACCCGCAGGTGACGGCGAGCAGCGTCAGCGGTTCCGAACGCAGCAGCCCGAGGTCCGCCGACATGCCCACGGAGATGAAGAACAGGCCCAGCAGCAGCCCCTTGAAGGGTTCCAGGTCCGCCTCGAGTTCGTGGCGGAACTCGCTGTCGGCAAGCAGCACACCGGCAATAAAGGCGCCGAGCGAGGCCGACAGGCCCGCGCGATGCGCGAGCAGCGCGGTGGCGACCACCGTGAGGAGCGCAGCGGCGGTGAACACCTCGGTCACCTGGGCGCGCGCCACCAGCCGCAGCGCCGGCCGCAGGATGAGGCGACCGCCGGCGATGATCACCCACACCACCACGCCCGCAAGCTTCAGCAGTCCTACCCACCAGGGGCTGCCCGGGTGCGCGCTCGCCTCGCCCGACAGCAGCGGCAGGATCGCCAGCACCGGCAGCACCGCGAGGTCCTGGAACAGGAGGATGCCGAAGGCGGCGCGGCCGTGCTGCGTCTGCAGCTGCTTGCGCTCGGCCAGCACCTGCAGCACGAGGGGCGTGGAGGACAGCGACAGCCCCAGTCCGATGATTGCCGCCGTCACGGGCAGCTGCCCGAGGCCGTAGGCAACGGCCCCGAGTGCGAGCGTGCACAGCAGCACCTGGGCCGATCCCAGAGCGAACACCGTGCGGCGCATGACCCAGAGCCGCGTCGGCTGCAGCTCGAGGCCGATGACGAACAGGAGCAGCACGATGCCGAACTCGGACACCTGGCTGATACGCGCCACGTCGCCGATGAGGTTCAGGCCCCAAGGTCCGATGGCGAGCCCGGCGGCCACGTACCCCAGGATCGAGGACAGCCGCAGGAAGCGGAACAGCGAGACCGCGACCACGGCGGCGGTGAGCAGGATCGCGGTCTGCGCGAGGGTAATCATGAACTTGGGGATTCTGGCAGGAAACCGGCGCGCCGTTCACTCTTGAGTTTGCCAACGGCGGGCCCCATGCCTGCGTCATGCTCGATCTGCCCGCCGCCGCGCACGAAACCCCTGCCGATCCCATGGATGCCTACTCTTCCGCCGTCGTCGGCGCGGTCGATGAGGTGGGGCCGGCCGTGGTGAGCGTCTATGTGGGCGGGGCGGATGAAGCCGAGCGCGCCCGCGGCGGCGCCGGCTCGGGCGTGGTGGTGACCCCGGATGGCTACCTCCTCACCAACGAACACGTGGTGCCCAGGGTGAGCCGGGCGCGGATCACCTTCGTCGACGGACGCAGCGTGCCGGCGATCGTCGCGGGGCGCGACCCGGCCACCGATCTGGCGGTGCTGCGGGCCCAGGCCACCGCCCTGCCGTACGCGCAGCTGGCCGCAGGCCAGCGCCTGCGCGCCGGGCAGCTGGTGGTGGCGGTGGGCAACCCCCTGGGCTTCGAGTCCACCGTGTCGGCCGGCGTCGTGAGCGCGCTCGGCCGCTCACTGCGCAGTCGCCACGGCCGTCTGATCGAGGGCGTGGTGCAGCACTCCGCGGCCCTCAATCCGGGCAACTCCGGCGGCCCGCTGGTGGATGCCCGGGGGCGCGTGGTGGGGATCAACACCGCCATCATTGCGATGGCCCAGGGCCTCGGCTTTGCCATCCCCGCGACCACGGCCCAGTGGGTGCTCACCGAGATTCTGACCCAGGGCCGGGTGCGCCGTGCGTGGCTGGGCGTGGCCGCGCGTGACCGGCCGCTGGACCTGCGGCTCGTGCGGGCGCTGGGGCTCGCCGGCACCCGCGCGGTGGAGATCCTCTCGCGCGAGCGGCAGGGACCGGCCGCGGCGGTGGATCTGCAGCCCGGCGATCTCATCGTCGCCGTGAATGGCGCGACCGTGGACGGCATCGACACGCTGCACCGGCTGCTCGGGCGCGTGCCCCCGGGCGGTGAGCTGACGCTCGAGCTCGTGCGGCGCACGCAGCGCCTCACCGTCACCCTCACGGCCCGCGAGCCGCCGCCCGAGTGACCTAGTGGCGCTGCGTTGGGCTCAGTTGACCGGGGCATCCGGCCCATAAAGGGCTTCGGTAGCGGGCGTCCCACGCGCGGCGGGTGCCGGCAACATCTCGGTCTCGATCAGCGTGAAGGGAATCGTCCCGGCCTTGTTCATCTGCGCGAAGAACTCGGCCAGGTTGAAGGGCCTGCCGGCCGCCTGCTGCTGCTGGGCGTAATCGCTGATGAGGCGTTCGAACTGGAACTTGCCGGTGATGTAGCTGGTGCCGTAGCCGGGCTGGCGCAGGTACAGCAGCTGCTCGAAGGCGACCAGCTCGCTGGCGGGGTCGGACCAGCCGCGCGGCGTCCACTGCGCGTGGAAGCGACCGGCCTGCTGCAGTGTGAGCTGGTTGGTCTGCACATAGAGCGAGGCGAGACCCCTGGCAGCGCGGTTGGCCAGCATGATCCAGACGATCTCGCGACCACGCGGGTCATCGTCATACAGGCCCGCCTGCATGAGCGTTTCCTCCATGGCAGTCGCCAGCCCCTCGGAGCGGCTGTCGAACATGTTGTACAGCGCCGGCAGCCGGCGAATTGCACTCTCGTTCGGCTCCTGTTTCATCCGCGCCAGCTCAATCCAGTGATAGTCGTGCGAGAACAGTCCCAGCGGTTCGCGCGCGCTCGCCTGCAGGAAGAAGTTGCGTTTCTCCGGCGGCACGAACTCGCTCACCTGCTGCGCCATCGCATCGCGGTAGTAGTCGCGCTCCGGGACGATGCCCGACTTGATGAGGAAATCCGTGAGCTTCTGCATGCGCGCCCGCAGCAGCGTGTGCCAGGCCTCGGGCGTGTTTGCGGGCTCGAGCGGCGGCAGGGCGCGGTTGCGGAACTCCTCGAGCGCCAGGCCCGCGCGCGCGCGTTCCAGTTCCCGGCGCAGCAGCGTAACCTGCTGGTCCCAGTCATAGGGCACCAGATGCACCTGCTGCATGTACCAGTTGTAGTTCTCCTTGCCGACCCCGGAGGGGCCGGTCTTTTTGGACGCCTCGGACTCGAGCCAGCCCGCGAAGGCGTCGGTGGCGCTCCGCGCGCGCCCCACGGCACTCTGCAGCGCCGGCTCGGCTCCCGCGAGGCTCGCGTGCTTTGAGCCTTCCAGGGTACGCATGGCGAGCGTCCCGGCCTGCAATTCGGCCAGCACTTCGCTCTGTTGACGCAGGGTGCTCACACTGTAGACCCACAGGTCGCGGGCGTTGCTGTCGCGCAGATTGATCCTCGCCTGGTCCAAGAGCGCGGGTACGGCGCCCAACAGGCACGCCAGGCGGCTCTGGTCCGCCTGCGACAACGGATAGCGATAGGCAAACAGGTCGATCGTCGGCGCAGCCGAGATGCCCTCATGCTGGGGCACGTCGCTGCGCTCGCCAAACACGGTGGCGTAGAACGAGGGATCGCGCGCCCAGGGCTGCCGCACGCGAAGGTCAAAGTCCAGGCCGTTCATCTCCGCTTCGATCAGCCGATGGTCGACCTTCTGCGCGGGTGTCCAGCCTTGCGTGTCGAGCTCATGCAGCCGCTGCCGGTATCCCGGCAGTCCCCCGGCCTTGGCCTGCATCGCCGCGACACCATAGTCGGGGAGGCAGCCGTTCATGGCGGGCTGCTCGAACCGCCGCCAGTCCTGCGCCAGTTTCACCAGCGTGTCGTAGTCGCCCGCCGCGCGGGCCTCGCACGCCCCGACCGCCAGCACGCACACCGTCAACATCCGCCAGATCCGCATGACTGCTCGTCCTTTTTCCGCACAACGGGATCGGGCGGCAGTGTGCACCACGCCGCGCAAGCGTCAACTGAACCGCGATGCGCGAGCTGCTGACCGCTCGGGCACGGCCGCGGCCCGTGGCGCGCGGTGGACCTGGAGCCCTTCGCCGCGCTGAATGCGGACCCCTGCGTCATGCGCTTCCGGTCCCGGACACTCGGCCGGGCGGAAAGCGACGCGCTAGCGGCGCCGGCCCAAATCGCCGCGTGCGGTTGGGGGCTGTGGGCGCTGGGGCGGCGCGAGCCCGGCCACCTTCGTCGGCTGCCTGGGGCTCGCCGTGCCCTCCGTCGAGGCCCACTGCACATCGGGGGCGCGGCGCTACAAAGGAGTCCGCGCCGCGCCGTCATCTCCCGTTCCGCAGAAGCGCTTGCAAGCCGTTTGCGGGCCGGTATTATCGAACGCATAGTGATGGTGTAAGACGGTCGAGCGACGGGAGGGCATTTTCCCGCGCTTGGGCTGCTCATTCGCGGGCGTCTTGGGTCCCGCGGATCTCCTTCAGCGCCTGATTTGCGGTCACGCTCCTTTACGAGCCGCGGACGGACCGTCTGCGCGGGGCGGCCGCATTTAAGACTCACATTGAGGCCTGCGCCATGCACTCCCGAAGTTTGGGACTCTACAAGGACGCCTACGAGCGCGACAGCTGCGGCTTCGGGCTGATCGCCAGCCTCGACGATGCGCCGAGCCACTGGCTGGTGCGCACGGCCATGAGCTCGCTCAACCGCCTCACCCACCGCGGCGCCATTGCCGCGGACGGCAAGACCGGGGACGGCTGCGGGCTGCTGCTGAAGACGCCGCAGAAGTTCCTGCGCGCGGTGGCCGGCGAGGCCGGCATCACCCTCGCGCCGCGCTTTGCCTCGGGGCTGGTGTTCCTCTCGCCCGAGCCCGCCGCCGCGGCGCGCGCGCGTGCGGCGCTCGGCGAGGCGCTGACACGTCAGGGGCTCGAACTCGCCGGCTGGCGCGTGGTGCCGACCGATGCGCGCGCCTGCGGCGCGGAGGCCGTGAAGTCGCAGCCGCGCATCGAGCAGCTGTTCGTCAACGCCAGCACCGCCGTGCCGGATGAAGCGGCGTTCAACCGCCGCCTCTATATGGCGCGGCGGGTGGCGGAGAAGGCGCTCGCGGCCGATGCGCACTTCTACGTGCCGAGCCTGTCGGCGGGCACCATCGTTTTCAAGGGCATGGTGATGCCCCAGTACCTCGCGCAGTTCTACCCCGACCTCGCCGATGAGCGGCTCGAGAGCTCGGTGGCGGTGTTTCACCAGCGCTTCTCGACCAACACGCTGCCGCAGTGGCGCCTGGCGCACCCCTACCGCTACCTCGCGCACAACGGCGAGATCAACACTGTGCAGGGCAACCGCAACTGGGCGCGTGCCCGCGGGCCGCTCCTGAGCTCGCCGCTGCTGCCCGATCTCGGCGAGGCGTTGCCGCTGGTGTCGCTCACCGGTTCCGACTCCCAGAGCCTGGACAACATGCTCGAGGTGCTGCTCATGGGCGGCCTGGACGCGCTGCATGCGATGCGCCTGCTGATCCCGCCGGCCTGGCACGGACTCGACACGCTCGATCCGGACCTGCGCGCGTTCTACGAGTACTACTCGGTGCACATGGAGCCCTGGGACGGCCCGGCCGGCGTGGTCCTGACCGACGGCCGCTACGCCCTGTGCACGCTCGACCGCAACGGCCTGCGGCCGGCACGCTACTGCATCACAAGAAATCGCGTGCTGACGATTGCTTCCGAGTCCGGCGTCTGGGACTACGCGCCCGCGGACGTCGTGAAGAAGGGCAAGCTCGGGCCCGGCGACATGATCGCGCTCGACCTCAGCAGCGGCACGCTGCTGGCCTCGGCCGACATCGACCAGCTGCTGAAAAACCGCCATCCCTACAAGGCGTGGCTCAAGCAGGGCGTGCGCTACCTCGAGAGCGACCTGGTCGACCCGCGTCTGGCTGCCGAGCCCATGGACCGCGCAACCCTCGCGCTGTATCAGAAGATGTTCAATGTCACGCAGGAGGAGCGCGACGACATCATCCGCGTGCTGGCGCAGGACGAGAACGAGGCGGTCGGCTCGATGGGCGATGACACCCCCATGCCGGTGCTCTCGCACCGCGTGCGCTCGCTCTACGACTACTTCCGTCAGCAGTTCGCGCAGGTCACGAACCCGCCGATCGATCCGCTGCGTGAAACCATCGTCATGTCACTGCAGACCCAGATCGGACCCGAGGCCAACATCTTCGAGCCCGCCCCCGAGCATGCGCGCCAGGTCGTGCTCGGCTCGCCGATCCTCTCGCAGCGCAAGCTGCGGCAGATCCTCGCCATCGAGGAGGTCACGCACGAGTTTCTCGACCTGCAGTACGCCCCGGCGGAGGGCCTGCGGGGTGCGCTGGCGCGGCTGTGCGCGCAGGCCGACAGTGCGGTGCGCGAGGGCAAGCTCGTGCTGTTGCTCTCGGATCGCTATCTCGTCAGGGATCGCATCCCGGTGCACGCGCTGCTCGCCACCGGCGCCGTGCACCAGCACCTGGTGAACACCGGCCTGCGCTGCAAGTGCAATCTCCTGGTGGAGACCGGCACGGCGCGCGAGCCGCACCACTTCGCCTGCCTGATCGGCTATGGCGCTACCGCCGTCTACCCCTACATGGCCTACCAGGTGTTGTTCGAAATGATGCGCAAGGGGCGCGTCAAGCTCGACTTCGCCGCGCGTCTGGAGCTTGGCCGCAGCTACCGCGCCGGGCTGCGCAAGGGACTGTTCAAGATCATGTCGAAGATGGGCATCTCCACCATCTCGAGCTACCGCAGCTCGCAGCTGTTCGAGATCGTGGGACTCGCGGATGAGGTGGTGCAGCGCTGCTTTACCGGCACCGAGAGCCGCGTGCAGGGTGCGGACTTCGATGACCTCGAGTCCGACATGCGCGAACTGGCGCGGCGCGCCTGGAACGTGCGCGAGCCGATCGAGCAGGGCGGTCTGCTGAAGTACGTGCACGCCGGCGAGTACCACATGTACAACCCCGACGTGATCGCGGCGCTGCAGGCCGCGGTGGTCACCGGTGACTACGGGCTCTATCGCCAGTACGCCGCCCTCGTCAACGGGCGGCCCGCCTCCACCTTCCGCGATCTGTTGGCGCTCCGGCCCGGCGCCCCGATCCCGCTTGCGCAGGTGGAGCCGCTGGAGGCCGTGCTGGCGCGCTTCGACAGTGCCGGCATGTCGCTCGGTGCGCTTTCGCCCGAGGCGCACGAGGCGCTCGCGATCGCGATGAACCGTCTGGGGGCGCGTTCCAACTCCGGCGAGGGCGGCGAGGATCCGGCGCGCTACGGCACGGAGAAGAACTCCAAGATCAAGCAGGTCGCCTCCGGGCGCTTCGGGGTGACGCCGGAATACCTGATCAACGCCGAGGTACTGCAGATCAAGATCGCGCAGGGGGCCAAGCCCGGCGAGGGCGGGCAGCTGCCCGGGCACAAGGTGAACGACATGATTGCCACGCTGCGCTTTGCGCGTCCGGGCGTGGGCCTGATCTCGCCGCCGCCGCACCACGATATCTACTCGATCGAGGACCTGGCGCAGCTGATCTTCGATCTGAAGCAGGTGAACCCGCGCGCGCTAGTCTCGGTGAAGCTGGTAGCCGAGCCGGGCGTCGGCACGGTTGCCGCAGGCGTCGCCAAGGCCTACGCCGACCTCATCACGATCTCCGGCTACGATGGCGGCACCGGCGCGAGCCCGCTGTCCTCCATCAAGTACGCCGGCACCCCCTGGGAGCTCGGGCTCGCCGAGACGCACCAGACGCTGCGCCTGAATGACCTGCGGCACCGCGTGCGGCTGCAGACCGACGGGGGACTCAAGACCGGGCTCGACGTGGTGAAGGCGGCCATCATCGGCGCCGAGAGCTTCGGCTTCGGCACCGCGCCGATGGTGGCGCTCGGCTGCAAGTACCTGCGCATCTGCCATCTCAACAACTGCGCCACCGGGGTTGCCACGCAGCACAACGTGCTGCGCTCGAAGTACTTCGTCGGACTGCCGCAGATGGTGATGCACTACTTTCGTTTCGTGGCCGAGGAGGTGCGCGAGATCCTCGCCGCCCTCGGCGTGCGCAGCCTCGGAGAGCTCATCGGCCGCACGCACTACCTGCAGGTGCTGCCGGGCGCGACGCCGCGCCAGCGCAAGCTCGACCTGACGCCGATCCTCTCGGATGCCGGTCTGGCGGCCACGGTGCCGCAGTTCTGCACTACACCCACCAATGCGCCCTTCGATCAGGGGGAACTCGCCGAGCGCATGGTGCGCGAGATGCTGCCGGCGATCGAGGCGCAGTCCGGCGGCGAGTGGGCCTACGAGCTGAAGAACTTCCACCGCTCGATCGGCGCGCGGCTGTCGGGGGAGATCGCGCGCCGCTGGGGCAACTACGGCATGAGCGAAACGCCCCTCACCGTGCGCTGCCGCGGCAACGCCGGCCAGAGTTTCGGCGTGTGGAATGCCGGGGGTCTGCACCTGTATCTGGAGGGCGATGCCAACGACTACGTCGGCAAGGGCATGGCGGCGGGGCGCATCGTGCTGCGTCACCCGCGCAGCGCCCGCTTCCTCGCCAAGGAGACCGTGATCATGGGCAACACCTGCCTGTACGGGGCGACCGGCGGGGAGCTGTACGCCGCCGGGGTCGCCGGTGAGCGTTTCGCCGTGCGCAACTCCGGCGCGGTAGCGGTGCTCGAGGGGGCCGGCGATCACTGCTGTGAGTACATGACGGGGGGGGCGGTGTGCGTGCTCGGGCGCACGGGCGTCAACTTCGGCGCCGGCTTCACCGGCGGCTTCGCCTATGTGCTCGACCTCGAGCGTAATTTCGTGGACCGCTACAACCACGAGCTCATCGACATCAGCCGCATCCATCCCGAGGCCATGCAGTCCCACGTGCAGCACCTCGAGGGGCTGCTGGCGCGGCACGTCACCGAGACCGAGAGCCCCTGGGCGGCGGAGATCCTGAACGACCTGCGCACCTACCTGCCGAAGTTCTGGGTGGTGAAGCCCAAGGCGGCCTCGATCGATTCGCTCATCGACAACCTGCGGCGCGCGGCCTGAAGCGCCATGGCCGACAAGCATCTGCAGTTCCTGGACATCCCGCGCGCCGATCCGGCCAAGAGCCCGGTGGAGGCGCGTATCGCCAGCTTCCGCGAGATCTACGCACCCTACGATGCGAACGGCGCCGCCCAGCAGGCCGGGCGCTGCCTCGCCTGCGGCAATCCCTTCTGCGAGTGGAAATGCCCGGTCCACAACTACATCCCCAACTGGCTGAAGCTGATCGAGGAGGGCAACCTCTTTGAGGCCGCGGAGCTCTCGCATAAGACCAACTCACTCCCCGAGGTCTGCGGCCGCATCTGCCCGCAGGACCGCCTGTGCGAGGGCGCCTGCACGCTCAATGACGGCCTCGGCGCGGTCACCATCGGCGCGATCGAGAAATACATCACCGACGAGGCGCTCAAGGCCGGCTGGCGTCCGGATATGTCCAACGTGCAGGTGAGTGGCAGGCGCGTCGCCGTCATCGGCGCAGGCCCCGCGGGCCTGGCGTGCGCCGACATCCTGGCGCGCAACGGCGTCGCGGCAATCGTCTTCGACCGCTACGAGCGCATCGGCGGACTGCTCACCTTCGGTATTCCGCCCTTCAAGCTCGAAAAGGAAGTGCTGGAGAAGCGCCGCGAGATTATGGAGGGTATGGGCGTCGGCTTTCGCCTGGGGGTCGAGATCGGCACTGACGTCAGCTTCGAGCAGCTGCTGGCCGAATACGACGCGGTGTTCCTCGGCATGGGCACCTACCGCGCGGTGCGCGGCGGCTTCGCCGGGGAGGACCTGCCGGGCGTGCACGAGGCGCTGCCCTATCTCATCGCCAACATCCGCCACGAGCTCGCGCTGCCGGGCGCGGGCGCCGGTCTGGTGAGCCTGCGGGGCAAGCGCGTGGTGGTGCTCGGCGGCGGCGACACCGCCATGGACTGCAACCGCACCGCCATCCGTCAGGGCGCCGAGTCGGTCACCTGCACCTACCGGCGCGACGAGGGCAACATGCCCGGCTCGCGGCGCGACTACAAGAACAGCCGCGAAGAGGGCGTTGAGTTCCTCTTCAACCGCCAGCCGATCGAGATCCTGGGTTCCGAGCGCGTGGAGGGCGTGAAGCTTGTGGCCACGCAGCTCGGCGCGGCCGATGCGCGCGGCCGGCGCGTGCCGCAGGTGTTGGCCGGGTCGGAAGAGATCGTGGCGGCCGATGCCGTCATCATCGCCTTCGGCTTTCTGCCGAGTCCGCCGCAGTGGCTCACCTCCCATGACGTGCGGCTGCACGAGGGCGGCCGCGTGCGCGTGTCCGCGAGCGCGCGGCAGCCCTTCCAGACCACCAACGCGAAGGTGTTCGCCGGCGGGGACATGGTGCGCGGCTCGGACCTGGTGGTGACGGCGGTGTTTGAAGGCCGCGAGGCCGCCCGCGGCATCCTCAACTTCCTCGGCGTCGGTTAGCGCCGCGCCATAAAAAAAGCCCCGCGCGCTGGCGGGGCTTTAAAGTTCTGTCGCCTCAAATGACCCGGTGGCTCGCTGTCAGCTCCTTCCGAGCAGCGCTGCGGACATCCCATCCGCCCCTACATCGGCACGTTGCGTCATCACGAGCATCTAAACTTTCCGGCTGAAACGCTTGGAGCCCCGGCTCCGGCTTCTATCGCGAGGCCCGCGTGTTCATCCACGCGTTGTATCGTTCCTGACAATCACAACAAGTTCGCAATTGTCGTCACCCGTGCCCGCGTCGATCCCCGAGTTTTCTGTTGTAGATACCTTCCCAACATCTATGGTTTCGGCGCATCACAGGTCACCGTCTCGCGCCTGACCACTTCAAAAACTCTTTTAGCGACGGTGTCTTGGGAATCAATTGTACTCGGTCCAGCCGCAAAAGCGATGTCGTGCTTTAGAGACAAGCGGGAACGCAGGACCGAATTGACATAAGGCGCGCGCGGCCCGCGCGCGCAGCCCTCGGCGGAGAGCTCAGCGCGCCAGGCGCACCTGGAAGCGCACGCCCGCGCCGCCGGGGAGGTTGGCCGCGCTGGCCGCCCCGCCGTGGAACTCGGCGATCAGGCGCACGATGTAGAGGCCCAGGCCAAAGTGCGGGCGACTGTCGCCCCCCGGGCGCGATTGCCACAGCGACTCGAACGCGCGTCCCGCGAGCTCCGGGTCGAGGGGGGCGCCGGCGTTGTCCACCTCGAGCAGCGCCGCGTGCGGCTCCGCCAGCAGCCGCACCGTGATCGTGGAGCCCGTGGGGCTGAAGTCGACGGCGTTGTCGATGAGTTTGTCGAGCAGCTGCACGATCAGGTCCGGCGCGCCGCGCACGCGCAGCTCGCTCAGGGCGCAGTCGAAGCCGAACTCACGGTCCGGGAACGCGCCCCGATAGGCGGCCACCGCCGAGGCGAGCACCGGCACGAGGTCGAAGCCCACGCGCTCGGCGCTGCCGATCGCCTCTTCCACCCGCGTCGCCGCCCCCATGGCCTGCAGGATGCCGTTCAGGCGCTCGGTCCCCTGGCGCGCGCGCTCGAGGTAGGTGCGGGCCGCGGGCGGCACCTCCTCGGAGTCCAGGTTATCGAGCGAGGAGCGCACGATGGTGAGCGGCGTGCGGATCTCGTGGGCGAGCTTGCCCGCCAGCGTGCGCAGGTAGCCGGTGTACTCGTGCAGGCGCGCGAGCAGCGTCGCGAAGCTGCGGGCGACGTCGCCGAGCTCGTCCCGGGCGGCAGTCTCCGGGAATGCGGTGACGAGCCCGCTGCCGGTCAGGGCGGACTCGCTGGCGCGTCGCAGCCGCGCGAGCCGCAGCGCCAGCCACGCGGCGAACACCAGGATCGCGGTCACCACGATGGCGCTCGTGGCGAGGGTAAAATTCAGCATGTGGGTGAGCGCGCGGTCGCGCAGCCGTATCCAGCGGTCGGGGCTGCGGGTCACCTCCAGCTGGCCGATCTGGAGGGCGTGGTCGCGGTCGTAGATAGGACTCAGCGCGATGAGCGGCTGGCGTTCACCGGGGCGGTCGATGAAGCGCCGGTAGAGGCGCTCGAGCATCGGGGTGTCGGTTCCGAGGCCGGTGGGCTGCGCGAGCGCATCGGCCCGCGCGAGCACGCGCCCGGCCGGGGTAGTGACGGCGAGCCGCAGGCCAGGCTGCAGGAACTGCCCGAGGTAGCGGTTCAGCTGCGGGGCGGCCAGGATCAGGTGGCCGATGGTATGCAGGTCATCCGGGCGCAGCGTGCCGTAGCTCACCGGCAGCCCGCCGCGCGCGTCGCGGTCATCGATCAGCACCCCGAAGCCCTTGCCGATCAGGGACAGCGGCACGCGCAGCTCGAGCCGGTAGCCATCCGGGGTCGGCATCCAGGCGCCGCGGATGCGCGGTTCCAGGCGCGCGCTCTGGCGGCCGTACTCGCCGCTCTCGATGCGCCGCGCAATGACCGCACCGGGCGCGGTGGCGGCGATGAACACCTGCTGCTGCTCGCCCTGCGGGTCCTCGAAGCCCAGCCATACCCGATCGCCGAAGGTCGAGGGCTCGAGCGGGTTGTAGCCCGGCGCATCAAACAGCGGGCGCTCGTCGTGCACCTCGAGCAGCAGGTACAGCATGCGCTCGTGTACGCCGGTCAGGATGGCGAAGCGATGACGCGCGTCCTTGGCGAAGTGGCTCCAGGCCGCCGGATCGCGCGGCCAGTCATCCACGTAACCGTCGAGGAGCGGCGCGGCATTGAGGGTCACCGGCTCCAGATCGTAGGGCGTCGCCTTGTAGAAGTCGGGGTCGGCGGCGGCGGGCGCTGCCGGGGTTTCCGCGGCGGAGTCGGCCTGCGCGGGGCTTACCGCGGTGCTTTCGCGGTAGAGCAGATCGGTGCGCCCCTGGAGCGAAGTGGCGACCGTCTGCGAGAGTGAGTTCAGCGAGTCGACCTCGCCCTGGCGCAGCGCGGACTCCATCTCGCGCGCGTAGCGGCAGCCGGCCCACGGCAGCACCAGCGTGGCGAGGCCCAGCAACAGCAGCTTGAGGCGCAGCGACATGCGAGGTGGCTCTATTCCACCCAGCGGTAGCCCATGCCGTATACCGTCTGCAGCGCGTCGAACTTCGGATCCAGGGCCTGGAACTTGCGCCGGATGCGCTTTACGTGCGAGGTGATCGTGTTGTCATCGAGCACGACGTTGGCCGCATCCATCAGCTGGGTGCGGTTACGCACATGCCCCGGGTGGCGCGCGAGCGCGTGCACGATCCAGAACTCGGTGAGCGACAGCAGCACGACGCGGCCGTCCCACTGCACGGTCATACGCTCGGCGTCCAGCGCGAGCGCGCCGCGGCGGATCATCTGCTCCGCGGCCGCCGGGCGGCGCAGCGCCTCCACGCGCCGGAACAGTGCGTTCACGCGCGCGATGAGGTGCGGCAGGCTCAGGTCCTTGGTGAGAAAGTCATCCGCACCCAGCCGCAGGCCCGACACGGCATCGAGCTCGCTGTCACGCGCCGTCAGAAAAATGATCGGTAGCTCGGCCGACAGTGCGCGCAGTTGCCGGCACAGCTCGAAGCCGCCCTCCGGCTCGTCCTCGAGCGAGATGTCGATGACCGCCAGATCCGGCAGGCGCGCGCCGCAGGCCTCAAGCGCCTGCGCACGGTTGGCGTAGCTGCGCACCGCGTAGCCCTCGCGCGTGAAGGCCGCGGCGTAGTTGTCGCGGATGGCTGGCTCGTCCTCCACGATGGCTATCAGGCGCTTCATGGCGGACAAGGCTACAGGCTGCGCACGCGTGGTTAAAGGGAGCCGCGCCGCCACAATGCGCCACAATTTTTCCTCGTCGCAGCACCATCGCGCCCGCGCCGTGCCGCCCGCGGGCCGCGAAATACTCCCGCACGCTCATCCAACACGGGAGATCACACCATGCGTACGCAGTCTCAGGCGCCGGCCGGCGCGTTGGACCTCTGGGGCAAGCTCGCCAACTGGCTCGCGCTCGCGGCGCTCCTCGCCCTCGGCGTCGTCTGGCCGCCCGCGGATGCGGGCGCGGCGGGCGCCGAGCGGGCGGGGAGCCTGTGGCTGAAATCGGCAGCCGACGCCACGCTCGCGACCTGTGACCCGTTCGCGTCGCTCGAAAACGGCG
Source organism: uncultured Pseudomonadota bacterium (assembly GCA_963806375.1). GTDB lineage: Bacteria > Pseudomonadota > Gammaproteobacteria > Steroidobacterales > Steroidobacteraceae > 13-2-20CM-66-19. The sequence goes on from CAWDXW010000003.1 coordinate 1,578,072, forward strand.
GCCCGCTGCGCCGGGTGGTGACCGCTGACCTGCTCGATGCCCCGCCGCCCGCCACTAGAATGCGTTGAGTCCGGTCAGCTGGCGGCCGATCGTCAGCTGGTGGATCGTCTCGGTGCCCTCGTAGGTCACCACGCTCTCGAGATTGAGCATGTGGCGGATGGGTGCGAATTCGGCGCTGATGCCGGCCCCGCCGAGCATGTCGCGGCAGTCGCGTGCCACATCAAGCGCCATGCGGCAGTTGTTCCACTTGGCGAGCGAGACGTGCGCGGGCTGCATGGTGCCCGTGTCCTTCATGCGGCCGAGCTGCAGGGCGAGCAGCTGCGCGGTGGTGATGCGCCGCGACATATCCGCCAGACGCGCCTGGATCATCTGGTTCTGCGCCAGCGGACGCCCGAACAGCGTACGGGTCGCGGTGTACTCGATGAGTTCCTTCAGGCAGGCCTGCGCCGCCCCGATGACGCCCCAGGCGATGCCGTAGCGCGCCTGCGTCAGGCACGACAGCGGGCCCTTGAGCCCGATGACGCCCGGCAGCACGCGCTCCTCGGGCACCACGACGTTGTCGAAGAACAGCGCCGAGGTTACCGATGCGCGCAGTGAGAACTTGTGCTGGATCTCAGGCGCGGAGAAGCCGTGAGAGCCCTGCTCCACGAGGAACCCGCGGATGCCTTCCGGGCTCATCGCCCACACCACGGCGAGACCGGCGATCGCACCGTTGGTGATCCACATCTTCGAGCCGTTCAGCACCCATTCCCCGCCGCGCTTCTTGGCGTGGGTCTTCATGTTGGCGGGATCGGAGCCGCCGTGTGGCTCGGTGAGCCCGAAGCAGCCGATGAGCTCGCCGCGCGCCATGCGCGGCAGGTAGCGGCGCTTCTGCTCCTCGGAGCCGAAGGCGAAGATCGGGTACATGCATAGCGAGGACTGCACGGAGACAAAGCTGCGGATGCCAGAGTCGCCGCGCTCGAGTTCCTGGCAGATCAGCCCGTAGCACACCGCGCTCAGTCCAGCGCAGTCGTAGCCATGGATCGATGAGCCGAGCAGCCCCAGCTGCGCCAGCTGCGGTACCAGCTCCTTCGGAAAGCGGTGCTCCTCGAAGGCCTTGCGGATGACGGGCAGCACTTCGGCGTCCACCAGCCGGGCGACCGAGTCCTGCACCAGGCGTTCCTCTTCGGTCAGCATGCCGCGCACGTCGTAAAGATCCAGCGGATCGATCGCGGCAGCGGCCGTCTTGGCGGCGCCAGGTTGGGGGGGTGCGGCCACGGCAATCTCCTGTGGATAACCTTAAGGGCGGCGCGCGCCGCCTCAGAGGGCGCGCATGATAGCGGGTATCCGGCGGTGCGGCATCCGCGCCCCGCAGTAGCGACGGTGGCGTGGCGGGCGGCGGTTCGTGCAACCCTTGCAGATCATGAAAATCCCCGAAATTCTCCTCATCGAGACCGTGCACCAGCCGGGGAGTCTGGCGCGCGTGCTGCAGGTCATCGCGGATGCGGGACTCGCCATCGAGCACCTCACGGCACTGCGCCGCGACCAGGGCAAGACGCTCTGGGAGATCACGCTCGAGATGGATGAGGAGGCCGACCGCTCGCTCTACGAGCGCATCGCCGCGCTGCCGATCGCCCGCTTCGTGGGCAAGTCCGATCGCGTCTTCAACCGCCACCGCGGCGGCAAGATCAGCACGGTCGCAAGCCTGCCGATCAATACGCGCCAGGTGCTGCGCGATGTCTACACCCCCGGCGTCGCGCGCGTGTGTCTGGCGATCCACAAGGACCCGCGGGCGGCCCGCGAGTACACCGCGCTCGCGCGCACCGTCGCCATCATCACCAACGGCACCGCGGTACTCGGGCTCGGCAACATCGGCGCGCTCGCCGGCCTGCCGGTGATGGAAGGCAAGGCGGCGCTATTCGCCGAACTCGTCGGCATCAACGGCGTGCCGATCCTCATCAATGAGACGCGGCCGGCGCGCGTGGTGGAGACCGTGCTCGCGATCGAATCCTCCTTCGGCGCCATCCAGCTCGAGGACTTTGCCGCGCCCGAGTGCTTCGAGATCGAGCAGGCGCTGCGGCAGCGCCTGGCGAAGCCGGTGATGCACGACGACCAGCATGGCACCGCGGTGGTGGCGCTGGCGGCCCTGAAAAACGCGGCGCGCTACTCCGGCCACGATCTCGCCGCCAGCACCGTCGGCCAGATCGGACTGGGGGCCGCCGGCACCGGCATCGCACGTCTGCTGCGTGCCTACGGGGTGAAGCACATCCTCGGCACCGACCGTAACCCGGCCGCGGTGGCGCGCCTCGAGTCCCTCGGCGGGGAGGGCACGACGCTCGAAGGGCTCATGCAGCACGCCGACATCGTGATCGCGACCACGGGCGTGAAGGGGCTCATTCGCCCGCAATGGGTGCGCCCGGGGCAGGTGATCCTCGCGCTTTCGAACCCCGACCCGGAGATCGAGCCGCTGGTGGCGCGCGCGCAGGGCGCCGCGTTCGCCGCCGACGGCAAGGGCATCAACAACCTGCTCGCCTACCCCGGGCTGTTCAAGGGTGCGCTCGAGGCTGACGCGCGCGCGTTCTCGGACGCGATGCTCATGGCCGCCGCCGACACGATCGCGGCGCTGGCGCGCGGGGATGAACTGGTGCCCGACCCGCTGGAAAAGGCCGTCCACGAGGCGGTGACCGCGGCGGTGCGCGAGGCGGCGGGTGAGGCCGCGCCCGCGGCCGGCTAAACTCGCGCCAGCCTCTTCGCCCACGATCCGGCCCAGAAAGGCACGCAGATCCATGTCCGGCACCGCCGTCTTCTTCGCGCACTCCACCCAGGCGCCCGCGCTGCGGCGCGGCTTCTCACCGCTGCAGTGGACGGCGGTCGGGGGACTGGCGATCCCGCTGTGGGCGCTGTGGCCCGCGCTCGCGATCCGCACCGCCGCAGTGCCGCCGCTTCAGACCCTCACGCTCATGTTCCTGTGCGGCTTCCTGAGCTTCACGGTGCTGCACGCCCTGGCCGGCGACGGCGCCGAGCCCGCCCCGCGGGGATTGCGCGGCTGGGTGCCGGCGCTGGTGTACGCGGCGGCACTCGCCGGCGGGGACCTGTGCTTTCTACTGGCCACGCACCGACTGCCCGCGGCGCAGGTGAATCTCCTCGCCTATCTGTGGCCCGTCATGATCGCGCTCATGGGGGCCGCCGTCGGAGTGTTCCGGCTGCGCGCGCGCCAGGGGCTGGGACTGGCGCTGGGCTTCGTCGGCGCAGCGATCCTCCTGTGGGACGGGCATATCGCGCTGTCGCTGAGCGGGGTGATGCTCGCGGTGCTCAGCGGTGCGCTGTGGGCCGGGTACTGCGTCTTTCGGCTGCTGTGGAAGGCGCCCACCGGCTATCTGCTCGCGCGCGGCTGCGCCGTCGCGACGCTGCTGTGCGCGCTGCTGCACGGGCTGCTCGAGCCGACGGTCCGGCCAGATGCCAGCGCGCTCATCGCCTCGGTGATCTCCGGCACCGTTGCCCTCGGACTCGGCAACTTCGTCTGGGATCAGGGTTTCCGGCGCGGCGACCGCCAGCTGCTGGCGGTGATGGCGTACGCGACGCCCCTGTGCAGCGCACTGCTGCTCGCCCTGCTGGGCGCCGCGATGCTCACCTGGAATCTGCTGACCGGCGCGCTCGTTATCGTGCTCGCGGGGCTGCTGTCGCGTTCACCGGCCGCCGCCTGCGCGCCGCCTTAGCCGGCCCCGCGCCGCGGCGCGCGTTCAGTACGGCACGTTCAGCCGCCGGTACGCCGCCGCAAGCAGCCACAGCGGCCCGATCAGCAGGAACTGCAGATCCTTGAAGAACGAAGGGCGCTTGCCCTCGATCGCGTGGCCGACAAACTGGCCGATCCAGGCGACGATGAAGATGACGAGCGAGGTCGCCCACAGGGGCCACGGCAGCGCGGCAAGCGCGCGCGTACACAGCAGCAGTGCCGCGAAGGCGAGGACGAGGCCCGCGGCGAGCCGGGGCGACAGCGCGAGGTAATAAAGGAGTGCGGCCAGGCTGACGAGGGTCGCGCCGTTGACCCACGGGGACGCGGAGCCTGCAGGCACCTGGAGCGACCACAGAAAACCCATGACGGCGAGCACGATCGGTGGCACGCAGATCCAGTGCAGGAGCTTGTTGGTGGGGTGCTGGTGGCTCGTGCCGTACTCGGCGAGCCAGTCGCTGACGCTGCGCATTGCGGCAACGCTACCGTCCCTGCCGGGCGCAGAGCAAGGCTCCGCGGCCCGGCGGGCCGGGTTTCTTTACGCTAGGCGGCCGCCGCCATCAGGCCACGCAGCTTGCCGAGGGCACTCGACTCGATCTGGCGGATACGCTCCGCCGAGACGCCGTACTTGTCGGCGAGCTCGTGCAGCGTGGCCTTGTCGTCCGTCATCCAGCGACGCTGTACGATCTCTCGGCTGCGCGCGTCCAGGCGCTCCATGGCCTGGTGCAGGCGGTCCGAGTCATCCTCGCTGCTCTCGGCGCTCTCGACCTGCTCGGCCGGATCCGCATCGGGTGAGGGCAGATAGGCCGCCGGGCTGTACACCTCTTCCTCGTCCGACTCCGGGGTCGGGTCGAAGGACAGGTCGCGCGCCGCCAGGCGCTTCTCCATTTCGGTGACCTCGCTCTCGGTCACGCCCAGGTCACGCGCCACGGCGGCGGTTTCCTCGGCTGAGAGCCAGGCGAGGTTCTTCTTCATCCGGCGCAGATTGAAAAACAGCTTGCGCTGGGCCTTGGTGGTGGCGATCTTCACCAGCCGCCAGTTGCGCAGCACGTACTCGTGGATCTCCGCGCGGATCCAGTGAACCGCGAAGGAAACCAGGCGCACGTTGAGCGAGGGGTCAAAGCGCTTGACCGCCTTCATCAGCCCGACGTTGCCCTCCTGGATGAGGTCTCCGACCGGTAGACCGTAGCCGCTGTAGCCGCGGGCGATGTGCACCACGAACCGCAGGTGCGAGAGCACCAGCTTGCGGGCGGCGTCCAGATCTTCCTGCTTGCGAAAGCGTTCGGCGAGCTCGCGCTCTTCCTCGCGCGTGAGAACGGGAATGCGGCCGACCCGGTCAAGGTAAGCATCGAGGCTTCCCAGCGGCCCGGCCAGCGAGTGGTCACCCAGGCGGGTGACGATTGCGGTACCTGCAGTCATCGGATCTCCCGTGGATTGGATCGGCATTCTAGCAGTCACCACCTTTGAGTGCTAAAGGGTCCGGAAGTTCCCGGCTACGCCCGCGCTAACGCCTTGTCGAACAATAGCTTGCGCGCCGCTACGCGGGGTCCGAATCCCCCCAAAGGAGGGGCTCCGGGAGCCCATTGGAGGGTGAAACCTTGAACTTAACCTTGAAAACAGTCGCACCGAGGCGCAGGCGACTCCCGGGGGTCGGACCCGGCCAGGCGCTTCGAAGTACCCTCCAATGGACCCATTGGGGCCGGGGCAGGTTTGGGCGTAAAGTCCGGCGCGCCGCCTGCGGGCACGCTCGATAACACCGATAACGAACGGGGGGAGGCTTCCATGGTCAGCGTCGCATCGCTGTGGCTACCAATCGTGCTGGCGGCCATGTTCGTGTTCATTGCGAGCTCGGTAATCCACATGGCGCCCTTGTGGCACCGGAACGATTTCCAGGGCGTGGCACACGAGGCGGAGGTGGCCGGCGCACTGCGACCCCTCAACCTTGCACCCGGGGAGTACATGCTGCCGTGGTGCGCTCCGAAGGAGCGCAAATCGCCGGAATTTGCCCAGCGCATGAACGAGGGACCGGTGGCGATGCTGAGCATCCTGCCCAATGGCCCGCTGTCGATGCGCCGGCCGCTCGCACTGTGGTTCGTGTACCTGCTGATCGTTGGGGTGTTCGTCGCCCTCCTCGGCGCCCACACCCTGCCGGCCGGGACGCCGTACCTGCGGGTGTTCAAGGTGGTGCTCACCGCCTCGTTCATGGGCTATGCGCTCGCGCTGCTGCAGAACTCGATCTGGTTCAGGCGCCCCTGGTCGGCGACGTTCAAGGGATGCTTCGACGCGCTTATTTACGCGGCGCTGACCGCCGGCACCTTTGGCTGGCTGTGGCCGCACGCAGCGCCCTGAAGCGCCGCCGCCGGGGTCGGTTTGACACTGCGTGGCGCGGCCCGTCGACTGCATCACGCGCGGGTCGCGTTATGACTGCAAGCGTCCTGAAAGCGGGAAATTCGTGTTATTGCTTGACCTAACACGCGTGAAAACTTAAAAGTACGTCACGTATGCGTGACATAAGGCATGTTTTGATAGAGTCATTCACGCACTAACGATGAGGCTCAGGGGTCGATGAATCAGGGACGCTGGTTAGTTACGACGGCAGCACTCGGCCTGTGCTGGGCTACCTCGCTCGCCGCCGCTGCGGGAGCGCGCGCCGGCACGCCGGTGACTTACGCGCGCCACGGTGCCCCCGGCGAGCCGGTGCTGAGCTCCTCTGCCGCTCTGGTGCTCGACACCACCCACTCGGCGGTACTTTATTCGCGCCACTCGGACGTGGCCATGCCGATTGCCTCGATCACCAAGCTCATGACCGCCCTGGTCGTCATCGATGCCGGTCAGCCGCTCGATGAGGTGCTGACCGTCAGTGACGATGACCGCAGCCTCGGCAAGGGATCCGCCTCGCGCCTCTCGCCCGGGACGCGCCTGACGCGCGCCGACCTGATGCACCTGGCGCTGATGTCCTCCGAGAACCGCGCCGCCCATGCCCTGGGGCGCAACTATCCCGGCGGCGTCTCCGCCTGCGTGATCGCCATGAACGCCAAGGCGCGCGAGCTGGGCATGACGAGCGCGCGCTTCGTCGAGCCGACCGGCCTGTCCGATGAGAACGTCGCCAGCCCCGAGGACCTCTCCAAGCTGGTCATCGCCGCCGCCAAGGTGCCCGCGATCCGCGAGTACTCGACCGACAGCGACTACGTCGTGCAGGTCGGCCGCCGGCCGATGCAGTTCCGCAATACCGACTCGCTGGTGAGCAAGTCGGACTGGAACATCGTGGTGCAGAAGACCGGCTACATCGCCGAGGCCGGCCGCTGCCTGGTCATGCAGACCGTGATCGAGGCGCGCACGGTGGTGATCGTGCTGCTGAATTCCTACGGCAAGCGCACCCGCGTGGCCGACGCCCGCCGCATTCGCCGCTGGATGGAGACGACGCTCGCCTCCCGCGGCGTACTGCCCGCTAGCACCTGAAGACCCGCGGCGCCGCCGCCCGCAGCCAAGACCCAGATCCCGCGCGGCGCCCTCAGGCGCGCGGCTCGATGCTGCGCAGGTGGCGCGCGGCGGAGATCCAGGCGCCGAGCCAGCCCAGCACGAAGCCCGCCCCGAGCAGCACCGCCACGTCTTCGGGCGCCAGTCCCTGCAGCTCGAAACGGCTGCCGTAGAGGCGGGCGAGGCTGGCAACCGGCTCGCGCAGGATCAGCAGCACGACGGCGAGGGTCGCCCACGCCAGCAGCGCGCCCCCGAGTCCGTACAGCACCCCCGCATACAGGAAGGGCCGGCGCACGAAGGCGTTCGAACCTCCCACGAGCTTGGTGACCTCGATCTCCGCGCGCCGCGCCTGGATCTCGAGCCGGATGGTATTGCCGATGACCGCGAGCACGCCGACGCCGAGAAGCGCTGCAGCGATGAACAACACCCGCCGCAGTACCTCGAGGATGGCGTTGAAGCGCATGACCCATTCCGAGTCGACCTGCACCAGGTCTACCTCCGGCCACGCCACGAAATAGCGGCGCAGCGACTCGAGCGCCGCCGCAGAGCTCGCGCTGGCGCGCGGGCGCACGTGCAGCACGTGCGGCAGGGGATTTTCCTTGAGCGCGGCGAGTGCATCCCCAAAGCCCGAGTACGTGCGGAAGTCCTCGAGGCCCTTGTCCGCAGGGATGAGCGTGACGCCGGCCACGTCATTGCGGGCCCTGGCGTTCTGCGCCAGCTGCTGCGCCTTCAGCAGCGGGACGTCGGTCTTGAGGAACACCGAGATATCCACGGCGCTGGCGAAATTGCCAGTGGCCGCCTGCGCGTTGGCCACGAACAGTTTCAGCGCCGCCGGCAGCACCAGCGCCAGCGCGATGACCAGCAGCGTCAGCAGCGTCGCCAGCGGGCTGCGCGCCAGGCGCCCCAGCGCCCCGAGCAGTGCCTGCAGGTGGCCGAGGTTCACCGGGTTGCCACCAGCGACGGCAGCGGATCGACCGGCGGGTCGCCCTGCAGCGAGCCGTTCTCGAGCGTGATCACTCGCTCGCCGAACTCGCGCACGATGTGCAGGTCGTGCGTGGCGACCACCACGGTCACACCCACATCCTGGAAGCGCCGGAACAGTCGCATCACCTCGAGTGACAGGTCCGGGTCGAGGTTCCCGGTCGGTTCATCGGCGATCAGCAGCGCGGGCTTGCTCACCACGGCGCGCGCGATGCCGACGCGCTGCTGCTCGCCGACCGAGAGCTCCAGGGGCAGCACGCGCTCCTTGCCCAGCAGTCCCACCTGATCGAGCGCTGCGCGCACGCGCTTGTCGATCTCCTTGAGCGGCGTGGCCGCCACCGCCAGCGGCAGGGCCACGTTGTCGTAGACCGGTCGGTCGGCGAGGAGCTTGTGGTCCTGGAACACCATGCCGATGTTGCGGCGGAAGGCGGGGATGTGCCGCGCCTTGAGCGCCTGGGTGTTGCGGCCGCTCACCAGCACGGTGCCCCGCGTCGGACGCTCGAGCAGCGCAATGAGCTTGAGCACCGTGCTCTTGCCGGCGCCCGAGCGGCCGGTGAGGAACACCATCTCGCCGTTGTGAATGTTGAAGCTCACGTTGGTGAGTGCCTCGCGGCCGTTGGTGTAGCGCTTGCTGACGCGCTCGAAGACGATCATGCGGCGCCTGCCTCCTCACCGGCGCGCGCCTGCGGCCCCTCGACCAGCGCAGCGGCGAACGCCTCCGCGTCGAACTCGCCAAAGTCCTCGCTCGTTTCGCCGATGCCGATATAGCGGATCGGGATACCCAGCTGCTGCGCGATGGCGATCACGATGCCGCCCTTGGCGGTGCCGTCGAGCTTGGTGAGGACCAGCCCGGTGACGCCGACCGCCTCCTTGAACTGGCGGGCCTGGGCGAGCGCGTTCTGGCCCTGGTTGGCATCGAGCACCAGCAGCACCTCGTGCGGGGCGGAAGCGTCCACCCGTGACAGTACGCGCCGCACTTTCTTCAGCTCTTCCATCAGGTGCGACTGGCTGTGCAGGCGCCCGGCGGTATCGGCGAGCAGTACGTCGCAGCCGCGGGCCCGGGCTGCCTGCAGTGCATCGAACACCACCGCGCCGGGGTCGGCGCCGGGCTGCTGCGCGGCGAAGGCGGCGCCGGAGCGCTCTGCCCACACCTGCAGCTGCTCGATCGCGGCGGCGCGGAAGGTGTCGCCGGCCGCCAGCAGCACGCTCTGCCCGTCACGGGCACAGCGCGCGGCGAGCTTGCCGATGGTGGTGGTCTTGCCCGAGCCGTTCACGCCCACGACCAGGATCACGAACGGGCGGCGGCTGGCATCGATGACCAGGGGCTGGGCGCAGGGCGCGAGGATCTGCACGATGCTGGCGCGCAGCGCGCGGATGAGCGCCGCCGCATCGGTGAGTTCCTTGCGCGCCACGCGCCGGCGCAGCTCCTCGAGGATGCGCGCGCTGGCCTCCACGCCGACGTCGGCGCTGATCAGCCGCGTCTCGAGCTCATCGAGGATGGCCGCATCGATCTGGCGGCCGCGCAGCAGGTCGGCGAGGTCGGCGGTGAGCCAGGAATTGCCGCGGTTCAGGCGGTTGCGCAGGCGGCGCAGGAATCCCGGGCGCTCGTCGGGGGCGGTTTCGGTGGCTCGGCGGAACATCAGGGCGGCATTGTAGCGGCCAAAGGAGCAGGGCGGCCGTCTAAGGCCGCGCCGCATCTTTGGGTACGCGCAACCCGGTGCCGTCTAGGGCTGGATCACCGTGGGATTGCCGATGAGGATCGTGGTCCCCGCCGGGGTCGCCGGGAAGGGCACGGCCGGCACCGGCTGGCCACTGAAGGTGAGTGCCTCGAGCTGCATCTCCTCGGTCACCGCCAGGCTGGCTGTCGGATCGATGATCGAGCCATGACTGCCGGCGGTGAAGTTGACGAAGGCACGGAAGCCCGCGGGGTTGACCTGTGGCCCGGGGGCGGCCGCGCCGAGTTGCGTGAGCGCGGTGGCGGTGGCGGGGGCGGGCAGATAGGCCGAGGCGGTGATGAGGCGCTGCGTGGCCACGTTCGGCACCACCTGGTCGGGAAGCGAGGTACCGCTGCCCACGACCTGGAGCAGGTGAATCGGATGCGCCGCGGTCGCGTAAGCGATGAAGTTGATCGGATCGCCGGAGTCGACCGCGGTCTGCGCATCGCGGAAGAACTGCTCGTAGATCGTGGTGCCGGGGAACACCCCCTGGGCCTCGAGGCCCGCGTTGATCTGCGGGGCGAAGGTGGGGGACTCGCGCAGCAGGTCGGCGATGCCACCACCGGGCATGGCGAGCGTCGCGGTGCCGATCTCGGTCGGCGGGATCACGCTCATGAAGACGCCGCCGACGATGGCGCCGAGGGAATGGCCGAGGTAATGGATGCCGGCGGGGTTGATGCCGCCGGCGGCGCCGAGGTTCAGCTGCGGCAGCGTGCGCGTGAGCGCGATGAGATCGGCAACACCCTCGCGCAGGTTGTCGCGCGAGGTCAGCACGCTCGTCAGGTTGATGAAGTGCGAGCCTGACGGATCGATCTGCCCGTCCGCGCCGGCCTGACCGGTGGCGTTGTTCTCGACATCGAGGTCGAAGGTGCGCTCGATCGAACCGCCGGCCGGTAGCCCCAGACCGGTGTACAGCGGATTCGCGCCGGCGGCGTACAGCGGGTCGCTGATATTGGTCACGCCGTGCAGGGGCAGGTCGATGGCGACTACGACGTAGCCGGAATCCGCGAACGAGTCGGCCACGCCGAACAGGTCCTCGCGGCTGCGGGTGATGCCGTGCTGGAAGATCATCACGGGCCAGCCGCCCGGCGGCGGCGTCGCGCCGAGGGCCGAGCTCGCGTTCGGCACGGTGACCAGGACCGGGATCTGCAGCGTCTGCGTCGGCGCCGGCAGCGGATTAAAGCGCGTCACCAACGTGCTGGTGGTGTCCAACGGAAACGGTGGCGCGTGCCAATACTCGGTGAGCGGTGCGCTCTTGCTGAGGTAGTAAGGAACGGTGAGCACGCCGACGTACACATCCGCATGACCCGGCAGGCCCAGTCCCGGGATAGCCGCGGTGGTGAAGCCCGGCGGATGCTGCACCGCCAGCGTCTGCGCCGCGGTGGTGGCGGACACCAGCTGCAGCGTATCGAGGGTGGATTCGGTGGTGAAGCTGAACGTGAGCACGATGTTGGCCGGATTCACGCCGATCGCCTGGGCGATCTGCAGCTGCGCGCCGGTGAGCTGGCACACCCCGTTCAGCGTCGCGTTGGTGATGCTCGGGCAGGTGGCGCCGCCGGCGGCGAGGGCCTGCTTGATCGTGGCGTAGTCGTTGTCGGGCACCGCAGGGTTTCCCTTGGTGTCCTTGATGCCGTTGGTCAGGATGACGAGGTAGCCGTTGCCGGTCTTGCAGTTCGCGCCCAGGAACTGGCCGTTCTGGATGCAGGTGCTGGGCAGGAGCGGATGCAGCGGTTTGATTTCGAGGATCGTGGCACCGATGCCGTTGAGCTCCTCGCCGGGACCGACCGAATAGTCGACGCCGAGCGTCAGCGGGGCGCCGGCGACGCCGATCGTCGCCTTGGTCAGGTTGTCGGTCACCACCGGCACGACGAGGACCGAGGCGGCGGTGAAGCTGGTCGGGTCGAGCGCGCCGCCGAAGTTCTCGCGGATCACCGCGGTGGTGGAGAAACCGTCGAGCCCGTTGATGGCCGCCTGGTTGGGCATCACCGGATTGGGCGGCTGGATATTGATCGTGCCGTCGGTCGAGCCGGCGAAGTACAGGTCCGTCGGGTAGGGCAGCACGCCGGCGTTGACCTGGAACAGTGCCGTGCTTGCGGTAGGCGCAGGCGGGGGCGTGCCGCCGCCGGGGAGATTGCCGCTGTCGGTATTCCCGGGCCCCACCGAGCCGTATCCGCCGCCGGAGCAGGCCCCCAGCAGCACGGTGGCCGCGACGATGCCAGTTGCGACAAGTCTCTTCATATCGCTGCAACCCCCCCCAAGCCGTCGCCGCTGCGCTCCCGAACGCACAGCCCGGAGCCGCGGCTTCATTTTCACGAGCTATCGACGCGAACCACCTGCGGTTCTTATGCCGTGGCTCACCGGCCGCATCCCCTCCTGCCGGTGCTGCTTTTAAGCGCTTCGCTTATGGACGAGACAAGCTAGGTTACGCTTAGGGGAAGAACAGTGGCAAGGTGGCGCGTGCGGCCACGGGAGTGATCTCACTTGGGCTCTGCCGGCAAGTCGCATGTACGCCCCCGCACGCCGCCGCGCCGTGGCGCGAGTGCCCGCGTGCTGCGCATCATCGGCGGTACCTGGCGCGGCCGGAAGCTGCGGTTCCCGGACCGCCCCGAGCTGCGCCCGACCCCCGACCGCGTGCGTGAGACGCTGTTCAACTGGCTCGGGACGCGCACAAGCGGGGCACGCTGCCTGGACCTGTTTGCCGGCAGTGGCGCGCTCGGACTCGAGGCGCTGTCGCGCGGGGCGACGCACGTGAAATTCATCGAACGCGACCCGGTGGCCGCGCGTGAGCTGTGCGCGCGCGTGGCCGAGTGGCAGGCCAGCGGCGGGGAGGTCGAATGCGCGGATGCGCTGCAGTTTCTCAACCGCGTCCCTGAGCCCTTCGGGGTGGTGTTTCTGGACCCGCCGTTCGGGTCGGAACTGCTGGTCAGCGCAGCGCGCCGGCTGGCGGAGCGCGGCTGGCTGCTGCCGCAGGCGCGGATCTACGTCGAATCGCCGGCCCGCGCCGGCGAGCCGGAGCTGCCGGGCGCGTTTAGCCCCCTTAAGGCCAAGCAGGCCGGCGAGGTCGGTTATTATCTGTACGCGTACTCTGGCGCGCCCGTCTGACTTGACATGAAACGCAACGCCGTCTACCCCGGCACCTTTGATCCCATTACGAACGGACACCAGGATCTGGTGCGCCGCGCGGCGGGCATCTTTGATTCCGTGATCGTCGCGATCGCCGCCAATACCCACAAGACCCCGATGTTCTCGCTCGATAAGCGCGTCGAGCTGGCACGCGCGGTGCTCGGGGACATGCCGAACGTGAGCGTGCAGGGCTATGCGGGGCTGACGGTCGATTTCGCGCGCCAACACCAGGGCTCGGTCATCGTGCGCGGCCTGCGCGCCGTGTCGGACTTCGAGTTCGAGTTTCAGCTCGCCAACATGTCGCGGCATCTGGATCGCAATTTCGAGACCGTGTTCCTCACGCCGCAGGAACATTTCACCTTCATCTCCTCCACGCTGGTGCGCGAGATTGCCGTACTCGGCGGCGACGTGCGCCAGTTCGTGCACCCGATCGTGGAGGTGGAGCTGAAGAAGCAGCGGCGGCCCTAGATGGCGACGCCGTCCGCCCCCGCACCACCGGGTCCCGCGCTCGAGGGCGCGTGGGTGCCGATCGCGGCCAGCGTGGCCGCCAGTGCACTGCGCGTCGAGGAGCTGCGGGTGCGCTACCTGCTGCTGCAGGGAGGTGGCTACCGCATCATCGACCGCAGCAACCAGGTGGTCGATCGGGGGCATTACCGGCTGGACGAAGCGCGCTCACCGCCTGCCATGGACATCATGGGCGAGGCCGGCCCCTACGCCGGGCGCACCATGCTGGCCGTCTACGAGCTGCGCGGCGATGAGCTCACCGTCTGCTACGACCTCGAGCGCCAGCAGCGACCCGCGGACCTGCAGCCGCGGCGCGATCAGCCGCTGCTGCGCATCACCTACGCGCGCGCGAGCGCACTTTCCGCCTGACGCGCTTCGCGGCCCGCCGCGGTGCCGCCGGCGCCGGCTTACGCCGCGTGCGCGCCGCCGCCGCGCGCCGGCGGCGCCTCGGCAGCCGTGGCAGCCGGATGCGCTCGGCCGGCGCGGGCAGGGTGCCCGCGCGCTGCAGTTCCAGCGCGCGCCACAGGTACCAGGCCGCCGCGCTGCGATAGGGCTTCCAGCGCTCTCCGTAAGCGGCGAGCACCTTCGGGTGCGGCAGCGAGCGCAGGCCATAGGCGGCCCTGAAGCCCGCGCGCACGCCGAAGTCATCGACCGGCAGCACATCCGGCCGGCCCATGCGGAACATGAGCAGCATCTCCACCGTCCAGCGGCCGATGCCGCGCACCTGTGTCAGGCGGGTGATGATCTGCTCATCGGTCAGCGCGACGAGCTCGGCGTGGGCGGGCACCACGCGCTGCAGCGTCTTCGCCGCCAGGTCCTTGAGTGCGGCGACCTTGGCGAAGGAGAAGCCGGCGGCGCGCAGGCTCGCGACCGGGGCCGCGAGCACGCATTGCGGCGAGGGGAAGCGACCGCCGCCGCACGACTCGGTCAGGCGGCGCAGGATCGTGTTGGCGGCCGTGCCGTTGAGCTGCTGATGCGCGATCGCCTGCGCGAGCGCCTGAAACGGCGGGATGTCCTCGGGCGCCTCGAGGGCATAGGCGCCGACCGTGCCGATCAGCGCGGCCATGACGGCATCGGTGCTGGCAAGATGTCGCTGGATGTGGCGGCTCATGGGGATGCTCCGCGCGTGCGGCGCACGCTACTGCTGGCAACCCGGGCAATAATAGCTGGAGCGCTGCCCCTGGGTGAGGGCGCGCACCGCCGTGCCGCAGCGCCGGCAGGGCTTGCCGGCGCGCTCGTACACGTACAGCCGCTGGCGGAAGTAGCCGGGCGCGCCATCGGCGCCGCGATAGTCGCGCAGCGTCGTGCCGCCGGCGCGGATGGCGAGCTTGAGCACCGTGCGGATGGCGCTCACCAGGCGCGCGCTCTCGGCGCGCGTCAGCGTGGCGGCGCGCCGCTGCGGCCGCAGGCGTGCGCGGAACAGCGCTTCGCTCGCATAGATGTTGCCCACTCCCACGACCAGGCGGCTGTTCATGATGAGCTGCTTGAGCGCCACGCGACGGCCGCGGGTGACGCGCCACAGGTAGTCCGCATCGAAGGCCGTGGCGAAGGGCTCGGGCGCGAGATGTTTCAGCAGTGGGTGCCGGCGCGGGTCATCGGCGGTGTACAGGAGGCTCCCGAAGCGGCGCGGATCGTTGAAGCGCAGCGCCAGTCCCGAATCGAGCAGCAGGTCGAAGTGATCGTGCTTCAGGCGCGGCGTGGCGCGCGGTACGGCCCGCAGGTTCCCCGACATCCCCAGGTGCAGCAGCAGCGTGCCGCGCTCGAGCCGCAGCAGCAGATACTTGGCGCGGCGGCCGATCTGCTCGATGCGGCGCCCGGCCAGCTCGCGCGCCAGTCCGTGCGCGATCGGCCAGCGCAGGCGGGGTTCGTAGACGGTGAGCGCGATGATGCGGCGCTTGCGCACGTGCGGCGCGAGTCCGCGCCGCGTGGTTTCGACTTCGGGTAGCTCAGGCACGCGCTCGCAGCGCCAAGCGCCCCGGATTACTTGATCTTGGACTCTTTGTAGGCGACGTGCTTGCGCGCCACCGGGTCGAACTTCTTCACTTCCAGCTTATCCGGATGCAGCCGCTTGTTCTTGGTCGTCACGTAGAAGTGGCCGGTATTGGCAGTGGACAGCAGCTTGATCTTCTCGCGCATGGTGGCTCCTTGGGTCGCGCCGCGTTAGATCCTGCGGCCCTTGGCCCGCAGTTCCTCGACGACCTTGTCGATGCCCTTCTTCTCCACGGTACGCATGCCGCTGGTGGTCAGCCGCAGCGTCACCCAGCGCTTTTCCGTCTCCACCCAGAAGCGCTGCGTATGCAGGTTGGGCAGGAAGCGGCGCCGCTTCTTGTTGTTGGCGTGAGAGACGCGGTTACCGACAGCCGGCTTCTTGCCGGTGATCTCACAGACGCGGGACATACGAACAACCTTGAAATTTCAGTGACTTAGGATCGAGGAGGGCGTCCGCCTCGGTATCCCGGGCCGGGCTTTATACCAGCCCTAGGGGGGGATCTCAAGATACAGGCGGACGCGGGGGCGCTCAAGGCTGCTCCGGGGGCGCCGCCGGGTGCGAAGGCCGCTGCGCAGGCCGCCGCTGTCTTCAGATGAGCCCGTGCTCGGAGAACGAGAAGCACTGGCCGTCACCGACGATGAAGTGATCGAGCACTCCGACGTCGACCAGGGCGAGGGCCTCCCTGAGGCGGCGGGTGATGAGTTCGTCGGCCGCGCTGGGCTCGAGAACCCCCGAGGGGTGGTTGTGGGCGAATATGACTGCGGCGGCGTTGTGCGCGAGCGTCTGGCGCAGCACTTCGCGCGGATGCACGCCGGCGCGGTCGATCGTGCCCCGGAACAGTTCCTCGAAGGCGATGAGCCGGTGGCGATTGTCAAGGTACAGGCAGCAGAACACCTCGTACGGCCGGTCGCGCAGCTGGGCCAAGAGGAAGGTGCGCGTGGTCTCCGGGGCCGTGAGCGCCGGACCCAGCCGCAGCGCCTCGCGGAAGTGCCTCCGCGCAAGCTCGACGGCCGCCTGCAGGCTCGCGTAGCGCGCCGGCCCCATCCCCTTGAGCGCGAGGCAGCGCGGTGCCTGCGCGTTCAACAGGTCGCGCAGCGAACCGAAGTCCGTGAGCAGGCCGCGCGCCAGGTCCAGCGCCGAGCAGCCACGCGTGCCGGAGCCGAGCAGCAGCGCCACGAGCTCCGCATCCGAGAGTGCGTGCGCGCCGCGCTCCAGGAGCTTCTCGCGCGGCCGCTCGCCCGGCGGCCAGTGCCGGATGCTCATGCTATGTGCTTCTAAGCAAAGACTGCCGTCAGTCTAAGGAGGGCCGCGGCCCGAGGGCAGGGGCACAAACTGCCCGGAATCTGGGGTTTTTCCGCCCCGGATGTGCGCCCGGTTTGCGCGGCGGGGCCGACGCGGTGCGATAATCTTCCGGAACGGAAATATTCCATGCAAGGCAAGCGCATCCTTCTCGGCGTGACCGGCGGCATCGCCGCCTACAAGAGTCCGGATCTTGTGCGGCGTCTGCGTGAGCACGGCGCGGAAGTCCAGGTGGTGATGACCGCGGCGGCGCGCGAGTTCGTCACCGCGGCCACCTTCCAGGCCGTCTCCGGGCGCAGCGTGCGCAGCGAGCTGTGGGATCCGGCCGCGGAGGCGGCGATGGGACACATCGAGCTTGCGCGCTGGGCGGACGCGGTGCTGATTGCGCCCGCGAGCGCGGACTTTCTGGCACGCCTGGCCGCCGGTCAGGCGGACGACCTGCTCGCGACGCTGTGCCTGGCGACCGCCGCGCCGATCGCGGTGGCGCCGGCCATGAATCACCTGATGTGGGACAACGCGGCGACCCGCGCCAACGTCGCGCTGCTCGCCGCACGCGGCATCCACATCTTCGGCCCGGGCGCCGGCGATCAGGCCTGCGGGGAGAGTGGCCCGGGACGCATGCTCGAGCCGGCGGATCTCGCCGAACGGGTGCAGGCACTCTTGTCCGGCAGCGGCGTTCTGGCCGGCCGGCGCGTGCTGATCACCGCCGGACCGACGCGCGAGCACATCGACCCGGTGCGCTTCATCAGCAACCGCTCCTCCGGCAAGATGGGATTCGCCGTCGCCCAGGCGGCGCGCGAGGCCGGTGCCACCGTGGTTCTGGTCGCGGGGCCCGTGACGCTTGCGACCCCCGCCGGTGTCACGCGCCTCGACGTGGAGAGCGCCGCGGACATGCTCGACGCGGTATTGCGCGAGCTCCCCGGCACAGACGTGTTCATCTCCACCGCCGCGGTCGCCGACTACCGGCCGGCGCGCGCCGCGCAGCAGAAGATCAAGAAGACCGCCGAGACACTCGACCTGGCCATGGAACGCACCATCGACGTGCTGGCGACGGTCGCCGCGCGCGCCGAGCGGCCCTTCGTCGTGGGCTTCGCTGCCGAAACCGAAGCGGTGGAACAGAACGCGCGCACCAAGCTGCTCAAGAAGAATCTCGACATGATCGCGGCCAACGAGGTCGGGCACGATAAGGCCTTCGACTGCGAGGACAATCAGCTCGTGGTGCTCGCCCGCAATGCCCGCCACGAGCTGGCGCGCGCCAGCAAGCTGACGCTCGCGCGCGGGCTCATCGCGCTGATCGCCGCGGAACTCAGCGCCCGCAGCGGCGCGCGCCAGCGCGGCTCGGCGCTCGCTTGAGTTCCTCCGTTCCGGCACGGCGTGCGCTGAAGGTGCGCATCCTCGATGCGCGCCTCGGCGGCGAGTTCCCGCTGCCCGTCTATGCGACCGAGGGTTCGGCGGGCCTGGATCTGCGCGCCTGCGTGGCGGCGCCGCGGGTGCTCGCGGCCGGCAGTGCCGAACTCATCCCGACCGGCCTCGCCATTCACGTGCAGGATCCGGGGCTGGCCGCGCTGATCCTGCCGCGCTCCGGACTCGGGCATAAGCACGGGATCGTGCTCGGCAATCTGGTCGGACTCATCGACTCGGATTACCAGGGGCAGCTGATGGTGTCGTGCTGGAACCGCAGCGCGCAGCCCTTCACGGTCAGCCCGGGGGAGCGCATCGCGCAGCTCGTGGTCGTGCCGGTGGTGCAGGTGCAGCTGCAGATCGTGGAGGACTTCAGCGCGAGCGCCCGGGGTGAGGGCGGTTTCGGCCATTCCGGCCGCGCCTAGCGGCGCTCAGCTACTGGGCGTGAATGGTGTGCAGTTCCTGGTAGCGCGCGATATCGGCATCGAACTGCGACCGCAGGGTCTTTTCTTCCTCCGCCTTGGCCGTCAGCGATGCGATCTGCTGGCGCATCTCATCCACCGTGCGCACGAGGTTCTCGGCGACGTCATCGGGCATGCGTCGCGCATTGGGGGCATAGGGTAAGAAGGTCAGTGCGCGCGCCTGCAGGGACCCCAGACGCGAGCGCAGGCTCTCAACGTACGCATCCGCCGCCGCGCGCTGGCCGCGCAGCTGATCGAGCCGCACATCGCGCAGCGCCTCGATGTCGGCCACCGAGGTGTAAGTGGAAATCAGGAAGCCGTCGTGCTGGCGCTGCTTGAGCGCCTCGGCCTTCTTCCGCGCCGCAGCGGCCGCCTGCTCGGGCGTGAGGGCCGCATCGATGTGCGCGACCGCGACGCCTTGCTGGTTGAGCACCGTGCGGTCCTGCTGCGCGTATTGGGGCGGGATGTTGTCGCCGTAGTGCACTACGCCCTGCTCGTCGACCCACTTGTAGGCGACGCCGCCTTTCTTGGAGGACGACGCCGGGCTCGGGGCGGCCTGGGCGCTCAGTGCCGCGAATGCGGTCGCGGCCAGCAACACGGGAATGACGGCACGCAGCAACGGACGGGGTGACATATGAATAGTTTCCGGCCGCTGATGGGGCGCTGGCAAGCTCAAACGACGCCGAAACGCTGCCGATAGGCCTTGAGCGATGTGAGCTGTTCGGCAGAAATGCGTGCACGGCCGTCGGCCGCGCGCGACAGCGCTTCGATCAGGTCCGCGAGTGTGACGATGCTCACACACCGCAGGCCCTCCTGCTGCTCGACCTCCTGCACCGCGCTCAACGGGCCGCCGCCGCGCTCCTGCCGGTCGAGCGCGAGTGCGACTCCGGCCGGCGTGGCGCCGGCGGCGCGGATGATCTCGAGCGACTCGCGCACCGCCGTGCCCGCGGTGATGACGTCGTCCACGATCAGCACCCGTCCCTTGAGCGCGGCGCCCACGATACGACCGCCCTCGCCGTGCGCCTTGGCCTCCTTGCGGTTGAAGGCGTAGGGCACGCTGCGTGCGTGCCCGGCGGCCAGCGCCACGGCGGTCGCGGTGGCGAGCGGGATGCCCTTGTAGGCCGGGCCGAACAGCATGTCGAACTCCAGGCGCGCCTGCACGATGGCTGCGGCATAACACTGGCCGAGCACGTGCGCCGCCTCGCCGTCGCTGAACAGTCCGGCGTTGAAGAAGTAGGGGCTCTCGCGCCCGGACTTCAGCGTGAAGGTCCCGAAGCGCAGCGCATCGCGCCGCAGGGCCAGATCGATGAACGTGAGCTGGTATTGGTGCATGGCATATCATTGCCTGATGCGCGTCATCACCGTCAACGTCTGCGGCATCCGCTCGGCGGCAGCTAAGGGACTGTTCCGCTGGCTGCGGCGGCAGCGGGCGGATTTCATCTGCCTGCAGGAGACCAAGGCTCAGGAGCACCAGCTTGCCGAGCACGACGTGCAGCTGCCCGGCTACCACGCGTTTTTCCATGACGCGCAGCGCAAGGGCTATGCCGGGGTGGCGCTCTACACCCGGCACCGGCCGCAGCGCGTGCTGCGGGGCTTCGGCGTCGGGGAGTTCGATGGCGAGGGACGCTATCTTGAGGCGCAGGTGGGGGACCTGTCGGTGGTGTCGCTGTACCTGCCCTCGGGCTCGGCGGGTCCGGAGCGGCAGGCGGCGAAATTCCGCTTTCTGGAAGCCTTCACGCCGCACCTGGCGCGGCTGCGCCGCCGCCGCCGGCACTACATCCTGGGCGGCGACTGGAACATCGCGCACCAGGCGATCGACCTGCGCAACTGGCGCGCGAACCAGAAGAACTCGGGGTTCCTGCCCGAAGAGCGCGCCTGGATGGGCCAGCTATTCGGCCCGGGGGGCTACGTGGATGCGTTTCGTGAGGTATGCCCGGGGCCGCACCAGTACACCTGGTGGTCCAACCGCGGCCAGGCGCGGGCCAAGAACGTCGGCTGGCGCATCGACTATCAGGTCGTCAGCCGCACGCTCGCGGGCAAGGCACGCCGCGCAGCCATCTACAAGGAGCAGCGGTTCTCGGATCACGCGCCGCTCATCATGGATTACGAACTTTGAGCGAGCCTCAGGTCAGCGCCCGGCCGCGGCTGCTGCAGGTCCTGGCAACGCCGAAGATGCTCGCCATTCTGGTGCTCGGGGCGGCATCGGGCTTTCCCAACCAGATCACCGAGAGCGCCCTGCAGGCGTGGCTGAAGGACGTCGGCGCTTCCAACACGCGTATCGGCTGGATGACCTACGTGTCACTGCCCTATCTTCTTAAGCCGCTGTGGGCGCCCTTCATCGACCGCTACTCGCTGCCGTTTCTGGGGCGGCGCCGCGGCTGGATGTTCGCCATGCAGTTGGCGCTCGCCGCCGCGATCGCGCTGTTCGCGCTCCAGGATCCGGCGCATGCGCTCACGCCCTTCACCTGCTGCGCGCTGGCCATCGTGTTCTTCTCGGCAACCCAGGACATCGCCTACGACGCCTACCGCACCGACGTGACGCTGCCGAGCGAGCGCGGGCTGGCCGCGGCGGCGGTGAACTTAGGTTACCGTGCCGCCGCCTTTGCAGCCTCCGCCTTCGCACTGGTGGCGGCTGACTTCTTCGGCTGGCGCGTGGCGTTGCTGATTCTGGCGGCGGTGATGCTCACATTCTGCGTGGCCACCGCGCGCGCCCCCTCCACGCACAACACTTACCAGCCGCGCTCGCTGAGCGAGTCGGTGTTCGAGCCGCTGAAGGAGTTGCTCGCCACCCCGAGCGCGCTGACGCTGATATCGGTCGTGCTGCTGTTCAAAGTCGGTGACGCCTTCGCCAACAAGCTGTTCACGCCTTTCATGATGGACGTGGGCTTCTCCAAGCGCGAACTCGGTGCCATCGTCAAGGCGCTCTTTACCGTCAGCTCAATCGGCGGGTCGGTGTTGGGCGGGGTGCTCATGGTGCGACTGGGCCTGTTGCGCTCGATGCTCGCATTCGGGGTGCTGCAGGCGCTCAGCAACCTGCTCTACTGCCTGCTCGCCCTCGCCGGCAAGAGCTACCCGATCATGGCGGCCGCGGTGATCATCGAGCACGTGGCGGGTGCGATGGGCAATATCGCCCTCGTGGCGCTCATCATGGCGATGTGCGATATCCGCTACAGCGCCTTTCAGTACGCGCTGCTGTCGGCGCTCGCGCTGCTGCCGCGCTACAGCCTGGGATACCCCGCGGGCTGGATTGCCGATCACGGGGGCTGGTACACCTACTACGTCGCGAGCTTCGTGATCGCGCTGCCGGGGCTGGCGCTGGTGTGGTGGAAGCGCCGGCATATCGAGACCCTCGACCGTTCGCGCGCCGCGATGGCCGCGTGAGCGCGAACGGGGAGGCCATCGACCTCACGCGCGTGATCTGCCGCGTGGCGGAACTCGAGCCTCAGGCGGCACGCGCCTTCACCATCGGCGGCGGCAGCTGGCCGCTGCGCGGACTGGTGCTGCGCGTGGGGCACGAGGTGCACGGCTACGTGAACCGCTGTCCGCACGCCGGTCACCCCCTGGATCTGATCCCCGGGCGCTTTTTGACCGCCGACGGGCTGCTCATCCTGTGCGGCTCGCACGGCGCCCTGTTCGAGAAGTCGACCGGGCTGTGCGTGGCGGGTCCGTGCGCGGGCCAGGCACTCGAGCGTGTGGCGCTGCGGGTTATCGCCGGCTGCGTGATGCTGGCCGCCGACGTCGAGGTCAGCGTGCCGGGGGATGCGCCGCGCTAGGCGCGTTACTCGAACAGGTCGATGCCGTCCAGGGAACTGGCGCGCAGGTCGCGGTCATCATGGAGCGAGTCGGCGCCGCTGCCGCGCGCGGCATCGTCGGAGTTCTCGACGTCCACCGAGCCGCTCCAGTCCTCGGGCGCTTCCGCGGATTCGAGCGTCCCTTCGTCCCACTGCGCTTCCCAGTCCTCGATATCCATCTCCTCGACGGTGCCGTCGAAGTACTGGATCTCGATCGTGCCATCGTCGTCGTCAAGTGCGACCACTTCGAACAAGGCGCCGCCGTTGAGGCGATACCAGTCGCCGATGCCCGGTTGCTGAGTCGCCATGAGTGCCATCTCCTGGGACAAGACCCGACGCCGAAGTGCGTCACGAGGTGCGCGCGTTCTACAATTCATGTTGCTCCTCGGGCGTGACGCTTTCAAGAGCTTATTTGCCTGCGCAGCAGCACGAGCGGACACGGTCACGGCATGGCCGCAGGTTGATAACTCTTGGCGCACAGCACCATGTTCGAACAGCCACTGAAATTTCTGGTCGTCTTCTTTGTGGTGGTCGAGCCCATCTCGCTGATTCCGCTGTTCTCCGGTCTCACCACCGGCGCCACGGCGCAGTACCGGCGGCGCATGGCGCTGAAGGCGGTCATCATCGCGGCGGCCATCCTGGTGCTGTTCGCGCTCGGCGGGGCGAGCTTCCTCGAGCTAATGGGAATCAGTCTGCAGGCGTTTCGCATTTTCGGTGGCATGCTGCTGTTTCTGCTGTCACTTGAGATGGTGTTCGCGCGCGAGTCCGGCACCCGCACCTCATCGATCGAGGCGGCCGAGAGCAAGCGCCGGGCGGACATCTCCGTTTTTCCGCTGGCCTTTCCCTTCATCGCAGGTCCCGGGGCACTGGCGACGATCCTGCTGTGGTTTGGGCCCCTGCACCTGCAGGCGAACGCTGCGCTGTTCGCCGCCTACCTGGTCGCGGTCCTCATCGTGCTCGCCATCGCGTTCGTGCTCATGGTGCTGGCGGAGCCCCTCATGCGGGTGATCGGGGTCACGGGCGCCAACGTTTCGAGCCGGTTGCTGGGCGTGATCCTGGGGGCGCTGGCGGTGCAGTTCGTACTCGATGGCCTGCGCCAGGCCTTCGGCGTCGGCTGATGCTCAGGTGCGCTTGCGGTAGGCGAGATCCCAGACTTCGTGACCCAGGCGCTCGCCGCGACGCTCGAAGCGTGTCGGCTCGCGCTCGCCGGGCCGCGGCACGAAACCACCGTCCGGGGCGAGACTCTCCAGCGCGGCGGAGGCATTGAGGGTCTCGAGCATGTGCTGCGCGTACGGCTCCCAGTCGGTCGCGACGCGCAGCTGCCCGCCCGACGCGAGCCGGGATGCGGCCAGCGCGACGAACGCCGCCTGCAGCAGGCGGCGCTTGTGGTGGCGTTTCTTGGGCCACGGGTCCGGAAACAGGATCAGGATCTCCTGCACGCTCAGCGGCGGCACCTGCGCGGCGAGCACCTCCACCGCGTCGTGGCAGATGATGTGCACGTTGCGCAGCTGCCGCGCCTCGAGCGCCAGCAGCAGCCGCCCGACGCCCGCGCGGTGCACCTCGATACCGAGGAAGTCGCGCTGTGGGTGCGCGGCCGCAAGCCGCAGCAGGTTATCCCCGTTGCCGAAGCCGATCTCGATCGTGCAGGGGGCCGCCCGCCCGTACAGCGCGCGCAGGTCCAGCGGCTGGGCGGAAAACTCGAGCCCGTACTTGGGCCACAGCTCGGCGAGCGCGCGCTGCTGTGCCGGCGTGATACGGCCGGCCCGCGTCACGAAGGAGCGCACCGCGCGTGGATGTTCGACTTCGGACATTGGGGCTCGCCGGGCGCCGGAACGCTCTGTGGCGTTTGATTCTAACGGCTCGGCGCGACTTTGCGCGGCGCAAGAGGCACGCCGGCGGCCTCCCGTGCTATAAGCCGCGCGGTTGTTGCAAGGGAGAACGATCGATGCCGAAGAAAGTCTTGACGCTCGCACTGACCGCCCTGTGGGCCTGCCTTTGTGGCGCCCATGCCGATGAACCCGCCAAGTCGCCCGATGCCGCCACCGCAGGCAGCGCACAGCTCATGCAGCTGTGCAAGATCGACATCAAGGGTGACAAGAAGGACCAGTGGATGCGTCTGCCCAAGGCGGAGACCTCCGTCACGCAGCACCGCATCACCGCCGCGGGCGGCAAGCCGATCGACTACACCGCCACCGCCGGCACCCTGATCATCCGCGACGATGAGGATAAGCCCATCGCCAGCATAGGCTACGTGGCCTACACGCGCCGCGACGCGAAAGCCGGCTCACGTCCCATCACCTTCGCCTTCAATGGCGGTCCCGGCTCTTCCTCGCTGTGGCTGCACATGGGCGTGCTCGGACCCCGGCGCGTGGTGGTCGCCGATCCGCAGCCGACACCGGCCGCGCCCTATCGCACGGTCGACAATGAGTTTGGCCTCCTGGACAAGAGCGACCTGGTGCTGATCGACCCGGTGGGCACCGGGATCAGCCACGCCGTCTGCGATCACAAGGACGATGAGTTCTGGGGGGTCGACCCGGACATCGACTCGGTGAGCCGCTTCATCGCGCAGTACGTGAGTGACAATGAGCGCTGGACCTCGCCGAAGTACCTGCTCGGGGAGAGCTACGGCACCACGCGCGGCGCCGGCATCATCAATTACCTGCGCAACCGGCGCGCCTTGGCCTTCAACGGCCTGATCCTGATATCGGTGGCGACCGACGTCGAGGCCATCTTTGCCGAGTTTGCCGGCAATGACCGTCCCTATGCGGTCTACCTGCCCGCGTACGCCGCGGTCGCCTGGTATCACCACCTGATTCCCAACCAGCCGGCAGCTCTGGAACCGTTCCTGAACGAGGTGCGTGCCTATGCCGCGGGCCCGTTTGCGACCGCGCTTCTCAAGGGCGACGCGCTCGGGGCAGCGGAGCTCGAGAGCGTGGCGCAGCAGCTGCATGAATACACCGGGCTGTCGGTCGAGTACCTCAAGGCCGCCAATCTGCGCGTCTCGGAGAACGCATTCACGCACGAGCTGCTGAAGTCACGACGCGAGACGGTCGGACGCCTGGACGGGCGCTTCGTCGGCCCGACCTGGGATCCGCTCGAGAAGCAGGCCGACTATGACCCGGTGTTCACCGCGATCGGCGCCGCCTACGCTTCGACGTTCCTGGACTACTACCACGGGGAGCTGAAGTTCGGGCAAGGCGCAACCTATCGCACCACCAACTTCGCGATCGGCGAAAAATGGCACTGGCAGCACCGGACCGCGCATGGCGAGCAGCCGGTGGTCAACACCGGGGTGGACCTGGCCGAAGCCCTGATCAAGGACGCGAACTTCAAGGTGCTGGTGCTGAACGGCTACTACGATCTCGCCACGCCGTTCTCCGCGACCGAGTACGTCATAAACCACCTCGGCGTGCCGCCTGCAGTCGGCGCGCGCGTGTCGTTGAAGTACTACGAGGCCGGTCACATGATGTACGTGAACCCGCAGTCGATCGCCAAGATGAAGCGCGACCTGGACGCTTTCATCGACTCGACCTACCGACCCTAGGGATCTGCACGCGCAGCTGAGCCGGGTGGCCTGGCGTTCACCGCGCCGGGCCGCCGGACAGTTCCTGCACCGCCGTGGCCCTTGCGGAACGCGGGAGGGTCCTGGCGGCGGGTGAGGGGTCAGACGGCGGCGAAGGCGCGCGCGTCCGGGGTCCAGGGCGGTGCGCGCTCGAGCGCGGCCAGGACTTCCTCGGGCGTGTCGACGAGCTGCCACATCTTCAGGTGGCGCGGATCCATGAAGTGCTCGTCGACGGCGTGCTGCAACAGCTGCACGAGGGGCGTGAAGAAGCCGCGGGTGTTGATCAGCACGATGGGGTTGAGGTAGAGGCCCAGTCGCTTGAGCGTAATGGCCTCGAGCAGCTCCTCGAGCGTCCCCGAGCCGCCGGGCAGCGCGATGGCGGCCTGGCTCATCGTCAGCATCGCGTGCTTGCGCGTGCGCAGGTCCTCCACCAGCTGCAGCTCGGTGAGCCCGGGATGTCCCCATTCGAGTTCGGCCATGAACTGCGGCAGCACCCCGATGATGCGACCGCCGGCGGCAAGGACGCCATCGGCCAGCGCTCCCATGGAGCCGACCGCGCCGCCCCCGTACACCACCGTGACGCCGCCCTGCGCAAGCACGCGCCCGAGCCGGCGCGCCGCCTCGCGGTAATCCGGGTGCGCACTGCGGCTCGAGGCGCAGTACACGCAGACGCTGCGCGCAGGACTCGCCGCGGGGGAAGCATTCATGGGCGCCCGATGCTGCTCCAAGGGGCGCACATTATATAGAGGCGGACGCAAGCGCCGAGAGGCCGGCCACCGCGGACGTGACCGTCAGTGTTCGGTCGGGCGCGGCGCGGCCGAGGGGAGCGTGGCGAGTTCGCCCGCCTGGCTCACCCAGTCAGCCTCGATGCGGCCCTGGAAATCCTCGAGCTGGCTGTCGACGTACTCCACATCTTCCGGTGACCATTCGGCGATCTGCCAGAAATAGAACACCCCCACCTCGTGCAGCGTGTGCTCGAGGACCTTGGGGAGGCCTTTGATCTGGGTGAGGTCGTCGGGCTCGCCGTGGGCGGGGTGGGTCAGCAGGTTGCGGCTGCCTTCGCGCAGCGGCGCCTTCGGCGGCGCAGAATCCGGCTCCGGACTGTGCGGTGGCGACGGCGCGGCGTGCAGCGCGCGCAGCGCGCCGGTGAGCTCATCCAAGCGTGTCTGCACCGGGAAGAGGGCGTGCTCGATCGCGGTCAGGCGCTGATCCGTGGAACTCAGATCAGGCGCTTCCGGAATGCGCAGTGCGGCCACGCGGCGTGTCAGCTCCTCGAGGCGTGCGTGCAGTGGGCTCAGGTCCGGCGGCGCCGGGATCTCGATGGCGCCCACCGCCGCCTGTACGCCGGCCAGCTGCTGCGCGACCGGCTCGAGGTTCACCGCGGGACGGCTGCCGAGGCGCTCCTCGAAGTTGCGTCGCCACGCATCCCATTCTTCGCGTGTGCGTGCGTACTCGAGTGTCACGTCCTCGTAATGACGGCGGAACCACCAGTAAGCCGCACCGGCGCCGCCGGCGGCGGCCAGCCCCAGCAACAGAAGGATCTTAATCAGGAGAAACCCCATGCCAGCTCCTCGCTATTGCTTGGAAACCGTGTGGAATTCGATGCGCCGGTTGCGGGCGCGGCCGGCCTCGGTCGTGTTGTCGGCAATCGCCCGGCGCGCCCCGTAGCCCTTGGCGCTCAGCCGCTCGCCCGCGACCCCGCGTGCGATCAGGGCGCCGCGCACCGCGGCAGCGCGCGCTTCGCTCAGGCGCTGGTTGACGCGTCCGCGACCGACCGTGTCGGTGTAGCCCTCGATGCGGATCTTGCCCGGACAGCTCTTGATCTGGTGCGCCAGTCTATCGAGGAGCGCACCGCTCTTCGGATCGATCTTGGCGCTGCCGGGGGCGAACTCGATCTGTTCATTGGCGAGTAGGCCGGCGAACGCGTGCTCGCAGCCCTCGCGCGTGAGCGGCGCCGCCACGGCGGCCGGGCGTGCCGGCGCCGTCACAGGTGCCGCGATGGGCGCGGCCGCCACTGCAGCCGCCGGCACCGGTAGCGGGGGCTCGAAGTCACCGCTGACAGTGCCGACACAGGTATGCCGTCCGAGCCAGGTCGGGCAGGTCGCGCCACGCGCGAGCGCGAGGGCGCGCGCACCGTCGCCGGTCAGTGGCTCAGCCCCGGTGAGCCTAACGTGCTGACCGGATACCGACAAATGCACCCAGGTGAAGCCGGCAGCGTCCAGTTGCGCACGCAGTTCCTGTTCGATGGGGATCTGGATCGCGTTGCGGGCGAAAGGACCCAGTGCGTAGAGGGTGACGGCGGTGAGCGCGGCGAGCGGTACCAGGCCGCGCCACAGGAAGGGCCAAACCGGGGGATCCCGCCAGACGATGGGATGGCGTTGCACCAGGATCGCACTTGCCATCGAGCTCTCTGCTGTGTTGGTGGCCGCGTCGAAGGCCCAAAAAATCGTCCGCGCCAACTGTATACCCACGGGGGCGCCGGAATCCATAGCGCTGCGTTCACGCCTGCGGCTGTCATGAGGCGACCAGACGACCCCGCCGGCGAGTGCGCCCGTATAATCGCCAGCCCCGGTCAACGACCCGACTGAAGAGTCCCAGCATGCAAGACGTCCCCGGCCTCGAGCGCGATGCACTACTGGCGGAAGCCTCGGCACGCACGGGCGGATTGCAGGACTTTGGTGACCGGCAGTTCCTGGAACCACTGGCCATCCTGCTGCGTTCGCTAGAGCAGGAGGCGCATCTCACCGCCATCGGCAGGATGATCGCGCGCGAGCGCGTGCTGGGGCACCTCGTCAACCGCCTGCTGTTCGTGCGCGATCGGGCGCAGTATCCGGCGATCGCGCAAGAGAAGATCGTGCAGCCGGTGTTCATCATCGGCCTGCCGCGCACCGGCACCACGATCCTGCACGACATCCTTGCCCAGGATCTCGCCAATCGTGTGCCGATGACCTGGGAGTGCATGTTTCCCTCGCCGCCCCCGCAGCGGGCGAGCTTTGAGACCGATGCGCGGATCGCGCGCTGCGAGGCGGTCCTGGCGCCGGTCGACGCGGCGATGCCGGGATTCAGGGCCATGCATCCGATGGGCGCGCGCCTGTCGCAGGAGTGCGTGACCCTGATGGCCGACAGCTTCTGTTCGCCCCTGTTCCACAATCAGTTCCGCGTGCCGGCTTACCAGGACTGGATGGACCATGCAGACGCCGGCCCGGCGTACGCCTTCCACTTCCGGCAGCTGCAGCACTTCCAGTGGCACTGTCCCGGCGAGCGCTGGGTGCTGAAGACCGGCGGCCACATGTGGGGTCTGGAGTACCTGCTCCAGGTCTATCCCGATGCGCGCATCGTCTTTACCCATCGCGACCCGGTGAAGTCGATGACCTCCTATGCCTCCCTGACCACGCTGGTGCGCTCGATGAGCAGCCTGCGGGTGGACGGGCCGGAGATTGCGCGCGACTGGACCCCGCGCTTGCTGCACGCCGTCAATCACGCCCTCGAAGTGAGGAACTCAGGCCACTATCCGCGGGCACGCTTCTACGACATGTACTTCTCCGACTTCATCTTCGACCAGTTCCGCGAAGTGCAGCGCATCTACGCCGCCCTCGGCCTCGAGATGACCGCGCAGGCAGCCGCCCGCATGCGCGCCTTCGTGGACGACAACCCGCCGGGCAAGCACGGCGTGCACGCCTACACCGCCGCGCAATACGGCATCGATCCGGCCGCCGTCCGGCGCGACTTCGCCGGCTACATCGAACGCTTCCACCTGGCGCCAGAACCGGAGGCTGCGTCCCGCACCCCCAGTGCCCCGGTGACGATGCAGGCCTGGCGCACCCACGCCTACGGCGCGCCGCTTGAGGCGCTGAAGCTGGATGAGGTGCCGGTGCCGGTGCCGGGACCCGGGGAACTGCGCATCCGCGTGCAGGCCATTCCGCTCAACCTGAACGACCTCGAGCGCATCACCGGCGGCAACATGATGATCGAGGTGCCGCTGCCGTACAGCCCCGGCATGGAAGTCATGGGTGTGGTTGACGAGTGTGGCGCGGGGACCGAGGCCTGGGTCGGCAAGCGCGTGGTGGCGACGACGAAGAACGCCGTCGGCGGATACGCGCAGTACGCCATCTGCCCACCGGCGGGAACCTTCGAGATGCCCGCGGACATTGCGCTGCCGGATGCGGCGGCGCTGTACTTCCCGTTCCACCTGGCCTGGATGGGTCTGCATGACCGCGCCGCACTGCAGGCGGGCGAAGTCGTGTTGATCCATGCGGCGGCCGGCGGGGCCGGCTCAGCCGCAATCCAGGTCGCGGTCGCGGCCGGAGCCCGCGTGATCGCCACGGTGGGAAGCGAGGAAAAGATGGCGCTGTGCCGCAGGCTCGGTGCCGAGCTGGTGCTCAACTACACCGCGACGGACTTTTCCCCGGCGGTGCTCGAGCACACGCAGATGCGCGGCGTCGACGTGGTCTTCGACAACGTCGGCGAAGCGGTAATGGAGAAGTCGATGAGCTGTCTGGCGTACAACGGACGCTACCTGATGATGGGCTTTGCCTCCGACAAGCGCGTGGCCGACCGCCCATTCATCGTACCGCGCCGCGTCGCGCTCGGTAACATGCAGCTGTGCGGCGTGCTGCTCGCCTACGTCGACGATGCACTGGTGCCGCATATCAAGAAGGCGCGCGGCTGGAACTTCGCCTCGCATTCACGCGGCGCCGAAATCCATGCCCATATTCTCGCCGGAGTGCGCGCCGGCAAGCTCGCGGCGGTCATCGGGCAAACGGCGCCTTTCGCGCAGATTCCGGCGGCGATTGACGCCATGGGTAAACGCGCCACGACCGGCAGAACCGTGGTGACGCTGTGACGCACGGACGGCAGTGCCGAGGGGGGGGCAGTGGCACGGCTCAGATTTGATTAGTTGCCTCGTCGGCCGATTGCCCAATAAAATCGGCGACCCGCGCGGGTGTAGTTCAATGGTAGAACTGCAGCTTCCCAAGCTGCTAACGTGGGTTCGATTCCCATCACCCGCTCCATCTCCGGCCATCGTTGGCCACCACCAGCCAGCACGACTGCTTGCCTTGCATTAGGTACGACGTCGCAGTCAGACACCAGCCGTGCTTTTCACTTGGGGGGCTAATTCGCGGCCTGCGGAGCGCCGAAACTCTTGCTGTAGAACCCCGACCGATCAAAGCAGCACACGCGCCGCTTTCCGCCGGCGAGCATTGCGCAGGCATTGTGAATGCGGCGCGCGCGCGTGTGCGACTGCTTGGCGGAGGTAATCCAGTGGATCCAATCTCTGCGAGCAATGGGGGTGATGTCGGACCACACCGCCCGCGCCTTCGGCGCGGCGGCGAGAGCCTTGCGCAGATCCACCGGAACCCGTGGTTCCGGTTCCTTTGCAACTGTTACGATCTCCAGCGCAACGACGTCGCCGACCTCGGCACCCGCAGCTTCGCGCATCTTCTTGTTCAGCTTGAGCCAATGACTCTTTTGGCCGTCGGGGGCGAGCGCGGCGCGAAAGGGATACCCGTTGATGATGCCGGTCACCGTCGTGATACCCCGTGTTGGAAGTTTCGCGCTGGCGTCCTTTGGCAGGATAAGAAAGCTCCACGAGCTTCCTTGCGGCGCTCCTGCCGGTCGCAGGAGTTTCGATTTGAAGCGGATATTCGCAGTGGCTTTGGTCATGTCTGGAAACGATCTGAACAGAGCTTACGCAGGTCAGGTCCCCTGCCACGCTCTCAGTGCGCCGAGGACATGTCAATCACGAAGCGGTAGCGGACGTCGGAGCGTTCCATGCGCTGGAATGCCTTGTTGATCGCCTCGATGCGGATCATCTCGCAGTCGGGCAGGATGTTCCTGCGTCCGCAGAAGTCGAGCATTTCCTGTGTCTCGGCGATCCCGCCGATCGGCGAGCCCGCGATGCGGCGCCGCCCGAGGAGGAGCGGCGTGGTAAGCGGTTCGGCAAGCGGGCCGACCTGACCGACGATGACCAGCGTTGCGTCCACGTCGAGCAGCGGCAGGTACGGGTTGAGGTCGTGCTTCACGGGAACCGTGTCGATGATGAGATCGAAGCTCGAGCCGGCCCTGGCCATTGCTGCCGGATCGCTCGAGACCAGGAGCCGCTCCGCGCCGAGCGTCCGGGCATCGGCCTTTTTGTCGCTCGAGCGGCTCAGGACGGTGACCTCCGCGCCGAGTGCCGCGGCGAGCTTCACCCCCATGTGCCCCAGGCCGCCGAGGCCGATCACGCCGACCCGGCTGCCCGGGCCGATATTCCAGGTGCGCAGCGGCGAGTAGCTGGTGATTCCAGCGCACAGCAGCGGGGCAACGCGCGCCAGCTCCAGGCCTGCCGGAACCCGCAGGGCGAACTCCTCGCGGACCACCAGGTGCCGTGAGTACCCGCCGTAGGTGCGCTCTCCAGTGACGCGGTCCTTGTCGTTGTACGTCTGGGTGTTGCCCTCACGGCAAAGCTGCTCCTCGCCCTTGCGACACTGATCGCAACGCTGGCAGCTG
The DNA here is from genome assembly GCA_963806375.1 of uncultured Pseudomonadota bacterium. Lineage (GTDB taxonomy): Bacteria > Pseudomonadota > Gammaproteobacteria > Steroidobacterales > Steroidobacteraceae > 13-2-20CM-66-19. The sequence goes on from CAWDXW010000003.1 coordinate 1,610,574, forward strand.
TCGACCATGCAGCCGACCGCGACCACGTCACCGACCCGGTACCGGGTGCTCTCGCTGCCGACCGCACTCACACGCCCGACGATCTCGTGGCCGGGGACGAGCGGATACACGCTCCAGCCCCAGTCATTGCGCGCCTGATGCAAGTCGGTGTGGCAGATACCGCAGTAAAGAATTTCCATCGCGATATCGTTCGGGCGCAGCGCCCGGCGCTCGAATGAGAAGGGTGCCAGCGCCGCGCCGGCGGATTGGGCCGCATAGCCAGTGGTCTTCATGTCCTAACTCCAGGTTGGTCCTTGCGATGCCGCAGCTGCTAGGCTGCGAGCCTGAGCGGTAAGTGCCGCGCGCTCTTCGGGGCGCGCCCATACCAATCTACGGTGTGCGGGGGTCAGCGACTAGACGCTGGAATGCGCATGGGCCTATGAGTGAAATTCATAGGTGCCGCGCGACGGCTTAGGAGACCAGCATGGGAATCGTTCACATCGCCGCCCCGGCCCTCATCCCCAGCGCGCAGTTCGAGCCGGGACCGCGCCCAGCTCCCATCGGCAGCAGTCCCTCGCCGCGGCTGGCGAGCAAGGAGGCCTTTGCCGTCCCTGGGGGAGCTGTCACGACCGGTACCTGGGAGGCGACCCCGGGGCGGTTCGCCCGCGCCATCGTCGATGCGGAATTCAGTCACTTCATTTCCGGACGCGCGACCTTCGTCACCGAGGACGGACAGACGTTCGAATTCCGCGCCGGCGATGCCGCGTACTTCCCGCCGCGCACGCGCGGGATCTGGACCATCCACGAGACGCTGCGCAAAACCTACTGCGTCTGGAAATAAGCGGGGCGTCCGGGCTAACTGGCCGTATGCAGACTCTGCTGCTTCGGCTGCGCAATATGCGAATGCGCCGAATGCGCTGAGTGCGGCACGCATCGGCGCAGCCCTGACGCGCACCTCAGTCGGACTTGGCGAGCCGGTTGTAGCGCGCGAGCACCTCGCGCAGCTTCTGATGCGAGAGCGCGGTCACGTGGTGGCCGTCGATGCCGGTCATGTCTTCGGCGGCGATGAGCGCATTGATCACCGCTTCCTCCGTGGCCTGCACAGTGGCGTCGAAGATGGGGTCGAGCGAGCCGTTGGGCACCATGTGCAGCTCGGTGACATGCGGGCTGACGCTGGCCTCGGGGTTGGCGGTGGAGAAGGCGATGAAGATGTCGCCGGAGCCGTTACCCGCGGTGCTGCCCGTGCGGCCCAGCCCGAGGGTGACGCGTCGTGCGACGCGCTTGAGCTGGTGGGGCAGGAGCGGCGCATCGGTCGCCACCACCACGATGATCGAGCCGGTCTCGGCCACGTCGGAGGGGACGAACGCATAGGGGTCTTCGCCGAAGATCTCGTGCCCGACCGGGATCCCGGCGACGCGCAGGTTCTCGCGCGTGCCGTAGTTGCACTGCACCAGCACGCCGACCGTGTAGCCGCCGTCCTTGGAGCTCAGGCGGCGCGAGGCGGTGCCGATGCCACCCTTGTAGCCGTTGCAGATCATGCCGGTGCCGCCGCCGACGTTGCCTTCCTCGACCGGACCTGCGTGCGCGTGCTCGAGTGCCTGGAAGACGTGCTCGGGCTTGACGTGAAAGCCGTTGATGTCATTCAGCCACCCGTCCCAGGTCTCTGCCACCACCGGCAGCGACCACCAGGCGCCGGTGTTGTCCTCGGGGCCGTGGGCCACGCGCCACGCAATGACGGCATCGCGCACCACCCCGACGCTATGGGTGTTGGTAATCATCACCGGGCCTTCCAGGAACCCGCCTTCCTCTAGCCAGGTCGTGCCGGTCATCTCGCCGTTGCCGTTCTCCGCGAACCAGCCGGCGAAGGAGAAGCGTTGGATGGAATCCAGGCCGCGCGGCAGTATGGCCGTCACTCCGGTGCGCACCGGGCCCTTGCCGACGAGCAGCTTGCCGCTGCCGCTGATGAGGGTGGTATGCCCGACGAGGACTCCGTCGACGTCGGTGATGGCGTTCAGGGGGCCCGGAGTGCCGTCGAAGGGGACGCCGAGGTCGCGCGCCCGCGGTCGCGGAGCGGCATCGGCGGCCCGGGCAGCGGGCAGCGCGCTTGCGAGGATCAGGGCGGTGAGGCTGGCGAGGAGGAGGGTGCGCCGCATGTGGGACCTGTCAGGTGAGGGATCTGGCAGGGCGCCACCTTGCCCGGGCGGGGGCCCCGGACGCAACCGCCGGGCGTCCCCGGGCATGGCCGCGGTGCGCCGTGGGTCTCGCGGCTGTGACCATTTGGTGACATTCCCCCGCAGCGCGGGCGGCTAAGCTCACTCATGCACCAGATTGGCGTGGTGGGCCTGTCCTATCGTCACGCGGGCGTGGAGGACGTCGCACGCCTCTCGCTCCCGCGCACCGAGGTGATCGCGCGCATCAACGCCCTGCGCACCGCGCTCGGCGCCGCCGAGATCCTCTACCTCGGGACCTGCAATCGCGTGGAAGTGGTGTTTGCCAACGAGGACGGCACCGCCGCCGGCGATGCACGCCTCGAGGTGTTTCGCGCGCTCGCCGGTCGCGAACCCGACGGCGCCGAAGCGGCGCGCCTGCTGCGCGCCTGGACCGGGGAGGCGGCGGTGGAGCACCTGTTCCTGCTGGCCTGCGGCCTGGATTCCGCGCAGACCGGCGAGCAGGAGATCGCCGCGCAGCTGCGCGGCGCCTGGGAGGAAGCCCGCAGCGCCCACACCTGTGGCCCGCTGCTGGATCGCCTGATGGGCGAGGCGCTCACGATGGCGCGGCGCGTGCAACGGCTGTCCGGCGGCGTACGCGCCCCCTCGCTCGGGGATCTGGCCGCCGAGCGGGTGCTCAAGCATCTGGGTGAAGGCAAGCCCCCCGTCGCTCTCATCGGGGTCTCGCCCATGACGCGCCGCTGCGCGAACCTGCTGGCGCGCCAGGACCTGCCGCTTTTCATTGTCAATCGCTCCCCCGAGGCCGCGGCGGAGCTCGCGCAAGCAGTCGCTGGCCAGGCGCTCTCGCTGGAGGCTTTCCGCCGTGCACCCCCGCCGGTGCACGCCGTGGTGCTCGCGGCCGGCGGCGGCGAGCCGCTGCTCGATGAGGCCGCGCTCGGGCGCCTGAAGGGCCACGGTGCCTCCCCGCTCATCATCGACTTCGGCGTGCCGCCCAACGTGGATCCGCAGGCCGCACGGCGCGCCGGCGTGGCGCGCGTCGGCATGAGCGATCTGATTGCCGCTGCGCAGCAGCGGCGCCTCGGCGAGCTCATGCGCCTCGCGCCGGTGCGCGCCGCGATCGACGAGCGGCTCACCCACCTGCGCACCGAGCTCGCCACCCGGGCCTTCGGCCCCCACCTGGCGCACCTGCGCCAGGCGTTCGAGCAGATCGCCGCCGATGAAGTCACCCGCGCGCTCGCGCACGAGCTGCGTACACTGGATGATGACGAGCGCGACCAGCTGCAGCGCCTCGCCTCGACCGTGGCCCGGCGCCTGGCGCACCTGCCGCTGGCCGGCCTGCGGGCGGCGGCGCTGCACGCCGAACCGGATGCCCTGGAAGCTTTTTTTGCGGCCGCCAAGGGCGGCCGCACGCGCACCGATACGGAAGAAACATGAGCGACGTTGTCCCTGCGAGCTCCCGTGACCTTACGCCGCGCTCGACCGAGCTGTATGCGCGCGCCTGCCGCGTCATTCCCGGCGGCGTCAGCTCCCCGGTGCGCGCCTTCCGTGCCGTGGGCGGCACGCCGCTGTTCATCGAGCGTGGCGCGGGCGCGCAGGTGTTCGACGTCGACGGGCGCAGCTACCTTGATCTGGTTGGCTCCTGGGGCCCGCTGATCGCCGGTCACGCTCACCCGCAGGTGCTGGCGGCGGTCAGCGCCGCCCTCCAGCGCGGCATGACCTTCGGCGCACCGTGCGCCGCGGAGGTGGAGCTGGCCGAGCGCGTGGTGCGCGCTTACCCGGCCGTGGAGCAGGTGCGCTTCGTCTCCTCCGGCACCGAGGCGGTGATGAGCGCCATCCGCGTGGCGCGCGCCTTCACCGGGCGCGACCTGATCGTCAAGTTCGCCGGTTGCTATCACGGCCACGCTGACCACCTGCTGGTCGCGGCCGGCTCCGGCCTCGCCACCTTCGGGCGCCCCTCCTCGGCCGGCGTCCCCGAGGCCTTCACCGCCGCCACGCGCGTGCTGCCGCTCGACGATGAGGCGGCGGCACAGGCGCTGTTCGCCCGTGAAGGCGCGCGCATCGCCGCCGTCATCATCGAACCGGTGCCGGCCAACCACGGCCTGCTGCTGCAGCGTGCCGAATTCCTGCAGCGGCTGCGCGCGCTCAGCAGCGCGCACGGCGCGTTGCTGATCTTCGACGAGGTGATCTCGGGTTTTCGCCTGGCGCGCGGCGGCGCAGCCGAGCTCACCGGCATTGCGCCGGACCTCGCCACCTTCGGCAAGGTCATCGGCGGCGGCATGCCGGTCGGCGCGTTCGGCGGTGCGCGACGCATCATGGCGCGGCTCGCCCCGGAAGGAGACACGTACCAGGCCGGCACGCTTTCGGGCAATCCGGTGGCGATGGCAGCAGGCCTCGCGACGCTGGATCTGCTGGAGCGCAGCGACGGGTGGCGGTGCCTGGAAAATCGCGGTGCCGAGCTCGAGGCGCTGGTGCAGCCGGTGCTCGCGCGCGCGCCGTTCCCGGTGTACTGGGTGCGCGCGGGGTCGCTGTTCTGGCTGTCGCTGCACACCGCCGGCGCGCCGCGCACCGCCGCGACCCTCACGGCGGCAGAGAGCGAGCGCTTCGCGCGCCTCTTCCATGCCATGCTGGCACGCGGTGTCTACCTGCCGCCCTCGGCCTACGAGGCGTGCTTCCTGTCGCTCGCCCATACCAGCGCGGACCTGCAGCGGTTCACGACCGCGCTCGATGAGGCCCTGGCGACACTGGCATGAAGGCGAGCCGGGTCTTTCAGCTGACGACGCTGGCCCTGGTGCTGGTGGCGGTCGTGCAGGTCGGCTGGTGGCTCTTCGACCAGCGCAGCTACGCGCGCGCGAGCGTGGAGGCCGCGCGTGCCGCCTACGGCGAACAGGTGCGTGCGGCGGACGCGCTGCTCGCCGCCGGTACCAGTGCGGCCGCGGTCGAGCAGCTGTTGCCGAAGATCCGGGTCAGCGACGGGACGGCCGCGCTGGCGCCCGAGGTGGCGGCGGCGCTCGCCAATGAGGAACGCAGCCGCCAGCGCCAGTACGCATGGGAGGGCTCGTTCTTCCTGCTGGCGCTCGGGCTGTGCATCGCCGTGATCGCGCGCGCGCTGCGCGCCGAGGCGCTGGTGCACGAGGAGCAGGACAGCTTCCTCGCGCTGGTAAGCCATCAGTTCAAGACCCCGCTGGCGAGCCTGCAGCTCTCGCTCGAGACGCTCGCGCTGCGCGCGCCGCCCCCGCAGCAGGCGCAGGTGCTCATCGAGCGCATGCTCGCGGACCTGGGGCGCATGGAACTCATGGTGACCCAGATCCTCGAAAGCGCGCGCCTCGAGCGCGGACGGGTCGATTTCAAGTCCGAACCGCTGCAGCTTGCCGGCGCCGTGGGCCGCGTGCTGGCCCAGTTGGAAGAGCGCGCGCGCCAGGCGCAGGTGACGCTCAGCGCCAGCATCGGCCCGGAACTGCAGGTGAAGAGTGATGCGCTGGCCCTCGACGTGGTGGTTCGCAACGTGCTCGAGAACGCCTTCGCGGCGCTGGCGCCGGCCGGCGGCGGCAGTATCACCATCAGCGCCCGCCGCCTGGCGGACGAAGTGGAGCTCACGGTGCGCGACACCGGCATCGGCTTTGCGCCCGGCGACGGCGCGCGCCTGTTCGAGAAATTCACGCGGCTGCAGTCGCGTGGTGCGGCCGCCTACCACGGCACCGGGCTCGGCCTGTTCATCGTGCGGCGCCTGATGGAGCTCGCGCAGGGGCGCGTCAGCGCCCACAGCGACGGGCCGGGACAGGGCGCGCGCTTCGTGCTCGCGTGGCCGGCGGTCGCGGAGCCGCGCCCATGAGCCCGGAAGCGGCCGCGACGCGCGTGCTGGTGGTGGAGGATGATCCGCACCTGGCCGCGGGCGTCATGGAGAACCTGCGCGCGGAAGGCTATGAGGTCAGCGCCGCCGGCGACGGCGAGCAGGCGCTCGCATGGCTCGCGGGCGCGAGCTGCGCGCTCATCGTGCTGGATGTGATGCTGCCAGGGATCGATGGGTTCGGGGTGTGCCGCGCGCTGCGCGCGCAGGGCAACAATACCCCGGTGCTGTTTCTCACGGCGCGCGGCGACCCGGCCGACCGCGTGCGGGGCCTTGAGGCCGGCGGCGATGACTACCTCGCCAAGCCCTTCCACCTGCAGGAGTTCCTCCTGCGCGTGCGCGCCATCCTGCGGCGCTGGGACTGGTATCACGGTGCCTCCGCCACCCCCGCCACCGCCGTGCTCAGCTTCGGGGGCAATGAGGTGGATTTCCGCGCCTTCCGCGCGCGCACCTGGAATGGCGAGAGCCAGGAGCTGACCGAGAAAGAAGCGATGATCCTCAAGGTGCTGGCCGAGCATGGCGGTGAGATCGTCTCGCGCGAGGACCTGCTGGAGAAGGTCTGGGGCTACGACGTCTTTCCTTCAACGCGCACGGTCGACAATTTCATCCTGCGCCTGCGCAAGCGCTTCGAGCGCGACCCGGCCAAGCCGCGGCACTTCCTGACCGTGTGGGGCGTGGGCTACCGCTTCCTGAAGGAGGGTGAGTCGTGAGCGTGAAGCCGCTGCGCATCGGCACGCGCGCCTCGGCGCTCGCGCTGTGGCAGGCGCGGTACGTACAGCGACTGCTCGGCGCGCAGCCCGAGGCACCGCCGGTGGAGCTGGTGCACATCCGCACCGCCGGGGACGTGCAGAGCGAGGTGCCGCTGTGGCAGGCAGGCGGGCGGGCGTTTTTCACCAAGGAGATCGACCGCGCGCTGCTCGAGGGCAGCGTCGATCTGGCCGTGCACAGCCTGAAGGATCTGTCGACGGAGCTGGAGACCGGGATCACTCTGGCAGCGACGCTGGCGCGCGCGGATCCGCGCGATGCACTGCTCACGCGCGCGGGCGTGACCCTCGCCGCGCTGCCGCAAGGGGCGCGTGTGGGCACGAGCAGCCTGCGGCGCCGCGCCTTCCTGCGCCGCGCGCGCCCGGACCTGGAACACGCGGAGCTGCGCGGCAACGTGCCGACGCGCGTCGAGCGGCTCGCCGGCGGCGACTACGATGCGATCATCCTCGCGGCCGCGGGCCTGGCACGCCTCGGGCTGCTGGAGCGCGTGAGTGAGTTCCTCTCGCCGGACGTCTTCGCGCCCGCGGTGTCGCAGGGCGTGATCGGCATCTGTGCACGCAGCGGGGACGGTGCGACGCTCAGGTGGCTGCTGCCACTCGATGACCGCGAGGCGCGCCTCGCCACGAGCGCCGAGCGAGCACTGTTGCGTCGCATCGAGGGGGGCTGCCAGGTCCCGCTCGGGGCGCTGGCCACCGTGACCGACCGCCTGCTCAGGCTGCACGCCTGTGTATGCGCCCTCGATGGCAGCCGCCACCTCAACGCCCAGGGTGCCGGTCCGGCGAGCATCGCGGACGCCATCGCGCTCGGGGAGCGCGTGGCCGACGACCTGCTGGCGCAGGGCGCGGGCGAGCTGATCGCCCGCGAGCGCGGGCGGCTCGCGGTGCCGGCACCATGAGCGCGGTGCACGCAACGCGGGCGGTGGTGGTCACGCGTGCGGAGCCCGCCGACGGACCCCTGAGCCGCGCGCTGACCAGTCGCGGGCTGCGCGTGCTGCTGTGGCCCGCGGTGAGCGTGGTGCGCGCGGAGCCGGCCGCGCTCGCTGCCGCGTTGCGAGCGCTCGGCAGTTTCGACTGGATCTTTTTTGCCAGCCGCCATGCGGTGGCGGCCGTGTTGGGCGCACGGCCCGCGGCGCCGCCCGGCCTGAAGGTCGCCGCGATCGGCAAGGCGACCGCGCAGGTGCTGCGCCAGCGCGGCTGGCCGGTGGATCTGGTTCCCGATGACGCCAGTGCCGCCTCGCTCGTGGCGGCCTTTGGCGCGCGCGTCGCCGGCGAGCGCGCGGGCCTGCGCGTGCTCTATCCGGCCAGTTCGCGGGCGCTGCCGACGATCGCCGCGGGCCTGCGGCAGCTCGGCGCCGAGGTGCTGCAGGTGGAGGCCTATCGCACCGAGGGCGCGACGCTCGATGTGGCGCACTGCCGCGACTGGATCGCGCGCGCCGGCATCGCCGCGGTGACCTTCGCCAGCCCCTCGGCGGTGGATGAGCTGGCCGCCGCGCTCGGCGCCGAGGACTTCAGGCGCCTGCTGAGCCAGGCGAGCGCCGTGGCCATCGGCCGCACCACGGCGCGGGCCCTGAGCGTGCGCGGCCACCCGAGCGTCATCGCGGCCACCGCCACCCTCGAGGGGCTGGCTGCGACCACTCATCGTTTGTTGCAGTCGAGAGAATAGCCATGGGATTTCCCCAAGTACGCGCGCGGCGCACGCGCCAGTCGGAGCAGTGGCGCCGCATGGTGCGCGAAACGCATCTGCGGCCCGAGATGCTCATCTATCCGATGTTCGTCATTCCCGGGCGCGCGCTGCGCAATGCCGTGGCGAGCATGCCAGGCATCTTTCAGCTCTCGGTCGATGAGGCCGTGAAGCACGCGCGCGAGGTGGCCGCCGCCGGCGTCCCCGCGGTGCTGCTGTTCGCAGCGCCCGAGCACAAGGACGCACAGGCGAGCGCCGCCCTCGATCCGCGCGGACTGGCCGCGCAGGCGATCGGGGCGATCAAGGCGGCCTGTCCGCAGCTGCAGGTGTGGGCGGACGTGTGCCTGTGCGGGGCGACCGATCACGGCCACTGCGGGCACGTAACCCCCGCAGGCACGATCGACAACGACAGTTCCGTGGAGACACTCGCGCAGGTGGCCCTCAACTACGCGCGTGCGGGTGCCGATGCGGTCGCCCCCAGCGACATGATGGACGGGCGCGTGGCGGCGATTCGCGCGCTCCTCGATGCGAGCGGCAGGGCCTCGACGCCGGTGGTTGCCTATGCCGCCAAGTACGCCTCCGCCTTCTATGGCCCGTTCCGCGAGGCGGCCGAGTCGGCGCCGGCCTTTGGCGACCGGCGCTCCTACCAGATGGATCCGGCGAATGCGCGCGAGGCGCTGCGCGAGGTCTTGCTCGATGTCGAGGAGGGGGCGGATCTGGTCATGGTGAAACCCGCCGGCCCTTACCTGGACGTCATCCGCCAGGTCCGCGACACCGTGCGCGTGCCGCTGGTGGCCTACCAGGTCTCCGGAGAGTTCAGTCTCATCAAGGCGGCGGCCGAGCGCGGCTGGATCGAGGAGCGCGCGGCGGTGCTCGAGACCCTCACCGGCATCCGCCGCGCGGGGGCCGACCTCATCATCAGTTACTTTGCACCCGAGGTGGTGCGCTGGTTGTACGCGTGAGTGGCACGGCGCCGAGCGCCTTCCTCGCGGCCTGCCGCCGCGAGCCCCCGGCCCACCGGCCGATCTGGGTCATGCGTCAGGCGGGCCGCTATCTGCCCGAATACCGCGCGTTGCGCGCCAAGGTGGACTTCGAAACCCTGACGCGCACGGCGGAGCTGGCGGCGGAAGTGACGCTGCAGCCGCTGCGGCGCTTCGAGCTCGATGCCGCGATCCTCTTCAGCGACATCATGACGCCGCTGCAGGGGATGGGGGTGGACCTGAAGTTCGAGCCGGGGCCGGTGGTGCGTGAACCGATCCGCACCGACGCACAGATCGATGCGCTGCCGCCGCTGGTGCCGGCACGCGACGTGCCGTTCGTGCTCGAGTCGATCCGCCAGGTGCGACCGCAGCTGCCGCGCGGGGTGCCGCTCATCGGCTTTGCCGGGGCACCGTTCACGCTCCTGTGCTACCTCGTCTGCGGCAAACCCTCCAAGGAGTTCGGGCCGGCGCGCGCCTTCCTCTATGCGCAACCGCAGTCCGCACAGCGCCTGCTCGCGCACCTGGCGGACGCGATGGCCGAGTACCTGCGCGCGCAGGCGGCCGCGGGCGCCCAGGCGCTCATGCTGTTCGAGTCGTGGGCGGGCCTGCTGGCGCCGCCGGAGTTCACGCGGTTCGCGCTGGCCGCCGTGCGGCGCACCGCCGCCGCCCTGCGTTCCACGGGCGTACCGCTCATTTACTACGTGAACCAAGGCTCGGCCCTCATGCCCGCGGTCGCCGATCTCGACGTGGACGTGATCGGCGTCGACTGGCGCACCCCGCTGGGGCAGGTGCGCGAGATCCTGGGACCCGCCAAGGCGGTGCAGGGCAATCTTGATCCGGCGGCGCTCTTTGCCGCCCCGCACGAGCTGCGCCGTCATGTGGAAGCCGTCCTCGAGCAGGCCGGCCCCGCCGCGGGGCACATCTTCAATCTCGGTCACGGCATCTGGCCCGACACCGATCCGGAGCAGGTTGCACGCCTCATCGATTACGTCCATGAGCACCCCTGATGACCTGAGCGTTCCGGCCACGGCGTTCTTCCGCGACCTGCAGCAGCGGATCTGCACCGCGTTCGAGGCGTTTGAGCCGCTGCAGCGCTTCGAGACCCGCCGCTGGAGCAAGCCCGAGGGGCATCGGTTGCAGGGCGGCGGCGAATCGTGCGCGCTGCGCGGGCAGGTGTTCGAGAAGGTGGGCGTCAACGTAAGCCATGTGTGGGGCGTGCTGCCCCCGGAAGCGCGCGGGCAGGTGTCCGGCGCACGCGAATCCGCGGGGCGCTTCCGCGCCTGCGGCATCTCGCTCGTGGCGCACCTGTGCAATCCCTACGTGCCGGCCGTGCACATGAACCTGCGCTATCTGGCCACCAGCCGCGCCTGGTTCGGCGGCGGCTCGGACCTTACGCCCACGTTCCCGTTCGAGGAGGACACCGCGCAGTTTCATGCCGCGCTCCAGGGCGCCTGCGATGCCTACCGCCCGGACGCCTACGCCCAGTTCAAGGCCTGGTGTGACCGCTATTTCTACCTGCCGCACCGGCAGGAGCCGCGCGGGGTGGGCGGGATCTTCTTTGATGACCTCTCGAGCGGCGACGCCAGGGCCGATTTTGCCTTCGTACGCGCGGTGGGCGAGGCGTTCCTGGATGTCTACCCGCGGCTCGTCGCGCGCCGCAAGGACACCCCGTTTGACGAGGCCGCCCGGGAGCGGTTGCTGTTAAAGCGCGGGCGCTACGTGGAATTCAACCTGGTCTATGACCGCGGCACCAAGTTCGGCTTCCAGACAGACGCCGACCCGGAGGCTTACCTGATGAGCTTGCCGCCGGTCGTAAAGTGGTGAGGCTCCGCCGGCTCAGCGGCGAGCGTTTCGGCCTTCAGCCAGCGACGCGCGCTTGGCCAGAAGCGGGCCGGATGTAGCCGGGCCGCCGCGCGCCAGTGCTGCGACAGCACCTCGGCGATCGTTTCCAGGGTTTCGCTGTGCGGACGCCAGAGGCGTCCCGGGCGTTGGTCGGTTTTTCTCATGAGCCGCAGTCCCCGCAATCTCGGTGATCCCGTCCCGCCCCTCCGTCCAATGGGGGCCCTATGTAAAGAGTAAAGCCACACCGCGTCAGTTCCGTCAAAAAGTGTTGCCCTGGAGCGACGTTGGCTTTAAACCGGGCCGCAGATCGGGCGCTCTAAGGGACAGATGCAAGCTCAGGCCGAAGACGGTGCGGTGGATTGGGAGGCGGCGCTGGTCCAGCGCGCAGTCCGGGGCGATACGCGCGCCTTCGAGCGGCTGTACCGCGAGCATTCCGGAAGGGTCTACGGGCTGTGCCTGCGCATGACCCGGGACGCTCAGCTGGCGGAGGACTGCACGCAGGACACGTTCATCAATGCCTGGAAGGCGCTGCCGCAGTTTCAGACGCGCAGCTCGCTGTCGACCTGGCTGCACCGGATCGCCGTGAACGTCAGCCTCAGCAAGCGGCGCAGGGCGACCCCGGTGCTGGAGCCGGAGCCTGAGGATTCCGGGGAGGAGGGGTCGGGCTGGGTACTGGAGACCCCGCTCGAGGTGCAGGAGCTGGAAGCCGCCATCGCCGGGCTACCCGATGGCGCCCGGGATGCCTTGCTGCTGCATGCCCTGTACGGCTACTCCCACGGGGAGGCGGCGCAGATGCTCGGGATCGCCGAGGGTACCTGCAAGGCGCAGTTGCACCGGGCGCGCAAGCTGCTGCGCGAGCGACTGAAGATGGAGGTCAACTGACATGTCCGCTCCTGAAGAACGCAAGGTGAGCTCGCTCGCCGAGCTGCCCGCCGCGATCGAGCCCGGGCGGGACCTGTGGCCAGCGATCGAGGCGCGCCTGAAAAGCCCGTCGCTGCCGCTGCGGACGGCGGTGCCGGCGCGCCTCACGCGGCTGCGCGGGCTGGCGGCGGCCGCCATGGTGGCGAGCGTCGCGGTCGGGGTATGGATTGGCCGGGACCTGTGGCCGCTGCCGGGCGCGGTCAGCGGCTTGCCGCCGCTGACCGCGCAGCACCCGCTCACCGCGGGCGCCGCGGTCAATGCGGCGTACGTGAGCGACCCGCGTTACCGCCGCGAGCGCGCGGAACTCATGCAGTCGGTGCAGGCGCAGCTCAAGGCCATGCCTGCACCGACGCGTGCCAAGGTCGCCGCCAGCCTGGCGGTGATCGAGCGCGCCAAGACGGATCTGGAGAGCGCCCTCGGCAAGGATCCGAGCAATGCGCTGCTGCAGGAACTGCTCATCAACACCTACCAGGACGAGATGCGCGTCCTTACGGACGTGCATGAAGCCGGCGACGCCGGCAGGGGAATCTGACCATGCGAACCACCTGTCAACTCATGGCCTGCCTCGTGGCGCTCATCGCGAGCGGCGCGGCGGGGGCCGATACCAAGACCTTCGACAAGCAGGTCGACGCGCCGGCACGCGGCGTGGTGGAGATCACCAACAGCAGCGGCCGCATCGAGGTCTCCGGCTGGGACCAGTCGCAGGTCAGCGTGCATGGCGAGCTTGGCGGAGGAGTCGAGCGGGTCGACATCACGAGCGAGCCCGGGCGCACGCTGATCAAGGTGCTGGTGCCGGGGCGCTCCTCGGGCGACGGCGAGGCGAACCTGCACGTCCGGATTCCCAAGGGGAGCGAGCTGCGCCTGTCCACCGTCAGCGCCGATGCGAGCGTGAGCGGGGTGCTCGGCACGCAGCGCATTACCGTGGTGAGCGGCAGCGTGATCACGGAAATCGCCGGCGCCGACCTCGAGCTGAAGAGCGTGAGCGGGGACGTCAAGATCCGCGGACACGGCCAGAACGCGCGCCTGTACATCTCCTCGGTAAGCGGCGATGTGCACCTGGAGCACGGCGCGGGCGACCTGGAGATGTCCTCCGTCAGCGGCGCGCTGGCCGTGTCGCTCGACTCGGCGCACTCGGTGCGCGTGCGCACCACCTCCGGGGACCTGCGCTTCGAGGGCAAGCTCACCCGCGATGCCTCCTTCGAGGCCACCTCGGTGAGCGGCGAGCTGAAGGTGCGCGCGCCGGCCGAGGGCGGCTACAGCTACGACCTCTCTTCCTTCAGCGGCGATATCGAGAACTGCTTCGGCGCCAAGGGCGAGAAGAGCGGCGGTGTGGGCCACTCCCTGTCCGGAACCGTGGGCGCTGGCGCCGGGCACGTGCGCCTGAAGACCATGAGCGGCGATATCGAGCTCTGCGACCGCAACTGATTGCTCCGGAACCGGGCGCGCCGCGGCTCCCGTGGGGCACCGGCTGCGGGGCGGCTAAAATGCGCCTCGTGAGCAAATCCGTGATTGCCCCCCGGCTGCTGGCCTGGCATGAAAGCGCCGGCCGGCACGATCTCCCGTGGCAGCAGAACCCGACGCCCTACCGCGTATGGGTGTCGGAAATCATGCTGCAGCAGACCCAGGTGGCCGCCGTCATCCCCTATTACGAGCGCTTCATGGCGCGCTTCCCGGACGTGCAGGCCCTCGCCGCCGCCCCGCTCGATGAAGTGCTGCACCTGTGGTCCGGACTGGGCTACTACGCGCGCGCCCGTAACCTGCAGCGTGCGGCCATCCGCGTCTGCGCTGAGCACGGCGGTGAGCTGCCCCGCAGCTTCGCTGCACTCGCCGGCCTGCCGGGCATCGGCCGCTCGAGCGCCGGGGCAATTCTGGCGCTCGCCTGTGGCGAGCGCTTCCCGATTCTGGACGGCAATGCACGGCGGGTGCTCGCGCGTTACTTCGGCGTCACCGGCGGACCGGCAGACGTGGCAGCGCTGAAGAAGCTGTGGCAGCTCGCTGCAGCGCAGACCCCGTCGCTCGGGATTGCCGCCTATACACAGGCCATCATGGACCTTGGCGCGACCGTGTGTGTGCGCCGCCGGCCGCTGTGTCCGCAGTGCCCGCTGCAGCGTGACTGCAGCGCGCGCCGCAGCGGGCGGCAGCACGAGATCCCCGCGCCGCGCCGCGGCGCCGCACGCCGCCGGCGCAGCGTCTACATGGTCGTGGCACTGCAGGACAGTGGCGAGGTACTGCTCGAGCGTCGGCCGGACAGCGGTGTGTGGGGCGGCCTGTGGTGCCTGCCGGAGTTCTCAACCGCGAGCGCGGCTGGCGCCTTCATCCGCGATTCCCTGCAGGCCACCGCCGGGCCGATGCGCACGCTGACGCCGCTCGAACATGGCTTCACACACTTTGACCTGTCGATCACGCCGCTCCTGGTGCACTGCGCGCCGGCGGCCGTGCAGGTGGGGGAGTCGACGACGCTCTGGTATAACATCCGCTCACCCGCGCGCGTCGGGCTGCCGGCGCCGATCACGACCCTGCTGGCGGGACTGGCGCAGGCGTCGCTGTTCGATGCGGGCTCCGCGGAGGGAGGTTGATCGACCGTGCCACACCAGGTGCAGTGCGTCGTGCTCAAGCGTGAAGCCGAGGGACTCGAGCGCGTTCCCTATCCCGGGGAGCTGGGCCGGCGCATCTACGAGAACGTCTCCAAGGAAGCCTGGGCACAGTGGCTGAAGCAGCAGACCATGCTGATCAATGAATATCGGCTGACCCCCATCGAGCCCAAGGCGCGCAAGTTTCTCGAGGGGGAGATGGAGAAATTCTTCTTCGGGACTGGCTCGGCCACCCCGCAGGGCTACCAGCCGCCCAAGCCCTGAGGGCCGGCGCCTCAGAGGTGAATCAGGCCGCGCTTGTGCGCCACCGCCACCGCTTCGGTGCGGCTGATGGCATCCAGCTTGGTGAGAATGGCCTTCACGTGCGTCTTCGCCGTGCCCTCGGTGATCGACAGGCGTCGGGCGATGTCCTTGTTGCTGCGTCCCTCGGCGACCAGCTGCAGCACATCAAGCTCGCGCTGGGTGAGACTCGGCTTGCCCATGCGCTGGAGTGCCTTCGCGGCCACGGTCGTGGAGGTGTAAGGGCGATCTTCGCTGACCGCGCGGATGGCGGATAGGATCTCCGGGCGTGGCGCATCCTTCAGCAGGTAGCCCTTCGCTCCCTGCGAGAGGCACTGGAAGATGTCCTCGTCGCCATCGTAGGTGGTCATGACGAGGATGCAGGCCTTGGGGTGCCGCTCGAGTACCTGCTGCACGACCGCGACGCCGTCGCGCTTGGGCATACGCAGATCCAGCACCATGACATCGGGACGGTGTTGTTCGTAGAGCGCAATCGCTTCCTCACCGTCGCCCGCCTCGGCGACGACTTCCATGTCCGCCTGCTGGTTCACCATGGCGGCCAGGCCGTCGCGCACCACCGGGTGGTCATCGGCGAGCAGCACGCGGATCTTGGTTTTCAGGACCGCGGACATCAGGAGGCACGCTTCAGCAGCCGCACGCTCACGCGCGTGCCGGCGCCGAGCTCGCTCTCGATCTGCCACTCCCCGCCGATGGCGCCGGCGCGCTGGCGCATGCTGGAGAGGCCAAAACCATCGCGGGCCGAGAGCTCGGGCGGCTGCTGCATCCCGACCCCGTCGTCGGCGACCGCGAGCGACCAGTGCTGCTCTTCGTCGCGCATCGTGATGCGCACCAGGCGCGGGCGCCCGTGGCGCATGGCATTGCTGACGGCTTCCTGCGCGATGCGCAGCAGTTCGTGTTCGTGTTCGGGACGCAGCCCGGTGGCGATGCCGCCACCGTCGAAGGTGCAGGTCACTCCGCCGGGGACCGTGGAGCGGTCGGCGAGCTGGCGCAGCGCGATCTCAAGACCGGCACGCCGCGTCTGATCCAGGCGCAAGGCCATCACCGAGCGGCGCGCCTCGGCCAGCCCGTCGCGCGCCAGTTCCCGGATGCGCGACAGCGTCAGCGCGAGTTCCGAACCACGCTTTTTGCAGGAGGGGAATTCCTCCACCGCTCCCAGCTGCAGCAGGATTCCGGTAAAGGACTGGGCGAGACCATCGTGGATCTCCTGGCCGATGCGGGTACGCTCCATGAGTACGGCGGTCTCCTTGGCGGAGTAGGCGAGGCGTGTCAGCTGCACGGCAAGCGTCGCCTGCTGCACCAGTGCCACCAACAGGCCACTGCGTAACACCTCCTCGGCGTTGCGCTGGAAGGTGAGCGCCAGAAAGCCGACGCTGCGCGCGCCGAACACCAGCGGGTAGATCAGCGTGCCCTGGGCGTTCTTGCTGCGATGAAACGCCAGCACGCCCGGCCAGATCTCGGTCGTCTGGCGTGCGACGTTGAGGTAGATCGGTTCGCGCAGTTCGCCGAAGCGCTGGGTAAACACCGAGCCGGCCACGGGTACGCTGGTTGCGTACGTCGGCTGCGCCAGCTGTCCATCGCGCACGTGCGCGACGATGCGCCACTCCTGCAGGGAGTCCTTGAGCACGATCACGACGCCGGAGACGGCATCGAACTGGCGCGTCGCCTCAAGCAGCATGTGCCCCATGAAGCTGTGCAGGTCCGTCTCACCGGCCAGGCGCTCGAGGTTGCCGCGGATCACGGCGTTGGCCTTGGCGAGCTCCGCCACGCGTTCCTCGGCGGCGTGCTCGCGCTCGCGCCGCACGTCATCGACGAGGCGCTCGCGGTGCAACGCGGCGCCGATCACGCCGGCGGCGGTCTCGAGCGCGGCGAGCTCGGAGGCGTCGATGGAGCGATGCTGGCGCGTATTGTCGAAGCCCACGACCCCCATGAACTCGCCGGCCACGAAGATCGGCACGATCGCCTTGGTGCGCGTGCCCACACCCTCGATGCCGGCAACGGTGTGGCCGCCGGAATTCTCGTCTTTGCTGAAGCAGACGCTGCGTCCGGCGCGCAGCTGCGCGCATACCGCGGCGAAGTCGCGTTCGTCGCAGGAGCAGATGCTCGCATCGCCCAGATTCGGGGTTACCCCGGAGGCCACCCACTCGCTGACCACGACCAGCAGCGGTTCGCCGTGCGGACCGGTGCGCGTCTCCATGACGTTCACGCGGTCGACGTGGGCGGCCTCGCCGATGATGCCGAGCACGCGCGGAATCGCAGCGCGCACGTCCGGGGCTTCGAGCAGCAGGCGGCTCGCGCTGGCGGAGGCGCTGAGCAGCCGCTCGCGCGCCTGCAGGGATTCATTGATCCGTGTGAGCTCTTCCGCGCAGGGCAGCACTTGCGGTTCGAGTACGGCCACGTTGGCGTTCATGACAAAGGAGGTCCACGCAGGCTTCAAAAGCGGAGGCGAAAGTTTACCCTGCCGGGGGGGCGATCTCATGTCGCCAAGCGGGATCTCTATCTTTAGGGGGAGCGCCGAGCGGGCCTCCTGGAGCTCCGCCGGGCCTGATTTATGGCTCGGAACCCGATGCCGTGCGTGTAGGTGCCCCCTCATGGTCCTAATCGAGCGCTGGCCGGAAGGTTATGCCCGTGGGCGCCGGTTCCCCGCTGCCCCTGAGCACAGGTGTGAAACCCTTCCGGCCGGCGGCTCTTGCGCGATCGGGCGCCGTCATGGCGGCGAGCAAGACAGAAGAACTGCGCATGCGTATTCCCCAGAATGGGCTGACGTCTGGCCGGGTTGCATACAGATCCGGCACTGCGCAGCTATTCTTGTGTGCGCGTCGTACTTGTCACATGCACCGGCAGAGGAGCGCGACAGGCTTCTGCTGGCGGGCGTCGGACTCTCTCGCAAGAGCTAGGTCGGAGTCCGAGACAAGCGTGCCTGACCACGCAGGGCCAACGGACCCGCGGAATCAATGAGTTAGCAGCGTCGTTGCTTGACGTCCCGGGCACAGGCCGGTCTAATACGCGCCCTTTCCGCATCCGGCGGCCAGGTAGCTCAGTTGGTAGAGCAGCGGATTGAAAATCCGCGTGTCGGTGGTTCGATTCCACCCCTGGCCACCATCAAAACGCATTTGTCTGTTGCGGTCACATAGGTGAAGCGGCGAAGGGGTTCTCCGCGCTCTTGATGCGACACGCCTCGTGGTCAGCCAGATCTTCTCCTCGAGCGACTTCACCTCAACCCCTCCGGCGAAGGCCTGGCTGAGGTCGAGGCAAGCGGCGCTCCTCGACTCGTCCTCGCGAAGGGTGAGTATTTTGATGAGCGTTGGGCGTTACCTCTCCTAATTGTTAGCACGGCGTTGCTGCCCGCCTGGCCAGTGACCTCGATTTCCCTCGCGCTGCTCCTCGGGGCGCCGTTCTGCCCAGCAGGTGATCGTTTACGCGGCTGGCAGTGCCTTATATCCCCGGGAGGTCAGAGGACTTGGGCTCGGGGCTGCAGTTGCTGCAGGGCGCGCTGGTGCGCTCGTCGGCCCGCTGTTTGCCGCCACATTGCTTGCCAATGGGGGCAGTGCCGCACAAGTTCTGCTCGGCCTGTTGCCAATCGTGCTGGCCTGTGGCGGATGCGTGGGGTTTAGCTCCCTCCCGAGGCGACCGCATCCCTGGTTCGGTCGCCTTGCACCAAGGGCCAGCGGGCAGCGAGGTTGTCGCGTCGGCGATGAGGTTACCGCGTGGGCGCAAAAAGCGCGCGAAATGAGGCGCCGCGGGCTTTCGGGTTTGCACTTTGGTTTCCAATCCAGCAGGCGTGGGCGACGACGAGTGCATCGAGCGCGGCGGGGTCGACGATACGTTTGCAATCAGCCTGCATGGCCAAGCAGCATTACGCCTTCTGCTCGAAAACGGGCTGACGCTTGTGCCACTCTGTGGCTTGCTCGTATGCACGAGCTAAACGGAGAACCGTTCCTTCTTCGCCCAGAGCGCCGGTGATTTGCATGCCGATAGGAAAGCCAGACTGCGTGAATCCGCAGGGCACGGAGATCGTCGGCGCTCCAAACATGTCGAACGGCCGTGTGTTGTGAAGCATGCGCACTTCCTTCGATCGCATCATGGTGGGGTCCGATTGCAGATCGGCGATCGCAAAAGGTGGTACTGGAGTCGCCGGGGTGATCAACAGATCCACGCCACTAAGTCCTCGTGATACCGAGCGGCGAAGCTGGTCCATGTGGCGCCGACTCTGAATATAGAGTGCCGTCGAGATCTCGCTCCCGGCCAGAATTCTCTCAATCGTCGGCTTCTGATAGAGCTCTGGGTTCCTGGAGACGTAGTCCTGATGGTAGGCATAGGCTTCTGCCTGCAAGATCGAAATGCACGGATCCATTACCGAGGCGTAGGTGCCGCTCGTCGCCAGCGGCGCGATGTCGAGCTGAGCGCCGGTCAGGGTTTTTAGGACAGACAGAGCCGCGTCCATGGCGGCCTGAATGTCGGGATCTAGCCCCTCGAAGAAGAAGTCGCGGGGGATGCCAATCCGCAGCGACGATGTCGCTGACCGCATGGCCACCGCGTAATCGGGCACGCTCTCATCGAGGCTACTACTATCCCGCGGGTCGTAGCCGGCCAAGACTTGGAGCATCAAGGCAGCGTCCGCCGTCGTGCGCGTCAGGGGACCCAAATGGTCGAGTGACCACGACAAGGGAATTGTTCCTGCCGTGCTTACGCGCCCGTAGGTGGGCTTGAGTCCGACGATGCCACAGTATGCTGCCGGTTCGCGGATGGAACCGCCGGTGTCGGAGCCGAGTGCGCCGTAGCAGAGGTGCGCCGCGACTGCGGCCGCGGATCCTCCGGACGAACCACCCGGACTATAAGCAACGTTCCAAGGATTGCAGACCGGACCGAAAAAGCTGACCGCCGAGCTGCCGCCATAAGCGAACTCATGCATGTTGAGCTTGCCGAGGAGGACCGCCCCAGCCGCCTTGAGCCGCCGTGCGACCTCCGCGTCTTCTGCGGGGACGCGATCCTTGAATAACTCGCTCCCTGCCGTCGTACGTACGCCCGCGGTATCGATCAGGTCCTTCAAAGCGAGCGGGATGCCATGCAGGGCGCCCCGCCAACGGTGTCGTTGAATGTCGGCCTCCGCCTGACGCGCCTCGGCGAGTGCGGATTCGGCCGTCACCGTGATGAAGGCGTTCAGCCGCGGATTGAGCCGCTCTATGCGGCTCAGACACGCCTGGGTCAGCTCGACCGGAGAGGCTTTCTTCGTCTTGATAAGAGCGGAGGCGCTCTCAATGCTCAGAAACGCGAGCGCCTCCGACGATGGCGCCAAACTCGAGTCTGCGCTCGTACCTGCAGCGTCCTTCGCGCCAGCTTTTGATTTCATGGTCGCTCCTGCGACGGTGGCCAACGACGCGTCGAGAATTGCTCAACGTGTACCGTTGTTCGGTCCACTCACAGGCGCCGCCGTTCCCCACTGACTGCCCGCCAGAGGATTCGCCCAGGACATCTGGCCCGGCAGCAACCACCTCCTCTGGAAATCCAAGGTGTGTTTGGGCACTCCAGCCCCCTGACACTTTGGCCGCGAGATTGCGCTAGCCGCCATTAGCCCGAGTCCTGATTCCCTCTAACGCCTGTTGATACTCGGCTTTAGAGCACTGCCCGGATCATTTGGCGTTCTCGGCGTGAAGCTCCCGCAGGTCGTGAACCCCTGGCCGGCTTTCTCGTAGGCCCCACTCGTTGGTCTCAAGTAGGCGCAGTAGAGGACCACGGCCGCGCAGTCTCGCCTCCAGCCTTCACGTCACGATGTGACCACGGGTTCTGGGCGCAGCTCGCCCGCAAGCTCGATGACGATGTCCGCCGGAAGGCCAGCGCGCCTGGCAGCTTCCCTTATCGCATCTCCGTTTTGCGCTTCATAGAGACAGAATGTTTTTCGTTTGTCCGCGGACAGAAACGAGTGCAACCATCTGACGCCCACCGTGGTGTTTACATCACCGATGGCCTTGAGGTCTGCGGCGGAAGGGTTCAACGTCTCGGCGAAATTTCTCTCTATCATGAATAGTGGCATGATCTTCTCCACCTAGGTTATAGGGCAGCAGGATCTGATTGTGCGCCTCAAAATCGCTGGCGAATGACGCAGCCTCGCCTTTACCCGCCAGCATCAAAAATCTCTGTCGTCACCCGATACTGCAACGCGGAGCTTAGACTTTGCGCGCCGCGGGGTCATCAGGAAGCCCGGCAGCGCCGCCCCTCGCATTCAATAAGGTGTCGATATCGACAACCAGGCGGGTCATTTTCAGTCGACGCGCAAGCTGTGCCGCCTCGCGCAACTGTTGGAGGCCCAGATGTTGTTCGGCGTCGGTCTGCCCTGCTACCAGGGAGGCCCCATACCGGTATAGCGTCCGAGCCAGGGAGGGTCCTGCGCGCATTTTGCGATTTAGTGCTAATGCGCGTTCAAAATGCTCACGCGCGAGATCCGGCCGATGCGCGGTAGACGCGAGCATGCCTAAGTAAAGATCAGTGGCGCCGAAGCACACAGCGGTGGGGTGATTGGCGGTTTGTGCTCGATAGGGGAATAGTAGCTGATACAGCGACTTGGCACCGTCAGCATCCGCCAATACGCAGCAGGTCTCAGCGCAGAACACCAGGCAAGTCATGTACATATCGTCCCGCCAGATGGCGCGGCAATCAAACGCGATCAGCCGCTCAAATATCTCACGCGCCGGCGGCAGCAGACCGATTTCTGCGCAGATGAGCATGAGCCCCGGCTCCCACATGCGCGTATTTGCGCTCGCAGCAATCTCCTTTATCTGTGGGCCAAGTGAGTGCACAACACCAAGGTCACGGTTAAGTGCAAACATCTGCGCGCCATAGACACCGTCAGCGTCCTCGCGGCGGGTCCTGGTACCAATCTCGAGCAGTCCTTCGATCCGACGTTCCAGATCTCCCCACTCGCCTCGCAACAGCGCCAGGGTCACATGATGGGCGCCGACCTGATACTGATGCAGCCCGAAGCGGGCGGTGCTGAGGGCGCCATAGTGCTCCAGCAGAGCCTCCAGTTCCGCGAGTTGCCCGGACTCAAAGTAGTTCAGTGCCTGCCAATGGTAGGCCTCTGCCAACAGGTCGGCGCTGGCCATAGAGCGAGCAACTGCAATGTATTCGTGTCCGAGTACGAGTCGGCGGCCCAGGCTCTCGGGATTACCGCGCAGTGCCATAATCGCAAGTTGGTAGCATGCGCAGCGCGCCCTTGGGTCGCAGCTGCGGCTGGCCATATCAACGGCTTCGTCTGCCAAACTTTGAATCCGCGATTTGTCTGCCAACGTTCTCTGGGCGAACGCCAGTGTTGCCAAGGCCTTCGCGCGCGGGGCCGAATCGACTTCCGGCAGAAGCGCTAACGCGCGCTCAAGCAACGGAACGAAGTGCTGTTGCTCAAGGTGCCGCGAAGAAAATGCCAGAAGCATGAGGACGTCGACGAGCAGTCCGGCGCTACCCAATACGCGAGTTCGATTCACGGCTTCCAGCAGCACATCGATGGACTCCTGAACCTGCCCGAGTTGCAACAGCGCCGAGCCTTTGAGAACGTAGGCTCGAGCGAGTCGCTCATCGTGGATCAATCCTCCGCTCTCCAGTGTCTCAATCGCCCGGTCGTAATGCAGGAGCGCGTCTTCATACGCGTACACCCGAACCGCAATTTCCGCCGCCCGCAGCGCGTAAACAACAGCTTTGTCCGCGTATCCCAGCGAGGCCGCTTGATAGTAGTGGTGGGCAACTCGAGTGAGGGTCGGTTCCGGATGCGCGGAATGAACGCTGACGAGAGCGTCACCGGCGCGGCCGTGTAAGCGCATACGATCAGCCGTAGGTAAGTCCTCGTAGATCGTCTCGCGGATCAACGCATGAGTGAATTGAAATCCGCCTGTAACGTCGAGGTTGGAGTGAATGATACCCGCCCGTACGGCTGGATCTAGGTCGGTCAGCAGTTGTTGCACATCCTCGTCCATGGCGACTGCAATCTCACGAGCCGTGAACTGCCGGCCGTGGACTGCTGCGACACAGAGCAGCTCGTTGCAACGATCAGAGAGCCGAATCAGCCGTCGACCGATCGTTTCATGCACGCCAGCGGGGATTCTGGCGGGCATCGCTGCAATTTCGGATCCAGCGCTCTCATCAAGAAGGACGGTGATCAACTCGATGGCAAACAACGGGTTCCCGTCCGTCTGTTGATAGATCAACTTGAGCGTAGACGGGGACAGGCATACGTCACACAATCGCGTGGCGACCTCGCCGATAGCAGTTTGAGACAGCCCGGCAAGATGGATGCGCTCAATGTCAGAATCGCGCCTCAAGCCACCGAGTGTACGGTGCAACGGAGTCTTCCTTGAGGCCTCGGCGTCCCGATAGGTACCGACGATGAGCAATCGACTGCTCAGTAACTCTTGGCTCAGGTACTCCAGCAGTGACAGCGATGGCGTGTCAGCCCAATGCAGGTTGTCCAGTATCAGGATAATGGGCACC
Organism: uncultured Pseudomonadota bacterium; assembly: GCA_963806375.1. Lineage (GTDB taxonomy): Bacteria > Pseudomonadota > Gammaproteobacteria > Steroidobacterales > Steroidobacteraceae > 13-2-20CM-66-19. The sequence continues at coordinate 1,634,116 of CAWDXW010000003.1, forward strand.
TGCTGCATGGCTTGGTGGAAGAACTTTCGGATAGCATCAAAGGTGCGAAAGCGAGCAGGGCTCGAGTCTGCTATTGCGCTGGCGGTCTCGTCGGGGCGCTGCGCCGAATCGAGCAATTCGGGCACCAGGGCGGCGAGATCTTGCGCTGCCGTCCCCAAGTTGAGACGCACCTCGTCAAGCGACGAGGCATCGATATAGGCCCGGAGAAGTTGTACCCAGGGCCAGTACGAAGGCGCCCCGCCTTCCTCATAACAACGTCCCCAAAGCACAAGAGCACCCTGGTCCTGTGCCATGTCCGTGAGTGCTTCGGCACAGCGTGTCTTGCCGATTCCGGGCTCACCGGAGATCAATACCAACTGACGTCGCCCTGCGAGCATGCGTCCAAACGCCGCTCGAAACACCTCAAGCTCCCGTGCCCGACCGACAATAGGTCGGCGCGCCGTTACCGGCCGCGGTGCGTGTTTAGTCCACCATGATACGCTGCCTGTCGTGCTCGCCACCGCGACAGGCGCGGAACCCTGGCCGAGGCGGGCACCTGGCGCCAACGATGCTCCGGCTGGTGGACTGGTCGGTGCTCTCGAGACGTGCTGATCAGGTGACAAGAGCTGTAATACGCGCTCGACAAAAGCCGGTGACGTTTCACTCCCGGTCGATCGTGTCCACTGCACTTCGCGGAATTTGTCCGGAACCCGGGCGTCGGCGTCGCGGATGGCGTCGATGACGACCGGCACCAAGAACGCCTTGTCAGCAGCCATCAGATGTGTGCGGTCGACCGCGAGCTTCCATTCAAGCCGGAAGTAACCCTCGGCACGGACGCACGTGTGGGCTGAGATGATCGGGAGGAACAGCGCGCATGTCTTAATTTGCTGTTTGATCGCTGCATCCCAGACGTCGCCGCCGCGAAGCTCGCTCTGATCGAACCAGACCTCGATTCCGGCGGCGCGCAGGGCGGCACAGATACGCAGTGCGGCGGCTGCGTCCTCGGATGCGTAACTGAGAAAGACGGCTCGCTGGCTAGCTTGAGCGGTGGCGCCGCCAACAAGACCCGGTTCGTTGGTCAAAGGGCTATGTCCGGGATTCTGCTTCTAGAGTTCCGAAGATGACTGATTGGGCATGGCGGCGCAAACCACGCTTCTGCGGGACCATTGGGCTACCGGCCCGCGGTCATGAATCCCAACATCCGGCGTTCCATCATTGCCCTGCGGGATCCGAAACTTTCGGTCGGTTAGCAGCTGCGGTTCGCAAGAGGCGTCGGATAGCTATTTTGTATAATAATATCAAAAGCTTAACTGAATTCAAATCGGCAAGTGAGAACGTCCCTCCGTGGGTTGTTCATGGCGATGCCCGCATAGCGCGCGCCGTTCGTCGTTCGACCTCGTGCCACTGAAGGCTCAGTCTCGCTGTGGCGCATGCCAGTGCGCTGTGCGAATGATCCGTGCCCTACAGCTGCGGCGCTCCAGCGTGATCGTCGTACGCGAAATCACGCGGTTTCTGCTTGGTATCCAGCCGGCCATCGGCGACGTCTTTGAGGATTTGAATCACAACAACGACGGCGGCTGAGGATCCCGTCCTACCGAAGATGAGCGGGGGCGGCCAGTTGGCCGCCCCCTTGTTTTGACGGGCGACAAACGGCAGACCCGGTCCCAAGCCCAAGTATACGTCTGCGCGCCGCGCACAATCCCTCGGGTCACGTGTCGTTGCCGAGCTCCAGTACCGGAGCGAATCCCCCAAATATCATCCGCGTGCCGTCGAACGGCATCGGATTACTTTGTGGGTTCAGCCGCGGATCCTTCATGACTTTCGCCATCGCAGCGTCTCGAGTCGATTTGTCCGGCCATTCAATCCAGGAGAACACTACCGTTTCATCACCCTTTGCACGCACGGCGCGGCGGAAGTCCGTCACTTTACCGTCCTTGACATCATCGCCCCAGCACTCGAGCACCCGGCTCGCGCCGTTTTCTATGAAGACAGAATCACCGCGCTTCGCGTGCTCGATGAACGTCTCTTTATTCCCCTTTGGCACTGCAATGACGAATCCGTCGATATAGCTCATGGCGTGTCCTCCTAGCAGATGAACGAAAGAGTCCTGCGCGTCACCTGTTGCCGACCGGAATCACGCATTACAAGTTCCCTGCGAACCATTTGCGGTGCCCACCGGACACCGTGTCTTGTCCGCCCCGTTTCGGCTCCAGCCCGAGCTTCGACGCCACCGGATGTCCGCAGCAAGGCAGCGATTCAGGTCGAGCACGGAGAGACAATCCGGCCAGCCAATCGCGGCCTCGTCCTTTGCGGCACCAAAGATCACCATTAGCCTCGACGTTCAAGCTGACGCACTTGGCGGCTGGACCACGGCCACCCCAAGGGCATGTCACGGGCTTACCAGGTCGACTCAGGTCACACCTACCACGGCACTTCACATTGACTCAGTACATGTCAAAAGCTCGATCCGATCGTTCCTGGTTTGGCGTTCGACCAAAGCCCGTGGAATTCACATTGTCCGGCACGGTTAAGGCGACGCGCTCGAGGTTGACTGACGCTTACGGTGGGCTTGGAGTGTTCGCCTCCGTGCCACAGAACGGGCACGGAGGCGGCCATTTTGACTCTCGGCGTACCGGGCCATCCCCGAATTCCAACCGCGAGAGGCGCCGTCTGCTCGATTCAGGCGCCTGACTTCGGGCACGTCAATTCTTTTTGCGCTTTCCCGGGCTGCGGCTCGATACGCTTCCATCCGGGAGGTATGTCGAACTGCGCGGCCGGGACGGCTCCTGCGCCGATCGAGGTGGTTTCGACGGTGATTTCCGCCGCCTGTACCAGGCCTGGCGTCGCAGCGTTGCCGGCAGAACCGGTCGACGTCGGTGTCGGGGCAGCCGCGGCGTCCGGTTTCTTCCTCGTGAACAAGCCGCCCACCAGCTTGCTGCCGAAGGTGCTGGCTGCCGAGCCGAGAACCGACCCTGCGGCACTGTTGCCGGCGGCGTTGGCGGCGGCTGCTCCGGCGGCCGAACCGGCCGCTCCTGCCGCAGACTCGGCTGCTGCGGTGCCGGCGGCTTGACTCGCATCTCCGACTACGCTTCCGCCGCCCGCGTTGGCCTGCTGGTTGCTCTTCGCCGCGGCGCAATGCGCACCCCCGAAGGCAATGCGCATCGCCGTCTTCAGCGGATAACCCTTGAGCTCATCGGCCTTGCCGGAGAGTTGCTTCAGTGTGTCCGCGTAGGGAGCGAGGAACTGACGCATCTGCTTCTGCGTCATTGAGTTGTGGTCATCCAATCCCAGCTTCTTGAGATAGGCCTGCTGAAAGGCCTTTTGATCTTCGATTCCGGCAATCTGATCCTGGGTGAGCCAGGTGTCGAGCGCAAAGACGTAGTCGCATACATCACCGGTTTCCTTGTTGGCGCAACTCTGCGTCAGCGTCGTCTGCGTGAGCTGCGCATCGTGACCGGCAAACATGGCGTGCGTACCAGTCTGTTTCACTTCCAGCTTGGGAGGACTCATTTCGCACTTCGACGTGTCCGGAGCAGCGGCCGTCTGTTGCATGGCAGGACATTGCTTTAGCTTTTCCATCATCGCCTGCGCCTCCTGCTGGGCAGCCTGCCGCTGCGCTGCCGTCGGGAAAGCAGTTTCCCGGTATTCCTTCTTCTTAGGCTCCAGGGCCCACTGAAGGTCACGGTCGAGACGGATTATCTCGGCACTCTGGGCATTGCCGCACAGCATGGACATGAAGCCCTCACAGTGCAGGTCACTGTCACGCCGCTGCTTGTCTGCGGTGGTGTACTCCGTAGTTTTTCCGTGCGCCTTGATGAGCGTCAAGTCGAATGTGGTCTGCTGTTCGATCGTTACGTCCGCGCGGGCTCCTTCTGGCGCCCCGCCTATGGCCGCGGCGAGTCCTGCCAGGAACAGCGCCGCGCTTGTGTACTTGTCTCGCATGTTCTTCTTCTCCCCCGGATGTCCCGTAAGGCGAAGTCTATTCCCCTGCAGGCAGCATTGGGAGATACGCCCGGTCATGGCCGGGCCCGAGCCTGGTAATCCAGAGGGTGTGGAGGCGAAAGTCCAGACACCGCAACGACCGCTCCGACGTTGATAATCCAGCTGAATCCTCAAATCTCGTCCGGCAAGGAGACCAGGTGCCCGGACCACGCGGGCATCTAGGTTTCTGGTTTCGCGCACCTGACGGGACTCTTACCGCCATACCGGGCGCGATGAGGCGCACTCGCAATGGGAATTGCGCTTGCGGGGCACGCCGGTGAGGAGTCCCTCAGGAGTCCTGATCCGTTGTGATACGACCCATTGATTCCGCTGGAATAAGCAGGGTCGGGGAATTGTCCTCGCTGAGCTCCGGCAGGGTCATGGTTTCCGAGCTGGCGCGCGGTTCGAATGGTTCCTGCGTCAGGAGGCGCCGCAATGCCATTTCTGCCTCGATCGGCTCACTGAAGTAGTAGCCCTGGCCATACCGGCACCCCATTTCCAGCAGCGACTTGGCCGCCTCTTCGGTCTCGATCAATTCAGCCACCGCGGTGAGATTCAAACTGCGAGCCATCTGCACGAGGGCTGCCATCATGCCGGTGTTAGCAGTGTCCGAGCCGGCACGATTGACGAACGGGCGATCGATCTTGACGTAATCAAAGGGAAACAGTTGCAGATAGCTCAGGGAGGAAAACCCGGTACCGAAATCATCGAGCATGATCTGCAAGCCCAGTGCATGCAGTTGATCGAAGATCGTGCGTGCCGCGCCGACGTTGCTGATGAGTGTGGCTTCCGTTACCTCGAGCTTGAGCAATGACGCTGCCACGCCATTGTCACGCAACAGGCTCCTCACGTATTCGACCAGGCCGGGATCACGCAGGGCGGCTGCCGAAAGGTTGACACTAATAAAGAAATCCCGGTCTTGTGGCAGCCGCCGTTGCCACTCGCGGGCCAGTTTCACTGCGCGCTGCAAGACCCAGCGCGTGATTGGCACCATGAGGCCGGCGTCCTCAGCGATCTGTAGGAAACGCTCCGGCGTCAAAAGGTTCTCCACCGGATGACGCCAGCGCAGCAGAGCTTCAGCGCCGACCATGCAATGGCTCTGCAGATCGACGATAGGTTGATACAACAGACGCAGCTCGCGGTTCTCGAGCGCGAGGTGCAGATCCGCTTCCAGGCTCACGAGGCTCGCGGTCTGCCCGGCCATGCTCGCTGAATACAGAACCACCCTGAGCCCCTGTCGCTTGCCCACGGTCAGGGCGATGTCGGCCTCGCGCACGACTTCCTCGGCACGCTGCTGGCCGCTGTCGACGCAGGTGATCCCGACTGAGGCACGGACCATGAGGCGATGGCGGCGCAATTGAAACGGCGTGTTCAGCTGCTCTAGCAGCCGACGCGCCGCGGCTAGTGCTTCTTCGCGCGAACTCACTTCCATCATCAGCATGAATTGATCGCCGCTCCAGCGAGCCAGAACTGCAGGTCCGTGATCGGTGGACTGCTCGAAGCGGGCCGCCGCCTGCACCATCAGCTCATCACCTGCGGTATGGCCGAGCATGTCGTTGACCAGCTTGAAGCGCACGATATCGACTACCAGCACCGCGAACTGCGCGCGCTGGCGCGTACGCAGCTCGCGCAGGGCTCGATCAAGCCGATCCATGAAGTAGCGTCGATTGGGCAGTCCGGTGAAGGCATCGTGGAACCGTTCGTGATCGAAGGTTTCCTTGAGGGCCATGTGCTGGCGTATCTCCACTGCCAGACGCTGCCGCAACCCGTGCAGGCGCCGGTGCGCGCCGCTCATGGCGGCACGCGAACGCTGCAGCGCATGCGTAAGATCGTGAGTACCAAACGCCAGCAGCCACGCCAAAAACACCAGCAGCGCCACGTCTGCCGCGAACTGTGTGCGTGGGTACCAGCCGGCGCGCGGCCGCAGTGCCAACTGCAGGTAACTGCCCGCCGGCACCGCTTCGACGCCCTCGGCGAGCTGCACGCGCGCCAGCACCGCGTCGGTGAGGGGTTCGGACGCGGTGCTGATGAAGGTGCGTACGCGCCCGCTGCGCGGTTCAACTTGCGACAGCTCGAAGGTGTAGCCGCTGTCGAGCAGTCGGGACAGGCCGCTGTCGGCGAGCAGCTGATCCAGCTTGCCAAAGGCGACGGCCCACGCCACCGGGCTGTCGCCCTGCGACGCCAGGATCGGGGCGCGGCTGGCGAGCAGCCATTCGCTGCCATAGCGCAGCGGCCCGAGGAGCGCGACACCGCCGACCGGGCGCCCCGCGTCGGCGGATTTCCACTCATCCGCAACGCCGGCGGCGGCAAGCCGGTCGGCCGGTGTTGCGGCAATTACCACGTGCTGCCGGCTCATCCAGAAGGTGCCTGCTGCCGGGGCTGTCGCCGCCAGGGGCGCCGCATCGGCAGCAGTACCTACGTCACGAGTGCCCAGGGTTGCCTGGTAGACCGAGCGACTCACCAGACCCTGCAACCGCGGTTCGATGCGGCGCACGATGCCGGCGGCAGTCGAGACCGCTTGCTCACGGGCCACCAAGCTGTGATGCCGCACGTTTAGATAAAGCAGCCGCGCGCCGCCGACGAGTACGACCACGAGCACTAACACCGTGGGGATCCATACCAAGCGGCCGCGGACGAGGTTACGCACGGCAGTTCAGCCCTTCTGCCGCAGGTGAAAGATATAGTTGAGCGTCAGGGTCGCGCGGTGGGTGCCGCCGAGGTCCTGATAATCGGCGATGAGCGTAAGCTCACTGCGCCGAGGCTGAAGCGTATGTGACAGCCCGACATACTCTTCGTGCAGTTGCCGTGGTGGCAGCACGAAGCCGAATCCGAGTACCGACGGGGCCGCCTGACCCCAGGCACCGCCAAACAGCACGTTCACTGGCCTGAAATAGGCATCGATGCGGGCCGAGGTAAGCCTGGTTCCGAGATTGCCGCTCACCGAGTACTGGTACGCGAGGGTGGTTTGCAGGTGCGGATTCCAGACATAGGTAACCCCCACCTTGGGTAGGTTGCCATGCGTGCTCTCCACATCGATCCGTCGGTCCTCCAGCTGTAGCGATACCTTACGAACGTAGGTTGCGCCAAAGCCCAGTGCCTCGATGTGGTAATGAAAGGCCTCTGGTCCATCGTCTCCGGCGCCCTCATGCGCTTCCGCATAGACGTTGTAGCGTGCATCGGCGTCACCACGCGTCACCGAGCCATTCAGTGAGCCAAAAGTCCAATGGGAGCTGCCGAGGACCTGATGCTCGGCCGCTAACCCTGCGAGCGTATCGGGGTCAAAGTTGTGCAGCCACGCCAGCGAGCCACCTGCGCCGCCGTTCGTATCCGTGAGTGTCCCGCCGTTCAAGCTCACCGCGATCCGATCGTCCGCACCGCTGTTCTGCGCGCGTGCCAGCTGTGTGCCCAACAACAGGCAGGCGCAGGCGAGCAACAGAAAGCGAGCGCTCATGGGCGCTGCCCGGAGAACTGCAGAATGCGCGTGGAGTCCGTCGCTTCGAGGGCGCGGGCGGCGGGCAGCAAGGAGACACAATAGATACGTTCCTCCTCTCCGCGAAGCGTCAGCGCGCTGCTCGTGACTTGATATGTCCGCGCGGCGATCTCGAGATGCATCTTGCGGCGCTCTCCCATCCCCGATTCCCACCACGGCGGGGCCCCCTCGGCCGTGGGCAGAAGTTGCATCGCCGCCGCACCCACCTCGAGAGCACCGAACAGTCCGGCGGCGGGCTTGTTGAAGGCGAGCACGGCGCCATGCGCGTCAATCACCAGCGCGGCGTACTCGGAGGTGTCCAGCGCTGCCTGCAGACAGAACCTTTCCGTCTCGTCCTCCAGCGTGAGCAGTGCCAGCCGGCGGGTTTTGTGCGTAACATGCTGCACGCGCGCACGCGTGAGCTTCAGCCGCGGACCGACATGAATGAATGCAATCGGCAGCTCGCCGTCGACGCCGGAAATGAGCTCCTGCAGCATGTCCGGGTAAGACATCTGAAGCGTGTCAAACAGCGCTTGCCCCCGCATCTCCCGCGGCTCGGACTGCAGCAGAATAGCCGCCGGCTGACTGGCGGCGAGCACGGTCAGGGTATCCGGTTCGATGAGCATCGCCGGCAGCGGAAGGCGCTGAATCAGCTGCATCCACAGCTCCTGGCCGCGCTCCGCCTCAACGCGCGCGACGAGCACCTGTGCCTGCAGCCGCTCGAACAGGCCGCCCAGGTACTCCGCCCCGATCGCACAGGCGCACATCACCGCGGCAAACACCTCCAGCAGGAGCAGCTCATAGCTGAGCGGCACGCTGCCGTGCTCCAGGGGCGCCGTTGCACCCCCGCGTTGCGGTACGTGCAGCCAGCCAAGCCAGGCTTCGTGGCCGATCAAACCGCTTATGTACCAGCGCAGTTCCTGCGCCTGCAGCAGCGCCACCACGGTCACGAAGGCGATGGCCGCCAGCGCAATCAAAAACGGATACCAGCGCGCCAGAAACACCGCGCCGATCACCGGTAACGCGAAGACCAGAAGCAATACCGGGTTTTGCAGCGCGCCGAGGTTGAGCCAGACGCAGCCGATCAGAATGACCCCGACGAGCTCGAGCAGTGCGAGTGCGCTGGAGCGGCTGCGTCGCGGCCGCCGGCCCGGAGCGCCCAACACAGTGAAGACCACGTGCAGTGCAGCCAGTGCCAGCAGGCACCAGCTGACCCGCACGATGTCGATGTCGAAAGCCCCGGATGCCCAACAAAGCCCCGCGCATACCACCGTAGTGAGCAGTGTCAGCAGCCAGCAGTCATCGAGCAGGTGCACGCGCGGCTGCTCCCAGGTGGGCACCGGCAGCCATTGCGTGCTGTCGAGTGAATCCTTCATAGATCTCAATGGCTTGGCGCGCTCACCTGCGCGGCCGCCGCTGTGCCGGCCCGCTTGATCGGGCTACTGCCGAAGTTGTTGTTATCGAGGAAGGGTTGCGCGGTCACCAAAGTGCCGCCGGGTGGCCGGAAGTCTTCGACGTTAAGGGCAAACGCGTGAGCGTGCAGCACGCTGTTGCGGCGCAAAATGGGCGAGTCGCCGATCACATCGATGCCGTTGTATTTCGGCTCGATGATCGTGTTACCGATTGCGTTGCTCACTGCACGCGCATCGTTCAGCACGAAGGCAAACCCGTAGCCGCAGCTGTGCAGTCGGTTGTTGGTAACGCTCACGTTGGCGGAACTACGCACCAGGACGCCGTAGGCGGCTAGTCCCTCCAGTTCGTTGTCATCTATGACCGCGTTGCGCGCGCCTTCCACCACGACACCCATGGCTGCGCCGCCGTTGATATGGTTGCGTCGTACGACAGTGCCTGCGCCCACGATGTGCACTGCGGACTCGCGTGCATTGATGAAGTCGTTTTGCTCGATTACGACTGGTATGTTGCCGGCGACGACCGCGGTGCCCTCGTCGGTGAATTTGTTGTCATGGATGCTGATGACATCGTCGCGCGAATCCAGGGCACTGCGCACCGCCCAGATGCCGGCATCCCGGTCCTGCTGGAATTCGTTGTTGGCCAGTGCGCTGTTGTGACCTGATGCCCCGAAGCGCACGGCTATGCGATTGTTAATGAAATGATTGCGCTCGAGCAGGATCTCGCTGGCGTTGCCGGCGATATCGACCCCGACTTCGCAGGAGTCGATCGTCGAATTGGTTAGCCTGAAACGCACCGTGCGCACCAGGATGGCGGCGGCCGGGCAGCTGCGGAAATGCAGCCCTTCGATCGTCGTGTCGGGTCCGGAGACATCCAGCACCGGCCCGGATGCGAGCGCCTGCGCATCGATGGCCGTGCCGGTCGCCTGCCCGAGCAGGCGGACCCCACGACCGTTGACCAGTGCGGGTAGCGCACTTTCCAGATGAATGCCCGGGACGTCGAAAATGATGCGGCTCGGACCGGTCGCGGCGGCGACAATGAACAGCGCCTCACGCAACGAGCCCGGTCCACGGTCTGCCGCGTTTGTGACGTGCGTTTCCACGGGTTTGGCGCTCGATGTCGTGGGCAGCTGCGGCAGCGATTGACCCCGCTGCCGCTGGTACCACTGTGCACCTGCCACAAGCGCCGCGAGCACCACGAAGGCTCCGACTGCGATGAGCGGGCGGCGCCTAAGGGCCATGATCTGCTCCATGGAGTGGCCGTTGCAAAACAAATACGAGGTGCCAAGAACTCTTCAGTGCGCTGCGTGCAAAGATGGCATTGAGCGGCAGGCACAGGCCCGTGACGGCGGCGAGCAGGGGAACCGACCATCCGCGCGGCAGCCGGCGCAGGTGCGGTAGCAGGTGGGTGCGAAACGGCGCAGGGTCGACCCCGCCCAGTGCCTGCACCTGCAGGCCGCAGGCGCTGAGCAGTCGCAGATATTCCGCACGCGGGCGCGCGCGGAAGATGCTGCTGTCGCAGCGCCCCTCAGGCCTTAAGGGCGCCGCCTCGAGCAGCACCAGGCGTCCGCCGGGGCTCAGGTGCCGTGCCATGTTGCGTAGCGCAGCTTCGAGCGCGCCAGGCTCCAAAATGTGCTGTAGCACGGTCACGCCCAGGACCAAATCAAAGCGTTCCTGCAGCTCGAGGCTTGCAATGTCGCCGACGAGGAAGCGACATCGTGCAGCGATGCCCTCGATCCGCGCGCGGCGCGCCGCCTCCTCGACCATGGTGGCGCTCAGATCTACCCCGGTGACGAGCGCACCGCGATTTGCCAGCAGGCGGCTCCAACGCCCGACGCCGCAGCCGACATCGAGCACCCGCGCACCCGGGGGCACGTGCAGCCAGGGCGCGAGTGCGCGCTCCTGCTCGCGGTGGATGGCGCGGTTGTAGAACTCGGGCATGCCGTAGGAGCACACGGCGGCAAGTCCACGCCCTTCGCTGGCGAAGCGGCGTGCCCGAGCTTCCCAGTAGGCCGTCGGCTGGTAGAGGCGGGGAGCCGGTACACCACGCACGCTCATTCGCCCAGCCCCAGGTTTTCAGGGGTCGTAACCGGATGCTCGACGATGCGCTCGTAGTGATCCTGGTAGAGACGGCGCCGGAACAGCTTGAGCCAGAAGAAGTTCGCAAATCCCACCGTCATCGGCGCGATGTGCGTCAGGGCGTAGCACAGATACAGGGGCACCACCGGGGCACAGTAGGCACGCTCGGACTTCGGCACGCAGGTGTAAAGCGCAACGACCCCAAGCGCCAGGTAAGCGCTGATCGCCGTCACGAAGTACACGGGGTTGGTAAGACTCCCGGGCGGCCGCAGGTCATCCAGCAGCAGCGCATCGAGGCCCGCCAGCAGACTTCCGACCAAGAGGACGGCGCTGACGATCTTCACGAGGTGCATCAGGAGCGAAAGCCCCCCAACGTACACCAGGAAATGGTAGGCGGCGAACAGCGAGCGCCGACTGATGCGCAGGATCTTGCCGAAGCGCTCGGTGTACACCTTCAGTAGCCCGTGGTACCAACCGACCCGCTGCGAAAACCAGCGCGGCAGTGTGCCCGGGCCCTCGGTGCTCACCACCAGCCGCCCATCGTAATAGATACGCTCGCCCGCGCTCAGCAGCAGAACGGCGTTTTCGAAGTCTTCCGCGTAGATGGAGAGCGAGTGTTCCGCCAGCGTGCGCTCCAGCGCGCTTCGGCGGTAGAAGGAGACACCGGAAGTAATGCTGAAATCCGCGAGCGACTCACGGCCCACGCGGAAAGCGAGGGCATATTCAAACGCCTGGAAGCGCGCGAGGAAGCCGTCCGGTTCGATCATGATGCGCGGACAGACGGCGGCAGCGCCGGACTGCTGGAAGTCGCTGATGTACTGCTCGAGCGTGATCGTACTGCCGTCGCCCGGCTCGCGGATGTGGATGTCGGGATCAATGACCATGACGGTCTCGATGTGTGCCGGCAGTTGCTCAAGCAGCCGGCGCAGGGCCGCGGGTTTGCCGCGATTGATGCCGTCCTCGGCGCAGCGCCAGCCAGCTTGGCGCAGCCGCAGCACCGTGTTGTCGGTCGAGCCGTCGCTGATCAACCAAACGCGTTCGCGATAGCGCGCGAAGCTCTCGATGAAATCGTCGAGAGCATCTTCGAGGTTATATACCGAGGCGATGATGGCAAACGGCGCGGCCGGGACCACGCGCCCTCCCGGGGCCAGTGCGGTCGCGAGGTGAATCGAAATGTTATTGCTGACGCGCCCGCCGGGGCCCTCGGTGGCAGCAGTGTGGCGGCGTCGCATGTAGAGTCGCAGCGCGAAATCGAGCGCATCGGTGTAAACGATCAGGTTGGCGAGTACCAGTACGATGACCGAGAAGCCACCGGACTGTGCATTCGCCACCGACAGTGCGATCCAGCCCAGGAGCAGGGCGCACACCGTGAGCGGCGCCAGGATCGGCTGGGTCCGCCGGAGATTCATGCGCCAGCGGCCGCGGCCGTCTCCGGAGGCGTCCGCGGCAGCCGCGCATCCAGCTCCGCGCGCACTTCGCGCTCATCGGCAATGCGATAGCCATGCTCTGCCAGCAGCGGTACTGCGCACAGGATCCACAGCAGTGAACGTACCCGTGACGGCAGATGCGCGGCCTGCGGCTCCAGTCGCGCGAGCAGCGCCTCAAAGGCCGCTTCCAGTTGCAGCACCAGCCGGCTCACCTTCGGATCCAGTGGCAGAATCTTTTCCGCCTGCAGCCAGGAGATGTCCGTGCCGGCGATGTGCCGCTCGGCGTAACTCGTGTGAGCCGCGAGCCCGGGGTCGCGTGCAAAGTGCGCCCCGGAAAATGGGATCACATACGGATACATGCCAATTTCGCAGCCGCGGCGCAGCCAGCGATAGGCCTGTCGCAGCGTCTCGGCGACGTCATCCAGCGTCGCGCGTGGCGAGCTGAGAATCAGGTCAAGAAACGGAGTGATGCCGAGTGATAGCGCCGTGCTCAGCACCGGCTCAATGTGGCGATGGATCATCGCCTTGTTGAATTCCGCCAATACCCCCGGCGAGAAGCTCTCAATGCCAAATCCCAGCACGCGAAATCCCGCGCGGCGCATCGCCAGCAGCCGCTCGGGTGTCATTGCATCGATGCGGTTCGTGCTGATGAACTGCAAATGACGTGGAAGCCGGCCGCTCTGTTTGGCGTCGTACAGGGCCGTGCACAGGGGCAAGACGCGCTGATCGCGGGTAAAGGCAAAGATATCGTCCTGAAAAATGACGGTGCGCGTGGCCGGATGTGCGCGGCAGATGCGCTCGATCATTGCGACACAGTCTGCGGCATCCAGCCGCGCGACACTGGCGACACTGCCCTGCGCCTCATGCAGAAAGTTCGTGGCGGAGCAGAACGTGCATGCCATGGGGCAATAATTGAGTGTGATGAGACGCACCGAACGGATCTCGGCGAGCTGCGCCTCGCGCGCCGCCTTGCTCGGCAGAGCACCGACCCGATAGGCGCTTTCCAGGCGTTTCCAGTAAGCCCCATAGGGCATCTGCTCGTACGGTATAGAGAAGATCGCCCTGCGCAGCTCCGCTTGAGTGAGCGAGGACTGTAACGACAGGGTCACGCTGCCATCGGCGCTGCGTTGCGCAGTGCCGGGGATTCCGGCATAGGGCTTGCCCGCCCGCAGGCGTGCGATCAGCTCCTGCAGCGGGCGTTCACCTTCTCCGAGAATCAAGAGATCGAACGGACCAAGTTTCAGCAGCTGGCCGGGACTGAAGGTGGCCTCCATGCCGCCACCGACGATGAGGGCTCGCGGCGCTACGCGGCGCACCAGGTGCGCGAGCTCCAGATCGAAGCGCAGCGTCATGCCGGTCGTGGAAATCCCGACGACGTCCCAGCCCCCGCTCAGAAGCTCGCGCTCGAGTGCCCGCTGCGGGGGCCCGCTGCAGCAATTGGGATCGAAGACCTTGCACTTGACCCCGGCGGATTCCAGCACCCCCGCTAGGCGCCATACCCCGAGCGGTGGCGCAAGGAATGTGAATTCACCACAATGTGGATCGTACGGGCCGACTAACAGCACCCCGGGTGACCCTGCAACATCCACGTGGCGCGGACTCCCCTTTTCTCCTAGTTCTTAGGGCTGACTGTGCCTGCGTCTGTGGCGCAAGTCAGTCAGTGTATGGCCGACAAATGCAGTTCAGTTTGCGCTCGCGCTGTCGTTTCGATGGCTCCGCTGTCGGCTCAGATCGGGCTGCCGCAATCCTGTGGCGGCAGCTCGACATCGACCGGTATCTCGAGCTTGTCATTTCAAGCGTCTATACAGCTACGACCAGGCTTCCGTATTAGCAGTAGGCCGGTTCAGCAAGACGCGATCCCTGCAGGCCGGATGCCTGCAGGGATCGCCGACGGCCTAAGGCCGAAGCTTGCTGATGAAAGTACCCCAGTTCGCCAAGGACGTTCGCGGCAAGTTGGGGATGTACTCGGTCGCGAACCAAACATTGCGACCGTCACTGACTGCGGCCGAATAGTCGCCCCAGCGTCCGACGTTGCCGCCACTGTAAGCGACGTAACCCGAGAATCCATCGTCCGGCGCCGCGCCGTCAGCGACGGTGTGCACAGCGGAAGTCTCGTCACCGACCTTGACGTAGGCCGCGCTGGGGAAATAGTCGGGGCCGACCAACGTGAAAGTCAGTACTCCATTGCCGTCGTTAGCAAAGGCCAGCGACGGGAAAATCACGTTGTCACCGTTCACGGCAACGTATCCCTGGCGGACCATACGACCCGACACACTGCCGTGGCTGAAGCGCGGCTGAACACCGAACCAGGCGATACCCGTGCGGGTACCGTCGCCGATGATGGTGTTGACGCCCGAGTAGAGCACGCCGTTCGCGTAAACAACCTGGTTCATCCGATCGTCGTTGGTGTTGATAAATTCCTCCGATTCACCCAACGAGGTGCCCAACGGTATCGGGCCCGGTTTTTGTGCCGCCGGGTTGGGCTGGCCATAAGTCTCCGACGGGATAACCTCAAAGGACAACGAAAGGTTCGGTGACTTCGTGGTCAAAGACTTTGTGTTGCCCAGTGCCCAGATCGCAATGCGATTGTCGAGCAGCTGATACGGAGGGCTACCGAATTGCAACGCGCTCAGAAAGAACTCCACGCCGTGCCCCGATTCGTCACACTCGTCTTGAGCGCTTCCCCCCGCCGCGGGCTGAACCGAATAGGTCAGACCGCCATAAGGTACAAGGGCTTGCGCCGCATCGAAGGCCACCAAATAAAGGTGAGAGTAATCGCCATAGGTCGCGTCGATGAGGCCCTTCTTGGGAATCGCGTAGACCTGCGAACCATTGAAAGTGGTTGCGCCAAATTCGTTGGTTGATTGATATACACCGTAGGCGTCAAATCCCAGAAGCGGTTGATCGCCAAAGCACGGGCAGCCTGCATGGTTGGGCGTGCCATACAAACCGTCATCGGTCACATCGTAGCTCAGCACGAGAAATGGCCCGGTTGGATTGGACGTCGTGCTAACCGCGATCAGATTGTAGTTTCGACCACTGCCACAGGTACCGGTGTCTTGCATCAGTTCAGTGACAAACCATCGTTGCGTATCCGCGTCGTAAACGCATTTGGGATCGCTGATGAATTGTCCGGTAATTCCGGTCGTGCGATCAATTTCAGGCGTCAGCCCCCAGAACTGGCTTAGTGCTTCCGGCCCGCTCAGAAGGTTTCCCGACGTATCGTAGACCGCGATCGCATTATTGATCGCCTCGACGACAAATCCACCGCCGGCGCAAAGTCCTTGGTCGGGTGGTTCCAGTGAGAATTGCGTGTTGGTGTAAATTCCGGTACCCGCGACGCGCTGATCGAAATGTGTCAATCCATTAAAGCCGAAAGCTGACGCTGACGAATCGATCACTCCACTGCCCTTGGGATTTGGGATCATCGTCGGCGGCGGGGGCAGGATCGGGGTCGACGATGTGCCAGTCGCGGTTGAGCGTTCGCCGCCAGCGGAAACATCGCCGTGCACTTTGCTCGGAATGGCTAGACCGTGCAGCCCGTGCAGAAAGGACTTAGGCGCATTCGCCGCGGCTGCCGTACCCTGAATTCCAGCGGTCTGATCCTTGACGCCGACGCTCTGATCATCGTTCTGGATCTCGGGGAGTGCCACGGCAGGGGAACTGACCGGGCCGCCGTGAATGGTGGACTGACCCAGCGTTTTCAGCTGCATCACCGTTTGCTGGATAGCCGGCGCTGATTGTGCGTGGACCAGGTGAAACGAAGACACCACGAGCACACCCGCCGCTAACATCAGCGAACGCATGCTCATGAGAGGGTGCCGCAGATGCGTGCAACTCTCGGATCGAGACCTGTGAATTTGCATAAACGTCTTCCTCGTTCTTATTAATCCCCGTTGAGGGGCGCTTTGTTCTTTAGTTCGCGATACGAGACGCGTGCAGTCTTAGGGATGTGGGCCGCGATGTGTTGGCAGCCGCAACATCAACAAAAAACCAAAGACTCCGTCTTCGGATCGAGAATGTGCGGGATTGTGGCCGGAATTTCGCAGGCTCGCCAGCGCAATTGGTTCCCGGCCCGGTTTACCGCGACACGACAGAGCTGCGGGAACGGGCGGCAAGGCGCGGGCGGAGGCTGGCAGGCGACGATTCCTGAGGCGCAGCGGCTTCATTCGCAAACCCTTGTTTCCTAAATGCACGCGACCCGTTATGTCAAACGATTGGAGGCTGTTGCAGATGGTTGGGTTCGAACGGACGAGGGCCCCGCGACAGGCGTTCAAACAGTTTGGACGCGGGACCTGCGGCGCAACCGAGCCATCGTTACCTGGGCTTGGCACAAGGCGATCCGTTAGCCGTGTCCGACTCATCGAACAGTCGCTCGGGCGGGAGCTGAGAAGCGCTACGGTCGAATCCTGAGATCGACTGGCACGCGCAGCCGACTGTAACCGTCAGGCACGGAACGGTGATGGTTTCATAGCTGTGGCAGCAGATCGCTATGCTGACCGTGCGCGCTGTTCCTCAAGCGATTCCCAGCGCGCGAACTTCTTCAGCAGCAGCTCTTCGAGCTCCGCGAGCCTTTCGCGGTCGCCGCGCAGCCGTTCTTGTCCCAGTTGGTAGTAATTCGATGCGCTCATGCGCGTGGTGAGTTCAGTTTGCTCGCGCTCCAACGATTCGATCTCCTCGGGCAGGACCGCCAGCTCGCGCTCCTCCTTATAGCTGAGGCGCGTGCGGGTCTTGACGGGAGGCTCAGCCTGAGAGCGATCGCGTGACCCATGCCAGGCCGGTGTCCGACCGGCCTCATATGCGCCGCCGAGGGGTATCGGCGGCCGCTGTTCAAGGTAGTCGCTGTAACCGCCAGCGTACTCGCGCCATACCCCGTCCCCCTCGGCGACCAATGTCTGGGTAACGACATTGTCGAGAAAACGCCGGTCGTGACTCACCAGGAGCAGCGTTCCCTTGTAGTCCTGCAGCCGCTCCTCGAGTAGCTCCAGGGATTCGATGTCGAGATCGTTGGTCGGCTCATCCAATATGACAAGGTTTGCGGGTTGCGCGAACAGACGGGCGAGCAGCAGACGGTTGCGCTCCCCGCCGGAGAGCATGCTGATCGGTGATTTTGCGCGCTGCGCGGGGAACAGGAATTCCCCCAGGTAGCTCACGATGTGCTTGCGCTCGCTGCCGAGCTGTATCCAGTCCGAGCCGGGACTTATGGCCTCGGCAAGGGTCGCGCTTGGGTCGAGCTGGGCCCGCAGCTGGTCGAAGTAGGCGATGCTCAAGCGGGTTCCGAGGCGTACCGTGCCGGCATCCGGCGGGAGTTCGCCGATAATCAGACGGATCAGCGTCGACTTCCCCGCGCCGTTCGGGCCGATGAGGCCGATGCGATCGCCCCGCATGATCCGCATCGACAGATCCTCGATCAGCGGCCGGGATGTGAAGCGCTTGCTTACCGCATCGAACTCAGCTACCAGATCGCCCGAGCGTTCGCCCGCATTCAGAGTCAGGCGAATGCTGCCGAGGCGGTCGCGTCGCGTCGTGCGCTCGATGCGCAATTGTTCGAGACGGCGCACGCGTCCTTCGTTGCGCGTTCGGCGCGCCTCGACGCCCTTGCGGATCCAGGCCTCCTCCTGCTGCCAGAACTTCTCGAACCGACGCCGCGCGGTGTCCTCCGCTGCGAGCTCCACGTTCTTGCGCTGCTCATACGCTGCGAAGTTGCCGGAGTAGGAGCGCAATACGCCGCGGTCCAGTTCGATGATGCGTGTTGAGATCCGATCAAGAAAGGCTCGATCGTGGGTGATGACGATGGCAGCCGGCACCTTCAGCAGCAGCGCCTCCAGTTTTTCGATCGCCTCGATGTCCAGATGATTGGTGGGCTCATCGAGCAGCAGCAGGTCGGGCTGTAACGCGAGCGCCAGGGCAAGCGCGGCGCGCTTGCTCTCTCCGCCCGAACAACTCGCCGCTGAGGCGGCGCCGGTAAGACCGAAGCGGTGCAGATACTCCTCGAGGCGCGATTCGAGGCGCCACTGCTCGCGCTCATCGGCGGGTGCGCCAATGCACCCGGCCGCGCTTGTCTTGGCTCGCAGCAGCAGGCTGTCTTGCAGAGTCTTTGCCGGGGGAAGCTGTGGTTCTTGTCCGACGAGCCCGAGGCGCAAGCCCTCGCGTCGCTGCAGCTCGCCGTCATCGAGCGGGACGATGCCTGCGAGCACCCCAAGCAGCGTCGACTTACCGGTGCCGTTGCGGCCGATCAACCCAAGTCGCTCGCCGGCTTGTACGGTGAGTTGCGCCTCATCGAGGAGCGGCCGCTCGCCGAAGGCGATATGCGCATGGAGAAGGGTGATCAGGGACATAGGCACATTGTCAGGCTCGGACATGCGATGGCAAGTCGACGCGCGCCCTGGGAGCAGGGCGCCGCCCCAGGCGGAAGGCCAGCAACGTGTCTGAGTCTCGATCGGGATTTCGGACGGGAGCCTCTGCGAAGGGCGGCTGACTGTAATATGGCGGCTTGGAAAAATCCTACCAGTATCGGAGATAGCGCCGTGCCCTCCACACTAGCCGTTCGTGCCGCGTTACTGTTGACGCTGGCTGCCGCCGCCGTCAGTGCGATGGCGGCGGATGCCCGGGATCCGCTCGCCGCTGTGATTGCCAGTCCCTTACGGACTCCGAAATTCACGGCGCGCGACCAGTATCGCCATCCGCTCGAGACGCTGCGATTCTTTGGGTTGCAGCCTACCCAGACGGTAGTTGAGATCTGGCCCGCCCGCGGCTGGTACATGGAAATCCTGGCACCGTACCTGCGCGAACAGGGCAAGTACTACGCCGCCATTGAGGCCCCCGGTGTACCGGGCGCGACGCAGGAGGCTAAGGGCGATGCGGCCGCACTTCGCAAGCGGATCGCAGACGATCCGACTCACTTCGGCAAGGTGATCGTCACCGAGTTGCACCCGCCGCAGCTCACCGAGATCTGTCCGCCTGGAACCGCGGACGTGGTGCTGACGTTCCGCAATGTGCACAACTGGCTCGAAACGGGCGATCAGCAGGCGCAGTTCAATGCATTCTTCAAGGCCCTGAAGCCCGGTGGCGTGCTCGGCGTGGTCGAGCACCGGGCCAGGCCGGGTACCAGTCTTGAGGAGATGCGCAAGTCCGGCTACGTGGACGAGGACTACATCAAGAAACTGGCGACGACCGCGGGCTTCCGCTTCGAGGCGGAATCGCCGATCAACAACAACCCGAAGGACACCAAGGAATATCCGAAAGGGGTGTGGACCCTGCCTCCGACGCTCGCACTCGGTGACAAAGATCGCGACAAGTATCTGGCCATCGGTGAATCGGATCGGATGACCCTGAGATTCGTAAAGGCCAGCCGGTAAAACAGCGCAACCACCGGAGCGGTGGCGGTGGCCGGTGTTCAGCGCACTGGGGCTGCATTCACGGAGATTTTTCGCGACCCACGACCGTTCGGCGCGCCAGCGAAAGATCAGATGGCTCGGCACCGGTGTGCGGAGCCGGGTCCAGGCCTGTCGAACTCACGAGCTCACGCGTGTTGATGAAGCGTCCTTTCTGGTCCTGCGGCACGGCTCCCCGGCGCAACTTGCGCCACAGGTCAAAGAGCGTAAGCGCCCCGGTAAGGCCGCCGAGGATGCCAAAGTAGGCTCGCGCGCCGAACCCGCCCATGAGTCCACCGGTGATCACCGGGCCGAAGGCCGCGCTCATGCCGTTGATGAGCAGCAGCGCGCTGCTCGCGGCGACCATCTGCGACGGGTCTAGCTTGTCGTTGACGTGCGATACCGAGAGCGAATAGAGCGTCAGCGCGGCACCGGAGAACAGCGCGGCCAGCGTTAGGAAGACGATCCGCGGCAGCGGGCCGAATACCTCGATTGCCGCCGCCACGATGGTGGCGACCAGGCACATGCTCGCGATCACTGTGCGCCGGTCCATGCGATCGGAGAGCCGTCCGACCGGATATTGGGTAAGTACCGCGGACAGGATGCTGACCGCCATGAAGGCGGCTACGCCGCGGGTGTCGAAGCCCGACAGCCGCGCATAGACAGGGCCCATGGAAAAAATAATGGAGGAGATCATCCCGGAGAACGCGACTGCTACCACCCCCAGCGGCGAGTTGCGGTAGAGGTCACGGAAGCGCACCCGCTGCGGCGTGGCAGGGCCGGCAACCTCCTGCGCCGAGGCGACGATTGGCACCATCGCAGCAGAGATCAGCGCCGACACCAGCATGAACGGCTCGGGGGATTGCGGACTGGAGAGCACCAGGAGGAATTGGGCACCGCCCAGTCCGACATAGAGGACGAGCATGTAGATGGCGAGCAGCTGACCGCGATTGGTCCTCGAAGCCCGGTGATTGAGCCAGCTCTCCGCCACGACGTAGATGCCGGCGAAGCAGACACCGGAAAGCAGGCGCATCAGCGCCCACGGTACCGGGTGCACCCAAGACGCATGCACCAGCACCGCCACCGAGGCAAGCGCGGCGAGGGTGGCGAAGACCCGCACCGGTCCCACGCGTCGCAGCAGCCGCGGCGCGAGTCGCGTGCCGACGAGATAACCGACGTAGTAGCACGACATGATCATGCCGATGACGGCGGTGGGGAACCCCTCTCCCGTCGCGCGAACGCCGAGCAGTGTGCTCTGCAGCCCCGCGCCCAACATGAGGATGCCCATGCCAAGCAGCAGCGGCCAGGTAGCAGAAAGTGGGTTCACGGACGGTGGGTTTGGCGCTGTCGCTTCGGCGGGCGACGGACATCATATACGTTGTTGTGTTACGGGAAGGAGTAGAGCAGATCTCGCGTGGCGGCCGGCACGCAGGGGCGGGCTGGTTGGTCAATGAGGATGAATTACGCGGTACACACACGCAAAACCGCGGGCATGAGGAACGATAGCCAGGGCACAGATGCTGCCGTCAGGATCCGCGCGTGAGTCCGATGAAATCAGGGTTATCGCGCAAAGAAGCCAGGTCGGGGTCGTTCCGCATCCATCCGTAGTCTTCGTAGCCATTGGCAATGCCCTGGCGCAGTGCCTCGATGGCGCGCTGTGACTCGCCGAGCCGAGCGTAAAGACAGGCGCAGTTATAGAGAATGAGCGGATCATCCGGACTGATCTCGAGCGCCTTATCGCCCTCGCGCAGCGCATCCTCCTGCTTGTTGATCTCCGCAAGCGCCACCGCGTAGAGCATTCTTGCCCGCGAGTCGTCGGGGCTCTGCAGCAGGTAATTGGGCAGCAGCTCCAGCACCCGGTCACGTGCCGCGCGGGCTTCCTCACGACGCCCAAGTCCATCGCAGGTCATCGCCAGGTCCATATGTGCCGTAACGAACAGCGGCTTTAGCTCAATTACGCGCTTGAACAGATTGTAGGCTTCCGCGAACTCACCGTTGGTGAAATGAATGCGTCCGAGGGTCCAGTGGGCTACGAAATCCTCGGGGTCGAGTTCGATGGCCTTGCGGCTCGAGGCGCTGGCCTCCTCGAGCTTTCCCCAGACGAAGTAGGACAGTCCCATCGCCGTGTAGGCTTCCGGCAGGTTGCCGTCGTACATCAGCGCCTTGAACGAGAGCTCCTGCGCCCGGACGCGATACTTCTCCTCGCGTGCAAAGTACTGGTATCTCTGGCCGTAGGCGCTGGAGCAGGCTGCATAGGCCGCTGCATAGCGCGGATCGAGTTCGATCGCCTTCTCGAATAGCTGGATCGCGTACTCGACACTGCGCTTAGTCATGCGCAGCAGGTAGTCCTGGCCGCGCAGGTACAGGTCGTAGGCCTGAGCGTTCACGGTGTGACGCTTGGTCAGTGAGACCTTCTCGGAGAAGGAGAGTTTGAGCTTCAACGCCTCGACAATCTGCTGCGCGACTTTCTCCTGGATATCGAAGATATCGTCGAGCTTGCCTTTGTAGGTGTCTCCCCAGAGCTGTCGATTCGTTTCGAGGTCGACGAGCTGGACCGTGATGCGGACCGAATCCTGAAAGCGCCGCACGCTGCCGCCCACGATGTAGCGGGCACCGAGTTCGCTGCCGATGGCGCGCACGTCGTGCTTGCGCTCCTTCATCTGCTTGGTGACCCAGCGCGAGACCAGCTCGATCTCGCTCACCGCCGACAATCTCGCCGTCAGCTCCTCGGTCAGCCCGTCGCTGAAGTAATCGGTCTCCTTATCGGGACTGATGTTGTCAAACGGCATCACGGCCAGGGCGCCGCGCGCGCCAGGTGCAAGGGGGCGCACCGCTGCGTGTGCACCGCCATCTACTGGGGGCGCAGCGGCTCGAGTTTCCGGTGGCGGAGCAAAGCTGACTCCTATCCGCTCGAGCGAGCGCAGGATCGACTTCAGGTTTGCATCTGCATCCGTACCCTTGAAGTACTCGACGTGCTGGATGCCGGCCAGTTGGTATTTCAGTGCCGGCGGAATCACGGTTGGCTCGAGGTGCACCGGCAGAATATGTCCCTTGCGTTCGCTGACGAGCACGACCTCTTTTGCGACGTTGTGGGAGTGAACTGCCGCCTCAGTGACCATCAGCAGCAAGACTTTAGCGCTCTCGAGCGCGTTTACGATCTGCTCGCTCCACTGCGAGGCTGCATCGATGCCGCTCTGATCGATCCACAACGACACACCCGCGGCACGAAGTTTCGCGGCCAGAGTCTAGAACCGGGCCAGCGTCATCCCGCGAATAGCTTATGAAGACCTCGGCCGGTACCGCCACGAATCCCTCTCTGGGGGTAAGGTTAATTTGGGGCTCTGGTTAGCCTTTTGGCGGCGAAGGTTAGCACGACGCTTGGGGTTGCGGGCACTGGGGTCAGGCCAGCCTCCTCGGCGTTCTAGGAGAATGGGCGTTTTGGGGGCGTACTAACTGAACCTGCGGACGTGGCTGGCAGTTTCCCAGCCGCACCGGACAGCTCTCTGGGGGCAGGCGGGCTGACCCGCAGCGTTTCGACGGCCTCGGCCGAGCCCTAAGACCCCGGCCGCTCGGAAGGAGAGGGCCGCGAGTGACGGCTTCGTTGCGCACCCCTGGCTTTCGTCAAATAACGCATCACTCAGGGGCAAAATAAGAGTTGCTGGTTTCAAAGCCAGCCTTACTCCCTGCTTCGAACGGTGTCGCTGAGCTTTGACAGGGTTCTGGCGCGCACGATGAAGTTCTGCACATCGTCCGGCGTCAATACCACATTCCTGCCGTCGCGATAGCGTAGCAGCACCACTCGACTGGGATCGGTAGCGTAGGCCCTGAAGCGTCCGATCCTGCGGTTCCAGAACCAACCGGTAATCGCAAACAGGCCGCCATTCCCAAACACGCGCACTGAGCCACACAGCCCTTCGGGCTCACCGCTCACGGCGACCAGTCCGGCAAGCGGGAGCATCGTATTCCATCCCAGCCGGCGCACCTCGATATGTCTTTCCGTCAGGACATATCCGCGCACCATGAACGGCAGGGTACTCAGCAGCACGACGAGCGGCAGCCCGATCATCGCCACCCGCCACACCAGAAATTGTCTCGGTCCGGTGAATAGCCCCGTGAACACCACAACCAAGAGCACGACAACCGCGCCACCGGTCGTCAGCCGCAAAGACCGGCCCCAGGGAGCCGAGAAACTGGCGAGAACAGACGACATGGGGCGCCTTGGTCGTGCGTCAGACGCGAGCGCTGCGTAGCTGGCGCCGCGCTAGTACTCGGCAGTGACTTCGTCGGGGAAACAGTACAACCAGCGCTCCCCGGGTTCCGCGGACGCGATCACCGGGTGGCCGCTTTCCCCGGCATGTTTACGCGCATGACGGTTCGGCGAATCGTCACAGCACAGGGTGACACCACAGCTCTGGCAGGTCCGCAGGTGCACCCAGCGCGAGTTGATCTTGACGCACTCCGCACATTCCCGTCGTTGCGGCGTCCTGATGGTACCGATGGTTTTCAGGTGGCTGCAGAGCTGCTGGGACATACGACCTTCATAATTCACTGAGTGCTTGATGTACGAAACTAATGGCGATGGATCCCTCGCCCACCGCAGATGCCACGCGCTTGAGGCTGCCCGAGCGCACGTCCCCCGCCGCAAATACGCCGGGGAGGCTCGTTTCGAGTAGGCGCGGTGTTCGCGTTAGCGGCCACTTCGCAGTCTCGAGGACCTCGGCGGTCAGGTCCGGGCCGGTACGGACAAAGCCTTTGTCATCCAGGGCCACACACGCTTGCAGCCAGGCCGTGCCCGGTTCAGCGCCCGTCATCAGAAACACATGCCGGATGTCGCGCGTCTCGGAGGCATCGCTCGTGCGCCGGCGCCAGCGGACCCGTTCAAGGTGTTCGGCTCCCTCGAGCGCTTCAAGTTCCGTGTTGGTCAGCAGCGTGATGTTCGGCGTTTGCTCGATGCGGCGGATCAGGTAGCGCGACATGCTTTGCGCCAGGCCGTCCCCTCGCACCAGGATGTACACATGCCGCGCGGACTTGGCCAGGTGTACGGCCGCCTGTCCGGCAGAATTCCCGCCGCCCACGACGATGACTTCTTCGTCGGTGCACAGCTGCGACTCCATAAAGGTGGCCGCGTAGTACACCCCGCTGCCTTCGAAAAGAGCTACATTCTTCAGAGGGGGTTTGCGATAGCGCGCTCCCGTCGCCAGGATCACGGTGCGCGTCGCCACCCGCAGGTCAGCGCCCAAATCGAGCAGATAGGGCCGGCGGTCACACGAGAGACCGGTCGCGCTGACGGCCACGATGAGGTTCGCACCGAACTTCTCGGCCTGCGTGTAGGCGCGGCCGGCCAGCGCCTGTCCTGAGATGCCGGTAGGAAAGCCGAGATAGTTTTCGATCTTCGAGCTCGAGCCCGCCTGACCACCGGGCGCCACCGATTCGATCATCAGCACGTCGAGCCCTTCTGAGGCGCCGTAAACTGCTGCCGCCAAGCCTGCGGGACCCGCTCCGACGACGACCAGGTCATGCAGCTGCTTGCCGTCGACCGCTTCGTTGAGGTTCAGCGCCGCCGCGATGTCCGCATTGCTGGGATTTCGCAGCACAACTTCGCGTCGTGCGATGAGAACCGGTATGTCACCCGGCAGTACGCGGAATCGATCCAGTAGGGTCTGGACATCCTTATCGCGATCCAGATCGAAATACGTGTAGGGGTGACTGTTGCGCGTCAGGAACTCCTTGACTCGCAGCGTACCGGAGCAGTGGGTCGAGCCGATCAACACGACATCGCCGAAGCCGCCCGCGATCAGTTCCACGCGTCGCAGGATGAAGGCGCGCAGGATCAACTCGCTGAGCTCCGGGTCGGTCTGCACAAGGGCCAGCAGACGCTCCCGGTCGAGCTCGGTCACTTCGCCAGCGTCGCGCGCACGGGCGGCCAGAAGCGCTGGTCGTCCGGTCAGTGTGCTGATTTCCCCGGTAAATGATCCCGGCCCGTGTGTCGCGATCACTTCCTCGCCCAGCTCCGATTGCCGAACGATCTCAATCTCTCCGCTGAGCACCACAAAGCAGCACGCGGCGCGACTTCCGGTCGCTATCAGCAATTCACCTGCCGCGACCTTTCGGGCGCGACCTTGAGAGCTCAGCCGCGCCAGTTGCCGTGGCGTCAGCTTGGGAAACAGCTGTTCGAGTCTTGAGGCTGCCGAGGGGCTGGCCAGTACTTTCGCGTCTGTCATTGCTCGAATCGCTCGCCTGGAGTGATTGAAAAGTATCGCCTACCGCGCGTCCAGCCGCTTGACGCTCCATCATCTCTGCGGTCAGGGACGCGCTCCTGCCAAGTTCCAGTCATCGCCGGGCAGCCGCGAGGCTGAGAGTCCGACCATTTGTGCGGCGTATTGCCGCGACAATCTGGGATCTGCCGCGTACGTGTCCTGACTGCGACACCGTCCGCGCGCTGGTCCTTAGGAACGCTCCGCCTGTCGCATCTTGCGTATCGAAAAAAACAGCTGTCGATGCGTCCCGACTCGCAATAGCACTGCTTGTCCGAGCGCGACCAGAACGTACAGGATGTTCAGGGCTGCGAGACTTGAAGAGACATGCTTCGTACGTCGGGCGCTCAGGAAGACCGCCTTTGCCGTCAGTCCGGACCGGCCGCCAAGACGCTTCTGCACGTAGTTGACCGCCGCCAAATCGACGACATTGAAATAGCCAGATCCCCTACGCGCCACCGATAGCGCGAAGGACAGCACGAAGAAGTAATCCTGCGCCTCAAAGACGTGATACGTCTGTCTCACGGCCGCCACGCGGCCGCGGTACTTCAGCCCCTTTTGAAGTTTCCGGATGTCCATGTGACCCCTGCCGGCCGGACTACGAGGAGGACATCTTCGACCCTGCCGCGAGCTAACACCACTCCGATTTTCGTTCCCGTGTCCTTAGATCCAGCCCCAGGCCATCAGCTTCATCTTCAGCATCAGCATCAGGTAATGCCAGGCCGTGGCGAGCTGTTCGCCGATCGTCGGCTGGTAACGGGCCCGCTGGCGAATGTAGTGGCGCAGCGCGCTGAGATCCTCGGGCGTCAGTTCCGGGAAGGGCGGCATGCCGCGGCTTTGCAGTCCGCCCTGCATCACGGCGGCGAAGGCTTGCGGGTTGAGCGGTACCGGTGAGGCGCGCAGATCGGGCGCAAAGCCGCCCGCCACTACTCCGGCGCCGTGGCAGATCAGGCAGCGCTCGTAGAGCGCACGGCCTTTCAGCGCCATCGCCGGGTCGACCGTGAATGCCGCGTCGTCGACGGGTACGGGTCGCGACGGCGGTGGCGATGGCGGCAGCGCGGCTTTGCCATCAAGCACATACGTCAGCAAACGACGTGGGTGGTTGCGGCCCACCCAGCCATGCTGCGCGCTGAGCGAGCCGAGCAGCATCTGGCCCCCGGCCCAGCCGGCCAGGATGGACACGTACTGCCGCCCACCCACGCTGAAGGTGATCGGTGGTGCTTGCGTGCCCACGCCCAGATCGGTGCTCCACAATACGGCGCCGGTCCGGTCGTCGCGGGCCACGAAGCGGCCGTCGGCCTGACCTTGGAACACCAGTCCACCGTGAGTGCTCATCACGCCGCCGTTAGTGGCGCCGGGCAACGCCACTTCCCACGCCTTCTGCTTGTGCACCGCGTCCCAGGCAATCAGTGAACTGCTGGCCGCGCTCTTGGGGATGTCGTCGTGGAATGCGTTGATCCCCATCGGCCCGTCGCGCTCCATCTGGTAGGTGCGGGGGTCGATGCCTTTGTCGTTGTAGTAGCCGGCCATTTCGTGCGCCGGTATGTAGGTGAGACCGGTGTCCGGGCTGAAGGACATCGGCTGCCAGTTGTGCAGGCCGCCCGAACCGGGCCACATCAGAGTCTCGCCGTCCTCGTAGCGGACGCCACGGTTCTCGATCGGGCGTCCTGTAGCCATGTCGACCTTCTTGGCCCACGTCACCTTGCCCAGCTTCTCCGCCGAGATGAGTTTTCCGGTAGCGCGGTCGATGACGTAGAAGAAGCCGTTCTTCGGAGCGTGGAGCAAGACCTTGCGTGGCTTGCCGTCGATGGGAAGCGTCGCCAGCACGAGGTCCATCGTGGAGGTGAAGTCCCAGCTCTCTCCCGGTGAGGTCTGGTAATGCCAGACATACTCACCGGTGTCAGCATCGAGCGCGACGATCGAGCACAGGAACAGATTGTCGCCACCGCCGGGGCTGCGAATCTTCGCATTCCAGGGACCGCCGTTGCCGGTGCCGATGTAGACGCGGTTGTAGTCCGGGTCGTAGGTCATCGCATTCCAGGCAGTGCCGCCGCCGCCGTACTTCCACCACTGGCCTTTCCAGGTTTTGGCGGCCATTTCCATGGCCTTGTTCTCGAAGCCCTTGGCCGGGTCGCCCGGCACGATGTACCAGCGCCACAGCTGCGCGCCGGTCTCCACGTCATAGGTGGTTACGTAGCCGCGGACATGGCCAAAGTCCGCCCCGCCATGCCCGACGATTACCTTGCCGTTAAACACCCGCGGCGCGCCGGTGATATAGCGGTTGTCGCCCGGCTGGGTGGTGAGCGTTTCCCAGATCAACTTGCCGGTCTTGGCATCGAGCGCGAACAGGCGGCCGTCCTGCACACCGGCGATGACCTTGCCGTTCCAGAACGCGAGGCCACGGATGCCCCAGGCCATGCGCATCTTTTCCGGCGCAACCTTCGGATCGTAACTCCACAATGTCCTGCCGCTCACCGCCTCCACCGCGTAGATCACACTGAAGCCGACCGCGATGTAGATCACTCCGTCCACCGCCACGGGCGCGCTGGACACGTTCCATTCCGGCAGCTCCAGCGACCACGCCAAGCCCAGCCTGGACACGGTCTGCCGGTTGATCTGGTCAAGCGGGCTGAAGCGCTGCTCGCTGAAGGTACGACCGTAGGCCGGCCAGTCGCTGCCGTTCTTTTCATTGGCGAGCTCGGCGTCGCCCACACTGGCAACGACCGGTCCGAAACAGGCACTGAGCGCCGCAGCCAAGAACGCATGACGAAGCCGCCCCGTGATCCGTGCACTTTGCATCTGCTACCTTTCCCGCCCGAACGTGGTCAATGACGTGGTGCTTTGAGGGTCGCGACTACACTGACCGGGCTCCCTCTTAGGCAGCTGCCGGTCAAGGCGTCTGAATCTCGCTGCCTGAAGATCCGCGCAGGTCTCGAGCCGCGCCTTCCATTATCTCGCGCGCTGCTACAATCGACACTTATCCAGGCATGGGCTGCGTCCGATCGCCACCGCGCCCTATGTTTGCATGAATGCCATTGAGCTCCATCGCTCAAACGAACGAATATGCAGATGAGCGTTTACGAACACCGTACATCGAGCAAACGCCGAGGACGGAATTCACCGTTCGAGGCCGCGATGCCTGAAAGTTGCTGGTCGAGCAGCTCTGGGCTCGGCTGCGCCGCGCGAATCCGGGTCTCGAAGGGTCGGTATTTGCCTTCAGGGTGAGGTTTCTATGCGTTACGCACTTAGTCTTGGAATCTTCGCCCTGCAGCTGGCGCGCCTGTGCGTTGCACAGGAGGCCGATGCCGTGCCTGCCGCTTCGGCAGCGCAACACAGCGTGATCGTTCGGGCGCGGGCACTCATCGATGGCACGAGCGCGCAACCCCGACTCGACCAAGAGATTCTGATCCGTGGCGACCGCATCGTCGCGGTCTACCACGCGGGCGCGCGTCCTGCGCCTGCCGGCGCGCAGCTAATCGACCTCGGTGCCGCAACTGTTCTGCCCGGCCTGATCGACTCCCATACACATATCTTCCTGCAGGGCGAGGTGCCCGCGGCGGGTGGCTACGACGTGCAGCTGCTGAAGTTTCCGGCGTCCTATCGCGTGGCGCGCGCCGTAGTCGCGGCGCGGCGTGCCTTGGAACAGGGGTTTACGACCATTCGCGACGTGGAGACTGAAGGGGCTGGCTATGGTGACGTCGGCATCAAGCAGGCGATCAATGAGGGTTACATCCCGGGCCCGCGCATGTTCGTCGCGACACGCTCGATTTCCACTACCGGAGGGTATCCGCTGGAGGGTTATGCTCCCGAGATCGCAGTGCCCAAGGGAGCACAGCTCATCGACGGGCCGGTTGAGGCACGCAAAGCCGCGCGCGAGCAGTTGGATCACGGCGCCGACTGGATCAAGGTATACATGACGCATCGCTCTTGGGTCGACGACCAGGGCGCGCTGGTTTCGCAACCGACGCTGACGGTCGAGGAACTCCGCGCGGTCGTCGATGAGGCGCACGGGTGGCGCAAGAAGGTGGCTTGCCACGCCTACAACGGCGTGGGGCTGCAGCGAGCGCTCGACGGCGGCTGTGACTCCATCGAGCATGGGCTCGAGCTCACCGATGCGCAGATCGCGCAGATGATCAAGCAGGGCACGTGGTACGTGCCGACGCTCGCTGTCTATTATTACGATCCGGACCCGCCCGACACCCCCTCGGGAAAGCGCGACCGCAAGCGGGTGGCGGTCCACGGCGTCTCGTTCCGTAAGGCGCTTGCCGCCGGAGTCAAGATTGCCTTCGGCACGGATGTCGGGGGCTTCCCGTGGTCCGATCCCATCGCGCAGGAGTTTGCCCGCATGGTCGAGTTCGGCATGACGCCTATGCAGGCGATTCAATCCGCTACTTCAAAGGCCGCGGAACTGCTCGGGGAGCGCGGGGAGCTGGGCGTCGTTGCGCCGGGCGCCTCGGCAGATCTGGTGGCCGTACCAGGGGATCCTCTCAGGGACGTCAATGAGCTGAAGAACGTCCGCTTCGTGATGAAGAGTGGCGTCGTATTTCGTTCACAGGAAAGTTCTGTACAGCCCTGAATTCCTCGCAACGCGAAGGTATTCGCGCGGCCGTCCCGGCCGACCGATCACCCTTCCGCTGCCCACGCATCGCGCGCGACTGAGGGTCCGTGCGCTGAAGCGCTTAATGGTAATGAGGCGCGATTGCCGTTGGTTGGGTCCGGTCTGCGTATCTCACAAGGTTAGGAATAGTAACTGACGCGATTGTCGTTTAATGCGTGGGCGACAAGACAACATGTTGCCAATGAATTGCGCGCGATAGGTAGGAACCACGATGGTCCTGACACAAGGGTAATGGCCGAGTGGCAGCAAGAATGTGGGCGGGGCGTGCACCGGAGTCGGGTGTAACTTCCCGAACGGATTTTCCTTCACCAGCCACAACAGTGGCGAGCTGAGCATGCTGCGGGTGGGTGCAAACTATAACTTTAACGGGCCCTGATACGCGGTAAAACACTGCGATGTCTGCGGCGCGTCCACGAGGCGCGCCGCAGACTTTCGGGCGCTAGTTTGGCGCGAACAGCAGCTGGTGCTTAATCAGCATTCGGACCCCGCTCGGCCAGCCTTCTTCTCCGCCAGCAAAATTGGCTTCCTGCTGATCGATGAGCTTTCCCGTCCGGGCGTCGCGGATCTGAATGGCGACGTAGTAGTCGGTCTGGGTCACGCTCCGCACGACGCCGATGAGGGACTGCTCGGCACCCAGCTGCCGCGCGATACCCGCCTCACAGCCGTCGCAGTTTCGCAGCGATTTTGACGTCACCGCCCTGGCGTTCGCCGTGCTCGCGTCGATGACGCTGTAGCGTCCCGACTCGGCTAGCTCTCGCCGTGCCTCGCTGCTCACCTTGTCCATGATTGCCGTGCGGTTCGTGGTTTGGTTCAGCAGCGCCGCGGCGGGGCTCACATCCTCGAGCTCGAAATCGAACACCGCAATTTTGACCGGAGGTGCCGGGGCGCCTTCTGCGCCGACGCGGGACGACAGCGCCAGTCCGATTGCAAGAATTGCAAGCCATCGGAAGCTTGCGGCTGCCTGCTGCCTGACCCACCGTTTAAGCGGGCTCAGCGCCATAGAGATCTCCAATGCGCACGACGGGCGCCCGGGATCGGAAGATTAGTTCATTGCCATGCGTGCTCATATGACATCAGTTACGGAACGTGGCCTCGGTCTGTGCAGCGGAAAGCGCTAGCGTGCGGCCATGAGTGCGATGAACGTCGGGTGATCCCGAAGCACGTCCAGATCCGGATCGTGCTTCAACCAGCCATCGTCCGCGTAGCCCTTGTTGATCGCTTGTGTGAGGGTCTCGAGAGCGGTCGTGGTCTCGCCGAGCCGGGCGTAGAGACAGGCACAGTTATAGAGCATCATCGCGTCGTCGGGGCTTACCTCAAGGGCCTTCGTGCCCTCGCGCAACGCTTCTTCCTTGCGGTCCATTTCTGCGAGCACGACCGCGTAGTACATGCGGGCGCGCGCATCGTCGGGATTTTGCAGAAGGTAGTTGGGCATGAGCTCGGCGACCTGCTTGCGTGCCGCCCGCGCTTCGTCTGCGCGCCCGAGACCGTCGCAGGTCTGGGCAAGATCGACGTAGCCTGAGAAGAACGTCGGCTTCAGCTGCGTCACTCGCCGGAAGAGCGTGTAGGCCTGCTCGAACTCGCCATTCGTGAAATGAATACGGCCGAGCGTCCAGTGCGCCACGAAATCCTCGGGCGCAAGCTCGATGGCCTTTCGGCTCGAGACGCTGGCTTCCTCGAGTTTTCCCCAGATGAAGTACGACAGGCCCATGGCGGTATAGGCCTCTGGAAGGTTGTTGTCGTACATCAGAGCTTTGAAACTCAGCTCTTGCGCATGGACGCGATGCTTATCGTCCCGATCGAAATATTGGTAAAGCTGTCCATACGCTGTGGAACAGGCCGCGTAGGCGGCGGCATAACGCGCGTCCAGCTCGATCGCCTTCTCGAAGAGCTGAATCGCATATTCGACGCTGCGCCGCGTCAGCCGATACAGATAATCCTGGCCGCGCAGATAAAGGTCGTACGCATGTGCGTTGATGGTCTGTCGCTTGGTCAGTGAGAGCTTCTCGGAAAACGAGAGCTTCAGCTTCAATGCCTCGACGATCTGCTGCGCGACCTGTTCCTGGATATCGAAGATATCGTCGAGCTTTCCCTTGTAGGTATTTGCCCAGATCTGACGGTTAGTGGCGACATCAACCAGCTGCACGTTAATGCGGAACGAATCCTGGAAGCGGCGCACGCTGCCGCCGACGATGTAGTTGGCGCCGAGCTCGTTGCTGATGGCGCGCACATCGTGCTTGCGCTCC
This sequence comes from uncultured Pseudomonadota bacterium, assembly GCA_963806375.1. Classification (GTDB taxonomy): domain Bacteria; phylum Pseudomonadota; class Gammaproteobacteria; order Steroidobacterales; family Steroidobacteraceae; genus 13-2-20CM-66-19. Next base: position 1,666,948 of record CAWDXW010000003.1, read on the forward strand.
TTGAGCTGCTTGGACGCCCAGCGCGACACCAGTTCAATCTCGCTGACCAGGGAGAGACGTGTGGTGAGCTCCTCGGTAAGTCCATCGCTGAAGTAATCCGTCTCGGGGTCAGGGCTGATATTGTCAAACGGCATGACCGCCACGGCCCCGCGCGTGCCGGGTGTCGGGGCCTGTGCGCCCGTGTCATGGGAGCCGGCGACGGGGGACGAGGCGGCTCTTGCCTCTGGCGCCGACGCAATCGTGACGCCCGCCCGCTCAAGTGAGCGCAGGATCGCCTTGAAGCTCGCCTCGGCGCCATCGTCCCGGTAGTACTCGACATGCTGAATACCGGCGAGCTGGTACTTCAGGGTGGACGGAATCACCGTGGGTTCCAGGTGCACCGGCAAGATGGCGCCGTTTCGCTCGCTGAAGAGCATGACTTCTTTGGCGACATTGGAGGACTGGGCAGCGGCCTCGGTGATCATGAGCAGCAGCACCTTGGCGCTCTCTAGTGCAGCAACGATCTGCTGGCTCCACAGCGATGCAGCGTCGATGCCGCCCTGATCGATCCACAGTGACACCCCGGCGGCGCGCAGGCGATCCGCGAGCGCAAGGACCCGTGCCGCGTCATTGCGCGAATAACTGACAAAAACCTCAGCCGACTGCGCCACGGGCGCCTCTTTGGATGGCATTCGAGTTCGTTGGTTTCAAGCTGCGCGACGAGGTTAGCACGGGCACGGCTTGCAGCGGATCTCGCGCCTCGCCGCTGCGCCCGTGCGCAGAACTTCTGTTCCAGGGCGGCGTATTTTGGCGCAAGTAGCCGATCGATGCATCCGGGTGCCGGGGGCTGTCGGAGCCGCCCTAGGAGCGGCCTTGATCGAATTGCGTGGTCACCCCCGGTCCGCCTGGGCCCTAATGCTGCGCGGGTGCTGCTTGGGTGAGGCGCACGAGGTCGTCCACGGAAACGCTGCCACCACAGCACAGAAGAGCCACCGTCCGATTCTCAAATTCCGAGCTGTGCAGCATTGCCGCCGCCAGAGCTATCGCGCCGCTGGGCTCGAGGACGATCTTGAACTCCTCGAACGCGACCCGCATCGCGGCACGCACGCTATCGTCATCCACGGTAATTCCACGGGACACCAGATGTGCTGCTGCCTCGAATGGCACCGCTCCGGGAGTAAAGGCCTGCATGGCGTCACAGATCGTCGGCGGGTTGCCGACGTTCTGCTCGCGGCGGTGCGAAATGAGCGAGCGACACATGTCATCGCATGCTTCCGGTTCCACCGCGATGACCTCGGCCCCGGTGCCGAAATGCTTCTCGGCGAGCGCGGTACCGGCGATCAAGCCGCCCCCGCCGACGGGGCAGAGAATTGCGTCGAACCGTACTTGCTCTCTCTCGGCGTCGAGCTGCAGTTCCCGCATCAGGGTGGATTGGCCGGCAACCACCAGGGGGTCGTCGAACGGGTGCAAGAATACCCGGCCTTCATCCTCGGCGATCTCGCGGGCCCGCGCGTTGGCGAATTCTTCGCGGTTGCGTGTGCCATGATCGGTCAATATAACCTTGGCGCCGGCACGGCGCGTCAGCTCGACCTTGCGCTGTGGCGCATCGCAGGGCATGACGATCGTGACGGGCACTCCGGCCAGCCGTCCCGCGAGCGCCAGCGCCTGGGCAAAATTACCGGAAGAGAACGCCACGACGCCGCGTTCGCGTTCGCCGCTCGAGAGGCGGCTGACTCTGAAACAGGCGCCGCGCATCTTAAAGGAACCGGCCAGCTGCAGCGATTCGGCCTTGAGGTACACACGGGCGCCGATCAGCGTGTCCACGTAGTCGGACCGCAGCAACGGCGTCCAGCGGACCACGCCGCGCACGGTATTCCACGCGGCGTCGAGCAGGGCCTTGTCAATCATGCTTTGTCACGCGCTGCGCAGGGAGGACCAGGGCCCTCGCGGGCCGCGTCGGGATCTTAGCAGCGGTGACACGTCCCGGCCGTAAAACTCATCGACACCGACTGGGGAACTCGGCATCTGCCATCGGTGGGCAAGACTAACGCCCCTTGACGGCCCCGCGGCAGGTATCAGCAATCCAGGGTCTGCCGTCCTAAGACTCTGTTTTGCCGGGCGTTCGGGGCGGGACGAACCGATTGTGCCGTCAGCACACGGGCGCCGGTCCGCGCCGCGCGTCGTGACGGTGCCCCGGTTCGCGCTGACATCAGCAAAGCGGATTAGACTGACCGCGGGAATATAAGAACAGCATTTGGTGCGTCCTATGATTTTTGAGCAGATCGCCACCGGGGGCTGCCGTTCGTATCTGGTGGGCTGCACCGAAAGCTGTGCGGCCGTGCTCATCGATCCGGAGATCAACCAGCTGGATCGATACCTGGGACTGGCGGCGCGTGACGGGCTACATGTGCGTTACCTCATCGACACCCATACGCATGCCGACCATTTCTCCGCGGCGGTCGAGCTTGCGCGCCGCATGGCCGTGCCGATCGTCATGCACCGCGCAAGTCCGGCGCCGTTTGTGGACATGCGGGTCGACGACGGGGAGATGATCGCGGTCGGCCGGCTGCGACTGCGGGTGCTGCACACGCCAGGGCACACGCAGGACTCCATGTGTCTGGCCGTCGAGGACCGGGTGTTCACGGGCGATACGCTGCTCATCGGCGCAACCGGCCGCACCGACCTGCCGAGCGGCAATCCCGAAGCGCTGTATGACAGCCTGTTCGAGCACCTGCTGCGTCTTGACCCGACGACCAAGGTATTTCCCGCGCACGAGTACAAGGGGCGCGATCACACCTGCATCGGCGATGAACTGGCTGCCAATCCGCGGCTACAGCAGCGCGACCGCGCGACCTTTGTCGAGATGATGCGCAACCTCAACCTCACGATGCCCACGCATATCACCGAGGCGTTGCGTATCAACCTGAGCGGCGGCAAGAGTGTGGCGCAGTTGCTCGCCGAGGCAGCGGCACGCGTGCCCTTCATGTCGCTCGCCGAGTTGAAACTCCATGTCGACCGGGGTTCTGCGGAGCTGATCATCCTCGACGTTCGCGAACGCGAGGCTTTTGATCGCGGACACGTCCCCGGAGCACGCCACCTGCCGCGTGGACAGCTGGAACTGCGCGTAAATCAGGATTTGCCGGACCCAACCCGGCGCATTCTGGCGTACTGCGAGCTCGGGCAAATTTCAACACTTGCCGCCGCCACCCTGCGAGAAATCGGCTACCAGCGCGCCGTAGCGCTCGATGGGGGAATGCGCGCGTGGCGCGAGGCCGGCTATCCGGTGGCCGGGTCCCCGGAAATGGAGCCGGCCGCCACCGGCGCATAGATCGACTCGCCGGGTGCTTCCCCGAAACTGCGCCTGCTGCTCTGCGAGCATGGCGTCCGTGGAATTACGCGCGTTCAAAGGTCTTTGCGTCGGCGCACGGAATTTCGGGTACCAGGATCTGAGCCTTCTTGCCGGGGTGGCGCGTCGGACGCCGCAGGCGCGGTGCTCCGCCGGGTTCCCGGGGCGCCACTACACTGTTGATCGGCGAGCCTTCATACTCAACATCCAACTGAGCTCTGCCCGCGGTGACGGGCAGTGGCTCACGACACAGCGCTGAGCGCTGCACGGAGCAGCAGCGCCCGGCCGGTAAACTGCGCGACCTCAGTGGCCACAAGAGCGAGACTGGCAAAACTCACCCGCCCGGGAAGCGCGGCAACGTACACGCGTGTCCGCTTGTTCGAGGAGCTGGATAAGGTCGATTCCGCGCCCGTGGTCTGGCTGGCAGGGCCGCCGGGGTCGGGTAAGACCACGCTGGTCGCGGACTATACGACGACGCGCCGCCTGGAAAGCATCTGGTATCAGGTGGACCGTGGCGACAGTGACATTGCCTCGTTCTTCTTCTATCTCGGGCAGGCGGCCCAGAAGCCGGGCGCCGAGCCGCTGCCGCAGTTTGAGTCTGCATACCTCGGCAATGTCGAGGCGTTCGCCAGCAACTACTTCCGCGATCTGTACTCACGTTCCGAGTCGCCCTGCCTGGTATTCGACAATTGCCAGGACGCGAGCTCCGCCGGGACACTCTATAGCGTGCTGCGCATGGCCATCGATGAGTTACCGCCGGGGGGGCGACTCTTCATCATGAGCCGGCTCAGCCCGCCGCCGGGCTTTGCCCGCCTGCGGGCCCGCGGACGCTTGCACGTCATCGGCTGGTCGGAACTGCGTCTGACCCTCGAGGAAGCCGCCGGCGTTGCGGCCGTGCGCAACCCCGCCATGTCGGCCACCGAGGTCGAGCAGCTCCATGCCCGCACTAACGGTTGGGCAGCCGGATTCATCCTGCTGCTGCAGAATCGGGACGCGCGCTCCTCGACGGTCAGCGACTTTAATGCCGATGCGCCGTCCGTAATCTTTGACTACCTCGCTGAGGAGGTGCTGCAGCGCTTCAAGCCTGCGGCCCAGGAGGCGTTGCTTCGGGTCGCCTACCTGCCGCAAATCACCGAAGCCATGTCGGATGATCTGGGCATCGCCGTCGAGGCGAAAAATCAGCTGATGGGATTGGCGCACCGCGGATTCCTGGTCACGGTCGTGCCCGCTGAGCCGCATCCTCTTTACCAGTTGCATCCACTGCTACGCGATTTCCTCGAAGCGCGCGCGGAACAGACCGGAACGCTCGAGGAAGTGGCGGCCCGCAAGCAGCACGCCGTGCGGGTGCTCGAGGCTCACGGACATTTCGAAGCCGCGGCGGCACTGCTGGTGCGGCTGCGTGACTGGCCGGGCCTCGAGGCACAGATCCAACGCCATGCCGAGAGCCTCATCGCTCAGGCACGCGGGCAGACGCTGGCCAACTGGATCAACTTGTTGCCCGAGGCCAGTCGGGGTGAGAACCCGTGGCTCCTCTACTGGCTTGCGACGGCACGCTATCCGTACGCCCCGCGCGAATCCCGCGAGCTGTACGCACGCGCCTTTCGACTGTTTACGCGCCATGAGCCGGTGTCCACCGCCGGCGTGCTGGCATCCATCAACGGCGCGCTCGAGACGACGCTGCACGATCCGGATGACTTCACGCTCTTCGATCCATGGATCGAGGCGGGGGCACGGTGGATTGCCTCGAATCCCGAGTGGCCAACTCCGGATCTGGAGGCGCGGCTCACCTGCAACATGTTCATCGCGCTCGTGCTGCGACAGCCCTGGCACCCGGATGTGCCGGTATGGCGCGAGCGTACGCAACGGCTCAGCCAGACCCACGGCGATCCCAACGTCACGCTGAGCGTGAACGCGGTCCTGGTCACGCTCGCATCCTGGAATGGTCAGTTCGCCGGTGCCGAGCGCCTGGTCGAGCGTGACTGTGCACTCGTCAAACTTCCGAGCGTGACCGCGGTGTCGGCGACCAAGGTGGCGCAGGGTCAGGCAACCTACTTCATGCTCGCCGGCGATCGTGCGCGCTGCATGGCCGCGACACGTACCGGGCTGGAGATCGTGCAGCGCAGCGGCGTGCGCATCTGGAACGACACGTTTCTGGTCAATAGCCTGTGCAGTGCGCTTGGGGAAGCGGACCTGACGGACGCGGCCGTATGGCTGAAGACGATCGAACAGCAAGCCCCCGGCACGCGCCGCTTTGACCTTTTTCTGCATGACTACGCGCGTGCCTGGTACGCCATGTTGCGCGGCGAGCTGTATGTCGCGCTGCAGCACCTGCGCACAGCCGCGCGTACTGCGACGGAGCTCGGGGCTCCGTTCTTTGAAGTCGTCGGCGGCTTCGCGCTGACGCAGGTCCTGCAGGCGAGCGGCAGCGAGCCGGCAGCTGACCGTGAGCTCGCGCGGACTCTGGAGGTGTCAGGTCGCCTGCGGAATCGGCTGCTCGACTTTCTCGGGTACCTCTGCCAGGCGATGTTGGCACTGAGCCGCCGACGCGAGCACGAGGCGCTGGAGCCCCTGCGCCGGGGGTTCGCGATTGCCCGCGAGCGGGGCATTACCCACTGGTTATGGTGGGAACCGCGTCTCGCCGCTGAGTTGGTCCGCGTCGCCTTTGCCGCGGGCGTGGAAGTCGGATACCTCCGACATCTCGTGCAGCGGCGGCAGCTGTTGCCCGACCCGCCGCCCTACCTGATTGCCGACTGGCCGTGGCGTTGGCGACTGCGCGCACTGGGCGGATTACGGCTGGAAAGCAATGCGCCGGAGCCCGCCAAGGGGGGCAAGCGCGCGGTGCGACCGCTCGAGCTGCTCGCGGCGCTGGTTGCCTTCGGCGCGGAGCAGGTCCGGATCGAGCGTCTGGCGGATGCGCTCTGGCCACACGTTGACAGCGACTATGCCCACCGTTCCTTCAACACCACGCTGCACCGGCTGCGCGAATGGCTGGGCGAGGACGCGGCGGTACAGGTCCAGGGCGGTAAGGTCAGCCTCAACCGGCAGCTTGTGTGGCTGGACACCAAGGCCTTCGAGCAGGCGGCGAAGCAGGTGCACTTGCTTTGTGGCCTCGCCGATCTTGGTTCCCGACAGAGCGATTGGCGGACGAGTGTCGATCAGGCGCTGTCGCTGTATGGCGGCCCTTTGCTCGGTGACGAGGAGGCAGCCTGGGCGACGGGCCCCCGTGATCACTACCGGGGGATTCTCGGGCGCCTGGTGACCGCCGCCTGTCAGGCGGCGGAGAAGATGAATTGGCATGAAGAGGCGGTCGAAGTGCATCGCCGAGCGCTCGAGTGCGAGCCCGCCGTTCGGCGTGCCTAGTCGGTCGGGTCTGAGGCGGCCCATCGCTTAGCCAGGCCGCGTCCGCGGGATCCCCGGGCTTTTTCTGTCGTTTTTCCGTAGCCGCCTGAGGGTGGCGGGGCGGCAGCCGCCTGCCGTGAGCCGTTACGGGAAACTCCTGGGCTGCCTCCTTTCCCCGAAAAACACCCTGGGCGACGCCTCCCGTGCGCCCGGCCGCCGCATCTGTAAGTCATCTGTGAGTGAGCCGTGAGGGGCCTGTAGGAGCCGCACGGCGAGATTAGCCCTGCCAGCCATGAACACCCTGGCAGGGAGACTGCGATGAATCACATGACCGGCCCACCGCGCTGCCCGAACAACGAGCTCGTGCGGCAGCTGTTCATTACCTATCAAAGCGCACTGCGAGCCTATCTTTGCAAACGGGTGCGCCGCCGTGCCGATGCCGAGGAGCTCGCACAGGAGGTGTACCTGCGCCTGCTGCGCGTGCCCGACATGACCGTGATCCTCAATCCGGAGGCCTACCTGTATGCGATCGCCAGCAACCTGGTGAAGGAATACGCGCTCCAGCAGTCACGCGGCGGCACCAGCGTAGCTCCGGATGATCCGGGGGTGCAGGAGCGGCTGAGCGAGTCTCTCTCTTACGCGGACGAGATCCACAGGGAGCAGCGCATCGAACGCTTGAGCGAAGTACTGCCGCAACTATCGGCAAAGTGCCTGGCGACCCTGGTGCTTCGGTTCTGGCACGGACTGAGCTACGAGGAAATCGCGCAGCGGCTCGATATTTCGCCGCACATGGTGAAAAAATACCTGAGCCAGGCGCTGGCGCACTGCCGCCGCCGGATGGGTCGCCTGCGGTAGGTGGCGGCCGCCTCGGAACTGGGTGAGCGAGACTCCCGGGCACGGCCCGGATGATGCCCAGCCGGGGCCGACGGTGCGGATGACGTCGTAAACGGGCGGCGGCAGAATGTGCAGTCTTCGGCCCGTTGGCGGTGTGCGCCGCGAAAACTGATTGCCCGGACGACTGCTGAAACGGTGCGCCCTATGCCCGAGCTTCCAGACCTAACCGTCTATCTCGAAGCCCTCGAACGCCGCATCGTCGAGCAGCCTCTGGAGCGCGTGCTGATACCGTCGCCGTTTCTGCTGCGTACCGCGGTGCCGCCGATTGATGAGGCCCACGGCCGGCGCGTTACGCAGGTGCGACGCATCGGCAAGCGGATCGCCATCGGCCTCGAGGGCGATTACTGGCTGGTCTTCCATCTGATGGTCGCCGGCCGCCTGCACTGGTTTGCCAGAGGTACGCCCCTGCCCAGGCGCGCGGTGCTGGCGCGGCTTGAGTTTGCCAACGGCACATTGACCCTTACGGAGGCGGGTACCAAGCGCCGCGCTTCGCTGCACTTTGTGCACGGGCAGGAGGCGCTGCAGCAGCAGGATCCGGGCGGCATGGAGATCCTGCAGTCGAGCGTGGCACAGTTTGCCGCACAACTGCGCCGCGAGAACCATACGCTTAAGCGGGCGCTCACCGACCCCACGCTCTTCAGCGGCATTGGTAACGCCTACTCGGACGAGATCCTGCACGCCGCCAGACTGTCACCGGTGTTGCTCACACGCAGGATGGACGATGCGGCCGTGGCGCGGCTCTACACGGCAATAAGGCAGCAGATGCAGTTGTGGACGGAACGGCTGCGGCGCGCAGCCGGCGACGAATTTCCGGAGAAGGTGACCGCGTTTCGGGATGACATGGCGGTGCACGGTCGCTTCCGGTTGCCGTGCCCGGTCTGCCGCACCCCGGTGCAGCGCATCCGCTACGCCGACAATGAGACCAACTACTGCGCGCGCTGCCAGACCCAGGGCCGCCTCCTGGCTGACCGTGCACTGTCACGGCTGCTCAAGGCCGACTGGCCCAGGAGCCTCGATGGCTTCGATCGGGAGACCTAGGGCAAGCAAGTCGGACCGCTGCCCGGCGAAGCGTCGCCGGAGCGACTCCTTGTATATGGCGCCGCCGGCCATGCGTCGCGGCGCAAGATTCGGGGGTGCGCTGCCCACACCGGCAGAAGACCTGGCGCTCGATTGCGGCCTACGCTGCATTGCGTCACACTCGAACTCGACAACAACCAGCAGTCCACGCACCAACCTGTGTGATGGCAAGCGGTTCGGCGGGAGCTTGCACGGGCAACAGCCGCGCCGATGCTTAATTTGACATCAAAGATGAAAGAGAACCTTTTGGGGTGCCCGGAAGATCGCAAGAGCAGTGGCCGCGCGCCCTGCGCCCAGGAGCCGTCCTCGCATGGCCAGTAACCCTGCCGTAGCAATCCCCATGAGCACGCTCGACGATGATGCGTGGGATGACCTGCTGAGTTTCATCGAAGAGCGGCGCGTCATTCCGATCGTCGGTCCCGAACTGCTCATGATCCCGACAGACCGGGGTCCGCGGCTGCTTTACGACTGGGCGGCCGAGAAGCTCATCAGCAGGCTCAACGTCAATCCCGCGGACCTGCCGCAGCCTTATACGCTCAACGACGTGGTCTGCCTGTTCCTCGCCGCCCGCGGGCGCCGTGAGGAGGCCTACGTACGGCTGCGCAGCATCATCAAGGACTCGAATTTCGAGCCGCCCGCCGCCCTGCGACATCTGGCGGCCATTTCGGACTTCGATCTGTTTGTGTCCACGACTGCCGATTCGTTGCTCGAGAGTGCGATCAACCTGGAGAGATTCGAAGGCGCGCCCACCGCCGAAGTGCTGTCCTACTCGCCGAACCGGGTGGTCGATCTGCCGGTCGAACGCGATCGTCTGCAGCGCCCGCTGGTGTACCACCTCTTTGGCAAGCTCTCGGCCTCCCCCACGTACGTCATCTCGGATGAGGACCTGCTCGAGTTCATCTGTGCGCTGCAGAGCGAGCACCTGGTGCCGGAAAAGCTCTTCTACGAGCTCGAGCACAACCATCTGCTCTTTATCGGCAGCAACTTCACGAACTGGCTGGCACGACTGTTCCTGCGCATGGCCAAACGGCAGCGCCTGTCCGACCCACGCGATGTCGGCGAAGTTCTGGCGGATGACCACAGCAGCGAGGATGACCGGCTGGTCGCCTTCCTGCAGCAGGTCAGCGTGCGCACCCGCATCTATACCGGTGCCGAGCGCTTCGTGGAGGAACTGCACCGCCGCTGGCAGGCGCGGCGCAAGCCCGCCGCCGCCCCGGGACCTGCGCCGACGCGCTTTCTGCCGCCGGCGCGCGAGATGCCTGACAACGCCGTCTTCATCAGCTACGCGCGCGAAGACCTGGCCGCCGTCCAGCAGATCAAGGCCGGCCTCGAGGCGGCCGGCGTCACCACCTGGTTCGACATGGACCGGCTTGAGGTTGGAGATGACTACGACCGCACGATCCAGCGCAACATTGCGCGCTGCTCCTACTTCGTACCCGTCGTGTCTGCGACCACGCAGCGCCGCCTGGAGGGATACTTCCGCCGCGAGTGGAGCTATGCGATCGACCGCACGCGCAACATGGCGGACGGCGCGTTATTCGTTCTTCCCGTGACGATCGACGCGACGACCGCTGCCGCCGCTCTGGTACCGGACAAATTCAAGTCCCTGCACTTCACGCACCTGCCGGGGGGCCAGGTGTCCCCCGAATTCGCGCGGCGCCTCGCGGACTTCATGCGGGCGCGCTCGACATGAACGACGTCGCCGCTGCAGCGGCTGCGGCCACGGATACGGCCGCCACCGTCGATGCCAGCAATCCCTGGCTCGGGCTGGCGTCATTCACCGAGGAGACGCGCGCCTATTTCTTCGGCCGCGAGGAGGAGGTCGCCGAGCTCGCGCGCCGCGTGCAGCGTAAGCTCCTGACACTGCTGTTCGGGCAGTCGGGGCTGGGCAAGACTTCGATCCTGCGCGCCGGTCTCGTGCCGCGCTTGCGCGGCCAGGGTTACTGCCCGATCTACGTACGCATCGACTACGGCCGCGACGCACCGGAGCCGGCGGCCCAGATCAAGCAGGCGATCCTGCGCACGGCGCGGCGCGCCGGGCGCTGGTCCCAGGAGGGCGTCGCCGCCGAGGGCGAATCGCTGTGGGAGTTCCTGCATCACCGCGACGACGTGCTGCTCGATGAGGCCGGCGCCACGCTCATCCCGCTTTTGATCTTCGACCAGTTCGAGGAGATCTTCACCCTGGCGCAGAGCGATGAGTTCGGCCGCGCGCGCGCGGCGCGCTTCGTGGCCGAACTCGCCGACCTGGTGGAGAACCGCCCGCCGAAGGCCTTCGAGGCGAAGCTGGATGAGGACGATTCCGCCGCCGAGCGCTTCGACTTCGCGCGCAGTGACTATCGGGTGCTGATCGCGCTGCGCGAAGACTACCTGGCCCCGCTCGAGGGCCTGAAGAAGCAGATTCCCAGCATCTCGCAGAACCGCCTGCGCCTGGCGCCCATGTCGGGCAACCAGGCGCTCGAGGCCGTCCTGCAGCCTGGCAAGCAGCTGGTTTCCGAAGAAGTTGCGGCGGCGATCGTGCGCTTCGTGGCCGGCGGCGCGGAGCTGGCCAATGCGGAAGTCGAGCCGTCGCTGCTGAGCCTGATCTGCCGCGAGCTCAATGATGCGCGCCTCGCGCAGGGCCGCAGCGAGATCTCCCTCGACCTGCTGGCGGGCTCGCACGCGACCATACTCAGCAACTTCTACGAGCGCGCGCTGGCTGATCAGCCACTCGCGGTGCGGCGCGTCATCGAGGACGATCTGCTCACCGCTTCGGGCTTCCGCGAAAACGTGGCTGAAGAGCGCGTGATCCAGCGTCTCGCGGAGGCAGGAGCCGCGCCGAATGCGCTCTCCGTGCTGGTGAATCGCCGCCTGCTGCGCATCGAAGAACGACTCGACATCCGGCGCGTCGAGCTGACCCACGACGTGCTGTGCGCGGTCGTCAAGAGCAGCCGTGATCAGCGCCAGGAGCGTGAGGCGCGCGAGGCGACCGAGCGGCTGCTCGCCGAGCAGCGGGCGCGCGAGCTCGCGGCGCACCGCACGGCCGTGCGCGCGCGACAGATCGCAGGCGCCTGCACGGTGCTGGCAGCCGCGGCCATCGCCGCAGCGATCTTCGGCTACTTCAGCAGCCAGCGCGCCCAGCGCGCCGAGCGCCAGGCGCAGGAGACGCGCGGGCAGGCAGAGCAGCTGCTCGGGTACCTGAGTGATGATTTTGCGCGCGAGCTCGAGAGCTTCGGCCGCCTCGATGTCCTGGCGGAATTCTCCGGGCGCCAGATCGATTACTTTCACGCCCTGCCCGCCGCGGCCAGGGGCACCGAGACGGTGCGAAACGCGGCGATGGCCATGGTGTATCGCGCGCGCGCGCGGCGCGCACTCGGCCAGCTCGACGGCGCCGGCACCGATGCCGTGGAGGCGCAGAAGCTGCTCATCCAGCTGCAGAAGGATGGCGATCATTCCGAGGCGACCGTGACGGGCCTGGGACTGGCGTACCTGGCTGAAGCCACGGTCCTGGACAACCGCAATGACCCCGGGGGTCCGGCCATGGCACAGCGCGCCGCGCAAGTGCTGCGACCTCAGGCGGGGGCACCGCATGCCTCGGTGGCCGTGCAGCGTGCTTACGATGAGACGCTGATCCGCATTGGCTATGAGCAGGTGAATGCGCAGCGCAATCTGGAGGCGACCGGCAGCGAGTACGAGGCGATGCGCATCGCCACGGACCTCGGCGCCCTCAACCTGACCAATCTGGACATGGGAGCCCGCTACGTGGAGGCCTGCGCCTGGAGGGTGCAGGCGCTCGAGAGCCTGGGCCGCTATGCCGAGACCCGCAAGTCCGGCGCGGACTGCATCGCCCTCGGGGATAAGGTGTTGGAACAACGCCCGGGCTATCGTCTGGTACTGCATGCGCAGCAGATCACGCTCGGTGTGCTGGCACAGCTGGCGCAGGACAACCTGGATCCGGCCGCGGCTCTGCAGGCCGCCCAGCGCCAGGAGCAGCTCTCGGTCACGCTGCTGAACCTGGACCCGCACAGCGTGGTCAGCCTCAACAACCTGGGGGTCGGGCAGAACCAGGTCGGCGATGCGCTGTGGTCCGATGGACGGCTGCGCGAGTCTATCCCGCACTATCAGGACGGGATGAATAGTTTCGGCCGTGCGGCACGCGGGGGATCTGTTTTCGCTCTGGCTCGCATTCTGTCCGCGGGCGGGGTTGCCTACCGGCAGGTTGCCATCGGGGATACGGCGGCCGCGGCGGCCACGCTCGCCTCCGCTCAACCTTTCTTTACCGAGCTGCGCCAAAGTGAGCCGGCCGGCAGCGCGGTGGTCACCATCGCCGCTGCGGGCAGAAGTCTGGGGGAGGCGCTGCTGGCCGACGCACGCGATGATATTGCCGCGCAACGGCGCCTGTGCGCCGATGCTGCCAGTCAGCTCGAGGGAATCAAGGGGGCCGCCAGCGAGGCGGAACTGCAACGGAATTTCGTGCTGTCGTTTCTGTACGATTTCGAGGGCCGGGCCGAGTACCAGCTCGGCGAATTCGCCGCCGCCGAACGCTCGGAACTCAAGGCGCTGGAGGCCCGCCGGACGCAAGGGGGCGAGGCGACGGACGATCAGCGTCGTGTCGCCGAGCTGGTGACCTGGGTAGCGCTCCCGCAGGCGCGCCAGGGCCGCGCGGCTGACGCGGCGCGCACGCTCGCGCCGGTGATCAAGCTGCAGGCAGAGCTGGCGGCCAGGAACCATGGCGACCGCTGGCTGCCGCTGGAGCTGGCGCGCACGCGCTATGTCGAAGCCCTGATTGACCCCGCAAAGCGGGCGGTGTCCCTGAGTGAAGCGGCGCACCTGGTTGCGGGGCTGTCGAGCCAGGTGCTGGCGGCGCGCGAAACGCGCCAGTGGCGCGAGCGCATCCGCGCCGCGCAGCAGGGCCCGCTACCGGCGGTTGCGCCGGCGCACTGAGAGCGGGCCGCGCACGCTGGTGCCCGCGGCGACTTCAGTCCGCCTGCTCCGCGTACACCTTGATCAGCTCATCGAGGAAGTCGCGGCCGACGAACACCGAGCGCACGCTGCGACGCTCGTTCAGGCCGTGCACCCCGTTACCATCCGGATCCCCCCAGCCGCCCGGAACGCCATAGACCGGAATGCCGATCGCCTCGAGGAAGATGCCGTCGGTGGCACCGGTCGACATCGTGGGAACCAGCGGCACGCCAGGAAAGTACTTCGCGACCAGCTTCTCCGCGGGCCCGACGATCCGGGGATTGAGCGGCGGGGGTACGGCAATCGGACGCACCGGCGGTACCAGCGTCACCCGGACACCCGGGTCATTGATCGCGGCGACCAGGGCCTCCTGGGTCTGGGCGACGGTCTCGCCGGGGAAGATGCGGCAGTTGACGTTGGCGACCGCGCGCTGCGGGAGGGCGTTGTTGGCGTGTCCGCCTTCCAGCAAGGTCGCCACGCAGGTCGTGCGCAGCATGCTGTGGTAGCTGCGATCCTTCGAGACCGTGGCTGCGGCGGCCTGGTCGGCCGGGTCCTTGGCGAGCGCCACCATGGCGCTCCCCAGCTCGTCGTGCCGCGCTGCGCCGGCCTTGGCGAAGAACGCACGCGTGGTGTCGGTGAACTTCACCGGAAATTCGTGGTCGCGCACCCGCACCAGCGCGTCCGCAAGTTCATAGATGGCATTGTCGCGGATCGGGATCGAGCTGTGGCCACCGGCATTGGTGGTCTCGAGCCGGTAGTTCTGTGCAGCCTTCTCGCCCACCTGGATGGACTCGACCACGAGCTTGCCATGCCCGTCGGTGCGGCCGCCGCCGCCCTCGTTGAGGGCAAAACCCGCGGCGATCAGGTCGGGCTTGTTCTGCGCCAGCCACTGCGCGCCGTTGAAGGCGTAGGTGGTTTCCTCACCGCAGGTCAGCGCCATCTTGAGCGTGCGTTTGGGCCGGTAGTTGCCCTGCTTGAAGCGCATCATGGCGTCGATCCAGACGGCATCCATGGCCTTCATGTCCGCGGCACCACGACCATAGAAGTAACCGTTTTCTTCGATCAGGGTGAACGGATCGCGCGTCCAGTCCGCACGCTTCGCCTCGACCACGTCCAGATGGCCGAGGAGCAGCAGCGGCTTGGCGGTCTTCGAAGTGCCGGCGAGCACGGCGACGATGCCACCTTCCCGGGGATGATCGGCGACCGAAAAGAGGGTGAGGTCCTTGTCTTCGAAGCCGGCAGCGCGCAGGTGTGCGGCCACGCGCTCCGCCAGCTGTGTGCAGCTGCCGCTGGAGAAGGTGGTGTTGGTCTCGACCAGTTCCTTATAAAGCGCCAGGTAGGCGGTCTGATCGGCACGCAGCGCTCCCATGGGCGGCTCCTGCGCCAGGGCGACCTGCAACGTCAGTACCGCCCCCAGTCCGCAGGCAATCCGCATCCGCATAACCGTCCTCATGATCGGCCTCTGCTGGCATGCTCCCATGCTCGGCGCGGTCACTTCAACGGCCGCTGCGCCCGTCGGGGCAGCTGACGCTGCGGCGTGTCTGGATTGCGCTACGGCGACAGGAGATCATGCGGCACGGGGCATTCCCACGGCATTCCGAGGAATCATCACCGATGAGCGAAGCGACGCTGATCAGGGACCTGGAGCGCTCGGACTACGCGCGGTGGCTGCCGCTGTGGGATGGCTATAACGCCTTCTATAAGCGCACCGGCCCCACGGCATTGCCCGCACCGATCACCGCTGCCACCTGGGAGCGCTTTTTCGACCCTGCGGAACCGATGCACGCCCTCGTGGCCGAGAGTAATGGCCGCCTCATCGGGCTGGTGCACTACCTGTTCCATCGCAGTACCACCCTGCTGGCGCCCATCTGCTACCTGCAGGATCTGTTCACCTCGCATGAAAGCCGCGGCCGGGGCGTGGGACGCGCTTTGATCGAAGCCGTCTACCGGCGCGCCGCGGCTGCCGGTTCCGCGCGCGTCTACTGGCAGACACACGAGACCAACGCGACCGCGCGACGACTGTATGACCAGGTGGCCGAGCGTTCGGGGTTTATCGTTTATCGCCGGGATGTTTGAATCGCTACGGAGCCACCATGAACCGGCGCGAATTCCTCGGGACCCTCTCGGCGGCGGCCCTGGCGCGCGGCAGCACTGCGGCGAGTGCGGCGCCCGCGGCAGGCCGCGCGGAGTTCGACCCGGCTGAAAAGTCACTCGCCGAACTGGGCACGGCACAGGCACAGGGGGCGGTGAGCGCAGAGGCGCTCACGCAGAGCTATCTGCGCCGCATCGAGCGTTTCGACCGCCAGGGCCCGCAGATCGGCGCGGTGCTCGCGCTCAATCCCGACGCCCTCAGCGCCGCGCGCGCGCTGGATGCAGAGCGCCGCGCCGGCACGCCGCGCGGGCCGCTGCACGGCATGCCGCTGCTGGTCAAGGACAACATCGAGACGCGCGATCCGCTGCCGACCACGGCCGGGTCGCTGGCACTGGCGAGTGCCCGACACGCGCAGGACGCGCCCGTGGTCGCAAGGCTGCGCGCCGCCGGAGCGATCGTGCTCGGCAAGGGCAACTTGAGCGAGTGGGCGAACTTTCGTTCCATCCGCTCGATCAGTGGCTGGAGCGCCGTCGGCGGACAGACCCGCTGCCCCTACGATCCGACGCGCAACCCGTCCGGCTCGAGCGCCGGGCCTGCCGCCGGCGCGGCGGCTAGCTTCTGCGCCGCGGCAATCGGCACGGAGACCGATGGCTCTATCCTCGCTCCGGCCTCGCTGAACGCGCTCGTAGGGCTCAAGCCGACCGTGGGCCTGGTCAGCAGTGCGGGAATCGTGCCCATTGCCGCGCGCCAGGACACCGCGGGTCCCATGACGCGCACCGTGGCCGATGCGGCGGTGCTCCTGGGGGTGATGGCCGAGCCGAGCGTACGCTGGGACGGCATCGATTCGCTCGAGGAGACGCCGAGGGGACTGCGCCTTGGCGTCCTGCCGGCGCCGCCCTCCGCGCACCCGGAGGTGCTCAGCCAATCCAAGGAGTGGTTCCGGCTGCTCGAGCACGCGGGCTTCGCGCTGGTCGAGGTGCCCGCCCCGGCCGCGTGGCAGTCGCTCCTCGATGAGGAACTCGAGGTTCTGCTGTATGACTTCAAGGCGGAAGTGAATGCCTATCTTGCGCGCTTCCAGGGCGCGCTGCCGGTGCGCACGCTCGCCGACCTTATCCGCTTCAATGACCAGCATGCGGCGTCCGAGATGCCGTTCTTCGGTCAGGAGCTGTTCGTGCAGTCCGAGGCCTGCGGTCCACGCACGAGTCCCGTCTACCGCCGGGCGCTGCGTCACATCCTGGACGTGGCTGACACGCGCGGGCTGCGCGCGCTGTTCGATAAGCACCAGCTCGATGCGCTGGTGGCCTCGGGCAACGGTCCGGCCGAGCTGATCGATCACGTCTGGGGCGATCGCTACGAAAACAGCGGCGGCTGGCCGCCCATGTGTTCAGCGGCCGCCGTGGCCGGCTGGCCCAGCCTCACGGTACCGGCGGGGTTCGTCATGGGACTGCCGGTGGGCATTCACTTCGTCGCTCCGCGCTTCCACGAGGGCCGGCTGTTGAAGATCGGTCGTACGTTCGAGCGGGTCAGAAATGCGCGCCGGCCGCCCGATCTCGGCGGGCGAGCCTGAGCCGCGCCGCAGGCGCGCACAGTTGCGCCGCCAGCGTTCCCCGGGAGACAGTAGGCGCCCGCGCCGCGCACCGGAGTCTCAGCCATATGTCCATCGTGCTCGTCACCGGAGCCTCGGGCGGCATTGGATCGGCGATCACCCGGGAGCTGGCGCGACGCGGCGCAACCGTGGCGCTGCACTACCAGTCGGACCACCAAGGGGCGGAGGAAGTCCGGCGCGGCCTGGAGGGCAGCGGGCATGCGCTGGTGCAGGCCGACCTGGCCGAGCCTGGGTCGATCGAACACTTGTGGCGCGAGGTCATGCGTCTGGGGCCGGTCGATGCGCTCATCAACAATGCGGGCATCTTTCCGGATCATCCGCCACTGGCCAGCCGCTACGACGAGTGGAAGCAAGCCTGGGAGCGCACGCTGGCGGTCAACCTGGTGGGTGCCGCACACCTTTCCTATTGGGCCGCGCGCACGATGAGCGCACGCGGCCAGGGCAGAATCGTCAGCGTCTCTTCCCGCGCCGCCTTTCGCGGCGAGCCGACCGCACCGGCCTATGCGGCCAGCAAGGCAGGTCTCAACGCCTTCAGCCAGTCCCTCGCCAAGGCGCTGGCGGCACACGGTGTTTACGTGTTCGTCGTGGCCCCGGGCTGGGTCGCGACGCAGCGCGTGGCACGGGCCGTGCGCGATCCTGCGGTCATCGCCGAGCAGCCGCTCGGCCGCGTGGCCAGCGCCGAGGAGGTCGCGCAAGTGGTGGGCTACTGCGCGCTTGATGCGCCGGCCAGCATGACCGGCGCGATCCTCGATGTGAACGGCGCCTCGTACCTGCGCAGTTAGGGGCGTGGCGCACGGCGCCTTGAGCACTTGCGCGCACTTCCTACGCGTCCTCAAGGAGCACTCTGACAGGCACCCGAGGTGAGCACGGGTGAAAGTAACCGCCGCTTTAGCGTGTGGGAGACCGGCATGGCCAGATACGGCAGGGCTGCGGGCGCGAAGGTCGAGCGGGCCATGAAGGAGCGCAAGCGCGGCACCTTGCGCAGCGGACGCTCGGGCAAGAAGGTCACCAGCCGCAAACAAGCCATCGCGATCGGGCTGTCAGAGGCGCGCCGGCGCGGCGCCAAGGTCCCCAAGCGCAAGGCGAGTCGCTGACGGCGTTCAGCCTCAGGCCCGCGCTGGCGGCCTGCCCGACTGGGCGGCAAAGAGCCCGCGCACCGATTCCATGGTATCGGCCTCGGCGGCGGATTTGTCGCTGCGGTAGCGTTTGACCCGTGCCAGCCGCAAGGCAACGCCACCCGGATAGCGACGGCTCGCCTGCAGATCGCTGAAGGCGATCTCCACGACCAGCTCCGGGCGCACGTACACCGTCCACTCATCGCGGTGCTGCTCGCGCGCCAGCAGCTGCGCGGTCTGCCATTGCAGCAACTCGTCGGTGAGTCCCTTGAAGGTCTTGCCGAGCATGACATACACGCCGGTCGCCGGCTCCAGGGCTCCCAGATGCAGGTTGGAGAGTTTGCCGCTGCGACGCCCATGACCCCACTCCGCGGCCAGCACCACCAGGTCCAGGGTGTGCGCGCGCTTGATCTTCAGCCAGCTCGCGCCGCGATTGCCGGCTTCGTACGGCGCCGCCAGTGCCTTGGCCATGACGCCTTCGTGGCCCGCGGCGAGGGCATCCAGATAGAAGGCGCGAGCCTGCGCTTCGGACGCGGTGACCAGCCGCGGCACACGCGCGGTTTGCGGCACGGCGGCCGCGAGCGCCGCGAAGCGCTCCTGCGTCGGGCACTCGGCGAGAATGCGCTCCTCCAGGCGCAGACAATCGAAGAAGAAAGCGCGTAGCGCGATTTCCCCGCGCAGCGCCTCGACGTCCAGCTTGCGTCCGAAGCGGCGCATGGTGATCTGGAAGGGACGCGGCCGGTCCGCCGCATCGAGCGCGATCACCTCGCCATCCAGGATCAGCTCGGCTGGCAGCAGGGCACGCGCCACCTCGACGATCTCGGGCAGGGCCGCGGTGACCTCATTCAGGGCGCGCGTGTAGATGCGCACCTCGGGCCCGCGTTTGTGTACCTGAACACGCGCGCCATCCAGCTTCCACTCGAACGCCAGCTCCCCGGGCAGCGCGCGCAGTGCGGCGCCCACGTCGGCGGCCGTCTGCGCGAGCATGGGCGCCACGGGGGCGAAGAGCTCGAGCTGGAAGCGTCGCAGACCAAGGCTGCCCTGCGTGAGGGCGCTGCGCGCCACGCTACCCAGGCTTCCTGCGTACATCGCCGCGCGGCGTACCTCGGTCACCGGCAGCGCGGCCGCCGCGGCAATGGCTTCGAGCATGAGGCCTTCGAGCGCTCCCTGGCGCAGCTCGCCGGCCAGCAGGTGCAGAAGAAACAGCTGTTCCTCGCGCGTGGCGCGCGCAAAGAGCGCACCGAGGTCAGCGGCGCGCCTTGGCGCCGATCCCGCACCGCGCAGCTGGGCCAGCGCGCTGAGCCGCCTGTCAATTTCGGTGAGTGACAACGACGCGCTGGCCGCCGCCGCCGTCTGCGCGGCGGCCGCCAGCGCTGCGTAGCCGACCCCGATGCGTCCCTGCGGAGTGTCACCGGCCAGGTAGTGCGTGGCGAGGTCGATTTCCGCGGGCGCGAGCGAGCGCAAGAGGGAGGCGAGTTCGCGCACCTTGACGCGGCGGCTGCGGCTGGCGCGCACGCGCTGCGAGGTGGCGACCAGTGCGGCCAGGAGCGTCACGCCGAAATTGTAGCGGCCTGCCGGGCGTCACTCAGCGCAGCGTTCCCTCGAGCGCCTGCAGGTTCTGCGGCACCACGTGGATCAGACCGCGGCGCGGGGAATCAATGTCCGCGATCAGCGTGAAAGCAATCGCGACCACGAGCGGCAGGATCACGAGGAAGGTCCGGGACTTGAGCTTGCCGGTCATGTAGCCAAGCATGAGATTGCACACCACCGAGATCAGTCCCATCAGCACCCACGCCTCCGTCGGGATGCGGTTCCACCAGGCCGCCTGTGTGTAACCTTGAGAGTTGATCACGTCATTCATGCCCGAAAGCACCAGCGCGGTAATCGGGGTCGGGCTGACGGCGGCCTGACCGCGTACCGCATTCCACAACTGTGTCTGCAGCTCCCCGGTGCTGCTGTCGATCTCCTGGAGCCGCTGCAGGTTGTTTGTTTCGTAAAAGAGAATGCGCTGCTTCAGGTACTCGCGCAGCAGCGCCTTGACGCGCGTGACCTGTGTCTCGGGCAGCACTTCCGCGCGCAGATACTCCGTGCCAATCGCGTTCGCCTCAGCCTCCTCGTAGTTCTTGCGCATGTCATAGCGGGTGATCGCCATGGCAAAGCTGAAGCCGATGATCAATCCCAGCAGCGTGAGCGTGGCGCCGAGCAAGACTCCCAGATCTTCGTGCATCTCCGGGCCGCGCAGCGCAAAGCGCCGGTGCAGCAGGGTTCCCGCCCACGCGCACAAGAGCAGCACGAAAAAAGTCAAAACGAACACAAGATTAGGGTCGACGCTAGCGTGTTGCATGGCTTGATTGCCTGAGGGTGTTTCAGGACACCGGTGGCGCACCGCCCTCCTGACGGCGGCGCGCCACGAAGGCGTCGAGTGCTTCGGCCACCGCGGGGTCCAGTGGCGGCGGCTGGAAGGCGGCGAGTGTCGTACGCCACAGGGCGCCGGCGCGCTGCGTCGCGGTCTTGGCGCCATCGTCAGACCAGGCCCCGAAATTGCGCCAGTCGGAGATCAGCGGCGTATAGAAGGCGTCGCGGTAGCGCTGCATGGTGTGCGCGGCCGCGAAGAAGTGACCCCCGGGGCCAACCTCGGCGACGGCATCGATCCCGAGCTCCTCGGGCGCGGCGGACACCGGCTGGAACAGTTCCGCGAACATCTGCAGCATCTCGATATCGAGAATGAACTTCTCGGTGGAGGCGGTGAGCCCACCCTCGAGCCAGCCCGCCGCGTGGAGGATGAAGTGGCAGCCGCCCAGCAGGGCACCCCACAGACTCATCTGCGACTCGTAGGCGGACTGGGCGTCCGGCGCGTTGGAGGCGGTCGCGCTCGAGCAGCGCCACGGTACGCGGATGTGCCGGGCCAGCTGCCCGGCGCCGAAGGCCGCCTTGGCGTACTCGGGCGTACCGAAGGCGGGCGAGCCGGACTTCATGTCGACGTTCGAGGTGAAGCTGCCGTACATGACCGGGGTGCCCGGACGCACGATCTGTGCGAGCGTGATGCCAAAGAGCGCTTCGGCGTGCGCGAGCGTCAGGGCGCC
Organism: uncultured Pseudomonadota bacterium; assembly: GCA_963806375.1. Lineage (GTDB taxonomy): Bacteria > Pseudomonadota > Gammaproteobacteria > Steroidobacterales > Steroidobacteraceae > 13-2-20CM-66-19. Next base: position 1,688,417 of record CAWDXW010000003.1, read on the forward strand.
GGCGATGGTGATCGGGGCCATGGCGCCGGCGAGCGTGAACGGCGTGACGATCACCAGCTGCCCGTTGCGGGCGAACTCCATGATGCCGTCGGTCATGGGCAGATCGAGCTGCAGCGGAGAGTTGGTGTTGCAGATCGTGTAACAGCGCGGCCCACTGACGAAGGTGGCCTCATCGACGCCGCACGCGATGCGCAGCATCGCGAAACAGTCCGCCAGCTGGCCATCGCCGCGACAGTAGAAGTAGGGCACCTTGTCCCCGAGCGTCAGCTGCGCGAGGGTGGTATCCAGGTGGCGCTCGGCGATGAGGCCATCCTGGGGTTCCACCATCTGGCCGAGCACGTGGATCACGTCGAAGGCCTGCGACAGCCGCACCCAGTCGCGATAGTCCGCGAGCGTGCCCGAGTGCTTGCCGTGCTCCTGATTGCTCACGCTCGGCGGTCCGGACACCGGGGCGAACACCACATGGCGACCACCGACGCGGCAGGATCGCTCCGGATTGCGCGCGATGAGGTTGACCTCGGCCGGCACGCTGGCGAGCGCCTGGGTCACCATCGCCGGGTCCATGCGTACGATGTGGGTCGCCTCATCGACGCTGGCGCCGGCGGCGGCGAGCGCCGCCCGCCCGCGCGGCGAGAGGATGCGCATGCCCTGGCGTTTCAGTATGCCGAGCGCGGCCTGATGCAGGCTCTCGACCTGATCGTCGGAGAAGATGCGCGCCGGTTCGAAGGGATTGACGAGGTGTCGGTAGCGCGTCGAGCGCTCCACCGCGGGTGCCGAGCCGGCGCGTGGCGCCTCGCGTCGCCGCGGTCGGGTCCTGGAAGTAATCTCCGGATTCGTCATATAAGGTAAGTATGCCATCGCCGTTCGTGAGCGGTTGGCCGGCCGCCGCTCGTTGACGGTACTATCGAATTTCCTCATAGCCAGCGCTCACTCAGGAATACGCCCATGTCAGCCGTTGCCACGACCGAGCAGATACGCCGTCAGTTTCCGGCGCTGGGGCGTCGCCATCAGGGCCACCACGTCGCGTATTTCGACGGGCCCGGCGGCACGCAGGTGCCCGCGCGGGTCGTGGATGCGGTGAGTGATTACCTGCTGCATCACAACGCCAATACCCACTGGGCCTATCCGACCAGCCACGAGACCGACGCGGCACTGCTCGGCGCGCGGGCCGCGCTGGCCGATTGGCTCGGTGGCCGGCCCGAGGAGATCGTCTTCGGCGCCAACATGACCACGCTGACCTTTCATCTGGGACGCGCACTCGGCCAGCAGTGGCACCAGGGCGACGCCGTCGTGGTCACGGAACTCGACCACCACGCCAACTCCGACACCTGGAGGCGGCTGGCGCGCGAGCGCGAACTAGAGCTGCGGGTGATTCGCATGCGCCCCGAGGACGGCCGCCTCGACATGGAGGATGCAGCGCGCAAGCTGACCCGGGGTGTGCGGCTGCTCGCCGTGGGAGCCGCGTCCAACGCGCTCGGCACCGTGAACGATGTGGCGCAGCTCACCGCGCTGGCGCACGCGGCCGGGGCACTGGTATTCGTCGATGGCGTGCACTACGCCGCGCATCACATGCCGGACGTGCATACCTGGGACTGTGATTTCTTTGCCTGCTCGGCCTACAAGTTCTACGGCCCGCACGTCGGGGTGCTGTGGGGACGCCAGGCACTGCTCGATTCGCTCGATGCCCCGCGGCTCGCGCCGGCGACGCCCACCGCACCTGATCGCCTGGAGACCGGCACGCTCAATCACGAGGGCATCGTGGGCGCCGGCGCCGCCATCGACTTTCTCGCCTCCCTGGCTCCCGACGGGGAGCCGCGGCGCGCGCGGCTGCGGCGCGCATCACAGGTCCTGCAGGAGCGCGCCGACGAGCTCATCGGCAAGCTGTGGCACGGGCTCGGCGCGATCCGCGGCGTGCAGCTCTACGGGCCGTCGCCGGGTACGCCGCGCACGGCGACGCTGTCGTTTACCCTCGAGGGGCGCACCCCGGAGTCGATCGCGGTCGCGCTGGCTGAGCGCGGGGTGTTTGTCTCGCACGGTGACTTCTATGCCGCCACCGTCGCGCGCATCTACGGGCGCGAGGCGCAAGGTTTCGTGCGCGCCGGCTGTGCGGCCTATACCAGCGCGGACGAGGTAGGGCGGCTGCTCGAGGGCGTGCGCGAGCTCGCGCGCTGATCACTGCAGCGCGACCGCCTCGACCAGCAGCACCTCGCAGGAGCCAGGTCCGGAGTCCAGGCGCGTGAGCGAGGTCTTGATCCAGGCGCCGTCGGTGCGCTTGCCATCGACCAGCCGGCCGCTCAGGTGCACGACTTCGCCGATGCGCAGGCGCTTGAGCGCCGCGCGCACCGCGTCGTTCGCGGGAATGAGGTGCGTGTTGGCACTGTGGCTGGTCACGGACTCGCGTGAGATGATGAGCGGTCCGCGCGACTGCCAGAAATAAAATCGCACGTCCTGCGAGATATCGAAGTGCGCCAGTACGGTGTTGTCGGACATCGGACCCCAGCCGAGCGCGAGATCCTCAGGAATGAGATCGGCCAGGGTGTCGAAGTAGTAATCCTCGCGCCCGAGGATCCGGGCCGTGATGTCATAGTCCGCGCGCGCGATCAGCTGCCAGCGGCCGAGCTGCAGCGGCGCGGCATCCTGCAGCTCGCTCTGCCGTGGCTCGGCGGGGGCGAGTACGCCATCGGGCGGGTGCACGGGACGCAGCTCGAACCGCCGCCATCCGCTCCACGCCGCGACGACGAGGAGGGCAACCCCCAGAGCGTGGCGCAGCTTCATGACGTCCTCTTCGCCGGCGCCCCGACGCGGCGCGCAGGGAGTCGACCCCCGGGCCGGCGGCGGGTGTGCCCACAGGACGGGCACGGCGCCGCAGGGCGGCGCCGGAGGCGATCAGTGGTGATTGGCGGCGAGCGCGGCGGCCTTCAGCTCATGATTGACCTGCTCGAGCAGCTCCTTCGCCTTGGCAGCGTGGCCGTCCATGTCCCAGTCATTGGCCGACTGTGCCGCTGCCACCTGTTCGTACGCCTGCGTGGACAGGTGCTGCGCGGCGGCGAGGGCGGGATGGCGGTGGGAGTCGATGTTGTCTACCGGCGGCGCTGCCTGGGCGATCGACAAGCCGAGAGCCAGGACGCCGAGAGAAAGTTTGCCAATCATGAATCACTCCAGATGTTGGATGGCCTACCCGCGCGAACGGCCGCCACCATAAAGAGGCGCAGTGACGACCCCGCCGCGGGTAGTATCGGGGCCGCACCGAAGTGCGCGCAGGGAGGCAGTTCACGAAATGAGCACGATGGGCACGGCCATGGCGCGCGCCGCCGCCTGGGGCATTTGCGCCGTTGCGGCCAGCGCTCCGGGCGCCGCCGCCGTCCCCGGCGATGCCTGTGCGCTGCTGAGCGCGGCACAGGTCAGCACGGTGCTCGGAGTTGCGGTGGAGCAGGGCGAGCACATCGTGCCGAACTCGCTCACCTCCTGCGGCTGGATGGGTCCGGGCGGCGCCAGCATCGGTTCGAAGAAGATGGTGCTGAGTCTGATGAGTGCACGCTCCTTCGAGGCGGGCAAAACCCCGGTCAAGGGGGTCACCGAAATCACCGCCAGCGGCATCGGCGATGAGGCCTATTACATCAGCATGCCGCCCTTTGGCACCGCCCTGAGCGTGCGCAAGGGCGGCGCCTACTTCCAGCTGCGCATCGCGGGCTATCCGAGCGGCCAGGTGCGCAACCTCGAGAAGCTCCTGGCGCTGGCGCTCCTCGAGCGGGTCTAGGTTGCGGCGGCCGGCCGGGCCGCCAGCGCGGCGTGAGACACGGCTGGCGGCGGGGGCGCCGCGCCCGTGATACCTTTCACACAACAGAGGTGATTGAGGGGTCTGTGAAGGATGCCCAGCAAAGTTCCCGACGGACAAACCCGCGGCTGGATCATTCCGATCGGCGGCGCCGAGAATAAGGAAAACGACCGCCGCATCCTCGAGCGCTTCGTGCATGCCTCGGGGGGCGAGCAAGCCGATATCGTGGTGATCCCCACGGCCAGCCGCATGCACGAGACCGGGCCCCGCTACGAGCAGATTTTCCGCGAGATCGGCGCCCCGCGGGTCACGGTCATGGATTTCGACACCCGCCGCGACTGCCAGGAAGCCGGGCGGCTCAGGCGCATCGAGGACGCCACCGGTATCTTCTTCACGGGTGGCAATCAGCTGCGGCTCACCACGCTCCTGGGCGGCACCCCGGTGGCGAAGCTGATCCGGATCCAGAACGCCCGCGGCGTGACGGTCGGCGGCACCAGCGCCGGTGCCAGCATCCTCAGCGAGCACATGATCGCCTCCGGGGATGAGGGCTCGGCGATGATTGCCGGCAGCGTGCGCCTCGCCCCGGGCCTGGGTCTGACCAACCGCTTCATCATCGATCAGCATTTTCGCCAGCGCGATCGCCTCGGGCGGCTGCTGACGGCGCTCGCCTACAACCCCTTTGCGGTCGGCATCGGGCTGGACGAGGACACCGCCGCCTTCATCGGGCCGGATGAGACGGTCGAGATCGAGGGCAGCGGCGGGGTGACCATCGTGGATGGCTCACAGGTGTCGTACTCCTCGATCGGCCAGATCGCCGACGGTCAGGCCGTCTGCGTGCTCGGCCTGCAGGTGCACGTGCTGGTGGCGGGCGCGACCTTCAATATGCATACCCGGGTGGCAAGCGCCGGCGCGCTGCTGCAGGCGAAGGAGTAGTCCACCGCCGGTCTGCTCAGGCGCCACACGTTGCCTACGAAAAACTATTAGATGAGCAACTTCCATGCGCATTCTTGATCGCTCCGTCTACGTCGGCCCGTCCCTGTACGCGCGCTTTCCGGTCATCCGTCTGGACCTGGACCTCGGTGAGCTCGAGGCGTGGCCGACGGGGCGCCTCGGCGGCGCCTTCGTGGATGCGCTCGCGGCGGCGCTCCCGGGCCTGGCTGAGCACGGCTGCTCCTACCGCGAGCCGGGCGGACTGCTGCGGCGCATGCGCGAGGGCGACGGTACCTGGCTCGGCCATGTGCTCGAGCACGTGGCCATCGAGCTGCAGAACATCGCCGGCGAGGAAGTCACCTTCGGCAAGACGCGCAGTGCGGGGCGCCCGGGGGTCTATACGGTGGTCTACGAGTACGCGCAGCGTGACGAGGGCATTGCCGCCGGCGAGCTCGGACTGCGCCTGCTGCTGACGCTGCTGCCGCCGCAGCTGCGTCCCGCCGACAGCATTCCGGAAGGCTGGGACTGGCCGGAGGCGCGCGACCAGTTCATCCGCTTCGCGCAGCGCCGCGCGCTCGGCCCTTCCACGGCCGCGCTGGTGCGCGCCGCGGAGAACCGCGGCATCCCCTGGCTGCGCCTGAACGATCAGTCGCTGGTGCAGCTCGGTCACGGCAAGTACCAGCAGCGCATCCAGGCCACGGTCACCGGACGCACGCCCCACATCTCGGTGGAGCTGGCGAGCGACAAGGAGGAGACCAACAAGATCCTCGCCGGCCTCGGCCTGCCGGTGCCGCAGCAGGAGCTGGTGAACAGCGAGAACCAGGCGGTGCGCGCCGCGCGCCGCATCGGCTTCCCGGTGGTCACCAAGCCCTACAACGGCAACCACGGACGCGGGATCTCCATTCGCCTGAGCACCGATTCCGAGGTGGCCCACGGCTTCCACGTGGCACGCGAGCACTCGCGCTCGGTGATCGTGGAGACGTTCCTCGAAGGCGAGGACCACCGCCTGCTGGTGGTCAACGGCGAGCTGGTGGCGGCGACCCGCCGCACGCCCGGGCACGTGGTGGGTGATGGCGAGCATGACATCCGCGCGCTCATCGACAGCGTCAACCAGGATCCGCGCCGCGGCGTCGGTCACGAGAAAGTGCTGACGCGGCTCGAACTGGATGCGCAGGCGCTGAAGATGCTCGAGCGCGCCGGGCTTAGCGCGGAAACGGTGCCGCCCACGGGACAGGTCGTTTACCTGCGCTCGACCGCCAACCTGTCCACCGGCGGCACCGCCACCGACGTCACCGACGTCATCCATCCGGACAACCGCGAGATGGCCGAGCGCGCCGTGCGCGCCATCGGCCTCGACGTGGGCGGCGTCGACTTTCTCTCCAAGAACATCACCGAGAGCTACCGCAGCATCGGCGGCGGCATCTGCGAAGTGAACGCCGCCCCGGGCTTTCGCATGCACGTGGCACCGAGCGAGGGTACCCCGCGCGACGTGGCAGCGCCGGTCATCGACATGCTGTTCACGCCCGGCGCGCCCTCGCGCGTGCCGATCGCCGCCATCACCGGCACCAACGGTAAGACCACCACGGCCCGCATGCTGGCCCACATCACCAAGATGGCCGGCTTCACCCCCGGGCTGACCACCACCGACGGCGTCTACATCGACGGGCAGCGCACGGTGCCGGGCGACATGACCGGCCCGGTCTCGGCGCGCATGGTGCTCGCCGACCCGCAGATCGACATCGCGGTGCTCGAGACCGCCCGCGGCGGGCTGCTGCGCGCCGGCATGGGCGTGAACGAGGTCAACGTTGGCGCGGTGCTCAACGTGCAGCCCGACCACCTCGGCCTCAAGGGCATCGACACGCTGGAACAGCTGGCCGAGGTGAAGCGCATCGTGGTGGAGGTCGCCACCGACTGCGCGGTGCTCAACGCCGATGATCCGCTGGTGCTGAAGATGTCCGGCTATACCGAAGCGAAGAACATCTGCTACGTCACCCTCAATCCGCAGCACTCCCTGGTGCGTGAGCACATCCGCGCCGGTGGCCGCGCCTGCGCGCTGGAAGCCGGCGTCAACGGCCAGATGATTGCCCTGTACGACAAAGGCAGCCATGTGCCGCTGCTGTGGACGCACCTGATCCCGGCCACCCTCGAGGGCCGTGCCACGCACAACGTGCAGAACGCCATGTTCGCCGCCGCCGTGGCCTTCTCGCTCGGCATCAAGCTCGATGCGATCCGCCAAGGGCTGCGCACCTTCGACGCCACCTTCTTCCAGGCGCCCGGCCGCATGAACATCTTCAGCGAGCATCCCTTCAAGGTGCTCTTTGACTATGGGCACAACGCCCATGCGGTCGCGGCGCTGGCGGACCTGGCGCAGCGCCTCGACGTGACCGGCCGCCGGATCGTGGTGCTCGCCGGGCCCGGCGACCGGCGCGACGAGGACCTCGTGGCGATCGCCCAGGCCGTCGCCGGGCGCTTCGATCATTACATCTGCCGCCGCGACGACAACCTGCGCGAGCGCGCGCCCGATGAGGTGCCGCGCATCCAGGCCGCGGCGCTCAAGGCCGCCGGCGTGCCCTCGCAGGCGATCTCGGTCGTTCCGGATGAGCAGGAGGCGATCGACGCCGCGCTGCAGATGGGGGCTGCAGGGGATCTGCTGCTGATCTTCGCCGACGCGCTGGTGCGCTCCTGGAAGCAGATCACCAAATTCCGCCCGTTGGGAGTGGCAGTGCCGGCCGCGCCGGCACCCGTCTTCCCGAGCGACGCGGGCCACTATGGCACGGTCGCGCCCAAGGCCGGCGAGCCCGCCGCGCCGGTCTTCAGTCTCGAGGGCCTGATCCGCGATGAGCGCGGTATCCACTACGCACCGGAGGCCGAAGACTGAACACCGCGACCGGACTCCCGTTTGACGCCTCGCGGCGTCTGACGGGACCGAACCTATTCTTCGTCAGCACGGGCGCGCAGCTGGAGACCAGCGGCATCACGCCCGATGAGGCGCTGCTGGCCGGCTGGCGCGCGCGCGTCGAGCGGGCGCGCGCGCACCTGGGGTGGCAGGCCCCGGGGGTCGTCACCCGCCGGCACGCCGGCGGCGTGTCGCTGGCGCTCGCGGCGCCCGTTGATCAGCTGTTTGTCGCCACCGAGGTCAACGAGTGGGCGCTGTGCGCCACGCTCGCCGCGGCCGATCCGTCCTGCACCGGAGCACTCGAGGCGGCGCTGCTCGCGGAGGTGCTCGAGGATGCCGTCGAGGGCGCGCGGGTGTTGCCGCCGGTGCTGGAGGAAGGCGCCGCGCTCGCGCGCCTGGCGGAACTCGCGGCCCGCGAGGCGCGGCCTGCGCTTAGGGCGCTGATGGGCGCCGCCCAGGCGCACACCCTGCCACACGTACTCGACGAGGAAACGCTCACCCTGGGGGCGGGCAGCGGTGGGCTCGATTTCTCCCTGGCGGCGCTGCCGCCGCCCGCCGCGGTGGCGTGGGGCGAGCTGCACGACGTGCCCACCGCCATCGTGACCGGCTCGAACGGCAAGACCACGACGGTGCGGCTGCTCGCGGCCTGCGCGCTCGCTCACGGCTGGCCGAGCGCCTACTGCTGCACCGACGGGGTGTTCTTCGAGGGCAGCGCCCGGGCGAGCGGTGATTACTCCGGGCCGGAGGGTGCGCGTCGCGTCATCCGCGAGCGCGGCGCGCGCGCGGCGATCATCGAAACCGCCCGCGGCGGCATCCTGCGGCGTGGACTGGCGATCTCGCAGGCGCGCGTCGCGGTGGTGACCAACGTCAGCGCCGATCATTTCGGCGAGTACGGCATCGATGACCTCGCGGGGCTCGCGGACGTGAAGCTGACCGTGGCCGGGGTACTGAACGCTGCGGGCTTCCTGGTGCTGAATGCCGACGATGCGCAGCTCGTGGCAAAGTCGCAGACGCTCCAAGAGCGCTTCGGCCGGGCGCCGCCGCTCGGCTGGTTTGCCCTGGACGCCGACCACCCGAGGCTGCGCGCGCACCGCCGCAGCGGCGGTTCCACCTGCGGCGTGCGCGCCGGCCGGTTGCTGCTACAGCATGGCGGGTGCGAGGCAGACCTGGGCGCCGTGCGCGCACTGCCGCTCACGATCGATGGCAGTGCGATCTACAACATCGCGAATCTCGCCGGCGCGGCGCTGGCGGCCGCGGGGCTCGGCATCCCGGCCGCGGTCATCGCCGGGGTGTTCGCACGCTTCGGCGCGAACTTCCGCGACAACCTCGGGCGCATGATGCGCTTCGAGCGCGACGGCGTCTGCATACTCGTCGACTATGCGCACAACCCCGCCGGCATGCAGGGCCTGCTGACCGTCGCCGAGCACCTGCGCAGGCCGGGGGGCGGCTGGGGACGCTGCTCGGTCAGGCCGGCAATCGCCGCGACAGCGAGGTCGCGGCGCTCGCCGCCGCGGTGGCGGCGTTTCACCCGCAACTCGTGGTCGTCAAGGAGGACGAGGCGCACCTGCGCGGCCGCGACCGCGGGGAGGTACCGCGCCTCATCCACGACGCGCTGCGGCGCGCCGGGCTGCCGGAAGCGGCGCTGCCCATGCGCAGGAGTGAACTCGAGGCGGTCGACTGCGCGCTCGAGTGGGCGCGCCCGGGCGACGTGCTGGCGCTGCCGGTGCATTCCGCGGCCGCGCGGGCGGCGGTGCTGGCGCTCCTGGCCGCCGCGGGCGGCGCGTCTTAGCGCTGCCGGCCGCCGCCGGGCCTTGCGCTACCGTGCAGTGGCGTGTCCCGTGGTGCCGCTGCTGGAGAACTCGAATCTCAACAGCCAGCGGCGCGAGTCTTGCCCGTCCGCCGGCGCGAACTTCCAGCTTGCGGCGGCCTCCTGTGACACGCGGGCGAAGTACGCACTGGGCCCGGGATTTTCCAGGCGCGTCTGGATGACATTGCCCGCGGAGTCAACCGTCGCCAGCACGGCGACCTTGACGTGGCCGTGGATCGTTCTGAGCGCGCTGCGCGCAACCACGGGCATCTGTTCATGAACCGCGGCGGGTGAGGCGTCGGCCGCTGGCGCGGCGGGCCGTTGCGACCGCGCAGGAGCCGGATGCGGGGGCGGCGGCCTGGACTGCCTGGACGTCACGTTGCCCGAGGCTGCGGAGCCCTGCGGAAGCGCGGGCGGCAGCGTGCCCGCGCTCGGCGCAGCCGCTAACGGCGTCCCGGCCGCTGTGGGCTCAGGACTCTGAGCCGTACCTGACGTGGGCCGCGCGGCCTGCGCATGGCCGTGAAACATGCGCAGGCCCGCCCAGAGGGCGACGAGCAGCATGAGGCACGCGGGCACCGCGATCGCCGCCAGCCGCGGGTAGCCCCTGACCGGCTCCTGTGGCGCGGCGGGTTGGGTGGAAGCTTCGCGAACCACCGCCGCAGGAGCGGTGGCCAGCGCCGCGCCCGGCACACGTTCGAACTGCGCTTGCAGCGCGGCAGCCGTCGGGCGCTGGGCGGGGTCGTGGCTTAAGCACCGCTGGATCGTGTCAGCGAACTCAGGAGGCAGCGTCGCGGGCAGGCCGGTGGTCCCGGAGCGTTCATCCGGCCAGGGAAGGCACTGGGTGAGGGCCTCCACCAGCGTGACGCCGAGACCCCAGATATCGCCGGCCGCGGAAAGGCCGCCGGTCTTGGCTTCCGGGGGATCGTACAGCGAGGCAAGCGCGAGGCTCGCCCGCGGATCACCTGCGGGATGCACGGTATCACTGGCAAGTTTCAGCTGGTCATTGACCACCAGGAAGTTGGCCGGTTTCAGCTGGCCCTGCACCAGGTTCCTCGCGTGAAGGAATGCCAGGGCATCCAGGGTGGGGAGGAGCATTTCCCGCACTTCGTCGGCCGTCAGCGCCCGGTTTGGCAGGACCTGAGCGAGGGTCTGTTCGGCATATTCCATGACGACGAAGAGAAACTGGCGACCGGCCGGCTGGTACAGCCCGGCGTCGAGCAGCTTGACCAGGTGCGGATGGGACAGACCGGCGGCCGTGCGCCAGTGCGCAAGCTGCGCCAGTGTGACCCGCTCAGCGGGCACGATCTTGATCGCGGCAGCGGAAGTGCCTGGTGCCGGGTATTCGGTCAGGAAGACGGCGCTGTGGTCGGACCCGTGCAGCATGCGCCGCAGGGGATAGGCTCCATTGATGACCGCGCCCTGCCATTGCGGCCAGACATCGATCACCGTCTCCCTGATTTCCTCCGCACTCATGAGAAACGACATGCTCCCGCGAGGCCTCGGCTGAAGATACCACCACGGGGGAGGGTGCTGGAGAGACGTGTGTGGAGAGGTGGATCACACTTTACGGTCGAGGGATGTGCGCACAGCGGCCCCTGCGGGCGCCATGGCCCGTGCGGCGCGGATACGGCGTCGCTCCCGGGCGACGTCCCGCCCGCGTGCCGCCACAGGAGTTGCGAGGCGATCAGGGCGCGCGCGGGAAGCTGACCTGACCTGCTGAGTGCACCATGCCGAGGGCGCGGGAGGTCCCTGCGGACCGGATGACGCCTTGCTGGCGGCGCGCGCACCTCAGGCAGGGGGGCGGCTGCGCAGCCAATCCGGCTCCGGCAGCTGTACAAACACCTCGCGCAGGGCTTCGCTCCAGCGTGTGCGGATACTGGCGAAGTAGGCGTTGTCGTCGTCGATGCTGATGTGACGCGCGATTTCGTATCGGTCGCGCTTGAGCAGCACCAGATCGAGCGGCAGCCCGACCGAGAGGTTGGAGCGGATGGTGGAGTCCATGGACACCAGCGCCGCCTTGGCGGCTTCATTCAGGCTGCTGCTGCGCCGGACCACCCGGTCGATGATCGGCTTGCCGTACTTGGACTCGCCGATCTGGAAGTAGCTGGTCTCGGCGGTCGCCTCGATGAAGTTGCCTGCCGGGTAGATGCTGAACAGCCGCGGCATCTCGCCCTTGATCTGGCCGCCGAGGACGAGGCTCGCGTTGAACTCGACGCCGAACTGCTTGAGTGCTTCGGCGTCGCGCTGATGGGCCTCACGCAGCGCGGCGCCGATGCACTGGGCCGCCTCGAACATGTTGCGGCAGCTGAACAGGGTCGGTCCGGCATCGGGCGCCTCGATCTTTTCGCGCAGCACCGAGGTGACCGCCTGGGTGATCGCGAGGTTGCCGGCGCTCTGGAGCACCAGCACCCGCTCGCCGGGCTTCTGGAACACGGCGGTCTTGCGGAAGGTGCTGATCTGGTCGACCCCGGCGCTGGTGCGGGAGTCAGACAGAAACACCATCCCGGTGTCGAGCAGCATGGCGACGCAGTAGGTCATGAGGCCCTCAATCTCCTGCTTACTGTCCCGCGGAGCTCGTGGCGGCGACACTGACGTTCATGACTTCGTGGCCGCCGCCGCGGCGCACGCCGCGTACCGGGGCAGCATCCAGATAGTCGCGCCCGACCGCAAGACGGCAGTGCTTCGGGCCCATCGGTTCCAGGTGCGTGACGTCGATCCCCAGCCAGCCCTGCGCATCCTCGAGCCACGCGTCCACCCAGGCGTGGCTGGCGGACTCGCCCCCCTCGACGCTGCACAGGTAGCCGCTCACATAGCGGGCGGGAATGCCGGCCGCCCGGCAGCAGGCGACGAACACGTGCGCCTGGTCCTGGCAGACCCCCTGGCCGCGCGCGAATACCACGGCGGCCGAGTCTTCCACGCTGGTGGTGCCCGGCATGTAGCGCACGCGCTCGTACACGCCGCCGGCCAGTGCGTACAGGCGCTCGCGCAGCTCGCCCGGGCGGCCCAGGTGCGCCTGCGCCAGCTCGATCATCTCCGCGCTCGCGCGGGTGAGCGGCGTCGGTGCGAGGTACGCCAGCGGCGAGAGCGTGCCGTCGAAGTCCACGAACTCCTCGTCCCCGGGCATTATTTCCACGACCCCGCGCACGTCGATCTCGATCGCCCGGTGAGGCTCCTCGAGCGTCAGCAGGTGCGTGACATTGCCGTGAGCGTCCGCCTGCTCCGTGCGCCGCCCCGGGGCGCGCAGCGTCCAGGACAGGACCCGCTGACTGCCCTCGCGTCGCGGCGTCAGCCGCAGCATCTGCGCGGTGTACTTCACCGGCTCATCGTAGCGGTAGGTCGTGGTATGGATGATGCGCAGCTGCACGCAGATCCCCTCAGGGCGCGTGCGGCGCGCGCGCCGCGAGCAGCCCGGCCAGTTCCTTCTTCGCGGCCGCCAGGTCCTTCTGAAAGCCCGCATCGGCGTGCAGGCGATCCAGCAGCGCCGCCGCCGCGAGCCGCCCGGCCGCGACATCGGAGGGATAGTGAAAACCGCACACGATGCGGCTGTCGCCGAAAGCGATGGCGCGCGCGAGCAGCTGGTCGGCGAACTCGGGCGCAATCTCCGCGAGGATCGAGCCCCACAGCCACCCGAGGGTCGCGTGACCTGAAGGGTAGGAGCCGCTCGCGGGCAGGTCCGGATAGTTGAGCGGGCACTTCGGCAGGTCGGGGTATTCGACGAAGGGCCGGTGGCGGCCGCCGCGGCCGACCGGCTTCTTGACCGGCGCCACCAGCGCTTCCGCGTCGCTGCGCACCCGCTCCATCATCTGCAGGAACCGCGGCGCGTTGCGCCGGTTGAGGCTCAGGCCGAGCAGGTAGGTGAAGCGCGGTGCCACTTGCTCCGCCGGGCGCGGCGCCACGTCGTCCGCATGCGCCTCCTCGGCGCGCGCGGTACCGATCAGCGCGCGGGTGTGGAAGTAAGTCTCCACGTCGGCCGCCTTGGCCATCGAGTCATCCGCCGGCGCCGGCGGCAGCCACGCCTCGATGTGCAGCGCCTGCGCCGGCGCCAGATAACCCTGGGCGCTCTCCTGTGCCTGCGGCGCCGCCGCCCCGAGCAGCAACGCCGCCGCGCCCAGCAGCGCGGGCCAGCGCCGGCAACCGACGCGGCGCCCAGGGGTGAGATGGCTCATGACTTCGGCCCTTCCTTCCGCGGTGGCGACGGACATCTCAATAGCTCCCCGAGGGTACGAGAAAGTCATTCGCGATGCGCTCGCCGAGCTCACGCAGCCGCACCTGGAAGCGGTCGAGGAACGCTGGCACCCCTTCCGCGCACAGCTCCTCGAAGCGCCCGAAATGGAACTGGGCGTGCAGCTCCCCGACGCGCCGCAGCGTCTCGCTCGACTGCTGGCTGGCGACCGCCGCGAGGTTGCTCTGCAGCTCATCGAGGCAGCGGTGCACCCCTTGCGGCAGGTCGGCGCGCATGAGGAACATCTGCGTGACGCGCTGCGGGGTGACGCTGTCGCGGTACAGCCGCCGGAACACCTCGAACGCCGACATGGCGCGCAGCAGCACCGCCCACTCGGAAGCCTCCGCGGTCAGTCGCTCGCCGCGGCCGCCCGGGTCGCGCCAGCGCGCCTCGAGCATGCGGGTGGTGTTGTCCGCGCGCTCGAGAAAGGTGCCGATGTGGGTGAAGTAGGTGGCCTCATCGCGTAACAGCGTCCCGGAGGTGATGCCATGGGTGAGGTGGGCGCGGTACTTGACCCACTCGAGAAACTCGGCGCGCTCGGACTCCGGCATGCTGGCGTTGTAGGCGAGCGAGTCGAGGTAGGTCGCATTGAGCGTCTCCCACATGTCGGAGGTGATCGTGCCGCGCACCGCCCGGGCGTTCTCGCGCGCCGCGCGCAGGCACTGCAGGATGCTGCCGGGCTGCTCGCGCTCGAAGGCGACGAAGTTGAACGCCGCGCGGGGCGCGACGGCGCCGTAGCGCTCCTGGTAGGCCTCATCCATCCCGAGCGACACGAGCGTCGCCTGCCACCCCTGGCGCACCGCCTCCGGCGCGCGCGGCAGGAGCGCGAGGCGCTGGTGTGCGTCGATCATGCGGGCGAGGTTGGCGGCGCGCTCCAGGTAGCGCGACATCCAGTAAAGATGATCGGCCGTGCGGCTCAGCATGCGCCCGCCCCTGCCGCATCCGGCGAGGCGCCGAGCACCCAGGTGTCCTTCGTGCCGCCGCCCTGGGAGGAGTTCACCACGAGCGACCCCTGCCTCAGGGCGACGCGCGTCAGTCCCCCCGGCACCACCGTGACCTCGCGGCCCGAGAGCACGAAGGGCCTAAGATCGATGTGGCGCGGGGCGAGGCCCTGCGCGAGCAGGGTCGGCGAGGTCGAAAGCGCCAGCGTCGGCTGCGCGATGTAGCGCTCGGGGTGCGCGTGGATGCGGGCGCGGAAGTCCGCGATCTCGGCGCGGCGTTGCGGCCGGGCCGATCAGCATGCCGTAGCCGCCGGCGCCATGGACCTCCTTCACCACGAGCTCATCGAGATGGGCCAGCACGTAGGCGCGGTCCGCCTCCCCGCGCAGCACCCACGTGCGCACGTTGGCCAGCAGCGGCTCCTCGTCCAGGTAGAAGCGCACCATGTCCGGCACGTAGGGATAGATCGACTTGTCATCGGCGATGCCGGTGCCGATCGCGTTGGCGATGCTCACGTGCCCGGCGCGGTAGGCGGTCAGGAGCCCGGGCACGCCGAGGCTCGAGTCGGCGCGGAAGGTGAGCGGGTCGAGGAAGTCATCGTCGACCCGCCGGTAGAGCACGTCCACGCGCTGCGGGCCGCGCGTGGTGCGCATGTACAGCACCGCGTCGCGTACGAACAGGTCCTGGCCCTCGACCAGCTCGATGCCCATCTGCTGCGCGAGGAACGCGTGCTCGAAATAGGCGCTGTTGTAGGCCCCGGGCGTCAGCAGCACCACGGTGGGCTCGGTGACGCCGGCGGGGGCGACGCTCCTGAGGTTCTCGTGCAGCACGTCCGGGTAGTGCTCCACCGGCTCGATAGCGTCGCGCGCGAACAGCTCCGGGAACAGCCGCATCATCATCTTGCGGTTCTCGAGCATGTAGGAGACGCCCGAGGGCACCCGCAGGTTGTCTTCGAGCACGCAGAAGCTGCCGTCGTGATCGCGCACGATATCGATGCCGGCGATGTGGGCGTAGATGCCACCGGGCAGCTTCACGCCCTGCATCTCCGGCCGGTACTGGGGGTTGCACAGGATCTGCTCCGGCGGCACCAGGCGCGCCTTGAGGATGCGCTGCTCGTGGTAGACGTCGGCCAGGAAGGCGTTGAGCGCGCGCACGCGCTGCCTGAGGCCCTGCTCCAGGCGCGCCCATTCCGGGGCCGGCAGGATCCGCGGCACGATATCGAAGGGGATCAGCCGCTCGGTACCCTCGTTCTCCCCGTGCACGGCAAAGGTGATACCGACCCGGTGGAAGAGCGCGTCGGCCTCGGCGCGCTTGCGGGCGAGCTGCTCGGCGGGCTGCTCGCGCAGCCATGCGTAGTACTGCCGGCAGTGCAGGCGCGGTGCACCGGCGGCATCGAGCATCTCGTCGTAAGGCGTAGGCATTCAGGATATTAGACCAAGCCTGCGCCCGCCGCGGCGGCAGCGCGGCACCCGCGCACGCCTGCCAGACGGTCACTCTCGGGGTTGCACTCTTTGTGTGCGCGACGGCGTGCGGGCGCGCGCCTCAGTGCAGTGCGTTCAGCGCGGTCCAGCCGTTCCAGATGATCTCGATGCCGATGCACATGAGGATGAAGGCCGACAATCGCACCAGGACTTCAAGTCCGGTGTCGCCGAGGAACTTCGCCATGTTCGTCGCAAAACGGTACGCCAGGTAGATCGACACCCCGATGGCGACCATGCCGATCAGCGCCCCGGTGGCGCGCGAGGCCATCTCGGCGAGCGGCGGAAAGCCCTCGGCCTTGCCGCGGCTGCCGATGGTGATCGCCACCGACATCGAGCCCGGGCCCACCGTGAGCGGCATGGTCAGCGGATAGAAGGTGCCGATCTTGCGGCGGCTGCGCGCCGCGGGCAGGTCCGAGGAGTCCGCGTGATCGGACCAGTCCTCCTGGGTCAGGAGCTTCCAGCCGAGCGCGGTCACCACGAAGCCCCCGGCGATGCGCACCACCGGCAGCCGGATCCCGAAGATCTCCAGAAGATACGGTCCGAGAACCATCGAGCCCACGAGCAGCGCGAAGCCGTTGATCGCGACCTTGCGCGCCATGGCGTTGCGTTCGGCCAAGGTGAGGGAGGCGGTCATGCCGAAGAAGAACGGGGCTGATTCGATCGGATTGACGATCGGAAACAGCCCGGCGAAGGTCAGCAGGAACGCGCTGAAGATGCCGCTCACGATTTCTTGAGGTCCGCGGGTTCAGTTAGCCGGCGCCAAGGCGCGCCGGCTAAGTATGAACGCGCCGGCGAAGGCCTGACTAGCCGGGCACTGCCCGGCCCTGCGAAGAGGGTGCTCCCCGGAGTTCAGGGGCCCGGAGGTCTCGACGCCACACTCCCGCGGGGCAGATGCGTGAGCACGCTTCCCACCAGATGATCCAGGCGTGCGGGCGTCAGTTCCACCAGTCCCTGGGCGGTGCGCACCCGCCGCAGGGTGTCCTCCGCCAGGCGCCGGTGCGCACGGTACAGCCGCGTGCGCACGGTCGTCTCATGCAGGCCGAGCGAGGCGGCCGTCTCGATGCCGCTGATGCCCTCGAGGACGCGCAGGACAAAGACCGTGCGGAACACCTGCGGCAGGCTGCCAATCGCCTGCTCGAGGCGGCGGCGCTCCTCTTCCTCGGGGGTGTGCGCGCTCCCGGGTGCTTCCGCGTTCAACCCGCGCACGGGTATGCCCCGCTGCAGGCGCGCATGCTGATAGGTGAGCCGGGTCAGCCAGGCGGCGAATTTGCCGGTGAGCTCGTAGCGCGCCAGATCCGCGAACGCGGCCAGGTAGGCCTCCTGCACGACCGCCTCGGCGCGGACCGCGTCAGCCACCACGCTGTGTGCCACCCGATAGAGCCGTCGCACGTAGCGGCGGATGAGCGCCTCGATGGCCGGCTCCTCGTGTGCGCGCGCGCGCTCGATCAGCAGCAGATCCGGGACCTGCTCCGGACTCATGGCCGCAGCGGGCCGGCGCATCAGGTTGG
This sequence comes from uncultured Pseudomonadota bacterium, assembly GCA_963806375.1. Classification (GTDB taxonomy): domain Bacteria; phylum Pseudomonadota; class Gammaproteobacteria; order Steroidobacterales; family Steroidobacteraceae; genus 13-2-20CM-66-19. Next base: position 1,705,975 of record CAWDXW010000003.1, read on the forward strand.
CGGGGGAGGGGCGGTGTCGGGCGGGGGTTGCGGGATCCAGCATGTGCATCGACCTCTGGTGTGTATCCTAGCCACCATGGACAGAAGACCGGCCCTGAGGGCCGGGTATTGCGCATCGCTCGCCCTGGTGGCCCTGACGGCGAGCTCGATTTGGGCCGCGACGCCGCAACCGGCCGCACGCGTTCATCCGCAGCGCTGGCCGCACCTCGCACCCGCCCTGCCGGCGGACGCGCAGCTCGAGGCCCGCATCGACGCGCTGCTCGAGCGCATGACACCCGCGCAGAAGGCAGCGCAGCTGGTGCAGGCCGATATCGGCAGCATTGCGCCGGATGATTTGCGGCACTATTTCCTCGGCTCGGTCCTGAACGGCGGCAATTCCTCGCCGCGCGGCGACAAACTTGCTCCGGCCAGTGAGTGGCTGGCCCTCGCCGACCGGTTCTATGCCGCCTCCTGCGGCACCCCGCAGGATCCCCGCGTCCCGGTGCTGTGGGGCACCGATGCCGTGCACGGGCATAACAACATCCCGGGGGCAACCATCTTTCCGCACAACATCGGGCTCGGTGCCGCGCGCGACCCGGAGTTGATCCGCCGCATCGGGGAGATCACGGCCCTCGAGGTGCGGGTCACGGGGCTCGACTGGGCGTTCTCCCCGACGGTGGCGGTGGCGCGCGATGCCCGCTGGGGTCGCACCTACGAGAGCTATGCCGAGGACCCGGACCTGGTGCGCCAGTACGCCGCGGCCCTGGTGCAGGGTCTGCAGGGCATCCCCGGGACCCCCGCCTTCCTCGATGCGGCCCACGTGCTGGCCACGCCCAAGCATTTCCTGGGGGACGGGGGCACCGGCGGTAAGGACCAGGGGGACAACCTTGGCAGCGAGCGTGAGCTGCGCGACATCGACAGCGCCGGCTACCAGGCGGCGCTCGCGGCGGGCGCACAGATCGTCATGGCCTCCTACTCAAGCTGGCACGGTCGCAAGATGCACGGTAACGAGGCGCTGCTGACCGAGGTGCTCAAGGGCCGCATGGGGTTCGACGGCTTCGTGATCGGGGACTGGAACGGGCACGCGCAGCTGCCGGGGTGCACGTCCGTCAGCTGTGCCCCGGCCGTCAATGCCGGGTTGGACATGCTGATGGCCCCGGATGGCTGGAAGGAACTGCAGGACAACCTCGCCGCGCAGGTCGCCGCCGGCCAGATCCCCGAACGCCGCCTCGAGGATGCGGTGCGCCGCATCCTGCGCGTGAAGCTGCGGGCGCATCTGCTCACCGAGGGACGTCCCTCGGCACGCCCGTACGCCGGACACTACGAGCTGCTCGGTGCCGCGCAACACCGGGCCGTGGCCCGCCGCGCCGTGCGCGAGTCGCTGGTACTGCTGAAGAACCGCAATCACCTGCTGCCGCTCGCGCCGCGCCAGCACGTGCTGGTGGCCGGTGACGGCGCCGACAGCCTCGCCAAGCAAAGCGGCGGCTGGACGATCAACTGGCAGGGAACCGAGCCGAACCAGGACTTCCCGCACGGGGAGACGATCTATGCCGGCATTGCCCAGCAGGTGAAGGCCGCGGGCGGCAGCGCGCAACTGAGCCTCGCGGGCGAATTCCACACGCGCCCGGACGTCGCCATCGTGGTGTTCGGCGAGAATCCGTACGCGGAGTTCGCCGGCGACGTGCCGACGCTCGAGTACAGCCCGGCCGACAAGCGCGATCTGGCGCTGCTGCGGCGCCTGCACGCCCTGGACGTGCCCGTGGTGGCCGTGTTCCTCTCGGGACGGCCGCTGTGGGTCAACGCCGAGCTCAACGCCGCCGACAGCTTCGTGGCGGCCTGGCTCCCCGGTCCGGAAGGGGGCGGCATTGCCGACGTGCTGCTGCGCAAGCCCGACGGTGCGGTGCGCTATGACTTCAGCGGCCGGCTGTCGTTTTCCTGGCCGGCCACGCCGCGCCCGCCGGCGGTCGCCGGGCGGCCCGGGGAAGCGCCGCTCTTTCCCTACGGGTACGGGCTCAGCTACGAGGACGACGGCTACCTGCGGGCGCTCCCGGAAAACCCCGGCGCGTACCGTCCCGGGTCCTAGCGCGCGCGGCTACTCGGCCGTCGCCCCCACGGCCACCCAGGCGAGATCGGAGTTCGACACCGAGCCCACGTTGAACTTGCGCGCGGCGGCGGACATGCGCAGCAGCGCCTGCGGCAGCGGCATCGGCGGCTGCGTGTCGCCCTTCTTGGCCTTGTGAAAGCGCACCGGGTTGATCCGTGCCACGACGTAGTTGCGCAGGTACGGCGACTTGAAGCCGCGCGCCTGCAAGGCGCTGATGAGGGCCTTCACCCGCGCGTCGATCTCGAGGAGGCGGGCCGCATAGTCCTCGCGCTGCTTCAGGCTCGCCGCGAGCGTGCGCTCGCTGAAGCGATCGACCTTCTTCAGGAAGGCGCTGTAGGCGCCGCCGGCAAAGCGCGGCGAGCGTTCGTAGACGATGCCGAGCGTCAGCAGTTCGGGCGCCTCGAACTGCGCGGCGAACTCCTCTTCGCGCTCGCGCCCGCGCCGCTTGGCGAGATTGCGCGCCATGCGCACCACCTCGAGGCTGCGGTCCTTGAGGTTGTGGGCCTTCTCGGTGTTGAGCGCGAGGATGCGGTAGGCGAGGGATTCGTCCCCGGAGATGAGCGCCGTGATCTGCTTGAGTCCGAGCACCTTGGCGGCGGCCAGGCGGTGCCGGCCATTGGGCGTCCACAGCCGCCCGTCCTCGCCGCGCACCACGATCAGGGGATCCAGAAACGCGGCGGTCTGCTCGATGGCCACGGCCAGGCGCTTGGCGTGCGTCGGGGACAGGTCGCGCTGGAAGGGCGTCGGCTGCACGGCCGCAAACGGCAGGCTCGCCAGCAGCAGCGGCCGCCCACCGAGGGGCTCGCGATACGCGCCGATCGGCGCGCCGCCGGCGGTGCGCACCAGCTGCGCGAGTTCGGCGACCGCCGGATCATCGAGCGCCACGGCGACCTGCGCGGCCTCCAGGCCGCGTGCCTGTTGGCCCGGGGCGAGCCGGCCGCGCGTGCGGCGGGTGCGGGCGGCAGCCTGGCGAGGTGCGGCCATGACGCAATCTCCCGTTGGAATGAGTGTGCGAGAATGACGGATTGATCAGGATGTTGCCATGGACTCCTCTCTGCAGTCAGCGAGCGCTGTGCGCCCGGCGGATGGTCGTGGGCGGCTGCCCGCGCAGCGCATCGATGCGCACGGCGCCACGCACGTCGACCAGCGTGCCGTACTGGCGCTCGCCCTGCCGCTCATGGCCAACAGCGCCGTGCAGATCGTGCTCAATCTCACCGACATGTGGTTCATGGGGCGCATCTCCACCAAGGCGCTCGCCGCGGTGGGGGCGGTGCAGTGGCTCATCATGGCCGTCGTGCTGGTGCTCGGCGGCGCCGGCACCGCGGTACAGACACTCGTCGCGCAGAACTTCGGCGCGCACCGCTACCACCGCGCGGCGGAGGCGGTATGGACCGCAATCTGGGGCATGGCGTGTGCGGCGCCGGTCTTCATGCTGGTGGGGGCCGCCCGCCACCTGATCCTTGCGCCCTTCGGCTTTGACGCGCAGATCGAGCAGCTGGCCGCGGCCTTCTGGCTGCCGCGCGTCGGTGGCGCGTTCGTCGGCGCGGCGGTGTGGGCGACGCTCGGGTTCTTCAACGGCATCGGCCGTCCGCGCCTGACGCTGTGGATCACCCTGGTGACGACGCTCGCCAATGCGCTGCTGAATCAGCTGTTCATCTTCGGGCTGGGCTGGGGCATTGCCGGCTCCGCGTGGGCGACCAACTGCGCGCAGGTGATCGGCCTTTTGTTCGCGCTCGCGATCTTCCTGCAGCCGCAGTACCGCCGCGTGTACCACTCGCACCTCACCTGGCGGCCCCACTCCCGGCGGCTCATCGAGCAGCTGCGCCTCGGCGTGCCGATGGGACTGCTGCCGGCGGCCGATCTGCTCGGCTTTGCCATGTTCCAGATGATGCAGACCTGGCTCGGGACCGCCGATGGGGCGGCCACCCAGATGGTCATGATGCTCACCTCGCTCTCCTACATGCCCGGCTTCGGCATCGCCTCGGCCGCCACCACCCTGGTCGGGCAGTCGATCGGCGCCGGGGCGCGCCACTGGGCCTTCCGCGTCGGCAACCGCACCATCCTGCTCGCGGCCTGCTACATGGGCGGCATCGGCATCGTGATCGCGCTCACCGGGCCGTGGCTGCTGCCGTTCTTCGCCGGCGCGCATGATGCGGATTCGCTCGCGGCGGTGGCGCTGGGCCGGCACCTGCTGTGGCTCGCCGCCGGGTTTCAGTTCTTCGACGGACTCAACATGGGCAGCAGCATGTGTCTGCGCGGCGCGGGCGATGTGAAGGTGCCCGCGGCCCTGGTGCTGCCCATGTCGATGCTGTTCTTCGCCCCGCTCGCGCACGCGCTCACCTTTGCCCCGGGCCAGGGCTGGGTGCACTTCCTGCCGCAGTTCGGCTACGGCGCCGTCGGCGGCTGGGTTGCGGTGCTGGTGTACGTCATGGTGCTCGGCAGTGCGCTGCTGCTGCGCTGGCGTTCCCAGGCCTGGCAGCGCATCCGCCTATGAGGCGCCCGTGTTCGTGACGCTGAAGGGGCTGCTGCGCACGCTGGTGTTGCCGCCGGCCGGCCCGCTGCTGCTGGCGGCTATCGGGGCCATCCTGGTCAGCCGCCCGCGCGCCAGCGCGCGGGCGCGCCGCGCCGGCGTGGCACTCCTTGCCATCGGAGTGGGCTCGCTGTGGCTGCTGGCCACGCCGGTGGTTGCCGACCACCTGTGGCGGGCGGCCGAGCGTGAACCGGTGCTGGATCTGGTGAGCGCGGGCGATGCGCAGGCGATCGTCATCCTCGCCGGCGGCAGCGTGCGCGCCGCGGCGCCCGAGTACGCCGGGGAAGCGGCGGCCGGCGGGGACCTGCTCGAGCGGCTCGCCTACGGCGCCTACCTGGCGCATCGCACCGGGCTGCCGGTACTGGTCTCGGGCACGGCCCCGGAGACGCAGGCGATGCAGGACTCACTGCGCCGCGACTTCGGCGTGATGCCGCGCTGGGTCGAGAACCGCTCGCGCGACACCTTCCAGAATGCGCAGTACTCGGCGCCGCTGCTGCGCGCGCAGGGCGTCACGCGCATCCTGCTGGTCAGCGATGCGCTGCACGTGCATCGCGCGGCCGCGGAATTCGCCGCGGCCGGCCTCGCGGTCCGCCCTGCACCCACCGGCCTGTGGGTGGCGGTCGCGCCGCATCCGGGGCACTACCTGCCGAACATCGATGCGCTCAAGCGCTCGACGCTGGCCCTGTATGAGCTGCTGGGCGACGCCGCGCGGCAGGTGTTTGCCGCACTCGGCGTGCGCCGTCAGCAGGGCTGAGGGCATCAGGCCGGGCACGGGGTGCGCTGGGCGACGCATATGCCAACCGGGGAGCTGACGACCGTTTTCCGTTCGCCGCGCAAGCGCGCCTGCGACGAGCGACTGCTGGTGCTCACGGCGGTCGGGGTGCCGGGCTTCGTCGTGCTCGGGGCGGGGGAATTCCTGCTGCAGGTGCCCGTCGAGGACGCCGCCTACGCCGTACAACACCTGCTGCAGTACGAGGCGGAGAATCGTGCCCCGCCGCCGGCGCCCCCGCCGCCGCTGCCGTATCCGTATGCCTGGGTCGGGTGCGTCGTCTACGCGGTGGTGTTGTTCGGGGTCGCGGCGGCGCTCTCGCACGGGCTGGTGCGGCTGGACGCCTTTGACGTGGGCGAGCTCGACGCGGGGCGGGTGCAGGCCGGCGAATGGTGGCGTGCCTGGACCGCTCTCACGCTGCACCTGGATGGGCCGCACCTGGCGGCCAACCTGGTCGCCGGCGTCTGGTTCGGCTATCTCGCGGCCGCCCAGATGGGCGGCGGCACGGCCTGGTTCCTCACGGTGACGGGCGCCGGCGTCGCGAACCTCATCGAAGGACTCCTCGGGCCCGCGGATCATCACTCCGTGGGGGCCTCCACCGCAGTATTCGCGGCGCTGGGGGCGATGGCGGCATTTTCCTGGCGCGAGCGCTTCGCGACGCCGCAGCGCTGGGCACGCCGCTGGGGCCCGCTGATCGCCGGTGTCGTGCTGCTCGGGTGGACGGGTTCGGCGGGCGAAGGGACCGACGTGGTGGCCCACGTCACCGGGTTCGCCGTCGGGGCGCTCCTGGGGGCCACGGCGGCTTTGCCGCGGGTGCAGCGGCTGCTGCGGCGCGTTCCGCAATGGGCCGCCGGGCTGGCGGCGCTCGGGTGGCTCGCACTCGCCTGGTGGTGTGCGCTGCGCAGCTGAGGTAGGGCTTCAGGGCCCGGCGACGCTGTAGCCCTTGGCTCGCAGCGCGGCGAGCGTGCCGTGCTCACCGAGCAGGCGGTCCATGGACTGCACCGCGAGCGTGCCGCGGTTGCGGTTCAGGCTGTCTTCCACCGCGATCAGCCAGTCATCCTGCGCGCGGGCGATCAGGCTGCGCACCCGCTCGGAGCTGGAGACGGCGGCCATGCAGGCGGTGGGGTCGGCGGTGCGCGGGAGCCGGCGCAGCGTCTCCACATCGCCGAGCGCCCAGGCCTGCGCCCGCGCCTGCATCGGCGCAAGATCGGTCTCCAGCAGCGTCACCACCGATTCCAGGCAGGCCACTTCGCGGTCGAGCGGCGTCCTGCCGACCTCCTTGAGCACGTCGACCGGATCGTCGATCTTCAGCTTGTCCTGGTGCACCCGCACCGCCTGCTCGCGCGCGAGCTGCAGCACCGTTACCTGCACCTCGTTGTGCAGCGCGAGGCCCGCCGCGTCGAACACGCGGCTGATCAGCTGCCGGGCGGCGAGCATCGGTCGCATGTGCTCAAGCTTGCTGTCCTTGGGGTCGTAGCGGGCCTTGAGCGCCTCCACGCGCGCGTACAGCTGCGGCGGCAGGCTCTGCTGCAGCGGCAGGTTATCGGGGGGCTTCTGCAGGCGCCGCCATTCGATATACACCCGCAGCGCCGTCAGGGGATTGGCGCCGATGCCATAGGTGGGCCAGGCCGGCACGACCTCCTGCGTCTCGTGCAACACGGCGCGCACCGCGTCGGGTTGCCAGACCATCTTCTTCGGCAACGGGGAGATGGTGCCAAGAATCCACAGCGTGTGATCGCCCTTGCGTACCACCCACAGTCGCGGGCCCTCGTGGCGCCCCTCGACCACGACCTCCGGTACGGGGGCCGGCGCTGCGGCCGCATCGTCCGTGGGCTGCGCGCGCAGCAACGCGGCGGCGCACAGCAGGCTCAAGAGAATCAGGCACCGAAGGCCCGCGGCATGCATGGGACGGCCCACCGGGTCTTCAGTCGCTGGTGGGCAGCTGGTGCGGAGTGGCGTCGGTCGTCAGGTGGTAGACCCGCTTCAGGTCCACGGCCGGCAGCTCGTAGGCACTGATGTGCAGCTTCTCCACCAACTGCTTGCCGTCCGCACTGGGATCGTAGGCGTCGGTGATCTCCGGTCCCTGCTGGGCCTTGATGACGATGAGGTAGCCATGCCCGCTCCAGCCGGAGTGCTGATCGCCAACGCCGCCCTCGGCCGACACGACACTGCGCGCGCCCGGCGTGAAGCTGCGGCGCGAGGTCCCGAAGTCGAAGACGATCTGATCGGGGCTCTGGCGTATGCTGAGCAAATCCCCGCGCGCGATCACCTCCTGAAGGATATGCGCCGCGGTCGAGCGGCGCAGCGGGTCGCGCCGCAGTGAGGCCGGATCAATCGTTGCGGTGTCCGGCAGTGCGCTGCCCGCGTCGACGCGCGCCTGCGCCTGGGCGATATTGCGGTTGATGATCTTCAGGGCCTGCGCGCGCATGTGGCTGAGGATCTTCTGGGGGTCATCGGAGGCGGCGGGATCGAGCCGCCAGGTCCCCGCCAGGGACATGCCCGCCGGCGCGGTGGCGGAGGTCCGGCTTCCGGCGCAGCTCCCGAGCAGCAGGCAGACTGCGGCGCACAGCAGTGGCACGGCCGCCCGGGCGCTCGGCATATTAGGCTATCCTCGCTCTGGCCATGAAAGCGCGCAGCATCGCAGTTCGCTACCCGGTCACGCAACGATGAAGCCGCGCACCGCCCCGGGGCTGGTGCGCCTGCGCCGGCGCATCGCGCAGCTGGACGGCGCGAGCATCGACCGGCTCTATGGACTTGAGCCGGTGTGGGAGCCCGGAGCGGGGGGCGCGCAGCTGCCACCCGAGGAGCTGGTGGGCGTGCGCTGTCCCCATTGCGGGGAGCGGTTGCAGACGCGCGTCGACCTGACCAGCGATGAGCCGGCGTATGTGGAAGATTGCGAAGTGTGCTGCCGCCCGATCGAGTTTTCGGTCGAGCGCGATATCGGCGGCGCGCTGGTGGCGCTGCAGGTGCGGCGCCTGGAGTGAAGGTTCGCACACAGGGGGCTCCATGATCAGATCGCCACTGCGGGGCGCTGGCCTCGCGCTCACGCTGCTGCTGGGGCTCGCCGCCTGCAGCCGGCCGGCGGGTGTGGCGCCGCCTGCCGGCAAGGCCCAGCCTGCGCCCGACCCGTGGCCGCAGTTCTCGGCGCGCTTCCTCGAGGCGTACTTCAGGTCCGATCCGAGGTTTGCGGTGCAGGCGGGACGCCACGAGTTCGACGGGCAGATGCCGGACTGGAGCGCGGACGGCATCGCCTCCCAGGTGGCGCACCTTAAGCGACTGCGCGCCGAGGCGGCCGCCCTGAGCGACGCGCAGCTGAGCGCTGCCGAGCGCTTCGAGCGCGAGCATCTCTATACGGCGATCGACAGCGAACTTTTCTGGCTCGACCGCGCGCGCTTTCCCTTTACCAATCCGGCCTGGTACATCGAGAAGCTGGATCCGGACGTGTACCTGACGCGCGACTATGCGCCGCTCGAGAAGCGCCTGAAGGGTTACCTCGGCTACGCGCGCGCCATCCCGAGGATCTGCGCACAGATCCGCGCGAACCTCAGGACGCCGCTGCCGCAGAGCTTCATCAACTACGGCATCGCCGGGTTCGGCGGCTTCGCCAGCTTCTATCGCCACGACGTCGCCGCCGTGTTTGCGGGCGTACAGGACCCCGCTGCCCAAGCCGAGCTGGCGGCCGCGGATGCCGCCGCCGCCCAGGCGATGGACGGGCTCAAGAGCTGGCTCGAGGGCGAGCGTGCGCACGCCACGCAGGCCTTCGCCCTGGGCGAGCCCCTGTTCCTGGAGATGCTCCGGGTCACCGAACGCGTCGACCTGCCGATCGGGCGGCTGCTCGAGATCGGCAATGCGGACCTCGAGCGCAATCTCGCCGCCCTCGCTCAGGCCTGCGCGCAGTACCTGCCCAAGGGCACGCTTGCCGCCTGTGTCGCCAAGATGAACGCCGACAAGCCCGCCGGCGGGGCGGTCGCCGGTGCGCGCGCGCAGCTGGAGGGACTGCGCGCCTTCGTGCTCGAGAAGCACCTCGTCAGTTTTCCCCCGGACGCGCAGGCGCTGGTGGCCGAGGCACCGCCCTACATGCGCGCCAACGCCGCCTATATCAACGTGCCCGGGCCGTACGAGCATGGCGTCGCCTACGTGTACAACATCGCGCCCCCGGACCCGGCCTGGAGCGCCCGGGAGCGGGCGGCCTACATCGTCGGGAAGGCGAGCCTGCTCTACACGAGCGTGCACGAGGTGTGGCCCGGTCACTTCCAGCAGTTCCTGCACTCCAACGCCAGTCCCTCCAAGATCGACGCGCTGTGGGTGGGCTATGCCTACGCCGAGGGCTGGGCACACTACAGCGAGGAGATGATGTGGGATGCGGGGCTCGGCGCGGGAGATCCCGGGCAGCACGTGGGACAGATCACCAACGCGCTGCTGCGCGATGCCCGCTACCTGTCGGCGATCGGCCTGCACACCCGCGGCATGAGCGTGGCCGAGTCGGAGCGAGTGTTTCGTGAGCGCGCGCTCTACGATCCCGGCAATGCGCGCCAGCAGGCGGCGCGCGGCACCTACGACCCGCAGTACCTCGACTACACCCTCGGCAAGCTCATGATCCGCAAGCTGCGCGACGACTGGATCGCGCAGCAGCCGGGAGCGGCCACGAATCCGGACCCGAAGGCGTACTGGCACGCCTTCCACGATGAGTTCATGAAGCACACCGGTCCGATTCCGCTGATCGGCGCACAGCTGCTCGGCCCGAAAGAGCGCGCGCTCTTCTAGACGACGGCCGCTTCCAGGAAGCTCAGGCGCTGCGCGTCGGCATCGAGCCGCACACGCACCCCGAGGGGCACCGGCTCGTTGTGCGCGCCATGCCCGACGGGGAAGCCCGCGGCACAGGGCACGCCGCTGGCGACCGCCAGCTCGCGCAGCACGTCGGCGCTGGAGTAGGGGGCGCCCGGCTCCTCGCACCCCGTGAAGCTGCCGAGGACGATGCCCCGGATGCGGCGGAAGACCCCGGCGAGCTCCAGGTGCGTCCACATGCGATCGAGCCGGTAGGGACGCTCCCCCTGGTCCTCGAGCAAGAGGACCGCATCGTCCAGCAGCGGCATGTAAGGGGTGCCGATGACGCGCGAGAGCACCGAGAGGTTGCCCCCGAGCAGGCGCCCCTCGGCCACGCCGCCGACATAGGTATCGGTCCCGGTGAGGGCTGCCGCCGGGACAGGCGACTCCAGGAGCGCGAACAGCCGCTCGTGGGTGGCGGCGGCAAGACGGCCCAGCTGGGTGAGGACCGGTCCGTGGATGCTGATCCAGCCGTGGGAGGCGAGCCACAGGTGCAGGGCAGTGATATCGGAGAAGCCAATCAGCGGTTTGCGCGCCCCCGGGGGCGCGGCGCGCAGCAGCCGTGCCAGCAGCCGCGTTGCGCCGTAGCCGCCGCGGACGCAGAACAGCGCCTTCAGCCGCGGCTGTGCGAGTGCGGTCATGAGCTCGCTCAGGCGCCGCGCATCATCGCCGGCGAGGTAGCGCTCCTTGGCGAACACTCCCTCCCCGTATTCGGGGCAGTAGCGCGCGCTCACGACGGCAAGCCCCGCCTCGAAGGCGGCGCGGTCAAAGCCGCTGGCCGGCGCGATGACGCCGACCGGATCTCCGGGGGCGAGGCGCGGGGCAGGCTGGAATGTCACGGCGCTCAAGTGCTTCTGTGCGGGGTCCGTCGGACTTCGCCTCGGGCGTATCCGCGATTATTGCTCGACTGGGAACGCGCGGGGTCGCGATTTGAGCGTCGGGGGTGTGAGGGACACGGCCGCAGAGCGCCGCGCCCGCAGCAGAATCTCAGTCCGCGAGCGCCTTGAGGTCGCGCAGCAGCGCCGCGCGGCCGCGGGCGAGCTGGTCCAGGCGCGCGGCGGCGTTACGCAGTGCACTCAGGTTCTGTACCGGGGCCTGGTTCAGGCGCCGGTAGGCGCTGCAGGCCATCATCCACAGGCGATTGACCCGTTCGTAGCGCGCCGCGGTTTCGCGTCGCAGGGTGATGATGGCCAGAGCGTTCGCTTGCATGAGGCGCCTTATCGCTTGAAAGCGGCGGGCCGCAACAGTGCAGCCATCACAGTTCAGGGAGCGAGTCTAGCGCTGCAGTATTGCGCTCGTGCGACGGCGAGCGTGGCGCACTCAGCTGAGCGACACGACCAGCTTGGCGGAGTGGCTGCGCCAGTTGATCGGGATGATGAAGGAGCGCTGCCCCGGCTTCTGCGGAATGGCGGGCTTCTCGCCCGAGAGCACGCTCGGTACCGAGATGACGAAGTCGCGGCCGAAATCGCGGCGCGCGTTACCCGAGATGGTGTTGGCCACCTCACCCACCAGATCGCGCATCGTCTCGTGGCTGAAGTCGTTCTCCTGCATCTTCATCAACAGTACCGTGAGCATCGCCTTGGGCGCGGTGAAGTACACGACCCCCTCGCGCTTGCCCGAGATGTTGATGACGCCGGTGTACTCGTGCACCGAGGGGGCGCCTTCCATGAGGTACGGCGAGCCGATCGAGGCGGGCTGCTGCGCCGCAACCTCGAAGAAGTTCGTCGTCCCCTCGACGAAAGTCTTCAGCTCCTGTTCGTACAGCATGTGCAGTCGTTCCTTATGGTGCGCCCTTAGCGCATCAGCTCCGCGATCGCCTCGTTCAGCTGCCGATCGGTAAACGGCTTGTTGAGGAAGCCATTGGCGCCCTTTTCCATCGCCTCGACCGCGGTGGCCTTGTCCGCGAGGGCCGAGATCACCAGGATGCGCACCGCGGGCTTCAGCTGCACCAGGCGGCCGATGCACTCGATGCCATCCATGCGCGGCATCGTCAGGTCCATGGTCACGACGTCCGGGTCGGTCTGCTTGAACAGCTCCAGGGCCTCCTCGCCGTTGCCGGCGGTCCCCACCAGCTGCAGCGCCTCGAACTGCTGCGAGCGCTCGATGCGCCGGCGCATGATGTTCGAGTCGTCCACGATCATCAGCTTGAAGGAGCGCTTGCCGTTCATGGCAGTTGCGGGGCTCTTCATGGCTGCGCCTTAGGGCTAGGCCACCGCCGTGCCGCCGACCGCATCCACGGCGGGCAGCACGATCTTGAAGCGCGTGAACCTGCCGGGGTGCGTGCTCACGCCGATCTTGCCGCCGAGCGCATAGACGCTGCGGGCCACGACATCCATGCCGACGCCGCGGCCGGCATCCATGGAGACGTCATCCTGCGTGGAGAAGCCGGGCCGGAAGATGAGCGCCATGGTCGAGCGCGTGTCCATGAGCGAGGCTTCCTCCTCGGTGATGAGGCTGCGACGCACGGCCGCGGCCTTGAGCGCCTCGGGGGCGATACCGGCGCCGTCATCCTCGAATACGAGCTCGTAGCCCTCGCCGGCCCTGCGGAAATCGACCCGCACCAGGCCTGTGTCCTCCTTGGCCTGGCCGCGGCGCGTGTCCGGGGATTCGATGCCGTGCACCGCGGCGTTGCGCAGCATCTGGATGAGACAGTCCTTGATGGTGGCGCTGTAGGCGCTCGGGACTTCGCCCAGTCCGTTGAGCGAGAGCCGCAGGCGCTTGGCGTGGTCCTGCGCCAGGCGCTCGGCCATCGACTGCAGGGTCGGGGACAGGTCTTCGACGGCGCGTGCGGGCGTGTGCTCGGCGGGCGCGGCGGCTACCCGCGGCGCGGCACCGGCCGCCTCGGCGGCAGCGGCACCGCCGGGGGTGTCCTTCAGCACCGTGAGGCGCGCGGCCATCTCGCGCACGCTGCGCAGGTGGGCCAGCAGCTCATCGAGCTTGAGCACCAGCGGCAGAAAGTCGTTGCCCGAGAGTTCCGGGCGTTTCTTGCAATCGCTCACCATGTCCTCGAGCGTATGCACGCGCATGGCGACGCTCTTGAGGTTGAGCGCCGAGGCCTCGCCCTTGATGGCGTGCATCTCGCGGAACAGCCCGGTGAGCTTCTTGCGGAACTCCGCGTCGGTGCGCGCCGGCTCCTTGAGGATCGTGTTGACGAGCTTCAGGCCCGTCTCGGCCGTGTCGAGGAACGAGACCAGCTGCAACGGATCGCAGTGCATCATGCCGAGCATCATGTCGAGCTGCTGATTGGCGTTCTCCTGCGAGTCGTGCAGTTCGCGCGCCAGGAGTACGCTCGAGGTGATGTCGCCCACCGAGCACAGTACGTGCTTGACGCCCTCGGGCCCCATGACGCGATGGAAGTCGAACTGCAGGTAGCGCGTTTCCTTGCCGCCGTGCGCGTTCTCCATGGTGATCTCGAGCTGCCCCAGGGGGTTGATGCTCTTCATCAGGTTCTCGTGGGCACGGTCGCCCCACAGGAGCTTGATGTACTTGGTCGCCGTGGCGAGTGTCGCGGCCGGCACCAGGTCCCTGAGCAGCTCCTCGAACGACAGACCGGCGAAATCGTCGCGGCTGAACATGCGCGACAGCGCATCGGACCATACCGAGCCGATGCGGTAATGGGCGTCGAGCAGGAAGAAGCCCTCGCGCACCGTCTTGAGGATGTCGCGCGTCTGCTCCTGGGCATCGCGCGCCGCACGCTCGTGACGCGTGCGCGTGATCTGGAAGTAGGCGGCCGCGGCGGCGAGCACCAGCGCGGCCAGCACGCCGGCGGCGAGCAGCGCGCGCAGGCGCGCGGCGGCTGCCGAGGAGGTGTGCTGCAGCATGGCCGCGAGACTCGTGAGCTGGGCCTGCAGCGGGTGGGCGTTGTCGCTGGCGAACAGCTGCGCCCGCTTCACCTGCGCGTAATGCTCGCGTCCCTCGCGTGACAGCGCGCTGCCGCCGCTGTCGGAGTCGACGTAGGGCTGCCCCGTGAAGGCGATCACCGGATCGAGCACCGGCGCGTACTGGTGCCACAGCAGCAGCGCCCGACCGAGCTGCGGGGAGTCCATCTCACCCGTGGCATTGATCTGCTTGAGTTCCTGGTCGAAGTGCTTGACGGTCGTCTGCAGGTCCGCGAGCGCCTGCCCGGAGTAGGCGCGCACTTCCAGGCGGTCGCGCAGCGAGTTGAGCTGGTGGGAGATCTCCTCGGGGTAGGTCTGCAGCGTGCTGGCCGCCTGCAGCGCCGCGATGTCCGCGCGCATATGCGTCGCGAGGCGGAATCCCACGATGAGCACCGTGCCCATGACCAGGGTCAGCGCCGTGCCTAAACCGGCGGTGACGAGTTGACGGCGGCGCTCTGTGCCTGCAACGCTCATGTCGCTTGTTCTCCTGCTCTACTTGGGCAGCTCAAAACGCACCAGGGTCCGCACCGGAACTTCCACGGGGGTGCCGTTGACGACGGTCGGTGCGTAGCGCCAGTGCCGGATGGCGGCCATGGCGGCGCGGTCGAATACGCCCGGCGGCTGCGCTTCGGTGACGTGAATGTCGCGCGGCTCGCCCTTGACGTCGACCGTGAAGGTCAGCGTGACCGAGCCGGAGATGTGTTGGTTCATCGCGTTCTCGGGATAATCCGGTGGCGGCGCACGCAGGCGCTTGAGGCTGGCGGAGAGCGCTGCCAGATCGAGCGGCGCGGGGGCCTTCGGCGCGCTCGCCAGCTGCTGTATGGTGGCCACGTCCTTGGGATCGGCGCCGAAGCGCTTGGCGAGCGCGAGGTCGGCGTCGACCGGCTTGCCCGCGGCGGTCGCGGCGCGGGCGCGCTCCAGGAGCTTGGCGCTAAGTTCGTGGCCGGCATCCGCCAGGCCCGCGTTGGCCGGGTCACTGCCCTGCAGCTGCGTCAGGTAGTAGGCCGCGCTGTCCTGCGCCGGATCGCTGAGGCGGCCGTCGTGGATGCGGTCGCGCGCCATCTGCAGCGTGCGCTCGCTCTCGGCCTGCGCCGCCTTGGCGCGCGCATTGCTCACGTCGCGCTGGAAGGCAAGGATGTCCGCCTGCTTCATGCCGACGCCGCGCGCCTCGTTGAGCCAGCGGTCCTCCTCGGCGGAATTCTTGGCCAGCGCGGCGTCGCGCGCCTTGCGCAGGTAGGCCGTGCCGAGGTCACGCTGGGTCCGCTGGGTGATGGGGCTGGCGGCAGCGGCTGCCGCCAGCTGCGCCATGTAGGTCTTGGCGCTGTCATCGGGATCGGTGAGCCTGCCGTCGCGGATGCGGTCCGCGACGAGGCCGGCGAGTCGCGCGACCTTGACGTCGTCCACGCGTCGCCCGATATCCGCGCGCCACTTGGCGAGCTGCTCCGCCGGGGTGCTCCCGGCCGCCTGCGCCTGGCGGATCAGCGCCGCGGCACGGTCAAGGTTGCCGTCGGCGAGCGCCCGGGCGATCTCGGCCGCAAACAGCCGCTGCTCGAACGCCGGGACGCGCGGGTCGGCCGCACTGGCGGCCCGGAAGTTCGCGAGCGTCTGCGCGGCCTCCTCGAAGCGGCTGGCGCCCAGGGCCTCCTCGAAGCGTCCGGCGAGTACGCCGGCGACGCGCTGCAGCCCGTCACGGGCTTCACCGTTGCTGGCATCTGCGGCGGCCGCGGAGCGGTAGTAGAGGAGTGCGTTGTCGCCGGCCGGCTCGGTGAAGCGTCGCTCGTGCATCGCCGCGCGGGCCTTCTCCAGCAGCTCATCGACCTTGCCGTGCACGATGGAGGTGTCGGCGAGCGCCTCCGGAGCCCCGACCGCCGCGTCGCTGGGTGCAGCGCTCGGCGCGGCCGCGGCCGCGGCAGCCGCGGCCCGCGGGGCCGGCGCGGGCGCCACACTGCCCTGGCCGCCGGCGAAGTGCCAGTACGCGCCTGCGGCGGCGGCGAGGGCCACCACCCCGGCGGCAATCAGCGTGAGCTTCGAGCGGCCGCCGGAATCTTCGGCGCCGGTCGCGGTCGCGTCGACGGCCTCGGGGACTCTGGACTCGCGCGGCGCAATCGCCGGGCGCATCGGTGCGCCCGCCTGGGCGGCCAGCGCTTCCGCGATGGCGCCTTCGAACACGGCCCGCGTCTTGCGCAGGTCCAGCGGATTCGGCAGCACGGCGAACACCTTGCTGCCTTTGAGCGCGGCGCCGACCTGCTTCTCGGCGGCACTTTCGGCGAATACGACGGTCAGGGCGCGCGGCGCCTTGCCGGCGGCCATGTCGACGGCGCCGCGCGCGTTGTTCACGGCACGCGCATCGATGACCAGCAGCTGCGCGCGTTTGCCGCTGCTGAGGCCCTCGAGCGCCGCCTCGATGGTGTCCACCGGGCGGATACCCGCCTGACCCTCGAGCGCCTGGCCGAGTTCCAGCAGGAAGTCATCGCGCGTGGTGACCGCGGTGACGTCAACCGCCGGCTGGGTGCTGGCGTTACCGGAGGCGGGGTTCGCAGTCTCGGAACTGCGCGAGGCACTCGATGGGGCGCTGGCCACGTGACGTCTCCAAAAAATGCGGTCTTTGGTGCGGCGAGCTTTCTCGGTTCGCACGCGGGAACCCGCGCGCCTCATGCCTTCTGTCAGCGCGCAAAATCCCGCCGTTGCAGGATATGTAGCCTCGCGGCCAGCGCAGTGCGTCAGTTCACAATAACGACAGGCCTCGTCGGGGCAGCGCGACGCGGCTGGCCAACTTTTGAAGCACTGCTCGCTTTGTGAACTCGCGGCGCGTCCCTGGCACGCTCGATGCGTGTCCGGGCGCGCGCAGCGCCTGGCAGTGCCGCCGCGCCGGCCCCGCGCGCGGCCGGCCCCGCGCGTGCACGCAACTGGAGCAGCCGGAGGGGCCGGCGCACCACGCGGGTGCGGTAACGCACTTGCCAATCAGTCACTTAAGAGAAAAATTTCGCCTACCTGGCCGCGTAGGCGCTTTGGGGCTGGCGCGATCGCGGCGCGCAGTGAACAATCTGCCGCTGTGACCGTCTTAACGTAATGGAGTGATCGAGAGGGGAAGAGCGTCACTTATTGGAACGGGAGTTTGGACTAAGTTAAGAACGCTGGCAGCGCCGGCAGCGCCGGTGCCCGGCACGAGTTGAGAGCTCAACGGGAGGGACGGATGATGCGACCGCTCGCTGACCAGAATTCCCCAGGCGGCAGTAACGCCGCGTTCATCGATTCGCTGAGTTCCTTCAGCCGCCTGCACCGTGCGCAGCGCTGGGAAGGCACCTTTGGCGACTTCTTGACCAATATCCTTCCGGGCAATCCCGCAGCGCTGGCGCGCACCAGCCACGAATACATCTGGGACATGCTGCGCTGGCACGGGCGCGCCGCTCTCGCCGAGGCGACGGAAACGCAGCGCGCACGCGAGCTGTTCAAGCGCGAACTGTTCGGCATCGACGAGCCCCTCGCCCGCGTGGTGGATTACTTCAAGGCCGCCGCCGCCGGCTCCGACGTCGGCCGCCGCCTGCTGCTGTTGCTCGGCCCCCCTTCCGGGGGCAAGTCGACGCTCGCCATCCTGCTGAAGCGCGGGCTGGAGGAGTACAGCCGCACCGATGAGGGCGCGCTGTATGCGATCCGCGGCTCGCCGCTGCGCGAGAACCCGCTCAATCTCATCCCCACGAGTCTCAGGCCTGAATTCCGCGAGCGCTACGGCGTCAGTATTTCCGGGGAGCTGTCGCCCTGGGCACGCGACTTCGTGGAGCGCGAGTTCGAGGGCGACTTCGTGCGCGTGCCGGTCGAGCGCGTGTTTATCACCGAAGCTTCCCGCGTCGGCATCGGCACCTACGCACCGCACGATCCGACCACCGCCGACATCGCCGACCTGGTCGGCTCGGTCGATCTGGCCAAGGTGGCGCAGATCGGCGATGAGGGCGATCCGCGCGCCTGGTCGTGGTCCGGCGCGGTGTACGCGGCCAGCCGCGGCGTGCTCGAGATGATCGAGATCCTCAAGGTCAAACGCGAGTTCCTGTACCTGCTCCTGACCCTGACGCAGGAGAAGAACGTCAAGGTCTCGCGCTTCCCGCTGATTCACCTGGATGAGACGATCCTGGCGCACACCAACCTCGCCGAGTTCCACAAGTTCCTGCAGGAGAAGGAGAACGAGGCGCTGCTCGATCGCATGGTGATCATCAAGATCCCCTATGCGCTCTCCTACCGCGACGAGTCGCGCATCTATCAGAAGCTGGTGTCCGGGGCCCCGGCGTTCCGCAACGTGCATCTGGATCCGCACGTGCTGAACCTGGCCTCGGTGTTCGGCATACTCACGCGCCTGGTCAAGCCCGAGCGCGAGGGGCTGGACCTGGCCAAGAAGCTGCGCATCTACGCCGGCGAAGCGGTCGAGGGCGTGGCGGAGAGCGAAGCCCAGCGGCTGCACGCGGAAAGCGGCGAGGAGGGCATGAACGGCGTCTCGCCGCGCTTCGTCATCAACGCGATCTCCAATGCCATCACCCGCGGCAATACCCACAGCCTCACCAGCATGGAGCTGCTGCTCGCACTCAAGGACGCGATCGAGAACGATGCGCGCATGGATGCGAAGCAGAAGAAGGCCTGGATCGATCACCTGGTGACGGCCCGCAAGGAGTTCTACAACCGCTGGGTGAAGGAGGACGTGCACCGCGCGATGTTCGCCTCGTTCGAGGCGGAGGCGCAGCAGTTGCTCGAGAAGTACCTGGACGAGGTGGAGGCTTCGCTCGATCACCGCCAGGTGACCGACCCCATCACCGGTGAGAACCGCCCCGCCGATGAGCGCTTCCTGCGCTCGGTCGAGGAGAAGATCAAGGTCTCCGACTCGGGCAAGCTGTCGTTCCGCCAGGAAGTGGTGCGCAAGGCCATGGTGGCCTTTAAGGCCGGGGAGAAATTCAAGCTCGGCAGCCATGCCCGCATGCGCGAGGCGATCGAGCAGTACCTGTTCGAGGAGCGCCGCGACGTCCTGCGCCTGGTGACCTCGACCGCGCGGCCCGACGATGATGCACGCCAGAAGATCTCGGTCGTGCAGCAGCGGCTGGTAACCGAATACGGCTACGATGAGCACAGCGCCAAGGAGGCGCTCAGCTACGTCACTACCCTGCTCGCGCAGGAGTAGCGGACCTATAGGCCAAGGAGTACGAGTAGCGCCCATGGATGAAAGCGGCAAGCGCGACGAAGCCCCCGGTGCAGGAAAGTGGTACGAGCTTTTTTCGCGGGGCGCCCGCGACTGGCTGCGCCATGACGAGAAGGTGCGCGAGGCGGTGCGCGCCAGCCTGCCGGAGATCATCGCCGGGGGCGATGTCATCAATGAAGGTGCGCGCACCGTGCGCGTGCCGGTGCGCATGCTGGAGCACTACCATTTCCGGCTGCGCAACCCCGAGGAGCAGCAGGGCGCCGGCCAGGGCAAGGCCAAGCCCGGGGACGTGTTCGCCGATCCGAGCAAGGACAAGGGCCCGGGGCAAAAGGGCGGCGGCGGGCGCGACGACGGCGGCGTGCAGCTCCTGCTGGAGTTCAAGGTCGACGACATCGTCGACTGGCTGTGGGAGGAGATGCAGCTGCCGAATCTCAAGGCGCGCTCGGGTCCCGCCGCCGAGAGCGACTGGGTGCGCGAGGGCTGGGATCGCCGCGGCGCGCGCTCACGGCTCGACCGGCGCCGCTCCTTCAAGGAATTCGTGAAGCGCCGCGGCACCGCGGGCGCAACCCCGTCCCTCACCGATGACGACCTGCGCTTCCGGCAGCTGACGCGTCGCAAGCAGCCGGCCGTGCATGCGGTCGTGTTCTTCATGCTCGATGTCTCCGGTAGCATGTCTGACCGCGACCGCAAGCTCGCCAAGACCTTCTTTTTCTGGGTGGTGCAGGGGCTGCGGCGCCAGTACCGCTCGCTCGAGACGGTGTTCGTCGCGCACACCACCGAGGCGTGGGAGTTCAATGAGCCGGATTTCTTCCAGGTGAGCGGCAGTGGAGGCACCGTGGCGTCGGCCGGTTTTCTCAAGGTGCGCGAGATCATGGACGCGCGCTTCAGCCCTGCGCGCAGCAACATCTATCTCTTTTACGCCTCCGACGGCGACAACGCGGTAAGCGATGCCGGGGATGCGCGCAGCGCGCTGGCCGCGATCGCCGCCGACACCTGCTACAGCGGCTACGTGGAGGTCTCCTCCGGGGTGTCGCGGCAGCTCGACACGGAAACCGGGCGGTTGTTTGCCGAGCTCACCGGCGCCGGCTGCGCCGCCGGCAGCTACGCGCTCAACGACTTCGATGACGTCTGGGGCGCGGTAAAGCATTTCTTTTCGGCCCAGAGCGAGGAGGGCGCCGGGGCATGAGCGGCGAATGGCAGACCTATATCCGTCGCATCGAGGACCTCGCCGCCCGCTCCGGCCTCAAGTTTCACCCGGTCGACTTCGAGGCGGTGCCCGACAGCTTCATGATGGAAATCGCCGTCTACGGGCTGCCGGTGCGCATGCCGCACTGGTCCTTCGGCGTGCGCTACATCTACCAGCTGATTCAGCGCCACATGGGCCACTCGCGCCTCTTCGAGGTGGTGTTTCCGGGCAACCCGGGGCACGCCTACCTGGCGGAGAGCAATGGGCTCGCCGAGAACATCCTGGTGACCGCGCACGTGCTCGGGCACGCGGACTTCTCGCGCAACAACCTGCTGTTCCGGCGCTGCCAGGAACAGGTGAGCGAGCGCATCGTCGAGCACGCCGCGAACCATGCGCGCCAGATCAGCCAGGCGATCGAGGCACACGGTGCGCAGCGGGTCGAGGCGGCTCTGGATGCCGCGCTCGCGCTCGAGCAGCACATCGACGTCGACCAGGCGCTGCGCCGCGAGCGCTATCCGGAGTACGCCCAGGAACCGAAGGCGCTCGCCGACGATCAGTTCCGCAAGCGCTTCGCCGCGCTGGAGCCCGCCGGCACCCCCGCGGGCGTGGAGGCGCGCAAGCGCGCACCCGTGCCGCCGCACCCCGAGCGTGACCTCCTGTGGTTCATCGCCCACTACGCGCCGGAGATGGAGAGCTGGGAGCGCGACATCTTCCTGGCGGTGCGCGAGGAGTCCTTCTACTTCTACCCGGTGTTCGCCACGCAGATCATGAACGAGGGCTGGGCCTCCTACTGGCACGCCCGCCTGCTGCGCGAGGCGGACTTCGTGCCGCAGCAGGCCTATGTCGATGCGATCAAGTGTCACTCAGACGTCGTGCGGCCGATCGCCGCCGATTCCCAGGTGGCCCTCAGCGTCAATCCCTACCATCTCGGCTTCTCGATGTGGGAGAAGATCGTCGCGGGCCAGGGGCTCGAGGCGGCCCGCAGCATCATGGAGCAGGACGATGACTTCGGCTTCGTGCGCAATCACCTCACGCGCGAGCTGGCCGAGGAACTTGGCCTGTTCCGCTACAGCGCGCGCAGCGACGGCCAGGTGAAGGTGCTCGAGCACGATCTGCCGGCCCTGCACGAAGCGCTGCTCGGGCCGAAATATAACTTCGGCGCGCCCGTGGTGTGCGCCCACAAGGTGCGCAACGACGGCACGCTCGAGCTCACGCACGACGCGACGGTCGACGGCCGCGGACTTGATCTGGAGCGCAGCCGTAAGGTACTCGACTACGTGCACCGCGTGTGGCGGCGGCCCATCCTCCTCACCACCGTGAACCAGGCCGGCTCCGCACTGGAGCTGACGGCGCCTTAGGGCTTGGGCGCGGGCGGCGCCGGGGCGCTGGGCTCCGTGCCCCAGTCCTCTTCATCGCCCGAGGTCACGATCGACACCGGATCGCTCGCCGGCGAGCTCGCGGCGAGCGCCTCATCGAGCTGCTGCTGGATCTTCTGGCGCCGCGCGTGCGCGCGCGCCGCATCCTCTTCCGTCGGACCACTCATGCAGAAAACTCCTTCCGCGGCACGCGAGCCGCCTCTTTGACCGTAGCCGCGCTCACTTCCCGGGAGTACGCTTTTGGTTCAAGCCGGTGGCTCGTGCGGCGCCGGTGCAGCCTTGCCGGGGAGCATACGCCATGGGGTACACGACTTCAGGCATCCGCAACATCGCGCTGGTCGGGCAGGCCGGCGCGGGCAAGACCTCCCTGCTGGAGACGCTGCTGCTGCAGGCCGGGGCCACCCGCGCGCGCGGCAGCCTGCAGCGCGGCACGACGGTTTCCGATTTCGATCCGCAGGAGAAGCGCCTGCAGCATTCCCTCGACACCGCGATCTGCAGCTTCGATTACGGCGGCGTACACATCAACGTCATCGACACCCCCGGCTACGCGGACTTCCTCGGCAAGGCCCTGTCGGTGCTCGAGGCGGTCGAGGCGGTGGCCGTGGTGGTGAGCGCCGTCAGCGGCGTGGATTCCCTGACGCAGCGCCTCATGGAGTTTGCGCGCGAGCGCGAACTGTGCCGTCTGGTGATCGTCAACAAGATCGACAGCCGCGAGGCGCGCTGCGCGCAGGTGCTCGCGCAGCTGCGCGAGGCCTTCGGGCCCGAGTGCCTGCCGCTCAACCTCCCCGCCGGCGGCGGTGATGCCGTGGTGGATTGCTTCTTTCAGCCGCACGGGCGCACCACGGACTTCTCCTCGGTCGAGGCGGCGCACACCCAGATCATCGACCAGGTGGTGGAGCTGGACGAGGAGCTCATGGCGCTGTACCTCGAGCAGGGCGAGGAGCTCTCGCCGGAGCAGCTGCACAACCCTTTTGAGCAGGCCCTGCGCGAGGGCCATCTCGTCCCGGTGTGTTTTTCCTCCGCCGAGGCCGGCACGGGGGTCGCGGAGCTGCTGCAGATCATCGAGCGCCTCATGCCCAATCCGACCGAGGGCAACCCGCCGCCCTTCCTGCGCGGCACGGGCGCGGGCGCCGAGCGCGTGCCCGTCGCTCCGGATCCCGCCCGGCACGTGATCGCGCACGTCTTCAAGGTGAGCATCGATCCGTACGTCGGCAAGCTCGGCGTGCTGCGCGTGCACCAGGGCACCGTGCGCGCCGGCAGCCAGCTGTTCGTGGGCGATGCGCGCAAGCCGATCAAGATCGCGCATCTGTTTCGCCTGTTCGGCAAGGACACCGGCGAGATCGTCAGCGCCATACCCGGAGACATCTGTGCGGTCGCCAAGGTCGATGAGCTGCACCTCGATGCGGTGCTGCACGACTCGCACGATGAGGACCAGTACCACCTCAAGCCCGTCGCCTTCCCGCCGCCGATGCTGGGGCTGGCGATCGAGCCGGAGCGGCGCGGCGATGAGCAGCGCCTGGCCGACACGCTGCACAAGCTCACCGCGGAAGATCCTTGCGTGCGCCTCGAGCACCACGCGGCGGTCAACGAGACCGTGCTCTACGGCATGGGGGAGTTTCACCTGCGCGTGCTGCTCGAGCGGATGACGGAGCGCTATGGGGTGCATGTGAAGACCCATCCGCCGAGCATTCCGTATCGCGAGACCATCACCCGTCCGGCCGACGGCCACTGCCGGCACAAGAAGCAGACCGGCGGCGCCGGCCAGTTCGGTGAGGTGTACCTGCGCGTCGAGGCGCTCGGGCGCGGCAGCGGCTTTGAGTTCATCGACGACGTCGTGGGCGGCGCGATTCCCGGCCAGTACATCCCGGCGGTGGAGAAGGGCGTGCGCCAGGTGCTCAGCGAAGGGGCGCTCGCGGGCTTTCCGATCCAGGACCTGCGCGTCACGGTGTACGACGGCAAGCACCACCCGGTGGACTCAAAGGAGGTGGCGTTCGTCTCCGCAGGCCGCAAGGCCTTCCTGGACGCGCTGCAGAAAGCCACGCCGATCGTGCTCGAGCCGATCATGCGCCTGGAAATCACCGCGCCCGCCAGCGCCATCGGCGACATCACCGGGGACCTGGCCACCAAGCGCGCGCGCATCAACGGCAACAACTCCCTCCCCGGGCAGCGCGCGACGCTGCTCGCGCTCGTGCCGCTGGTGGAGGTTGCCGAATACCAGTCGCGCCTCAAGGCCCTCACTGGCGGGCAGGGCGCCTACACCATGGAGCTGAGCCACTACGACCCGGTGCCGTCGCGCAAGCAGCACGAACTCGCTCAGGCCTGGCGACCGCGCGCCGAGGAAGAGTGAGACGGGGCGCACAGCTTTGCGCGCGCAGCGCCGGACATAAGTCGCCTCCCCCTTTATCCGCGCGCCGCCGTGCGTGAGACTGCGCCGGTGCGCTTCGGAGGAGTCAACCATGCGCTTGGCGTTTTATGCGGTACTCGCGCTCACGGCGCTGCCGCTCACGATGATGCCGGCAGCCCCGCGGTCGCCGGCGGTGCGCGCCTGTCCGACCAGTGCCGGCATGGCCGATGCGAGCCAGGCGACCAAGCCGAGCTCGTTCGCGCCGCACCCGCGGCCTCCCCATAACGCCTATGGCGCGCCGGTGGGCGGCAAGATCCTGAGCAAGCGCACCAAGAAGAAGCCGCAGGGCAGCCCCGCACGGCCCGCGGCGGTGTGAGTGACGCGGGGCCGGCCGGCTCGCGTTAGCAAGGTCTTGCGCGTAGTAGCTCGGCGATGCGCACGATGAGCTGTTGTCCTTCGACCGGCTTCACCAGATGGTCCTGAAAACCGGCCGCGAGGGCACTTTCCCGGTCTTCCAGGCGTGCGAACGCGGTCAATGCGATGGCGGGTAATCTGCTCGCGCTGTAGCCGCGGCGACGAATCTCGCGCAGCAGCTGATAACCGTCCTGATCCGCCATGCCGATATCGCTGACCAGCACGTTGGCGCTGTCCGCGATCAGGTGAGCCAGGGCGGACTGGGCGTTGTGCGCTTCGATCACGCGCGCGCCAACCTCCTGGAGCCGGCGTCGTGTCAGTTCGCGCGCATCCTCGTCATCCTCGACGAGTAACACCACCGCGCCCTCCAGGCTCAGGGCGCGGTTACGCTGCGAGTCGGTGAGCACGGTTGTGCCGCCCTCAGCGGCGAGGGGCAGCTCCAGGGCAAACGTCGACCCGGTGCCTGGGCCCGCGCTCGCGGCCGTGATCGTGCCGTGCTGCATCTCCACCAGCTGCTTAACAATCGCCAGGCCAATCCCCAGGCCGGCATGGCGCCGGGTGATGGAGGCGTCCGCCTGACTGAAGCGATCGAACACCCGCGGCAGGAACTCGGGCGAGATGCCCGCCCCATTGTCCTGGACGGTCAGACGGAAGTAGCCCGCGCGTCGCCCGGCGGTCACACGCACCAGGTCCCCCCGGCTGGAGAACTTGATCGCGTTGCTGAGCAGATTCCACACGATCTGCTGCAGGCGTTCAGGATCGGCCAGGACGCGCAGGGACTCGGGCCCGAAGGCGCACTGCAGTTCAACGCCGCTCGCGTCCGCGGCCGGCTGCATGATGTCGAGCGCTGCGCGAACGGCAACATGCGGGGCTATGACGCTCGAGACGACCCGCATCTTGCCGAACGCAATGCCGGCATAGTCCAGAAGATCGCCGATCATGTTCGCTTGCAACCTGCAGTTGCGCTGAATGCCGGAGACCGCCCGCGCAGCTTCCGGCGACAGGCCTTCCATGTGTGCGAGTACGCCCGCCCAGCCGCTGATGGCGTTCAGCGGATTGCGCAGCTCGTGCGACAGGGTGGCCAGGAACTCCTCTTTGAGGCGGTTGCTGCGTTCCGCATCGGCGCGTGCGGCACGCTCACTTTCCAGCAGTCGTTCGCGCTCATCTTCCTGCTCCAGCCGGGCAGTGACATCACTGACGAACAGGATCTGCCCCCCGGACAGCTCTTCCCGCGCGATGCGCAGCTCCACCTGCAACAACGTTCCGTCGCGGCGTGCGAGCGGCAGTTCGCCGTGCCAGGCACCCGTATCCCGCAGGGAGGTGCGGGCGGCTTCGGGGAGGCCGTCCCAGCCCTCACCCGGCGCCTCGTTGAATGCCTTGCCGCGCAGCTCGGCGGCGCTGCGCCCCAGCAGGCGGCAGAACGCATCATTGATCTTCTCGTAGCGCAGCTGAGCGTCCAGCACGGCGACCCCGATGGGAGCCAGATCCAGCATCGTGCTCAGGCGGGCCTCGGAGCGTTGTCGCAGATCTTCCGCGTGCCGGGCGAGCAAGAGCGTGCGTACCGTGGCAATCAGCACCGGGGCCTCGACCGGTCGCGTCAGGTAGCCGTCGGCGCCTGCCTCCAGACCGACGGCGCGATCCTCGGCGTGGGTGAACGTCGCCGACAAATGCAGCACCGGCAGGCGCGCCGTCCCGGGGCTCGCCCGCAGGCGTCGGCAGACCTCGAAACCATCGACGTCGGGCAGATTGATGTCCAGAACCACGAGTTCCGCCTCCGGCGCCCGCCGCAGCGCCTCGGTGCCCGTGGTCACCGTCAGCACCTCAAACCCGGCGGAGCGCAGCACCCGCGCGGTGGCATACAGTGCGGCGGCATTGTCATCCACCACGAGTATTCGGGTCGGGCTGCCGGCTTCGGCTAGGCTCACAGTACCCACGCGTGCTACCCCGGGGTCTGTCCTGTGTTGTAGTGGCGCGGATTGGTCTCGTCCAGTTCCGTGCGCAGCACCGCGAGGTCCGCGGCCTGCTGGGCCACGGTACTTTGCAAGGCGCTCAGCTCGGCACTCATTGCTGGCGCCTCACGACCACAACCGTGGCGTCGTCGTGCGGCCGCGCGAGATCCAACAGGTGCGCCTGGAGGTCAGTGATGCCAGCCGGATCAGCGATTGCCGCCGCCGGGTGCAGGCCGTCGCGGCCGCGGCGGGGCTGGACGAAACCGGCATCGGGCGGGAGCGGTGCTATCCCCGGACTGGGCCAGGGCCGCCATGAACTCGGCGAAGAACTCACGCGCCTGGCTCTTGAGTTCGTCGGCGGCGACACGCCCCTTGGCAAGTAGGCTGCCGGTGACGGCAAGCTGCTGCAGCCACTGCTGCAGTATCGGCTCTCGATACGTGGCGATTGTCTGCGCGGCCATGGAGTTCTCGTTCGCAAGTTAGTTTGGGCAAGGTCCGGGTGGCGCCCCGTGTTCTTCAGGCGACGTTAGGCGCCTTGCCTTACTTGAGCAGAGCATTGCGCGGATTAAGAGAGCATTAGGGCGCAAGTTCGTGTAGGCCTGCGCCGACACGTCGACGATCCGTGTTTGAAAGCGCCCGCGCATGGCGGGCGTGTGCTTTGGGCAGCGGTCCGACCGTTAGCGGGCGGGTTTCTTCCAACTGACCTGGTCGCCGACCTTGAGGCCAAGGTGTGCGACTGCGCCACCCTTCAGCTCCAGTACCGCAGCCACCGGGGTGCCGGAGGTGAGGGTCTCGAGCGACAGCGGGTGTGCCTTCTCGATGATCTTGATCACGCGCCCGCCGGCGGCGATGAACAGCATGTCGAGCTCGATGTAGGTGTTCTTCATCCACATGTTCTCGACCCGCGGCGGCTCGAGCGGAAACACCATGCCCTCACTCTCGGGCAGGTCGTTCACGAACATCAGGCCCTGCTCGGCGCGCTGCGGGGTGTCCGCGATCCACACGCGGAAGTTGTGCACCGCGGCGGGCTTGTTCTGCGTAATGGCGAGGTCGGTGCGCGGGTAGCTCGCGAGGTCGAGTGGTGCGGAGCCCTGTGCGCGCAGCGTCTGCGGGGCCGCAACGGCACCCAGGAGCACGAGCAGCGCGAGGGCACACCGCCGCGGCGTGAGTGAAGTGGGGTGTTGCGCCATGTTCCTTGCTCGGCTAGGTCTTGTGGATGTCCGCCGGCGACGGAGACGGGGAGGCATCCGGAGCGTCGTCCTCGAATACCGCCGTGCCGGCAAAATCGAAGCTGCTGACCACAATGCGCGCATCGCTGCTGAGCGTGCTCGCCGGGGCGATGCAAAAGCCGCGGGCACTGACGCGCCACACGCGCACCGGCCCGCCCAGCGCGCCCACGCGGTCCTGCCGCAGCTCATCGACCGTGCAGTGATCGTCGCCGCGGGTGGCGAACAGGCGGTTCTCGCCCTCGAAGATCACGGTCAGGTTAGTGGGCAGCTCGTGCCCCTCGCGTCCCTCGCGCACCGCCTCGACGCCGAACACCAGCCGCAGCCGGCGGCCGTCGGCGTGCTGCGGGCCGGCAAACGCGAGGCGCAGGCCGCTGCCGTCCGGGCGCGGACCGCCCTCGCACTGCAGCTCGGCGTTGTGCCAGTTCACGTCGAGGTTTACCGCGCCGCGGATCTGCGCACGCAGATAGCCGTTGCCGGCGGCCAGGCAGCCCTTGGCCGCAGCCGGTGCCGCGCCGGCGCCGTCGCCCGGGGCAGCCCCGGCCAAAATCGCAGCGACGAGGAGGAGGAACGCGCTTCGCATGCGCCCAGTTTACCGTGTCACGAGCGCGCTCCTCACGTGCCGGGCACCACCAGGAGCGCCTTGGCGAGGTGCGCGTGCAGGCGGATGAGGCCACGCGCCAGGTGCATGAGCAGCGTCAGCAGCAGCACCCCGATCAGCAGCAGCACCACGGCGGCGATCCCGGAGTATTCGCTGGTGCCGACGGTGTAATTGCCGAAGTTGACCGTGTAGAAGTGCCAGCCGAAATGCTGCGACACGAGCCCGAGCGGCGCGCCAATGAAGCTGACGCTGAGCGCCAGCCCGGTGATCGCGACCGTGAAGTAGACGATGCCCAGAGGCAGCATCAGCACCAGGTAGGCGAGCGTGGTCCAGGTGCGCACGTCCCCGAGCATCCCGGCGATGCGCGCCCACCAGCCCGCCGCGGGGCCGGGGTGCACCGGGCGCCGCGGCATGCGCTCGCCGGTGATGGCCTCGAGCAGCCGCCCTTCCCCGAGCGCGATGACCCGCGCGATGCCGATGAAGGCCAGAAAGAACGGGATGCCGATGATCAGGATGGCAAAGCCTGCCGAGAGCGACAGCCCCGTGACGACGAAGGTGAAATACACGACGCCGGTCGCGAGCGTCAGCAGCATATAAAAGAGTGAGGTGTAGGTGCGTGGGTCGAGATAGACGCCGAAGAAGCGCGCCAGCGCAGAACTGCTGCCCGCGGCCCTGGGCGCGGGCGTCTTCAGCGCCTGCCGGACCTTCACTTCCGTGTCCCGGTACGCCGCGGCCACTTCCTCGGGTGCGCCATAGGTGCTCGCGATCAGCTCGAGCACGTCCGCCTCGGACTTGCCCGGATTGGCGGCGACTTCCGCGCGCAGGTATTCCTCGGCGTCGTAGAGCGCGTCCTGGATGAGCGCCGGGTCCGCGCCCGCGAGCGCGCCGCGCAGCTGCTTCAGGTATTCAGCGATCGAGCGGGGAGCATTCATGCGTCAGTTCCTTCGATGAAACGGTCGACGAAGCGGCGCGTCTGGCGCCAGATGGCGCTCCAGGACGCGAGCATCGCGCGGCCCTCGTCAGTGATGCGGTAGTAGCGGCGCGGCGGCCCGGCGTAGGAGGGCACGACGCGGCTGGTGAGCAGGCCCTGGGCGGCGAGCGCGCGCAGCACCGGGTAGACCGTGCCTTCCTTGAACAGCGCCTCGCCCTCATTGGCGCGCTGCAGGCGCTTGGCGATCTCGTACCCGTACAGGTCCTCGGTACTGCGGTCGAGCACGCCCAGCAGCACCAGTGCCACGAGCCCGGCATTGAGGTCCTTCTGGAACTTGCGACCCTGAGTATCATCCATCGGCTAGTACTATTAAGTACACAATACTAGTTGTCAACCAACATTAGTGATGCCACCGAACGTACCGGGCGCGCGCCACCGAGGTGGGCAGCCGCGCCCTAAGCGCCCTGGGGCGAAAAAAGCTCATTCCGAGCGCGCGGATCGGGGCTGCTAGACTTCGGCGCGCACGCGCAAATCCGAAGGTCATTGATGCGAAATTCGCTCCTCGAAGTCACCCCCGTCATTCCGGGGAGCCTGTCCCGCCTGACCGAGCTTGCCGGGAACCTGTTCTTCAGCTGGCACCGTCCCGCCCGCGCCCTGTTCGAGGACCTGGACCCGGAGTTGTGGAAACAGGCCAACGGCAACCCGCGCCTGATGCTTCGCTGCGTGGGCCAGGAGGCCCTAGAGCGGGCCGCGCGCGACCCGACTTATATGGCGCGCTACCACAAGGCGCTCGAGACCCTCGACGCTTATGTCGGCGTGGCGCCGCCCGGGGGTGCGGAGCCGCTGGTGGCCTACTTCTGCGCCGAGTACGGCTTCCATGAGAGCGTGCCGATCTACTCCGGCGGCCTCGGGGTGCTCGCCGGCGACTACTGCAAGGCCGCGAGCGATGAACGCGCCCACTTCGTCGGCGTGGGACTGCTCTACGAGCAGGGCTATTTCACTCAGACCGTCGACAACGACGGCGTGCAGCACGCGCAGTACCTGGAGCGCGACCCGCGCGACCTGCCCATCGAGCCGGTGCTCGGCACGGGCGGCGAGCGCGTCAAGGTCAGCGTGCGCATCGGCGGGCGGGAGGTAGCGGCGCGGCTGTGGAAGGCGCAGGTGGGCCGCGTGGCGGTGTACCTGCTCGATACCAACTGCAGCGAGAATGCGCCCTCGGATCGCGACATCACCCATCGCCTCTACGGCGGTGATGAATCCACGCGCGTGCGCCAGGAGATGATGCTCGGCATCGGCGGCGTGCGCGCGCTGCGCACGCTGGGCATCGAGCCGGCCGTGTGGCACCTCAACGAGGGGCACGCGGCCTTTCTCATCCTGGAGCTGCTGCGCGAGCACCTCGGCCACGGCCTGTCGTTCGACGCGGCCCTGGAAGCGGTCGCCGCCGACTGCATCTTCACCACCCACACCCCGGTCGCCGCAGGCCATGACGCCTTCGGTCCGGAGCTGATCGTGCAGCACTTCGGCGATTTCATCCAGGAACTCGGCATCACGAGCGAGCGCTTCCTCGAGCTCGGCCGGGCGCCGGGTAATCCCGGACTCTTCAACATGACGCGCCTGGCACTCAACGGTGCGCGGCACGTGAACGGCGTGAGCCGCATCCACGGTGCAGTGTCCGCGAAACTGTGCGCGGACCAGTGGCCGGAAGTGCCGCCGGCCGACAACCCGGTGGGCTGGGTCACCAACGGCGTGCACGTGCCCACCTTCCTGCACCAGCGCTGGATGGAGTTCTTCGATCGCGAGCTCGGGCGCGAGTGGCGCGAGCACCTGCGCGATGTCAGCTTCTGGGGCGCGCTGGAGGAGGTCTCGGAGGAGCGCTACTGGGCGACTTCGCAGGACGTGAAAGCGCGCATGCTCGCGAGCGTGCGCGAACGGCTGCAGCGCGAGTACCAGCGCAAGGGCCTCTCCCCCGCGCAGCTGCGGCACGTGACCCGCTTTCTGGACCCGCAGCGCCCGGGGATTCTGACGCTCGGGTTCGCGCGCCGCTTCGCCACCTACAAGCGCGCAACTCTGCTCATGCGCGATCGGGCGCGGCTCGCGCGCCTGCTCAACGATCCGGATCACCCGGTGGTACTGCTGTTCGCCGGCAAGGCGCATCCGGCGGATGAACCGGGCAAGTACGTGCTGCGCGAGATCCGCCAGCTCATGATGAGCGAGGAGTTTGCCGGCCGCATCGTGTTCCTCGAGGACTATGACCTGCAGCTGGCGCGCAGCCTGGTCTCAGGGGTGGACGTGTGGCTGAACAACCCCATCGCGCCACTCGAGGCGAGCGGCACCTCCGGTATCAAGGCGGCCATCAACGGGCGGCTCAACCTGAGCATTCTCGATGGCTGGTGGGCCGAGGGCTGGATGCAGGACAACGGCTGGGGTATACCGCCGGCCTCGGTGCAGGACCCCGAGCGGCGCGACGCGCTCGAGGCCGAGCTGATCCTCGCGGCACTGGAGGAAGAGGTGGTGCCGCAGTACTACGCCCGCGATGAGGGCGGGGTGCCGAGCGCGTGGGTGCGCTCGAGCAAGCACGCCATGATGAGCGTCATCCCGCGCTTCAACATGCGTCGCGTGCTGTTCGACTACACGCAGGGGCTGTATCAACCGGCGGCCGCGCAATATCGGCGGCTGTCCGCCAATGATTTCACCGGCGCGCGCGAGCTGGCGGAGTGGAAGCAGCGGGTGCGCCAGGCGTGGCCGCGCATCGGGCTGAAGCTCCTCACCGACGCCGCGCGCGACCTGCCGCGCGGCGAGCGGCTGCGGCTGCGCGTCGGCGCAAACCTCAACGGCCTCGCCCCGACCGATGTGCGCATCGAGTTCGTCGCCCGGCGGCTGCTGCCGGACGCCGACCTGGCGCCGCCGCCCCTGTCATCCTACGGCCAGGGGCCGCGCGAGGGGCTGTGGCACGCGGTGCTCGCGGCCACCGAGGAGCACGAGGGCGAGGGCACGCTGGTTTTTGCCCTCGACGTCGAGCCCCCCGGGTGCGGACAGTTCCGGACCGAGATCCGTATCTACCCGTGGCACGAACTGCTCTCGCATCCTTTCGAACTGGGACTCATGAAGTGGCTGTAGCGGCGCGCCGTTTTGCGGTTGCAGTCGCCACACGCTCTGGAGTGTAGTAGCCGGCATGCAGCGCCCGCCCGCCCGTGCTTCCTCCGGCCGCTACGTGAGCCGCCTCACCGGCGGCACGCTGGCGGTGATCATGGCCGGCGGCCGCGGTGAGCGGCTGCACGATCTCACCGCGCAGCGCTGCAAGCCGGCCACGCCCTTCGGCGGCAAGTTCCGCATCATCGACTTCGTGCTCTCCAACTGCGTCAACTCCGGCATCCGCCAGATCTCCATCCTCACGCAGTACAAGGCGCAGTCGCTGATCCAGCACGTGCAGCACGGCTGGAGCTACCTGCGCGGGGAGTTCGGCGAGTTCGTGGAAGTGGTGCCGGCGCAGCAGCAGCTGGGGGACAGCTGGTACCGCGGTACGGCGGATGCGGTCTATCAGAACCTCGAGCTGATCGTCTCACATCACCCCAAGCACGTACTGGTGCTCGCCGGCGACCATATCTACAAGATGGACTACGGCCCGATGATCGCCTACCACGTGGAAAAGGGCGCCGACATCACGGTGGGGGTGGTCGAGGTGCCGGCGCGCGAGTCGCGCAACTTCGGGGTGCTCACCGCCACGGAGTGGAACCGCGTTACGCGCTTTGCGGAAAAGCCCGCCGCGCCGGATACGCTGCCCGGTCGTCCCGAGAACATTCTCGCCTCGATGGGCATCTACGTCTTCAACACCAGCCTGCTGGAGACCCTGCTCGCCGAGGATGCGGCCGCGGCGAATTCTGCCCACGACTTCGGCAAGAACATGCTGCCGGCGGCGATCGCGGCAACCGCCAGGTATTCGCCTACCCGTTCCAGGACGTGAAGACGCGCGCGCAGAGCTACTGGCGCGACGTCGGCACCATCGATGCTTACTACGATGCCAACCTCGAGCTGGTGCACGTGCGGCCCGAGCTCAACATCTACGACCAGGACTGGCCGATCTGGACCTACCAGGTGCAGCAGCCGCCGGCCAAGTTCATCCTCGACGAGGATGGCCGGCGCGGCATGGCGGTCAATTCGATGGTGTCCGGCGGCTGCATCATCTCCGGCGCCGTGGTGCGCGAGTCGCTGCTGTTCTCGGACGTGCGCGTCGATGAGCGCTCGTAGCATCGAGCGTCGGTCATGCTGCCGCACGTGGAGATCGGCAGCGGCTGCACGATCACGCGCTCCATCATCGATGAGGGCTGCGAGATTCCCGACGGCATGCAGATCGGCATGGACCGCGCTGCGATGCGCACCGCTTCCACGTCACCGAGAAGGGCGTCGTGCTGGTGACCGCCGACATGCTGCGGCGCCTGGCGCGTGGTGAGCGCCCCGCACCGTGCCGCACCCGCGCCTGGCCGCCATGAACTCCGCCCGCCTGCCGGTCGTCCTGCTGTGGCACATGCACCAGCCGCAGTACCGCGATGCGCTCACCGGCCAGTACATGCTGCCGTGGACCTATCTGCACGCCATCAAGGATTACACCGACATGGCGGCGCACCTGGAGGAGAACCCGGCCGCGCGCGCGGTGGTGAACTTCACCCCGCTGCTCATCGAGCAGCTCGAGGAGATCGCACGGCGTATCGCCGAGCATCTGCGCGCCGGCGCGCCGCTGCCGGATCCGGTGCTCGCGCTCCTCGGGCCGGATCCGGTACCGGCCGACGCCGCCGAGCGCCTGGCGCTGCTGCGCGCCTGCCTGCGCGCGACATCGCCAGCACATGATCGAGCGTTTCGGTCCTTACCTGGAGCTGGCGACGATCGCCGAGACGCTCGCTACGCTCGAGCGCATCCCCTGCGCCTCGGACCAGTTCATCCACGACCTGGCGGTCTGGTATCACCTGGCGTGGATGGGAGAGACCGTGCGCCGCAGCGATCCGCTGGTGGCGCGCGCTCACCGCGCGCGGCCGCGAGCTTCACCCCCGGACAGCGCCGCGAGCTGCTGGACGCTGATCGGTGAGCTGGTGACCCAGTCGTGCCGCGTTACCGCGCGCTGGCCGTCGACGGGCGCATCGAGCTGTCGGTGACGCCGTACGGCCACCCGATCATGCCGCTGCTGCTCGACTTCGAGAGCGCGCGCGATGCGGTGCCCGGGATGGCACTGCCACAGCACCCGGCCTACGCCGGCGGCGCGGCGCGCGCCCGCTGGCACGTCGAGGAGGCGATGCGCGTGCATACGCGCGCCTTCGGCACACCGCCGGCGCGGTTGCTGGCCTTCCGAAGGGGCCATCAGCGCGGCCACGCTCGAGACTGCTCGGCACGGCCGGCGCTTTCGCTGGGCAGCCAGCAGCAGCGCGGTGCTGCGCGGGAGCCTCGCGCTCACCGATCCGCAGGCGGCCGTCGACCCGCACGCCTACAACCGGCCCTACCGCATGCCGGGCACCGGCATGGACTGCTTCTTCCGCGATGATGGGCTGTCGGATCTGATCGGCTTCACCTACGCGACCTGGCACGGTGATGATGCCGCACACAACCTGGTGAACGAGCTGAGCGCAATCGCGCCGCGCTACGAGGGCAGCGCCAACCATGCGGTGCTGATTGCCCTCGATGGGGAGAACGCCTGGGAGCACTATCCGTTCAACGGCTACTGGTTCCTGCGGGCGCTGTATGCGTGGCTCGCCGACCATCCGCGCTCGAGCTCATGACGCTGTCGGAGTGTCTGGCGCGCGGCATCCCGCCGGCACCGCTGCCGCGCGTGCTCGCCGGCAGCTGGGTCCACGGGACGCTGGCGACCTGGATCGGCGATGCGGCCAAGAACCTCGCCTGGGACCTGCTGTGCGATGCCAAGCAGGCCTTCGATCGGGTCATGCTCGAACATGACCGATCCGGCGCGCGCGCGCAGTGCGGGCGGCAGCTGGCGCTGTGTGAGAGCTCCGACTGGTTCTGGTGGTTCGGCGACTACAACCCCGCCGACGCCGTCACGCAGTTCGATCAGCTGTACCGGCGGCAGCTGGTCAATCTCTACCGGCGGCTGGACCTCGTGCCGCCCGGGGAGCTGGCGCTGCCGATCTCCGCCGGCGGCGGCACGGCCGAGCACGGCGGCGTCATGCGCCGCGCCAGCGGCTGAAAGCGCACCCACGCTCTTGAGCGCACGTCTGCCCGTATT
The DNA here is from genome assembly GCA_963806375.1 of uncultured Pseudomonadota bacterium. Taxonomy (GTDB): domain Bacteria; phylum Pseudomonadota; class Gammaproteobacteria; order Steroidobacterales; family Steroidobacteraceae; genus 13-2-20CM-66-19. Next base: position 1,741,485 of record CAWDXW010000003.1, read on the forward strand.
CGACCGACGCCGCGCGGGCGTGCTGCTGCCGCTCTCGGCGCTCGAGGCGCCCCTCGGGCGCGGCGGCCGCGCGTTCATCGACTGGCTGGCACGCGGCGGCTTCAGCGTGTGGCAGGTGCTGCCGCTCGGACCCACCGGCGCGGACGGCTCCCCGTACTGGGTGCGCTCGGACTTCGCCGGCAATCCCGCACTCCTCGACCCGGCGGAGCTGCCACCCGCTCAGGCGGCGCCGGAGCCGCATTTTCTCGCCGCCACTCAGGCGTGGCTGCCCGACTACGCGCTCTTTGAGGCGTTGACGCGTGCCTTCGACGACGCGCCGTTCTGGCGCTGGCCGCAGCCGCTGCGCGAGCGCGCCCCGGACGCTCTGGCCGCGGCGCGCCGGGAGCTGCCGGGGAGCTGCGCCGGTGTGAGATCGAGCAGTACGCCTTTCAGCAGCAGTGGAGCGCGCTGCGCCGCTATGCCCGGGGACGCGGCATCCGGCTCTTCGGCGACCTGCCGTTTTACGTCGCGCCATCATCGGCGGAGGTGTGGACGCGGCCGGAGCTGTTCCAGCTGGCGCCCCGGGGGCGAGCCGGCGGCGGTCGGCGGGGTGCCGCCGGACTATTTCTCGGAGAAAGGCCAGACGTGGGGCAACCCGCTGTATGACTGGGCGGCGCTCAGCCGCGAGGAATTCCGCTGGTGGACGCAGCGCGTCGCGGCGCAGCTGCAGCGCCTGGACCTGCTGCGGCTCGATCATTTCCGCGCGCTGGCGGCGCACTGGGCGATCCCGGCGGGCGCGCCCGATGCGCGCAGCGGCAGCTGGAGCACCACGCCCGGCGCGGCGCTGCTCGCGGCGCTGCGGCAGCAGCTGCCTGACCTGCCGCTGGTAGCCGAGGACTTGGGCGTGATCACGGCGGACGTGATCGAACTCATGCAGGCCTTCGCGCTGCCGGGCATGCGCGTGCTGCAGTTTGGCTTCGACGGCAATCGCCGCCAACCCGCACCTGCCTTACCTGCACCCGCGCGAGGCCGTGGTCTACACCGGCACCCATGACAACGATACGGTGCTCGGCTGGTACCAGGCACTGGATGAGGCGACGCGCGCGCGCGTCGACTTCTTCCTGGGGGGGCGCCCCGCGATGCCCGAGGCGCTGGTCCGGGCGGTGCTGGGCTCGGTGGCACAGCTGGCCGTGATCCCGCTGCAGGACCTGCTGGGACTCGGCCCGGAGGCGCGCTTCAACCGCCCGGGAACCACCAGCGGCAACTGGCAGTGGCGCGTGCCCCCCGGCGCCCTCGATGAGTCAGCCGCGCAGCACTGCGCGCGGCTGACTGCGGCTTTTGGCCGCGCCTGAAGCACGCCCGCACGCCTTTGTTACCATGCGCGCCATGAAATGCCTTCCGTACGCCCGGGTGGCGCTGTGCTGCGCGCTGCTGTTGAGCGCCTGTGCGCTCGCGCCCAAGCTCGAAGCGCCACACCTCTCGGTCGTCGACGTCACCGTCCTCGGCGGGGACCTGTTCTCACAGCGCCTCAAGGTGCGCATGCACGTGCAGAACCCGAACGACCGCGAGCTCCCCATCAAGGGCATCGTCTACTCGCTCGAGGTCGAGGGCCAGCAGTTCGCCAGCGGCGAGTCGGCCGCGAGCTTCGTCGTCCCGGCGCTCGGGGAGGCGGATTTCGACATGAACACGACCACCAACCTCGCAGCCACCTTCATGAAGCTCCTGGGCAAGAGCGAGATGAAGTCGCTCGACTATCACCTGAGCGGCAAGGTCTCCCTCAGCCAGGGGTTTCTGCGCTCGATCCCCTTCGATCAGCGCGGGACGTTCAAGCTGCAGTAGGCCGGCGTACGCCGCGAGCGCGCACTCGCGGCGCCCTCAGCCTGAAAAGGGTGGCCCTGAAGTTCTGAGCAGCACACCTAGCCGCCGGCGAGGCTGCGGTAGAGCGCGAGATACTCGCGCGCCTGGCGCGTCCAAGAGAAGTCGCGTGCCATGCCGTTGTGCACCAAGCGGGTCCAGTGCTGCGGCTGTGCGTACAGATCGAGCGCCGTGTTCAGGGCCCACTCGAGCGCGGGCGTGTCGAAGTCATTGAACACGATGCCCGTGCCCTCACCCGTGCGTGCATCGAAAGGCTCGACCGAGTCGGCCAGGCCCCCGGTGCGTCGCACGACCGGCACGGTGCCGTAGCGCAGGCTGTACATCTGGTTCAGCCCGCACGGCTCGTAGCGCGAGGGCATGAGGAACATGTCGCTCGCCGCTTCGATCCAGTGCGCCAGCGCGTCGTCGTAGCCCTGACGGAAGTGCACCCGTCCGGCAAAGCGCAGCGCCAGCTCGTGGAAGAACGCCTCGTACCGTGGCTCACCGTTGCCGAGCGCGATGAAGTTCAGCGCGCGGCGCTCCAGCACCCGCGGCAGCCCCTCGAACAGCAGTTCGATGCCCTTCTGCGCCGCCAGCCGGCTGACGATGCCGGCCAGCGGCACCGTGGGGGCGGGATCGAGCCCGTAGCGCGCGGTGAGCTGGGCTTTCAGGTGCGCCTTGACCGCGAGATGCTCGGGATCGTAATGCTCCGGCAGCACCGGGTCGTGGCGCGGGTCCCACTCGTGGTAATCCACGCCGTTCAGGATGCCGCTCAGCGCCGCGCTGCGCGCGCGCAGGCTGTCCTGCAGACCCATGCCGTACTCGTCCGAGCAGATCTCGCGTGCGTGCGTGGGGCTGACGGTGTTGATCAACTCGGCATAGAGGATCCCGTGGCGCAGCGCGTTGATGTGCCCGGCGTCCAAGTCCGGCTGGTACAGCAGGCCGAGTTCCGCGCCCGTGAGGTCGAGGTCCGCCGCGTGCGAGGCCGCGAAGATCCCCTGGTAGCCGATGTTGTGGATCGTGAGCAGGGTACGTGCGCCGGCGAGAAGCGGTTCGCCGCGGTAGCTGGTCCGCAGCAACAGCGGCGCAAAAGCCGTGTGCCAGTCGTTGCAGTGCACGATGCGCGGCGCCCAGCGCATCTGCACACAGCTGCGGAGCGCTGCGCGCGTGAAGGCCAGGAAGCGCACGTGCTCGTCCTTGTCGCTGGTGTAGAGCGTGGGGCGCGCGAAGAGCGCCGGGCAATCGAGCAGGTACACGGGCGCACCGCCGGGCAGCGTGCCGCGCAGCACGGCAAACGTGTAGGCCGTGGCGCCGACCGCCACCGGCAGCCGCTGCAGTCCGGCCACGGGTAAGGCGCCGCAGGCGACCCGGTCGACACTGGCGTAGGCGGGGGTGAACAGCCGCACGTCGTGTCCGTCGCGGCTCAGCGCCCCCGTCAGCGCGGCGCTGACGTCCGCCAGACCGCCGGTCTTGGACAGCGGCGCGACTTCGGAGGCCAGGAAGCACACGGGCAGTCGGGTCGCGTCGCTCATGGTCGGTGGCTGCCGGGACTTGAGGTTATGATCAGCCGATGCAACGATTTCTGATCGCGCTCACGCTGGTGCTGCTACTGGCGGTCTCGGTCGGCATCGGCGTCGCCGTGGCCCGCTGGCCACACCTGTGGCACTGACGGCGCGTGAGTGTAACCGAAGCGTGTGACGGGGCTGTGCGTCGCGCCCGCTGAGCGCAAGAATCGGGTCGCGGCGGTGCCGCCTGCCCGTATCCTTCATGCCATGAATGCTCACACCCGCGCCTTTCTCGACGGCCGCGATTTTGCGCGCATCGCCCGTGCCATCCGCTTCATCGACGAGCACTTCCGCAGCCAGCCGCGGCTCGGGGCGATCGCCGCCTCCGCGCACCTGTCGGAGTTTCACTTCAACCGGCTGTTCCGCCGCTGGGCCGGACTCACCCCGCGCCAGTACCTCGCCTTCGTCACCGCCCGGGCCGCGCGCGGGGCGCTCACCGGCGCGGCCTCGGTGCTGGAGGCGGCCTATGCGGTCGGCCTCTCCGGGCCCGGGCGGCTGCATGACCTCATGGTGACGCTCGAGGCGGTCACGCCGGGGGAGCTCAGGGCTGGCGGTGCGCGCGTGCGCCTCGAGTGCGGCTTCAGCGATACGCCTTTCGGGCGCGCGCTGATCGCCCGCACCCCCCGCGGGATCGCGCACCTTTCCTTTGTCGAGCCCGGTGCGGAGGCGGCCGCGCTCGCCACGCTCCGGCAACAGTGGCCGCAGGCCGTGCTCGCGCGCAGTGACGCGGCCGCTGCTGCGCTGGCCGAGCAGATCTGGGGCGCAGCGGCACCCGAGGGACTGCGGCTGACGGTGGGCGGCACGAACTTTCAGGTCAAGGTCTGGCAGGCACTGATCGAGACCGGCAGCGTCGCCACGACCACGTACAGCCGTCTGGCCGCGGCGGCAGGGGCGGCGGGGGCCGCACGTGCCGTGGGCAATGCCGTGGCGGCAAACCCGGTGGCGTGGCTCATTCCCTGTCATAACGTGCTGCGCCAGGACGGCGGGCTCGGCGGCTATCACTACGGCCCGGAACGCAAGCGCGCCATGCTGGCCTGGAGCGCGTTGCGTGGAGCCATTCCGGCCCCCGCCGCAAGGTCCGGCCGCCGCCTCGCGCAGGCGACATAATCTGGAGCCCGGCGGCCCGCACGGCGCGTCCCGCGTCAAGGGGGTGCGGCCTCATAACGACCGCAAACGCAAAATAACTGTATGATTTAATTGAGTAAACTTTTGTTTTGGCGAGGCAGGGAGGCGCGGCAAGCTGGTAAACTAGCCCCGTTCCCCGCTCAAGCCGATCCATGTCTGCCTCGCCCTACAAGCAACTCGAACAGGAGTTCAAGCGCCTGCACGCCTTCCGTGGCGCGCTGGCGCTGCTGCGTTGGGACGCGGCCGTCATGATGCCGCGTGGCAGTGCCGACGTGCGTGGCGAGCAGCTCGCCGCGCTCGAGACCGAGCACCATGCGCTCCTCACCGCGCCACGGATCACGCGCCTGCTCGATCGGGCGCAGGCGAACACCCAGGGGCTCGAGGACTGGCAGATCGCAAACCTGCGTGAGATGCGCCGCCAGCGCGACCACGCCATCGCCACACCCGTGACGCTCGTGGCGCGGCTGACCAAGGCGGCATCGCGCGCCGAGTCGCGCTGGCTCGAGGCCCGCGCCGAGAGCAAGTTCGAGGCCTTCGCGCCGTATCTGGAGGAGGTCGTGCACCTGGTGCGCGACAAGGCGGCGCTGCTCGGCCAGGCGCTGAACCTCGCACCCTACGATGCGCTGGTGGACGAGTTTTCCCCCGGGCTCACGACGCTCGACATCGACGCCATGTTCAAGGCGATGTCGCGGCGGCTGCCCTCGCTCATCCGCGAGTCGATCGTCGCCCAGGAGGGGCGGCCGCCGCTGCCGCTCACCGGCAAGTTCTCCGCGGCCAAGCAGCGCACGCTGGTGGTTGAGGTGATGAAGGCGGTCGGCTTTCCCTTCGATCGCGGGCGGCTCGACGAAAGTGATCACCCCTTCACCGAGGGCAGCCCCGGCGATATCCGCATCACGACGCGCTTTGATCCCGCGGACGTGTTCACCGGCCTCCTCGGGGCGCTGCACGAGACTGGCCACGCCATGTACGACCTGGGGCTCCCGCAGGACTGGCGCGACCAGCCGGTGGGGCGCGACCGTGGCATGGCGCTCGAGGAGAGCCAGTCACTGCTGATGGAAATGATCGTGTGCCGCAGCCGGCCGTTCCTGCGCTACGTGCAGCCGCTGCTGGTGAAGCATTTCGGGGTCAGCGGCCCGGAATGGGAGGTCGAGAACCTCTACCGCTATCTGACCCGGGTGCAGCGCGGCCTCATCCGCGTGGATGCCGACGAGCTCACGTATCCGCTGCACATCATGGTGCGCTACGAGCTCGAGAAGCAGCTGCTCTCCGGTGAGCTCGCGGTGCGCGACCTGCCCGAGGCCTGGAACGCCGGCATGGAAGCGCGCCTCGGGATCCGGCCCGCGAACGCCCTGGAGGGTTGCCTGCAGGACATCCACTGGGCGGTCGGCTCCTTCGGCTACTTCCCCTCCTATGCCCTGGGGGCGGTCATGGCCGCGCAGCTGTACGAGAGCATGCGTACGGAGCTGCCGGCCCTGGACGAGCAGCTCGCCCACGGAGAGTTCTCGGGCCTGTTCGACTGGCTGCGCACCCACGTGCACGGCCTGGGGGCCAAGGTGCCGGTGCAGGAACTGCTGAAGAGCGCCACCGGCAAGCCCCTGGCCGCCACCTCGTTCATCCGTTATGTCGAAGCGAAGTATCTTGAGTCGAGCGCCAGCAGCGCGGCAGCCTGAAGGCCTTTAAACTCGCCGGTGCGGCCGATGCGCGCCGCAGCTTGAGATGCTTGAGTCCAATGAGCGCCGCCGACAAGCCCTCCCGCACCTTGAATCGCCTGGCGGCGCAGCTGCGCAGCGCGGTCGGCAAGTGCATCGCCGATTACCGCATGATCGGCGCGGGCGACCGGGTCATGGTGTGCCTTTCGGGCGGCAAGGACTCCTATACGCTGCTCGACATCCTGCGCTCCCTGCAGCGCAGCGCCCCGGTGCGCTTCGAGCTGCTCGCGGTCAACCTCGACCAGAAGCAGCCCGGCTTCCCGTCCGAGGTGCTGCCGGACTACCTGGCCGGCCTCGGGGTGCCGTTTCACGTCATCGAGCAGGACACCTACCGCGTGGTGCGGCGCGTGATCCCGGAGGGCCGCACGATGTGCGGCCTGTGCTCGCGCCTGCGCCGCGGGGCGCTGTACCGCTTCGCCGCCGAGCACGGCATCACCAAGATCGCGCTCGGCCATCACCGCGACGACATCGTCGAGACCTTGTTCCTCAACCTGTTCTTCGGCGGCCGCCTCAAGGCGATGGCCCCGAAACTGCTGTCCGACGATGGCCGCCACGTCGTCATCCGGCCGCTCGCCTACGTCGCCGAGCGCGACATCGCCCGCTTTGCGCGCGGCCGCGCCTTCCCGCTCATCCCCTGCAGGCTGTGTGGCTCGCAGGAAAACCTGCAGCGGCGTGCCGTGAAGCAGATGCTGGCGGCCTGGGAGCGCGAGTTCCCCGGTCGCACCGAGAGCATCTTCTCGGCACTCCGGCACCTCGAGCCCGCGCACCTGGCCGACCCGCGTCATTTCGACTTTGCCGGACTCGAAGGGCGCATCGCCCCCATGAGTGAAGCCGAGGAGGAGGCCATCGCGGGCGAGCGCACCACCGCGCTCGCCTGCTGAACGCCGTGGACGCCCCGCTGCTCTCCGCCGCCGAGGTGCTGCCGCTTGGCAACTACTACTGGGCGCTGCCCGGAAAGCTGCTCGCCGGCGAGCATCCCGCCGGCGCGAGCCCCGAGCTGACGCGCGCGCGCCTCACGAGCCTGCTGGCCAACGGCATCAGCTGCTTCATCGACCTCACCCAGGCGCAGGAACAGGCCGACTACGCCGCGCAGCTTCCGGACACGGTGCGGTACTTCCGCATGCCGCTGCCAGATCACGGCCTGCCGGCGACTCCGGCCCAGATGGCCGAGATCCTCGACTGCCTGCGCGCCGCGTTCAACGAGGGGCGGACCGTCTACCTGCACTGCCGCGCTGGCATTGGGCGCACCGGCATGGCGGTCGGGTGCCTGCTCGCCGAGAACGGCCACGCCGGGGAGGCCGCGCTCGAGGAACTCAATCGCCTGTGGCAGCAGAGCGCCCGGTCGCGCCGCTGGGTCTCGATCCCGGAGACCGACGCGCAGTGCGACTACGTGCGCACCTGGAGCCGTGCGGAGGCGGTCGACCCGCTGCTCGATCCGGCCGCGCTGGCGGTGGTGCGCGGGGTGCGCGAGCGCTACCTCGGGGCGCTCCTCGGCCTGGCGGTCGGGGATGCGGTGGGCCTGACGACCCAGTTCCGCCGCCCCGGGCGCTTCACGCCGCTCGGCGACATGCTCGGGGGCGGTCCGTTCGACCTGCCGCGCGGCGCCTGGAGCGATGACACCGCGATGAGCCTGTGCCTGGCGGAGAGCCTGCTCGAGAAGGGCGGGTTCGAGGCGCGCGACCAGATGGCGCGCTACGGGCGCTGGCAGAAGGAAGGCTACTTGTCCGCCACGGGCCAGTGTGTCGGCATCACCGCCGGCACGGCGCGGGCGCTGGCGCGTGCGCAGTGGCGTCGCCAGTCCTTCTCCGGCTCCCACGATCCGGAGGATCTGGACCCCGAGCCGCTGTCGCGCGTGCCGGTGGTGGTGCTGTATTACTTTGCCGACCGCGAAGCGGCGCTGGCGCAGTCCGCCGAGGCCGCACGCACCACCTGCCAGGCGCCGCTGGTGCTGGACGCCTGCCGGGCCCTGGCCGCAGCCCTGCACGCGGCCGTCTCGGGCGCGGGCAAGCCGCAGATCCTCGCCGCCGCGCAGTCACTGGTCGGGAATACGGGCCGTCCGTCCGCGCTCGGCCAGGAAGGCTCGGCGCCGGCAGCGCTGGCGGCAGCCCTCGACTGTTTTGCCCGGACTCACAATTTCCGCGACGCGGTGCTGGCCGCCGCCAACCGCGGCGGCGCCGCCGACGTCGTGGCGGGGGCCACGGGCGCCCTCGCGGGGGCCCACTACACTGCAGGCGCCATCCCCACAATGTGGCGCAACAGCCTGATGAAGCTGGCGTTGCTCGAGAGCTTCGCGGACCGGCTGCTGACCCACGCGCTGGTGCAGCTCGGCAGCTGAGGCTCCGGGCCGCTGCGCCGCTGGCGCGTGCGCCAGCAGACAGGCCGCCCCGGGCTGTCGTAAGCTGGCACCGAGAATTCCCCTCGTAAGCTTGCCGACGCCTGCGGATGTCCACGACTCGCGTCCCTGGCCGCACTGTACCCGGCGCACGCCGGCCCCGTCGCGCGCGCATCTCACGCGCGTGGACGCGGCTGTCCGATGAAGCGCTGCTCCAGATGCGCTTCTGTGATCTGCAGCTCTCGATCGAACACTCCGCGCTCAAGCACCACGTGCGCCGCCTGTACGCCGAGCTCGAGCGGCGCGGCATCGCGCTGCGGCCGCACGTGTGGCTGTCGCAGGAGTGGTTCTCCCCTGACGGCGTGCCGGGCATCGCGGTGCCGTTCTACCTTGCGCATCCGCGCCTCGAGCGGCTCGAGCGGCACATCATGCGCGAGGCCGAGGGCGGCAACTCGCGCCTGCTGATGCGCATCCTGCGGCACGAGGCCGGACATGCCCTGGACAACGCCTACCGGCTGCGCCGCCGCCGCCGCTGGCGCGAGGTCTTCGGTCCGGCCAGCCGGCCGTACCCGGCGCGCTACCGCGCGCGCGCCGGCAGCCGCCGCTACGTGCATCACCTGGGCGAGTGGTATGCGCAGGCGCACCCGACCGAGGACTTCGCCGAGACGTTCGCGGTGTGGCTGACGCCGACCTCGGGATGGCGGCGCGCCTACGCCGGCTGGCCGGCGCTGCACAAGCTGCAGGCGGTCGATGAACTCGTCGCGAGCGTGCGTGCGCAGCGTCCGCCGGTGCGCAACCGCACCCGCATCGAACCCCTGGAGCACGACAAGCGCACGCTCGCCGCCCACTACCGCCGCAAGCTCGCCCACAACCGCCTCATCCGTCGCGGCCTGGCGGATGAACTGCTGCGGCGTGCCTTCCGCCCCGCGCCCACGCCACGCCAGCCGCTGAAGGCGGCGGCGTTCCTGCGTGCCCAGGCGCGCGTGCTCACCGCCTCTGTGGCACGCACGCTGCGCATCGACCCGTACAGCGTGGAACAGGTACTGCGTCTGCTGATCGAGCGCTGCGAGCGGCGCAACCTGTTCGTGCGCGGCAACCAGCGCGCGGCACGACGCTACGCGCGCTGGATGCTCGAGCGGCTCACGGGCCTTTACTCGCAGGGCGAGACGCCGCACTTGCCCCTATGAAGCGCCTGCGCACGCTCGTCGTGGTGCACGCGAGCTTGGTGCCCCCGGAGAGCCTGGAAGGCCACAGCGAAAAGGAAATCGAGGAATGGCGCACCGAGTACGACGTCACGACGACGCTGCGCCAGCGCCGCCATGAAGTGCGCTGCCTCGGGGTGCTCGACAGCCTGACCGAGCTGCGCAGCACCATCGCCGACTGGGAACCGGACATCGTCTTCAATCTGCTGGAGGAGTTCGACGGCATCGTCACCTACGACCAGCACGTGGTGGCGTTCCTCGAGCTGATGCGCCAGCCCTACACCGGCTGCAATCCGCGCGGGCTGCTGCTCTCGCGCGACAAGTCGCTGTGCAAGCAGCTGCTGCAGTACCACCGCATCGCCACCCCGCAGTTCGCCGTGTTCCGCCGCGGCGCGCGCTTTCATGTGCCGAAGAAGCTGCATTTCCCGCTGTTCGTGAAGTCGACCGTCGAGGACGCCTCCCTCGGCATCGCCCAGGCCTCGGTGGTGGATGACCCGATGAAGCTCAAGGAGCGCATCGAGTTCGTGCACGAGCAGGTGAAGTCCGATGCGCTGGTCGAGGAATACATCGAGGGGCGCGAGCTGTACGTCGGCATGCTCGGCAACGAGCGCCTGACGCGGCTGCCGGTGTGGGAGATGGTGTTCGGCTCGCTGCCCGAGTCGCTGGCGAGCATCGCGACGCGCAAGGTGAAGTGGGACAAGCGCTACCAGGCCAAGTACGGCATTACCACGCACGCCGCCGAGGACCTGCCGCCGCAGGTGCTCGCCTCCCTCGACCGGCTTTCGCGCCGCATCTATCGGGCGCTGGGCATGTCCGGCTATGCTCGCATGGACTTTCGTGTGACCCCCGAAGGGCAGGTGTACGTGCTCGAGGCCAATGCCAACCCGAATCTCGAGACCGCCGAGGACTTCGCCGAGTCCGCGCGCGCGAGCGGCGTGTCCTATCCGGAGCTGCTCGAGCGACTCATGGACCTGGGGCTGAAGTACCGCGCCCAGTGGCGGGCCTCCTATGGGTGAGCTTCGCTGGCGAGGCGCCGCGGCCGCACTGGTGTGGCTGGCGCTGCTCGGGCTTAGCGGCTGCGCCGACCAGGCGCGCAAGCAGCAGGAGGATCTCGCGGACATCCTCTCCTGGTTGCCCGGTCACTACGACAACCTCGCGCAGGTGCAGCACGATGCGCAGTTCAACGTGCATCCGCCGCACGATCACGTCGCGCTCCTCATCATGCCCGCTCTCACACCGCGCCTCGGCCATCACGTGCTCTACGTGCAGGAGATGGCGCCGGACAACGCCGAGCGCATCATGACGCAGCGCATGTTCAGCTTCGACGTCGACGAGGACCGCGGCGTGGTGGGCCTCGCCTACACCTTTGTCGAGCCGGCGCGCTGGCGCGGGGCGGCCCACGATTCGCAGATGCTCACGGCGGTCATGACGACCGACGTGGTACCCGGCGGGTGCGAGCTGATCTGGAAGCGCGCCGGCGAAGACGCGTTTACCGCCTCCACCGATCCTAAGCGCTGCCATGCCGCCGGCGGCGCGAAGGCGGCACAGGGGCGTCTCACCGCCGACAGCCTCACCCTCGGGGGCTTCGAGTTCCGCAAGCTCGCGCACTAAAGGAGGCGGTCCCGCGGCCGCTCGCCGGCCGGCTCAGGGCCCTTCCAGGACCACCAGCACCTCGCGCGGCACCCGCCCGTTCACCACCCGGACGCCTTCGCTGCGCAGGCGGCGCGCCTGCTCGCGAAAGTTGGCAGAGGCTGCAGGAAAGACGATGCGGCCGCCCGCGCCGAGGACGCGATGCCAGGGCAGGTGCAGCGCCTCGGGGGCCATGCGCAGCGCGTAGGCGGTCTGGCGTGCGCGGCCGGGGAAGCCGGCGGCGCGCGCCACCTCCCCGTAGGTGCAGACCCGCCCCCGCGGGAGCATCGCGATCACCTGCCAGATGGCCTCGAGCGCCGGGTTTTGCGTGCCCCGCGCCGCCCGCCGCGCGGCCAGTGGCTGCCACAGCTCGCCGCGGTGCCTGTGGGCGCGCGCCATGCCGTGCCCTGACGGTCAGTTCTTCAGGTGTGCATCGAGCCAGTCGAGCACCGTCTGGTACCACAGCAGGCTGTTGGCGGGCTTCAGCACCCAGTGATTCTCATCCGGGAACAGCAGCAGCTTGCTCTCGATGCCGCGTCGCTGCAGCGCCGTGAAGGCGCCGATCCCCTGGGTGTAGGGAATGCGGAAGTCCTGCTCGCCGTGGATCACGAGCATCGGCGTGCGCCACTGCGACACGAAGTCCACCGGGTTGACGCGCTCGTAGCTGTCGGGCACCTGGTACTGCGGGCCGCCGAACTCCCACTCCGGGAACCACAGCTCCTCGGTCGCGTAGTACATCATGCGCTGGTCGAACAGGCCGTCGTGGTTGACGATGCAGCGGAAGCGATCCGGCCAGTTGCCCTCGATCCAGTTCATCATGAAGCCACCATAGGAGGCCCCGAGCGCGCAGACCCGCTCTCCGTCGAGCCACGGGTAGCGCTCGAGCGCCGCCGCGAGGCCCTTCTGCAGGTCGACCAGGGGCTTGCCGCCCCAGTCCTTGCTGATCGAGTCGGTGAACGCCTGCCCGTAACCCGGGGAGCCGTGGAAATCGATCATCACCACCGCGTAGCCGCCGCCGGCGAAGGCCTGCGCGTTCCAGCGGTAGGTCCACAGGTTCGCCAGCGAGCTCTGCGGTCCGCCGTGCACCACGAAGGCCACCGGGAAGCGCTGCCCGGCGACGAAGCCGTAGGGTTTCACGACGTAGCCGGACACCGTCTCGCCGTTCCAACCCCGGAAACTGAACTGCTCGAACGGGCTCATCTGGCGGCCGTCCAGGAGCGCGGCGTTCACGTGCGTCAGGCGCCTGGCGCTGCCGCCCGCGAGCGGCACGCGGTAGAGGTCGGCGGGTGCGCCCAGATCCGCGCGCGTGAAGATCACGCTGTCGCGGGTGACCGTCACGTCCTCGACCTCGCCGTCGGCGAACAGCCGGCGTACGACACCCGTGCGCGCATCGAGGGCGAACAGCGCCCGCTGCCCGGTCTCATCCGCCGTGACGATCAGGGTGCGGCCGTCGGGTGTGGCGTTCAGGTGCGCCACGGAGCGGTCCCAGCCGCCATTGAGCGCGCGCGGCGCGCCGCCGCGGGCATCCTTGAGCACGATGTGAAAGCGGTCCGCCTCGAAGCCGGGGCGCTGCTGCGCGAGCCAGATCAGGGTGCCGTCAGCGAGGAAGCGCGGCTGCGCATCCCAGGCCGGATTGTTGGCCGTGAGGTTCACGGGTGCGGCGCTGCCATCCACCGGGACCTCGAACAGGTCGAAGTTCGTCGACCACGGCTCGCTCTTGCCGCCGATGCGCGCCGCGAACACCAGCCGGCGGCCGTCGGGGCTGAAGGCGTAGTCCGCGTCGTCGCCGAAGGGCTTGCCGGGAGTATCCGCGTCGAAGCCCTTGGCGACATCCGTGGGCGCGCCGGCCGTTCCGGCGGCGCTCAGCGCCGTAGTGAACAGGTGCGAGCGCGTGCCCTGGCTCGGGGTGTCCCAGTGACGGATGAAGAGCCGCTCGTAGATGCGCCCGGTGGCTTTGTTCCCGCTCTGGGCGTCCAGGCGCTGGCGCGTGCACTGCAAGGTCGCGCAGTCCGGGAACACCTCCATCGAGATGGCGAGCTGATCCCCGCGCGGGGAGACCTTGAAGGAGCCGACGTCCAGGGGGTAGTCGGTCACCTTCTGCGGCGCGAGCGCGGGCAGATTGAGGCGCCACACCTGCGAGCTGCCGGAGCGATTGGAGAGGAAATAAAGGGTGTGGCCATCATTCGACCAGCGCGGACTTAAGTCGTTGAAGGCGCCGCCGCTGGCGCGCTGCGGCTCACCGGCCGGATCGAGCAGGTCGAGCAGCCACAGGCTGGTGCGACCCTTGTTGTTCTCCATGTCGGTCTCGCGCTGCACGAAGGCAAGCACGGTGCCGTTGGCGGAGACCTGCGGGTCGCTGATGCGCTTCAGGCGCACGAGGTCAGCGGCGGTGAACGGTGCGGCGGCGAGCACGGCGGGGACGCCGAGGCCGAGTGTGCAGGCGAGCAGCCTGACCGGGAGCCAGGTCATTGAACGCATATGGAGCGGTGTTCCTCGCGACGTTGGCGCAAAAAATTCTGGCGGCGCGCGCTACTGGCCGACTTCGCTCGCCGCGTTGATCCAGGCTTCGGCCTTGGCGGCCTGCAGCCACTCCTGCAGCGCGGCATCCTCCAGCACGCTCGCCATGTACCAGCGCGCGGCCGGGGAGACGGCGCCGGCGCCGTAGGTGTTGAAGCGCAGCACCACCGGCGCGAACATCGCATCCGCGATGCTGTAGTCACCGAACAGCCAGGGGCCGGAGGCGCCAAAACGCGCCCGGCAGTCGTTCCAGATCTGATCGATGCGCTCAACGTCCGCTTCCAGTCCGGGCGTCATCGCGGTATGGCGATTGCGCGCGCGCGCGTTCATCGGCCACAGTGAGCGCAGCGTGGTGAAGCCGGAGTGCATCTCCGCGCTCACCGCGCGGGCCACCGCGCGTGCCGCAGGCGCCGCGGGCCACCCGCGGCCGGTGAGCTCGGCCAGGTACTCGCAGATGGCGAGCGAGTCCCACACGGTCAGCTCCCCGTGGCGCAGCACCGGCACGCGCGCGCTCGGGCTGTACTTTTCCAGGTCCTCGCGGGTGCCCGGCTGGTCGAGGGGGATCAGTATCTCGGAGAACGTGACGCCCAGGTGCTTCAGCAGCAGCCACGGCCGCAGCGACCAGGAGGAGTAATTCTTGTTGCCGATGACGAGCGTGAGCGGCGCCATGGGATGTTAACCTCTGCGGGTGCGAAGCGTGCGCGCCATAGCCTTCGACCTCGATAATACACTCTGGGATGTCGAGCCGGTGCTCCGCCGCGCGGAAGCGCGCCTGTTCGCCTGGCTGCAGATGCACTGCCCGCGCATCACCGCGCGGCTCAGCCTCGAGGACATGCGCCGCGCCCGCGAGGAGCTGGCGCGCCGCGAGCCGCACAACGCCCACGACTTCACTTACCTGCGCACCGCGGCGCTGGCGCGCCACGCACGCGAGCACGGCTATGACGAGGCGGTGGCCGCGCATGCGTTCGAGGTGTTCCTCGCGGCGCGCTGCGAGGTGGAACTGTTTGCCGACGTGCTGCCCGGGCTCACCCGCCTCAGGAGCCGCTACGCGCTCGCCACGCTCAGCAACGGCAACGCCGACCTCGGCCGTATCGGTCTTGGGCACCTGTTCGCCGTCTCGCTCAACGCCCGCCAGCTTGGGGCCGCCAAGCCGGCGCGGCAGTGCTTCGAGCGCCTCGCCGCGGACCTGGCGCTGCCTCCCGCGGAGCTCGTCTACGTCGGCGATGATGCGCACCTGGATGTGCTGGCTGCGCGCGCGGCGGGACTCAAGACCGCGTGGATGAACCGCAGCGGTGCGCCCTGGCCCGCGGACCTGCCGCCCCCGGATCTCACGGTGCGCGATTGCCTCGAGCTCGCGCAGCGGCTGAGCGGTTGAGTCCGCGTGCCGTCTCAGGCGGCCAGCGCGCGGCGGCGCGTTCGACCCGCGCCCAGCGCAGCCTGGGGATGAAGCTGGGGCGACGAAGTTGAAGAGGAGGGCGTCGTAGACATCGAAGCCCCAGCCGGCCGCGATTACCAGCCACTGGTAGCCGCAGAAGCCCAGCAGCGTGCGGCGCGTCACAAGCAGTTGCGCTGCCACCGCGCTTCCCGGCCGAGCCTGTTAGCACTTGGGCCCCTGCGCTGCCAATCCTGTAGGAATGCGCGCGCAGCGAAGAAGGGTAACGCATCACGGACTTATGTGTCGTGCGGGGTGAACCTTAGAGGGCCTGAACCGTTCCACATATATAGGAGGTGAGGAACGATGGGTGAGGCAGCAAAAGGTGTCGTGCCGGTCGCGAACCTGCGCGAGTATTTCCGCGACTCCGTGCACGGGGCGCTCCTCAAACAACACGTGGCGGTCAACGAGCAGACCGAGCAGTACGTGGTCAACGTGCTCACGCTGTTTGCGCGCACCGAGGCGCTCTACGAGCAGACCCCGCAGGGCGTGCGCCTCAAGCCGCTCGCCCTGATGCTGTGCGAGGCCCTCGAGGCGCCGACCCCGCGCGCCCGCAATCACTGCCTGCAGCGACTTGGCGACGTGTCGCTGTTCATCGCCGGATTCTTTGCCCAGGGCTTTGCCGCGAAGCTGGTGGATCTTGACTACCACATCGCCATGGGCGGGCGGGCCTACGGCACACTGGCCGAGTCGACTGCGCAGGGGCGCGGGCGCGTGCTGGCGGCGGTGTTCGCCGAGCTGGCGCAGAAGTTCCAGCCGCTGGTGGACGCGCTGAACGAGGTGAGCGAGAGCGCCTATCGCCACAGCGACAAGGACATCCTGCGCCTCTACGAGGTGTGGCTGAAGACCGGCAGCGCCCGCTGCCACGGGCTTCTCAAGCGCCTCGGCGTCGATCCGACGCGCGCCGGCGGGACGGCGTTCGCGCACTGACACGATGCTGCTGTCGCGCCTGCAGGAGTTGATCGGCGGCATCTACGACGTGCCCGTCGCGCATGACATCTACGATTTCCTCATCACCGACCGTGCGCATCTGCCACCGGAGGCCCGCGGGGGCACCGCGGACGAGGAGGTGCTGGTGGCGCAGCTTCCCGGCGGCGGCGAGCTGGCACTGTCGCTGTACCTGGACCCGCAACTGCTGCAGCGCCTGGCACGCGCCGATCCGCTCGAGTGCCTGCACGGCGGCAACGTCGCCGACTGCCTGACCGCGCTCGAGGGCGTGAGTCACTTCATGTACCTCGCCTGGAATGCCGGCCATGACAAGCCGGTGTCGCTCCTCGAGCTGGAGATGCAGGCCGAGGTCGATAAGTTCATCGCGAGCCACCTGCTGCTGCGGCGTCAGTTGCCGGGCCACTTCCCGCTCGAGCTGCGGCGCCTGCTGTTTGAGCGCGCCCACCCGGACCCGCGGCTGGACGCCGCGCGCGCGGCCCTGTACCGGGAGGCGAGCCGCTACGCGCACCGCTTCTGTCACCGTCTGGAGCACGCGCTTGCGCGCACCCGCGTGACCGGCAGCACCGGGGGCGTCGGGCAGGAGGTGTTCACCGAGCTGCGGCGCTTCTACCGCCTGACCAACGCACGCAAACGCGCGCACATCGAACGAACCAGCTAGGGTGTCAGGTGCGCGACGCGCACCGTTTTCAGTCGTCCGCGTCGTCGCCGCGGCGTTTGCGCTCTTCCAGTTCGCGCATCAGTTTGATGTGCGCCGACAGCGCGCGCAGGTTGGTGCGCACCGTGCCGCCGGGCTTGGGCGTCTCGCGCGGCGCGCGTGCGCGCGCGTAGGGGTCGCAGGAGGACTCTTCGGTCTTCACCGCGAGCGAGCGCTCGGTCAGGATCTCGAGCACCGGGCGCGGCTCGTCCGCAGGCGCGTCGCGCCAGTCCACCGAGGCATTGCCGCGCTCATCGTGCACGATCAGCCCGATGCGGCGTCGTTCAGCGGCCGGCGGAGTCTCCTCCGGTTTCTTTTTGAACGTGAAGTTCACGGATTATGTACTGCCTGTCAGTGCAGCGTCGCCATTCACCGACGCTCAGACTAACCGTGAAGGGCTTCACAATTCCGCGAGGCGCGTCACGGAATTTTCGTGCATCGGTCACGTGGTGCTGTCGTACATATTCCGCGCGCGCAGCAGTCCCACGGCGGTCTTCATGTCGTTGATGGTGCCATCGAGCGCCCACAGGCAGGCCTGCTGCAGCGGCACCCAGTGCACCTGGATGACTTCGGCGTGCTCATGCGCCTTCGCCGCGGGGCTGAGGGCGGTGGCCATATAAAGGTATATGCGCTCGCTGAAGACTCCCGGGGACGGCAGGCACACTCCCAGGTCGCGCCACGCCTGCGCGCTGACGCCCGCCTCCTCGATGAGTTCGCGCTGCGCGGTGGCGAGCGGCGGCTCCTGCGGTTCGAGCTTGCCCGCCGGCAGCTCCCAGATCCAGCCGTCGGCCACGTAGCGGTACTGGCGCAGGAGGCACACGCGCTCCTCGGCGTCGATGGCTGCCACCGCGGCGCCGCCCGGATGGTGCACCACCTCCAGGAGGGCGCGATGTCCGTTCGGCAGCACCACCTCGTCGGTCGTGAGGCTGACGACGCGCCCGGAATAGTGCAGGGTCTGCTTCTCGGGTTTCATGGGCACATCCTAACCCGCGGACCGCAAGGGCCGCTCCTGCGCCGGCGCGGTGCGCGCGGCGTCACGCTCTGCACGCAGCGCAATCGCCACGGGAGCAGCGGCGCGCGTATAGTCCGGCAGCATCTATGGCGACCACCGCGCACCTGGAACGACTTAACGCGGCGCAGCGCAAGGCGGTGACGCATGGCGAGCCGCTGCCCGAGAAGGGCTACCGGAGCGGGCCGCTGCTGATCGTCGCCGGCGCGGGCACCGGCAAGACCGACACGCTGGCGCACCGCGTGGCGCACCTGGTCATCAACGGCGTCGACCCGGCACGCATCCTGATGCTCACCTTTACGCGGCGGGCGGCCACTGAGATGCGCCGCCGCGCGCATGACATCACGCGCAAGGCGCTCGATGAGCCCCTGGGCGGCCTGAGTCAGAGCATCGCGCAGCGGCTGAGCTGGACCGGTACGTTTCATTCGATCGGCAACCGCCTGCTGCGTCACTACGCGCCGCACCTGCAGCTCGACCCGCACTTCAGCGTCGTCGACCGCGGCGACTCCGCCGACCTCATGGACAGCCTGCGCGAGGAGCTGGGTCTGGCCGGCAAGGAACAGCGCTTCCCGCGCAAGGACACCTGCCTGCAGATCTACTCGAGCCGCGTCAATACGCGCGCGCCCCTGCACGAGACGCTCGAGCAGCACTACCCCTGGTGCGCCCAGTGGGAGGCGGAGCTCGCCAACCTGTTCCGCGCCTACGTCGAACAGAAGCAGCACTCGCGGCTGCTCGATTACGACGATCTGCTGCTTTACTGGCACGCGATGATGTGCGAGCCGCGCCTGGCGCAGCACGTGAGCGCGCACTTCGATCACGTGCTGGTCGATGAGTACCAGGACACCAACCGCCTGCAGGCGGAGATCCTGCATGCGCTCAAGCCCGACGGCGCGGGCCTGGTCGTGGTGGGTGACGATGCGCAGGCCATCTATTCCTTCCGCGCCGCCGCGGTCGAGAACATCCTCGGGTTTCCCGAGCGCTTCCAGCCGCCCGCCGAGGTGGTGACGCTGGCGCAGAATTATCGCTCCACGCAGCCGGTGCTCGACGTGGCGAACGCGGTCATGGCCGAAGCGCCGCGCCAGCACCGCAAGTACCTGCTGTCGGTGCGCGGTGACGGTGCCCGGCCGCGCGCCGTCACCGTCGATGAGCTGCAGACACAGGCCGAGTATGTCTGCACCGAGGTGCTCAAGCGTCGCGAGGCGAGTGTGCCGCTCAAGCGTCAGGCGGTGCTGTTCCGCACCGCCGCCCACAGCGACATCCTGGAAGTGGAACTCACCAAGCGCAAGATTCCGTTCGTGAAGTACGGTGGCCTCAGGTTTCTCGAGGCCGCGCACATCAAGGACCTGCTCGGCGTACTGCGCTGGGCGGACAACCCGCGCAATGCGCTCGCCGCGTTCCGCACGCTGCAGCTGCTGCCGGGAATGGGGCCGGTCAATGCGCGCGCCGCGCTCGATCACTTCGAGGCCGGCGGCCATTCGTTCGAGGCGCTCAAGGGCTTCAAGCCGGCGCAGACCCAGGAGGTGCAGTGGGAGCGCCTGATCGCGCTGCTGCAGGCGCTCGCCGAGCCGCAGCGTCCCTGGGTGGGCCAGCTCAACATGGCGCGCGACTGGTACCGCCCGCACTTCGAGCGCCTGTACGATCAGTTCCACACGCGCCTGGGGGACCTGGAGCAGCTGGAGCTGCTCTCCACGCAGTTCCCCTCGCGGGAACGCTTCCTGACCGAACTTACGCTCGATCCGCCGAACGCCACCAGCGATCTGTCGGGGCGCCCCTCGCTCGATGAGGATTTCCTGGTGCTCTCCACCATCCACTCCGCCAAGGGCATGGAGTGGGACACCGTGTTCGTGCTCAACGTGGTCGACGGCAGTTTCCCGTCCGAGTTCGCCACCGGCAAGGGCGAGCTCATCGAAGAGGAGCGGCGCCTGCTGTACGTGGCGCTCACCCGCGCGCAGAACGACCTGCTGCTCATGGTGCCGCTGAAATTCCACCTGACGCACCAGTCGCGCCAGGGCGATGCGCACGTCTACGGCGGCCGCAGCCGCTTCGTCACCGAGAAGGTGCAGAAGCTGCTCGACGCGGTCACCTTCCACAGCTCCACCCTCGGCGCCGGGGACGCACTGGCGCAGGCCAGCGCCCCCGTCACCGTGGACGTGGGGGCGCGGCTGCGCGACATGTGGTGAGGCGCTAGCGGACCGGTTTCTGGAAGCGCATCGTGAAGCGGTCGCTCTCACCGATGGCGGCGTACTTCTCGCGGTCCTTGTCGCCAAGCTCGTAGGTGGGCGGCAGCGTCCACACCCCTTCGGGGTAGTCCTTGGTGTCCTTCGGGTTCGCGTTGACTTCGGATTTGGCGACGAGGCGAAACCCCTGTGCCTCGATCAGCTTGATCGCGTAATCCTCGTTCACGTAGCCGCTCTTGGCCTTCGGATCCTGCGCCACGGCCGGGTTGCCGCGGTGCTCGACGATGCCAAGGATGCCACCGGGCTTGAGCGCCTTGTAGAGCGTCGCGATCACCTGGGGCGCATCATCCTTTGACATCCAGTTGTGCAGGTTACGGAACGTCAGGACCATGTCGAGCGAGCCGGACGGCACTACGGCGCCGCCGTCGGTCGGCATGCTCACGACGATCACTTTGTCATAGAGCTGCGGATCGGCGGCGAGCTTGGCGCGATAGTTCTCGAGGCTGCGGGTGACGTATTTGCTCGAGCGATCCGCGGCCACCACCGCGGCATAGTACTTGCCCTTCTCGCGCAGCAGTGGCGCGAGGATCTCGGTGTAGTAACCGGGCGTGGGCCATACCTCCAGCACGCTCATTTCGGGTCGCACGCCGAAGAACAGCAGCGTCTGCTTGGGATGCCGGTAGACGTCGCGGACGCGGTTGGCCTCGGCGCGTTGGCTGCCGGCGAGTATGGCGGTCAGTTGCTCGGTGGTGGTCTCACGCGAGCTTTGCGCGGCGCAGCTGTTGAGGAACAGCGTGCAGGCCGCGAGCAGCGCGACGATGTTCAACTTGGGCAGCATGCGGCTAGGTGTCCTTGAGCGGAAATGACGGCGCAAGGGGCGGCTAAAAAACCCCGCGCGAGGCGGGGTTTTTTAGCGCCTTGCGCTCGCCTTGTGACGCCGATCAGCGGCGGAACGGACCACCACCCTGGCGGGGGCGCTGCGGGCGCTCCTGTGCTTCGTTGACGCGCAGCGGCCGGCCGGCCATCTGAAAGCCATTCAGTGCCTGGATCGCGCTCTGCGCTTCGGCCTGCGGCATGTCGACGAACCCGAAGCCGCGGGGTTTGCCGGTTTCCCGGTCGTTGATGAGTTTCACCGATTCCACTTTCCCGTGACGCTCGAACAGGGCCTTCACATCCTGTTCCGTCGCGGTGAAAGGCAGATTGCCTACGTAAATCGTCGTCATCCGGGGCTCTCTCTTGGGAAGGCGGACAGCGGCGAGCCGCACGCGTCGGTCGCATGTACCGCGTGAAATAAACAGGTCAAGGCTTCAAGGCACACGATCGGCAGTTCAGTCAATGCGCAGCGCTTGGGCCGCAGGCCTGTACCTGCGTTCGCGCACGGATGAGAAGCGCGCGGGGGGCGGGAGGTGAAGTCAACACATTCAACAAGGCGCACTCATCCACGACGGATATGAACGCCCGTGTCATGCTACTCCCGGCCTTTCTGGTACGCAAACGAGGCACAGCGGGGGATGGAGGCGCTGCTCATATCCGCCGGCGTCGTCGCTCTGGCGGAGATCGGGGACAAGACCCAACTGCTGGCCCTGGTGCTCGCCGCCCGCTTTCGGGCTCCGTTACCGGTGATCCTGGGGATCCTGACCGCCACCTTGGCCAACCACTTCGCCGCCGGCCTGGCGGGCACCCTGCTCGCGGCCAACATCAGCCCGGCCGTGATGCGCTGGCTGCTGGCGCTGTCCTTCTTCGCCGCTGCCGGGTGGATGTTCATCCCCGACCGTGCGCCGCAAGGGCAGCCTAGGCCGTCGCGGTTTGGGGCTTACGGCTCGACCGTCGTCGCGTTCTTTCTCGCCGAGATCGGCGACAAGACGCAGCTCGCCACCGTGGCGCTCGCCGCCCGCTTTCAGGAGCTCATTCCCGTGGTCGCCGGCACGACGCTCGGCATGCTGATCGCGGACGTGCCGGCGGTGTTTCTCGGCAAGGCGGCCGCCGAGCGGCTGCCCATCAAAGTCATGAACCTGCTCGCGGCCGTGGTGTTCGTGGTGCTCGGCGTGTTCGTGCTACTCGGCCACGGCGGGCTTGCCTAGCGAGGCCACGGTACTGCGGCGGTTGTGCCAACGCTTGCCGCCGGGCGGCTCAAGGCGGCAGGTGCAGCTGCGCCAGCAGCGCCTGGTAGCGCGGATCCGCGTGCAGCTCGGACAGCATCGGGTCGCACTTGAGATAGTTGACGTATCCCGGATCGCGCGCGCGGTTGGCGCGATCCAGCCATAGGAAGGTGCGCTCGCGGTCGTGCCGGTGCGCGTAGATCTGCGCGATCTGGTACTGCCAGCTCATGACTTTCGATTCGATCTGCGCCAGCAGCGTGTCCGCCTCGGCGCGACGCCCGAGCGCGTCGTACGCCATCACCCGCCCGATCGCCTGCCACCAGGGCGACGTCTCCGCCGCCAGTTGATTCAGCGCTTCCGGGGCGCGCCCTTCACTCAGCAGCACCAGGCTCAGACGGTAGTGCATGCTTTCCGCGTTCGGGTTGAAGGCGAACAGCCGGCGGTAGACCGCCTCGGCCTCGGCGGAGCGCCCGCCGAACCATAGGGCGGTCGCCAGCCCGCGGTACGGGTCGACCGAGAGCGGGTCGCGCTCGATGAGACGCCGCGCAAAGCGCTCGGCGTCTGCAAGGCGGCAGGAGGCGATCGAGAGGTAGATCGAGAGGTTCAGGGCGAAAGGGTTATCCGGCTCGAGCTGCAGCGCGGTCTTGACCTCCTGGTCGGCGGTTGCGAGGTCATAATTGATGAAGCCGACGTTAGCGAGCGCCACGTGCGCCTCGGCCACCTTCGGATCGAGTGCGAGCGCGCGCTGGGCCGCGGTGGCGATGCGCTCACGGACCGTGTCGAAGGATTCGCGCGTCCCGAACACCATGACCGACCCGTAGGTGCCCGCCAGCGCTGCCCACGCCTGCGCGAAATTCGGATCGAGCGCCACCGCGCGTTCAAAGTACTCCTGCGCGCGCGCCGAGTCGGCGGCCGTGTAACGCTGGTCGAACGCCAGCCCCTGCAGGAAGAGGGCGTAGGCCTCCGTGTTGGAGGTGGGCGCTGCGCGCGCGGTCGGGGCGCCGAGCAGGGACACCCTGAGCGCGGCCACCACCGCGTCGGCGATTTCATCCTGCGTACGAAACACGTCGCGCAGCTGCCGGTCATAGACTTCCGACCACAGGTGCGAGCCGTCGGTGGTACGGATCAGCTGCGCCGTGACGCGCAGCTGATCCCCGACTTTGCGCACACTCCCCTCCAGCACCGTGCCGACCCCGAGCTTCTCCCCCACGACCCGGACGTCCTCCGCTTTACCTTTGAACTGAAATGAGGAGGTGCGGGCGATGACCTTGAGTGAGGGGATCTTGGCGAGCAGGTCGAGGATCTGCTCGGACATGCCGTCGGCGAAGTATTCCTGGTCGTGCGCCTCGCTCATGTCGACAAAGGGCAGCACGGCGATGGATTTGTCGCTCGTTTCCGCCGGCGCCACGTGGCGCGGGCTGCGCGCCAGGTACGCGATGCCGCCAGCGAGCGCCGCCACCAGCGCCAGCGCGCCCAGTCCCAGCAATGCCCGCCGCGTCCGCCGGCGCGGCGCGGCGGGGGCGTGGACGCCGGGCAGCGGCGGCGCGGTGCCCCGGGTGGGCGGATGTGCGAGCGCACTGGCGAGTTTGGCGAAGGCAGCCTCGCGCCCGTCCAGCGGGATGTCGACCCATTGCGACTCGCTGAGGAAGTACTCGAACGCCGGCGTCAGCGGCGCTTCATCCAGGCGCACGGCGATGATCTGTTTCTTCTTCGAGGAGGCGCGCTCGAGCTCCTTGCCCACGTGCGAGGAACCGATCGAGCGCTGCGAGAGCAGCAGCACCAGCGCCTGCGCCTCGTTGATGGCGCGCACGATGGCGTCCGCGTACAGGGCCCCGGGCGGTACATCCCGTGGGGCGAGCCAGCAGCGGATGTGATGCCGCTCCAGGTAGGCCGTGAGCGCCTCGGCCAGGGAGCGATCGGCGGAGGCGTAACTGACGAATGCCGAGGTGTCGCCCGCGGCGGCCTCGGCTGCGCTGCCGCCCGGAGCATCCGCGACGCTCACGCCGTCACCCCCGGGGACTGCCGCGCCGGCGCGTGGCGGGTGCCTGCATCTGCCGCGGGTGTTGGGGTATGCCTCAAAGGGTGGCTGGCGATCGGGCCGACACGGTCCGCGAACCGCGGTTCCGGGCTAGGCGCCCGCCGGTTCCAGGTACGCGTAACCATCCAGCTCGCGTTCGTAGAAGCGTTTGAGCGCCTGGCTCTCGGCGAGCGTCATGCGCCCGTCGCGGATGGCGCGCTCGCAGTCGCGCGCCAGCGCCGGGTAGAGCTCGGCCACGTCGTACTCCATGTATTCCAGCACCTTGTTGGCGGTGTCGCCCTTGACGATCTCCTCGATCCACCAGCCACCTTCATCGTGCAGGCGCACATGCACCACGTGCGTGTCACCGAACAGGTTGTGCAGGTCACCGAGGGTCTCCTGGTAGGCGCCCACCAGGAACGCCGCCAGGTAGTACTCCGCGCCGGGCTTGAGCTCGTGCAGCTCGAGCGTGCGCTTGACGTCGCGCAGTGACACGAAGCGGTCGATCTTGCCGTCGGAGTCGCAGGTGATGTCCGCGAGCACGCCGGTGCGGGTCGGGCGCTCCTCCAGGCGGTGGATGGGCATGATGGGGAAGAGCTGCTCGATCGCCCAGCTGTCCGGCAGCGACTGAAAGACCGAGAAGTTGCAGAAATAGGTGTCCGAGAGGATCGATTCGAGGTCCTCGAGCTCCTCGGGCAGCCGCTCGAGCTTGCGGCACGAATCACGGATCTTGGCGCAGGTGGCCCAGTAGAGCCGCTCGGCGAGCCCGCGGAACTCGAGCGACAGGAGCCCGAGGTTGAACATCTGCAGCACCTGCTCGCGGGCGGTGAGGGCGTCGTGGTAGCACTCCACCAGGCGCCGCTCGCTCACGGTGCGGTAGGCATCGAACAGATCGCGCACCGGCTGGGGCAGCTCCTCGCTGCCCTGGTAGTCGAGCGCCGGGTCGCCGGAGACGCGGAACTTATCGAGCGCCGAGGAGCCGAGCGTGTCGAACACCAGCACGCTGTGGTAGGCGGCGATCGCCCGCCCGGACTCGCTCACGATCATCGGGTGCGGGATGTCGCGGGCATTGCACACGCTGGCGACGCGGTACACCACATCGCTCGCGTACTCGGTGAGCGTGTAGTTCATGGACGAGGAGAAGTTCGTGCCGCTGCCGTCGTAGTCCACCCCGAGGCCGCCGCCGACGTCGATGTACTGCAGGCCCGCGCCCATCAGCTTGAGCTCCGCGTACACGTGCGCGAGCTCGTTGATCGCGTCCTTGACGCGGCGGATGTCCTGCAGCTGGCTGCCCGGGTGGCAGTGCACCAGCTGCAGGCAGTCGAGCATGTCGTGGGACTTGAGCACGTTGAAGAGCTCAAGGATCTCGGTGATGAACAGGCCGAACTTGGACTTCTCGCCCGCCGAGGCGCTCCAGCGCCCCGAGCCCTCGCTGAAGAGCTTCACGCGCACCCCGAGGCGCGGGCGCACGCCGTAGGCCTGTGCGTGCTTGAGGATCAGGCCGAGTTCTTCGAAGTTCTCGACCACCGGGATGATGGTGCGGCCGAGCTTGGTCGCGAGCGTCACGGCCTCGATGTAGCTGTCATCCTTGAAGCCGTTGCAGATGATGAGCCGCTCGGGGGCATTCTCGGTCATCGCCATGACCGCCAGCAGCTCCGGCTTCGAGCCCACTTCGAGCCCGAAACCAAACTCCTTGCCGTAGCGGTAGACCTCCTCGACCACCAGGCGCTGCTGGTTCACCTTGATCGGGAAGACCGCGGCGTAGCGATTCTTGTAGTCATTCTCGGTGATGGCCTGGGCGAAGGCGTCGTGCAGGCGGCGCAGCCGGTGCGCGAGGATGTCCGAGAAGCGCACCACCACCGGCGCGGTCAAATCGCGTGCCTTGAGTCCCTCGACCACCTCGAACAGGTCGATCTCGCGCCCGGCGGTGGTATCGGGCCGCACGACCACGTGGCCCGCCTCGTTGATGCCGAAATAGCCCTTGCCCCAGGCCTGCACGTGGTACAGGTCGAGCGAATTGGCCACCGCCCAGGGCTGAGCAGGATTGAATTTGCGGCCGCCGTTGGCGGCGGCGGTCTTGGGATCGGCGGCCACGGGGCGCGTTATATCAAAATTGCGAGTGAAGTAAGAGTGGCACGTCTGCGCTTTCGCTACGGCCCGCGCGCCACGGCGTGCGTCGGGTCGCGGATCCACTCGCTCCAGGAGCCCGCGTACAGGCGCGCACCCGGGAGTCCTGCGACCTCCAGCGCGAGCAGATTGTGGCAGGCGCTGACGCCGGAGCCGCACATGGCGAGCGCGTGCGAGGCCGGCTGACCGGCGAGCGTGCGCTCCCAGCGCTGGTGCAGTTCGCGCGGCTCGAGGAAGCGCCCGTCGCCTGCGAGGTTGGTGGCGAAGGGGTGGTTGCGCGCCCCGGGCACGTGGCCCGCGACCGCATCGAGTGTCTCGTTGTCCCCGGCAAAGCGATCGGCAGCCCTGGCGTCGACCAAAATGCGCTCGCCGCGCTTGAGCGCTCCCTGCGCCACCAGGTCCGCGACCTGTGCGCTGCTGGCCACCGCGTTCGCGTGCACCCGCGCACTGAAATGGCGCGCCGCGCGTGTGACGCTGCGTACGCTCACCGGCAGTCCGGCGCGCTCCCACGCGGCGAAGCCGCCGTTGAGGACGGCCACGCGGGGATGGCCGAGCCAGCGCAAGAGCCACCACAGGCGCGCCGCGTACATGCCGTTCCCCTGGTCGTAGGCGACCACCTGCACCTGCGCATCGATGCCAAGGCGGCCGAATAGGCCCGCGAGCTCGTTCACCTCCGGCAGCGGGTGGCGCCCGGTGTGTGCGCCGCGCGCCCCGGAGAGATCGCCGTCGAGGTCCGCGTACTGCGCGTTCGGGATATGGCCGGCGGCGAAGGCGCTCGCGCCCCAGGCGGGGCGGGCGAGATCGAAGCGGCAGTCGATGATGACCCAGCTGGGGTCGTCCAGCCGAGTGGCGAGCTCCAGGGACTCGATGAGGGTGCCAGACATGGGGGCTCCTTACACGACGCGCGCCGCAGGGCTGCATTTTCGGCGCTAAGCGGTTGTCGTTACAATCGATCCTTCAAGCGCGCGGAGGCAGGATGGCAATCGAGGTTTACTGGGGCAGCGGCAGTCCCTTCGCGTGGCGGGTGCTCCTGGCGCTGGAGCACAAGCGTCTGCCCTACGTCGGCCATCTGCTGCAGTTCTCCAAGCAGGAGCACAAGTCCCCGCAGATGCTCGCGCTCAACCCGCGCGGCCGCGTGCCGGTGCTCAGGGACGGCGATTACGTGTGCTTCGAGTCGCTCGCCATCCTCTTTTACCTGGACCAGCGGTACCCGAGCCCGCCGATCTTCGGCCGCACGCCCGAGGAAGCCGGCACCATCATGCGCGTGATCTGCGAGTACACCGCCTACATCGAGCCGCACGTCACCAAAATCGCGCGCGCCATCTTCTTCGAGCAGCCGCCGGCGCAGCTCGAGGGCGATGAGGTCACCGCCGCGATGCACGCCGTAGCGAGCGAGGCGCGCACCATCGAGGGCCGGTTGTCCAAGTCCGACTGGATCGTCGGCGACGCCTACTCCGCGGTCGACATGGTGATCTTTCCGGGCATCCAGCTGCTCAAGCGGGCGCTGGAGAAGCCCCAGGCCGCCGCGCTGTCCTCACGCTTCATGCCGCTTGAGGTGAACTACCCGGCGCTCGGGCGCTGGCTGGCGCGCGTAGCGGCGCAGCCGGGCTACGAGCGCACCTACCCGCCGCACTGGCGCGCCGGCTGAGCGCCGGGCGAGGTTCGGCACGCGGAAAATTGAGCCGCGCGGGGCTGACTTGGTACCCTGCAGGGATGCGCACTGTCGCGCGACTCTCCGAAGGACTAAGCCTAAAGCGACAATCATGAGCAACAGCCACAAGATTCACGTCGAGTTTCCGGGACGCATCGTGTTCGTCGGCTTTGGCAGCATTGGTCAGGGGGTGCTGCCGCTCGTGCTGCGGCACATCGGCATCACGCCCGAGCGCATCACGATCGTCAGCGCCGAGGACAAGGGCAGCGTCGAGGCCGCCCAGTACGGCATCAAGTTCATCACCGAGCGCCTCACGCGCGAGAACTTCCGGCGCGTGCTGAACCCGCTCATCGGGCGCGGCGACTTCCTGATCAACGTCTCAGTCGAGGTCTCGAGCATCGCCCTCATCAAGCTGTGCTGGGAGAAGGGCGCGATGTACCTCGACACCTGCATCGAGCCCTGGCCCGGCGGCTACACCGATCCGACGGTCGCGCCGGCCAAGCGCACCAATTACGCACTGCGCGAGGAAGCCCTCGCGCTGCGCTCCGGCAGCGAGCGCGCCCCGACCGCGGTCCTCACCCACGGCGCCAACCCGGGCCTGGTCTCGCATCTGGTGAAGCAGGCGCTGCTCAACATCGCCGCCGACACCAAGGTGGACGCGGGCAGCCCCGCCGCACGCCTCGAATGGGCGCAGCTCGCGCGCAAGCTCGGCGTCAAGGTGATCCACATTGCCGAGCGCGACACACAGATCGCCGGCAAGCCGAAACTGCCGGGCGAGTTCGTGAATACCTGGTCGGTGGATGGCTTCGTCAGCGAGGGCTGCCAGCCGACCGAGATGGGCTGGGGCACGCACGAGCGCAACTTCCCGCGCGACGGCAAGCGCCATGACTTTGGCGGCGGGGCGGCGATCTACCTCATGCAGCCCGGCGCCGCCACGCGCGTGCGCACCTGGACCCCCAGGGCGGGGCATTTCTACGGCTTCTGCATCACGCACAGCGAGGCGATCTCGATCGCCGACTACTTCACCGTGCGCGAGGGGACGACGGTGGCCTACCGGCCGACGGTGCATTACGCCTATCACCCGAGTGACTCGGCGGTGATGTCGGTGCACGAGCTCGCCGGGCGTAACTACGTGCAGCAGGAACGCCAGCGCATCCTCATGGACGAGATCAGCGGCGGGATCGACGAGCTGGGCGTGCTGCTCGCCGGCCACAAGAAGAATGCCTACTGGTACGGCTCGCAGCTCTCGATCGAGGAGGCGCGCCAGCTCGCGCCCTACAACAATGCGACCAGCCTGCAGGTGTGCGTGTCGGTGCTCGCCGGGGTGATCTGGGCCATGGAGAATCCCAACCTCGGCATCGTGGAGCCGGACGAGATGGATTTCCGCCGCAACCTCGAGATCTGCATGCCGTACCTGGGACCGGTGGTGGGCGAGTACACCGAGTGGACCCCGCTGCACGAGCGCGAGCGGCTGTTCCCCGAGGATCTCGACAAGAGCGACCCGTGGCAGTTCAAGAACGTCAGGGTGATCTGGTAGACGGCGGCGGCGCCTCGTACTCGATCGCCACGATCGCCAGCGTGCGGCGGCCCCCGGGGGTCTCGACGCGCACCTCGTCCTCGAGCCCCCGGGCGAGCAGTGCCCGTCCGAGCGGGGAATCCATGCTGATGTAACCCTCGGCCATGTCGAACTCGTCCGGGCCCACGATGCGGTGGCGCGTGCGCGTGCCGTCCTGCCCCTCCAGCAGCACCCAGGCGCCGAAGAACACGCGGCGCGGGTCGGCGGGGGCCTGTTCGACCACCACCATGCCCTCGAGGCGCTTGCGCAGGAAGCGCACCCGACGGTCGATTTCGCGCAGGCGCCGCTTGCCGTAGGTGTAGTCGGCGTTCTCGGAGCGATCCCCCTGCGCGGCCGCCGCCTGCACCGCCAGCGTCACCCGCGGGCGCTCCTCGCGCCACAGCGCATCCAGCTCGCGCCGCAGCCGCTCCGCCCCGGCGCGGGTGATGTATTTCGAGCCCCGCGGCGCGGGGGTGCGGTAGCGCCCCATGTCTGCTGAAAACCTGTGAATTATGTCGCACTCACTTTTACCGAAATCCGGCTTTCTGTGGAATATTTCACGGACTGCGCGGTCGCCACGCTACTAACCTGCAGGCCGTGGCTACCAAGTACTACACGCACTTTGTGACCCACGGCGGCAAGGCCAAGAGCGCCGCCCCGAGCAATGAGTGGAGCGGTGTGGTGGAGCTGCGGGAGCCGCTGACGCAGACGCGCGCGAGCCGCGAACTGCGCGCGCTTCTGGCACAGAGTTTTGACCTGGACTCGGATGACATCCGGATCCTGCACTGGGCACGATTGCACTGACGTATCCCCTGGCGGACTTCCTTCCCTTCATCGAAGGTCCGCCCTTACCAACCCCAGGTCTCAAAAACCTGGGGTTTTTTTTCGCCCCGGGTGGCCCCGCGCACCCCTGCCTGCATGGCTTGAGCTGAAGGCGGCGCCGCGCTCCCCCCGGGCGGGCGCCCCGGGCCACGGGTCCGGGGGCGAAAATCGACGCCGCTTTCCCCTCCATGTGACAATTCCCGCCCCCCGGCCTGGGGCGGGGCGAAAACCACAAGGAGAAGTTCGATGCGTGCCTGGTCATCTGCGTTACTCGCCGCCGCGGTACTGTGCCTTTCAGGCTGCGGTTACAACACCCTGCAACAGCGCGATGAAGGGGTGAAGGCTGCATGGTCCGAGGTCGTGAACCAGTACCAGCGCCGCGCCGACCTCATTCCCAACCTGGTGAACACCGTGAAGGGCTACGCCGCCCAGGAGCAGAAGGTGCTGATCGGGGTGACCGAGGCCCGCGCCAAGGTCGGCTCGATCCAGGTGACGCCCGAGGTGCTCAACAACCCGGAGCTGTTCGCCAAGTACCAGGCGGCACAGGGGCAGCTGACCCAGGCGCTGAAGAGCCTGTTCGCCGTCACGGAGAACTACCCGCAGCTGAAGTCCGATCAGAACTTCCGCGACCTGCAGTCGCAGCTCGAGGGCACGGAGAACCGCATCACCGTGGCGCGCAACCGCTACATCCAGTCCGTCCAGGAATACAACGTGACGGTGCGCCAGTTCCCGGTCAACCTGACGGCTAAGATGTTCGGCTACGCGGTGAAGCCCAACTTCACCGTCGAGAACGAGCAGGCCATCTCCACGGCGCCGGCGGTGAGTTTCGACACCTCGACCCCGGGCGCCCCGGCCGCCGCGCCACCCCCGCAGCCGACCAAATGACGCGAAGCCTGCGCCCGGCCCGCGTCCTGGCGGGCGTTGCGCTGCTGTGGCTGCTGGGCCTCGGCCTCAACGCCGCGGCCCAGTCGCTGCAGGCGATCCCGAAGCTCAGCGCGCGCGTCACGGACCTGACCGGCACGCTCACCGCGGAGCAGCAGAACGCGCTCGAACAGAAGCTGGCGGCCTTCGAGGCGGCCAAGGGCGCGCAGCTCGCGGTGCTCATCGTGCCGAGCACCAAGCCGGAGGAGATCGAGCAGTATTCCATCCGCGTGGTGGAGCAGTGGAAGCTCGGTCGCGGGACGGTGAACGGCAAGCGCGTCGATGACGGGGCCCTCCTGATCATCGCCAAGGACGATCACAAGATACGCATCGAGGTGGGCTACGGTCTTGAGGGGGTGCTGACCGATGCGATGTCCAACCGCATCATTTCCGAGACCATCGGGCCGGCCTTCCGCCAGGGCAATTTCTATGGCGGCATCGACGGCGGCCTCGACCAGATGATGAAACTCATTCAGGGCGAGGCGCTGCCGCCGCCCGAGCACCAGTGGCAGGGCGGCCGCCCGGGCAACGCGCCGGGATTGTTCCCGGAGCTGCTGTTCGCCGTGCTCGTCGGTTCGGTGGTGCTGCGCGCCATCTTCGGCCGCACGCTCGGCTCGGCCTTCACCGGCGTCGGCGCGGGCCTGCTGGTCTTCCTGGCGGGCTACGCCCTGACGCTGGCGGGGCTGGCGGCGCTCGGTGCCTTCCTGATCACGCTGCTGATGGGCGCCGCGGGCACCGGCAGTGGCTGGTCGAGCGGTTCGCGCGGTGGCCTCGGCGGCGGCTGGGGCGGGATTGGCGGGGGCTTCGGCGGCGGCGGCGGGGGCTTCAGCGGTGGTGGCGGTGGCTTCGGCGGCGGCGGGGCCTCCGGTGGCTGGTAAGGGAGCGCGCCGATGAACCTGAGCCGTCTGATCCGGCACCTGTGCACCACGCGCTGGAGCACGCGGACACGCTTCCCGCAGGCGGTGCTCGATGCCATCGAGCAGGCCATCAGCGAATGCGAGGACCGGCACGGCGGGGAGATCCGCTTCATCGTCGAGACGGCACTCGATCTGCCGGAGCTGTGGCGCGATCTGCCGCCGCGCCAGCGCGCGCTGCAGCTGTTCGGGCAGTTCGGCGTGTGGGACACGGTGCACAACAACGGCGTGCTGGTGTACGTGCTGATGGCCGACCGCGACGTCGAGATCGTCGCTGACCGCGGCATCTCCCAGCACGTTTCCCCGGCCGAATGGCAGGCGGTGTGCCGCCAGATGGAAGGGCATTTCCGCGCCGGGCGCTTCCGGGAGGGTGCCGTGCTCGGGATCCTCGGGGTGGGGGCGCTGCTCGGCAAGCACTTCCCGGGCCGGCGGGCGAGTGACAACGAGCTACCCAACCAGCCGGTGCTGCTGTAGCCCTTCGGCGACAATAGAGCCGCTGCGCACATCGGTCATAATCGTCAGCCATGAGGTTTTCCACGTCCCGCGCCGCCGCCTGCGCACTCCTGTGCGTCACGCTGGCGGCCTGCTCGCTCTTTGGCTTGCACCACAAGGAGCCCCCGCCCCCGCCTCCGCCCCCGCCGCCCCCGCCGGAGGCGCCGCTGCCGGTGGCCAACGAGCGCTTCGAGCTCACTCCGGGCCAGGACGTGGTCGGCACGGTGCAGGTGGTCAAGGCCGGCAAGGACGACACGCTCACCGACATCGCACGGCGCTTCAACGTCGGCTACGAAGAGATCGTGCGCGCCAATCCCAAGGTCGATCCCTGGCTGCCCGGGGAAGACACGACCATCGTCGTCCCCTCGCAGTTCATCCTGCCCGACGCGCCGCGTACCGGCCTCGTCATCAATATCCCGGCGATGCGCATCTACTACTTCCCGCCGCCGAAGAAGGGCGAGCCGCAGGTGGTGTTTACCCACCCGATCGGCATCGGCAAGGTCGGCTGGCGCACCCCGGAAGGGGTGACGAAGATCACCCGGCGCCAGAAGGACCCCACCTGGCGGGTCCCGGTGTCGGTGCGCAAGGAGCACCATGAGAATGGCGAGGAGCTCGAGGCGGTCATAGGCCCCGGGCCCGACAACCCGCTCGGCAAGTACGCCTTCTACCTGCAATGGCCCAGCTACCTGATCCACGGCACCAACAAGCCGGCCGGGGTGGGGCTGCGCTCGAGCCACGGCTGCATCCGTCTGTACCCGGAAGACATCCAGCAGTTCTTCAACATGGTGCCCGTCGGCACCCAGGTACGGGTCGTCGACCAGCCGTTCGTCTTCGGCTGGCGCGAGGATCAGCTCTACATGCAGCCCTACGGCGTGCTGGAGGACGATACGCGCGACTGGAACGGCAAGGCGCAGCAGAAGCTTCTGACCAAATCGCTCGCGGCGCGGCTGCAGCAGCAGGTGCAGCAGCATCACGAGCAGGTCAACTGGGAGCTGGTGTCGTCGCTGGCGCGCAGCCCGCGCGGCATCCCGGTACCGATCACACTCACCGATGCCAGCGTCGATGAGATCGTGGCGAACTCACCGCACGTGCAAAACGTGCTGCCGGAGGGCTCGACCTGGGATGGCCGCTCGGATCTGCCGATGGACGAGGCCACGTTCAACAAATTGGTTTCGGAGGTGCAGCCCGGCGACAGCGATGCGCGCGCTACCCCGGCCGCCCGCACGGCCGCGCCCGCCGCCCGGCCGCTCACGCCGCCGAAGAACGGCAGCTGACACACAGACCCGCCGATGAGTGCCCTGTCGGAGTGGCTGCAGCTGATGCTGGCTGAGATCGCGCGCAAGCAGGATGACAGCGAGCGGGCGCACGCCGAGGAGGCGCGACGCCGGCTGGAACAACAGGCGCCGACACCCGGCGGCGCCGATCCGAAGCGCGGCTAGTGTCGAAAAATTTTCCACTTCCACTCAGGATAATCTGACAACGCGCTGACAGCGTGTGTTAGAGTCGCGCCGGCAAATCCAAGAGGCGCATGAGTGGCCAGCAGCCCCGCGTCCGGCGCAGAACTCGCACAAGAAAGCCGCACGGATCACGCGATTGAACGCGTGTCGACCGGAGTCGTTGCATTCATCGGCCGCACGCTCAAGGGTCCGGTGAATCAGCCGCTCCCGGTCACGAGCTTCGTCGAGTTTCAGCAGCACTTCGGCGGCCTGTGGCAGCCCTCCACGCTTTCCTATGCAGTCGAGCAGTTCTTTGAGAACGGCGGTCGTGAGGCGCGCATCGTGCGCGTTACCAACGGCGCCCGGCCGCCGACGCTCACTCTGCCGGCGGGCGCCGGCGTGCTGCGTCTGGTCGCACTCAATCCTGGCTCGCGTGAATACCTGCGTGCCTCGGTCGACTACGATGGCCTGGGGCCGGGCGATCAGGAGCGCTTCAACCTGGTGGTGCAGCGCGTGCGCAGTGCAGGTTCCGAGCTGGTCGAGGACCAGGAGATCTACCGGCGCGTCTCGATTGCGCCGAATGCCGCCCGCTACGTCAACGACGTGCTGCTCGAGTCGCGCCTGGTGCGCGTCACCGGCGCCGTGCCCGCGCAGCGGCCGGAGCGTTCCGCCGGCGGCCCCGGTGGCGTCGCCGTCGGCTACACGCTCTCCAATCCCGATGGCGACGACGGGGCGCCGCTGAGCGACTACGACATCATCGGCGCCGCTCCCGCGCGCACCGGGCTGTTCGCGCTCGAGGGCACGTCACGCTTCAACCTGCTGTGCATCCCGCCGCTGACACGCGAGCGCGACGTCGGGCTCTCCACCCTGCTGGTCGCCGCGCGCTTCTGCCGCGACCGCCATGCGCTGCTCATCGTCGATCCGCCCGCCGCCTGGACTAGCGCGCGCGTGGCGCTCGATGCGCTGCGGCGGTGGCCGTTCCGCAGCGACAGCGCGGTCATGTATTACCCGCGGGTGCACGCCTTCGACCGCCTGCGCGGCCGGGTCGAGATGTTCGGCTCCTGCGGCGCGGCCGCCGGCATGATCGCGCGCGCGGATGAGACCTGGCCGGTCTGGTCGGCCGCCGAGAGCGAGGAGGCGATTCTGCGTCCCGGGCTGCGGCCGGCCACGGTAGTGAATGAGGCCGAGCGGGTGCGCCTGACGCAAGCCGGGGTCAACACGCTGGTCTCGGTGCGTGGTGGCGCGCGCACCGCGGTCAGCCCGCGCACGCTGGCCGCCGGCGGCAGCGGGGCAGCGGACTGGAAGTACCTGTCGGCGCGGCGGCTGGCGCTGTTCGTGGCGGCGAGCATCGAGCAGGGCACGCGCTGGGTGGCGCTCGAGCACAATGGACCGGCCACCTGGGAGCGCGCGCGTGCGCAGGTGGAGGAATTTCTCGAGCGGCTGGCCGCGGGCGGGGCCTTCGCCGGGGCGGCGGCCGAGGAGAGCCACTTCGTCATCAGCGACGAGCGCGTCAATCGCCCGGCCACGCTGGCGGAAGGCAAGTTCAACCTGCTGTTCGGCTTCGCCACGAGCAAGCCCGGCGCCTTTGACACCTGGCTCGTGACGCATCGCGCCGGCGCGAGCCGCGTGCGCCCGGTGTCGGTGAACCGCTCGGCGACCTCCAAGAACCGCGTCGAGTGGGAGATCGAGACGGCGATCCTGCGCGGCTAGCTAGGCGAGCGCCCCGGGGGGGCGCCATAGCCCCCGCCGCCCGGCGTGAGGATCGTGAGTTCATCGCCCGGGAAAACCTCAAAGCGCGCCGTCGCCCCCAGGGTCTCCAGCGCGCCGCCCGCACGGCGGATGAACGCCGCGCCGCGGGCGCCGGGACTGCCGCCCGCGACACCGAAGGGCGCAATGCGGCGGTGATTGGCGAGCAGCGCGCCGACGTAGGGCGCGCGGAACTCGAGGCGGCGCACGCTGCCGTCACCACCGCGCTGGCGGCCCGCGCCGCCGGAACCGCGGCGGATCGCAAACTCGCGCACCAGCAACGGGTACTCCGCCTCCAGGATCTCCGGGTCGGTGAGGCGCGAGTTCGTCATGTGCGTCTGCACCGCCGCGCAGCCGTCGAAGTCCGGGCCCGCCCCCGCGCCCCCGCAGATGGTCTCGTAGTACTGCAGCCGTGCATCGCCGAAGGTGAGATTGTTCATCGTGCCCTGGGAGGCGGCCAGCACGCCGAGCGCGCCGTAGAGCGCATCGACCAGGCACTGCGAGGTCTCGACGTTGCCGGCGGCGACCGCCGCGGGGGGCTGCGGGTCGAGCAGCGAGCCTGCGGGGATGCGGATCTCGAGCGGCACGAGGCAGCCTTCGTTCAGCGGGATCGCCTCGGCGATCAGCGTGCGAAACACGTACAGCACCGCGGCAGTGCACACCGCGCGCGGTGCGTTGAAGTTATGCACCCCCTGGGCCGAGGTGCCCGCAAAGTCGACACA
Source organism: uncultured Pseudomonadota bacterium (assembly GCA_963806375.1). Classification (GTDB taxonomy): domain Bacteria; phylum Pseudomonadota; class Gammaproteobacteria; order Steroidobacterales; family Steroidobacteraceae; genus 13-2-20CM-66-19. The sequence continues at coordinate 1,778,159 of CAWDXW010000003.1, forward strand.
GGCGCGCTGCGCGGCCCGATCGATGTCGACGCGCACCGCGAGGCACTCGCCGTTGTCCATCTCGTAGCTGAAGCTGCCGCTGGTCAGGCTCGCGAGTGCGCGCCGCACGCAGTCGGCGGCATTTTCCTGCACCGCCGTCATGAAGGCATGCAGTGCCTGCAGCCCGTGACGCTGCGCGGCGCGCTCAAGTTCCAGGATCCCGCGCGCGTTCGCCGCGAGCTGCGCCCGCAGGTCGGCGAGGTTCTGCTGCGGGCGGCGGGCGGGATAGGGCCCGGTGGTGAGCGCGGCGAGCACCTCGCGCTCGCGCAGCGTGCCGCCGGCCACCAGTGCGCAGCACTCAAAGAGCACGCCTTCCTCCTCGATGCGGCGGCTGAACGGCGGCATGGAGCCGGGCGTGCTGCCGCCGATATCGGCGTGGTGGGCGCGCGAGGCGACATAGAAATCCGCTCGGGCGGTGCCGGCGATGAAGACCGGCGTGACCACGGTCATGTCCGGCAGGTGTGTGCCGCCGTGGTAGGGACTGTTGAGGAGCCAGGCGTCGCCGCGAGCCATCTGCGGCTGCGCGCGCATCACCGCGCGCACGCTCGCGCCCATGGACCCCAGGTGCACCGGCATGTGCGGGGCGTTCGCCACCAGGCCGCCGCGGGCGTCGAACAGCGCGCACGAGTAATCGAGCCGCTCGCGGATGTTGACCGACTGCGCGGTCGACCTGAGCACCTCGCCCATCTGCTCGGCGATATGCATGAAGAGATTGTTGAAGATCTCCAGGCGCGCGGCGCGCGCCGTCGCTGTCGGCGCCGCCGCCGGTTCCGCGGCGGCCTCGTCCTCGAGCAGCAACACCCCGTCCGCCAGGGTGCGCACCCGCCAGCGCGGCTCGAGCACCACCGTCGTGTGTTGATCCACGATGAGCGCCGGGCCCGCCAGTGCCGGACCCAGGGCGCCCGCGGACACGAGTGGCACCTCGCGCCAGGCGCCGAACCAGGCACGCGCCGTGGCCGGCAGCGCCGCGGCGGGCTGCGTGGCGGGCATCGCCAGGGCCGCAGCATCAACTGACGCGCAGCGTGCCTCGACCCGCAGCGCTTCCACGATCACCTGGAGTGATCCGACGGCGAAGCCGAAGCGGCGCCGGTGTTCGTCCTGGAACCGCTCGCGCACCTGCGCGAGTGAGCCGAGCGGCACCGACAGGCACGCGTCACTGTCCCCGGCGCGCAGCTCGAGCAGCCGCGCCACTTGCACGGCACCGGCGTGCGCGGCGAGCTCGCCGCGCGCCTGGGCCTCCAGCGACGCGAAGCCGCTCAGCGCCTGCTCGAGATGCGCCGCGCTCAGCTCGCGGCGCCAGCTGGCGCGGCGCACCGCGAGGCGGTCGGCGACGCCGATGCCGAACGCGGACAGGACGCTGGCCAGCGGGTGCACGAGGATGCGGCTCATGCCCGCGGCGCGCGCCACGCGACAGGCGTGCTGGCCGGCGGCGCCGCCGAAGCAGAACAGGGTGAACTGCGCGGCATCGCGTCCCTGGCGCGCGGACACCTGGCGGATGGCGTTGGCCATCGACTCGACTGCGACCTCGAGGAAGGACGCGGCAAGCGCCTCGGGCGTCAGGGTCCCCGCCGCGCCCCCGCCCACCTGTGCGCCGAGCGCGGCGAAGCGGGTCCGCACCGCCGCGGTGTCGATCGCCTCGTCGCCCCGTGGCCCGAAGACCCGCGGCAGGGTGTCGGGGCGCAGCCGCCCGAGCAGCACCTGCGCGTCGGTGAGCGTCAGCGGACCGCCGCGCCCGTAGCAGGCCGGTCCCGGGTCGGCACCCGCGGAGTGCGGGCCCACGGCGAAGCGTGCGTCGCGGTAGGCCAGCACCGAACCGCCGCCGGCGGCAATGCTGTGCACGTCGAGCATCGGCTGCATGAGGCGCACGCCCGCCAGGTGATGCTCGAAGCGCTGCGGCAGTTCGCCGTCGATCAGAGAGACGTCGGTGGAGGTGCCGCCCATGTCAAAGCCGATCAGCCGCGGGAAATTGAGGCGCTCCCCGGCCCAGCGCATGCCGATCAGGCCCCCCGCCGGTCCCGAGAGCACGCTCGCCATCGCGTGGAAGCGCTCCGCGGCGGCCAGGCCGCCGTTGCTTTGCATCAGGGTGAGCTCGGCCTGCGGATCGAGCGTACGCAGCTGCGCCTGCAGACCCTCGACGTAGGCGCGCAGCGGCGCGGCCAGGTAGGCATTGAGGACCGTGGTATCCCCGCGCATGACGTAGCGCACCAGCGGCGACAGCTCGTGCGAGACCGACACCTCCTCGAAACCCAGTTCCCGCGCGCAGCCGGCGGCGGCGCGCTCGTGCGCCGGATGCTGCCAGCCGTGCAGGAAGACGATCGCCACCGCGCGCCGGCCAGCGGCCCGCGCCTCCTGCAGCTGGCCGCGCAGGCGCTCGAGGTCGAGCGGCACGAGCACACTGCCGCGGTGATCGATGCGCTCGCGCGCCTCGATGACCTGGGTGTACAGGCTCTGCGGCAGCACGATGTTACGGGCGAAGATGTCCGGGCGGTTCTGGTAGCCGATACGCAGCCCGTCGGCGAACCCCTGGGTCGTCACCAGCAGCACCGGCTCGCCGCTGCGGGTGAGCAGTGCGTTGGTCGCCACCGTGGTGCCCACTTTCACCATCGTCACGCGCGCCGCCGCGGCGCCGCAGGCGCGCAGGATCTGCGCCGCGGCGTTCAGGCCCGGGTCCCCGCCTGCGGCCGCGGGTGCCAGCGAGGGCACCTTGCGCACGTGCAGCGCGCCAGCGGGCGAGAGCCCGATGACGTCGGTGAAGGTGCCCCCGCGATCGATCCAGAACTGCCAGCCCGCAGTCGCCGGCGGGCGCGCTGATTGGCGTAACGTTTCCATTGCCTGCATTATTCGCGCATGCGAGCGCAGCTCCCAGCGATGGCGGTGCGATGATGCAAGAAGTGGTGGTGGCCCGACACGTGGTGTTCTCCCACGGCAAGGAAAGCGGCCCCTGGGGGCGCAAGATCTCCGCGCTGGCGGAGGTGGCGCGTTCGGAGGGTTACGACGCGCACTCGGTGGATTACCGCGGCCTCGACGAGCCGCGGGCGCGGATCGCCAAGCTGGTGGATTTCTGCAAGGAACTCAGCGGCGATCTGGTGCTGGTGGGTTCGAGTCTCGGTGGCTACATCGCGGTGGCTTCCGCCTCGCTCCTGCACGCCCGCGGCATTTTCCTCATGGCGCCGGCCCTCTACATGGAGGGACTGCCGGAGCTGCGCGCCGGGGTGCTCGACTGCCCCGCCTCGATCGTGCATGGCTGGCGCGATGACGTCGTGCCGTACGAGCACAGCGTGCGCTTCGCGAATGCCTACAAGGCCGCGCTGCACCTGCTCGAGAGCGATCATCGGCTGCACAACCAGCTGCGCGTCATCCAGTACCTGTTCGAGTACTTTCTCATCGCCCTCGACCTGCCAGCGATCGCCTACGAGTGATCCTCAGCGGCGTTCGCGGATCGCGCGGGCGGTCATGCGGTCCACCAGGCGCGGCACGACCAGCCGGGCCCAGCGTGCCATGCGGCCGCGCGCCGACGTGACGAGCAGGCGCTGGCGGCGGTGCATGGCGCCCACGATCAGGCGTGCGCACGCCGCGGCCGTCATGATGTGCGCCTCCTGCATCGGGGTATGCCCGAGCGGCCGGCCGTCGGCGCCGGTGGCGCGGCGGTGAATCTCGCTCACCACGAAGTCCGGCGCGACGATGCACACGTCGACGCCGCTGCCGGCGAGCTCGATGCGCAGCGACTCAAAAAAGCCGACCAGCGCGTGCTTGCTGGCCGCATAGCCGGTGCGCTCCGGCACGCCGGTGAGCCCCGCCATGCTGGCGACCGCGACGATCAGCCCGCGCGCAGCCTTCAGGTGCGCCAGCGCGGCTGCGGTCATGTGTACCGCGCCGAGGTAGTTGATGGCCAGCAGCCGCTCGTAGACCGAGAAATCGTGCACCGCATCGAAGCGCGCCCACATGGTCACGCCGGCGTTGTTGACCAGCGCGTCGAGGGCGCCGAAGCGTTGCAGCGTGCGCGCCACGCTGCGCTCGCAGTCCTCACGGCTCGTGACGTCGCCGACGACCGCCTCGGCCTGCGCACCCCGCGCGCGGCACTCACGCACGGCCTCCTCCAGGCGTGCGCCGTTGCGCGCCAGCAGCACCAGGTTCGCACCCTCGGCCGCCAGCTCCAGGGCGAGCGCTTTGCCGATGCCCTCGGAGGCTCCCGTGATCAACAACGTCTTGCCCGCGAATGTGCGCATTTGCAACGATGCCGTCTTCGAGTCGCCGCTGGCGGCGAGGAACGCATCATAGAACGACGATGAACGGGTTGTTGCGTCGGCTGCTGATGCTCTGGGTGCGTTTCAAGGTGCGGCCGGAGAACGCGGCGCAGCTGGTGCGCGGCTGCGCTCACCCACTGTGCTACGTGCTCGAGTGGCGCAGTATCAGCGACCTTGCCGTGCTGCAGGCGGCGTGCCAGCGGCTGCAGTTACCGCGTCCGGCGCGCTCGCGGCCCGGACCGAGGGCGCTCTCTTACTTCTATCTGACCCGCCCGCGCAGCTTCTGGAGCCTGCGCCCGGACCGCCGGCCCCCGCCGCAGCTGCAGCAGATGATCCGCGCGCTGCGCGCCGACCCGGCCGCCGATTTCTGCCTGGTACCGGTGTCGATCTACTGGGGCCGGGCGCCCCAGCACGAGGCGTCCTGGTGGCGCCTGCTGCTGGCGGAGGACTGGGTGCTCACCACGCGCCTGCGCAAGTTCCTGCGGGTGCTCCTCAACGGGCGCGACACGCTGGTGGAGTTCGACGCGCCGCTGTCGCTGCGGGAGTTCCTCGGCGCCGAGCTCGCCGCCACGACCCGTGGCTGGCGCGTGGCGCGCAGCCTCCACGCGCTGTACGCGCGCCGGCGCGCGGTGCGCATCGGGCCGGACCTCTCGCACCGGCGCACCATGGTGAACGCCGTGCTGCGCACGCGCGCGGTGCGGGCGGCGGTTACGCAGGAGGCGCGCGCCCAGCGCCTGTCGCGCCGCCGGGTCATGCTGCGCGCGCGAGCCGATGCGCTGGAGATTGCCGCCAATTACTCGCATGTCTTCGTGCGCTTCATGGAGCACGTGCTCGCGTGGCTGTGGAACCGCCTGTACGACGGCGTCGAACTCGGGCACGCCGCCACCCTGGAGCAGGTCGCCGAGGGGCACGAGCTGATCTACGTGCCCTGCCACCGCAGCCACATGGACTACCTGCTGCTCAGCTACGCCATCTACGTGCAGGGCTTCGCCGTGCCTCACGTCGCCGGCGGGGTGAACCTCAACCTGCCGGTGATCGGGCGCTTGCTGCGCAAGGGCGGCGCGTTCTTCATCCGCCGCACGCTGCGCGGCGACACGCTGTATGCCACCGTGCTGATGAAGTATCTGGCGACCATCATGGCGCGCGGGCACCCGCTCGAGTACTTCATCGAAGGCGGCCGCAGCCGCACCGGGCGGCTGCTGCAGCCCAAGACCGGGATGCTCTCGATGACGGTGCGCGGTTTCCTGAACGCGCCGGTGCGCCCGGTGGTGTTCATCCCGGTCTACTTCGGCTACGAGCGCCTGGTGGAGGGCCGCACCTACCTGGGCGAACTCTCCGGGCAGCCCAAGGAGAAAGAGAGCGTGCTCGGGCTCCTGAGGTCCTGGCGCGTGCTGCGCGAGCGCTTCGGCAAGGTGTACGTGAACCTCGGCGAGCCGATCGCACTCGACGCCATACTGGACCGCCACCACGCACCCTGGCGCAGCGAGCGCTTTCCCGAGGAGGTGCGCAGCCCCTGGGTGGGGCGCGCGGTGGATGCGCTCGCGCTTGCCATCATGCGCAACATCAATTCCGCCGCCGCGGTGTCACCCATCAATCTCATCGCGCTCACGCTGCTGGCGATGCCGCGCCAGGCGCTCCCGGAGGCCACGCTCGCGCGCCAGCTCGAGCTGTACCGCTCACTCCTGAGCGGGGCCCCCTACAGCGAGCGCGTCACGGTGACCGCCGCCAGCGGTGCCGAGATGATTGCCTACGGCATCGCTCTCAGGCAGGTCTACCGCGAGACCCACGCGCTCGGGGACATCGTGCGCATGAGCGAGTCCGCCGCGGTGCTGGCCACCTACTTTCGCAACAACGTCCTGCACCTGTTCGCGCTGCCCTCGCTGCTCGCCTGCGTGTTCCTCAGCAATGCGCAGGTGTCCACCGGCGACCTGCAGCGCCTGGCGGCGCGCATCTACCCCTACATCGCGCAGGAGCTGTTCTTGCGCTGGGAGGAGGCGGAGCTGCCGCGGGTGATCGAGCAGGTCCTGGCGGTCCTGGCCGCCCACGGCCTCATCGAGGCGCAGGCCGCCGCGGACGGCTGGTCACGCGCCGGGCCCGCCTCGGCGGCAGCCACCCAGCTCTCGCTGCTGGCGCAGGCCACCGTGCAGACGATCGAGCGCTATTACATGGTCGTGGCGCAGCTGGTGCAGGCCGGCAGCGGTACCCTCGATCAGGCGACGCTCGAGGAGCGCTGCCAGCTCACCGCGCAGCGCATGGCGCGCCTTTATGGACTTGATTCGCCGGAATTCTTCGATCGGACGTTGTTCGGGAACTTCATCGGCCTGCTGCGCGAGCGCGGCGTGGTGCGCAGTGCCGCGGACGGCAGGCTCGAATTTGACCAGGTCCTGGTCCGCGTGGCGCAGGATGCACAGTTCGTGCTCAGCGAGCAGTTGCGCCACAGCATCCTGCAGGTCATGCACGCTTGACACCTTGCCGCGCCGCGGGCGCGAGTAATAGACTCGGAGCGTCTTGCGGCATCAAGAATCAATCCGTGGCGGGCCCGCGACAGCGCTGCGATTAGTGACGTTCAGGCCGATCGAAACTTGAGCCGGCAGGCGGTGCACCCGGTGCTCCGCTTTGCGGCACGAGGGAAGCAGGGGGTTACATGCGGAAAGTACTTGCCGGGCGTGGTCCGTCGGTCGCCGCTTGGGCGACGGCGGCGGGTATCCTCGCCGGGTTCACCCCGGGCGCGAAGGCGGCGAGCTGGCAGGACCGCTCGGGGGACTGGTCGTTCAGCTGGGACACCACCGTGGGCTATGCGCAGGGCTGGCGCGTCTCCTCCCCGGACTGCCGGCTGATCGCCACCGCCAACGGCGGATGCGGCTATTCCCCTAATATCGACAACGGTGATCTGAACTTTCTGGCGAAGGCCGCCTTCAGCCAGGCCGCCACCGGCGTCACGGAGCTCGCGCTCAACTACAAGGACAAGGCCGGCGTGTTCGTGCGCGCCTCCGGGCTCTATGACTTCGAGGTCATGGACAACAACGCCGCGCGCCGCATCCCGCTGGACCACTTCGCGAAGGACTACGTCGGCAGCTATGTGCGGCTGCTGGATGCCTTTGGCTACTGGCGTTTCGACCTCGCCACGCTGCCCTCCGAGCTGCGCCTGGGGCGCCAGGTGCAGGACTGGGGCGAGAGCACCTTCATCCCCAACGGCCTGAACCAGGTCAACCACTTCGACGTCGCCAACCTGCGCACGCCCGGCTCCGAGCTCAAGACGGCACTGCTGCCCGATGACATGATCGTGTTCAACACGCAGCTGACCAAGGACGTCAGCACCCAGCTTCTCTATCTCTTCGACTGGAACGAGACCATTGTCGAGCCGAACGGTTCGTACTTCAGCACCAATGACGGCGGCACGCCCGGCGGCAACAAGGTCTTTCTCGGCTTCGGGCAGATCTCCGACCTGGGCGTGAACTTTGGCCCGCTCGGCGGCCCGTTCATCAGCAATTTCCAGGCCATCAACCGTCTGCCGGACCATGACCCGAGCAATGCCGGGCAGTTCGGCGTCAACTTCAAGGTCAACTTTCCCAGTCTCAATCACGGCACCCAGATCGGGTTCTATTTCCTCAATTACACCAGCAAGGTGCCGGTGGTTTCCGCGCAGACCGGCACCCAGGCGGGACTCGCCAACGGCTTCGGCGCCGTCAGCGCCGTGGGCGGTGCGGCCCAGGCGCTCGCGGCCGGGCTGCCCTTCAACGAGGCGGTGGCGGTGGGCGCCGCGGCCGGCCAGCAGCGTGCGGCCCAGCTCGGCGGCAACCTCTCGGCCACGACGGCCACGCAGTACGCCACGATCGGCGCGAACACGCTCCTCGCCGGCGGCAGCGTCGCCGCGCAGGCGCAGAGCCTGGGCACCAACGAATACGGCCAGACCGCCGGCTACTTCGAGGAGTTCCCGCAGGACATCAAGATGTTCGGCGTGTCCTTCAATACGCAGATCCAGCCGACCGGCACCGCGTTGCAGGGGGAAATCACCTACCGCCACGGCATCCCGTTCCAGTATGACGACACCGAGCTGCTCTATGCGGCACTCACGCCCTTCGAATCCGGCGTCGCGCAGCTGCTGGGTGAGCCGGTGAGCGCCCCGGGACAGTGCCAGCCCAGCGGGCCGACCCCGGTCACCGGCTGCAACCAGCTCGGTGCCTTCGGGCTCAACCAGACGGTCACCGGCTGGGAGCGCAAGAACATGTGGCAGGGACAGGCCACGGCCACGCAGATCTTCGCCAACGTGCTCAAGGCCTCGCAGCTGGTGGTGGTGTTCGAGGGTGCGGTGGATTACGTTCCCCAGCTGCAGAACCTCTACACGGGTGGTCCGGTGGGGCTCGGCCTGCGCTTGGACGGCCCCGGCACGAACCTGAGCGGCAACCCGTACATCGGCAGCTATCCGCAGTACCCGGGCCTGGTCGAGTCGGGCGCGCGGTTCCCGACCTCCTGGTCTTACGGCTACGTCGCGGCGGCGCGGCTGGAGTACACCAACCTCATCCCGTCCGTGAACATCCTGCCGCACGTTACCTGGTCGCAGGATCTGAGCGGTGTTTCACCCGGCCCGGGCGGTAACTTCATCGAGGGCCGCCATGCGGTGACCGTGGGTGTGGGCGCCAATCTGCACCAGAGATGGGACTTCGACGTGTCGTACACTCAGTACGGCGGCGCCGGCGGGAACAACCTGCTCAACGATCGCGACTTCGTTGGAGCCAGCATCAAGTACTCGTTTTAGGGCGAACGCGCGCGCCACAGGTCTGCGGCCACGCGCTTTAGGAGGGGCTTCAATGAAGACGCTGATCCGCATGGCCGCCGCAGCAGGGCTGCTGTTCGTGCCCCTCGCCTTCGGTGGGGTGAGCCCGCAGGAGGCCGCACACCTCGGGGAGGATCTCACCCCGCTCGGCGGCGAGAAGGCCGCGAACGCCGACGGCAGTATCCCCGCCTGGACCGGCGGCATCCGCTCGGCCGCGGAGGCGGGCTTTCCGAACTACAAGTCCGGAGACCACCACCCCGATCCGTACGCGAGCGACAAGCCGCTGTTCACGATCACGCCGGCCAACGTCGCGCAGTACGCCGCCAAGCTCACCGAAGGGCACAAGGCGCTCTTCAAGACCTATCCCGACTACAAGATGATCGTGTATCCGACGCACCGCAGCGCGGCCGTCCCGGACCACGTCGCCGAGGCCACCAAGCGCAACGCCACTAGCGCCAGTCTGGTGCCCAGCGGCAACGGTGTCACCGGAGCGATCGGTGGCACGCCGTTCCCGATCCCGAAGTCCGGCCTCGAGGTGTACTGGAATCACCTGCTGCGCTACCGCGGCGTCGCTGCAGGACTGCAGGTCGGGCAGGTGGCGCCCACCGCCGGTGGCAGTTACACGGTGGTCAACTTCAAGGAGGAGTTCTACTTCCCGTACTACGTCCCGGGCATGACGGAGGCGGGGCTGGAGAACGTGCTGGTGTATTTCCTGCAGGAAACCACCGCGCCGGCGCGCCTCGCCGGGGAAGTGCTGCTGGTGCAGGAGACGCTCGATCAGACCAAGGACGCGCGCCGCGCCTGGATCTATAACCCCGGACAGCGGCGCGTGCGTCGTGCGCCGCAGGTGGCGTTCGACAACCCGGGAACCAATTCTGACAACCAGCGCACCGATGACCAGTTCGACCTGTACAACGGCAGCCCGGAGCGCTACGACTGGAAGCTGCTCGGCAAGCGGGAAATCTACGTCCCGTATAACGCCTACCAGCTGCAGAGCGAGAAGCTCAAGTACGCAGACCTCCTGCACAAGAACCACATCAACCAGGACTACGCGCGCTACGAGCTGCACCGCGTGTGGGTGGTGGATGCGACGCTCAAGAAGGGCTTCAGTCACATCTACAGCCGCCGCACGCTGTACGTCGATGAGGACTCCTGGCAGATCCTCGCCGTCGACTGTTACGACATCCGCGGCCAGCTTTACCGCGTGCAGGAAGGGCACGCGATGAACTACTACGACCTGCCGACGCTGTGGACCACGCTCGAACTCGTCATGGATCTTTCCAACGGGCGCTACCTGGCCCTTGGGCTGCAGAACGAGGAGCCGCGCTCGTACGACTTCAGCATCAAGCGTACCCCGGCGGATTACCAACCGAGCGTGCTGGAGCGGCGCGGAGTGCGCTAGGCCTTGAGCCCGTGAGCCTGCGCGCGCTGCTGCTCCTGGCTGTGCTCAGCAGCGCAGCGGCGGCGGCGCAGGCCGCGCAGGCCGCAGACACGCCGCGCGCCGCAGAGCCGGCGCGCCTGGCCGCGCAGGGGCTGCTGCTCGCCCTCGCCGCAGCCGGCGAACGGCTGGTCGCGGTCGGCGATCGCGGCATCATCGTGTTCTCCGACGACCGCGGCGCGAGCTGGACGCAGTCACTGGCCGTGCCGACCCAGGCACTGCTCACCGGGGTGTGCTTTTTCGATGCCCAGCACGGGGTCGCGGTGGGCCACGACCTGGTCGTGCTCAGCACCGCCGACGCCGGCCGCAGCTGGCGCCGCGCGCATTACGACCCCGCGGCGCAGCGGCCGCTGCTGGATGTCTGGTGCGGGAGCGACGGGCGTGCGATTGCCGTGGGCGCCTACAGCACTTACCTCACCAGCGAGGATGCCGGGTCGAGCTGGCGGGAGCGCCCGTTCCGGCCGCTGCCGCGGCCCGCGCGCGCCGCGGGTGCGGCGCACGCCGGCGCGCCGCCGGCGGGGGCGGAGGGCGGCGGCGGGGGCTTTCACCTCAACCGCATCGTCGCCGCCGGCGGCGGACGGCTGTTTATCGCCGCCGAAGCCGGGCACCTGTACCGCTCCGCGGATGGTGGGGAGCAGTGGCACGAACTGGCCTCGCCGTACGAGGGCTCCTTCTTCGGTGTGCTGCCGCTGGCCGGTGAGGTCGTGCTCGCCTACGGCCTGCGCGGCAACCTGTACCGTTCTGCCGACGGCGGTGACAGCTGGCAGAAGCTCGCCACCGGCACGCTCGCCATGCTCGATGGCGGCGCGCGCCTGGGGAGCGCGGGCGCCGCCCTGGTCGGGCTGTCGGGGGTGCTGCTGGTCAGCGGCGACGCGGGCCGCTCGTTCACGCTGGTGCAGCAGGCCGACTACCGCGGGCTCGCGGCCGTACTCGCGGTCGGGACGCACACGCTGGTGGTCGTGGGGGAGGGCGGCGCGCGGCGCATCGAGCTCGCCACGCCCGCGAACCCGGGGGCGGCGCCGTGAGCGTGCCCGAGACCCCGCCGCCGCCACCGCCGAATGCGCTCGTGCACGCGCTCGAGCACGCGATCTTCTGGCATCGCACGCTCATCCTGGCGGTGTTTGCCGTTGGGACGCTGCTCCTGGGCGGGCTTGCCTGGCATGGCCTGCGCATCGACACGTCCTTCAACAAGACGCTGCCGCTGCGGCATGAGTACATGCGTACCTATCTGGCCCCGAAGGTGACCGACTTCCGCGGCGCCAATCGCGTCCTGATCGCGCTCATCGCCCGCGACGGCAACATGTTCACGCCGCAGTTCTTCGCCGCGATGCGCAAGGCCACGGACGAGGTCATGGTCATGGACGGCATCGACCGCGCGCGCGTGCAGTCGATCTTCACGCCCAACGTGCGCTACCTCGAGGTCGTCGAGGACGGCATCGAGGCGGGTAACGTGATCCCGGCGGACTTCACCCCGACGCCCCAGAGCATGGCGCGGGTGCGCGACAACATCCGCAAGGCGGGGATCCTCGGGCGGCTGGTCGCCAATGACTTCTCCGGTGCGCTGGTGAGCGCTATCGTCCTCGACCAGGACGCGCAGGGCCGCGCGGTCGACCCCATTCAGGTGGCACACCAGCTCGAGAGCCGCGTGCGTCGCGCCATCGAGGCCGCGCCGGCGGCCGGCGGGGCGGGTATCGACGTGCGCATCATCGGCTTTGCCGAGGTGATGGGGAACATCGCCGACGGGGCGAACGCGGTGCTGCTGTTCGCGGCGATCACCATCATTCTGACGCTGCTCGCGGTGCGCTTCTACTGCCAGTCCTGGAGTGTCGCCTGCGTGCCGGTGCTGTGCTCGCTGGTGGCGGTCGTGTGGCAGCTGGGCGCGCTCGTGCTGCTGCACTACGGGGTGGATCCCATCGGGCTGCTGGTGCCGTTCCTCATCTTCGCCATCGGCGTCAGCCACGGGGTGCAGAAGATCAGCGCGGTCGGCGATGCGGCCTTTGCGGGCCTGAGCAGCATGGAGGCCGCGCGGCGCACGTTCCGCCAGCTGCTGGTGCCGGCCATCGTGGCCCTGCTCGCCGACCTGGTCGGCTTCGTCACCATCCTGCTCATCCCGGTGCCGGTGATCCGCGAGATGGCCGTCACCGCCAGCATCGGCGTCGCCGTCGTCATCCTCACCGACCTGGTGCTGCTGCCGGTGCTGGTGTCCTTCGTGCACTTTGACGCCGGCTACCACGCGCGCGTCGAGCGCCGGCACCGCCAGCTGCAGGGCCTGTGGCTGTGGCTCTCCGGGGTGACAGCGCGGGGGCCGGCGCTGTGCGTCATCGGCGCTGCCGTGCTGCTCGGTGCGCTTGGCCTGTGGAAGGGCCGCGAGACCCCGATCGGTGACACCCAGGCCGGGGTGCCGGAGCTGCGTGCGCAATCGCGCTACAACCGCGACAACGACGTGATCACCTCGAAGTTCAACATCGGGGTCGACGTGCTCACCGCGATCGTCGAGTCGCAGCAGCCGGTGTGCGTCAGTCATGAGCTCATGACGTCGATCGAGCGCTTCGCCTGGCACATGAGCAACGTGCCCGGCGTGCAGGACGTGATCACGCTGCCGTTCGTCGCCAAGGTCGCGACCGCCGGCTGGAACGAGGGCAGCCTCAAGTGGCGCAGCATCCCGCGCGAGCAGACGCAGCTGACGCAGTCGACGCGCTACATCGAGACCAGCACCGGGCTCCTCAACGAGAATTGCGACGTGGTGCCGGTGCTGATGTTCCTCACTGACCATCGCGCCGCAACCATCGCGCGGGTGGTGGTGGCGGTGAAGCAGTGGCGCGCCGACAACCCCCTGCCGCAGGCGCGCGTGCGGCTGGCGACCGGTAACGTCGGGGTGATGGCGGCCACCAACGAGACCGTGGCCGCCAAGCAGATGCTGATCCTCGTCGGCGTCTTCGCCGCGGTCAGCGTCATGTGTCTGATGACGTTCCGCTCCGTCATCGGCACGCTGCTGGTGGTGCTGCCGCTGGCGCTGGTGTCGGTGCTGGTGTATGCCGTCATGGCGCTCGTCGGCATCGGCCTCAAGGTCTCAACGCTGCCCATGGTGGCGCTCGGGGCCGGGATTGGTGTCGACTACGGTATCTACCTCTTCAGCCGCATGCAGGAGTTCCTGCACCAGGGGCTGAGCGTGCGCGACGCCTACGAGCGCACGCTGCACGTCACCGGTGCCAGCATCATCTTCACCGGCATCACGCTCGCCATCGGGGTCGCTACCTGGGTGTTCTCGCCGCTGAAGTTCCAGGCCGACATCGGCATCATGCTGACGTTCATGTTCCTGGTGAACATGCTGGGCGCGATCGTGCTGCTGCCCGCGCTCGCGGCGTGGTTCATTCATCCGCAGCGCGGGCTCACCCGGCGCGGCGCGGGCGCGCGCTGAGTCCGCGCTCAGGGCAGCGCCGGCGTGCTGCGCGGCCAGGGCACCTTCGGGGGGCGCGTGCGCGAGAACCGTCAGCGATAGCCAAAGCCGCGCGCCATCAGCGTGGCGCATGCCAGGATCAGCAGGATCGCAGCCAGCTCCAACCGCAGACACAGACGCACGCGCTGCGTCTGCGCCGTGCTCAGATGCGGGGCTTGCCCGCTACGCAGGCTGCGGTTCCAGGCGAGGAAGGTCACGCTGGGGTAGATCGAGATCAGCGCGGCGACGATGAAGGCGCCGAACTTCAGCAGAAAGTAGCTGTCGTGCCAGTAGTAGGCTGCGCCCTTCTCAAAGTACGCGACCCGCAGCAGTCCCACGACGAGGAGCACCCCGGCCGCCACGCCGAAGATCGAGTCGGTGCGCTGCAGCCTGCGCGCCTGTGCGAGTGACAGTGGCGGGGTGAACAGCGCGAACTCGACGCCGAGCGCGGCCACGACGGTGAAGGCCGCCAGGTGATGCAGAAAGGCCATGATAGCCGCGGACATGCCGGTCTCCGCGCCGGAGGCGATGCCCGTCAGTCTAGCGCCGGGCGCGCGCCATCAGTCATGCGAGCCGGGCCGGGCGCGCAGGCGCTTGGTGGCCTGCCGGTGCGTCTTTTGCGTGAGACGCCGCTCACGCGCGGCGCGTGAGGGGCGGGTGGGCTTCCGTGTCTTGGGCGCCACCAGCGCTTTGCGGATGAGATCGGCGAGGCGCGCTTCGGCCTCGCGACGGTTGCCCTCCTGGGTGCGCTGGTTGCGGGCGATGATGAGCAGGTCGCCCTCGGCGGTGAGCCGCCGGCCGCCGAGCGCGCGCAGGCGCGCCTTCACCTCCGCGGTGAGCGCGGCGCAGCCGGCGAGGTCGAAGCGTAACTGGGCGGCGGTGGCGAGCTTGTTGACGTTCTGGCCGCCCGGGCCCGACCCGCGCACGAAGGTGAGCATGAGGTCGCGGTCGGGAAGCTCCACGTGAGGAGCAATCACCAGCGGCACGGCGCGCTACCTGACTCAGTCGGCCTGTTGATCGAGCCCCAGCGCTCCGGGCGAGGGCGGCAGGGGTGGCGGGCGCTGACGGGCATCGAGGAGGCGCGTCTCCTGCTGCGGCACCGGGATGCGCACGCCGTGCTCGCGGAAGATGCGCCAGATGGCGCGGTTCACATCCGAGCGCACATTGTTCACGCCGTTGACGGGATCGGCGATCCAGAAGCGGATCTCCAGTGCCATGCCGTTGGCTTCGAAGCTGATCAGACGTGACACCGGCGCCGGCTCATGCAGGATGCGCGGGTGATTCTCGGTCGCCTGCACCAGCAGCTTCAGCGCGAGCTCGGGGTCATCGTCGTAGCTGACCGTCACGGGGAGCTTCAGGCGCACGCGCTGATCGGAGTAGCTCCAGTTGATGAACGAGCTCGTGATCAGGTTCTGGTTGGGCACCAGCGTGTCGACGCCGTCGCGGTCGCGTACCACGACATAGCGGCCGCGCAGCTCCTGCACCCAGCCGAAGTTGCCGGTGCTGGCGCCGGTCTGGCCGGTGAAGCTGATGACGTCACCGGGCTTGATCGACTTGTCCATCAGCAGCACGAAACCGCTGACGAAATTGCTGGCTACCGCCTGCAGGCCGAATCCCAGGCCGAGGCCGATGGCACCGGTGAGCACGTTGAGCGTGGTGACGTCGACGCCCGCGGCGTTGATGCCGAGCATGACGCCGAGCCCTACCAGCAGGAAGTAGGTGAACTTCGAGACGCCGACGCGGGTGGAGACCGCGAGCTGATCGAGCCCCATGACATGGCGCTCGATGGCGCGCGCGATCAGGCTCGTGACCACGACGAAGGCGCTGACGATCACCAGCCCCTTCAGCACGGCCCACAGGCTCAGCTGCGAGCGCCCTGGCAGCAGGCTGATGCGGTTCAGGCTGGCCTCGATGAGGTCCAGCCAGCCGAGTGCGGCCACGGCGACGATCAGCCACAGGATGAGCGTGATGCGGCTCTCGCGGGTGCGCACCCAGGAGCCCGGCCCGAGCAGCACGCCGAGCACGAACACGCCGAGGCGCACCACGATGAGCGCCATCAGCAGCCGGGCGGCGCCATCGATGCCCTGCGCGGGCAGCTCCATGTGGGTCACCATGACGTGGGCGGCGGCCAGCAGCGCCAGCGCGGCGATGACCGGGGCGATGAGGATCGCCGCCTCGAGGGCATGATCGAGCAGGTGGGGGGTGCGCACGGCGGCGACATCGGCGCGCCGCACCCGCAGCGCGCGCGCCACGCCGATCGCCGCGATTCCGGCGATCGCGACTGCGACCACCCCGACCAGCACCGGCAGGGAGGTCAGCTGCGCCAGCGCGTCGCGCAGTGCGCTCTGGGCTCCGTCCATCAGGCGTTCAGGTCCGGAATCAACTGGCTTTCCAGGCGTGTGATCTGGTCCTTGAGCAGGAGCTTGCGCTTCTTGAGCCGCTTCAACTGCAACTCATCGTTATGCAGATCCAGCGACAGCCGATAGATCACCTCGTCGAGGTCGCGGTGCTCGATACGCAGCTGCCGCAGCTTTTCCACGTTGCGGAACAGCTCGCGGTCGACGTTGTCAGGTGTTTCCGCCATGCAGGGGGTGCCCATGGATTCTTGAGCTGCTGGGCTTGGACGGCCTGGGGCTGTTGGCGGCGGCCGCCAAGAAGTTGAGCTTAGCCGAGAGCCGTTCCAAGTGCCACGTCAGCGCCGTCCGCCGCGCGGTGGCGGCCGCCCGCCCTTGCGGTCGCGGCCACCACCACGGGCACCGCCGCCGCCCCCGCCGCGGCGCGGCCCGCCACCGCCGCCATGGGGGCGATACGCCCGATGCACGGGTGCGCCGGCCACCACGCCGGTAGCGAGCAGCTCGGGCGCGATCGGGGCGAAGGGGATCTTGTGGCCGACGTACTCCTCGATCTCCGGCAGCGACACCGCGTACTCCTCGCAGGCGAAGCTGATGGCGTCACCCTCCGCGCCGGCGCGCGCGGTGCGGCCGATGCGGTGCACGTAGTCGGGGGCATCCTGCGGCAGATCGAAATTGAACACGTGGCTGACGTCGGGGATGTGCAGGCCACGGGAGGCGACGTCGGTGGCGATTAGCACCGCCAGCTTGCCTTCGTGGAAGTCGCGCAGGAAGCGCAGACGCTTGTTCTGCGGGACGTCCCCGGAGAGCGCCTGGGCCTCGAAGCCATTGGCCTTGAGCGTTGCCTCGAGGCGTTCGGCGGTGCGCTTGGTGTTGACGAACACCATGGTGCGTACCGCCTCGCTCTGGTGCAGCAGCCCGATCAGCAGCGGCACCTTCTCCTCCATCGAGGGGTAGTACATGAGCTGACGCACCTGATCGACCGTCATCTTGTCCGGCTCGATGCGGACCAGCTCGGGGTTGTTCATGTGCTCGTAGGCGAGCTCCAGCACCCGGTGCGAGAGGGTGGCGGAGAACAGCATCGACTGGCGGCGTTCCGGGTGCGGCAGGCGCCGCAGCAGATAGCGGATGTCGGCGATGAAGCCTAGGTCGAACATGCGGTCGGCCTCATCCAGCACCAGCACCTGCGCGTGCCTGAGGTCGAACACGTGCTGTTTGAAATAGTCGATGAGCCTGCCGGGCGTGCCGATCAGCACCTCGCAGCCGGCGCCCACTTCGGTGCGCTGCTTCTCGTAATCGATGCCACCGAACACCACCGAGTGCCTGAGGCCGGTGTGGGCACCGAGCGTGAGCGCGTCATGGTGGATCTGCACCGCCAGCTCGCGTGTCGGGGCCACGATCAGCGCGCGCACCGAGGTGGGCTGACGGTTGGGCGCCGCCGGACGCGTGAGCAGTGTCTGGTACATCGCGACCAGAAACGCGGCCGTTTTACCGGTGCCGGTCTGTGCCTGGCCGGCGACGTCGCGGCCGGCGAGTGCGATCGGCAGCGTCTGCGCCTGGATCGGCGTGCAGTTGACAAAGCCGGCTTGCTTTATGCCCGCCATGACCTCATCTACGAGGCCAAGCGACGCGAAAGTCACGGATGCAGAGTGTGCGTCAGTCATCAATTGGTTCTGGAATGTGGTGCGGCAGGGCGGCCCGAGACTTGCAAAAGTGGTCCGGAAGCGCTACAAGGTAGTTCAAGACAGCGGGCCGACTGGTCCGCACCTGCCAGCCAGGTTCCCTTAATTCCCTTAGGTTTTCATACTCAATCACGAGTTATTAGTGTAACCGTTTAGCGGGTGTTTCTGGCATCGCTTTTCGCTTACCCCGTTGCCGATCCGCTTCGGACCCCCCAATTTTTCAAAAAATTCTTTTTCACGCTCCTGCATCTGACGGAGGTTGAATCGCGTGAGCAGCTCGCACATCGTGCACATTACAGACGCTACTTTTGCTCAGGACGTTCTCAAGTCCGAGAAACCGGTATTGCTGGATTTCTGGGCTGAGTGGTGCGGTCCGTGCAAGATGATCGCCCCGATCCTCGAAGAGATCGCGGGCGAGTATCACGACCGCATAAAGGTGGCCAAAATCAATATCGACGAAAATCCCCAAACCCCGCCGAAGTTCAAGATCCGCGGTATCCCGACGCTGATTCTCTTTAAGAACGGCACGGTCGAGGCCCAGAAGGTGGGAGCGGTATCCAAATCCCAGCTCTCGGCCTTCCTGGACAGCAACCTGTGAGAGGCTACCTCGGCAATCAGGGCCGTAACCGGCCCAACAAGGGCCCCCGGCACGGCAACCGGGACGGCAACCGCGGCAACATGGGCAACAATGGCGGCGGCCGTGCCGACGAGATGATGCACGAGCAGGAGCCGTTCGATGCGGACGACTCCGAGATCATCAGTCCCGCGGAGCTGACGCAATCGCGCAGCTCCATGAATCTGACGGAGCTGAAGTCCAAGCCCATCCACGAGCTGGTGAAGCTCGCCGAGTCCATGGGGCTGGAGAACCTCGCCCGCTCGCGCAAGCAGGACATCATCTTCTCGATCCTGAAGGCGCACGCGCGCAACGGCGAGAACATCTACGGGGACGGCGTACTGGAGATCCTGCAGGATGGCTTTGGCTTCCTGCGTTCCGCCGATGGCTCCTACCTCGCAGGTCCGGACGACATCTACGTCAGCCCCAGCCAGATCCGCCGCTTCAACCTGCGCACCGGCGACACGATCTCCGGGCTGATCCGCCCGCCGAAGGACGGGGAGCGCTACTTCGCGCTGCTGAAGGTCGGCGAGATCAATTTCGACTCCCCGGACAGCTCGCGCAGCAAGGTGCTGTTCGAAAACCTGACGCCGTTTCACCCCACCAAGCGCCTGAAGCTCGAGCGCGGGAACGGGTCCACCGAGGACCTGACCGCCCGCACCATCGACCTGGTGGCGCCGATCGGCAAGGGCCAGCGCGGCCTCATCGTCTCCCCGCCCAAGGCCGGTAAGACGATGCTGCTGCAGAACATCGCCACCGCCATCACCTCCAATCATCCCGAGGTCTACCTCATCGTGCTGCTCATCGATGAGCGGCCCGAGGAAGTCACCGAGATGCAGCGCACGGTGAAGGGTGAGGTGGTGTCGAGCACCTTCGACGAGCCGGCCGCCCGCCATGTGCAGGTGGCCGAGATGGTGATCGAGAAGGCCAAGCGTCTGGTCGAGCACAAGAAGGACGTCGTGATCCTGCTCGATTCGATCACCCGCCTGGCGCGCGCCTACAACACCGTCGTACCGTCCTCGGGCAAGGTGCTCACCGGCGGCGTGGACGCAAACGCGCTGCAGCGCCCGAAGCGCTTCTTCGGCGCGGCGCGCAACATCGAGGAGGGCGGCAGCCTGACGATCCTCGCCACCGCCCTCATCGACACCGGCTCCAAGATGGATGATGTGATCTATGAGGAGTTCAAGGGCACCGGCAACAGCGAGATCCATCTCGACCGGCGCGTCTCCGAGAAGCGTGTATTCCCTGCGGTCAACATCAACCGCTCCGGCACGCGCAAGGAAGAGCTGATCACCGACCAGGGCGAGCTCGCCAAGATGTGGATCCTGCGCAAGCTCCTGCACCCGATGGACGAGCTGGCGGCGATCGAGTTCCTGCTCGACAAGATGAAGGACACCAAGTCGAACAGCGAGTTTTTCGAGGCCATGAAGCGCTAGAAGCTGCGGATAAGGCCCGGGTCCCTAACAGCAATCTCAGGACCCGGGTAACCCCCCTTCCCCCGTTTAAACCGCTGTCGCGGTCAGCGTTAGGTCGCGGATGTGCTTCGCGTCACGTCGGCAGTCTGCGACGCTGGCACCCCAAGCCTCGCGCTCAGTAAGATCATGCGCATGCGCATGCGCTTGTTCTGCACGGCCGCCGCGGCGTTGCTGGCCCTCTACGCCGCAGCGGCGCTGGCCGACCGCGATCCCCAGTCAGGGGCGCCGCTGCCGCCGAAAAAACACGAAGACTCGAGCCCGATCACCGATCGCTTCGCCGCGAGCGTTGCCTACTTCCCCTCGAAGCTGAACACCACGCTGCGCGCCGATCCGACCGTCGGTCCCGCAGGCGTGCAGGGAACCGTGGTGAACGCCGAACAGGACCTGGGTCTGCCGGATTCACTGCACAAGGGCACCGTCGAGTTCATGTTCCGCCTGGGCAGCCGCAACAAGGTGCGGATGGCTTACCTGGAGCAGGACCGCTCCGGGGATCAGGTGCTCGCCAACGATATCGTGTTCAAGAATTCACTGTTCCTCGCCGGCCTGCCGGCATCGAGCACACTCGACTATAAGCAGTTCAACATCACCTATACCTATTCCTTCATCCGCAACGAGCGCTTCGAGGTCGGTACCGGTGTTGCGGTGTACTTCCTGCAGGTGGATGGAACGCTGACGCAGGCCCAGCCCTTTACGATCGCGCTGCACGAGGAGGTCTCCGGGGCGTCGCCCTTTCCGGCGCTGCCCTTTGACCTGGTCTGGTGCTTCTCGAGCCGCTGGTCGGCCACCGCGCACGGGGCCTTTCTCAAGGCGACGATCAGCGGCACGCAGGGCTGGTACGCCGATGAGCATGCCGACATCCAGTACCGCTGGAATCCGAACCTCGTCGTCGGCGCCGGTTACTCCGAGACGCGCAGCTCGCTCACCAACGACGGCAGTTCCTCTTTCCGCGGTTACCTGAACATCAGCATCAAGGGTCCCCAGGCGTTCCTGCGCTTCAGCTTCTGATGCGCCGCGCCGGCGCCGTCACTAGGCTTGCGGCGCCCCTGCCGGCGGCCGGGCCGTGATCACGTAGGCGCGCGTGAAGCTCTCCGGCATGCGCACCGCACGTCCCGAATCGAGGTTGATGCACACATATTCGACGCTGGCGCGCGCGAGCGTCTGGTGGTCCCGCGGCCGCCACACCTGGAAGCGCCGGCTGCAGCGCAGCCGCCCGTCGCTGTGCAGGATCCACGTCCCCACCTGCAGCTCATCGTGCGCGAGGGCGGCGCGCAGGTAGTCGATCTCGATGCGCTGCGCGGCCATGCCGCGCCGCAGGCGCGTGCATTCGGCCAGCGGGATGCCGAGCGCGGCAGAGTGCGACCAGGCGCAGCGGTCGAGCCAGGTGAGATACACGGAATTGTTGACGTGCCCGTAGGCGTCGATGTCGGCCGCGCGCACGGCGAGCTCGACGAGATGCGGCCCGGGGAAGTCCCAGTGAGTCACGGGCGCCGTGCGGCCAGTTCGCGCTCGATCGCGCGGTAGCCGATGTCGTGCCGCAGCTGCATGCCCGCAAAGCGCACCACCTGCGCGAGCGCGTAGGCCTCGCGCTGCGCCGCCGCGACGTTTGCCCCCAGGCCGACCGCGCACAAGACGCGCCCGCCGCTCGTGACCACCCGCTCCCCCTCGAGGCGGGTGGCGGCGTGGAAGATCTTGCCGGGCAGCCGCGCGGCGGCGTCCAGCCCCTCGATGACGTCACCCTTGCGCACGCTGTCGGGGTAGCCGGCCGCGGCCAGCACGACCCCGAGCGCCGGGCGCGGATCCCACTGCACCGGCTCGCGATCCAGGCGGCCGGCGAGCGCCGCCTCGCACAGCCGGGTCAGGTCCGAGGTGAGGCGCATCAGCACCGGCTGGGTCTCCGGGTCGCCCAGGCGGCAGTTGAACTCGAGCACGTTGGGCGTGCCGTCGGGGGCGACCATGATGCCGGCGTACAGGAACCCCGTGTAGGGCAGGCCGTCCGCGGCGAGCCCGCGGATCGCAGGCTCGATCACCTCGCGCATGATGCGCGCGTGCTGGGCGGCGGTGACGACCGGTGCGGGGGAGTAGGCGCCCATGCCGCCGGTGTTGGGCCCGCGGTCGCCGTCGGCGAGGCGCTTGTGGTCCTGGGAGGTGGCGAGCGGCAGGATGTGCGTCCCGTCGGCCATGACGATGAAGCTCGCCTCTTCGCCTCCGAGGAACTCCTCGATCACGACCTGCTCGCCGGCATCGCCGAACTGGCCGGCGAACATCGCCTGCGCCGCGGCGAGGGCCTGCGGCGCTGTCCGGCGCGATAACGACACCCTTGCCGGCCGCGAGCCCGCTCGCCTTGACCACGAGCGGTGTGCGCTGCGCGCGCACCCAGCCGGCATCGAAGCTTGCGCGCGTGAAGGTCGCGGAACGCGCGGTCGGGATGCCGTGGCGGCGCAGGAATTCCTTGGTGAAGGCCTTCGAGCCCTCAAGCTGGGCCGCCGCGCGCCGCGGTCCGAAGCAGGCGAGGCCGCGCTCCTGGAATGCGTCCACGACGCCGGCCACGAGCGGGCCCTCCGGCCCGATGATCGTCAGGTCGACGCGCTCGCGCACCGCCAGCGCCACGAGTGCCGGGATGTCCTCGGCCGGCACGCCGGCGTTGCGCACCTTCGGCTCCTGCGCCGTGCCGGCGTTGCCGGGGGCGACGAGCACTTCGCGCACGCGCGCGGCGCCCGCGCATTTCCAGGCGAGCGCATGCTCGCGGCCGCCGCCGCCGACGATCAGGACCTTCATCAGTGCCGGAAGTGGCGCATGCCGGTGAACACCATCGCCATGTCGTGTTCGTCGGCGGCGGCGATCACTTCGGCGTCGCGCAGGCTGCCGCCCGGCTGGATGACGGCACGGATGCCGTAGCCGGCGGCGACGTCGAGGTTGTCGCGGAACGGAAAGAAGGCATCCGAGGCCATGACGGCGCCCTCCACCGCGAGCTTCTCATCGCTCGCCTTCATGGCCGCGAGGCGCGTGGAGTACACCCGGCTCATCTGCCCGGCGCCGATGCCGAGGGTGGCGCCGCCACGCGCCAGGACGATGGCGTTGGACTTGACGAACTTGCACACCCGCCAGGCGAAGCGCAGGTCCGCGAGTTCCGCCGCGGTGGGCTGGCGGCGTGTCGGCACCCTGAGCGCGCTCTCCTCAAGATCGGCCAGGTCGCGCGCCTGCAGCAGCAGTCCCCCGGTGACGCTGCGCAGCTCGAGCGCCGTGCTGCCCTCGGGTGCAAGCGACCCCGAGCCCGAGCACGCGCACGTTGGGCCGCGCGGCGAGCGTGCGCACCGCCTCCGCTGACACGCTCGGCACCGCCAGTACCTCGACGAACTGCCGTTCGATGATCGCGGCGGCGGTGGCGGCGTCGAGCTCGCGGTTGAGCGCGATGATGCCGCCGTAGGCGGAGGTCGGGTCGGTGCGGTAGGCGGCTTCGTACGCCTCGCGCACCGCGGCCGCGGTGGCGACGCCGCAGGGATTGGCGTGCTTGACGATGACGCAGGCCGGCGCGGGGAACTGCCGCACGCACTCGATGGCGGTGTCCGCGTCGGCGATGTTGTTGAAGGAGAGTTCCTTGCCCTGCAGCACCTGCGCGGTGGCGATGCCGGCGCCGCGCGCGCTGGCGTCGCGATAGAAGGCGGCGCGCTGGTGCGGGTTCTCCCCATAGCGCAGGTCCTGCAGCTTCTGGTAGCTGAGTGCCAGCGCGGTGGGGAATGGCGTGCGCGCGTCCGGGTGCCGCGCCCCCAGATAGGCGGCCACCATGCGTGTCGTAGCGCGGCGGTGTGGGCGAAGGCCTTGGCGGCCAGGCGCGCGCGCGTGGCGAACTCGCTCCCGCCCCCGTGCGCGTCGAGCTCCGCGAGCAGCGCGCCGTAGTCGGCCGGGTCCACGACCACCAGCACGGCGGCGTGGTTCTTGGCCGCGGCGCGCAGCATGGCGGGTCCGCCGATGTCGATGTTCTCGACCGCCTCCTCGTAGCTGCAGTCGGGACGCTCGATGGCGGCGGCGAAGGGGTAGAGGTTCACCACCAGCAGGTCGATCGGCGCAATGCCGTGCTCGGCCATGACGGCATCATCGATGCCGCGGCGCCCCAGCAGTCCGCCGTGGATCTTCGGGTGCAGCGTCTTGACGCGCCCGTCCATGATCTCCGGAAAGCCGGTGTGGCGCGCGACCTCGGTGGCCGGGATGCCCTGCGCCGCGAGCAGCCGCGCGGTGCCGCCGGTGGACAGGATCTCGATCTTGCGCTGCCGCGAGCGCGCGCGCCAGCTCGATGAGCCCGGCCTTGTCGGAGACGGAAAGGAGTGCGCGGCGAACCGGCAGCGGCATGGCCTCTAGATCCTCGGGCGGCCCTGCAGGCTCGGGGCCGCAGGACGTGCGGCCTCAGGAGCCGCCAAGTCCGAACTGCTTGAGCTTCTTGCGCAGCGTACCGCGATTGATGCCGAGGATGCCGGCGGCGCGGCTCTGGTTGCCTTCCGCGTAGTCGAGCACCACGCGGAACAGCGGTTCCTCGACCTCGCGCAGCACCAGATCGTACAGGTGCGCCGGCCGGTGGCCGTTGAGGCTCGTGAAGTAATCACTGAGCGCACGTTCGGCGTGATTGCGCAGCGGCAGATCCCGTCCGTGGACTCTGGCGGCGCCGGCTTCGCGAGTGCGAGTTTTCTTCTTTGCCGTCATGCGACACCCCCCGGGGAAACCCTCGATCAGGCCGCCGCAGCGGCCCCGTTCGCCCAGTCATCAAAATGCTTCACCGCGTGCGCGAACTGTGCGGCGGTGTCTGCAGCTGCCATCAGTTCCCGTCGAACCTGCGTCGGACCCTGCAGCAGTTGCTCGCAATACCAGCCGAGATGTTTGCGCGCCATCCGGACTCCGCTCTCTTCACCGTAGAAGAGATACAGCGAGTCGAGATGTCGCAAGAATAATATCACGCACCTCGGCGCGCAGAAGTGGCGCCGACGCATTTCCTTCGTGCACGCGGGCGTTGACAGCACGGAAGATCCATGGTGCGCCGTGGCTCGCGCGACCGATCATTACTCCGTCGGCGCCGGTGAAATCAAGTACCTCGCGCGCTTTTTCCGGCTGAAGTGATGTCGCCGTTTGCGAACACCGGGATGCGCACGCGCGCTTTGATCGCGCGAATAGTCTCGTACTCCGCCGCGCCCTCGTAGAAATCCGCGCGGGTGCGGCCGTGCACGGCGAGTGCGGCAATTCCCGCGTCTTGCGCGATGCATGCAATGTTCACGCCGTTCTGGTGCTCGCGATCCCAGCCGGTGCGGATCTTGAGCGTCACCGGCACGCTGCACCGACGTTCACCACTGCCTCGAGAATGCGCGCGACGAGCGGCTCATCGGTGAGCAGCGCCGAGCCGCACAGCCGCCCGCAGACCTTCTTCGCCGGGCATCCCATATTCAGATCAATGATCTGCGCGCCGAGCGCGACGTTGATGCGCGCGGCTTCCGCGAGCGCCGCCGGGTCTGCGCCAGCGAGCTGCACGACGCGCGGCTCAGGCTTCGCCGGCGTGGTCCATGCGGTGCCGGGACTTGCTCGTGTGCCACAGCCGCGTGTCGGCGCTGATCATTTCCGAGGCCGCGAGTCCCGCGCCGAGGCGGCGGCACAGCACGCGGAACGGCCGGTCGGTGACGCCCGCCATCGGGGCCAGCACGACCGTCGAGGGCAGTGCGAACGGTCCGATCTGTACGGGCATGGGCGCGCCGCGCTTACCGCAGCGCGGCGTCGTTGGCGCAGGCTGACGCCGCCGCGCGCCGGCAGGCAGGCGTCGATCTCGAACCCCACCGCCTCGGCCCCCGGATCGGCAAAGTCCATCTCCGCATCGATGCGCTGGCCGGCGGCTAGGAAAGAGGACGGCGGGAATGCTCGCGGGGCAGATAGGACTTGGGCGCAACGTCGCGCGCGGCGATGCGGTTGCCGAAGCGGTCCTGCAGCGTGACCCGCAGCAGCGGCAGGGGCTGCGGCTGCGCGGCCCCGTTCTTGATGCTGGCGCGCACCGTGATCAGGGCGGCGCCGGTGGCTTCGGCCGAGGCGCCGAGCTGGCGCACGTCGTAGGCGCGCAGGTCCCAGCGCGGGAAGAGCGTGACGCCGAGCCGCGCGTAGAGCGCCGTCAGCGGCCGGTTGAAGCGCGCGCTCGCCGCGAGTTCGTCACGGGAGTGATTCACCACCTGCGCGCCGAGCAGCAGCAGCGCAACCAGGGCACCCAGTGACCAGCCATGCTCGCGCAGGCGCCCGAGCGGGCTGAGCGGCTGCGCGGTCTGCGTCTGTGCGTCCTCGTCGTCGGGTTCCTGCGCGCCCGGGGACTTCGCGAAGGACTCCTCCTTGAGGATGAGACCGTCACCATCGGCATCCGCGCGGTCGAATACGGGTACGGGCGCCCGTGCGGACCGGGGTTGCCGCGACGCGGGGCCGGCGCGGGTGCCGGCCGTGGGAGCTGGCGTGGGTAGCGGGGTGGCACGCGTCGCCGGTCGTGCTGCCCGCGCCACCGGCTCGGTCGGGGTTGCGGGCCCGGGTACGGGCACGGGCTGGGGAGGGTTCGGGACGCTTTCCGCGCTCAGCATGGAGGCAAAGAACGCGGCGTCGATTTCCACATCGACCGACCCGTCCGTGAGCGGCGCTGGTGGCACCGGCGTCGTCGTTGGCGGCGATCAGTGCCTTAAATGAACCCGTGGCCGCAGTCCACTGCGGATCCGGCGGCGGCTGCACGAACACCGAGTTCACATCCGTGGTGGCCGGATTGAACTCGAGCGCCTCATCGGGGGGGAAATCTTCCTCGGCAAGCGCGCGTGGCTCCGGCGCGTCCTCGCTCGCGGCTGCGGCCTCGGCCGCCGGCTCCTGCACCGGCGTTGCGGCCGCTTCGGCCTGCGCCGCCGCGCGCTCGAGGGCCGCGACCGCCTCAGCCGCCGGCAGGCTCGCGCCGCCGGCGCTCCTCGGTGAGCCGCGCGAGCGCGTTGAACACGCTCGAGCAGCGCCCGCAGCGCACGTAGCCCTGCGCGACACGCAGGTCCGCGGCGGTGACGACCAGGGTGAGGGCACATTTTGGGCAGACTGTGAACATGACGGGCGCGCAAGGGTCAGCGGCGTCGGGCGCCAAGCGCCACCCAGCCATCGCGCGCCGCCCAGTCGGGCGACATCAAAGCACGGCGTGTAAGCGGCTGTCACCTCCGCCACCTCGTGCTCGAGAATCCCGGCGAGCAGCGCCGTGCCCTGCGGGCGCACCAGCCGGGCGAACCGCGGCGCCAGCGTCGCACAGCGTGCTGCACAGGATGTTGGCGAGCAGCACTCGACGCCGTCGGGCAGCGCCTCTGCCGCGGGCGTGCACCTGCACCCGGTGCCCGACCGCGTTGGCCGCAGCGTTCTCGCGCGTCGCGAGCAGCGCCTGGGGATCGATGTCGAAGCAGTGCACGGCGCGCGCCCCGAGCTTGGCGGCCGCGAGCGCCAGCACCCCCGAGCCGCAGCCGAAGTCGATGACGCGCGCGCCGGTGGCGCCATGGCGCATCGAGCCAGCTGAGGCACAGCGCGGTGCTGGCGTGCGTGCCGGTGCCGAAGGCGAGCCCCGGGTCGAGCGCGACCACGATCGCCTCAGGGTCGCTCACCGGCTCGTGGTGCGGGCACACCCACAGCCGCGCCCCGAAGCGCATGGCATGGAAGTCCTTGAGCCACTCGCGCTCCCAGACGCGATCCGCGACCGCGCGCGCGGCGATGCCGCTGGCGGCTCGACGCCCAGCTGCGCGCGCCGAGCCGGGCGGCGAGTCCGGCGCCTGCGGCGGGCTGCCGGAAACAGGGCCTTCAGGCGCGTGTGGCGGCCACAGGCGCAGCTTCTCCCGGCAGCGGCTCGAGCACCGGGTCATCCGCGGCATCCGCGCAGCGTGACGGCGCTTGCGCCGCAGGCGAAGCAGGCGTCCTCGGCGGCCTGCGCGTCCAGTGCGCCGAGGGCGAATGACAGCTCGAGGAAGGCGGCCACGGCGGAGCTTCAGCGCAGACCGAGTCGGCGCTCCAGGTAGTGGATGTCGGTGCCGCCCTTCTGGAAGGCCGCGTGATTGCAGATCTCCTGATGCAGCGCGACGTTGGTCTTGATGCCCTCGATCACCATCTCGGCGAGCGCGTTCTTCATGCGCGCGATCGCCGTGTCGCGCGTGTCGCCGTGTGCGATCAGCTTGCCGATCAGCGAGTCGTAGTAGGGCGGCACGTTGTAGCCGGAGTAGACGTGGCTGTCGACGCGGATCCCCGGGCCGCCGGGGGCGTGCCACAGCCGGATCGGGCCCGGGGAGGGCATGAAGGTCTTGGGATCCTCGGCATTGATGCGGCACTCCATCGCGTGGCCGCGGAACTGCACATCGCTCTGGGTGTACGGCAGGCGCTCGCCGGCGGCGATCAGCAGCTGCGCCTTCACCAGGTCGATGCCGGTGATCAGCTCGGTCACCGGGTGCTCGACCTGGATGCGGGTGTTCATCTCGATGAAGTAGAACTCGGCATCCTGGTAGAGAAACTCCATGGTGCCGGCGCTGCGGTAGCCGACCGCACGGCAGGCTTCCACGCAGCGCTCGCCCATGAAGCGCCGCTGGCGCGCCGTGATCCCCGGGGCCGGGGCCTCCTCGATGACCTTCTGGTGGCGCCGCTGCATGGAGCAGTCGCGCTCGCCCAGATGGATGACGTTGCCGTAGCCGTCCGCCAGCACCTGGAACTCGATGTGGCGCGGCTTCTCCAGGAATTTCTCCATGTAGACCTGGTCGTTGCCGAAGGCGGCGCGCGCTTCCGCACGCGTGATGCCGATGGCGTTCAGGAGCGAGGCCTCGGTGTGCACCACGCGCATGCCGCGCCCGCCGCCGCCGCCGGAGGCCTTGATGATCACCGGGTAGCCGATGTCGCGCGCGACGCGCAGGTTCTCGTCCGGGTCCTCCCCGAGCGGGCCGTCGGAGCCCGGCACGCACGGCACGCCGTGCGACTTCATCACCTTGATCGCCGAGACCTTGTCGCCCATCGTGCGGATGGTCTCGGCCTTGGGGCCGACGAAGACGAAGCCGCTCTTCTCGACGCGCTCGGCAAAGTCCGCGTTCTCGGACAGGAAGCCGTAGCCGGGGTGGATGCGCGACCGAGTCGGTGACCTCGGCGGCCGAGATGATGGCCGGCATGTTGAGGTAGCTCTGCGAGGAGGGCGGCGGCCCGATGCACACCGACTCATCCGCCAGCAGCACGTGCTTGAGGCTGTAGTCGGCCGTCGAGTGCACCGCGACGGTCTTGATGCCCAGCTCGCGGCAGGCCCGCAGGATGCGCAGCGCGATCTCGCCGCGGTTCGCGATAACGAGCTTCTCGAGCATGCGGGAGACTTATTCGACGACGAACAGCGGCTGGCCGAACTCGACCGGGTCGCCGTTTCTCGCCATGATCGAGGCGATGCGCCCGGATTTGTCGGCCTCGATCTGGTTCATCATCTTCATGGCCTCGATGATGCACAGCACCTGCCCGACCTTGATCTCATCGCCGATCTCGACGAAGGCCTTGGCTCCGGGCGAAGGGCAGGCATAGAACGTGCCCACCATCGGGGCGGTGATGACGTGCTCGTTGCTCTTGGGCTTGGGTGAGGGAGCTTCCGGGCCGCCGGCGCCGGGTGCCGCGGCGAGCGGCACGACGGCCGCCGGCGCAGCTGCGGGGCGACGTGCGTCGCTGCGGCCACGGGCATGCGGCTGATGCGCACCGCCTCCTCCCCCTCCTTGATCTCGATCTCCGCGATGCCGGATTCCTCCAGCAGCTCGATCAGTTTCTTGATTTTGCGAATATCCATGCCGGGACTGCCCCCCAAATCTCGAAGCGATTGTGTTTTGGTCTCTGGTGCGCTGTCAGGCTGGGCGGGCGAGCCGCACGGCGGCGGCGCGGATCGCCGCCTCGTAGCCGAACGCGCCCGAGGCCGCAGATGACCCCCACGGCGATGTCGGAGAAGTAGGAGTGGCGCCGGAAGGCCTCGCGCGCGTGCGTGTTGGACAGGTGCACCTCGATGAATGCCAGTTGCGGTGCCCAGCAGCGCGTCGCGCAGCGCGATGCTCGTGTGGGTGAAGCCCCCCGGATTGATGACGGCAAACACCACCCCTTCGGTCTTGGCGCGGTGGATGCGCTCGATCAACTCATGTTCCGCATTGCTCTGAAAGACGAGCAGTTCGTGCCCCAGTTCGCCGGCCAGGGCAGCCGCACGCGTCTCGATGCTTTGCAGCGAGTCCGTGCCGTAGACGGTCGGTTCGCGTGTGCCGAGCAGATTGAGATTGGGGCCGTTCAGCAGCAACAGGCGGGCCATGGGCCTTTCGGTCTCTTATACGATCGTATAGCAAGCAGCGCGCGGCGAATGTAGCGCAATTCGCGCCCATTTGGCACCCTCCGGTGCCGAATGGCCGGAATCTGGTCAGAAACGGTCTAATTTGACTGTGAGCCTGCGGCGGGGCTGCGGCCGGTGCTCAGCCGGGCAATTCCGGCCGCAATCTGTTCCCGGGCGGCCGCCAGACCCAGCCGTCCCTGATCGAGGTCGGTCATCCGCGCGAGGATGAATTCCGCTTCGTTGGCATGCAGCTCCCCAATCTTGAGCGTGACAATACGGCCACTGCGGTCCGCGAAGACCGAGAAAGGCAGTACCGTGTCCATCCCGAGCGCATTGACCATTTCCAGGCCTCCCTGCTCGCCGACCAGCAGCGGATAGGTCATGTGCTGTTCCGCGGCGTATTTGAGCACGTCCGCGCGATGATCGACGGCGATGCCGACTATTTCGACCCCATTGCCGGCATGTTCCCGCTGAAGTCTCTGCAGCAGGGGAATCTCGCGCCGGCAGGGCTCGCACCAGGTCGCCCAGAAATTGACCACCAGGAGCTTTCCGCGGAAGGCCTGGAGCGTCGTGAGAGTCCCCCCGATTGTGGGCAGAGCGATCGCCGGCAGCTCCTCGGGGATCTTGCGGGCCTGGGCCGGGGGTGGCCCCGCGGACTGTGCCGCCGGGGCCGCCACGGGGTCCGCGTACAGACGCGCGCGCTCCGGTCGCGTCGCGTGGTAGGCCAGGAAGCCGCCCGTCGCGCACAGCGCCACGAGACCCACGCCGAGCAGAACGCCGGGGAGGCGGCGCGGCGCCGGGACGGGGGCGCTCACGAGGTGGGGTTGATCGCCGCCCGGGTGCGCGCCGCGAACGCGTCGGCCTTCATGTAGCCGACGACACGGTACTGCGCGCGCTCAGCGCCGTTGCTGCCGTAAAAGGCAATCGTCGGCGGCCCGAAGATGCCAAAGCGCTTCAGCAGCGCCTGGTCATCGGCGTTGTTCTCCGTGACGTCGGCACGCAGCAGCACCGTGCCCCTGAGCGCCTGCTGCACGGACGGATCGGTGAAGGTGTAGCGTTCCATTTCCCTGCAGGAGGTGCACCAGGCGGCGGAGAAGTCGAGCAACACACTCTTGCCCTGCGCCTTGGCCTGTGACACCTCGCGGTCAAGATCTGCGAGCGAGCGTACGGCCCGGAAGCGCAGTTCGTGCGTCTTCGAGGCAAAGAGCGGCAGGGGGGCGAGCGGGTCGCTGGCGCCCAGCGCCGCGCCTGCGAGCAGCGTCACGCCGTAGACACCCGCCACCGCCCCGAGGGTTTTCAGGCCCCAGGCGAGCGGCGTGCGCGAGCGCAGCTCGCGCCACAGGAGCCACGCCAGCACCAGCGTCGGTAACGGCCCACAGGATGAGCGTGAGGCGCTCGGGCACCACGCGCGCCAGCATCCACACCGCGACCGCGAGCATCATGACGCCGAAGATCTTCTTCACCAGGTCCATCCAGGGCCCCGCCTTGGGCAGGAACTTGCCGGCCGAGGCGCCCACGAGCAGCAGGGGCGTCCCCATGCCGATGCTCATGGCAAACAGCGCCGCACCGCCGCGCACCATCTGCCCGGTCTGGCTGATGAACAGCAGCGCCCCGACCAGTGCCGGACCGACGCAGGTGGTCACGATGAGCGCCGACAGCGCCCCCATGACGGCAACGCCGCCGTAGCTGCCGGCCGACTGGCGGTTGCTGATGTTGGCGAGCCGCGTCTGCAGCATCACCGGCATCTGCAGCGTGAACAGGCCGAACATGGACAGGGCGAGCGCCACGAACAGCGCGGCGAACAGCGTGAGCACCCACCATTGCTGGAAGAGCGCCTGCACCTGCTTGCCGGCCGCCGCGCAGGCGATACCAGCGGCCGTATAGGTAATGGCCATCCCGAGCACATAGGTAAGCGAGAGCGTGAAGGCGCGCGCCGTGGTGACGTGGCGGCCGCCGCCGAAGATGATCCCGGACAGGATCGGCACCATCGGCAGCACGCAGGGGGTGAACGCCAGGGCCAGTCCGGCAAGGTAGAAGAGGCCGACCATCACCAGGGGGCCGTCGTTGCGCAGTTGCGTGGCGAACCAGTTCTGGTCGCTCTGCGCGCCGCTGGCATTGCCGGCGCCGCTGGCGGGTGATCCGGAGGTGCTGCTCGCGCCGGCGGGCAGTCGCACGTTGATGGTCTTGGTCTGCGGCGGGTAGCACAGGCCCGCATCCGCGCAGCCCTGATAGCTCACCTGCACGGGCACCTCCAGCGCCCCGCCGGCCGTGCGGGCGACCGGTACGGTGGCGATGAGCTCGTGGTGGTAGACCTCCTGGCGGCCGAAGTACTCGTCGTTCTTCACCTGGCCGGCGGGCATCTGCGGCGCGCCCAGGTGCACATTGGCGGCACTGGTGGAGACCTTGATGCGGGCGCGATAGAGGTAATAGCCGTCGGCGATTTCCCAGTTGAGGCGCACCTGATCGCCGCCGGCGGCGACCGCGTCGAAACGGAAGGCCACGTCCACCGGCAGGAAGTTGTCCCCCGATGCCCGGGAGCCCTTCATGATGGCGTCCAGGCCGCCCGCCGGGGCCGCCGCCCCCGCCGGATCGGTCCCGGACGCGCCCGCGTGCGCGTGCACGGCGAGCCCCAGCACCAGCCAGCTTAGAATATGTCTAATCGCTTTCACGGCCCCACACCCTAGCGCAAGATCGACCCGATCCTGCCGGCCTTTATAGCCCACCTATTGGATTTCGGGCAGGAACTGCAGTTCATCTTTGGCGCTCGGCCGCCGTTCCGGATTCCCTCAAGGCTGCGCCCCCAGGAAGCCGCCAGGGAGAGGGAAAAATCGCTTCCGGACTTGAAATCCAAGGATCGCTCCCTATCATTAGCAGCCGCACCGGGCGAGTGCTAACAGCAGTCCGGGCTCAATCCCAATCACTCAAGGTTTAAGGAGCGTACACCATGAAGATTCGTCCTCTTCATGACCGCGTAATCATCAAGCGCCTGGAAGAGGATCGTACCTCACCGGGCGGCATCATCATTCCCGACACCGCAGCGGAAAAGCCGGTGCAGGGAAAGGTTGTAGCGGTCGGTAAAGGCAAGATTCTCGAGGATGGCACTGTCCGTCCTCTCGACGTCAAGGTCGGCGACAAGATCCTGTTCGGCAAGTACAGCGGAACTGAGGTCAAGGTCGACGGTGACGATCTCGTGGTCATGCGTGAAGAAGACGTCATGGCCGTGATCGAAGGCAAGTAAGAGGAAGCACGACAATGGCTGCCAAAGAAGTACGTTTCAGCGACGATGCTCGCGCCCGCATGTTCCGGGGCGTCAACATTCTCGCTAACGCCGTAAAGGCGACGCTCGGCCCCAAGGGCCGCAATGCCGTGCTCGAGAAGAGCTTCGGCGCCCCCACCGTCACCAAGGACGGTGTGTCGGTCGCGAAGGAGATCGAGCTCAAGGACAAATTCGAGAACATGGGCGCGCAGATGGTGAAGGAAGTCGCTTCCAACACCTCCGATGAGGCCGGCGACGGCACCACGACTGCCACCGTGCTCGCGCAGGCGATCATCCGCGAGGGCCTCAAGGCCGTCGCCTCGGGCCGCAACCCGATGGACGTCAAGCGTGGCATCGACAAGGGTGTCATCGTGGCGGTGGAGGAACTCAAGAAGCTCTCCAAGCCGTGCAAGGACTCCAAGGCCATCGCCCAGGTTGGCACGATCTCGGCGAATTCCGACGAGTCGATCGGCAAGACTATCGCGGAAGCGATGGAGAAGGTCGGCAAGGAAGGCGTGATCACGGTCGAGGAGGGCTCGGGCCTGCAGAATGAACTGGATGTCGTGGAAGGCATGCAGTTCGACCGCGGCTACCTCTCGCCGTATTTCATCAACAACCAGGCCAACCAGACCGTCGAGCTCGAGAAGCCGGTGATCCTGCTGGTCGACAAGAAGATCTCCAACATCCGCGAGCTGCTGCCGCTGCTCGAGGGCGTGGCCAAGTCGGGTCGTCCGCTGCTGGTCATCGCCGAGGACGTCGAGGGCGAGGCGCTCGCGACGCTGGTGGTGAACAACATCCGCGGGATCCTCAAGGTCGCGGCCGTGAAGGCCCCGGGCTTCGGCGATCGCCGCAAGGCCATGCTGCAGGACATCGCCACCCTCACCGGTGGCACCGTGATCTCCGACGAGGTCGGGCTGTCGCTGGAGAAGGCGACGATCAACGACTTGGGTGAGGCCAAGAAGATCCTCGTCGAGAAAGAGAACAGCACGATCATTGACGGCGCCGGCAAGGGCAGCGACATCAAGGCGCGCATCGAGTCGATCCGTCAGCAGGCCGAGGAGGCCACCTCCGACTACGACAAGGAGAAACTGCAGGAGCGCGTTGCCAAGCTCTCCGGCGGCGTCGCCGTGATCAAGGTCGGGGCTGCCACCGAGATCGAGATGAAGGAAAAGAAGGCCCGCGTCGAGGACGCCCTGCACGCCACGCGTGCGGCGGTCGAAGAGGGCGTCGTTCCCGGCGGCGGTGTGGCGCTGATCCGCGCCCAGCGCGTGCTGGACAAGCTCGAAGGTGCCAACGAGGACCAGACGGTCGGCGTGCGCATCCTGTCGCGCTCGATCGAAGAGCCGCTGCGCCAGATTGTCGACAACGCCGGCGAAGACGCCGCGGTCATCCTCAATCGCGTCAAGGAAGGGAAAGGCTCGTTCGGCTATAACGCCGCCAACGGCGAGTTCGGGGACATGCTCGAAGCGGGCATCCTCGATCCGACCAAGGTGACCCGTCTTGCGCTGCAGAACGCCGCCTCCGTGGCGGGGCTGCTGCTCACGACCGAGGTCATGGTGGCCGAGGCTCCCAAGGACGAGGACCACAGCCACGGCGGTCCTCCGGGCGGCATGGGCGGCATGGGCGGCATGGACATGTAAGGAGGCCGTGAGGCCGCGTGCGCCGGGAACGGCCCTCTCTAAAGAGGTATCGATTCCAGCCGCAACGCCCGCTAGTCTTTACATAACAGTTAAGGGTTCGCGGCCGGCACACAGCCGGCCCGGATCCCGAAAGTCGCGGGACAAGACCCCCTATTCCGCGCATTCCTCGCAGGCCCCTTCACCGGGGCCTGTTTTTTTTCGGCACTCCTCCGGCACCCTCCGGCACGTGACTACTTCCCCGCGCCCCCCGCGAGGTTTATCGTCGCCCCATGAGGAGATCGCCTATGGCAACGCTTGTTTCGCGCGCGCAGTCGCTGGCTCCGTGCGCCCTTCTGGTGCTGCTCGCCGCCTGCGCCCGCGGCGGCCAGGATGAGATGAACTGGGCGCGCGCTGCGCTCGAGCGCAACGGCCAGATCGAGGTGGTCGCATCCGACGCACAGACGCGCACGTTCACGGTGCGGGTAAAAGACACCGGTGAGGTGCGCATCGTGCGCGTTGACCAGCTGGTGGGTGACCTGACGGCCGCGACCGCAGTCGCGCCCGCGGCGACTGCGACTGCGACTGCGGCGCCGGCGAACGCGGAGACGCGTGAGGTGACCGCTGCCACGGCAGCGCCCGCGGTGCCCCCGGCCGCCGCCGACGGCGGCGCGGCCGCCCCAGCGCCGCCTGCACCCGCGCCGCGGGCGAGCGGGGCGCACGTGCTCGAGACCGGCCCCGGATACAGCATCGAGGCGTCCTCGGGGACGCAGAGTGCACGCCTGCAATCGGGGCCGGGCTTCAGCATCCAGGCGGCGGCGGGCGCCGCGAGCCCCAGCGGCGGCGCGCGCCGGCGTGATACCGGCGTCACCAGCGCGGCGATCGAGCGGCGGCGCGAGCCAATCATCTGCCAGGGTTCGCGGCTGCTGCACATCGACAACCGCAACCTGGAATTCGACGGCGATGCGGTGAGCGCCGAGGACGGCTGCGAGATCCACATCACCAACAGCCACATCAGCGCGACCGGCGTGGGCGTGCTTGCGCGCCACGCGAACGTGCACATCGACAACAGCCTGATCGAAGGCGACGCCGGCTCGATCGATGCCTCCGAGGGCGCGCAGGTCTACGCCGAGGGTTCGCACTTCATCGGCCTGAGCCGCCGTCTCGACTCCTCGACCTTCCACGACCTGGGGGGCAATATCTGGAACTGACCCCGCCCGCGGGGATCAGTCCCGAGCTCTCCGGCCTTCTCGCGCGCGCCTTCGAGGCGCTGCTCGCGCACCCGGCCAATCACGAGGCGCTCGCCGCCGCCCCGATGGCCGTGCGCGACTCGCTCGTGGGCGTCATGGCCGCCAGCGACTTCGTGGCCCACGCCTGCGCGCGCGATCCGCAGCTGCTCGGGGAGCTGCTGGGCAGCGGCGACCTGGCGCGGCGGCTGACGCGCGCGGACTATGCCGCGCGGGCCGCGGTCGCGGCCGACCCCGCCGGTCCCGAGGCACCGTTCATGGCGCAGCTGCGGCGCTGGCGACGCTATGAGTTCGTGCGCATCGCCTGGCGCGACCTGGCGGGCTGGGCGACGGTGCCGCAGACGCTCGAGGAGCTCACCGACTTCGCCGATGCGGCCCTCAGCGGCGCGCTCGAACACGCACGCGCTGCACTCGTGGCGCGCTACGGGCAGCCACGCTCGGCCGGCGGGGCATTGCAGGCTCTGGTTGTCATCGCGATGGGCAAGCTCGGGGGGCGCGAGCTGAACTTCTCCTCGGACGTCGATCTGGTGCTGCTGTTTCCGGAGCACGGCGAGACCGACGGCGCGCGCGCGATCGCCAACGAGGAATTCTTCACGCGTCTCGGCCAGGCACTCGCGCGCCTGCTTGGTACCGCGACCGCGGAAGGGTTCGTGCTGCGCGTGGACCTGCGGCTGCGGCCGTTCGGCGACTCCGGGCCGCTCGTGGCGAGCTTCGCCTCCTTCGAGGATTACCTCATGCGTCACGGTCGCGACTGGGAGCGCTATGCCTACGTGAAGGCGCGCCCGGTGACGGGGGTGGAGCGCTATGCCGAGGTCGAGGCGGCGGCGGTGCGCCCCTTCGTCTACCGGCGCTACCTCGACTACGGCGTATTCGAGAGCCTGCGGGAGATGAAGGCGCTGATCGAGCGTGAGGTCGAACGCCGCGAACTCGCCGACCACGTGAAGCTCGGCCCGGGCGGCATCCGCGAGATCGAGTTCATCGTGCAGGCACTGCAGCTGACCCGCGGCGGCCGCGACCGTCGCCTGCAGACCCCCTCGCTGCTGCTCGCGCTCGAGCGCCTCGGGGAGGCACGGCTGCTGCCGCCCCCGGCGGTCGCGGAGCTGCGCGCCGCCTACCTGTACCTGCGGCGCCTGGAGAACCGGCTGCAGATGCTCAGCGATGCGCAGACGCACCAGCTGCCCGCGGATGCGTCCGGGCGCGAGCGCGTAGCGCGGGCGATGGGCTGCGCCGATTGGCCGGCGCTTCTGCGGCAGCTGCAGGAGCAGCGCGCCACGGTCAGCCGTCACTTCCGCCTGGTCATCTTCGGCGGCGCCGCCAGCGACCCGGCCGCGGTGCGCATCGACCTCGGGCGCTTCTGGGACACGCAGGCGGAGACGGCGGCGCTGGAGGCCGCGCTCGCTCACGCCGGCTTCAGCGACAGTGCCGAGGCGGCACGGCTGCTGCTCGAGCTGCGCGCCTCGGCGCTGGTGCGCAAGCTCGATGAGCCCGGGCGCAGGCGCCTGCAGGCACTGCTGCCGGTGCTCCTGGCCGAGGTCAGCAGGAGCAGCGCCCAGCTGCCGGTGTTGCGGCGCGTGCTCGCCATCATCGAGGCGATCGGGCAACGCTCGGCCTACTTCGCGCTGCTGCAGGAGAATGGCCCGGCACGCGCGCGGCTCGTGGAGCTGTGCCGCCACGGGGACTTCCTCGCCAGCCAGATCGCCGCGCACCCGCTGCTCCTCGATGAGCTCATCGACGAGCGGCTGCTGTCGCAGCGACCCGAGCGCGCCGACTTCGCCCGTGACCTCGAGGCGCGCATGGAACAGCTGCGCGAGGAGGATCCTGAGCAGCAGGTCGAGGCGCTGCGGCAGTTCCAGCGCGCGGCGCTGTTTCGCGTGGCGGTCGCCGACCTCACCGGCACGCTGCCGCTCATGCAGGTGAGCGACCGGCTCACCGACATCGCCGAGCTGATCGTCGAGCGCGCGCTGGAGCTGGGATGGCGGCAGATCACCGCGCTCTTCGGCGTGCCGATGTGCGGGGAGGCGGTGCTGCGGCGGCCCGTCAACATCTGCGCGATCGGTTACGGCAAGCTCGGCGGCATGGAACTGGGCTACGGCTCGGACCTGGACCTGGTGTTTCTGCACGACTCGCACGGTGAGCAGCAGGAGACCAGCGTCGCCAAGCCGATCGACAACCAGGTGTTCTTCGTGCGCCTGGCGCAGCGCATCGTGCATCTGCTGACCATGCACTCGGCCGCCGGCCGGCTCTACGAGGTTGACGTGCGGCTGCGGCCGAGCGGCAAGGGGGGCCTGCTGGTCACCAACATCGCAGCCTTTGCCGAGTACCAGCGCGAGGAGGCGTGGACCTGGGAGCACCAGGCGCTGCTGCACGCCCGCGCGGTGGCTGGCGCGCCGGAGCTGCGCGCGCGCTTCGAAGCGGTGCGCATGGAGGTGCTGTGCCGGCACGTGCGGCGCGACACGCTCCTCGAGGAGGTGCGCGGCATGCGCGAGCGCATGCGCCGCGAGCTCTCCAAGGGCGACGCGCAGCATTTCGACATCAAGCAGGATCCGGGCGGGATCGCCGACATCGAGTTTCTGGCGCAGTACTGGGCGCTGAAGTGGGCGCGGGAGTATCCCCCCGTGGCCCTGTTCGCCGACACCATTCGCCAGCTCGAATCGGTCGCCTCCGCCGCCCTGGTGACGCCAGGCGGACGTGGACGTGCTCACGGCCGCCTACCGTGCCTACCGCGCCCGCACGCACCATCTGTCGCTGGCCGGGACGGCGCCGATCGTGGCCGTGCGACGAGTTTCGCGAGACGCGCGTCGCCGTGACACGGTTGTGGGATGCGACGATGTCGGCCTGAGCGCGCCGCGCTGGAGTGGGTATAATCGTGAGACCAGCGACAGGCATACGCGAGAAACGCATTCCATGGCCGTGACGGCGAAGCCGCTCATCGAACCGAACGCGCAGAACCAGTACGAGGTGGGCACGGAGGATCTGCCGCTGTGCTGCCCGATGCCGCAGATGTATCTGTGGAATTCACATCCGCGCGTCTATCTGCCCATCGAGAACAGCGGCTGGGCCAAGTGCCCCTATTGCAGCGCCGAGTACACGTTGCGCCGCTGAAGCGGTCGTTCTCAGCGGTACTGCTTGTAAGACTTCTCTTCGACCAGGCGCGAGCCGAGCGCTTGGTTGACGTGCTTCTTGATCGCGGCGCGCTCGTCGTTGCAGACGTACACCGAGCGTGCCAGCTCGATGAAGTCGCGGTCAAAGCTCTGGCGCGCTTCCTTGTCGCGGATCAGATCCTCGATGTCCCACAGCCGCTCGTTCACGGCCTGCAGCGCACGCTCGTCGGCACCAAGGTCGGCGGCCGCGCAGCCGGAAGTGTCCCAGGTGTGCTGCAGCAGCGACAGCTCGAGTTTCACGTTGGCGACCTTGGCCGCGTCCTGGATGCGCGCCTCCTTGATCCGCAGGATGGTGATCTTGTCGAGCAGCTCCCCCGGGGAAACGGGAACCAGGATGTCGTTCATAGGTTCTTCGTCCTTAAGTCGCACGCCCATCGACCGTGCCGCCATTTAAGCAATCCGCAGCGTGGCACCACAACCCCGCCGCGCTCAAGGTTGCGATCCCGAGGGCCGGAAGCTCTCCCAGCGTCGCCGGGTGAGGCGCAGCAGGCGCTGAAAGCGCGCATCGCGGCGCAGCCGCTTGAGGCACGGGTCGTGGCGCGCCAGAAACGGGTAGTTGATGAAGCCGCGGTCGATGGCGATCCGCAGCCAGCGCAGGGCGGCGGGACGTTGATCCGCGAGCGCGAACGCCTGCGCAAGGAAGCGCGGAAACATATCGGTCGCGGCGGCGAGCGCTTCCAGGGCGGCCGGCAGCGGAGCGGGCGCCTTCTCGAGCTGGCCGGCCGCGGCCGCGACGAGCAGCCGCATGACCCAGCCGCTGAGCGTGTCGTGCAGGTCCGCCGGACAGCCGGCGACGAGCGCACGTGCCTGGCGCGGCCGGCGGTTGAGGATCAGCACCCACACGTAGAAGAGCCGCGCCAGCGGATTCGCCGGATCCAGCTCGAACATCTGCCGATACGGCTTGAGCGCGCGCGCAAACTTGCCCTCCATGACGTCGGCAAATGCGGGCATGCACAGGCTGATGGGCGTCAACGGGTCGACGCTCGCGAGACGCTGCAGCAGCGGCCGGGCCGTCGTCACGTGTCCGGAGATGAGGTAGCAATTGCACAGCAGCAGCAGCGTGTCGGCATTGTAGGGTTCGCTGGCGAGGGCCTCATTCAGGTCGCGGACGGCAGACCCGATGCGCCCGCGCGAGTAGTGGATCCAGCCGCGCAGCTGCAGGGCCGCGGGCGAGCCCGGCTCAAGCGCAAGCACCTGGGTAGCGCACCGGTCCGCCTGCTGCAGTGGCCGCTCACTCAGATCGATGCCGGCCTCGCGATACTGCAAGTGCGCGACCCCGAGCGCGGCGTACAGCGGCGCGCTGTCGCCCTCGATGCGCAGTGCCTCATCCAGCAACTGCACCGCGCGGTCAATCGCGTCGCGCCGCCAGCGCCAGCCCTGCTGCCGCGCCCGCAGATACAGCTCGTAGGCCGCCACACTGCGGATGCCGCGCGCGGCGAGCCGCTGTTCATCGCCGGGAGTCAGATGAACCCTGAGGGCCGCTACGATGCGGCGGGCCAGCTTCTCCTGCATCGCAAATACGTCGCCCACGTCGCCTTCAAAACTGTCGGCCCAGCGATGCGCATCGCCAATTGCGTCGATGAGCTGGGCCGATATCCGCAGCCGCGGCCCGAAGCGGCGCACGCTACCCTGTAGCAGGTAGCGGGTGCGTAACAGCTTCGCAATGGCGGTGGCTGTGCTGGCGGAGCCACCCAGGGCGAGCACCGAGGTGCGGGAGGTTACGCGCAGTGCCTGCACCTGGGACAACCGGGTGGTGATTTCCTCGGTGAGCCCGGCCGCAAAATATTCGTTCGCCGCTTCGGCGCTGAGGTTTCGAAATGGCAGTACGGCGATCGACGTGGTGGCGACAGCAGGCCCCGGCGCAGCCGCCGCCCGCGGGGCCTGGGCGCGCGACTGACGCCAGGCATCGATCTCCGAGGGCATGGCATAGACACTCGCACGGCTGTTATGCACGTGCCGGTGCACGGGCAAACCCTCCGCGCCTTCCCAACGGCGCGCGGTGCGCACGCTGCGCTTAAGATAGCGGGCGATCTCCTTCCAGGAATTCAATTGTTCAGCGGCAGGGCTCATGCGGCGGCCACTGCCAACACAGCGTCCGCGTAGGCGGCGGCCACTTGCGGCCACTTGGGGCCACGGCGGGCCACTGCACCTCCGCGCGCGACCCAGGGGCGCGCTCGCAGGCTATCCTCGCTGGCAAGTACTGCGACGATCACGTGCGCGAAGGAGACTGGAAATGAGCGGTTCATCGGCTGTCCGTATGGTCTGCACCGCCGCGGCCTTGTGTGCCCTGGGCATCGCGCTCGTCCACTCGCGTGCGCTGGCGGTCGGGACTTCGCAGCGCACGATTCAGGTCGCCGGCCACGGGGTGGACCGCATGGACGGTGCTCTGGTGCACTCAGAGCAGAAGACACCGGCCGGCCTGACCCGCATCAGCACCGCGGTAGTGGAACTGGAAGGCGACCTGCATGGGCGCGTGCTCTATCAGGTGACGACACGCATCGATTCTGCGCACGGGAAACTTACCAACACTGGCAGGCAAGTCTACTCCGGGACTATTGCCGGATCCGAGCCGGTGATGCTCTACGATGATCGCTTTGTGTTTGAGGCGAATCTGGCGACCGGTTCCGAGCACGGTCAGGTACACCTGGTGCGCCACCTCGGCGGTCCCGC
This sequence comes from uncultured Pseudomonadota bacterium, assembly GCA_963806375.1. Lineage (GTDB taxonomy): Bacteria > Pseudomonadota > Gammaproteobacteria > Steroidobacterales > Steroidobacteraceae > 13-2-20CM-66-19. Next base: position 1,820,488 of record CAWDXW010000003.1, read on the forward strand.
GGCACGCTGTGAGCTGGAGGTGTCCGGCAGCGGCAAGGACGGCAATGGCAACCCCATGTTCACCTACGCCGGCACTTGTGTGTTCGCCGCGAACGCCGCGTCGGCTGACTAGGATCGGTCACTCGCGCCCGCGAGCAGGGCGTCAATCTTCCCGGTCACCTGATCGACCCGGATGAGGTCCATGACCCCGGGCTCCTCGATCTTGTGCGTCCAGGGCAGCTGCTCGGCTTCGACGCCGCGAAAGACGCGTGCCGCCTCCGGGTAGGCATCCACGCACCAGCCCCGGGAGAGGTAGGGGCCACTGCGTGCGGGATTGGTGGCCGCGTACAGGCCGACGACCGGCGTGCCGACCATAGTCGCCATGTGCGCGGGTCCGGAATCCGGGGTCACGAGTAACCGCGCCCGGGCAAGCAGCGCCAGCAGCTGCGGCAGAGTGTCCTGGCCGATCTGGTTGGTCAAGGGCACGCCGCAGGCGCGCTCGATCTCGGCCCCCGTGCGCCGTTCGAGCTCGCTCGGCCCGCCGGCCAGGATCACGCGCATGCCGTGTCGAGTGACCGCGTGCTCGGCGACGGCGGCGTAGCGCAATGGCAGCCAGTTGCGCAGCGGGTGACTCGAGCAGGGGCTAATGACCAGCGTGGGCTGACGGTCGGGGACCAGGCGCGCCGCATAGGCGCGCGCATCCTCGGGCAACGGCAGGTCCCAGCGCAGCAGCCGCTCGCGGATGCCGAGGGCTTCGAGGAAGCCGAAGAAGCTGTCGAGCACGTGTTCGCGCGCGCGCGGCGCGATACGGCGGTTGGTGAACAGCCACTGCAGCTCGCGCGCCCGCGCCCGGTCGAATCCCAGTTTGACGCGCGCCGGCACCGTGCGCGCGATGAGACTTGCCCGCAGCGCCAGTTGCAGGTGCAGCAGGACATCGAACTGGCGCTCGCGCAGCTGCGCGCGCAGGGTGCGCACGGCCGACAACCTCGAGCGCCTGTCCACAGTGATAAACTCCACACCTTCGATGAGGCTCATCAGTCGCGCCTCGGATTTGCCGATGATCCAGGTGAGCTGCGTCGCGGGCCACGCTTGCTGTAAGGTGCGCACGAGCGGCACGACGTGACAGGTATCCCCGATCGCCGACAGTCTCAGGAGACACACGCTGCGCGGGGCTTCGGCGAAGGGCAACATGATGGAGTTAGTTCTGTGAGCGGGCGCTTCGCGCTCGGGCCTGAGGTCAAACGCAGCGCGGTCGCGGGCGGCGCCATGCTATATGACACCTCGCGGGCGGGCAATTTAAGCAACGACTGGTTCGAGCCGCACTACTGGCAGTCACGCGGCGAGCTGCAGGGCGCGGCGCGCGGTCGCGGCGCCGCCTACTTCGTCAGGCACGACAGCAAGAGCTGGGTGCTGCGCCACTACCGGCGCGGCGGACTGATGGCGCACCTGTTCGCGGATCGCTACCACTGGCGCAACGAGGAGAGCACGCGGCCGTTCGCCGAGTGGCAGCTCACCTATCGGTTGCACCGTGCCGGGCTGCCGGTGCCGGCGCCGGTCGCCGCGCGCTACCGCAACCGGGGCTCCAGCTACAGCGGCGACATCATTACCGAGCGCCTGCCCACGGTCGGCTCGCTCACCGAATGCCTGCGCGCCGGCGCACTCTCGGTCGTCACCTGGATCTCGATCGGCCGCTGCATCCGCCGTTTCCACGACCTGGGGGTCTGTCATGCAGACCTCAACGCGCATAATTTGCTGCTGAGCGAGGAGAGCGTCTACCTCATCGACTTTGACCGCTGCCAACTGCGCACGCCCGGCATGTGGTGCGACGGCAATCTCGTGCGGCTGCGGCGCTCACTGGAGAAGGTCACCTGGGGCATGCCTCCCGAGCGCTTCACCGAATCGGACTGGCACGGACTTCTCGACGGCTATCGCCAGTCGTCGGGCAAGACCGAACTGCCGCCCTAGCGGCTCGGCCGGCTCTTGCGCCTGCTTTATCTTCTCGCGGTCTACCTCGCCGCTCCGCTGATCTGCGGGCTGCTGGTGTGGCGCGGGCTGTGGGACCGTGCGTACTGGCATAACTTCGGCGAGCGCTTCGGCTTCGGGCCGGCCGCCACAGCCGGTGGCGTGTGGGTGCACGCCGTATCGGTCGGCGAGGTGCAGGCGTGCGCAGCGCTGGTGAGCGCGCTGCGGCGGGCGCATCCTGAGCTGCCGCTCACCATCACCACCTTCACCCCCACGGGAGCCGCACGGGCGCGGGCGCTGTTCGGTGACATTGCGCAGGTGCGCTACGTACCCTTCGATCTGCCGGGCGCGGTGAACCGTTTCTTCCGGCGCGTGCAGCCGCGGCTGGCCGTGATCTTCGAGACCGAGCTGTGGCCGAACCTGTATCGCGCCTGCGGGCGGCGGCGCATTCCGCTGGTGCTGGCGAGCGCGCGCCTCTCGGCGCGCTCGGTCGGGCGTTACCAGCGGCTCGGACGGCTCTTCAGCGATACGCTCGGGCAGGTCGCCGTGGTGGCCGCGCAGGGCAGCGCCGATGCCGAACGTTTCCGCTCGCTCGGCGCCGACGTGGCCGGCACCCACGTCACGGGCAACCTGAAATTCGACTTTGAACTGCCACCGGACATCGCCGCGCGCGGCGCGGCGCTGCGCCGCCAGTTCGCCCCGCACCGGCCGCTGTGGGTCGCGGGCAGTACGCACGGTGGTGGCGAAGAACAGGCGCTCATCGACACCGTGCGGCGACTGCGCGAGCAGGTACCGGGCGCGCTGCTGGTGATGGCGCCACGCCATCCGCCGCGCTTCGCAGAAGCCGCGCAGGCGCTGGCGCAGTCGGGACTGCGGTTCGCACGCCGTTCCCTGACGGATGCCGACGCGGACAGTGAGGTGCTGCTGCTTGATACGCTCGGTGAGCTGCTGGACTTCTACGCGGCGGCGGACGTGGCCTTCGTGGGTGGCAGCCTGGTGCCGGTGGGCGGCCATAACCTGCTCGAGCCGGCCGCCCTGGGCGTACCCATCCTCACCGGGCCACACAACTTCAACAGCGCCGACGTGGCGCGGCTGCTGATCGAACGGGGAGCTGCGGAAGTGGTGCGTACGCCAGCGGAACTGGCCGGGCGCCTGACGGCGCTCTTTGCCGACCCCGCAGCGCGCGAGCGCATCGGCGCGGCGGGGCGCGACTGCGTTGCGGGCAACCGCGGAGCGCTGGCGAAGCTTCTCGCGCTGATCGAGCCGTTCCTGCCGCCGGGGCCGCCGCAGAGCTAGCCGCGGCCGCCTTGCGGCGTTGCGCCGGGGGGTAGTGCCGGCGGCGGGGTAACCGGGGCTGCCGGCGCGGGAATCGTCGGCAGCAGGTTCTCGGGCGTGGCCGCCGCCGGGGTCATCGGTGCGCTCGACGTCAGGTAGCTGTTGACCTCGATCAGCTGCGCACGATCGAGGGTGCCGGCGGCCAGCCGCAGCTGCAGCACGCTCACGATGTAGTCATAACGGGCGTTGGAGTAGTCCGTTTCTGCCTGCACCAGCGTCTTGCGTGCATTGAGCACGTCGACCGCGGTACGCGTGCCGACTTCGTACCCCGCCTCGGTGGCCTTGAGTGCGGTCTGGCTCGACTCGAGCGCCTGCCGCAGTGCCTGCACGCGAGCGATGCCGCTGATCACCCCCAGGTACGCATCGTGCGCCTGGCGCTCCGTGGCGCGCGAGCTCTGCACCACGGCCTCCTTGGCCGCGATCCACAGGTACTCGTTCTGGCGCACCTTGGACTGCGCGAAGCCACCGCTGTAGATGGGCAGGGTGAACTGCAGCCCGATCTGGCGGTCGTTGAGCTTGCTGTCGACGCCCGGGAACGACGAGCCGTCGAGCAGCTGGTCGGAGTCGGACTTGTTGTAGGAGCGGCCGGCGACCAGATCGAGGGTCGGCATGTGCCCGCCGATGGCGGCACGCACGTTGTCGCGCGCGATGTCCGCCCCCAGGCGGCTCGCCACCAGGCTCAGGTTTTGCTCGAGCGAGGTGTCGACCCAGCGGGTCTCATCCTGCGGGTCCGGGCCCTTGAGCGGCATGTCGCCGCCGGGTTTGGCGAGGCGGTCGTACTTCTCGCCGGTGATTTCCTCGAGCAGGTTTTCCGCGGTGGCGAGCGAGCGCTTGGCGGCGATCACCGCCGCGGCCGCCGTGTCGCGCGCAGCCTTCGCCTCCTGCACATCGGTGATGGCGATCAGGCCTACCTCGAAGCGCTTGTCGGCTTGATCGAGCTGACGGGCGATGGCCTCGAGCGAGGCCTGGTTGGCCACCAGGTTGTCATAGGCCGAGAGGACCGCGAAGTAGGCCGTGGCCACGCGCAGGATCAGGTTCTGTTCGGCCGCCTGGTAGTTGACCTCGGCCTGCGCCACCTGCGCGTTCGCGGCCTTGATGTTCATCCAGTTGGTCCAGGACAAAAGGTTGGAGCGCAGGTTCAGCGCCCAGGTCTTGGTGGTCGTGTCGAGCGTCTGCTGCTCCTGCACCACGACCAGCACCGGCGGGGCGGTCGGATTGTTGGGGTTACTCACCTCGGCGACGAAGTCCTGAAAACCCGAGGTGTGATCACGCGTGACACCGGCGGTGCCGTTGAGCTGCGGCAGTATCGCCGAGAGGGCCTGGGGCTTGGCCTCGCGTGCCGCCATGCGGTTGGCATCCGCCTGACGAATCACCGGATCATTCTTCACCGCATCCTCGAAGACCCCCTTAAGGTCCTTGGCGTCCGCCAGGCCTGCGCAGGTCAAGAGGCCACGGTGAATGCGAGCGCGCGAGTCATGTAGTTTCCTTCAGTCCCCTGGCGTAGTGCTCTTAGAAGCGTCCGTGCGCTAAAAGGTAAATTCCGGCGGTCGTGGCGCATGCACCAGCGGGTCGATGACGGTTTCAAACAGCGCCAGGCTGCTCCAGGCGTGCTCCCCGGTACGCCGCACCAGGCGCGCTTCCATCACCGGAGCTTCGCCCACGACGATGAACAGACGTCCGCCAACGTTGAGCAGGCGCTCGAAGCGCGCATCGTACAGCGGCAAGGAGGCGGTCACGGCGATCACGTCGTAGCGCGTGGCGCTCTCGTAGCGCATGGCGTCGGCATCCAGCACTTCCGCACCGCGCACCCCGAGGGCGGCCAGATTGACACGGGCACTCTCGGCGAGCTCCGGGTACAGCTCCAGGGCGCGCACCGCAGCGGCCATCCCGCGCAGGCAGGCCGTCACGAACCCGGTGCCGGCGCCGAGCTCGAGCACCTGCTCCTGGGGTTGTGGCAGCAGGCCCTGCAGCAGCCGTCCGACCACGCTCGGGCGCAGCATGCGCTGGCCGCGCGCCAGCGGCACCTCGGCGTCTGCGTAGGCGCGATAGCGCTCGCTCTCGGGCACAAACAGCTCGCGGGGGACCTGGCGCATCGCATCCAGCACGCGCTCATCCAGCACGTCCCAGGCGCGCACCTGCTGCTCGATCATCTGCTCGCGCACGTCTGCGGTTTGCATCCTGCCTGTGCCTCCGGAATTGGACTTATTACTGGATGGCCGAAAGGCCGCAGAAGTTACGGGTTTTCGGCCCCTGTGCCAAGCTCACTTGCGACGAGATATGGTGAAATACCGACGGGGCGTGGGGTGCGCTGCGCTATGCTTCCCTCGGCACGAAAATTCCAACGTACAGTGCCCCCGGAGCGCGCGGGAAACCAGCGCCAAGGCGTAAGAAGAAGGTAGATGTCGATCATCGGGCTGTTATGCCTACTGTTCGCTCTCGTCGCCGCTCTGCTTCTCGTGCTCTATGCGTTGCAGCGCCGCGACATGCTGAACGTCGTGGAGCTCTCGCAGCAGCTGCAGCGCCTCGCCAGCGGCGGCCGGCTGCCGGGGCGCGTGGATGTTAGCAGCGACAAGCCGGAGGTCACCGCGCTCGTCACCGCGGTTAATCATCTGCTGACACGCGCCGGTCCCGCTGCCGAGCGCGCGGCGACCGAGGGGCCCAAGCTGTTCGCCGACCTGGGCGAGCGTATCCACGAGGCGGTGCTGTTGCATCGCGAGGTCATCGTGTACGCCAACCGCCAGTTCGCCAGCTTCGTCGGCGTCGACCGCGTGGAGCTCATCGGCCGGCGCCTGGCGGACCTCGTGCCGCCGGAATACCAGGATCTGGTCAGCGAAAACATCGCGCGCCGGCTCGCCGGCGAGAACGCGGCGGAGCGCTACGAGATCGACATGGTGGGGCTGCAGGGCCAGGTGAGCCGGCTCGAGATCAACTCCACGGTGGTTGAGTATCAGGGCAGCAACGCGCTGCTCATCACCGGCGTCGAGATCATCCCGACGCAGACCGTGCAGGCCCTGCGGCTGCCCGCCGAGGGCAACGCCGAGGCGGCGCAGCTGCTGGCGCTGCAATCGCTGGCGGAGGCCGTCATCGCCACCGACAAGGACGGGCGCATCAGCTACATGAATCCCGCCGCCGAGCAGCTGACGGCACTCGAGGCGGGCGCCGCGACCGGCAAGCTCCTTGAGGAGGTGGTGACGCTCGTCGATGAGAGCGAGCGACGCCTGCTGGCCGACCCGCTGCGCCAGGCGCTCACCAGCGGCTCGACGGTTAATCTGAGCCGCCGCGCGCTGCTGCTGTCGCGCGGCAGTGGCGCCGAGCGCGCCATCGAGCTCACCGCCTCGCCGGTGCGTAATGCGTCCAAGGAGCTGGTCGGCGCGGTGGTGCTGCTGCACGACGTCACCGAGCTGCGCGGACTGGCGCGCCAGATGTCCTACCAGGCGACCCACGATGCGCTGACCGGGCTGGTCAACCGGCACGAGTTCGAGCGGCGGCTGCAGGAGGCGATCGACAGCGGTCACCGCGGCGACGGACAGCATGTGCTGTGCTACCTCGATCTTGACCGCTTCAAGCTCGTCAACGACACCAGCGGCCATGTCGCCGGCGACAGCATGCTGCGCGAGGTCGCGAAGCTGCTGCGCGATGCGGTGCGCGACAGCGACACGGTCGGCCGCCTCGGGGGGCGATGAGTTCGGCATGCTGCTGATCGGCTGCCCGCTCGATAAGGCGCGCCAGATCGCCGACGATCTCATGCCGCGCGGTGGGCGACTACCGCTTCGTGTGGAAGGACAAGATCTTCAACATCGGCGTGTCGGTGGGACTGGTGGAGATCTCGCGCGAGAGTGGCACGCTCGAGGAACTGCTCGCGGCGGCCGACACGGCCTGCTACGTCGCGAAGAAACAGGGCTCCGGGCGCGTCGCGGTCTACTCGGCGCGCGATGAGGCGCACGCGCGCCACACCGGGGAGATCCAGTGGCTGCAGCGCCTGCAGAGCGCGCTCAAGGAAAACCGCTTCCACCTCTATCACCAGGTCATCGTGCCGGCGCACGGCGAGGATGGCGGTCCGGCCATGGAGGTGCTGGTGCGCATCGAGGATGAGACGGGCAAGGAGCTGATGCCGGCCGAGTTCATGCGCGCGGCCGAGCGTTACCGCCTCATGGGGCTGGTGGATCGCTGGGTGGTGCAGACGACACTCGCGGCGCTCGGGCGCGGTGCGCTCGCCGTGCCGGCCAACCGCAGCGTCGCGATCAATATCTCCGGCCAGACACTCGGGGACGTGCAGTTCCTGGAGTTCGTGGTCGAGTGCTTCGACAGCACCGGCGCGGCGCCGGCACAGGTGTGCTTCGAGATCACCGAGAGCGCGGTGATCGCCAATCTCGATCACGCACGGCGCTTCGTCGGCGTGCTGCACGGCATGGGCTGCCAGTTCGCGCTCGATGATTTCGGTTCCGGCGTCGGCTCGTTCTCCAATCTGAAGAACCTGCCGCTGGATTACCTGAAGATCGATGGCTCCTTCATGCGCAACCTGGCGCGCGACACCGTCAACCAGGCCATGGTGACGGCGATGATCAAGCTCGCGCGCACCCTCAACTTCAAGGTGATCGCCGAGCAGGTCGAGGACAGTGCCGCGGTGGATGCGGCGCGCAAGCATGGGTGTCGATTACCTGCAGGGCTACGCCATCGGCCGACCGCAACCGCTGTTGCTCGCGGCCTAGAGGGCGCGCCTTCAGGGCTTGAGAGGCTCGAACCTCAGGGCCACCCCGTTCATGCAGTAGCGCTCGCCGGTCGGCTGCGGGCCGTCAGGCGAACACGTGCCCGAGGTGGCTGCCGCAGCGGGCGCAGTGCACCTCGGTGCGGCGCATGAAGTGGCTGCGGTCCTCTCCGGTGCTGACCGCGCCCTGCAGTGGCTTGAAGAAGCTCGGCCAGCCGCTGCCGCTGTCGAACTTGGTGTCCGAGGAGAACAGCTCCTGGCCGCAGGCGGCGCAGCGGAACATCCCCGTGCGGTGCTCGTCGTTCAGCGGACTCGTGCCCGCGCGTTCCGTGCCGTGCGCGCGCAGCACGTTATAGGCTTCCGGCGACAGTTCGCGCCGCCACTCTTCATCGGGTTTCTCGACCGCAAAGTGCTCGCTGGAGGACATGTCCATCCACCTCCGTTGGCCTTGAGGGCGCGATGCGCCGGACGCGCTGCTCGACTAAAGCAGCGGCACCAGCAGCAGCGCCACGATGTTGATGATCTTGATCAGCGGATTGATGGCCGGGCCCGCGGTGTCCTTGTAGGGATCGCCCACCGTGTCGCCGGTGACCGCCGCCTTGTGCGCATCCGAGCCCTTGCCACCGAAGTTACCTTCCTCGATGTACTTCTTGGCGTTGTCCCAGGCGCCGCCGCCGGTGCGTCATCGAGATGGCGACGAAGAGGCCGGTGACGATGGTGCCGATCAGCAGGCCGCCGAGTGCGCGCACGCCGGCGCCCGGCCCCATCAGCATATTCATGACCACCACCAGCACGATCGGCACCAGGATCGGCAGCAGCGACGGCACGATCATCTCGCGGATCGCGGCGCGCGTGAGCAGGTCGACCGCGCGCGAGTAGTCGGGCTTCTCGGTGCCGGCCATGATGCCCTTGATCTCGCGGAACTGGCGCCGTACTTCGTCCACCACTGAGCCGGCGGCGCGGCCGACGGCCTCCATCGCCATGGCCGCAAACAGGTAGGGCACGAGCCCGCCGATGAACAGGCCGATGATCACGGCCGGATCCGACAGCGAGAACACGGCCAGCTTGCCGGCCGCCTCGAGGTTGTGCGTGTAGTCGGCGAACAGCACCAGTGCCGCCAGCCCCGCCGAACCGATGGCGTAGCCCTTGGTGACCGCCTTGGTCGTGTTGCCGACCGCATCGAGCGGGTCGGTGATGTCGCGCACGCTCTTCGGCAGCCCCGCCATCTCGGCGATGCCGCCGGCGTTGTCGGTGATCGGGCCGTAGGCATCGAGCGCCACGATCATGCCGGTCATCGACAGCATCGAGGTGGCCGCGATCGCGATGCCATACAGGCCATTCAGGGCGTAGGCGCCCCAGATCGCCAGGCACACCGCGATCACCGGCAGCGCCGTGGCCTTCATCGACACGCCGAGGCCGGCAATGATGTTGGTGGCGTGCCCGGTCTGCGAGGCAGCGGCCACCTTGCGCACCGGGCTGTACTCGGTGGCGGTGTAGTACTCGGTGATCATGATCATCGCGGCCGTAAGGCCAAGGCCGATGAGCGCGCAGCCGTACAGCGGCGAGCACGGCGCCGGGCATGATCTTCTGCGTGATGAACTAGAAGGCCACCGCCGAGACCACGGCGGAGACGATCACGCCCTTGTAGAGCGCGTTCATGATCTTGCCGCCGGCACGCGCGGAGACGAAGAACGTGCCGATGATGGAGGCGACGATCGAGGCCGCGCCGAGCGCGAGCGGGTAGATCACCGCAGCCAGCGCGGCATCGGCGCCGCTCGGGGTGAACAGCAGGCCGCCAAGCAGCATGGTGGCGACGATGGTCACCGCATAGGTCTCGAACAGGTCGGCGGCCATGCCGGCGCAGTCGCCGACGTTGTCGCCGACGTTGTCGGCGATCACGGCGGGGTTGCGCGGGTCATCCTCCGGGATGCCAGCCTCGACCTTGCCGACAAGGTCGGCGCCGACGTCGGCACCCTTGGTGAAAATTCCACCGCCGAGGCGCGCGAAGATCGAGATCAGCGAGCCGCCGAAGGCGAGCCCGACGAGTGCGTGCAGCGCGCCCGCCGCGCCGAGCCCGGTGCAGCGGCTGAGGAAGGTGTAGTAGCCGGCGACCCCGATGAGGCCAAGGCCCACCACCAGCATGCCGGTGATGGCGCCGCCGCGGAAGGCGACGCTGAGGGCGGCGTTCAGGCCGCCCGTGGCGGCCTGCGCGGTGCGCACGTTGGCGCGCACGGAGATGTTCATGCCGATGTAGCCGGTGAGACCGGAGAGCAGCGCCCCGACCGCGAAGCCCCCGGCGGTCGGCCAGCCCGAGCGGTGAGAAGCCGATGGCCACGAGCAGCACGATCCCGACGATCATGATCGTCGTGTACTGGCGGTTCAGGTACGCCTTGGCGCCGGCCTGGATGGCGGCGGCGATCTCCTGCATGCGCTCGTTGCCCGCCGGCAGGCGCAAGATGGCAGACATCGAGAACACGCCGTACAGCACGGCCAGGACGCCGGCCGCGATAGCGGCCCCGAGCCACATGGTGGCATTGATCATCGCGGGAACCTCCCCCAAAAAAGGCCGCGCACTATAGCACGGCACCGCTGCGCCCCGGCCGCGAGCGCGGGCACTATGTGCAGGCGCCGCGCCGCCAAATCAGCCGCGGCGCAGCATGCCCTCAGACCTTGAAGTTGGTCCGCAGCTTGCGCCGTACCGAGCGGCCGCGGATGTGCACGTAGTCCGGCAGGCCGCGCTTGTAGGGCGGATAGGCCTCGCCGGCGATGAGGGGCTCAAGATAGCGCCGGCAGGCCGCGCTGATGCCGAAGCCGTCGGCGCGGATGTAAGAGGGGGGAAGCTTCTTTTCCTGGTTGGCTACATCGGCCAGGGGCACGTGGCCGATACCCCAGCGGTAGGGCCGTGGAGGACTTGCGCACGATAATGGGCATGACGGCATTGACGCCGCGGATCCCAAGCTCCACGGCGGCCTTGCCGACCGCGTAGGCCTGCTCCACGTCGACCCGGGAGGCGATGTGGCGCGCGGAGCGCTGCAGGTAGTCGGCCACCGCCCAGTGATATTTGTAGCCGTGGGCCTGGCGCACCATGTTGGCGACCACCGGGGCAACACCGCCAAGTTGCGTATGCCCGAACGCGTCCTTGGTGCCGGCGTCGGCGAGGAACCGGCCGTCGGCATACGCCGCCCCTTCCGAGACCACGATCACGCAGTAGCCGTAGTCGGCAACGCACTGCTTCACGCGTGCGAGGAATTTCTCCTGCTCGAACGGCACTTCCGGCAGCAGGATCACGTGCGGCGGCTGCGCCGCGCCCTGGCCGGCGAGGCCCGCGGCCGCGGCAATCCAGCCGGCATGCCGCCCCATCACCTCGAGCACGAACACGCGCGTGGAAGTGCGCGCCATGGAGGCCACGTCGAGCGCGGCCTCGCGCGTGGAGACTGCGACGTATTTGGCGACCGAACCGAACCCCGGGCAGCAGTCGGTATGCGGCAGGTCATTATCGACGGTCTTGGGAACCCCGACGCAGGTGATCGGATAGCCGAGCGCCGCGCCCAGCTGCGACACCTTGAGCGCGGTGTCCATCGAGTCGTTGCCGCCGTTGTAGAAGAAGTAGCCGATGTCGTGCGCGCGGAATACCTCGATGAGCCGCTCGTACTCCGCGCGGTTCTCCTCGAGGCCCTTGAGTTTGAAGCGCGCCGAGCCGAAGGCCCCGGCCGGGGTGTACTTGAGTCCGCGTATCACCGCGGCCGGTTCCCGGCCGACGTCGATCAGGTCTTCGGTGAGCGCGCCGATGATGCCATGGCGGCCGGCGTAGACCCTGCCGATGTGCCGGGAGCGCAGCGCCGTCTCGATCACGCCACAGGCCGAGGCGTTGATCACGGCGGAGACGCCGCCCGACTGGGCATAGAAGGCGTTCTGGGGGGCGCGTTTCTTCATGGTGGCTGGCGCTGCCGCAATCTCAGGGCCGGAAAGGATAGCGCAGCCTTCACGCCTTGCGCAGGCGTTGGCGGTGTTTGACCTCGCCCGGGGCGGCCGGTAACGTGGCGCCCCCTCAGGCTGCCAGCGGCAGCGTCTGGCTCGGCAAAAAACATGCGCATTGTTCTGTTAGGGGCTCCCGGCTCCGGCAAGGGCACCCAGTCGCAGCGCCTCGTGGAACGGGTCGGCATCCCGCAGATCTCGACCGGGGACCTGTTGCGGACCGCGGTGTCCAAGGGGACCGACCTTGGCCGGCAGGCTAAGGAAGCGATGGACAGCGGCCGCCTGGTGGATGACTCCTTGGTGCTTGGGATGATTCGCGAGCGGCTGCAGGAGCCTGATACCCGCAGGGGGTTCATCCTCGACGGCTTTCCGCGCAACCTCGCCCAGGCGCACGCGCTCGATCACCTGCTCGAGGCCCTCAGGCAGCCGCTCGATGCGGTGGTGCAGCTGGAGGTCGACTACGGCGAGTTGGTGCGACGTATCTCCGGACGACGCACCTGCGCCGATTGCGGCCGGGTGTTCAATCTGCTCACCTCGCCGCCGAGCGGCACGAGCGCCCGCTGCCCGAGGACCGCGCAGCCCCACCGCCTGGTGCAGCGCCCCGACGACAACGAGGCGACGGTCGCCGAGCGGCTGCGCGTGTACGACGAGAAGACCCGGCCGCTGATCGATTTCTACCGCGCGCGCGGACTGTTGCGCGTGCTCGATGCCGAGGGCGATCTGGACACCGTCACGCGCCGCCTGGCGCAGACGCTTGGCCTCCCGGCGCTGCGCTCGCCCGCCAAGTCCAAGCGCGTCGCCGCGCGCAAGAGCCGGCCCAAGCGGCCTGCCGTCACGCGCGCCAAGCGCAGCGGCGGTGCGAGCCGCAAGAAGGCCGTGCCCAAGCGCGCCGTCCGCAAGCCGCGCCGCGCGGCCGCGAAGCGCGCCAGCCCGCGCCGCGCGCGACGGCGCTAGGCCCACCGCGGCGTTTACAGCGCCGCGAGCAGCCGCTCACCCAGCACGGCACGGCGCCAGCCGTGCAGCACCGCGCCGTCGCGGGCGCCATCGGCCAGTTCCTCGAGATCGCGCCGTGTGGCCAGTACCTCGGGTGCGAGCTGCAGTTCGGTCGCGACCGTCTGGCAGATGCCGCTGAGTTTCTTCAGCAGCGTCGCCTTGAGCGGATCCGGCCGCCCCCGGCGCGGCAGCGGCGGGGCGGGCTCGGGGATCCCGGCCGCTTCAATGAGCTCGAGCAGCTCCGCGCCGCGCCGCTTCACCAGCCCCGGTGGCATCTGCGGAATGCCCTCCAGGGCGTCACTGCTGTGCGGCACCTGCAACACGATCTCGCGCAGTACGGCCTCATCGAGGATCCAGCCGCGCGGACGGTCGTGTTCCATGGCGTTGCGCTCGCGCCAGGCGGCCAGCGAGCGCGCCAGGCGCATGCGCCCCTCATCAAGGTGGCGCAGTCCTTTGAGCCGCATCCATGCCAGCTCCGGATCGACGGACAGGCTCGTTTCGTCGGTGAGCCCGGCCAGCTCCTCCCTGAGCCAGTCGAGCCGACCCAGGCGCTCCAGTTCCTCCTGCAGCCGCTGCGCGAGCGGCAGCAGGTAGTTGACGTCATCGAGGGCATAGGTGATCTGTTCGGCCGAGAGCGGCCGACGCGACCAGTCGGTGCGCGTATGGGACTTGGCAAGTTCGTGACCCAGCAGCCGCCGCACCGCCTCGGCATAACCGATCTGCGCCGGCAGCCCCATGAGCCCCGCGCCGATCTGCGTGTCGAAAACCGGCTGCGTGAGGCCGGCGATCGGCAGCAGCACCTCCAGGTCCTGGCGCGAGGCGTGCATGACCTTCAGCACCGTCGGCGCGGCGAGCAGCTCCGCCAGCGGTGCGAGCTGCCGCAGCGCCAGCGGATCGATGCAGGCCGCCGCGGACGCCGAGGCGAGCTGCACCAGGCACAGCTGCGCGCGATAGGTACGCTCGCGCAGGAACTCCGTGTCGAGCGCGACGCGCGCCTGCGTGCGCAGATGCGCGGTAAATTCCTCGAGCGCGGCGGCGGTGGTGATGAAGGGCTGCAAAAGCGGTGCGTGGGATCTGTACAATCGTTGGCGGCGCATTATGCGCAGGAGCGCGCGGATAGCGGAAGCCATGAAGGAGCTCGTTAAGCTCTTTACGCAGATCGCCCTGCTTCGGCGCGGACCGCAGGACCTGCCTGCATCGATGCTGTTGCTGGCGCTGACCATCGTCGCCTATGTGGCGGTGAACCTGCTGCTGGACGGCGTACTGCCGGCGCCCGCGGCCGCGGATGCCGCCGCGCGCGTGGCCGAGGCGGAGCCGAACTGGTCGGCGCAGCTGCTGCTCGATACGGCCTTCACGCTGCTGTGGTACGTGGTGCTGCTGCGGCTGGCCGGCCGCCCCGAGCGCACGCTGCAGACCACCATCGCGGTGTTCGGCTTCCAGATCGTGCTGGCGCCGCTGCTGTTCTTGTCGCGCTGGCTGTCGCCGCGCTTCCCGCACGATTCGCCCTGGTTCATGCCGGTGACGCTCTTCGGCGTCGTGCTGCTCGTCTGGCTGGTCGCGGCGAACAGCCACATCGTCAAGGCCGCGCTCGAGTGGTCGCTCGGTGCGAGCGTGGCGCTCGTTGTCCTGCAGATCCTGACCGGCGAGCTGCTGGAACGCGCATTGTTTCCAATTACCCAAGGCTAAAGACGCTCACATGCACGTGCACATCCTCGGGATCTGCGGGACCTTCATGGGCGGCATCGCCGCCATCGCGCGCGCCGCGGGCTTTCGGGTCACAGGTTCCGATCGCGACGTCTATCCGCCGATGAGCACCCAGCTGGAAGCGCTTGGCATCGAGCTCACCGAGGGGTTCGAACCGGCGCAGCTGACACCCGCCCCGGACGTCGTCGTGGTCGGCAACGTCATGACGCGCGGCCAGCCGGTCGTGGAAGCGTTGCTCGAGAGCGGGCTGCCGTACCTTTCCGGTCCTGAGTGGCTGGCGCGCGAGGTTCTCAAGGACCGCCACGTGCTCGCGCTCGCGGGCACGCACGGCAAGACCACCACCAGCTCGCTGTTGGCCTGGATTCTGCAGCACGCGGGCCTGGATCCCGGCTTCCTGATCGGCGGGGTTCCGGCGAACTTCGGGCTGAGCGCCCGACTCGGCGCGAAGCCGTTTTTCGTCATCGAGGCCGATGAGTACGACACGGCGTTTTTCGACAAGCGCGCCAAGTTCGTGCACTACCGGCCGCGCACGCTGGTCCTCAATAACCTCGAGTTCGACCACGCCGACATCTACCCGGACCTCGCCGCCATCCAGCGCCAGTTCCACCACCTGGTACGCACCGTGCCCGGCGGCGGGCTTATCGTCTGGAACGCCGCCGATCCCGCGCTGCGCGCGACACTCGCCCTGGGGTGCTGGACACCGCTCGAGGGTTTCGCGCGTGCGCCACAGGCGGACGCGCACTGGACCGCGCAGGGGAGCGGTGACTACACGTGCTTCGAGGTGTTCGCGGGCGGTGTCGCCCAGGGCGAGGTGCAGTGGGAGCTGCTCGGCGCCCACAACATGGAAAACGCGCTCGCGGCCATTGCGGCGGCACGCCATGTCGGCGTGCCGGTGCCACGGGCGCTGGCGGCACTTAAGCAATTCAAGGGCATCGCGCGGCGCATGCAGCTGGCGGGCGAGGTGCGCGGCATACGCGTCTACGATGACTTCGCGCACCATCCGACTGCCATCGCCACCACCGTTGATGGGCTGCGCCGCCGCGTGGGCGCGGCGCGCATCATCGCCGTGCTCGAACCGCGCTCGCACACCATGCGCATGGGGGTGCATCGTGACACGCTCGCCCCGGCGCTCGCCGGCGCCGACCAGGTCTGGTTGTACGCGCCCGCCGACCTCGGCTGGGACGTCGAGGCGGTCGCCCGCGACCTGGGCACCCGCGGCGTGGTACGTCGCGAGGTGGATGCCCTGGCGCGTGACCTGGCCGGCGCAGTGCGCAGCGGCGATCACGTGCTCATCATGAGCAACGGCGGCTTTGGCGGCCTGCACGGCAAGCTCCTGGCCGCGCTGGCAGCGGCGCCGCGTCCGTGACGACCGCAACCCTGCCGCTCTTTCCGCTGCAGACCGTGCTCTTCCCGGGCGGCCCGCTGGCGTTGCGCATCTTCGAGCCGCGCTACCTCGACCTGGTGCGGCGCTGCTTCAGGGATCAAGGTAGGTTCGGCGTGACGACGATACTCGAGGGCGATGAGGGCGGCGCGGTCACGCGCCTCGCTACGACCGGCACGCTGGCGCGGCTGGTGGACTTCGATCCGCTGCCCGATGGCCTCCTCGGCATTACCTGCCTGGGCGAGGAGCGCTTTCGCGTTGCTGCGACACTGGCAGCAGCCGGATGGCCTCAACCTGGGGGAGGTGCAGTGCCTCGAGGCGGAGGCCTCCAGCGAGCTGCCGCCGGAGCTCGCGCACCTGGCCGACCTCTTGCGCGAAGTGCTTCCCAAGCTCGGCCGCGGCTACGCGCACGTCACGGTGCACTACGAGGACGCCGGGTGGGTCGCCAACCGCTGGGCCGAGGTGCTGCCGCTGAATTCCGAGGAAAAGCTCGCGCTGCTGGAACTGGAGGCGCCGCTCGAGCGTCTGGCGCTGGTAGCGGCCTGGTCAGCCCGGCAGCCCCCGGCTGCGCATGTATAGGCCGAGGTACTTGCTCGCGCACGTAGTTGGCTTCGATGAGCGCGAACACCAGTCCCCGCCAGCCGTCGAGAAAGCCCAGTCGCAGCAGATAGCCGCGCACGAAGCGCCACTGCGGATTCAGCAGCACCGGCAACAGGCCGCAGCGGCGCCCGCGCGCGTACAGCGCCTGCGCCATCAGATCCGCGTAGCGGCGCATGCGGCTCAGGTGCTCGCGTGAGAGCTGCGGTAGGAGAAGTGCTCGAGGTGCCCGCGCAGCCGGCAGCACACGGCCGCAGATGCGCGTGTTTTCGTGGATCTCGTAGCCGCTCCAGCCGCCGCTGCGGCGGTCGAACAGGCGCACCAGCCGGTCCGGGTAGGCGTTGCCGTGGCGCAGGAAGCGGCCGAAGTAGTCGGTGATGCGCGGCACCGACCAGCCGGCAGCGCCAGGGAAGCCCGCGGCGCGCAGGGCGCAGATCTCATCCCGCAGCTGCGGGCTCACGACGCTCATCGGCGTCCAGGCACAACACCCAGTCGTGTTGCGGCGCCATCGACCGCAAACTGCTTCTGCGAGCGGTAACCGGGCCAGTCGCGCTCGATGACGCGGGCGCCGAGCGCTGCGGCCCGCTCGCGTGTATCGTCGGTGGAATGCGAGTCGACGACGAGGATCTCGTCGCAGAAGCTCAGCGAACGCAGACACGCCTCGATGCGGTCAGCCTCGTTGTAGGTAATGATGCAGGCCGACAGGCCGCTCGGGCTCGACACGCTTCACCACTCGTTGCGTTGCGGATCGCGCATAGAATAGCGCGAATGAGCGCGATCCTGTTCTTCGATCCGGTGTGCCAACAGCCCTACGACACGCGCACGCTGCGCCGAGGAAGCCATGGGCGGCACCGAGGCGACCCTCACGCGCATCGCCGATGCCCTGGACGCCTACGTAATGCAGCACAACCGCAGCGACGGTTGGGGCCGCTACCTGCCGGTGCAGCCGCTGGCGGGCATCGAGCACGTGGTGCTCAACCGTGACTCGCGCGCGCTGCCGCGCGTCCGCGAGCTGTTTCCCGCGCGCGCGGGTGTACCTGTGGCTGCACGATCAGTTGAATCCCGGCTCCACCCGCGCGCGGCGCCTGGCGCGCACGGCCGCGCGAGCTGCGTGAGCTGCGCAGTGACGGCGGTGTGCGTCTCGGATTCGCAGCGGCGCGGTGTCGAGGCGACGCTGCGCGCGGATCGGTCTCGGCGACGCGGTGCGCGCGCTGACGATCTACAACCCGATCGACGATGCCCTGCACCCGGATGGCACGCCGGTTGACGACCGCAAGCTCGTGTTCTTCTCCTCGCCCAACAAGGGCCTGCGCTTCACCCTCGATGCGTTCGGCGCGCTGCGGCGCGCGATGCCGGACCTGCGCCTGTTCGTCGGCAATCCCGGCTACAAAGCGGATCGCTGCGTGCCGCTGCCGCGGAGTGGAGTATCTCGGGCCGCTGCCGCAGGCCCTGCGTGCACCGGGAGGTGCGCAGCGCGCTGTGCACGTTCTTTCCCAACTTTGTGATCCCGGAGACCTTCGGCCTGGTGTTCGCCGAATCGCATGCCTCGGAACCCCGGTCCTGACGGTCGACTGCGGGGCGGCCCGCGAAGTGCTCGGCAATCCGGCCGAAGTTCTGCCGCTGCGGAATTCCTATCGCCTGTACGAAGCGGCGGTGGGACTGCTGCCGGCGGCACTGCGCGCCGGCCCGGCGCGCGTGGCGGCACGGGCGGGATTGTTCGATGCGTTCAGCGCGCGCGTGCGCGCGTGGCGCGAGGGGGCACGGCCGCAACCACAGCCGGACGCCCGTTTTCAGCTGGCCAACGTCGTGCCGCGCTGGCGCGCGCTGTTTGCGCGCTGAAGTGCCGCATCCGGTTGCCTCGGCGGCTTTGCGCCGCGTACCTTAGAAGCCGTGCGCACCTTCGGTTGGTTCCTGCTCCTGATGGCCCTGGCGCTCGCGGCCATCGGCGCATTTTCCTATCCGGTGTGGCTGCTGCTGCACCCGCACTTCAATTTCCCGTTTCACCGCATGGGCGAGCGGGTCGGCATGCTGGCGCTGCTCGTGGGCTTCGTGCTGCTCGCGCGCCGGCTCGGACTGGCCGACCGGCGCAGTCTCGGCTACGGGCTGCCGCGGCGCGCGTTCCTGCGCGAGATGGGCCTCGGGCTCGCGCTCGGTGTGGTGACGATGGTCGGGGTCGTCGCGTGCCATGAGCGCGCTCGGCCTGCTCGACTGGACGCGCGCGGCGAGCGTCGGCGCCGGCGGCGCTCACGAAGCTCGTGCTGCTGCGCCTTAGCAGCGGCCTGGCGGTGGGCTTCATCGAGGAGACCTTCCTGCGCGGGGCGATGCAGACCGGCATCGCGCGGGAATCCGGCACCGCCGTCGCCATCGCGCTCACGGCGGTGGTCTACGCGGCGACGCATTTCTTCGCCAGCTATCACATTGCCGCGCCGGACGTGACCGCGCACAGCGGGCTCGAGCTGCTCCAGGGGACGCTGCGGGTCTTTGCACACCCGGATGCGATCGCGGATGCCTTTCTGGCGCTCACCGCGGTCGGCGTGCTGCTCGGGCTGGTGCGTGCGGCGACCGGCAACATCGCCGCCTGCATCGGCATGCACGCCGGCTGGGTATGGGTGATGCTGGTAACGCGCCAGCTCGCGCAACCGCTGCCCAGGGCGCCACTTGGGTTCCTGCTCAGCCGCTTCGACGGGTTCGTCGGCTGGCTGGTGCTCGGCTGGATCGTGGTGCTGGCGGTGCCCGTGTGGCGCTTCTATCAGCGCCGCAGCGCGCGCGCCGGCACGCCTAGTCCAGCTGCCTGAGCGTGTAACCCTGCTTGCGCAGCAGCTCGAGGAGGCCCCCTCGCCGACCAGGTGCAGCGCGCCCACGACCACCAGCGCATTCTGGTCTTCCTTCAGCAGGGCCTCGATCTGCGGCAGCCAGCGCAGGTTGCGATCGGTCACCAGCGGCTTGTAGAGCGAGGGGAAGGCGCTGTACTCCTCCGACAGCAGCGCGGCCAGACGCTTCGCATCCCCGTGCCGCCAGGCGCCGACCACGTCGCGCATCTCGGACTTGAGGTTCTTCAGATCATCGAGCGTCTGGTCAAGCATGCGCATCTGATCCTCGGGGGAGAGCGCGATCAGGCCGCCGAGCTCCTCGGGTAGGGTTTCGAGGCCCGCCGTCGCCCGCCCGTCGGCCTGCACGCGCCGCAGCAGCTGCTCCTCCACCCCCTGGTCCGGATCAAAGCCCTCGTGCTCATAGGCCGAATCGGTGATCTCGATCCCCACCACCCAGGGCGCCTGGCCCTCGAGTCCCTTGACGGACAGACCCAGGGTGCTCGCGGCTGCACTGAGCCGCCCGTAGCGCGCCTCCCCGAGCAGGCCCTGCAGCGTCGTCCCCTTGGGCAGCGCGCCGTGATCCATCATCCAGCTCATCGCTTCCAGCGCGTCGAGCTTGCCCAGATCCAGCTCCATCACCACCTTGGAGGAGTCCGCGTAGGCGTGATCGAACGCCGCCGGCAGCTGCGCATCGTCCGGCGGCAGCAGGTGGATCGAGCCGGCGAGATAGACGGTATTGTGGGTACCGCGCACGGCCCAGACCGGGCCGGCGGCATGAACGCTCAGGCTGCCGAATAGGCCGAGCGCGAGGAACCACCGCAATGCTGTTCGACCCAAATGACCTCCGTCAAGAGCGAACCATCGGCCCGCAGCTCCAGCGTCCGGTAACCGGGCGGCCGCCGATCGACCGCAAATTCATCGGAATGCGGCAGGAACTGCGCGCAGGTCGAGGGTGTCGCGAGCAGGCGCACGCCCTTGCGCAGCCCATCGTACGCCTGGTGCACGTGACCCCACACGATGGCGCGCACGTTCTTGTGCCGATCGATGGTGTGCAGGAATTCGGCGGCATTGGTCAGGCCGACGCGATCGAGCCAGCGGCTCGCCATGGGCACCGGATGATGATGCAGGCACACCAGGCAGTGCCGGCCGGCGGCCGTTGCGAGCGCTTCGTCGAGTTCGGCGAGCGTCTGGGCGCTGAGTGCCCCGCTCGCCGAGCCGGGGAGGCAGCTGTCCAGGAGCACGATGCGCCAGCGGCCCATATCGAGGTGGCCGCCGAGTACGAAGGGCGCGCCGCCGAGTTCGCGCCGCAGGGCGCGCGGTTCATCATGGTTGCCCGGCAGGCACAGCACCGGCAGACCGAGTGCGCCAAACAGGCGGCGGAAATGCGGATAGCCCGCGGGGTCGTCCTGCACGAGATCCCCGGTCACCAGGACGGCGTGCGGCGGCCACTCGCGCGCCTGGGCGTGCGCGATGGCAGCGCTCAGCGCCGGCAGGGTCGCCACGCCGCGCAGCGCCTCGCTCTCGCCGCCGTACAGATGCGGATCCGTGAATTGGGTCAGGCGTACCACGCTCATAAAGCGAGGTTAGCAGAGCTTTTTGCGCCGCTGCAGTGAACCAGGTCGCCGCCATCCCGTCACTCTTAAGCGACATGACGCGGTCCCGTTTCCGATGCCCAGAATGTGAAGCAGGCCCACGCTGCGCATGGCCTTATGCCCATCGCCCGAGTGCCCAGGTGTAGGCGCGGGACTACACCCCCGCACGCGCGGGCTTCCGCATCGGGGGAGGTGGCTCTTTTCAGGAGCGCGGCGCGCGCAGCGGCCTTAAGCTGCGCACGGCCGCATTCTCAGTTGGAACGGCGCCATTCAACCGTTTCGCAGTAGCTCTTCTTGTCCGCCGTGCACACGAGTTCCGGCCCACCGCCGCCAACGGCGGGGTTCGCGAGGCGGTAGAAACTCCACTGGGGGTTCTGGTCCGTCGGACAATCGTCGGACTTCGGAAAACCGCTGCCCTCCTTACCGATGCAGAAGGAAGCGCGTCCGAGCGCATCAGCCAGACGACCGCGGGAGATCCCGTTCAACGGCGCGACGTTCAGGCGGATGCACGGGGAGACAAAGTCGGCATTCTTTTCGCCGTGGATCGGCACCTCGGCCAGGCACTGGCGAAGTTGCTGAAGGAGCTCTTCGTGCGCGGTGTCTTTGCGGTAGTTACCGTGGCTCGCGCAGGCGGTGAGCGACGTCGCGGATACGACAGCGAGCGCAAGCAGGAATGATGCGTAACGCGAAGTCATGGCTTAATGATGCCATCAGCGGTGGCCGGAGCGAAATTTCGAGCGGCCCTGGTTTCCGCCCATTCGCGGCGGCCGGTGACGTCGGTGCCATACGCCGTCCGTCTCTACCCGGCGCAGTCATCCGCTCAGGCGTGCGGCGGCAGCGCGTGGACTGAGGCTGTTCACGCACGCCCACGCTCAAGTCGCTCGTGAGGGGCCCGGGCCGCAACCCGCGCCAGCGGCTTGCCCCGGCCGCGTCTGCGGCGGCGTTCGCGCCGTGATTGAGCATCGGGCGCGAGTGGTGGAAAATGCGCGCCCCGCCGGCGCGCCAGGATAACTGCGCCGGACCCCTTCAAACGCGGCCACGAGCCGCTGACAGAGCCGCATGAGTACACCTCGCGAACTTGCCAACGCCATCCGCGCCCTGTCCATGGACGCCGTGCAACGTGCCAACTCCGGGCATCCGGGCATGCCGATGGGCATGGCGGACATTGCCCAAGTGCTGTGGCGACATTACCTGCGTTATAACCCGCAGAACCCCCTGTGGGCCGACCGCGATCGGTTCGTGCTCTCCAACGGCCACGGCTCGATGCTGCTGTACTCGGTGCTGTACCTCACCGGCTACCCCCTCACACTCGAGGACCTCAAGGGCTTTCGCCAGCTCGGCAGCAAGACCCCCGGGCACCCCGAGCACGACCCGCCGCTCGGGATCGAGACCACGACCGGGCCGCTCGGGCAGGGCCTGGCGAACGCCGTCGGCATGGCGCTCGCGGAGAAATTGCTCGGCCTTAAGTTCAACCGCGACGGGTTCGCGATCGTGGATCACTACACCTACGCGTTCTGCGGCGACGGCTGCCTGATGGAGGGCGTCTCGCACGAGGCCTGCTCGCTCGCCGGCACCCTCGGGCTTGGCAAGCTCATCGTCTTCTACGACGACAACGGTATCTCCATCGACGGCAAGGTGGTCGGCTGGTTCACCGACAATACGCCGCAGCGCTTCGCCGCCTACGGCTGGCACGTGGTGCCCGGCGTCGACGGACTCGACGCCGCCGCCGTGGAGCAGGCGCTGCGCGTCGCGCGCGCGGAGACGACGCGCCCCTCGCTCATCTGCTGCAAGACCATCATCGGCTTCGGCGCCCCCGACAAGCAGGGCACCAAGGAGGCGCACGGCGAGGCACTCGGTGTCGAGGAAGTCGCCGCGGCGCGCAAGTGCTTGGGGTGGCCCTACCCGGCCTTTGAAGTGCCCGAGCCCATCCGCGCCGCCTGGGATCACCGCCCGGCGGGCGCGCAGCTGGAGGCCGAATGGCGCGCGCTCTTCGACCGCTACGCGCGGGCTCACCCGGATCTCGCCCAAGAGTTCGAGCGGCGCACGCGCGGTGAGCTGCCGCAGAACTGGTCCGATATCGCGCGCCAGATGCTGGAGACGCTCCTGAAGCAGAGCGCGCCGCAGGCGACGCGCCAGTCCTCGCAGGCGGCGTTGAACGTGCTGGGGCCGGCGCTGCCGGAGCTGCTCGGCGGGTCGGCCGACCTGACCGGCTCCAACAACACGCTGTTCAACGGCGCGCGTGTGATCACGCCCCTGGACGAAGCCGGCGACTACCTGCACTACGGGGTGCGCGAGTTCGGTATGACGGCCATCATGAACGGCCTGGCGCTGCACGGGGGCTTCATTCCCTACGGCGGCACGTTTCTGGTGTTCTCCGACTACGCGCGCAACGCCGTGCGCCTCGCCTGCCTGATGCAGGTGCGCGTGATCCTGGTGTACACGCACGATTCCATCGGCCTGGGGGAAGACGGGCCCACCCACCAGCCCATTGAGCACCTGAGCAGCCTGCGTGCCATGCCGCACATGAGCCTGTGGCGCCCGTGCGACGCGGCCGAGACCGCGGTGGCCTGGACGCTCGCGGTCGAGCGCCACGGGCCCTCGGCCCTGGTGCTCACGCGCCAGGCCCTGCCGCAGCAGCCGCGCACGCCGGCGCAGCTGCAAGCCATCCGTCGCGGCGGCTACGTGCTGATCGACCCGCCGGGAGCCCCGGAGTGTCTGGTGATCGCCACGGGCTCGGAGGTCGGCATTGCCGTACAGGCGGTCAACGCCCTGAATGGCCTCGGACGGCGCGTACGACTGGTGTCCATGCCCTGCACCGAGGCCTTTGACTCACAGGATGGCGCTTACCGCGACAACGTGCTGCCACCGGCGCTTACGCGGCGCCTGGCGGTGGAGGCGGGCGCGACGCAATGCTGGTGGCGTTATGTGGGCACGCACGGGCGCATACTCGGCATCGATCGCTTCGGCGCTTCGGGCAAAGCGGCCGACGTGTTCCCCCATTTCGGCTTTACGGCCGATAATATCGCTCAACAGATCCGCGAACTGCTGGAAGGTTAAGGCGCATGGCAATCAAGGTCGGAGTCAACGGGTATGGGCGCATCGGCCGCAACGTGCTGCGTGCTCTGTATGAGGGCAAGCGAACCGGCGAGCTGCAGATCGTCGCGATCAATGACCTGTGCGACCCGAAGGCCAATGCGCACCTGACACTTCACGACACGGTGCACGGCAAGTTCCCGGGCGAGGTGCGCGTCGACGGTGACGCCATGATCGTAAACGGCGATCGCATCCGGGTGTTCGCCGAGCGCGATCCCGCGAAGCTCCCCTGGGGTGAGGTGGGCGCGGACATCGTGCTCGAGTGCACCGGGCTCTTCACCAGCAAGGCGAAGGCGGGCGCGCACCTCAAGGGCGGCGCCAAGCAAGCGTCGTCATCTCGGCGCCCGGCGGCGAGGACGTCGACGCCACCATCGTGTACGGCGTGAACCACGGCGTCCTCAAGAGCGGCTTCACGGTCATCTCGAATGCCTCGTGCACCACCAACTGCCTGGTACCTGTGGTGAAGGTGCTGCACGACAAGGTGGGCGTGAGCGCCGGGATCATGACGACCATCCACTCGTACACCAATGACCAGGTGCTCACCGACGTCTACCACCCGGACCTGCGGCGGGCGCGCTCGGCCACCATGTCGCAGATTCCCGACCAAGACCGGCGCCGCCGCGGCGGTCGGCCTGGTGATGCCGGAGCTCAAGGGCAAGCTCGACGGCTTTTCGGTGCGCGTGCCGACCATCAACGTCTCGCTGGTCGATCTCACCTTCACGGCCAAGCGCGCCACCAGCGTCGAGGAAGTCAACAAAGCACTGCGTGCGGCGAGCCGAGTCCGGCCCGCTGCACAAGATCCTCGCCTATACCGAGGCGCCGCTGGTGTCGGTGGACTTTAACCACGATCCGCACTCCTCGATATTCGATGCGACGCTCACCAAGGTTATCGACGGCACGCTGGTGAAGGTGTGCGCCTGGTACGACAACGAGTGGGGCTTCTCCAACCGCATGCTCGACACCACGCTGGCGTGGTCAAAGGCATCATGAAGGTACGGCGGATGATGGATACGGACCTGCGTAACAAGCGGGTCCTGATCCGCGAGGACCTCAACGTCCCGATGCAAGGACGGGACGGTCACGCAGCGATGCGCGCATCCGCGCCGCGCTGGCCACGATCCGCTATGCGCTCGATCAGCACGCCAAGGTCTTCATCCTCTCGCACCTCGGCCGTCCCCAGGAGGGTGTCTATGATCCGGCACTGTCGCTGGCGCCGGTGGCGACGCGCCTGTCGGACCTGCTCGGCAAGCCCGTGCCGCTGCGCAAGGACTGGCTCGACGGGGTCGACTGCGCGGCCGGCAGCGCGGTGCTGTGCGAGAACGTGCGCTTCAACAAGGGCGAGAAGAAGGACGACGAGCAGCTCGCGCGCCGCATGGCGGCGCTGTGCGAGGTGTTCGTGATGGACGCCTTCGGCACCGCGCATCGCGCCGAGGCGAGCACGCACGGCGTGGCGCGCTTTGCGCCGGTTGCCTGCGCGGGCCCGCTGCTGGTGGGAGAACTCGAGGCACTCGAGCGCGCGCTGCAGCAGCCGGCGCGGCCGCTGGTGGCGATCGTCGGCGGCTCCAAGGTCTCCACCAAGCTCATGGTGCTCGAGTCGCTGCTCGAGCGCGTCGACCAGCTGATCGTCGGCGGCGGCATCGCCAATACGTTCCTCGCGGCCACCGGGGTGAACGTCGGCAAGTCGCTGTGCGAGAATGACATGCTGGACGTCGCACGACGCCTCATGGACAAGGCGCGCGCCCGCGGCACGGCGATCCCGCTGCCGACGCGATGTGGTGGTGGCCAAGGAGTTCGCCTCCACCGCGCACGCGGACGTGCGCGACGTGAACGAGGTGCGCGCGGACGAGATGATTCTCGACATCGGCCCCGACACCGCCGATCACTGTCGCCACGGTGCTGCAGGCCGCCGGCACCATCATCTGGAACGGTCCGGTCGGCGTGTTCGAGTTCGAGCAGTTCGGCGAGGGCACACGCGCCATCGCCCAGGCCATCGCCCGCGGCAAGGCCTTCTCGCTCGCCGGCGGCGGCGATACGCTGGCTGCCATCGAGAAGTACGGCGTCGAAGACAGCATTTCCTACATCTCCACCGGCGGCGGTGCGTTCCTCGAGTTCGTTGAAGGCAAGACGCTGCCGGCGGTGGCCGTGCTCGAAGAGCGTGCACGTGGCGGATAGCGGCCCGCAGGCGGCGCTGCGGCGCGCCAAGATCGTCGCCACCGTCGGGCCGGCCACCGATGATCTGGAGGTGCTGACGCAGATGATGCACGCCGGCGTCGACGTCGTGCGCCTCAACGCCTCGCACGGCAGCATTGACGATCGGCGCCGCCGCCTCGCCCTGGTGCGCGCCGCCGCGCAGCGTGCCGACCGCTGCGTCGGCGTCCTGCTCGATCTCGCGGGACCGAAGATCCGCATCGAGGGCTTCCGTGAAGGGCGGGTGCTGCTGCTGGAGGGCGCGCCCTTCACGCTCGATACCGAGCTCGAGTCCAAGGGCGGGCACCGTCAGTGGCGTCGGGGTCGCCTACAAGGACCTGCTGCGCGATGTACAGGCCGGCGACACGCTGCTGTTGAACGACGGGCAGATCGTGCTGGACGTGGTCAAGGTGGGCAGCACGAGCGTCGAGACGCGCGTGCGCGTCGGCGGGGAGCTCTCTGACCGCAAGGGCCTGAATCGCCAGGGCGGCGGCATCTCCGCGCCCGCGCTGTCGGAGCGGGACCGCGAGGACATCCGCTTCGCGGCCGAGGAGGGCATCGATTATCTCGCCGTCTCCTTCGTGCGCTCCGCCGCCGACATCGAGGAGGCGCGCACACTGCTGCGCGCCGCGGGCGGCGCGGGACGCCTGGTCGCCAAGATCGAGCGCCACGAGGCGGTAGAGAATCTCAGCGGCATCATCGAGGCCGCCGACGTCGTCATGGTGGCGCGCGGCGACCTCGGCGTGGAGATGGGGTACGCCGAGCTCACCGGTCTGCAGAAGACCATCATCCACGAGAGCCGCACCCGTAACCGCGTGGTCATCACGGCGACGCAGATGATGGAATCGATGATCCAGAACCCGGTGCCGACCCGCGCCGAGGTGAGCGACGTCGCCAACGCCGTCATGGACGGCACCGATGCGCGTGATGCTGTCGGCCGAGACCGCGGCCGGGCGCTATCCGGTCAAGGCGGTCGAAGCGATGGCGCAGGTGATCGTGGGCGCGGAGAAGTACGAGCTGACCCACCCGGCCGCGCGGCAGCGCGCCGCGGAAGGCAGAGTTCCAGGGGACCGAGGAGGCGATTGCCATGGCGGTCACGTATACCGCCAACCACATGAAGGTGCGCGCCATCGTCGCGCTCACCGAATCCGGCGCGCACGCCGCTGTGGATGTCGCGCATCCGCTCCGACATCCCGGTGTACGCCTTCACGCGCCACGAGGCGACGCGCCGCCGCGTGACGCTGTACCGCGGCGTCTACCCGGTGATCTTCGACGTCACCGGGGCCGGCGAGTCCACCGAGGAGCTCTATCGTGCGCTCTTCACGCGGCTGCTCGAGCTGCGGCTGGTGAAGAAGCGCGATCTGGTGATCCTCACCAAGGGCGAGGCGTCGGGAGTGCAGGGCGGCACCAACTCGATGCAGATCCTGAAGGTCACCCTCGATTAGCGCACCGCGCTCCGCCAGGCGAGTGCTGAGGTACCTCGGTGGCGGTGCGCCGTGCTCGTCCTGGCGCTGCTGCTCGGCGCCTACCTGTGCCTGCGCGGCTCGCTGCCGGCCCTGGAGGGGAACGTGAGCGTGCCCGGACTCAACGCGGCGGTCATCATCACGCGCGATGCCCGCGGCGTGCCGACCATCGAGGCGCGCAACCGCGCCGATCTTGCCTGGGCGACCGGCTTCCTGCACGCCCAGGACCGCTTCTTCCAGATGGACCTGTCGCGGCGACTGGCCGCCGGTGAGCTCGCCGAGCTCGTCGGCCGGGTGGCGCTCGAACAGGACCGCAACGCACGGCTGTTTCGCTTCCGCAGCGTCGCCCGCCAGGTCCTCGCGCAGGCGACCCCAGAGCAACGCGCGCTCATGGAGGCTTACACGCGCGGCGTCAACGCCGGACTTGTGCAGCTGCGCGCGCGCCCCTGGGAATACTGGGTCCTCGGGCAGCCACCGGCTCAGTGGCGCATCGAGGATTCGATCCTGGTCAGCTATGCGATGTGGTGGGATCTGCAGGCCAACGGCCTGCGGCGCGCGATCCTGCGGCGTCGAGGTCAATGCACGCCTCGGCGGACCCACCTGCGCCGGGGGCTGGAAGTGCGCGCTGCAGTTCCTGTACCCGGCCCGGCACCGACTGGGATGCCCCCGACGTCCCGCGCACCGGAGCCCCCGGCGACCCCGCTGCCAGTGCCCCCGCCGGACGTACTCGACCTGCGCAGTGCCGGTCCGGTGTCGCCGCGACAGGGCAGGCCCGGGGCAGGCGCCGGGCTCGGCAGCAACAACTGGGCGGTGGCGGGGCGAGCTGACGCCTCCGGGGCGGCCCTCGTCGCCAATGACATGCATCTGAGCCAGCGCGTGCCGACCATCTGGTACCACGCGCGCCTGCAGCGAGCGGCGCCGACGCCGACACTGGACCTGAACGGCGTGACGCTCCCGGGGACCCCGCTCCTGGTGGCCGGCTCCAACGGCCACATCGCCTGGGGCTTCACCAACAGCTACGGCGACTGGGCTGAGGGTGCAGCGCATGGAGTGCGCGGCCGTGGACGAGCGCGGCATGAGAACGCCGCCGGGCCTGGTGCCGCTGGCGGTGGCGCGCGAAGCAGATCCAGGTGCACGGCGCAGCCGCGCAGGTCGAGCTGGTGCGCTCCGGCCCCGCGCGGGCTGCTGCTGCGCGTGGACGCGGCGGCCCACGCCTGCTGGTTCGGTTCGTGGCTTGCGCTGCTGCCGGCGGCGACCAATCTGAACCTGATGGGGCTGGAGCGGGCCACCACCGTGGACGAGGCGCTGGAACTTGCGCCGCAGATGGGTATCCCCGACCAGAACGCCGTCGTCGGGGATCGCGAGGGACACATCGGCTGGACCCTCTTCGCGCGCATCCCGCAGGACACCGGCGCGCAGCGCGCGGCGGGCACCAGCGGCTGGACTCGGTAGCGCGGATCACCCGCGCATCATACGATCCGCCGAGCGGCCGGCTGTGGACCGCGAATGCACGCGTGGCCTCCGATCCGCGCCAGCTCGAGCTGATCGGCGGTCACCTCGCCAGCCTCGGCGCCGAATACGATCTCGGGGCGCGCGCCGGCCAGATCCGCGATGACCTCATGGCTCTGAGCGGCGACATCAAGCCGGCGGACATGCTGCACATCCAGCTGGATGACCGCGCGCTGTTCCTCGCCCGCTGGCAGGCGCTGCTGCTCAGGCTGCTCGACGAGCAGAGCCTGCAGCAGCGCCCGCGCCGTGCCGAGTTCCGCGCGCCTGATCGCGGGCTGGGAACGGCGCGCGCGAGCGTCGAATCGGTCGGCTACCGCCTGGTGCGCGCCTACCACGAGCACGTGCAGCGGGCGGTCTGGGATTCGATCCTGCAGGCGCTGCAGATCCGCGTCGAGCGGGAAAGCTGGGCGCCCTCGCAGTTCGAAGGTCCCCTGTGGACGCTCGTCACGCAGCAGCCGCCGCACCTGCTGGCGCAGCCGTATGCGAGCTGGAACGAGTTTCTCCTCGCCCAGGTGGATGCCACGCTCGCCGAGCTCGCGCCGCGCTGCCCGCAGCTGGCGCGCTGCACCTGGGGCGCGCGCAACGTCGTGCGCATCCGCCATCCCCTGTCAGGGGCGCTCCCCGGCCTCGCCCGCTTCCTCGACATGCCCGTGCTGCAGCTGCCGGGCGATCACGACATGCCGCGCGTGCAGGAACGGGACGTCGGCGCCTCGGAGCGCTTTGCCGTCTCCCCGGGCCACGAGGCCGAGGGCTACTTTGAACTGCCCGGCGGCCAAAGCGGCCATCCGCTCTCGCCCTACTATCGCGCCGGATTCCTCGGCTGGGCACGCGGCGAAGCGCTGCCGTTCCTGCCCGGGCCCGACCGAGCATACGCTCACGCTGGTGCCCAACTGACAGCCTGCGCGCCGCCGGGGTATTCTGCGCCCTCGCCCGCGACCTTGGTTAGACTGGCCCTCATCATGAACCAACGCTTCACCGGCACCGACCAGTACATCGCCACCGACGAGCTGATGATGGCGGTGAACGCCGCCATCGTGCTGGCGCGCCCGCTGCTGATCAAGGGCGAGCCCGGCACCGGCAAAACGCAGCTCGCGCAGGAAATCGCGCGCGCGCTCGCGCGGCCGCTGTACGAGTGGCACATCAAATCCACCAGCAAGGCGCAGCAGGGCCTGTACGAGTACGACGCGGTCTCGCGCCTGCGCGACTCGCAGCTGGGCGACGCGCGCGTGCACGACATCCGCAACTACATCCTCAAGGGCCGGCTGTGGGAGGCGTTCGAGTCGCAGACGCAGCCGGTGCTGCTCATCGATGAGATCGACAAGGCGGACATCGAGTTTCCGAACGACCTGCTGCGCGAACTCGATCGCATGGAGTTCTACGTCTACGAGACGCGCGAGCTGGTACAGGCGCGCCACCGTCCGATCATCATCATCACCAGCAACAACGAGAAGGAGCTGCCGGACGCGTTCCTGCGCCGCTGCTTCTTCCACTACATCCGTTTTCCCGGACGAGGCCACCATGCGCGCCATCGTCGGCGTGCACTTCCCGCGCCTGAAGCAAGAGCTGCTGGCCGAGGCACTGACGGTGTTCTTCGAGGTGCGCGCGACCCCTGGCCTGAAGAAGAAGCCCTCGACCTCGGAGCTGCTCGACTGGATCAAGCTGCTGGTGGCCGAGGACATCCCCGCCGAGGCGCTGCGCAGCAGCGACACGAAGAAGACGATCCCGGTGCTGCACGGGGCGCTGCTGAAGAACGAGCAGGACGTGCACCTGTTCGAGCAGCTGGTCTTCATGCACCGCCGCGCGCGCTGACGGGGCGGCACGGCCGTGCTGGTGCAATTCTTCTTCGAGCTGCGCCGGGCGGGTGTGCCGGTGGCCATCACCGAGTTCCTCATGCTGCTCGAGGCACTGCGCGCGCGCGTCGCGCAGCTTTCGGCCCAGGACTTCTACTCACCTCGCGCGCGCCTGTCTGGTGAAGGACGAACGCCACTACGACCGCTTCGATCGGGTGTTCGCCGAGGTGTTTCGCGGCGCCGAAAAGCGCTTCGCGCAGCTCCTCGGCGAGGTGCCCGCCGAGTGGCTGCGCACGCTGGCCGTGCGCGCGTTCTCCGAGGAGGAGAAGCAGCGCATCGCCGCCCTCGGAGGCTGGGAGAGACTCCTTGAGACGCTGCGCGAGCGACTGCGCGAGCAGCTGGAACGCCACGAGGGCGGCAACAAGTGGATCGGAACCGGCGGCACTTCCCCCTTCGGCGCGCACGGCTATAACCCCGAAGGCATCCGCATCGGCCAGGAGCAGCTCGGGACAGCGCCGCGCCGTGAAGGTGTGGGAGCGGCGCGAGTTCCGCAATCTCGACGACTCGGTCGAGCTCGGCACGCGCAATCTGAAGCTGGCGCTGCGCAAGCTGCGCCGCTTCGCGCGCGAAGGCGCGGCCGACCAGCTCGACCTCGACGGCACCATCGACGCCACGGCGCGCAACGCCGGACTTCTCGATCTGAAGCTCGTGCCCGAGCGGCACAATGCCGTCAAGGTGCTGCTGTTCCTCGACGTCGGCGGCTCGATGGAGGATCACGTGCGGGTGTGCGAGGAGCTGTTCTCCGCCGCG
The DNA here is from genome assembly GCA_963806375.1 of uncultured Pseudomonadota bacterium. Lineage (GTDB taxonomy): Bacteria > Pseudomonadota > Gammaproteobacteria > Steroidobacterales > Steroidobacteraceae > 13-2-20CM-66-19. Next base: position 1,852,373 of record CAWDXW010000003.1, read on the forward strand.
CGCAGCGAGTTCAAGCACCTGCGAGCACTTCTACTTCCACAACTTCATCTACGAGAATCTGTGGAAGGACAACAGCCGGCGCTTCGCACAGCTGATCGCCACCGAGCGCGTGCTGCGCACCTACGGGCACGACTACCGCGTCATCCTCGTGGGCGATGCGACCATGAGCCCGTACGAGATCACCCAGCCCGGCGGCAGCATCGAGCACTGGAACCAGGAAGCCGGGGCGCTGTGGATGCAGCGCCTGTGTGCCACCTTCCCGCGCCTGGTATGGCTGAACCCGGAGCCCGCGACGCGCTGGGACTACACCCTATCCGTGCGCCTCACGCGCGAGCTGGTGCGCGAGCGCATGTTTCCCCTGACCATCAGCGGACTGGATCGTGGCGATCCGGGAGCTCAAGCGCCCCTGGGCGGCCGTCGGCCGCGCCATCCGTCGCCGGGGCCCGCGACGCCCGTCACACAGCGCCCGCCGCCGCGCGTTTCATAATCGGCGCCGGGATGTACCTGACCAATGGATGGCCTCAGCGACTCCGCCCTGCGACCCGGCCCGCGAGCGACCGGTCGGTCTGGTACTGACCGGCGGCGGCGCGCGCTCGGCCTACCAGGTCGGCGTGCTGTTGGCGCTGTCGGAGCTGCTGCCGCGCGCGCGCAATCCCTTCCAGGTCATCGTCGGCACCTCCGCCGGTGCGGTGGCGGCGAGCGTGCTGGCCGCCGAGGCGCACCAGTGGCGGCGCGCGGTCGCCGGCCTTGAGCGCGTGTGGGCGAACTTCCGCTCCAGCCAGGTGTTTCACGTGGACACGCAGCCACATGCTGCGCGCCGGCGCGCACTGGGTGCTGGCGCTCGGTTTCCGGCGGCCTGGTGCTCTCGCCGCCGCGGTCGATGCTCGATAACAGCCCGCTGCGCGAGCTGCTGGGCGTGCACGTCGATTGTGAGCGGCATCCGCCGCAGCATCGCGCGCGGCCACCTGCGCGCCTTCGCCTTGTGCGCGACGAGCTACAGCACGGGCCACTCGGTTGCGTTCTTCGACGGCATCGACTCGATCCGCGAATGGTCGCGCGTGCAGCGCTTCGGCCAGCGCACCGACTCTCACGCTCGATCACCTGATGGCGAGTGCGGCGATCCCTCTGCTGTTTCCGCCCATCAGGATCGGCGATGAGTACTTCGGCGACGGCGCGATGCGCCAGCTGCATCCGCTGAGTCCCGCCATCCACCTGGGAGCCGACCGCCTGCTGATCATCGGCGTGCGCGCCCGCCGCGCGGCGGGGGTCAGCGTGAATCGCCTGCAGGCGCTGACGCCAAGCCCGGGAGAGATCTTCGGCTACATGCTCGATACGCTGTTCACCGACCAGATCTACGGGGACCTGGAGCAGCTCGGGCGCATCAACGAGCTGGTGCACAGTGCCCCGCAGGCGGCGCACGGCGAGCGCACCATCGAGACGCTGATGCTCGCCCCGAGCGTCGACCCGCGCGAGATCGCCGCGCGCCACGTGGCGCAGATGCCGCGCGGCCTGCGGGCGCTGCTGCGCGTGATCGGCGGTCGCGACACCTCGGGGTTCCAGCTGGCGAGTTACCTCATGTTCGAGGCGGGCTACACGCGCGCGCTCATCGAGCTTGGCTACCACGACGCCATGCAGGCGCGCAGCGCGCTGGTCGCGTTCATGAGCGGGGAAAAGCTGCCGCAGGTGCTGACCTCGCCCGGCGTGGCGCAGGCCAACTGACGGCGGTGCCGCAGTCAGGCGGGCGCGCTGCTGCGTGCCTGGGCCTGGGGCTGGAAGAGCTTCGCTCCGGGCAGGCCGCTGTGACGCGCCGTCACGTCATCGAACTCGCGCGCGAACTGCTCGGCCAGGCGATCGACGATGTAGACCGAGCGGTGCTGCCCGCCGGTGCAGCCAACGGCGACGGTGAGGTAGCCGCGGTTGCTCGACTGGTATTCGGGCACGCGGTTGCGCACGAAGGCGGCGATGTCGGCCACCAGGGCCTTCACGTGTGTATGGGTTTCCAGAAAGCGGATCACCTCCGGATCGCGCCCGTTGAGGTTGCGCAGGCCCGGCTCCCAGTACGGATTGGGCAGGGCGCGCGCATCGAAGACGAAGTCCGCGTCCCCCGGGATGCCGCGCTTGAAGCCGAAGGACTCGAAGCTGATCGACAGGCGCCCGGCGGCGCGCTGCTCGACGCGGCGGTGCACGATGTCGCGCAGCGCGTGCACCGACAGGCGCGAGGTGTCGATGAGCAGATCCGCGATCGAGGCGATCGGCTCGAGCAGCTCGCGCTCGAGCGCCATCGCATCGCGCAGCCCGACGTCGCTGCGTGCCATGGGATGCTTGCGGCGCGTCTCCGCAAAGCGGCGCAGCAGCTCGTCATCCGCCGCGGTCAGGAAGATCACCTCGCACTGCAGGCCGGAGCGCTTGAGCTCGTCGATCAGCCGCGGCACGCTCGCCACCTCGGCGGCCGTGTTGCGCGCATCCAGGCCGATGGCGGTGCGCTCGTAGCGCGGCTCGGGGCTGCGCACGGTATAGGAAACGAACGGCTTCAGCAGCGCGGCGGGTATGTTGTCGATGCAGTAGAAGCCGAAGTCCTCGAGCATGTGCAGTGCCACGCTCTTGCCAGAACCCGACAGCCCGCTAAGGACGATGATGCGCACCGGATAAATGGTATCCCTGCCGAGGGTCGTTGCAAGTTCCGCCGGGCCCGAACTTCAGGTACGCAGCACGCGCGGCTGCGTGGTGCGGTGCGCGATACGCTTTTCCTTGTGCTTCTTCAGGCAGCGGTCGAGCTTGTCGGCCAGCAGATCGATGGCGGCGTACATGTCCTCTTGGATCGCATCGGCATGGATCGCGCTGCCGCTCACGTGCAGGGTCGCTTCCGCCTTCTGTTGCAGCTTCTCCACCGTCAGCACGCAGTGCATGTCAATGACCTGATCAAAGTGGCGCCCGATACGCTCGAACTTCTTCTCTACGTAGCTGCGCAGGGAACGCGTGACCTCGATGTGGTGACCGGTGACGTTAAGCTGCATGACCGTCTCCTGTTCGTTATGTTGGCACTTCCAGCTGAATTTTCCTTAAAGGCGCTACATCTGCTTGGATCCTGCGCGCCGCCGTTCGTTCGAGGCGACGATGCCCATGGCTTCGCGGTACTTGGCGACCGTGCGGCGCGCCACCGGGATGCCTTCCCCGGAGAGTAGTTCCGCGATGCGGCCATCGCTCAGCGGGGTTTCCGGGTCTTCATCCTTCACCAGCTTGCGGATCTTGGCGCGGATGGCGGTCGAGGAGGTTCCCGACCCGTCGAGTCCCTCGACCTGGCTGGAGAAGAAATAGCGCAGCTCGAACACCCCGCGGGGCGTGTGCATGTACTTGCCGGAGGTCACCCGCGAAATGGTGGATTCGTGCATGGCGACGGCTTCGGCGATGTCCTTGAGAATCATCGGCCGCATGTGCTCATCGCCCTGCTCGAGAAAGGCCGTCTGGCGCTCGACGATCGAGCGGGCGACCTTCATGAGTGTCTCGTGGCGGATCTCCAGGCTCTTGAGCAGCCAGCGCGCTTCCTGCAGCTGCGCGCGCATGCTCGCGTGGCTCGAGTTGCGGCCGATGAGGTTGGCGTAGCCCTGATTGAGGCGTACGCGCGGCAGGGTCGCCGGGTTGAGCTCGACGCCCCAGCCGTGCTCGGTGCGGCGTACGAACACATCGGGCACCACGTATTCGGCGCTGCCCGCGCTGACGGTCGAGCCGGGGCGGGGGTGGCACGAGCGCACCAGCGCCAGGGCACTGGCGAGTTCCTCCTCGGTGGTGCGCAGCTCGCGCTTGAGCAGCGTGAGTTCCCGCTCGGCGACGAGTTCCAGGTGATGACGCGCGATCTCAATGGCGGTGGCGTAGCCGGGGGTGGCCGGATCCAGTTGCCGTAGCTGCAGCTCCAGGCACTCACTCACCGAGCGGGCGCCGATGCCCGGCGGATCGAGCGCCTGTACGATGCGCAGCACCGCGGTGACCTCCGGCGTCGAGCACTCCAGCTCCGGACGCAGCGTCTGCGCGATCTCCTCGAGCGATTCGGTGAGGTAGCCGTCGTCGCTGATGGAATCCACCAGGGCACGGGCGATGGCCAGCTCGCGCGGCGCGAGGCTCGCCAGCTCCAGCTGCCACACCAGGTGCTCCTGGAGCGACTGGCCGCTGTCATCGGCATAGTCCTGCTGGCGCTCGTCCTCGTCCGCGTTCCAGGCGGTCTCGGCGGGACCGGCGCCATGCACGTCCCAGCCGTCATCGAGGACCTCCACGGTGCTGGTCGGCTCCGGTGACTTGGGCTGTTCGGCGGCGGTTACGACGGTTTCGAAGGTTCCGGTCGCCTCGAGCTCCTCCATGGGCTCGAGCATCACGTTGCTCTCCAGCAGCTCGCGGATGTGCGCCTGGAGCTCGAGCGCGGGCAGTTGCAGAAGCCGGATCGCTTGCTGCAGCTGCGGGGTCATCGTCAGTTGCTGACCCAGCTTGAGCTGCAGAGAAGGTTTGAGCATGTGTGAGTTGCGAAGGGCTGCTCGCAGCCCTTCCAATTTTGTCCCGTAATTACTTGAAAACCAAGGTATTCGCCTCTTGTGCCCCGCAGCGCTCAGAGCCGGAAAGATTCACCCAAGTACACCTCACGGACTTGGGGGTTGGCAAGGACTTCTTCCGCAGTCCCGGCGGCGATGACCGAGCCCTGGTTGACAATGTAGGCGCGGCTGCAGACCCCCAAGGTCTCGCGAACATTATGGTCAGTGATAAGCACGCCGATGCCGCGCTGCGTCAGTTCCCGAATGATGCGCTGGATGTCCAGCACCGAGAGCGGGTCCACGCCCGCGAACGGCTCATCGAGCAGCATGAACCTGGGCTCGGCCGCAAGGGCGCGCGCGATCTCGACGCGGCGCCGTTCCCCGCCGGAGAGCGCCAGGCCCATGCTGCGGCGCACGTGCCCGATGCGCAGCTCCTCGAGCAGCTGCTCGAGGAGCTCCTCGCGGGCGGCGCGTTCCATGTCGGCGCGCATCTCGAGGATCGCCATCACGTTGTCCTCGACCGAGAGCCTGCGGAAGACCGAGGCCTCCTGGGGCAGGTAGCCCAGGCCGAGCTGCGCGCGACGGTGCATCGCGAGCAGCGTGAGGTCCTGGTCGCCGAGGTAGATCCGCCCGGCATCGCAGGGCACGAGCCCCACGATCATGTAGAAGGCGGTCGTCTTGCCGGCCCCGTTCGGGCCGAGCAGACCCACCACCTCCCCGTTGGAGACTTCCAGCGACAGGTCGTGCACCACCATGCGCGACTTGTAGCTCTTCTGCAGGCCGGACGCTTTCAGCACCGTCATGGTTGGGGCGTTGACTGCGGCTTGCCGGCGTCCGGGGTCTTGCCGGCATCCTTCCCGGTGCCGCTACGGGGCTGGATGATGATGTGCACCCGCTGACCGTCGTCGGGCTTGGTGTCGGCCTGCACCTTCTGGCCGCGGATGTTGTAGATGAGCACGGGCCCGGAGATCTCGCTCTGCCCGTCGGAGAGCCAGGCGTCGTCGGTGAGGCGCACGGTGCCGTCGCTGACGTCGTAGAGGATCTTGTCGGCATGCCCGCGCGCCATCTGCTCGGAACCGATGCGCTTCTGCTCGAAGTTGGCGGGCTTGCCGGTCACCGTGGCGCGCAGGATGTGGTTGTCCCGGAACTCGACGATCGCCGAGTCCGAACGCAGGTTGCCGCGCTGCTCCGCATCGATGCGCACGTTGCCCTCGAAGTCCCACTTGCTGTTGGCAAAATTCAGCCCGGTGGCGTGCGCGCGGTCGGACTGGATGCGCATGTCGCCCTGGGAGATCACCACGTCCTTGAATACCACCGTGTTGGTCTTGTAGTCGACCTCGGAGGAGGCCGCATCGAGATTGATCGGCTGGTCCCCGGAACCGGGCAGTGCGCTCAGGCCCTTGACGGGGGGCGCCTGCGCCGCCGTGGCCATAGCCGCGCAGCAGGCAATGAGCGCAGGCAGCCGGCGCAGCTTACGGTCGGTAGGTGCCATGAACGGCCGATTCTAGCTGCACATGGCGCTCCTTCAAGTTTGCGACCATTCCCTCGGCATTGAGTTTGCGTCCGGACATGATGAGGGTGACGGGGTCGGGCGTGGTAACGATCTGTGTATTTGTGTCGAGGGCGAGGTGCTCGGTCGTGATGTCCGCAGGTTCGCTGGTTCCCGGGACCACCCCGGTCGCGTGCACCGACCCGTCGAGCTTGATGAGGCCACTGTTCTGCGCCACCTCGCCGTGGCGGGCGGTGGCGGTCCACTCATCGCCGGCGGAGTCCTTGAAGCCGAGCACCACCTGGTGCAGTTCGACGGTGTCCTGCGCCGGCAGCTGCTGCACCTCCTGGGCGTCAATGGTGTAGAGCGGTGCGCCGTCGGGGCCGGTCTGCACCAGCCGGGCCTTCTTGGCTGAGTAGCCCGGATCTGCCGGGGCGCCCTCGATGACCAGCGGCGCGGTAACCTCGCGTTCGCCGCCGGACAGCACGATCACTCCGATGATGAGCGCCACGAACGCGACGAGGGCGAGTACGCGGTACATCAGCGCCTGCGTGCCGCGCGGGCCCGCGGCGCGAGCAGGTGGTCGCAGACCTCGCGCACGGCTCCATGCCCACCGGGCAGGCCCGTGACGACGTCCGCGGCGCGGCGCACGGCCGGGTGTGCATCCGCCACCGCGAAGGAGAGGGCGACGCTGCGCATCACGGGCAGGTCCGGCAGGTCATCGGCCACGCAGGCACAGGCCGACGGCGGCACCTTCAGGCGCGTGAGCAGGCGCTGCAGCACCGCGAGCTTGTCGCTCACGCCCTGGTAGAGGTGCCGTACCCCCAGTTCGCGGCAGCGTGCATTGACCATGCGCGAGCGTCGCCCGGAGATCACCGCGACCTCAAGCCCGGCGCGCCGCAGCTGCATGATGCCCTGCCCGTCGCGCACGTGGAACACCTTGAGCGTCTCCCCGCGCGGACCGAAATACAGCCGCCCGTCGGTGAGCACGCCGTCGACATCCAGCACCAGCAGTTGAATGGCGCGCACCATTGCCGGCGGGGCGCGCGCCCTTAGACCACGCCCGCCCGCATGAGGTCGTGCACGTTGAGCGCACCGACCAGGCGTCCGTGCGCGTCGGCGACCGGCAGTGCGGTGATCTGATGCACCTCCATGAGATGTACCGCTTCGGCGGCCAGCTCGCGCGGGCCGATGGTCTTGCCGTGCTGGGTCATGACCGCGCTCATGACCGTGGCGTGCACGTCGATCTGCTTGTCGAGCGCGCGCCGCAGATCCCCGTCGGTGAACACGCCCAGGATCTTCTCGGAGCGATCCACGACCACGGTCATGCCCAGTCCCTTGCGCGACATCTCCAGCAGGCCCGCGCTCAGGGGAGCATCCGGTGTGACGCGCGGCACGGCCGTCCCGGTGCGCATCAGGTCCTCGACATGCAGCAGCAGCTTGCGGCCGAGCGCGCCGCCCGGGTGCGAGCGGGCAAAGTCCTGCGCGGTGAAGCCGCGCGCTTCGAGCACTGCAACCGCCAGCGCATCGCCCATCACCAGTGTGGCCGTCGTACTCGCGGTGGGGGCGAGATTGAGCGGACAGGCTTCCGCCTCCACGGCGACATCGAGCGTCACCGTCGCCGCGCGCGCGAGCGTCGAGTCCCCCTTGCCGGTCATGACCATGAGCGGCACCGCGAGGCGCTTCAGGTGCGGCAGCAGCAGCACCAGCTCGGGCGTCTCTCCCGAGTTGGACAGGGCCAGCACCGCATCCGTGCGCGTGATCATGCCCAAGTCACCATGGCCGGCCTCGGCCGGGTGCAGGAAGAAGGCCGGCGTCCCGGTGCTGGCGAGCGTGGCGGCGATCTTGCCCGCCACGTGCCCGGACTTGCCCATCCCGGTGACCACCACGCGTCCGTGGCAGGCAAGGCAGATGCGGCAGGCCGCGGCGAAGGGGGCGCCGAGCCGCGGCGCGAGCCCCAGTACCGCGCGCGCCTCGATCTCCAGCGCGCGGCGCGCGAACTGCAGCAATGCCGCGTCGGTGACGGCAGTGGCCGCGGCGGGCGGGGGAGCGGGAGTGCGTGCGTCCATGAGGCACATTATAGGGGGGTTACACAGCCGGGAGCGCCGCCGGCGCCCGGGCCCCCGGGGTCACATTGCTCCTTCGGCCGGTATTTCTTGCAATATCGTCATCGATAGGAGATCGGTATGACGACCATCACGGTATCAGCCAAGTTTCAGATCGTAATCCCGCGCGTCATTCGCGAAGCGCTCGGCATTCGACCGGGCCAAAGACTCCACGTCATCGAGTACCGCGGCCGAATCGAGCTGGCGCCGATAAAACCAGTCAAGGCGAGCCGCGGTTCCCTCAAGGTTCTTGCCACCGACGTGCCCCGCGACCCGGATCGTCTATGAACGTGGTCGACTCGTCGGCGTGGCTAGAATACTTCGCCGACGGGCCCAACGCAGGCGCGTTCGCCAAGGCCATCGAAACCGCGCGCGCACTCATTGTGCCAACCCTCTCGCTGTTCGAGGTTTTCAAGCGCATTGCGCAGCAGCGCAACGAAGACGACGCTTTGCGCGCCGTAGCAATTATGGAGCAAGGACGTGTAGTGGACCTCGATCGCGCCACCGCGGTGGCGGCCGCACGCCTCGCCCTCGACCAGCGCCTCGCATTGACAGACGGCGTGATGCTCGCCACCGCGCAGCGGCATCGGGCGACCCTGTGGACGCAGGCTGCAGACTTCGAAGGCCTCCCCGGGGTCCGATACTTTGCCCATCGCCACGGCATCCCCCGCGGGTGATGCAAGACGCGACGGCGTCCGTTGAGCTGCCGTGTGCGCAGCCACCGACACGGTGGCTCCACCATGCGCACGAATAACCTCAGGAACTCCCCGGCGTGAGTTGCGAGGGGCCCTTCTGGCATCATGCCGGCATGGCACGCGACCTGAAGGCAGACCAGCAAATGCTGAGCGCGGTGCTGGCGCATGCCCAGAACCGGGAAATTCCGCGGGCGGCCGCCATGGCCGAGCAGGCGCTGGCGGAGGGATTTGAGCATCCGCTGCTGCTCAACGTGCTGGCGGCGCACCGCGAACAGGAGGGTAAGTTCGAGGCCGCCGTGCGCCTGCTCGAGCGTGCGGTCGCCATCGCTCCTGAAGACGTCCCGGCGCGCAACGCCCTGGCGTTGTGCCTGCAGCGCGTCGATCGCCCGCAGGAGGCCCTGCAGCACGTCGAGGAACTCCTCAAGCGCTACCCGGACCTGGGATTCGCGCACGCCAACAAGGGCAACGCTCTGATCGCGCTCGGGTCGCTCGGACGGGCGCAGGCGAGCCACCTGCGTGCGCTCGAGCTCGATCCGCAGTGTCTCGCGGCCATGGGCTCCCTGGCTTCGATCGCCACGCATCGGGGCGAACACGCGGAAGCCCGGCGCTGGGCCGAACGGGTGCTCGCGCAGGTTCCGGGCTACCCCCACGCCGTGCTCAGCCTCGCCGCCGCGGATCTTGCCGACGGGGCGTTTGAGCGCGCGCAGGCACGGCTGCGCGACCTGCTCGCCGACCCTCGGGTGGGGCCATCCGAAGGGGCGCGCGCGCAGGGGCTGCTCGGTGACGTGCTCGATGCCGCGGGGCGCTACCCGGAGGCGTTTGCCGCCTACAGTGCCTGCAATGAATCCCTGCGGCACCTCCATCGAAGTTTGGCTGCGGGGACCAGCGTGCTCGCCCGTGCGCGCGCACTCGCGGCGGCGCTGCGGGTCGTGGCGCCGCGGTGGCCCGCGGCCGCGTCGCGGCAGTCGCTCTGCGGCGATGCGGCCGGCCACGTGCTGCTGATGGGATTTCCCCGCTCCGGCACGACACTCCTCGAGGTCGTGCTCGACGGTCATCCCGGCATCGTGAGCCTTGAGGAGCACGAGCTGCTGGCCGAGGGCGTACGGGCCTTTATGGGCGCGCCAGCCAGTCTTGATCCTCTGGCGCAGGCGGACGAGGGTACTTTGCAGGCGCTGCGCGCCGCTTACTGGAAGCGCGTCCGCCACAGCGGCGTGGACGTCACCGGCAAGCTGTTCATCGACAAGCATCCGCTGAACACGCTCAACCTACCGCTCATCGCACGCCTGTTCCCGCGTGCGAAGATCCTGTTCGCGTGCCGCGATCCGCGCGATGTGGTGCTCAGCTGCTATCGGCGACGATTCAACATGAATCCGGCGATGTACCAGATGCTGACGTTGGACGGCGCGGCGCAGTTTTACGACGCCGTCATGGATTTTGCCGAACTCGCACGGCCGTTGCTCGGCCTGCCCTGGCACGAGGTGCGCTATGAGCACCTCATGGCGGATTTCACCGGACAGATGCGCGCCATCTGCCAGTTCCTCGGCATCGAGTGGATTGATGGCATGGAGACATTTGCCAGTCGCGTGCAGTCACGTGAGCATGCGACTCCGAGCACCGCACAGCTGGCGCGCGGTTTGGATGGTTCCGGCATCGGGCACTGGCAGCACTACCGTGCATTCCTCGAGCCGGTCCAGCCGGTGCTGGCGCGCTGGGTCGAACGCCTTGGCGCACTGGCGGGCTAGCGGAGGTCCGCAGGTCCGCGCCGTGGCGCGGCCCCGGGAGCGCCCGAAATCTGCGAAACTTGCCGATCGTGGCGCACCGGCGCCAGCTGCCCCGTTCACGGCAGGGCTGGCAGCGACGCTGCATACCAACAGAAGAGGCCCCTGGCATCATGAATCCTGAAGAAGTGGCGCGCCTGATCCGTGCCGGTCTGCCCGGAGCGCAGGTGCAGGTGGTGTCCGATGACAACACGCACTACGCCGCGCGCATTGTGGCGCGCGAGTTTGCCGGCAAGCGCAGCCTTGCACGCCACCAGCTGGTGTACCGCGCCCTCGGCGAGCTGATGGGACGCGAGATCCACGCGCTGTCGATCGAGGCACTCACCCCCGAAGAGTCGGAACCAGGCTGAACCCATGGACAAGCTGCAGATCCAGGGCGGCGTCGCGCTCGAGGGTGAGGTGCGCATCTCCGGGGCAAAGAACGCCACGCTGCCGATCCTGGCGGGGGCGCTGCTCGCCGACGGTCCCGTCGTGGTCGGCAACGTGCCGCACCTGAAGGACGTCACTACGACGGTCGAGCTTCTGGGGCGCATGGGTGCGACCGTGACGATCGATGAGCGCATGCGCATCGAGGTCGATGGCACGACGCTGCGCGAGTGCTTTGCTCCCTATGACCTGGTGAAGACCATGCGCGCGTCCATCCTGGTGCTCGGGCCGCTCGTGGCGCGTTACGGGCGCGCGGACGTATCGCTACCCGGCGGCTGCGCCATCGGCGCCCGGCCGGTGAACATCCACGTCGCGGGCCTGCAGGCGATGGGCGCAGACATCACCATCGAGGGCGGCTACATCCGCGCGCGCGCCGCACGGCTGCATGGCGCGCGACTGGTACTCGATACCGTCACGGTCACCGGCACGGAGAATCTGATGATGGCGGCCACGCTCGCGGACGGGGAAACCGTCATCGAGAACGCCGCGCGCGAGCCTGAGGTCCTGGACCTGGCCAACTTCCTCATCGCCATGGGCGCCAAGATCCACGGCGCCGGCACCGATAAGATCACCATCAGCGGCGTCAAGCACCTGCGCGGCACGACCTATGAGGTGCTGCCCGATCGCATCGAGAGCGGCACCTACCTCGTCGCCGGGGCCATCACCCGCGGCCACGTGCGCATCAAGCACACCCGTCCGGACCACCTGGATGCGGTCCTCGCCAAGCTCGAGGAGGCCGGCGCCCGGGTCGGCGTCGGCGACAACTGGGTCGAGGTGGACATGCGCGGGCGCGCGCTGAAGGCGGTCGACGTGCGCACCGCGCCGTATCCGGCTTTCCCGACCGACATGCAGGCGCAGTTTGCCGCGCTCAACACCGTGGCCGCCGGCGTAGGCACGATCACCGAGACCATCTTCGAGAACCGCTTCATGCACATGCTGGAGATGCGCCGGCTGGGGGCCGAGATCCGCCTCGAGGGCAATACGGCCATCATTCACGGCGTCGAGAAGCTCACGGCCGCCCCGGTGATGGCCACCGACCTGCGCGCCAGCGCGAGCCTCGTCCTTGCCGGCCTCGTCGCCGAGGGGCGCACCGACGTCGAGCGCATCTATCACATCGACCGCGGCTACGAGGCAATCGAAGAGAAGCTCGCGCAGCTCGGCGCCCAGATCCGGCGTGTGCCAAACTGATCTGCCCGCGGTGCACGCGAACTCAGGAGTAACGCCATGCAGATCGGGATGATCGGACTTGGCCGCATGGGGGCGAACATGGCGCACCGCCTGGTGCAGGGCGGCCACGAATGCGTCGCCTACGATCCTAAGCCCGAGGCGGTGCGGGCGGTGGGCGCCTACGGCGCCCGCGGCACCGGCTCGCTCGCCGCGCTCGTCGCGGCGCTCGAGCGCCCGCGCGCCCTGTGGATCATGGTGCCTGCCGGCACGGTCGATGGGGTGATTCAGGAGCTGCGCCCGCTGTTGTCGCCGGGCGACGTGCTGATCGACGGCGGCAATTCTCACTACCACGATGACATCCGCCGGTCCGGGGAGCTGAAGGGCGCGGGCATCCATTACCTCGACGTCGGTACGAGCGGGGGCGTGCTCGGTTTCGAGCAGGGTTACTGCCTGATGGTCGGGGGCGATGCGGAGGCGGTGGCGCTCATCGAGCCGGTGCTCGCGACGCTAGCCCCGGGTGGCAAGCTTGCCGCGGGCGCCGGCCCGGCGCGCGCCGCGGGCCTGGCGGCCGCAGCGCTCGGCTACCTGCACTGCGGGCCTTCCGGGGCCGGACACCTGGTGAAGATGGTGCACAACGGCATCGAGTACGGCGTGATGGCCGCGTACGCGGAGGGCCTCAACCTGCTGGCGCACGCCAACGCCGGTCTGCACAGTGCCACGGTGGATGCGGAGACCGCGCCGCTCTCCGACCCGCGCTACTTCCAGTACGAACTCAATGTGGCCGCCATCGCCGAGGTCTGGCGCCACGGCAGCATCATCGCCTCGCGGCTGCTGGATCTGACGGCGGCCGCACTCGCCAAGGACGGCACGCTCGCCGGCTTCAGCGGCCACGTAGCCGACTCCGGCGAGGGTCGCTGGACCGTGCAGGCCGCGATCGAGGTCGGCGTGCCTACGTACGTGCTGAGCGCAGCGCTCTACGGGCGCTTCGATTCACGCGGGCACTCCGAGTTCGCCAATAAGCTCCTCTCGGCGATGCGGTTGGGCTTCGGCGGCCACGTCGAACGACCCGCGTAACGCCCCCACGAAAGGCCGTCCGCATGGAACGTCGCGACTGTGATGCGCTGGTGCTCTTTGGGGCGACCGGGGATCTGTGTTATCGCAAGATCTATCCGTCGCTCTACCAGCTGGTGCGCCGCAACCTCCTCAGCGTCCCCGTCATCGGGGTTGCCCGGCAGGGCTGGAAAGTCGAGCAGCTGGCCGCGCGCGTGCGTGAGAGCCTGAAGGAGTTCGTGCACGAGGTCGATGAGTCGGTGGCGACGCGGCTGCTTGCCCTGCTGCGCTACGTCGACGGCGATTACAACGCCCGTGCCACGTTTACCGCGCTGCGGCAGGCGCTCGGCGCCGCGCAGCGGCCGCTGAACTACCTCGCCATTCCGCCGAGCATGTTTGCCGTAGTGATCGAGCACCTGGCCGCGACCGCCGGCCAGGGCGCCCGCGTGGTGGTGGAGAAGCCATTCGGCCGCGATCTGGCGAGCGCCCGGCAGCTCAACGTGACGCTGCACCAGCATTTCCCCGAGAGCCGCATCTTCCGCATCGATCACTACCTCGGCAAGGAAGCGGTGCAGAACATTCTGTACTTCCGCTTCGCCAACTCGTTCCTCGAGCCGGTGTGGAACCGCAACTACGTCGCCAGCGTCCAGATCACCATGGCCGAAGCCCTGGGCGTGGCCGGCCGCGGCAAGTTCTACGATGAGACCGGCGCGATCCGCGACGTGATCCAGAATCATCTGCTGCAGATCCTGGCGCTGCTCACCATGGAGCCGCCGGTAACCGCCGAGGGGGAGTCGCTGCGCGATGAGAAGGTGAAGCTTCTGAAGGCGGTGCGTACGGCCGAACCGGCACAGCTGGTGCGCGGGCAGTTCAAGGGCTACCGCGAGGAGCCGGGAGTGGCCAAAGACTCCAGGGTCGAGACCTATGCGGCGCTGGTGCTGTGGATCGACTCGTGGCGCTGGAGCGGCGTGCCGTTCTACCTGCGCGCCGGCAAGCGCTTGCCGGTCACCGCGACCGAGGTCGTCGTGGAGCTGCGGCCGCCGCCGGCGAACGTGTTCGGTGATCGTGCGCCCGAGCAGCCCAATCACACGCGTTTTCGGGTCGGACCCGACGTGGCGATCGCCCTGGGCGCCCAGATCAAGAGACCCGGAGGCGTCATGACCGGTGAGAACGTTGAACTCTACGTGGCCCAGACCGAGGGCGAGGACATGGAGGCGTATGCGGTCCTGATCAGCGCGGCACTCATTGGGGACACTTCGCACTTTGCACGTGAGGACGAGGTGGAGACTGCGTGGCGCATTGTCGAGCCGCTCCTGAACCTCGACGCGGCGCCCTACGAGTACCTGCCGGGCAGCTGGGGCCCGCAACCAGCTAACAACCTCATCACCGGCCCGTGCAACTGGCACAACCCCGGCGCGCGCCCGCAGGACTGGACGCGCTCCTGCGGGCCGGCGTCGCCGGCGCCCGTATGAGGGGCAGCGTGGGTGCTTGGCTGGCGTGTGTCGCGGCCACCGCCGCCCTCGCGGCCACTGATGCCGAACGGGTCGAGCGCGTGCTGACGCAGACGCCGCTCATCGACGGGCACAACGATCTGCCCTGGGAGATCCGCGAGCGCTACGGCGGTGATCTGTCCAAGATCGACCTGACGCGCTCCACTGCGGGGCTGCCGCTGGCTGCGGGCGCCGTGGCGCTCATGACCGACCTGCCGCGCCTGCGCCAGGGACACGTCGGCGCGCAGTTCTGGTCGGTCTTCGTGCCGGTGGAGGTGCAAGGCCCCGCGGTCGTGCAGATGACGCTCGAGCAGATCGACCTGGTGAAGTCGCTGTGCCTGCGCTACCCGGCGGATTTCGCCATGGCCTACACCGCCGCCGACATCGAGCGCGTGCACCGCGCGCACCGCATTGCGTGCCTGATCGGCGTGGAGGGCGGCCACCAGATCAACAATTCACTGGCGGTGCTGCGTGCCTACTACGACGCCGGCGCCCGCTACATGACGCTCACCCATTCCGCCAACACCGCATGGGGCGACTCGGCCACCGATGCGCCCGCGCATCAGGGCCTCACGCCCTTCGGGCTCGAGGTGGTGCGCGAGATGAACCGCCTCGGCATGCTGGTCGACCTGTCGCACGTCTCCGAGCAGACCATGCGCGCCGCCCTGCAGGTCGCGCAGGCGCCGGTGATGTTCTCGCATTCCTCCGCACGCGCGCTCGTTGACCACCCGCGCGATGTGTCCGATGAGGTGCTGCAGCTGGTGGCGCGCAACGGCGGCGTGGTGATGGTGAATTTCCTGCCCGGCTACGACTCCGAAGCGCGGCGCCGCTGGGACGCGGAGCGCGCCGCTGAGGGCGCCCGTGAGAACAGCCCGCCCTTCGGCGGCCTGTATATCGGCCAGCCCGAGCGCGCCGCCGCGGCCCTGCGCGCCTGGGAGCAGGCGCATCCGAAACCGCCGGTCACCCTGAGTGACGTGGCCGATCACATCGAGCACATCCGCAAGGTTGCAGGCGTGGAGCACGTCGGCCTCGGCTCGGACTTCGACGGCATTCCCGAGGCCCCGCAGGGCCTGGAGGGCGTGGATAAGTTTCCGGCGCTGCTTGAGGAACTGGCGCGCCGCGGCTGGACGGATGCGGACCTTGCCAAGGTGGCCGGTGCAAACCTGCTGCGGGTGCTGCGTGAGACGGAGGCGGTCAGCCGCCGGCTACGCGCCACCGAACTGCCCTCGAGTGCGGTTCTGCCGCAGGCGGCCGCGGCGCATTGAGCGCAGCGTGTGCCGACGCGGCGAATAACGCGGCCGCCGCTTCAGCTCGCGGCTTGCGCGGGGCTCGGGTAACGCTCCACGAATTCGCACAACCCCTCCTGCAGAGGGCCGAGCCATGGCTCGTAGTTGCGCCACTGATCGATGCTGTCGGTGTATAGGGGCCGGCGCACCTGTTCCGAGCTGATCGTCAGCACGGCGCGCCGGTTCTCATAGAAGCGCAGGCACTGCGATTCGAACTCCAGCCCGCAATGTTCAAGGAGCCGGCGCACCTCGGTTTCCGGATCGGCGATCAGCTGTTCGTAATATATGCGGTACACCCGACCGGGCAGCACCCGGTCAAAATGCTCCATGAAGTCGTGATAGGCGCGGTAATAGCGGGCAAAGTCCTTGAGGCTATAGGTATAGGCCAGATAGCGCGCGAACAGCTGCTTGTAACAGGAAAAGCCGCACGCCATCGGGTGCCGGCGCGTATCAATGATCACAGCGCGCGGGAACATCAGGTGCAGCAGTCCCAGATTCGTGAAGTTACCGAGCATTTTGTCGATGAAATGTACCTTGCCGAGTGGCCGATACAGCTGCGTCTTGTCCAGATAGAGTGCGGAGAACTCGGCGATGTCCTCGCGCGTGAGCTGCGCCACAGTTTGTGTATAGCCTGACGCCCCGCTACCGGCGAGGCGCGTGGCCAGCTCGCGCACGATGCCGGTCACCTCCGGTAACTCGCGCGTACCCTCGACCTGCGAGTGACTCGCCAGGATCTGCTCGACCAACGTCGAGCCCGAGCGGGGCAGCCCAACTATAAAAATGGGGTCGCGCCGCTGGCTGCCCCAGTCGGCGCGCGCGTTGAAGTAACTCGCGGTGTAGAGCTTCGTTGAGCGCTCAAGCTCTTCGATCCCCGCGTCCAGATGATCCACCAGGGTCGAACGCTGCAGCGCGTTGCCGCGCGCGTAATGCTCGAAGGAGCGCGCGTACTCTCCCTGATCTTCGAGCGCCTTGCCGAGTGAAAACTCCAGCGGGACGCGCTCCGCCCCGCGCACCTCCGGCCGCGCCAGCTGCGCCTCCATGGCCACAACATCGGTCGCAGTGAAGCGGAAGGTCTTCAGATCTGCAAGACTCCAGTAGACGCGCCCCGCCAATTGGGGCCGCAGCTCGAGCGCCCGTCGGTAGGCGGCGATCGCCTCGGCTTGCTGGCCGATTTCCCGCAGCAGATGCCCGCAGAGTACCCACAGCCCCCCCTCGTTGGGTTGTTGTGCGATGGTTTCCTTCAGTAATGCGATGCCTTCATCCATGCGCCCGAGGAGCGGCAGAGTGAAGGCCTTGAGTCCGAGGTATTCGGAGTTGCGGGGGTCTTGCGCGAGCAGTCGGTCGACGAGTGACAGTACCTCGGCGCTGCGCTGCTGGCCGTGCAGGAGGTTGGCCAGGTCGGCCCGTGCGGCGGCATAGCCCGGAGCGAGCTCGAGGCACTGGCGAAGCTTGCGCTCCGCTTCGCGTTCGTCCCCCCAGCGGTGGGCGGCATCCGCGAGCAGACGCAAGGCTACGACGTCGTGCGGTGCCTGTTCCAGATGTCGCCGCAGGAGCACGGCCGCGGCGTCGAGCCGATTGTCGGCGAGGGCGACTACGGCGTCCTTGAGCTCCGGCGGCTCGGGAGCGAGCCGGCTGTACGCAGCGTACGCCCGGTCCCCTTCGGCCACGTCGCCCGCGGCGAAACACGCCGCCGCCAGTTCGCGCCAGCCATCCGCCAGCAGCTCATTGAGGGTAACGGCACGACGCAACGCCGCTTGGGCCGCCGCGCCGCGACCGGCGGCAGCGCAGGCGCGCCCGAGTTCCAGCTGCAGGATCGGGGAGTCCGGGTTGAGTTCACACAGGCGCTCGAGCACGGCCGCCGCCGAGGACGGGTCGCCGAGCTTGCGGCGCGCGGCCGCGAGCAGCAGCTGCGCCTCCGCGTGCTGCGGGGCCTGCGCGATGATCTCTGCAGCCCGGCCTGCAGCCGCCTCCGGATCGGAATCGAGCAACGCGGACGCACGCATCAGGGCGAGATCAATCGAAGCTGTCGTGCTCAAAGAGCCACTCCCGTCGGATGAGAAATATTGCTCGCGGCGGCCGCCCCCTGCAGCTCGCCGCAGGGGCGGGTATCTAAGCGGACTGCACCGGGGGCAGTCAACGGCGCGAGCGGTGCCGGGGACGCCAACAGCGGCTACAATCGCCGCGTCCCGCAAAGTGAGCTCCTGCAAGGATGGTAGCGTGAACACAATGAACCCGGCTGCACCCGACGATGCGGCCATCTGGCGCGCCGTGCAGGCCTCCAAGGCGGCTGCGGCGGCCGGGCGCGTGAGCGAATCCGAGCAGCTGCTGGTCGGTGCCGCCCAGCGGGCGCCGAATCACCCCGCGGTGCTGAACGAACTTGGCGTGCGCATGATGGGACGCGGCTCGGCGAGCGAAGCCCACGCCCTGTTCGTGCGCGCTACCACGGCCGACCCGCGCCAGCCGGCGCTCTGGGCCAACCTCGCGAGCAGCTTAAGGGCACTTGGCCGGCGCAGCGAGGAGCTCGACGCGCTCGAGAAGGCGCTCGAGCTCGAACCGCGGCACCTGTCAGCGCTGCTACAGAAGGGTGCCCATCTGCAGGAGACCGGCGATGTGCGCAACGCCGCGCGCGCCTACCAGAATGCGCTGGCCTGTGTGGCACCGAACGCCGAGGTTCCTCCTGCGGTGCGCGACGCGCTGGTGCGTGCCAGGGCTCTGGTAGAGAGCGATCAGGCCCAGCTCCTGGGAGAGCTCGAGCAGCCGCTCGCCGCCGTGCGCGAGCGCCACGGCGGGGCGGGCCAGCGCCGCTTTGAGGCGTGCGTTGAGATCCTGATGGGCAAGCGCAGCGCCTACCGTTCGCAGCCAACCTGGATGTACTTTCCCGAGCTGCCGGCGATTGAGTTCTTCGAGCGCGGTGACTTTCCATGGCTCGACGCGCTCGAGGCGACCACCGATGAGATCCGCGCTGAGCTGCTGCGGGTGCTGGTTTCGGACCGCGAGGGCCTGCAGCCCTACATCGACTTTCCGCCGAGCATGCCGTTGGATCAGTGGCGGGACCTGAACCGCTCGCGCGCCTGGAGCGCTTACTTCCTGTGGAACCAGGGCGCGCCCCAAGTGGGGCACGTCGCCCGCTGCCCGACGACGGCCCGCGCGCTCGAGGCGGCCACGGTGCCCCGCCCGCGCATCGCCACCCGGGCGCCGACCGCTTTCTTCTCGCTGCTGGAGGCCAATACCAAGATCCCGCCTCATACCGGGGTGACCAATACCCGCCTCACCGTGCACCTGCCCCTGGTCGTTCCACCCGGTTGCGGCTTCCGCGTGGGTGGCACGACCCGTGAATGGGTGCCCGGCAAGGCCTGGGTGTTTGACGACACGATCGAGCATGAGGCCTGGAATCTTTCCGACACGCCGCGGGCGATTCTGATATTCGACGTGTGGAACCCGCTGCTGAGCGCAGCCGAACGCGAACTCATCCAGGTTCTCACCGAGACGTACGTGCGTTACTACGCGCTGCCGGCGGACGCCGCGTGATGAAGCTTCATCGGTGCGGCGGCGCCGTTCTGCCGCTCGGGTTTCTGCCGCTGGTGTCGCTCGCGGCTTCGGCCGTCAATACTTCCGATCTGGCCCGGTGTGCGGCGATCGCCGGCGCCGATCAGCGGCTCGCCTGCTATGACACGCTCGCCCGCCGCGCACTGCCGCCGCCCGCAGCGGCTGCGGCGGCCCCGTCGGTGGCGCCCGCCGCGGCGCCGGCGGTCGCGCCGGTCGCGGCCTCAGGCGCGGCGACCAACCCGCCACCGCAGAATTTCGGTATGAGCCGACACGAGCAGACCGCGCCGAGTCAGCCCGAGGCCATCAAGGCGCTCGTCACCCAGATCACGACCGACCGCCAGTACAACGTCCACGTGACACTCGATAACGGCCAGATCTGGACATTCAATGCATCGGACTCGCCGCTGCGTGCCGGTGATGCGGTGACGATCAAGCGCTCCGCGCTCGGATCGTACCTGCTGAGCACCGCCGACCATCACAGCTGGCACGCACAGCGGCTGCAGTAGCCTTCGCGAGCGCGCCGGCCTGCGCCGGCACAGCCGGACTGCGCTTCTTGTGCGCCAAAAAAAAAGCGGCGGGCCGTGGGGCCCGCCGCCAGTGACTTACGATGCCGTTGTGAGTTGTGCGCTTAGAACTTCACCGTGATGTGTCCGAAGATGAAGCGTCCCAGCGTGTCATACGTGCCCACCCAGGTGTTGTCGTTGCAGGTCGTGTTCGGGCAGGAGGTGTAGGTGCCGCCCGGAACCACCGGCGGATTCTTGTCCGCGATGTTGTTGACGCCCACCCGGATATCGACATTGTTGCCAATTGGCATGGCGGCGGAGAAGTCGAAGTAGTTGTATCCCGGGATGTGGTCTGCCCCGACGTAGTAGCCGTTACCCGAGAGCAGCGGGTTGGTGCTGGTGCCATCGACCGAGGAGGGGCCGATGAAGCGCCAGCGGAAGGTCATATCCAGGCCCGCCCAGGGTGTCTGCCAGGTCGTCCCGAACACGTGCCGCCAGGCCGGTAGCGGAGCGGTGCAGGTACTGCCGTAGAAGCCCACGCAGTTGTAGATGGGGCCGTTCGTGAGGCTCGCCGTGTCGAAGGCCATCGTGTAAGTGCCGTTCAGATTGAACGACAGCTTGTTGCCGGCGGGCAGGTCGAGGCGATAGGACGACAGGACGTCGATACCCTTGGTCGAGACCTTGCCGATGTTCTGGAAATTCGTCGACACGTAGTCGCCAGGGGTGTTGGTCCACAGCGATCCGTCCGAGCCGCGATGGATCAGGTTGCAGGTTGAGCCATCGCCCGTTGCGCACTGCTGGATGACGACGGTCGAGGGCAGCGACGAGATCGTGTTCTGGATCACGATGTCCCAGTAGTCCACCGACATGTAGAAGTTCTGCAGGAACGTGGGCTGGAAGACCACGCCGGCCGAGTAGGTGTCGGCCTTTTCCGGCTGCAGATCGGCGTTGCCGCCGGTCTTGGTATTGATCTGCGCTGCCGTGTTGACTTCGATATGGCCGTACTGCCCTGGGCTGATCCCGGTCTTGACGCACTCAGCCAGCGTGTACACCGGGGTTGCGCCCCAGCACGGGTCCGCGGTACCGCCCGCACCGACGGTCGCCGGCGTGTAGAGCTCGTTCAGGTCCGGGGCACGGACCGCGCGGTTGTAGCTGGCGCGGAAACGCACATCACGAATGGGCGTCCATTCCATACCGACCTTATAGGTGTTGGTGTTGAATCCCAGCGAGTAACTCGAGTAGCGATAACCCGCCTCCAGGCTCAGGTCCTGCGCCATGGTCATGTCGCTGAGCAGCGGCAGGCGCATCTCGGTGAAGCCTTCCCAGACGTGGAAGCCGCCGTTGATGGCCTCAGACGGCGCACCGCCTTCCTGCAGGCCGTTCGAGTAAATGTAGTCGGGATTGAAATTAAAGCTCTCCGAGCGATACTCGGTACCGAAGTTGACCGAAAGCCCGGAGCTCGCGGTCGGCAGCTTGACGCCGTACTTGCCGAGCTCACCGGTCACCGAGGCATCCGCGATGTACTCGATGGCCGTCGAGGCGTACGTGGAGGGCACGGTCATGTAGTTCAGGGCTGCCTGCGTCACACCACCCTGAACGGTGCTGGCAATGCCGCCCGGCTTGTAGATATTCCAGGGCACGCAGGTCGGGGAGCTGCCGTTGAGGGCTGCCGCGCAAACCGGCGCTCCGACCGGCACGCCGGCGATGCCGCCGACGGCCGGGTTCGCGACGACGGTCAGCGCATTCACGACCTGCGGTGTACCCAGGAAGTTGGATTCGTTGTCGCTGAAGTCCGTGATGCCGTAGCTGCCGTAGGCGTCGTACGTCCACACATCGCCCCAGCCGCCCTTGACCCCAAGGACCTGGCGGATGGCATCCGAGGTGTAGTTGTCGATACGCCCGCCGCCTTCTGTGTTGCGGCGTCCCAGCTCGATGTAGACCTGACTCCCGGAGATGGTGGAGCCGGGCGCGACCGAGTTGTTGTAGTACGCCTGGTTCGACGCCAGGTTCGCCGGGTTACACAGCGCGGTGTGTACGCTCGGATCAGAGTACGGTGCCGACAACAGCGGATTGTTGGCGCAGTCGGTCAGGTAGCCCTGGTAGGCAAAGGCGCCGCTCGGCCCGTACTGGGCGTTCGAGGTATTGCGCGCGAACATGGTCTCGCTATAGAGCTGGACCTTGTCGTTGATGTCGTAGTGCAGGAACGCGCCCGCGGTCCACCGATCCGCGCCGCGCTGGAAGTAGCTGAGCGCGCCGTAGTTGTACGCGTCGACCGAGGACTTGTAGCCTTGCATCGCCCCGGTGGTCTGGTTGATCGTGTTCTTGAAGAGCCGCGTGACATAGCCGCCCTTCGCCGTGACGACAAACCCGTTCTCCTCGAAGGCTCCATGGCCGCTCGTGCTCGAACCGCCGCAGGCAAGGGGCCCGGTAAACGTGCTGCCACCGTTCAGGGTACAGCCCGCGTGGTCGAACTGATTGCCGACCGCCGGATTGGTGTGCAGGAAGGTCGTATAGGCGGTCGCGTTGCCCTTGCCGTCGGCGAAATTCGAACCCACCAGGACCGAGAAGTTGCGGTTCTGGCCGGTATTGACCGTGCTCGGCGGCAGCGGGTTGCCGGATGAGGTCAGGTAGCTCTTGTCGAGCTCGTTGTTGTTCTCGTGGTTGTTGAAGCTGTACTCACCGTCGATCTTCACGCCGTCAAAGTGCGTGTTGAGGATGAAGTTCACAACACCCGCGACCGCGTCCGCACCGTACACGGCGGACGCACCGCCGGTCAGCACGTCCACGCGCTCGATCAGTTCTGCCGGAATCTGGTTGATGTCCGGGCTGTTGGCGTTGCCGCCAGGTCCCACGACGCCGCCGGCACCACCGGGCTGCATGCGCCGCCCGTTGATCAGGACTTCCGTGCGCTGCGAACCCAGGCCACGCAGACTGACGGTGGCGATACCGTTGGAGGCGATGGAGTTGCCGGAGCTCTGCTCCGCAGACACCTGCGGCAGCGCGTTGAGAATGTCTTCCGTACGCACCAGACCGGTGCGCGAAATTTCCTGTGCGCTCACGCTCGTGATGGGGCTGATGGAGACTTCGTTCGGTGTTTGCAGCAGGCGCGAACCGGTGACGACGACTTCCTCGAGCGGTGGTGCGGTCGCGGCTGCAGGCGCGGTCTGTGCCTGAGCGAGTTGCACCCCGGCGCTGGCAGCGCACGCGGCGAGGGCAATTTGTACCGCATGCCGCACATTGCGACTGGAATTGGTCATTCGGGCTGTCTCCCCTTAGAAAAGACTGTAGTGAACCGCACACGGACCTGTCGGCGCGGTGATGGCGGAAATACTACACGGGTGAAATAGAAGTGCAAAGACCATTGGCGGTGTAGAGGCTGCTAAGGACAGCGGTTTTGCGCCTTTTGCGCCGTAGGACGGCATAGCGCAGTCATGCGTGGCATTAACGCAACAGCTGCCGACGGTCCTTGTTGTGTGAAATTCAGGTAAACCAGCAGTTACTGGCGACCGTAATGCGGGTGTCGCTGCCGAAAAACGGGGCGACTTCGTGGAAGACATAGGAGGGGAAGACGACGAGGTCTCCCGCCTGCAGCCGCAGCTCGAGCGGTTGGTGGCCAAACTGGGGCCGCAACCGGGCGTTCGCCGGGTCTACGTAGGCATCGGCACCATAGCGAGGATCAAAGAAGCGCAGCAGGCCGCTTTGGGGGTGCTGCGGGACCCCCTCGCCCGCGCGCACGCAGTAGACCGCCGACCAGGAGGCCAGGGGGTGGTTGTGCGCGATGAAGGAGCCCGCGTAGCGGCTGACGTGAAACCACGTGTGATTGTGCAGTTTGAGCCGGGAGACGGCCTCCGGGGCCAGGGAGGTCGCTTGCAGCACGGTATGCAGGACCCCGTCCAGGACGAAGCGCCGCAGCTCCTGGACGCAGCTCTCCGGCCAGCGGAACAGGTTAAAGCGGCTTTCAAAGGTCTCATCCTGGGGAATGTGGCTTGGCGTGGGATTGCGATACTCGTCCTGGGTGCGTTCCAGGAAGAGCTTCTCGAGCTCGGCGTTGAGGCGCTCGGCCGCGGGCAGGCGTGCGCTCCCGAAGGGCACGGCAAAGAGCGCATCGAGCTTGATGGGCCCGCTCACCAGTTGGCCTGTCCTTCCTGGCCCGGCGCCACGAAACGCACCCGCAGCCTCAGCAGGATGAGCTCCCCCGGGGCGCGCAGCAGCGCGATCTCGTGCCTCAGCCACGCCGGAAAGACCGCGACGCTCCCGGGCACCGGGCGCCAGATGCAGTGGCCGGTCGCAAACACCGAATGCATGCTGCTGGTGGTGGCGTCGGCGAACATCGTGCCGAGGCGCCCCTCGTAGAGGCGCAGCACGCCGCTGTCCTGGCGCACCTCCGAGGGCGGCGGCGCCGCGGCGCAGTAGATCGCGCACCAGGCGCTCTGGGAATGGTGCAGGGCGGGGACACTGCCGTTCGAGCGCACGATCGCAAATGAGCCCCGCGCCTGGGCCGTAAAGCTCTGCAGCTTCCCCGGGGGGAAGGTGTTGACGGCCTCCACCACCGCGAGCACCCCGCCGAGCATGTCGGTGCACGTGCGGCTGAGCTCAGGGTTGCCGCGGCCCCATTCCAGCAGGTCCTCGGCGCTCAGGTAGCACAGCGGCGTGGATCCCGGGGCGCCGCCGCGGGCATCCGCGGCGGCGCGTGCCCGCAGCACCTCGCACAGGCCCGCATTGCGTTTCTCGGCCTCCGGAAGCGGCACCACCGCGAACGGGGTAGCGAAGATCGGCATGACGGAGGCAGCCATCGGGCGGCTCTACCGCAGGGGGCCGCGACCCGCGCCGCGCGGGTACGCCGGGCGGTGGGCGCAGTGGGTCACTTGGGTTGCCGTTCGCCGCATGCTAAGAGGGCGCAGATGGTCGCACACCGCTGCGGCTTCTCCTATCCTTAGCGGGCGCCACACTTATTGCGCCGACACCCAAACTTCGGCGTTCTCGCACCCCTGCACGGCGCGCCAGGCGATCAGCTGGGGATCGCCGGCGCACAGCGCCCGCACGGCGTCGCGCTTCTCAGGCCCAGCCACCACAAAGACCGGCTCGCGCACCGCCGCGAGCAGCTCCGGCGTCACGCTGACCGCGGCGCGCCCGTCCGGACGCTGGACGGCAATGGCGTAGTGCCCGCGCGAGCGCGCCAGGTCCGCCTCACTGAATAAGGAGGCCGTGTGGCCTTCGGCCCCCAGCCCCAGGAGCCCGAGCCCGATGCGCACCCCGGAACTGAGCAGCTGCATCAGCTCGCGCTCGTAGGCGGCGGCGGCCTCGGCGAGGGGCAGCTGCGTCGGCACGCTCAGCAGCGACTCCGGCGGCAGGGAAAGCGCGGTGAGGAGCTCCCGGGCCTGGAAGTAGTTGCTGCCTTCCGAGTCGGGCGGCACGTAACGCTCGTCGCTGAACAGCACGTGCAGGCGGTCATCGTGTTCGAGCGGCCCGCGCGCCAGCGTGCGGTAGGCGTTCATCGGGGTCGTGCCGCCGGCGAGCATGACCGCGGAGGCGCCACGGGCCGTGAGCGCGCCCGCCAGGCGCGCGCTCAGGGCCGCATCGAGCTCGGCCCGCGAAGCGAAAGAGCGCGTCGTGAGGATCGTCATGGCGGGTGCGGACGCTCCCCCACCTGTGCGTGCACCTCGAAGCTGCGCCCGCCGCGCAGGCCGCGCAGCAGCACGCTCGTGCCGGGCTTGTGGGCGGCGATGCGCCCCAGGGCGTCCTGCGCGCTGTGCGGTGCGGTGCCGTCGATGGCGGTGAGCAGGTCCCCGGGCAGCAGCCCCGCCTGCTGCGCGGGGCTGCCCACGTACAGATTACCGATCACGACCCCCGACTGCGGCAGCCCGAGCTGCTGCGCCTGCTCATCGCTGAGATCCTCGGGCACGATGCCGATCCAGCCGCGCACCACGCGGCCGTGCGCGATGATCTCGCTTAAGACCCCGCGCACCATGTTCACCGGGATCGCAAAGCCGATGCCCTCCACCCCGATGTTTTTGGCGACGATGGCGGTGTTGATCCCGACCAGCGCGCCACTGGCATCCACCAGCGCGCCGCCGGAGTTGCCGAAGTTGATCGGCGCGTCCGTCTGGATGAAATCCTCCAGCGGGGCGATGCCCAGCTGCTGGCGGCTGGTGGCACTGACGATGCCGTGCGTGACCGTCTGCGACAGCCCGACCGGGTTGCCGATCGCGAGCACCACGTCGCCCACCTTCAGCTGGTCGGAGCGGCCGAAGACGGCCACCGGCAGCGGCATGAGGTCAATCTTCAGGACCGCCAGGTCGGTGTCCGGGTCGCGCCCGACGATCTTGGCGTCGGCAACCCGGCCGTCCGCGAGCTGCACGCGGATCGAGTCGGCGTTGGCGATCACGTGATGGTTGGTGACGATGTGGCCGCTCGCATCGACGATGACGCCCGAGCCGAGGCTGCGCTCGATGCGCTGGCGGTAGCGCGGCATGTAATCGCCGAACAGCTCCCCGAGCGAGGGCGCGACCCGCTCGGTGACGAGCCGGGCCGCGTACACGTTGACGACCGAGGGGGCGCCGCGCTGGACCGCGGGGGCGTAGCTGACCTGGGCCGCTTCCGCGACGCTCGCCGGGGCGGCGGCCGGGAGGGCGGCCGGACCGCTCGTGACGCGCTCGCGGCGTATCAGGTCCGGGCGCGCGGCGACGATCAGGAAGGCCAGAGCCAGGCCCCCGACCACCGATCCGACGATGAATATGACTCCGCGCCCGAGGCGGTTCAGCATCACGAGAGCTCCGGGAATCCGCACCGGGCGGCGCGCCCGCTGCGCCCGGAACGGGGTGTTCGTTTGTGTATAATGCGCCGCCCCCCGCAAGGTATGAAATCGCGCGTGTGCTGAAGCCACGTCCGCATGGCGGCGAGATGCGAACTGCAGGCAGCGGCGGGCGTGAAGTTTAAGCGGGAGACCCGTTGCATGGCCGATCAGGCAGTCGTCGCCGACGATTCAGTCGACTTAAGCCGGCGCAAGTTCCTTACCCGGGCCGTCATCGCCACCGGGGCGGTGGGCACGGCCTTTGTCGCGGTGCCGTTCATCGAGTCCTGGGCCCCTTCCGAGCGCGCCCGCGCGCAAGGTGCGCCGGCGGAGCTGGACATCTCCAAGCTCGAGGGCGGGCAGATGGCCATCACCGTCTGGCGCAAGCAGCCGATCTACGTCGTGCGGCGCACACCGGAGATGGTGGCGCGCATCGCCGGCCACGACGCGGAACTCAAGGACCCGACATCCAAGTATTCCGACCAGCCCTCCTATGCGAAGAACCAGGATCGCTCGCGCAGCGCCGAGGTGCTGGTGCTGGTTGGGATCTGCACCCACCTCGGGTGCCTGCCCAAGCAGCGCTTCAGCGCCGGGGAGCTCTACCCGAGCTGGCCGGGCGGGTTCTTCTGCCCCTGTCACGGCTCGCGCTTTGATCTGGCCGGGCGCGTGTTCGACGGTTCGCCAGCCTCCATCAACCTGCGCGTGCCGCCTTATTACTACCCGAAGCCGACCACGCTGGTGATCGGCGCCGACGAGAAGGGAGTCGCCTGATGGCCGCGGACACTTCCAGCGGTGCATCGGCCGCGAAGCCCGGCTTCTGGGGCTGGCTCAACCGGCGTCTGCCGGTCGACACGTTCATCAAGAGCCAGCTGACCGGCTATTACGCGCCGAAGAACTTCAACCTCTGGTACTACTTCGGCTCGCTCGCGCTGCTGGTGCTCGTGCTGCAGCTGGTTACCGGCATCTTCCTCACCATGTTCTATAAGGTGGGGGAAGCCACCTCGTTCGACTCGGTCGAATACATCATGCGCGAGGTGGACTACGGGTGGCTGCTGCGCTACCTGCACACCACCGGCGCCTCGGCGTTCTTCATCGTCGTCTACCTGCACATGTTCCGCGCCTTCCTCTATGGCAGCTACCGCAAGCCGCGCGAGCTGCTGTGGCTGTTCGGCATGGCGGTGTACCTCGCGCTCATGGCCGAGGCCTTCATGGGTTACGTGCTGCCCTGGGGCAACATGTCCTTCTGGGGGGCGCAGGTGATCGTGAACCTCTTCGGTACGATCCCCGGCATCGGACCCGGGCTGGTCGAGTGGATCCGTGGCGATTACGGCATCGCGGATGCCACGCTCAGCCGCTTCTTCGCGCTGCACGTGGCGGCAGTGCCGCTGGGGCTGCTGCTGCTCGTGGCGCTGCACCTGGTGTCGCTGCACGAGACCGGTTCGAACAACCCGGACGGCATCGAGATCAAGGACAAGAAGGGCGCCGACGGCAAGCCGCTCGATGGCATTCCGTTCCACCCTTATTACACGGTCAAGGACGTGTTCGGGGTCGGCGTGTTCTTCGTGCTGTTCGCCATCGTGGTGTTCTTCGTGCCGACCCTCGGGGGACTGTTCCTCGAGTCGCCCAACTTCGAGCCGGCCAATCCCATGTCCACTCCCGAGCACATCGCGCCGGTGTGGTACTTCACGCCCTTCTACGCGATCCTGCGTGCGGTGCCCGACCAGCGCATGGGGGCGCTCCTCATGCTGCTCGCGGTGATGGCGTTCGTGTTCGTACCGTGGCTCGACTGGTCCCCGGTGAAGTCGATCCGCTACAAGGGCTGGATGTCGCGTGCGGCGCTGACGCTGTTTGCGATCGCCTTCGTGGCGCTCGGCTACCTCGGCCTGCAGCCCGCCGAGGGCCTGTACGTGATGCTGGCGCGCATCTTCGCGGCCATCTACTTCGGCTTCTTCATCCTCATGCCGATCTATACGAGCCTGGAGCGCTGCAAGCCCGTCCCGGAAAGGGTGGTCTACCATGCGCACTGAGCGAACCCGCCGCAGCGCGCGGGGGGCCGCGGCGCTGTTGTCGCTGAGCGTGCTTGTGGGCGCCGCCGCCGTCGCCGCCCAGGACAGCACGGCCGCTGGCAGCACGGCAGGCGCGGAACAGGCCGCGAAGGCGGGCGCGGGCTGGCAGCACTGGCACGTGAACACCGACGTCACCGATCGGGCCTCGGTGCAGCGCGGGGCGCGCAATTTCACCAGCTACTGCCTCGGGTGCCACTCGCTCAAGTACGAGCGCTGGTCGCGCCTCGGCCAGGACCTGGCGATCCCCGAGGCGCTGCTGCAGCGCGACCTCATCCCGCCGGGCGACAAGCCGGCGCAGTACATCCTCACCACCATGCCGGCGGCGGATGCCGAAGCCTGGTTTGGCAAGACGCCGCCGGATCTGTCGCTGATGGCGCGCGCCCGCGGCAAGGACTACCTGTACCAGTTCCTGAAGACCTTCTACCTCGACCCGGCGCGCCAGACCGGTGCCAACAACCTGCGGCTGCCGACCACCGCGATGCCACACGTGCTCTCGGAGCTTGAGGGGCTGAAGGTGGCGGTATTCAAGGACGTGACCCGCCCGGAGGGCGGCCAGGTCATGCACGAGCAGGTGTTCGATCACTTCGAGCAGGTCGCCCCCGGGCGCCTGACGCCGGCGCAATACGATGACTTCGTACGCGACACGGTGAATTTCCTCGATTATGTCGGCGAGCCCACGCAGGCCGCGCGGCGCGCGCTCGGGGTCTGGGTGGTGCTCTTCCTGTTGTTCTTTACCTGGCTGGCGTATCTCATGAAGCGCGAATAC
Source organism: uncultured Pseudomonadota bacterium (assembly GCA_963806375.1). Lineage (GTDB taxonomy): Bacteria > Pseudomonadota > Gammaproteobacteria > Steroidobacterales > Steroidobacteraceae > 13-2-20CM-66-19. The sequence goes on from CAWDXW010000003.1 coordinate 1,882,044, forward strand.
TGGAAGGACGTGCACTGAGCGTCGTCGCCGCGCGCCGGAGGCGCGCGGCCCTTACGTCGAAACGGTTCGCAGGAGCGCAAAATTGTCGAGCCGACGATCCATCATGACGCTGTTCTCCGCCCCAAACGATCCGTGGAGCCATCGCACCCGCATCGTGCTCGCGGAGAAGGGCATCAGCATCGACATCGTCAGCGTCGAGGCGGGACGCTTTCCCGAGGATCTGCTCGACCTGAACCCCTACCACAGCGTGCCGACGCTGGTGGACCGGGACCTGGTGCTCTACGATTCGCGCGTCATCATCGAGTACCTCGACGAGCGCTTCCCGCACCCGCCGCTGATGCCGGTCGACCCGGTCACGCGCGCGCAGTTCCGGCTCGCGCTGTTTCGCATCGAGCGTGACTGGTATCCGCTCACCCGCCAGATCGACCAGGAGCCGGACAAGAAGCAGACGCTCAAGCTGAAGAAGATCCTGCGCGACACGATCCTGCAGAGCACCGACCTGTTCAAGGTCAAGCCCTACTTCCTTTCGGACGAGTTCTCGCTCGTCGATGCGAGCATTGCTCCCATCCTGTGGCGCTTGCCGTACTATGAAATCGACCTGCCGCCGCAGGCGCAGGCGATCGAGAAGTACGCGCAGCTGGTGTTTGCCCGGCCGGCCTTCCGCGAGGCCCTCTCGGAGCGCGAGCAGGAGATGCGGCTCTTATAATAATCCTGAACGAGCAACCATGAGTCAGATGCTGCCCAAGCGCCCGTATTTGCTGCGCGCCATGCACCAGTGGATCACCGACTGCGGCAACACGCCGCACGTCATCGTGGACGCCAGCCGCGAGGGCGCCCAGGTCCCGCGCGCCTACGTCAAGGACGGCAAGATCGTGCTGAATCTGAGCGAGGGAGCCACGCAGCACCTGCGCCTCGGCGCGGATTTCGTCGAGTTCGACGCGCGCTTTGCGGGCCTCACCCACCACGTGCGCTTCCCGGTCAGCGCGGTGCTCGGCATCTACGCGCGCGAGACCAACGAGGGCATGGTGTTCTCCGAGCAGGACTTAGGTCCCCAGCCCCCGAGCCCACCGCCGCAGGCCGAAGAAGGCGGTGCACGCCGCCCGCAGCTGAAGGTCGTCAAGTAAGCCGCGCGGCTGCTCGGGCGCAGCCTGACCCGCCCGCGATACCGGGCACTAAGTAAGAGAACAGAAAGAGTCGGCCTGTAAGCCGGGTTCTGTCGAGGGCAATCATTCCTCTGGGATCCGCGTCGCCGCGAACCTCTAGCGGCCTACCCGGAAGCGCGCGCGGATCGGCGCTGTCCACGCACCGTTTAAGGTGCCGGACGGCTTCCCTATTTGGCCTTGCTCCAGGTGGGGTTTTCCATGCCGTCGCGTGTTACCACCGACGCGGTGCGCTCTTACCGCACCGTTTCACCCTTGCCGGTCCCGTGAGGGACTTAGGCGGTCTGCTCTCTGTTGCACTTTCCGTGGGCTCGCGCCCCCCAGGCGTTACCTGGCACCCGATCCGCCGGAGCCCGGACTTTCCTCCACCCCAAGCTTACGCTCGAAGCAGCGACTGCCCGGCCGACTCTGGGGGCACAATACGGGCGCGCGGCGCGAAGTCAAATGGGCGCGCGCGAGGGTGCGCACGGGCCCCCTCAGGTGTCGGCGCCCCCGGGGCCCGCGGCGCCGCGCGTGGCGAGGGCGTACGCCGCCGCGCGCGTGGCGCCCGTGAGGCGTGCCGCCAGCGCCGCCGCCCGTCCCGGGGGCAGCTCCTTCAGCAGCAGTTCGACCGTGCGGCGCAGCGTCGCCGGGTCCGCCTCCCGGGCGTCGCCGACGGGGGCGCCGGCGACCACCAGCGTGATCTCGCCGCGGGTGAAGTTCTCATCGGCGCCGGCGCGCTCGAGCAACTGCGCGAGCGTGCCGCGGTAGACGCTCTCGTGCAGCTTGGTCAGCTCGCGCGCCACCACCACCTCGCGCGCGGCGCCGAACTCGGCGGCCATGTCGGTGAGGGTGCCGAGCAGGCGGTGCGGGGCCTCAAAGAACACCAGCGTGCGCACCTCGTGCGCGAGCGCGCCGAGTGCGGCGCGCCGCTCCGCGGCGCGCGCCGGCAGGAAGCCCTCGAAGCAGAAGCGCTGCGCCGGCAGCGCCGCGATCGCCAGCGCAGCGGTGACCGCGGAAGGGCCGGGAATGGCGCGCACCGGGTAACCCGCGCGCGCCGCCGCGCGCACCAGCTCAAAGCCCGGGTCCGACAAGAGCGGCGTGCCCGCATCGCTCACCAGCACCACGGTCTCTCCGGCCGCCAGCCGCTCGAGCAGCTGCGGCACGCGCTGCGTCTCGTTGTGCTCGTAGAGCGAGACGAGCGGACGTGAGATGCCGAGCGACTGCAGCAGTTGCAGTGTGCGGCGCGTGTCCTCCGCAGCGATGAGGTCGGCGTTGCGCAGCGCCTCCTGCGCGCGGGGGCTGAGATCCGCGCGATTGCCGATCGGGGTGGCTACGACTTGCAGCGTGCCGCGCACCTTGGTCACTATAGCCCTCTAACTCACGCCGCCATGGACGGCCGCTGACCTCAGCATCCTGCACGCCAACGAAAGGCCCTTCAACCGATGATCTGCCCACGCCGGCTCGCTTGTCTGCTGCCGCTCGCCCTGGCGCTCGGCGGCTGTCCGAGCCTGAGCGAGCGGGCCGGGCCGCCGCCCTCGATCGAGCGCGCGGCGCAGCTCGAGCAGCAGGGCGATCCCGCCGGCGCCGCGCACATCTACGAGACGCTCGCCGAGCACAACAGCGGCACGGAACGCAACGAGCTGCTGCTGAGCGCGGCGCGCGACTATCTGGATGCCCACCGCACCGCTGATGGCGCACGCGTGCTCGCGCTCACCGAGGGCGCTCTCACCCCGGAGCAGGCGAGCCTGCGCGCGCTGCTGAACGTGCAGCTCGCCCTGGCGCGCGGTCAGCGCGAGGAGGCGGTGCGGCAGCTCAACGCGATCCCCGAGCCGCGCGGCGGCGCGGCCGCGGCGCGCTATCGCGAGCTCAAGGCGAGCCTCGCCGCCGGCGGGGCCGCGACCGGCACACGTGCGGGGCCGCCGGTTGCCACGCACACCGCGCCGCCGGGCGAAGCCGGCGCGCACCTGGCGCTGCTCTTGCCGGTGAGCGGGCGCGCCGCCAGCGCCGCCGTGAGCGTGCGCGACGGCTTCATGACTGCCTACTACCAGGTGCCCGCGGCCGAGCGTCCGCGCGTGCGCGTCTACGACACCGGCACCATGAGCGTCGCCGAGGCGCTCACGCAGGCACGCACGCAGGGGGCGGACTTCGTCGTCGGTCCGCTGACCCGCGAGGAGGTGACCGCGGCGGCGCAGTACGCCGGCGCGCGCTCTCCGCTATTGGCGCTGAACTTCCTGCCCCCGGAGCAGCCCGCGCCCGCGCAGTTCTACCAGTTCGCGCTGTCACCGGAGAACGAAGCGCGCCTGGTGGCCCGCCGCGTGCTCGATGACCATCACCGCCGCGGCGTGGCGCTCTTGCCCGCCGGGGACTGGGGCGCGCGCGTGCTCGCGGCCTTCAAACAGGAACTCGGCGCCGGCGGCGGCGAGCTGTTGGCGACGGTGCAGTATGACGCCGCGCGCACCGATTACTCCGTGCCGATCACCGAGGTGCTGCGCCTCAGCGAGAGCAACGCGCGTCACAAGCGCCTCGAGTCGGTGCTCGGCACCAAGCTGACGTTCGAGCCGCGGCGCCGCTCGGACATCGAGTTCATCTTCGCACCAGCGCAGGCCGCCACCGAGCGGCTGCTGCGCCCGCAGCTGCGCTTCCATTACGCCGGCGACATTCCGACCTACGCCACCTCGGAGGCGTTCGAGCCCGACATGCGCGCCAACGAGGATCTCGACGGGCTCATGTTTCCCGACATGCCGTGGATTCTCGGCGGTGACTTCGCCGACGCCGTACACGCGGCGGCGCGCGAGGCATGGCCCAGCGGCGGACCGTATCGCGGGCGGCTGTTCGCGTTTGGATTCGACGCCTTTCGCTTGGCTCAGGCGCTGCCGCATCAGGGCGCGGCCGGCAGCGTCAACCTGGAAGGACTCACCGGCCATCTCAGCCTCGATGAGGAGCGGCGCGTGCAACGCGAGCTCGGCTGGGCGCAGGTGCACAACGGCGAGTTGCGATTGCTACCCCCGGAAACGCAGTAGCAGCAGCGCCGCCGCGTGCCCACCGCGCACTAACATTCAACATCCAACATCCAACATCTGACTTCTGACTTCTTTCAAAAAAGGCCGCGCGCCTTTTTCCGCACCCCACGCCATCGCCGAGCAGTGCCTCGCGGACCGTTGGCGGCGCCGATGCTCCCGGGGAATAGTTATCCACAGGTCGGCGGCCCCCGCGGAGCCTCCCTGGGACTGCTTTTTGACGCGCCCGGCGCCCTTACAGCCGTCGTACTCATCACCCACTGTATAAAGTTCGCCGGGCAACCTGCTGATTGCTAAGCCTGCGGCTGCATCCTGACCCGTCCCCCACTGTGGATTTCCACATAAGTCGTTGTGAATGCGACGGATTTCTCACTATTTGAATTGACATAGTTCGCCGGCGATTCCTATAGTGGCAGCCAGTGGGAGAAGGTGGGGGTAAATGGGCGATCACTCGCCTCACAGGTCATGTTTCGCGGTGCAACAAAAATCACCCTGGACGACAAGGGGCGGATGGTCATTCCCACCCGTTATCGCGAGCAGATCAATGAGCTCGCCCAGGGGAAGTTGGTCGTCACCGTCGACCGCGACCAGTGCCTCCTCATCTATCCGCTGCCCGAGTGGGAGCTGATCGAACGCAAGCTGATGGCCCTTCCCAGCCTCAACGCCACGGCGCGGCGGCTGCAACGGCTGATGGTCGGCCACGCGACTGATCTGCCCCTCGACGGGCACGGCAGGGTACTGCTGCCGCCGGAGCTGCGCGAATTCGCCCAGCTCGAGCGGCACGGAATGCTGATCGGGCAGGGCAACCGCTTTGAGCTGTGGGACGAGCGGCGCTGGAACGAGCGGCGCACGCTATGGCTGCAAAGCGAAGAAGCCGCGACCGATCTGCCGTCCGAGCTCGAATCACTGTCGATTTAGGGGCGTTTGAAGAACGAGGCGAGCTGGGCGTAGCCCGTGTCAAGAGCACTCAAGGGGGCGGGGGCGGACCGCTTCGCACGTGGATGAGCACACACCGGTGCTCGCCACCGAGGCGCTCGCGGGGCTGGCCCTGGAAGCGGGCGGTTACTATGTCGATGCGACGTTCGGGCGGGGCGGTCATGCGGCACTCATTCTCGAGGCCCTGGGTCGAGAAGGCCGCCTGCTCGCACTCGATCGGGATCCGCAGGCCATCGAGGCCGGCCGCCGCCGTTTTGCCGACGAAGTGCGGCTTACGCTCGTGCACGCGTCGTTTGCGGACCTCGGCGCGATCGTGCGCTCACACGCTGGCGATCGCGCGTGCCGGGGTGTGCTCTTCGACCTTGGCGTATCGTCGCCGCAGCTTGATGACCCCGGTCGTGGCTTCAGCTTCCGCGCTGACGGCCCGCTCGACATGCGTATGGACCCGACGCGCGGGGAGCCCGTCTCGGCCTGGCTCGCTCGGGCGGGCGTCGACGAGATTCGCCAGGTGATCGCGACCTTCGGCGAGGAGCGCTTCGCGCGTCGCGTGGCGCAGGCGATCGTGAACGCGCGCCAGCAGGGTCCGCTCACGCGCACCGCCGAGCTCGCCACGCTGGTGGCCGGTGCGGTGCGCACCCGCGAGCCGGGCAAGCACCCCGCGACGCGCACCTTTCAGGCGCTGCGCATGTTCATCAACGATGAACTCGGCCAGCTCGAACGCGGTCTTACGGGTGCGCTCGAGGTCCTCAGCCCCGGCGGGCGCCTGGCCGTGATCAGTTTCCACTCCCTCGAGGATCGTGCGGTCAAGCGTTTCATGCAGCGCGCCGCGCAGGTCGACCCGGCGCTCAAGCACCTGCCGGTGGTGCCGCTGCAGGCGCGGCCACGGCTGCAGCTCATCGGGCGCAAGGCGCGCGCGGGCGAGGCCGAGGTGGTGCGCAACCCGCGCGCCCGCAGTGCGCTGCTGCGCGTCGCGGAGAAGCTGCCGTGAGGGGCCGGCGTCTGCTGTGGCTCGCCCTGCCGCTGCTGTGGGTGGCGACCCTGGCCTCGGCCGCCGGCGCGATCTACTGCAAACATCGCGCGCGCGCGCTGTTCGTGGAGCTCGAGGCACTCAATGCGCACCGGGACAACCTAGAGATCGAGTGGGGTCAGCTGCAGCTGGAACAAAGCGCCTGGTCCACCCATGCCTTCGTTGAGCGTGTCGCGAGCGCGAAGCTCCATATGACGCTGCCGCCGCCGAAGGAGATCGAGATCGTAAGCCCATGAAGGCACGCACCGCACGCGAGGACGCACCGGGCTCGTTCCGCTGGCGGGCGTATCTTCTGCTCGGCCTGCTGGGGTCGTGCGCGCTGGCACTCATCTACCGGGCCGTGAACCTGCAGCTCGTCGATCACGGCTTTCTCGCCAAGGAGGGCGATGCGCGCTTCTCGCGCGTGCTCGAGATCGCCGCGCACCGCGGCACCATCACCGACCGCTATGGGGAGCCGCTGGCGGTCTCGACGCCGGTGGATTCGATCTGGGTGAACCCGGGCGAGCTGGCCCTCGCCACCGAGCAGATTCCGCGCCTCGCCAAGGCGCTCGGACTCGACCGCCAGGAGCTCGCGCGCCGCATCACGAGCAACCTCGACCGCGAGTTCCTCTACCTCGCCCGGCACCGCCAGCCGGCCGAGGCCGCGCAGATCAAGGCGCTCGGCATCCCGGGGGTGTACACCTCGCGCGAGTACCGCCGCTACTACCCCGCCGGCGAGGTCACCGGGCACCTGCTCGGCTTTACCAACGTGGACGACGCCGGCCAGGAGGGGCTCGAGCTCGCCTTCGATCACTGGCTGGCCGGTGAAGACGGCGCCAAGCGCGTCATCCAGGACCGCTACGGGCGCATCGTGCAGAACGTCGAGAGCATCCGCCCGGCGCGCCCCGGCAAGGACCTGGTGCTCTCGATCGACCTGCGCATCCAGTACCTGGCCTACCGCGAGCTGAAGGCGGCGATCCGCGACCAGCGCGCCCGCGCCGGCTCGATCGTGGTGATCGACGTCGAGAGCGGCGAAATCCTCGCCATGGTGAACCAGCCGGCCTACAACCCCAACGACCGCGACCAGATCCAGGCCGCCACCTACCGCAACCGCGCCGTCACCGACATCTTCGAGCCGGGCTCCTCGATCAAGCCGTTCTTCGTCGCCGCAGGCCTCGCCTCGGGCAAGTACGACAACCACAGCATCATCGACACCTCCCCGGGCTTCTTCAAAGTCGGCGCCAAGATCTTCGAGGACGAGCACAACCTCGGCGCCATCGATATCGCCACGGTGCTGGCCAAGAGCTCCAACGTCGGCATGGCGCATATCGCGCTCACGCTGCCGCCGCAGGGCATCTGGAACACGCTCACGCACCTCGGGTTCGGGCAGGTGACCACCAGCGGCTTTCCGGGCGAGTCGGCGGGCCTGCTGCCCAACTACGCCCAGTGGCGCCCGATCGGCATCGTGACCATGTCCCACGGCTACGGCCTCTCGGTGACGCCGCTGCAGCTGGCGCACGCCTACGCCACCATCGGCACCTTCGGCCTCGCCCGGCCGCTGTCGTTCCTGCGCGTCGAGGGCGAGCCGGGCGGCACCCGTGCCCTCGATGAGCACGTGTGCCGCGATCTGATCAGCATGCTCGAGTCGGTGGTAAGCGCGGAAGGGACCGGCAAGCTTGCGGCCATCCCCGGCTACCGCGTCTCGGGCAAGACCGGCACCGCCTTCAAGGCGACCGCCGGGGGTTACTCGACCGATCGCTACATGGCGGTGTGGGGCGGGGTCGCGCCGGCCAGCGCCCCGAAGCTCGCCGCGGTCGTGGTGATCGATGAGCCGGGGGCCGGGCAGCACATGGGCGGCCAGGTTGCCGCGCCGGTGTTCTCGCGGGTGGTCGGCGGGGCGCTGCGCCTGCTGGCCGTGGCCCCCGATCAGCCGGTCAAATCGCCCGAGGAGCTGCCCGCGAGCCCCGCGCTGGGTGCCGTGCGCACGGCGGCGCTGCCATGAGTGGAGCCCCCATGCCGGCACCGCGCGCGCTCGCCGAGCTCACGGCGGGGATTGCCGCCGCGCCCGCCGGCCTCACGGTGAGCGACGTGACGCTCGACAGCCGCGCGGTCACCCCGGGGGCGCTGTTCCTCGCCTGCCGCGGGCGCACGCACCACGCACTGAAGTTTCTGCCCGAGGCGCTCGCGCGCGGCGCGCGCGCGGTGCTCTACGAGGCCGCGGGCGCCGCCGCGCCGGCGGTGCCCCCGGGGGTGTATCTTGGCGCGGTGCCGGCGCTCACCGAGCAGGTGGGGACGATCGCCGACCGTTTCTTCGGCGCGCCCTCGCAGGCGCTCACCATCGCCGGCATTACCGGCACCAACGGCAAGACCACCTGCGCGTGGCTGCTGGCGCAGGCGCTGACGCACTGCCGCCGCCCCGCCGCCTACATCGGCACGCTCGGCTTCGGGCGCCCGCCGCAGCTGTCGGCCACGCTGCACACCACCTCCGATGCGGTCACGCTGCAGCGCCAGCTGGCGCAGCTGCGCGACCTGGGCGCCGAGTGCGTGTGTATGGAAGTGTCCTCGCACGCGCTCGACCAGTCGCGCGTGAAGGGCGTGCGCTTCAACACCGCGGTGTTCACCAATCTCACCCGCGACCACCTCGATTACCACGGCACTATGGAACATTACGGCGCCGCCAAGGCGCGCCTGTTCGCCTGGCCGCACCTGGCGCTGCGGGTCATCAACGTCGATGACCCCTTCGGGGCGGCGCTCGCCGCCCGTCCCGGTGCGCCGCTGATTGCGACGCGGCGCACCACGCAGGCCGCCCTGCCGGGCGCGGCGCGCTTCGTGCGCGCCGCGCGCGTGCGGCCGGAGCCGGGGGGGCTCGTCATCGAGGTCGAGTCCAGCTGGGGCACGGCACCACTCGCGGTGCGCCTGGTGGGCGAGTTCAACGTCGACAACGCGCTCACGGTGCTCGCGGTGCTGCTCGCCTGGGAGATCCCGCTGCGCGATGCGGTGCGTGCGCTCGGCAAGTGCCGCGCGGCGAGCGGGCGCATGGAGATGTTCGGCGGCCGCGGCCGTACGCCGCTGGCGATCGTCGACTACGCACACTCCCCGGATGCGCTCGCGAACGCCCTGCGCGCCGCGCGCCTGCACTGCCGCGGCGCGCTGCGCGTGGTGTTCGGCTGCGGCGGCGACCGTGACGCCGGCAAGCGCCCGCTCATGGGCCGGATCGCCGCCGAGCTCGCCGATGACGTGATCGTCACCGACGACAACCCGCGCAGCGAGGAGCCGGCGCGCATCGTCGCCGACATCCTCGCGGGCATGACGGCCGCCACGCCCCACGTGGTCGAGCACGACCGCGCGCTCGCCATCCGCCTCGCGCTCGAGCGCTCCGGCGCCGAGGACGTGGTGCTGATCGCCGGCAAGGGGCACGAGGGCCACCAGATCGTCGGCAGCGAGCGGCGCGAGTTCCAGGATCAGACGGTGGTCAGCCACGAGCTGGCGCGGCTCCCCCCATGAAGCGCACGCTCGCCGAGTTCGCACGCCTGTGCGGCGGCCGCCTGGCCGGCGCCGATGCCGCCTTCACCGACGTGGTGAGCGATTCGCGCACGCTCGCGCCGGGGCAGCTGTTCGTGGCGCTGAGCGGGCCGAAGTTCGACGGCAACGATTTCGTGGCCGCGGCGCAGGCCGCCGGCGCCGCCGGCGCGGTGGTGAGTACGGCGCAGCCGGCGGCGCTGCCGCAGATCGTGGTGCGGGACACGCAGGCGGCACTCGAACAGGCCGCGCGCGCCTGGCGCGCGCACTTCGGCGGCCCGCTCATCGGCGTGGCCGGCAGCAACGGCAAGACCACCGCCAAGGAGATGACCGCGGCGATCCTGGCGCAGGCCGGTGAGACGCTCGCCACGCGCGGTAACCTCAACAACCACATCGGCGTACCGCTGACGCTGCTGCGCCTGACGCCCGCGCATCGCTTCGCGGTCATCGAGATGGGTGCCAACCGTGCCGGGGAGGTCGCCGCGCTGGTGGCGCTCGCGCGCCCGAGCGTGGGCCTCATCACCAACGCGGGCGCCGAGCACCTCGAGGGCTTCGGCTCGCTCGAGGGCGTGGCGCGCGCGGAAGGCGAGATGGTCGCGGGCCTGGGGGATGCCGCGACCGCCGTCATCAATGCGGACGATGCGTTCGCGGGCCTGTGGCGCCGCTCGACGCTGGCGCGCGTGGTCAGCTTCGGCATGCGGGTGCGCGCGGACTTCAGCGCGAGCGAGGTACAGGCCACGGTCGGGGAAGGGGGCTTCAGAACCCGCTTTTGCCTCACCGCCCCGCAGGGGAGCGCCGCGGTCGAGCTCGCCCTCGGGGGTGCGCACAACGTGGCCAACGCGCTCGCCGCCGCGGCCGCGGCGGCCAGTGCCGGCGCGACGCTCGAGCACATCGCCGCAGGGCTCGCCACGGTGCGCGCGGTGCCGGGCCGGCTGCAGTTCAAGCAGACCCGCGGCGGCGCCTGGCTGATCGACGACTCCTACAACGCCAACCCGAGCTCCGTGCGCGCGGCCATCGAGGTGCTCGCCACCCTGAGCGGGCGCAAGTGGCTGGTGCTCGGGGACATGGGCGAGCTCGGCGATTTCGCCACCGAGGCGCACAGCAGCATCGGTGAGTTCGCGCGCGCCCAGGGGATCGAGCGCCTGTACGCCAGCGGCGCGCTGATGGCGCGCGCGGTGGAGAGCTTCGGTGCCGGCGCGCGCTGGTATCCGGACACCACCACGCTCACGGCCGCGCTGTCCGAGGCACTCGCCGGCGCCGGTCCCGCCGTGCGCCTGCTCGTGAAGGGTTCCCGTTTCAACCGCCTGGAGCGCGTGGTCGAGGCGCTCACGGGCCAGGCAGCCAGCGGCAGTCACCACTAGTGCTTTACTGGATCACCCAACAGCTCGCCGGCCGCATCAGCGGACTGCACGTCTTTGCCTACCTGACGTTCCGCGCCATCCTCGCCATGGCCTCGGGACTGGGGCTGTCGCTGTTGGTCGGGCCGTCGATGATCGCGCGCCTGTCGCGCTACCAGATCGGCCAGGTGGTGCGCGATGACGGCCCGAAGAGCCACCTGCCCAAGGCCGGCACCCCGACCATGGGCGGCACCCTCATCCTGGTGACCACGCTCGTCAGCACCCTCCTGTGGGCGGAGCTCTCCAACCGCCTGGTGTGGATGGTGCTCGGCGTGACCTTCGCCTTCGGCCTCATCGGCCTGTACGACGATTACCTGAAGCTCGTGGTGCGTAACCCCAAGGGACTTGCGCCGCGCTGGAAATACTTCTGGCAGTCGGTGGCGGGCCTGGCGGTGTCGGCGACGCTCTACTACACCGCCACCGAGCCGGCCGAGACCGCGCTGTTTCTGCCGTTCGTGAAGAACTTCGAGCAGCCGCTGTCGGCCTTCGGCTTCATCGCGCTCGCCTATCTGATGATCGTCGGCATGAGCAACGCGGTGAACCTCACCGACGGCCTGGACGGGCTTGCCATCATGCCCGCCGCGCTCGTGACCGCCGCGCTCGGCATCTTCGCTTACGCGAGCGGCAACGCCGTGTTCGCGCACTACCTGCAGATCCCGGAGATCCGCGGCGCCGGGGAACTGCTGATCTTCTGCGCCTCGCTCGCCGGGGCGGGCCTGGGATTCCTGTGGTTCAACTCGTATCCGGCGCAGGTGTTCATGGGCGACGTCGGCGCACTGGCCATCGGCGGGGCCATCGGCGTGCTCGCCGTGATCGTGCGCCAGGAGCTCGTCGCGCTTCTCATGGGCGGGGTGTTCGTGCTGGAGACGGCCTCCGTCATCCTGCAGGTGGCCTCCTTCAAGCTCACCGGCAAGCGCATCTTCCGCATGGCGCCGATCCACCATCACTTCGAGCTCAAGGGCTGGGCCGAGCCGAAGGTGATCGTGCGCTTCTGGATCATCTCGCTGCTCCTGGTTCTGGCGGGGCTCGCGACCCTGAAGCTGCGATGAGCACCTCCCCCGACACCGCCCCGCGCGCGGTCATCGCCGGCCTCGGCCGCACCGGGATCTCCTGCGCGCGCTACCTGCACGCGCGCGGCTGGCGGCTCGCCGTCACCGACACGCGCGCGCAGCCGCCGGAGCTGGCCGCGCTGCGCGCGCTCGATGCCTCGATCCCGGTGAGTCTCGGCGCGCTCGACGCGCGCCTGCTGGACGGCGCGGTCTGCGTGGTCGCATCCCCGGGAGTGTCGCTCGCGGAGCCCTTCTTCGCCGCGGCGCGGCGTCTGGGGCTGGAGATACTCGGCGACGTCGAGCTGTTCGCGCGCGCCGCGCACGCCCCGGTGGTCGGCATCACCGGCACCAACGGCAAGAGCACCGTGACCACGCTCGTCGGCCGCATGGCCGCGCGCGCGGGGCTGAAGGTGCAGGTGGGCGGGAACCTGGGCGAGCCGGCGCTCGATCTGCTCGATGCCGCCACCGAGCTCTACGTGCTCGAGCTGTCGAGCTACCAGCTGGAGACCACCGCATCGCTGCACTGCCGCGCAGCGGCCGTGCTCAACGTCAGCCCCGATCACCTCGATCGCTACGCGGACGTGGCCGCCTACGCGGCCGCCAAGGCGCGCCTCTTCGCGCGCTGCGACATCGCGGTGATCAACCTCGATGATCCGCTCGTGGTGGGCATGCCGCACGCCGCGGCGCGCACCCTGAGCTTCTCCCTGCGCGCCGCCATCGGCGCGGACTACGCCATCGCCCGCTGCGCGGGCGAGTGGTGGCTCACGCGCCGCGAGGAGCCGCTGCTGCCGCTCGCGGCGATGCAGATCAAGGGCCTGCACAACGCCGCCAACGCGCTCGCCGCGCTCGCCCTCGGCGAGGCGCTCGCTCTGCCGCAGGCGGCGATGCTCGAGGAGCTGCAGAGCTTCGCGGGCCTTGCGCACCGCTCGCAGTGGGTCGCGGACGTGGGCGGGGTGACCTACGTCGATGACTCCAAGGGCACCAACGTCGGCGCGACACTCGCGGCGGTGGCCGGCATGGAGGGCCCCCTGGTCATGATCCTCGGCGGCGAGGGCAAGAACCAGGACTTCACGCCACTCGCTCAGGCCTTTCGCGGCAAGGTGCGCTGCGCGGTGCTCATCGGCCGCGACGCCGCCGCGCTCGAGCAGGCCCTCGGCGGGGTGTGCGCGATCGCGCGCGCGACCACGCTGCCGGCGGCGGTGGCGGCCGCGGCGGCGGCCGCGCAGCCCGGGGACACCGTGCTGCTCTCGCCCGCGTGCGCCAGCTTCGACATGTTCCGTGACTATGCGCATCGCGGCGCGGTGTTCGCGCAAGCGGTGCGGGAGCTGGCCGCATGAGCGCCGCCAGCTCACTCATGGGATTCGCGCGCTCGAGCGCGCGCAACGGCGCGGTGCACCTCGATGCAGTGACGCTCGCGCTGGTGGGGGCGATCACGCTGCTCGGGCTGGTGATGGTGACCTCCGCGTCGGTGTCGATCGCGGGCCAGGAAAGCGGCCAGCCGTTCTTCTATCTTGAGCGCCAGCTGCTGCTCACGCTGATCGGTGCGGCCTGCGCGGCGCTGGTGTTTTCCGTCCCCACGGAACTCCTGGAGAAGGCCTCGCTGCCGCTGCTCGCAGTCGCGATCGCGCTGCTGCTGGTGGTGCTGGTACCGGGGCTCGGGCACTCGGTGAACGGCAGCCGCCGCTGGCTGCGGCTCGGCGGCGCGAACTTCCAGGTGTCCGAGCTGGCCCGCGTGCTGGTGCTCATCTACGTCGCCTCCTACGCGGTGCGGCGCGAGAGCGAGCTGCGCGCCTCGTTCATGGGCCTGGTGAAGCCCCTCGGCCTGGTGTTCTGCGTGAGCGCGCTGCTGCTGGTGGAGCCGGACTTCGGCGCCGCCACCGTGCTGTTCGCGACCGGCTTTGGCCTTTTGTTCCTCGCCGGCGCGCGCCTGCGCTACGTCATCGCCATGACGGCCATCGCCGCGGCATCCTTCGGCATCCTGGCGGTGAGCTCGAGCTACCGGATGCGGCGGCTCACCGCGTTCCTGGATCCCTGGGCCGATCCCTTCAACAGCGGCTTTCAGCTGACGCAGTCGCTGATCGCGATCGGCCGCGGGCAGTGGTTCGGGGTGGGGCTGGGCGACTCGGTGCAGAAGCTGTTCTACCTGCCCGAGGCGCACACGGACTTCCTGTTCGCCGTGCTGGCCGAGGAACTCGGGCTGGTGGGCGTCGTGGTGACGCTCGCGCTGTTCCTGGCACTCGTGTGGCGCAGCTTCTACATCGCCCGCCTGGCGGCGGACGCGGGACTGAAGTTCCCCGCGTACCTCGCGGCGGGCTTCGGCCTGTGGGTGGGGATCCAGGCCTTCATCAACATCGGCGTCAACATGGGAGTGCTGCCGACCAAGGGGCTGACGCTGCCGCTCATGAGCTACGGCCGCTCGAGCCTGATCGTGGCGCTCGCCTGGGTGGGCCTGGTCCTGCGCGTCTATCACGAGGCCCTACGCGAGCAGCGCGGCTCGGCCACCGTGCGGGGCGCCGCGTGAGCGGCCCCGTCCTCATCATGGCCGGCGGCACCGGCGGGCATGTCTTCCCGGCGCTCGCGCTCGCGCGCCTGCTGCGCGAACAGTCCACCGAGGTCATCTGGCTCGGCACCGAGCGCGGGCTCGAGTCGCGCATCATCCCGGCCGAGGGCATCCCCATCGAGAAGCTCTCGATCGGGGGCTTACGCGGCAAGGGCGTGCTCACCTGGCTCGCGGCGCCCTTTCGCTTAAGCTGCGCGCTGCTGCAGGCGCTGGCGGTCATGCGGCGCCACCAGCCGAGCGTGGTGGTGGGACTCGGGGGTTTCGTGACCGGACCGGGCGGCGTAGCCGCCTGGCTCACCCGCTGCCCGCTCGTCATCCACGAGCAGAACGCCATCGCCGGCTTCACCAACCGCTGCCTGGCGCACCTGGCACGCCAGGTGCTCGAAGCGTTTCCGGGCAGCTTCGGCCGCGAGGTGCACGCGCGGGTGATCGGCAATCCCGTGCGCCGCGACATCAGCGCCGTGGCGCCCCCGGCGGAGCGCTTCGCCGGCCGCGCCGGCCCGATCCGCATCCTCGTCATCGGCGGCAGCCAGGGGGCGGCGCGCCTGAACGCGGTGGTGCCCTTTGCGCTGAAGCGCCTCGCCGCCGCGCTCGCCTTCGACGTGCGCCACCAGGCCGGCGAGCGCTGGCTCGAGGCCGGGCGGGCCAGCTACGCGCAGGCCGGCGTGCGCGCCGACGTACGGCCCTTCATCGAGGACATGAGCGAGGCGTACGCCTGGGCGGACCTGGTGATCTGCCGGGCCGGTGCGCTGACGGTCTCAGAGCTCGCCGCCGCCGGGGTGGGCGCGGTGCTGGTGCCCTTCCCGAACGCCGTCGACGACCACCAGGCCCATAACGCGCAGTACCTGGTGCGCGAGGGCGCGGCGGTGCTGATCAGCGACCGCGAACTCACGGCCGAGCGGCTCGCGAGCGAGCTGCAGCGCCTGTGCGCGGGCCGCGGCAAGCTCCTCGCCATGGCCGAGCGGGCGCGCCTGCTCGCCAGGCCGCGCGCCGCGGACGAGCTCGCCGCCTCGTGCCTGCAGCTGGCACGGAGGGCCGCATGAGCCGCGAACGCCGCAGCCTCCCGGAGCGCCCGCAGATCGAGCGGCGCGCGCACCCGGAGCGGCGCGACCGCATGCGCCGCATCAACACCATCCACTTCGTCGGCATCGGCGGCAGCGGCATGTCCGGGATCGCCGAGGTGCTGCTCAACCTCGGCTACGCCGTGCAGGGCTCGGACCTGCGCGCGAGCGCGGTGACGCAGTGGCTCACGGGCTTAGGGGCGCGCATCGTCTTCGGCCATGCGGCCGCGCACATCGCCGGTGCGGACGTCGTGGTGGTCTCCGGAGCGGTGGCGCGCGAGAACCCGGAGGTGCAGGCGGCGCTCGCGGCGCGCGTGCCGGTGGTGGCGCGCGCGGAGATGCTGGGCGAGCTCATGCGCTTTCGCTACTCCATCGCGGTGGCCGGCTCGCACGGTAAGACCACCACCACGAGCCTCATCGCCGGCATCCTCAGCGAGGGGGGCGAGGACCCGACCTACGTGATCGGCGGGCGCCTGAAGAGTGGCAGCAACGCGCGCCTCGGTGCCGGGCGCTACCTGGTGGCGGAGGCCGACGAGAGCGATGCCTCCTTCACCCACCTGCAGCCCCTCATCGCCATCGTCACCAACATCGACAACGATCACCTGAGCACCCACGGCGGGGACTTCGGACTGCTCAAGCAGAGCTTCGTCGAGTTCCTGCACAACCTGCCGTTCTACGGGCTCGCCGTGCTGTGCTTCGACGATGAGCACGTGCGCGGCATCCTGACCGAGGTGGGGCGCCCGATCCTCTCCTACGGGCTCGAGGCCGGCGCCGACGTGCGCGCCATTAACATCCGCCCGCAGGGCCTCAAGACACACTTCGACGTGCAGCGCACCCACGCGCCGCTGCTCGCCGTGACGGTGAACCTGCCGGGGATGCACAACGTGCGCAACGCGCTCGCCGCCATCACGGTGGCGAGCGAGCTTGACATCGAGGACGCCGCGATCGCGCGCGCGCTGGGCGCCTTCCAGGGCGTCGACCGGCGCCTGCAGCACATCGCCGACGTCGTGACCGCGATCGGCGTGGTCGGAATCGTCGATGATTACGGCCATCACCCGACCGAGGTGACCGCGACGCTGGAGGCGGTGCGCCAGGGCTACCCCGGCCGGCGCATCGTGCTCGCGTTCCAGCCGCACCGCTTCACGCGCACACGCGACCTCATCGATGACTTCGCCAAGGCGCTCTGCGCGGCCGACCTGCTGCTGATCACCGAGGTGTACGCCGCCGGGGAGCTCCCGATCACCGGTGCGGACGGGCGCGCCCTGTGCCGCGCGGTGCGCGGCCGCGGCCAGCTCGAGCCGCTGTTCGTGGAAAAGGTCGAGGAGCTCGCCGAGGCGCTGAAGGATGTGATCCAGGACGGAGACCTGATCCTCGCCATGGGTGCCGGCAGCATCAGTGCGATCGCCCATACGCTGCCGGAGCGCCTGCCGGCGCTGCTGCCGCCCGGGAGGGGTGCGTGAACGTGGCCGTGGCCCTCACACCGGAGTTTGCCCTGCGCGTGCGCCGCGACGAGCCCCTGAGCCGCCACACGTCGTGGCATGTCGGGGGACCGGCGGAGGTGTTCTTCAACCCGCGCGACCTCGGCGAGCTGGCGGCGTTCCTGAAGAGCATCCCCGCGGACGTGCCGGTCACCTTCATCGGCTTAGGCAGCAACCTGCTGGTGCGCGACGGCGGCCTCCCCGGGGTCGTCATCAGCACCCAGGGCACGCTCGATGCGCTCGAACGCCTGAACGAGACCCGGGTGCGCGCCGGGGCGGGCGTCGCCTGCGCGCGCATCGCGCGCCAGTGCGTGAAGTGGGGCTTAGGTCCCGCGGAGTTCTTCGCCGGCATCCCCGGCACGCTCGGGGGGGCGCTGGCGATGAACGCAGGCGCCTTCGGCGGGCAGACCTGGGAGCACGTGCTGCAGGTGCACACCATCGATCGCCTCGGTCGCACCCGCGTGCGCGAGCCCACCGACTACCAGGTGAGCTACCGCGAGGTCGTGATGCCGGCCGCGGACGAGTGGTTCATCGGCGCCGAGCTCGCCTTCGAGCGCAAGCCCGGCTCACACACGCGCGACCTGCAGACGCTCCTCGAGCGGCGCCGCGCCACACAGCCGATCGGGGAGTGGAGCTGCGGCTCGGTGTTCACCAACCCGCCCGGCGATCATGCCGCGCGGCTCATCGAGGCGGCCGGACTCAAGGGCCACCGCATCGGCGGTGCCTCGGTCTCCCAGAAGCACGCCAACTTCTTCATCAACCATGGCGGGGCCAGTGCCCGTGATCTGGAGAGTCTCATTGCCTACGTGCGCGACACCGTCGAGCGCGTGCACGGCATCGCGCTCAGGGCCGAAGTGCGCATCCTGGGGGTGCCGTAAATGCGCCTGAGCCACGACCCGAAGGCCCTGCGGCGCGCCCGCACGCCCGCCGAGTTCGGCCGCGTCGCGGTGCTGTTCGGCGGCGACTCGAGCGAACGGGAGATCTCGCTCCTCACCGGCAACGCGGTGCTCGCCGCCCTCAAGGGCCGCGGCGTCGATGCGCACGCCTTCGACCCGGGCGAACGCGCGCTCACCGAGCTCCTCGGCGAGCGCTTCGAGCGCGTGTGGATCGCGCTACACGGTCCGGGGGGCGAGGACGGCACGCTGCAGGGGGCGCTCGAGTACCTGGGGGTGCCCTACACCGGCAGCGGCGTCATGGGCTCGGCGATCGGCATGGACAAGCTGCGCACCAAGCGCCTCGCCCTCGCCGCCGGCGTGCCGACGGCGGATTTCGTGATCCTGAGGGGACCGGAGGATTTCGCACCCACGCTCGAGCGCCTGAAGCTGCCGCTGATCGTGAAGCCGGCGACCCAGGGATCGAGCGTCGGCATGACGAAGGTCGAGCATGCCGCGGACCTCGCCGCCGCCTACGCTGCCGCCGCGCAGTTCGAGACGCTGGTGTTCGCCGAGCCCTGGCTCAGCGGCGGCGAGTACACGGTGGCGATCCTGCAGGACGCGGCGCTGCCCTCGATCCGCATCGAGACACCCAAGACCTTCTACGACTACGAGGCGAAGTACTTCCGTGACGACACGCGCTACTTCTGCCCCTCGGGACTCTCCGGGCCCGTCGAGGCGCACCTGGCGAGCCTGGCGCTCGCGGCCTTCGCGGCCTGCGGCGCCAGCGGCTGGGGACGCGCGGACTTCATGATGGACGCGGCGGCAAGGCCGCAGCTGCTCGAGATCAACACCATCCCGGGCATGACCGGCCACAGCCTGGTGCCGATGGCGGCGCGCGCGGTCGGCATCGATTTTCCCGAGCTGTGCTGGCGGGTGCTCGAGACGAGCTTCACGCGCGAGCTGCTGGCGCCGGCCAAAGGGACGGGCTGAAACATGCTCGGTCGCCCCAAGAACCGCAGGAAACCTAAGGAGGCGCGCCGGCACTTGCGGCTCCCGGCGCTCAACTGGCGCTACCTCGGCTACACCCTGAGCGCTGTGGCGCTCATCGGCTGCACCACGGCGGCGATCTCCTGGGCGCTGAACCAGCCGATCGAGACCGTGGCCGTGCAGGGGCGCTTCCAGCGCGTGACCCCCGGGGACGTGGAGCGCGTAGTGAAGCACTGCGTGCACGGCGCGGGCCTCTTGTCGGTGGACCTCGCCCAGGTGCGCCGCGCGATCCACACGCTCCCGTGGGTCGATGCGGTGAGCGTCGAGCGCGACTGGCCCAGGGGACTCACGGTGCTGGTCGTGGAGCAGACCGCGGCGGCGCGCTGGGGCGAGCGCGGGCTCCTCAACACCCGCGGCGAGCTGTTCGATTCCGACGAGCGCCACGTCCCGCCGGAGCTCGCGCAGCTGGAAGGCCCGGAAGGCAAGGAGGCGCTGGTCGCGCAGCGCTACCTCGCCGCCGAGGGGCGCCTGCTGCAGGCCGGGGTGCGCATGACGGCGCTGCGCCTGGATGCGCGCGGCGCCTGGGAGTTCGACCTGGCGAACGGCGTGACGGTGCGCTTGGGAAGGCGGCAGGTGGATGAACGGTTCGAGAAATTCATGACGACGGCGCTGAAGCTCGTGACCCAGCGCGGCGAGGACATCTCCTACGTGGACATGCGTTACACCAACGGGTTTGCCATCGGCTGGCGCGGCAATGCCGCCCGCGGCGCGGGCCGCGAGGACGCGGATCATGCTTAAGCGCAGCGAGCGAAATCTCATCGTGGGCCTGGACATCGGCACCTCCAAGGTGGTGGCGCTGGTGGGCGAGATCGGCCCGGACGGCTCGATCGAGCTCTTAGGCCTGGGCTCGCAGCCCTCGCGCGGCCTCAAGAAGGGCGTCGTGGTCAACATCGAGTCCACGGTGCAGTCGATCCAGCGCGCGGTGGAGGAGGCCGAGCTCATGGCCGGCTGCGAGATCCACTCGGTCTACGCCGGCATCGCCGGCAGCCACGTCCGCAGCCTCAACTCCCACGGCGTGGTCGGGGTGCGCGACAAGGAAGTCAGCCACGGCGACGTCGAGCACGTGATCGATGCGGCCAAGGCGGTCGCCATCCCCGCCGACCAGAAGATCCTGCACGTGCTGCCCCAGGAGTTCATCGTCGACGGCCAGGAGGGCATCCGCGACCCGATCGGCATGTCCGGCGTGCGCCTGGAGGCCAAGGTGCACATCGTCACCGGCGCCGACTCGGCGGCGCAGAACATCGAGAAGTGCATTCAGCGCTGCGGACTCGAGGTCGATGACGTGGTGCTCGAGCAGCTCGCCTCGAGCTTCGCCGTGCTCACCGAGGACGAGAAGGAGCTCGGCGTGTGCCTCGTCGACATCGGCGGCGGCACCACCGACCTGGCGGTGTTCGCCAACGGCGCCATCCGCCACACCGCGGTGATCCCGATCGCCGGCGACCAGGTGACCAACGACATCGCGGTCTCGATGCGCACGCCCACCCAGTACGCGGAGGACATCAAGATCCGCTACGCCTGCGCGCTCTCGCAGCTCGCCAACCCCGACGAGAGCATCGAGGTGCCTTCCGTGGGGGAACGCCCGGCACGGCGCCTGGCGCGCCAGACACTCGCCGAAGTGGTCGAGCCGCGCTACGAGGAGCTCTTCGGCCTGGTGCGCGAGGAGCTCACGCGCTCGGGGTTCGAGGAGGTCATCGCCGCGGGCATCGTGCTCACCGGCGGCAGCGCCAAGATGGAGGGCGCCATCGAACTGGCCGAGGAAGTGTTCCACATGCCGGTGCGCCTCGGCATCCCGCAGACCGTGCACGGACTTTCCGACGTGGTGAAGAACCCGATCTATTCCACCGGCGTGGGGCTGCTGCTCTACGCGCGTGACAACGCTTTGCCCGCACGTCGCGGGCGCTCCCTGGGCGGTAATGCCAAGACGGTGCTCGAGCGCATGCGGTCCTGGTTCCAGGGGAATTTTTAGAAGCTGACAGCGACATGACAAGAGCAAGCTACGACTCAACCAACCGTTTGTATTTGTGTAAGGAGCGAGACCATGTTTGAACTGATGGACGCGTACAGCCAGAGCGCCGTCATCAAGGTGATCGGGGTCGGGGGTGGGGGCGGCAACGCCGTCGCCCACATGGTGACCGCCGGCATCGATGGCGTGGAATTCATGTGCATCAACACCGACAGTCAGGCCCTGAAGCACGCCAAGGTGAAAACCGCGCTGCAGATCGGCTGCAACATCACCAAGGGCTTAGGGGCGGGCGCCGACCCCGAGGTCGGCCGGCAGGCCGCGATGGAGGACCGTGACCGCATCGTCGAGCTGATCGAGGGCTGCGACATGCTCTTCATCACCGCCGGCATGGGCGGGGGCACCGGCACCGGGGCCGCCCCGGTCGTCGCGCAGGTGGCCAAGGAACTGGGCATCCTCACCGTGGCGGTGGTGACCAAGCCCTTCGAGATGGAAGGCAGCAAGCGCTGCTTCGTCGCCGACCACGGCATCAGCGAGCTTGGCAAGTACTGCGACTCGCTCATCACCATCCCGAACCAGAAGCTGCTCACCGTGCTCGGGCCCCAGACGACGCTGCTCGATGCCTTCAAGGCCGCGAACCAGGTGCTGCAGGGCGCCGTGCAGGGCATCGCCGAACTCATCACCCGTCCGGGCCTCATCAACGTCGACTTCGCCGACGTGCGCACCGTGATGGCCGAGACCGGCATGGCGATGATGGGCTCGGGCGTGGCCAGCGGCGAGGGCCGCTCGCGGGCCGCCGCCGAGGCCGCCGTCTCCTCCCCGCTCCTCGAGGACATCAACCTGGCAGGCGCCCACGGCATTCTCGTGAACGTCACCGCGGGCATGGACCTCTCGATCGGGGAATTCCAGGAGGTCGGCCAGATCGTCAAGCAGTTCGCCTCCGAGGATGCAACCGTGGTGGTCGGCACCGTGATCGACCCGGAGCTGTCCAACCAGGTGCGGGTCACGGTCGTGGCGACCGGGCTCGGGCGGCCGGCCGCGACCGCGCGCGCCCCGGTGCGCGAGCGTGAAGCGCCCGCGCGCGAGAGCCGCGACCCGGGCATGCGTGTGGTGCAAAGGCCACGGACGGCGAGTGACTATGCGGCCTTCGAGCGCCCGACCGCACACCGCCAGCAGCGGGCCGTGGGGGATGGCCTGCGCGCTGAGCCGGAAGGGGAGGACGTGCTGGATATCCCGGCGTTCCTGCGACGCCAGGCCGACTGATGTGATACGGTAACGCGCCTTACATAAATCGCGGCGGCGAGGGGCAGCTTCGCTCGAGGTGCCCCTCGCCGATGCGTGTAGGACGCGACTTTTGTCATCGCCCGGGCCGCTCGGGCGTTACGGCAAAGCAACAAACACCATGGTTGGACAACGGACGCTCAAAAACACCATACGCGCCACGGGCGTGGGCCTGCACACGGGCAAAAAAGTGCTGATGACCCTGCGGCCCGCGGGCCCGGATGAGGGGATCATCTTCCGCCGCACCGACTTGCCGCAGATGGTGGACATCCGCGCCAGTGCCGAGAACGTCGGGGACACCATGCTCGGCACCACCCTCGGCAAGGGTGAGTCGCGCGTCTCCACCGTCGAGCACCTGCTCTCGGCCTTCGCCGGCCTCGGGATCGACAACGCGATCGTGGAGGTCTCGGCCGCCGAAGTGCCCATCATGGACGGCAGCGCCGGCCCCTTCGTGTTCCTGCTGCAGTCGGCGGGCATCGAGGAGCAGCGCCGACCCAAGCGCTTCATCCGCGTGAAGAAGCGCGTGCGCGTCGAGGACCACGACAAGTGGGCGCAGTTCGATCCCTTCGACGGCTTCAAGGTCAACTTCGAGATCGAGTTCAATCACCCGATCTTCAAGCGCCGCGCGCAGCGCGCCTCCATGGATTTCTCCACCACCTCGTTCCTCAAGGAGGTCTCGCGCGCGCGCACCTTCGGCTTCATGCGCGACCTCGAGACGTTGCGCTCGCGCAACCTCGCCCTCGGCGGCAGCCTGGACAACGCGATCGTGCTCGATGATTTCAGGGTGCTGAACGAGGACGGGCTGCGCTACGAGGACGAGTTCGTCAAGCACAAGATCCTGGATGCCATCGGCGACCTGTACCTGCTCGGGCACAGCCTGATCGGGGAGTTCTCCGGCCACAAGTCCGGCCACGCCCTCAACAACAAGCTCCTGCGCACGCTGCTGGCGGATGCGGCCGCCTGGGAAGAGGTCGTGTTCGAGCGCTACGCCGATGCGCCGATTTCCTACATCGAGGCCCCGGCGCTGCCGCCCGGCGGCTGAGCGCGCTAAGCCGGCGCGGGCCTTCTCCGCGGGCGTCGTTCGATCACTGCCACACCAGCTTCGGGGGTTCCATGCCGCGTCTGGCCGCCGCTCTGTTGATCCTCACCGCCTGCGCTCTGGGGCCCGACGCCCGCGCCGCCGAGCGCTACGTCGAGGGCCGGGATTACTACCAGATCACTCCGGCGCAGCCGACCACCGTGCCGGCCGGCAAGGTGGAGGTCATGGAGGTGTTCTCCTATGGCTGTCCGGTCTGTAACACTTTTCAGCCGACCATGGAGGGACTGCGGCGTGTGCTGCCGGCGAACGCACAGATCGTGCTGCTGCCGGCCGCGTTCAACCCCGCGGAGGACTGGCCGATGTTCCAGCGCGCCTACATCACCGCGCAGCTGCTCGGGGTGGCGGACCGTGCGCACCAGGGGATCTTCGATGCGGTGTGGAAGAGCGGGGAACTCGCGACCACCGACCCGGCCAGCCACACCCTGAAGAGCCCGCAGCCCTCGCTCGAGGATGCGGCGCGGGTGTATGCGCGCCTCACCGGGGTGAAGCCCGAGACCTTCCTCGCCACGGCGCACTCGTTCTCGGTCGATGTGAAGATCAAGGCCGCCGATGCGCAGATTCTCGCCATGCAGGTCGATGGCACCCCCTGCCTCATCGTGAACGGCAAGTACCGCGTGAACAACCGCGCGGCCGTCGAGGGCGGCCCGATCGAGCTGGTGAAATTCCTGGTCGCGAAGGAGAGCGGGCACTAACGGCGGCCACGCGGCCGCACGGCCTCAGCTGCGCGGCAGCACGCGCACGGCGATCCTCGTCACCGAAGGATGCGCGCGGCGCAGCAGCTCTTCGAGCTCCCCGAGCGCGTAGCGCAGCCGCGCGCACCAGGCGGCCGATTCGGCAAACACCACCAGCGTGCCCTCGCGCTCGTGCACCGCGGTGATCCTCGCCGGCAGCGGTGTTGGCAGATGCGCCGCCAGCCAGGACTCCCAGCGCTGTGGTGCCGCGGCCGCATCTGTGACGCGTGTCAGATTCGCCAGTCGGCCCGCTAGGAGGTCCTTGACAGAATGTAGGGCGGGCGCTGACACGCGCCTCAGACCTGCGCGAGTCCTCACTGGGGCTGTTGAGCGCTTGTGTCGGTGCGTCTTCTTCGGCATATTGCCTTGGCTGCCCTTAAGCAAACCCGTCGAAAGGCGGAGTACGCAAAGCCACCGGTCTAAAGCGAGGAGCCATGACAGCGGGGTTGCCAGCACTTTACAGGTTTTCGAAAGAAAACAGGGCCTTCGAGGCCCGGACCGGTTCATGCAGTCGCTTGCGTTACCGGTGATCTCCGGTCCACGGCAAGCGTTAAGCACGGTATGAACGTCATATTCCTGTCCAAGCGTGAGGGCAAGGCGAGGCAGTTGAACCTCGCCCATCCGCTTACGTTAAGTCTCATTGGCGGCTTCGTGCTCGTGGTGCTCAGCAGTGCCTTCATGCTGGGCGTGCAGCTCGGGCGTGACGGCCACGGCCAGCTTATGTCCGGTGATGCGCTGCAGCTGGGCGGCGCCCTGGCGCAGCAGAAACAGCAGATTTCCGAGCTCAAGCAGCAGCTGCAGCTGCGCGTGGATGCCATGGCGATGCGCCTGGGCGAGGTGAATGCGCACGTGCTGCGCCTGGACGCGCTCGGCAAGCGCCTCACCGAGATGGCGGACATCGACAGCCGCGAATTCAACTTCGACCACGATCCGCCGCGCGGCGGCTCGGGCGAGGGCGAGGGCGTGAGCGCCCAGATCCCGGACCTCTCGGCGATGCTGGTCACGCTGGAGAAGCGGGTCGATACGCGCGAGTCCCAGCTCGCCGCGCTCGAGAACGTGATCCTCGCCAAGGAGCTCAAGCGCGAGATCCACCCGGAGGGGCGCCCGGTCGAGAGCGGGTTCATCTCCTCGTACTTCGGTGAGCGCGAGGATCCCTTCGACGGCCAGGAGACTTTCCACAAGGGCGTCGATTTCGCCGGCGCCAAGGGCTCGACCGTGATGGCCGTGGCGGCCGGCGTCGTGACCTGGGCGGGCGAGCGCTCCGGCTTCGGCAAGCTGGTCGAGATCAACCACGGCGATGGCTACGTGACCCGCTACGGGCACAACGAGAAGACCCTGGTGTCCGTCGGCGAGACGGTCAAGCGCGGCGACCCGGTGGGACTGATGGGTTCCACCGGACACTCCACCGGCCCGCACGTGCACTTCGAGGTGCTGCGCAACGGCCGCCAGGTAGACCCCCTCTCCTTCATCGGCCGCTAGGCCGCCGCCGTCGCTTTTCCGGCTTGAATTCGCGCGCCCGAGAACCAATTGGGCGTGACTGGCGTCTATTGCGTACAATACGCCGCCTTGCGGACCCAGCGACGAGCTAAGTGCTTGGGCTGCAAGCTTATTTTCCCCACACGAGTCTTTCCTTGCGCCAACTTCTGACCCGCGTCTTCGGCAGCCGTAACGAACGCGTCGTGCGCGGCTGGGCCCGCTACGTGCGCGCCGCCAACCAGCTCGAGCACCCGATCAAGCCGCTCACCGATGAGGCGCTGCGGGCCAAGACCGAGGAGTTCCGCGCCCGCCTGAAGAGCGGTGCGACACTCGATGATCTGCTGCCCGAGGCCTTTGCCGTGGTGCGCGAGGCGGCGCTGCGCACCCTGCGGATGCGGCACTTCGACGTGCAGCTGATCGGCGGCATCGCGCTGCACAAGGGCATGATCGCCGAGATGCGCACCGGGGAGGGCAAGACGCTGATGTCGACCCTGCCGGCGTACCTCAATGCGCTCGCGAGCGAGGGGGTGCACATCGTCACGGTGAACGAGTACCTGGCGCAGCGCGATGCGGACTGGATGGGGCCGATCTACCGGCTCCTCGGGCTCACCGTCGGGGTGATCAAGAACGCCCAGAGCCAGCCGGAGAAGCGCGAGGCCTATGCCTGCGACATCACCTACGGCACCAACAACGAGTTCGGCTTCGACTACCTGCGCGACAACCTCGCGCTGCGCCTGGAGGACCGCGTGCAGCGCGGGCTGGCCTTCGCGGTGGTCGACGAAGTCGACTCGATCCTCATCGACGAGGCCCGCACCCCGCTCATCATTTCCGGGCCCGCCGAGGAGAGCACCGAGCTTTACCTGAAGATCAACGAGCTGGTGCCGCGCCTCACGCGCCAGAAGGAGGAGGACGGCCCGGGGGACTTCTCGGTCGAGGAGAAGACCAAGCAGGCGCACATCACCGAGGCCGGGCACGAGCACGTCGAGCAGCTGATGCTGCAGGCGGGGCTGCTGAAGGAGGGCGAGAGCCTCTACGACCCGGCCAACATCCGCCTGATGCACCACCTGAACGCCGCGCTGCGCGCGCACGCGCTCTACAAGCGCGACGTCGAGTACATCGTGCGCGGCGGCGAGGTGATCATCGTCGATGAGTTCACCGGGCGCACCATGCCGGGGCGGCGCTGGTCCGATGGCCTGCATCAGGCGGTGGAGGCCAAGGAAAAGGTGAAAGTGCGCGAGGAGAACCAGACGGTCGCCTCGATCACCTTCCAGAACTATTTCCGCCTCTACAAGAAGCTCTCCGGCATGACCGGGACCGCCGACACGGAGGCCGCGGAATTCATGCAGATCTACGGGCTCGAGGTGGTCGTGATCCCGACCCACCGCCCCATGATCCGCAAGGACAACCCGGACTTCGTGTACCTCACGCAGAAGGACAAGTTCGAGGCAATCATCGAGGACATCCGCGACTGCGTGACGCGCGCGCAGCCGGTGCTGGTGGGCACCACCTCGATCGAGACCTCCGAGTACCTCGCGGGCCTCTTGCAGCAGCAGGGCGTGCCACACGAGGTGCTGAACGCCAAGCAGCACGAGCGCGAGGCGCACATCGTCGCCCAGGCCGGGCGCCCGGGCGCGGTCACCATCGCCACCAACATGGCCGGCCGCGGCACGGACATCGTGCTCGGCGGCAACCTCGAGGCCGAGCTCGCCCAGGCGCAGGAGCCCGATGACCTCGCCCGCGAGGGCCTGCGTGCCGCCTGGCAGGCGCGCCACGACCAGGTGCTCGCCGCCGGCGGCCTGCACATCGTCGGCACCGAGCGGCACGAGTCGCGCCGCATCGACAACCAGCTGCGCGGGCGCTCCGGGCGCCAGGGCGACCCGGGCTCCAGCCGCTTCTACCTGTCGATGGAAGACAACCTCATGCGCATCTTCGGCGACCCGCTGCGCACGCAGCGGCTGCTGAAGATGGCCGGCATGAAGGAAGGCGAGGTCATCGAGAGCGGCATGCTCACGCGCCAGATCGAGAAGGCGCAGCGCAAGGTCGAGTCGCACAACTTCGACATCCGCAAGAACCTGCTGCTGTTCGATGACGTCGCCAACGACCAGCGCAAGGTGGTCTACCAGCAGCGCACCGAGATCATGGGTACCGAGGATCTCTCCCATGCGATCCACGGGCTCATGGAGGACTCGGTCGGCACGCTCCTCGATCAGTACCTGCCCAAGCAGGCCGTGCCCGAGGACTGGGACCTGCAGGGCCTCACCGAGGCCATCGCGCGCGACTTCGGTGCGCGCATCGAGCCGCAGAACTGGATTGCCGCGGAACCGCAGCTTGAGGAACCGGTGCTGCGCGCTCGGGTCGTGAAGGCGGTGCACGAGGCCTACGACGCCAAGGTCGCGCGGATCGGCGCGCCCATCATGCGGCACCTGGAAAGGCAGGTGATGCTGCAGAAGGTCGATCATCACTGGCGTGAGCACCTGGCGGCCATGGACTACCTGCGCCAGGGCATCCACCTGCGCGGCTACGCGCAGAAGGACTACCGGTTCGAGTTCAAGCGCGAGGCGTTCGAGCTGTTCGCCGCCATGCTCGAGCGCATCAAGTTCGAGACCGCCTCCCTCATGGCGACCCTCGAGGTGCGCACCCAGCAGGACCTCGATCGCGAGGAGGAGGAGCGCCGCGAGCGCCTGATGCGCGCTCTTCAGGCGCAGCACGCCGAAGCCGGCTCGCTCCTGAGCGCACCGCGGCCACCGGCCGGGCCGCCGGGGGCGCCCCTGCCGCAGCGCGCGGCGGGGGCCGCCGCGCCGCCGCCGCTGCCGGAGGCCGCCGGCCCCTTCGTGCGCAACGAGCGCAAGGTGGGGCGCAACGAGCCGTGTCCGTGCGGCTCGGGCAAGAAGTACAAGCACTGCCACGGCGTGCTCTCGAGCGTCGAGTAGCGCTTTCGGCGGCCGTACACCAGGTGCCAGCGCCACGGGCATTGCCGCTGATCCGCGTCGTCGCCGCGGCGCTCTACGATGCGCGCGGACGGGTCCTGATCGCCGAGCGCCCCGCGGGCCGGCACATGGCGGGCCGCTGGGAGTTTCCGGGCGGCAAGGTGGCCGAAGGGGAGCTCGAGGCGGACACGCTGGTGCGCGAGCTCGCCGAGGAGCTCGGTGTCGAGGTGTGGGCCGCGCACCCCTGCATGCGCCTCACGCACGCCTACGCTGATCGCGAGGTCGAGCTGTCGCTGTGGATGGTCGAGCGCTACGCGGGTAGCGTCGCGCCGCTGGAGGCCCAGCGTCTGAAATGGGTCGCCCCGGCCGAGCTTACCGGCGAGGACATTCTGGAGGCCGACCAGCCCTTCATCGAGCTGCTGCGGGATCGCCCGCCCCCTTGAGGCGGCGCTTCCTGAGGACCCACATCAGCCCGTGTACAATCGATAACTTCACTCCCGCAGGCGGACCTTCGCATGGCAGCGCAGAACGATCTTCCGGATATCACGCATCGACTCCAAGGGACTGTACCGTGAGGACGTCTTCACCGACCGCCGCGCCGGCAGCATCCGCCGCCTGACGCCCGTGACCGTCGATGGTTCCACCGACGCCTCGCGCCCGGTGCTGTTCTCGGGGCAGACGCAGCTCTTGACGCCCGCAGGCGTGCTGCCACTCGGGTTTGAGATCGAAGCGAAGAGCCTCGATGAGGCGCTGCAGAAGTTCCCGGAAGGGGTGAAGGTGGCGCTCGAGCAGGCGATTGACGAGGCGCGCGAGATGCGCCGCGAAGCCGCCTCGCGCATCGTCGTGCCGGACGTCGGCGGCGCCGTGGGCCCCGGTCCGGCCGCCGGCGGCGGCAAGATCAAGTTTCCTTAAGCGCTGCGCGCTCCGCGCGCCCGTAGCCGGGCGTGCCACATCCCTTTGCTACACTGCCGCGCGATGAGCCCGTTCCCGCGCCTCGCATCCGTCGGCCTCTGCGTCGGCTTGGCCATGCTCGGCCTCGGCTCGTGCGCCACGCAGCTCGTCCCGGGTGAACATACCGTCCCGGGCCCCGGCCCCGGCGGCAAACCGATGCGCACCGTGACCGATGCCTCCGTCGGCATGCCGGCGGTGGCCACCACGCCGATCTATCCGCTCACCGCGCGCATCGAGGTCAACGACAACTACTTCGGCACCAAGGTCGCCGATCCTTACCGCTGGATGGAGAACCTCGACTCCCCGCAGGTGCACCAGTGGGTGCTCGCCGAGAACGCAGTGTCGCAGCCGCAGCTGGCCGCGCTCCCGCAGCGCCCCTGGCTGAAGCGCCGCCTCGGGGAGCTGTGGAACTACGAGCGGTACGAGGTGCCGGTGCACCGCGGTGCGCATTACTTCTACCTGCACAACGACGGCCACCAGAACCAGAGCGTGCTGTTCGTCGCCGACAGCCTCGAGGCCGGCGGGCGCGTGCTGTTCGACCCGAACGCCGTGCGCGAGGATGCCACCATTGCGGTGTCCGACTTCGAGCCGTCCGAACAAGGCACGGTCGTGGCGTATGCGATCTCCGACGGCGGCACGGACTGGCAGGTCTGGCGCTTCCGGCGCGTTGCTGACGGGCGCGACTTTCCCGAGGAGCTGCGCGACACCAAGTTCTGGGGCGTCTCCTGGGCGCGCGACGGCTCGGGCGTCTACTACAGCCGCTATCCGGAGGTCAGCGTCGGCAAGGGTGACGATGCCGCCCGCCCGGCAATCTATTTCCACCAGCTCGGCACGCCGCAGGATGCGGACCGTCTCGTGTACGCCATCCAGGACCAGACCACGCGCATCCCGCAGGCGCGCGTGACCGAGGACGGGCACTACCTGATCATTACGCAGGTGGAGGGGACGCAGAAGAACGGCGTCGTGCTCCTGGACTTGAGCCACCCTGGCTCCGTGGCGCAGCCGCTGCTCATGGACTGGGACGCGCTCTACAACTTCATCGGCTCGCAGGGGGATGAGCTTTATTTCCATACCACCCAGGGCGCCCCGCTCGGCCGCGTGATGGCCGTGGACGCGCACCCGGGGGCGAGCCGGCGCACGGTGGTCTCGGAGGGCAACGCGGCCATCGAGGCGGCCAGCTACGTCGGCGGCCGCATCGTCGTGCAGTACGTCGAGGACGCCCACGGGGTCGCGCGCCTCTACGAGAGCAGCGGCAGGCTCGCCGGCACCGTGCCGCTGCCGGGCCTGGGCGGCCTCGAGGGTTTCCAGGGTGAGGGCAGCCGCCGCGAGACCTTCTTTGCCTACACCGATTACCTCACGCCGCGGCGCATCTACCGCCTGGATGTCGCCACCGACCAGGCGACGCTGTGGCGCGCGCCGCAGGTGCCGGCCTCGATGGAGGCCTTCGTCACCGAGCAGGTGTTCTACACCAGCAAGGACGGCACGCGCGTGCCGATGTACATCACGCATCGCCGGGACCTGGCGAAGAACGGCGACAATCCTGTGCTGCTCTATGGTTATGGCGGCTTCAACCTCTCGGCGACGCCGGCCTATCGTCCCCAGGTGCAGGCGTGGCTCGAGATGGGCGGCATCTTCGCAGAGGCGAACCTGCGCGGCGGCGGGGAATACGGTGAGACCTGGCATCAGGCCGGGAGCGTCACCAACAAGCAGCACGTGTTCGATGACTTCATCGCCGCCGCCGAATATCTCGTCCACGAGCACTACACGCGCCCCGCACGCTTAGGCATCCACGGCCGCAGCAACGGCGGGCTTCTGGTGGGCGCGGTGCTCACGCAGCGCCCGGAGCTCTTCGGCGCAGCGCTCCCGGCGGTGGGGGTGCTCGACATGCTGCGCTATCACACCGCGAGCGCCAACGCCCGGCAGTGGTCCTCCGACTACGGCCTGTCCGAGGACCCGGAGCAGTTCCGGGCGCTGTATGCCTACTCCCCGGTGCAGAACGTGAAGAAGGGGATGTGCTACCCGCCGACCCTCATCACCACCGCCGATCACGACGATCGCGTGGTGCCCTGGCACAGCTACAAGTTTGCCGCCGCCCTGCAGGCGGCGCAGGTCTGCGACAATCCCATCCTGATCCGCATCGAGACGCGCGCCGGGCACGGGGCCGGGAAGCCCGTGTGGATGCAGGTGGATGACTACGCGGATCAGCTCGCGTTCGTGGCGCGCTGGCTTCGGATGCAGCCGCCGCCGTAGCGCTCAATCGGGCTTGATGAGTGCCTGGATCTTGAGCGACTGCAGGTCGAACACCGCGAGCAGGCGGCGTGAAGTGCCGCCCCACATGACGAGGGCGTTGCGCTCCGTGGGGTTCAAGCCCCGGCGAACGCATGCGCTGCCGGAGCGCCTGTTTTTCTGGTCTTCGAGAAGTATTTGATGTCGTCGAGCGCGCTCAGCCTCTGCGAGAGCGTCGGCAGGCCTGCATCCCACGCCTTGAAGTAGCGCGGCATGTCAATGATGTCCTGCCCTTCACCGAAGGTCGCGCCGTTGACGATTTCCATGGCTTTGTCTGGATCCTCGGGCAGCGGTGCCCAGACCCACCGCGGCCGACTGTACCAATGGGGCGCCAACGCCGGATTTTCTTTGCGTGCCAGGGCGATTTGCGGCGGCTCGAGGTCCGCAGCCTGCACGGTCTCCAGGCGATTGGCCGAGAAAGTGTAATAAAGCGGGCGTCCATGCCAGAGGGTCACGGTTCCGTACACTAGAGCTGCCAGCTGCACGACCGCGATCATCGCGATGTCGCGCGCCAGCGTGCGCCGTGGCTTCCGGGGGTTGGCGATGATCAGTGTGAGCGTCGGCCCGAGTGCCAGGTCGACCGAGCAGACGATCAGCAGGATCCGGCTGACCGCCGTGAGATACCAACCCGGCCACTTGTACCACCCGAGGTAGAGCCCTCCAAGAATCACACTCAACACGCAGGTACTCGCCAGCAGGTGCAGGCCAAAGGCCTTGAGTCGGAACCGCATGCTCAGGAATTCTCCTTCAGCTCCGGGTCTTCGTCCTCGCCGGCAGGATCAACGGCTTCTCCCGGAATGGCGCGCTGTTCGCTCAGCCACGCACCCAGATCGACCAGGCGGCACCGCTCACTGCAGAAGGGGCGGAAGGGAGCGTTTGACCAGTCCAGCTCGCGCTGGCACGTCGGGCACTTAACGCGAGGAGGGCTCATCGACAGATGCCTGCGGCTCAGGCACAGCAGCTGAGCACGAAAGGAACGTCCGCCTCGGTTTGTGTCGGCCGCGTGGCCAGGCCGTTCCACGTCAGGAAGCGCACGCTGCAGCGATGATGGCTGCCGCTGATTTCCGGATAGAGGCCCACGATCGCAGGCAGGGAAATCCGCAGCAGCTGCAGGGGATTGTCCCGGTCAAAGGTGATGCTGAAGGCGCCGCCCTTGGCGATCTCCTGGCGCGTACGCCCGTTCTGGCGCGTCAGCCACAGCAGTTCGGCGATCGCATCGCATAAGGGGCGCAGCAGGCCGAGCCACTGGCTGAAGGTGCGCATCCTGGCCTCATCGGACTGCGACAACCAGAAGTAGTAGTCCGGCAGGTCAAACTCGCAGGTGCCTCCCGGGATCGCGCTGCGGTGCTTGATCGCGCTCAGGAACTCCGAGTCGCGCAGCGGCTGCAGGAAGGCGGAGCCGGCATTCATCAGATCAGACCGCAGTCGCCCGAGGTTCGCCACGAGCGTCTTGAGCCGCTGCGAATCCACGCCCGGGTTCGTCTGGAACTCGTTCAGGGTGCTGAGCTCTTTTTCGAGCTCCTTCAGCACATCCGAGCGCACGTCGCCGCGGGTCGCCAGCGCCAGGATGTCGATCAGGCTGCTCATCGCCGCCCGGCTGCCCCACGGGCTGGCCATCTCGTTGTGGTACAGCGCCTGGTTATAGAGGAAATCGAGGCGCAGGAACGTGCGCATCCGCTCGTTGAGCGGCTGCTCGAAAACGAGCGTTTCCGCTCCCGGAACCGGTTCGGCGGCGGTTCCCGCTCTGGCCAGAGGCACTTCCATCATTCGCGTATTGTGCTTGAGCCGCGCGCCGTCCGTAAACGGGATGTACGCGGCTTGGGTGTCGCCGCAGGGCTACGCTCAGGTGCGCGGCTGGGATGCCAGCTGCAGATAGCGGCTGTGAAGCGCCGCAACCTGGTGCTGCACGACGCTCATGTCGGCGTCATTGGTAATGACGTCGTCCGCCGCCTTGAGCCGCACCGCGCGCGGCGCCTGCGCGTCGAGAATCGCCTGCGCCTGTGCGGCGGATGAACCATCCCGTGCCCGCAGCCGGCGTATCTGCAGCGCCTCGTCACAGTCCACGACCAGCACGCGATCGACGTGCGGACTCAAATTTTTCTCCACCAGCAGCGGAATCACCAGGATCTGATAAGGGCCACCGGCCGTGGCCGAGCGCGCCTCGAGCGCCGCACCGATCGCCGGGTGCGTGAGCGCTTCGAGGTCGGCGCGCGCCTTCGGATCGGAAAACACGATGTCCCGCAGAGCGGGGCGGTCCAGGTGCCCGTCCGCCGTGAGTATGCCCGCGCCAAAGCGCTCGACCAGGCGCTCCAGGGGCGGCTGGCCGGGCTCCACCACGTCGCGGGCGATCTGATCGCTGTCCAGGATGGGGACACCCAGGGCGCCAAAGAACTTCGCTGCCGTCGACTTGCCGCTGGCAATGCCTCCGGTGAGGCCGACACGGAACGTGCGGGTGCTCATGAGAGGGTGCTCAGGGGTGCGAGAACCAATGCAGGTACCCTGTAACCAGCTGCGGTCCACACATGAGGATCAACCAGCCGGCGGCGGCCAGAAACGGCCCGAAGGCGATCGGCGTGGCGCGATTCTGGCGCCGCAGCGTGAGCACGGCGATGCCGACCACGGCGCCCGTCACGGCGGCGATCAGAATGATCGGCAACAGCATCTTCCAGCCCAACCAGGCGCCCAGCGCCGCCAGCAGCTTAAAGTCTCCGTAACCCATGCCCTCTTTGCCCGTGACCAGCCGGAACAGATGATAGACGCTCCACAGGCTGACGTAACCCGCCATCGCTCCGATCAGACTCGAACGCAGGTCCACCGGGATGGGCGCGGGGCTCTGGGGGCCCCAGAGACTGAAGAAAAGCCCGATCCACAGCAGCGGCAGCGTCAAGCTGTCCGGCAGCAGCTGATGATCGATATCAATGAAGGTCATCGCGATCAGGAACCAGGTGAGGATGATCCCCGCTACCGAGGGCCACCCGAAGCCAAACCGCCATGCCACTGCCGCTGTCAGCACGCCGGTGAGCATCTCGATGAGCGGATAGCGCACGGAGATCGGCTTAGCACAGTTGGCACAGCGCCCCCGGAGGGCGAGCCAGGACAGCAGCGGAATGTTCTGCCAGGCGCTGATGGGCGCCTTGCACCGGGGGCAGGCCGAGCGCGGCACCACGAGATTGAAGGGCGCGGTGCTCAGACCCGGCAGCGTGGCAGCGCCGGGGTCGGCGTGGGCGAAGTCCGCACACTGCTCACGCCACTGCCGCTCCAGCATGACCGGCAGGCGATGAATGACCACGTTGAGGAAGCTGCCAACGATCAGGCCAAAGATAAGACACACGCCCGTGTAAAGACCCGGCGAAGCGGCAAGCAGCGCAAGCGCGGACATGGTGGTCGTTGTTTCCTAAAGCAAGCGCCGCGCAGGTGCGCGGCGCTTGCCTCGTCTGCGTGAAGCGCTCGTCGGCTTACACCACGGACGCCAGCTTGAAGATCGGCAGGTACATCGCGATCACGAGGCCACCGACCAGCACGCCGAGCACCAGCATGATGAGCGGCTCGAGGAGGCTCGACATCGCATCCACCGCGTTGTCGACTTCGGCCTCATAAAACGTCGCCACCTTCGCGGACATTTCATCCAGGGAGCCGGATTCTTCACCCACCGCGATCATCTGGTTGACCATGTTCGGGAACAGTCCTGTTGACTCCATTGACCGCTGCAACCGCTGACCGGTAGCTACTTCATCCCGCATTCTCCTGACCGCGTTCTCGTAAACGATGTTGCCTGTGGCACCTGCCACCGAATCCAGCGCCTCTACCAGGGGGACACCGGCGGAGAACATGGTCGACAGCGTTCGCGCGTAGCGCGCGATGGCTGCCTTTTGCAGGATCGGGCCGATGATCGGAAACTTGAGGATCAGTCGATCCAGGAATTCGCGCATGGCCCGCGAGCGCTTCTTGAAGTAACTAAAGGTGAAGATTGCGCCGGCGACTCCTACGGCCATGTAAAAGCCGTCGTGCTGGACGACCTTCGAAACCTCAATAACGAATTGCGTGAAGGCCGGCAGGTTGGCGCCGAAGCCTTTATAGAGCGCTTCAAACTGAGGGATAACAAAGACCAGAAGGACGATCGTAACGATCACCGCGACGACCATGACCGCGGCGGGATAGAAGAGTGCTTTCTTCACCTTCTTTTTCAGGGCTTCGGTCTTTTCCTTGTAGGTCGCGACCTTGTCCAGCAGGGACTCGAGCGCACCGGCCTGCTCACCGGCTTCGACCAGATTCACGAAGAGATCGTCGAAGTAGAGCGGATGCTTGGCGAGGGCCTCATGCAGCGACGTGCCGCCCTCGACATCGGCCTTGATGTCCAGAATCAGCTTCTGCATTGCCGGTTTGTCGTTGCCGTTGGCGACAATCTCGAAGGCCTGTACCAGAGGTATGCCTGCGGCCAGCATCGTCGCGAGCTGGCGGCTGAAAATTGCGATATCGCCTGGGTTGGGCTTGCCGCCTTTTGTGCCCGCACGTTGCTTGCGAATCCTCGATGGGGCGACGCCCTGGCGGCGAAGTTCCGCGCGTAAAGTCTGCTCGTCCGGCGCAAGGCTCTTGCCCTTGATGCGTGCGCCGCGCTTGTCGCGTCCCTCCCAGGAGAAGGGTATGTCGCGCCTGATTGTCTTGACTGATGCGGTTGCTGCCGAAGCCATGGTGTTACTTCCGTTGCGTTACTCGATCGTGACGCTGTTGACTTCCTCGAGACTCGTCAGCCCGTTCTTGACCTTCTCAAGAGCGGCGCGCCGCAGATCCCACACGCCTTCCTTGGCCGCCTGCTGGCCGATGTCCACCGCGCTGCCCAAGGCGAGGATGATGCGGGCAATCGATTCCGTGACGGGCAATACCTGATAAATGCCCACGCGGCCCTTGTAGCCGTCCGTGCAGTTCTGGCAGCCCTTGGGCGCGAAAATCTTCAGTCCCTGCGCCACATCCTGCTCGGTGAAGCCCTCCTTGAGTAGCGCTTCCTTCGGGATGTCCATCGGCTGTTTGCAATGATTGCACAGGCGCCGGGCGAGGCGCTGCGCAATGATCAAACTCACGGATGTGGCGATGGCGTAGGGCTTCACGCCCATGTCGACCATGCGCGTGAGGGTCTGAGGCGCGTCGTTGGTGTGCAGGGTCGAGAGGACCAAGTGACCCGTCTGCGCGGCCTTGATGGCGATCTCCGCGGTTTCAAGATCACGGATCTCACCGACCATGATGACGTCAGGGTCCTGGCGCAGAAAGGCGCGCATGGCGGACGCGAACGTCAGGCCCACCTTGGCATTGACGTTGACCTGGTTGACGCCGGGAAGGTTTATTTCCGCAGGATCCTCCGCAGTCGAGATGTTGGTATCTTCCTTGTTGAGGATGTTCAACCCGGTGTACAGCGACACGGTCTTACCGCTGCCGGTGGGGCCGGTCACGAGGATCATGCCTTGCGGTTTGGCAAGGTATTTCATGTACAGATCTTTTTGAAACGGCTCGTATCCCAGCGAATCGATGCCGAGCTGCGCCTGCGCGGGATCGAGAATACGCATCACGATCTTCTCGCCAAAGAGCGTCGGGCAGGTGCTCACGCGAAAGTCGATGGCGCGGTTCTTGGACAGCTTCATCTTGATGCGGCCGTCCTGGGGAACGCGGCGCTCCGCGATATCGAGCCGCGACATCACCTTCAGTCGGGCGGAAAGCTTCTGCGCGAGCTGTACCGGCGGCTGGGCGATCTCCTTCAGCACGCCGTCCATGCGCAGGCGGACCCGGTACATCTTTTCAAACGGTTCGAAATGGATGTCCGACGCGCCGCGCCGGATCGCGTCCAACATGACTTTGTTCACGAATCGTACGATTGGCGCGTCTTCAACATCATCGCGCGAGATCTTGTCGTCGAGCTCGTCTTCGCCGCCGGTGACCTCGAGCGAGTCAAGATCAACATCGCCTTCCTCGCTGAGCGCCGACATCTGATTGTCGACCTGCTCGAGGGCCTTATCGACGGCGCGCTGCAGCTTGTCGTCTTCGACAACGATGGGCTCGATGCCGAGGCTGCTCTGAAACTTGACCTCATCAATCGCGTGCAGGTTGGTCGGGTCCGAGACCGCGAGGAACAGACGCTTGCCGCGCCGATAGAGTGGCAATACGCGATGCTTCGCGATGAGCTTCTCGGAAACCAGACGGACGGCATCCAGATCGATGTTGGCCGCGTCCAGGTCAAAAAGCGGTACGCCAAACTCGTTAGACGCCGCCAGCGCGATGTCACGCGCGTTCGCGGCCCCGCCGGCCACCAATTGCGTGACCACGCTGGTCTTACGCTCGCGGGCGGCGCTCAGCGCGTCCAGCATGGCCGTTTCTTCAACGAGGCCGTCCTGGACCAGCCGCTGCGGCAGGCCACCCAAGCCGGAGCGGTTTGCGCCGGCGGCTAAAGAAACGTTGTCATTCATGTACTTAGGACAAGCCAACGATCCGGGAGAATGAGTGTACCCCAGTGAATCACGCGCGCAATTGTCAAATCCTTGACGATTCTGAATGACCGAGCCGTTGAGGCGGCGGGGTGCGCGTCACAACTCAGAGCCGATCCCAAAAAAAGAGCCCCGGCGAAGGCCCGGGGCTCTGGGACTCTGAGACGAGACCTCAGAAGTCGATTACTTGCACTGCGTCGGCACGTACTTCGGCAGGACCGAACCCGCCAGATTGACCTGCAGGCCTTCCGAAGTGGCAGTCACCTGGCCAGCGGAAGCGCAGGCCCAGTCAATGGGGCCGGCGACGCCGGTCGCCAGGGGGGCCTTGCCGATGTTCGGCGAGAGCGTCAGCAGCGGGCCGCCGCCACCCTGCGTGAGCTGCGGGATGCCGTTCGGGGTCACGTCGTAAGTAATGCTGATGGTGCCCAGGCCGTCGGTCGAAACCGCAAGGCCCGCGACGTACTTCGTCGGGGTGAACCCAGCGTTCCAGGCAGCCGCGGCGGCATTCACGCCGGTCACGTCGCCTGATTCCCAACCCTCAGCCACGGTGATTTTAGCGGCACCGGCCAGGTTGAGGCCTTCCGTCACCTTCGAACGAACGACGTAGTCCTGATACGCCGGGATCGCGATCGCGGCGAGAATGCCGATGATCGCAACCACGATCATCAACTCGATGAGGGTAAAACCCTTTTGCACAGCCTTCATTAGTGAAACTCCTAAAATTTGAGGTACCAAGTAGCGGCGCATAAAAGGGGGCGCCCACGCCGATCAAAGCAATCCGCGTGCCATGAGCGCTTTTTCCACGTAAGTATCAGAGTCCAAAAGGTATTTTTACTTTGGAACCGCAGCACAGATAACTTAGTTCAGTCGCTGACTGACGTCACCCGCCGGACTTCGCGTCACAAGCTGACGCAACGCGTCACTCGATCCCGAGCTTCTTGATCCGGTAGCGCAGCGCCCGAAAACTCATACCCAAAAGCTTCGCGGCCGCGGTCTTGTTATACCGCGTCTTCTCCAGGGCCCTCACGATCGCGTCCCGCTCGATGTTCTCGAGCTGGCTCCCGAGGGCGGTCGTACCATCGGGCAGGACATCCTTCGCGGGTGCAGCAGCCGTATCCGCTGCTGGCGGCCGTGTGGCTGTCCGCAGGCGCACATGGTCGGGCGTGATCATCCCGCCGCCGCTCAAGGTCAGCGCCCGCTCCAGCACGTTCTCGAGTTCGCGCACGTTGCCGGGGAAGGGATAGGTCTGGAGTGAGCGCAATCGCTTCCGGTGAAATTCCAGCCGAGGACGTATGGGCGCGGCGTGCCAGGCGCTCGAGGATCGCCTCGAGCGATCTCACCGATGTCCTCACCACGTTCACGCAGCGCCGGCACCCTCAGCTCGATGACATTGATGCGGTAATAAAGGTCCTCGCGGAACTGCCCTTGGGCCACGAGATCGGCGAGGCTCTTGTGCGTGGCCGAGAGGATGCGCACATCTACCCGCTCCTCGCGCGATTCGCCCACTGGGCGCACGGTCTTTTCCTGCACGACCCGCAGCAACTTCACCTGCATGTGCAGTGGCAGATCCGCCACTTCATCGAGAAAAAGCGTCCCACCCTCGGCAGTCTGAACCAGGCCTTTCTTATCACTGACCGCGCCAGTGAAACTGCCGCGCTTGTGACCGAAGAGCTCACTCTCCATCAGCTCCGTGGGAATCGCGCCGCAGTTCACGGCAACGAACGGACCATCGCGGCGCGGGCCCGTTTCGTGGATCATGCGAGCGACTAATTCCTTGCCGGTACCGGATTCACCGCAGATATGCACCGGTGCCTGGCTGCGGGCGACGCGCCCGATCATCTCGCGCAGTTGCTCCATCACCGAGGAGTGCCCGAGTAGTCTCGGGGCCGTTAAGGTCACGGTGGTGTCCCCGACGACACCCGACGAAAGCCGGATGGCACTGCCGACCAGCTTGCGCAGCACGCCTAGATCGAGCGGCTTGGACACGAAATCAAAGGCGCCGAGCTTGAGGGCGCGCACCGCGGACTCAACATTTCCGTGTGCCGTGATCACCGCCACGGGCACATTGGGGCGGTTTTCCTGAATCCAGGCCACGAGATCCAGCCCATCCCCATCAGGGAGGCGCATGTCGGTCAGGCAAAGATCGAAGTGCTCGCTCTTGATGAGCTTGCGCGCTGCGGCGAGGTCGGCAGCGGTGCGGGTCTTAAGATTCATCCGGCTCAACGTCAGTGCGACCAGCTCGAGCAGGTCGGGCTCGTCGTCCACCACCAGCACGACGGGCTCGGCGGCGCTCGCGCGTTTATCGCTGGCCGTTGCGTTCATCGGCCTTCCCAGCGGCGCGGATCGGTGAACACCAACCGAAAGGTGCTGCCGCCGCCGGCGCGCGGCTCATAAAGCAGTGTTGCTCGGTTGCTCTGTGCCAGCTCCCGGGCGAGAAAGAGGCCCAACCCGCTGCCGCGGCCCCCACTATAAAAGGGCTCGAAGATGCGCTCGGCATGCTCCAGGGCGACGCCGGGGCCGCGATCAGCGACTTCGAGAAATGGGCGTGCCGTGCCACTCATGCGGCCACAGCGCAGCTCCACGGCCAGGGACACGTTCTCTCCAACGGCATGCTTAATGGCGTTCTCACAGAGATTCCAGACAATCTGCCGCAGTTGATTGGGGTCGACGCGGGCTTCGACTTCCGCATTCGCAGTGGAAATGAGCAGCCGCGTACGTGGCCATTGCATCGTCTCGCAGAACTCCTCGTGAAATTCCTCCAGCCAGGCCGACAGCGACACGCGCTCCAGCTGCACCGGTTCGCGGCGCGAGAGGCGCTGAACGTTGTCGATGATACCGCTCACGCGCCCGGCGTTGCTGCGGATGATCTCCGTCAGGCGCCGTTCGTCTTCGGTGAGATTCGGCGATTCCGCGAGCAACTGGCCGGCGTGGCTCATGGCGCCCACAGGATTTCTGATCTCGTGCGCGATGCTGGCACTCAGGCGACCCAGGGCCGCAAGCTTGGACTGCTGGACTTTCTCTTCGAGCAGCGTCGTGTCCTCGAGGAAGATCAGCACCGGCGGGGGCTTCGAGTCGCCAAGCGGTGCGAAGTGCGGGCGGATGACCCGCGCCCCGTCGGCCGCGATAAACGTGTGCTCCGATGCCGGAGACGGTCCCGCATCGGCCTCCCGCTGGCGCCAGGCCTCCAGTAGATAAAGAAGGCGGGGCGAGGCCTCGCCGATCAGCGCATCCGGATAGGCGTTCTGGTCGCCGAGCGCTTGTGCGGCGGATTCGTTGATCAGGCGGATGCGATCCTCCGCATCGATCACCAGGATGCTCTCGCGCAGGTGCTGCACGATGTACTGGGACAGCTGCGCCATGTTCGCCAGGTCGAGTTCCTGGCGGCGCACCAGCGCCTCGCTCTGCCGCAGCCGGTTGGCGACCGGCCAGGTGAGGAGGGCGACGATGAACAGCACGATCCCGAAGAGCCCCGCGGTGACGTATTCGCTGTTGGGGGCGGCATCGGTGATGCCGACGAACACCTGCTGCACCAGCACCGCGAGCGCTGCCACCGCGGCGATGAGCAGGCCGTCGCGGTGATCGGCCAGTATGGTCAGCGCCAGCACCGGCAGCACCAGCAGGATCGCCAGCCCGCTCTCCACGCCGCCTGCGGCGTAGAGGATGAAGCCGATCGCGACCGCGTCGACGCAGGCGTTGACGAGCGCGATGATCCGTAGGCTCGACCAGTGCAGGCGGCGCGCGATGACGAGCAGCACGGCGGCGGTGAAGTACGCGATACAGGCGCCGATGAAGAGCGGCGGCCTCGCCGTCACCAGCCCCCAGGCAGGACCGGCAAAGGCCTGCATGGCGAGCAGGGTTAGCGGCAGCAGCAGCCGATACAGGTTGAGCAACCCGATCACCCGCCAGGCGAGATCGCTCGGCGTCAGGACCGGGGAGACGACGCTGGGGGGCGCTGCGGACAAATCTGAACGCCGTATGGCTTACCTGAAGCGCCGACTCTAGCATTCCGTTATGGCGCGAAACGCGATCCACATCGCACGCGGAACGCGCGCTCGGCAATGGCGCCCGCGTCCCTTTCCGCGTTGCTGGTAAGGAGTGGGCCTTTTCGAGCAGAATGCGCGCTTTCCGCGCGACAGGCGACCCGCGATGAATCTGCACGAATATCAGGCGAAGGAAGTCTTTCGCGCCTACGGCATCCCGGTCCCGGCCGGCCAAGTGGCCGAGAGCGCCGCGGAGGCCGCCACCGCCGCACAGGCGCTCGGGGGTACCGTGTGGGTCGTCAAGGCGCAGGTGCACGCCGGCGGGCGCGGCAAGGCGGGGGGCGTAAAGCTCGTCCGCGATGTCGCCGCCGTGGGTGCCGCGGCCGGCCAGATGCTCGGCGAGCGACTGGTGACACCGCAGACGGGGCCCGAGGGCCTGCCGGTCGGGCGGGTATACGTCGAGTCAGGCTCGGAGATCGCACGCGAGCTTTACCTGTCGCTCACCCTCAACCGGGAAAAGGGCCGCGTGGCGCTCATCGCCTCCGCCGCCGGCGGCATGGACATCGAGGAAGTGGCGCAGCACACCCCGGAGAAGATCCTCGCCGTCACCATCCACCCGGCCGCCGGGCTGCAGGGCTTCCAGGCGCGCGAGATCGGCTTCGGGCTGGGGCTGGCCGGCACGCAGATCGTGCAGTTCCAGTCCCTGGTGCAGGCGCTCTACCGGCTTTACATGGAGAAGGATCTGAGCCTGGTCGAGATCAACCCGCTGATCGTCACCAAGGCCGGGACCCTCGTGGCGCTCGATGCCAAGATCAACGTCGACGCGAACGCCCTGTTCCGGCACCCGGAGCTCGCGGCGCTGCGCGATGCCAGCCAGGAAGATCCGATGGAGCGGCGGGCGAGTGAGCACGACCTCAACTACGTCTCCCTCGATGGCGACATCGCCTGCATGGTCAACGGCGCGGGCCTGGCGATGGCGACCATGGATCTCATCAAGCTGCACGGCGGGCAGCCTGCGAACTTTCTCGACGTCGGCGGCGGCGCCACCAGTGAGCGCGTGACGGCCGCCTTCGAGCTGATCCTCTCCAATTCGAAAGTACGTGCGGTGCTGGTGAACATCTTCGGCGGCATCGTGCGTTGCGACATCATCGCCGAGGGCGTCATCAACGCGGTGAAGAAGGTCGGCGTCAAGGTGCCGGTGGTGGTGCGGCTCGAGGGCACCAACGCACCCGCCGCACGTGCGCTGCTGGCGCAGAGCGGACTCACCCTCACGCCCGCGGAAGATCTGACGGATGCGGCGCGCAAGGTCGTCGCGCTCGCCAGGAAAGGCAAGGCATGAGCATTCTGGTCAACAAGCACACCAAGGTGATCTGTCAGGGGTTCACCGGCAAGCAGGGCACCTTTCACTCCGAGCAGGCGCTCGCCTACGGCACGCAGCTGGTCGGGGGCGTGACCCCGGGGCGCGGCGGTCAGCAGCACCTGGGGCTGCCGGTGTTCGATACCGTGAAGGAGGCGGTGCGCGTCACCGCGGCCACGGCGAGCGTGATCTACGTGCCGCCGGCGGGCGCAGCCGACTCCATCCTCGAGGCGATCGATGCGGGCATCGAGCTCGTGGTGTGCATCACCGAGGGCGTGCCCGTGAACGACATGGTGCGCGTCAAGGCCGTGCTCGCGAACTCCGCGACCCGGCTCGTCGGACCCAACTGCCCGGGCGTCATCACGCCCGAGGAATGCAAGATCGGCATCATGCCCGGCTTCATCCATAAGAAGGGCGCCGTGGGCATCGTGTCGCGCTCGGGCACGCTCACCTACGAGGCCGTGTTTCAGACCACGCGCATCGGGCTCGGCCAAAGTACCTGCGTCGGCATCGGCGGCGACCCCGTGCGCGGCATGAACTTCATCGACGTGCTCGAGCTCTTCGAGCGCGACCCGCGCACCGAGGGCATCATCCTGGTCGGCGAAATCGGCGGCAGCGACGAGGAGGCCGCGGCCCGGTACATCCGCCGCTTCGTGACGA
This sequence comes from uncultured Pseudomonadota bacterium, assembly GCA_963806375.1. GTDB lineage: Bacteria > Pseudomonadota > Gammaproteobacteria > Steroidobacterales > Steroidobacteraceae > 13-2-20CM-66-19. The sequence continues at coordinate 1,926,306 of CAWDXW010000003.1, forward strand.
AACCCGTGGTCGCCTACATCGCCGGCGTGACGGCGCCGGCGGGCAAGCGCATGGGCCACGCGGGCGCCATCGTCGCCGGCGGCAAGGGCACCGCGGCGGACAAGTACGCCGCCTTCGAGGCGGCCGGCGTGCGCACCGTGAAGTCTCCCGCCGAGCTCGGCGCGGCGATGAACGCACTGCTGCGCAAGCCCACCCGGCTCAAGGTGAGCCCGCGCCGCCGGCCAGTCGCTGCCGCAGCCCCCGCGCGGCCGCGCAAGGGCAACGCGTCCAAAGCCGTGGCGAAAGCGCGCGCACGCCCCAAGGCGGCCGCCCGCCGCTCCGCACGCAGTGCGCGCGGCAGGCGTCGCTGACTCGTGAAACAATAGCGCGCATTTCCCCCGGGGTGCCTGCCCCGGGGCCCTCCGCCAAACGTTAAGGGTGAGGCTTGCGGATCGCGCTCGCGCAGCTGAACTTCCTGGTCGGCGACGTACAGGGCAATGCCGCGCGCGTCATCGAGGCCACGCGCCGCGCGGTCGCCACCGAGCGCGCTGACCTGGTGCTCTTCCCGGAGCTGACGCTGTCGGGCTACCCGCCCGAGGATCTGCTGTTTCACCGCGGCTTTCGCCGGCAGATCGAGGCGGGACTTGCGCGCCTGATGCGCGAAGTGCGCGACGTGCCGCTCGTGCTCGGCTTCCCCGAGTACACCAGCGCCGGCATCTACAATTCCGCCGCGCTCATCGCCGGCGGCGAGATCGCCGCCATCCACCGCAAGGCGGAGCTGCCCAACTACAAGGTGTTCGACGAGAAGCGCTACTTCCAGGCGGGCGCGCAGCCCACCGTCGCGGACTGCCAGGGGCTGCGGGCGGGACTTTTGGTGTGCGAGGACATCTGGGCCCCGCAGGCGACCCAGCACGCGCGCGCCGCGGGCGCGCAGTTGCTGTTGGTGATCAACGCCTCGCCCTACGAAATCCACAAGCAGCGCGAGCGCGAGGACGTGGCCCGCGCGCGGGTGCGCGATGTCGGTCTGCCGCTCGCCTACGTGAACCTGGTGGGCGGGCAGGACGAGCTGGTGTTCGACGGCAACTCCTTCGTCATGGACGCCGCGGGGCAGGTCGTCATGCGCGCGCCGGCCTTCACCGAGGGGATCTTCGTGGTGGAGTTCGTGCCCGATGCGCACGGCGCGGTGCATCCCGCGCGCGGCAGCGTGGCGCCGGAATATTCCGACGAGGCGAGCGTCTACGGCGCCCTGGTCCTCGGGGTGCGCGACTACGTGCGCAAGCACGGCTTCCCCGGCGTGGTCATGGGACTGTCCGGCGGGGTCGACTCCGCGCTGACCCTGGCGATCGCGGTGGATGCCCTGGGACATGAGCGCGTGCAGGCGGTGATGATGCCCTCGCGCTACACCTCGGACATGAGTCTCGCCGATGCCAAGGGGCAGGCCGAGATGCTGCAGGTGAAATACAGCGTGCTCTCGATCGAGAACATGTTCGAGGCGACGCTCGCCACCCTCGGGGACGAGTTCGCCGGGCGCGCGCCCGATGCCACCGAGGAGAACATCCAGTCGCGCTGCCGCATGCTGCTGCTCATGGGCATTTCCAACAAGACGGGCCGGATGCTGCTCACCACCGGCAACAAGAGCGAGATGGCCGTCGGCTACGCGACGCTGTACGGGGACATGGCCGGTGGCTTCGCCCCCATTAAGGACTGCAGCAAGCTCCTGGTCTACCGCCTGGCGAACTACCGCAACTCGCTCGGCCGCGTGATTCCCCAGCGCGTCATCGATCGGGCCCCCTCCGCCGAGCTGCGCCACGAGCAGAAGGACTCCGATTCCCTGCCGCCGTACGAGGTGCTCGACCCGATACTCGAGGCCTTCATCGAGGAGGATCTATCAGTCGATGAAATCGAGGCGCGCGGCTTCGATCGTGCCACCATCGGCCGGGTGCTGGATCTGGTGAAGCGCAACGAGTACAAGCGCCGCCAGGCCCCTCCCGGTGTGCGCGTCAGCCGCCGCGCCTTCGGCCGCGACTGGCGCTATCCGATCACCAGCGGCTACCGTCGCTAGCGGCCTACCACAGCTTCCACCAGGGCTTCTTGATCTCCGCCTGCGCCACCTTCATCGGCTTGGAGTAGTTGGCGGCGTAGACCTCGCGGGTCTGGTTGGCGAGCTGCGGCAGGTTCATGCGATCGTAGGAGAACATCAGGATCTCGAGCGCGTGCTGGGTCGAGGGCGCGCCGTCGTACTGCTCGATGGCGCCCTTGGCGCGCTGCGCGGCGGCCACGAAGGCGTTGCGCTTGTAGTAGAAGCTCGCGACGTGCACCTCGTAGGCGCCCAGGCGGTCGCGCAGCCACACCATGCGCTGCAGCGAGTCGGCCGCATACTCGCTCTTCGGGTACTGCTCGACCACCGTCTTGAAGGCCGCGTACGCCTTGCGCGCGGTGCTGGGCGGTCGCTGGGTGGTGTCTGCGCGGAACAGCCGCTCGATCGCGTTGGGCTGGCGCTCGAACTCCACCAGGCCCTTCACGTACCAGGCATAGTCGCAGCGCGGGTGGGTGGGGTTCTCGCGGATGAAGCTGTCGGCCGCATCGGTGGCGGACTCGCCCTCGCCGGCGCGGTAGTATGAGTAGATGAGGTCGAGGCGCGCCTGGCGCGCCTCGTCGGTGAAGGGGAACGTCGCCGTCAGCCGTTCGTAGGTCTTGATGGCGGTGTTGAAGTCGTAGTTCACCATCGCCTTGTGCGCTTTCTTATAAAGCTGCGCAGGCGTTTCCTTGAGGTTCGCTTTATCGCGCCGGTGGCAGCCGCTGACCGAAACGGCGAGCAGCAGCACGGCGCACAGGGCGAGCACGGCGCCGCGCGCCGGAAGAGACGGAAACATCAAGAAGGGCCTTTCTGTGGCTGCGCGCCGCCTAAAACGAGTCAGTATAGCGAATTCCCCCGCAGCCCCTCGGACCGCGCTGGGCCCTGAGGAGTTCCGCTCCCACGCCTTCACGCTGGCGCCGGAGGCGGCCGGTCTGCGCTTCGACCAGGCCCTGGCGCAGGCGCTGCCCCAGTACTCCCGGGCGCGCCTACGCTCCTGGATCGAGGCCGGGTCGGTCGCGGTCGAGGGCCGGCCGCTGCGGCCCAAGGACAAGGTACTGGGTGGGGAGCAGGTGCGCATCGAGGCGCGGCTGCCGGTGCAGGCACCCCTGGCGGCCGAGAGCCTGCCGCTGAGCATCGTCTATCAGGACCGCGCGCTCATCGTCCTCGATAAGCCCGCAGGCCTCGTGGTGCACCCGGGCGCGGGCAACCCGGGGCACACGCTGCAGAACGCCCTGCTGGCGCTCGATCCAAGGCTCGCGCTCGTGCCGCGCGCCGGGCTCATCCACCGGCTCGACAAGGACACGAGCGGCCTGATGGTCGTGGCGCGCACCCTGGAGACGCACACCGCCCTGGTGGCGGCCCTGGCGGCGCGGCAGATCAGCCGCGAATACCTTGCCATCTGCACCGGCGTCATGACCGGCGGCGGCACGATCGATGAGCCGATCGGTCGCCATCGCACGCAGCGCACGCGCATGGCGGTGCGTACCGACGGGCGTCCCGCGGTCACCCACTACCGCGTCGTGCGTCGCTTCCGCGCGCATACGCTGGTGCGCGTCAACCTCGAGACCGGGCGCACCCACCAGATCCGCGTGCATCTGGCCCACGCCGGCTTCCCGGTGGTGGGCGATCCGGTCTATGGCGGGCGTCGGCGCCTGCCTGCCGGTTGCACCCCGGCGCTGGTGCAGGCACTGACCAGCTTCCCGCGCCAGGCGCTGCACGCCGCGCGCCTGGGGCTGGTGCATCCGGTGAGCGGCCGGGAACTTGCCTGGGAAGCCCCGCTCCCCGCGGATATGCGCGCGCTCCTGGCGGCGCTGGAAGCTGACGACGCGTGAGCGAGCGGACCAGGGGCGCGCTGGCGTGGCTGGAGCCGGTCTGGCCCGCCCCGGGGACCGTGCGCGCGGCCTTCACGCTGCGCGGCGGGGGCGTCAGTCAGGTCCCCTTCGATACGCTCAATGTCGGCGCACACGTCGGGGACCTTCCCCGGCACGTGGACGAGAACCGCGCGCGCGTGCGCGCCGCGCTCGCGCTGCCCCGCGAGCCGCGCTGGCTTGAACAGGTGCACGGCCGGGCGGTGGTCGAGATCGGGGCCGCGGACCCGGATCTGCCGCCGCGCGCCGATGCGGTGATCGCCCGTGAGCGCGGGGCGGTCGCCGTCGTCCAGGTGGCCGACTGCCTGCCGGTGTTGCTCGCCGCCGCCGACGGCTCCTGCGTCGCGGCGGCCCACGCAGGCTGGCGGGGCCTCGCCGCAGGGGTGCTCGAGGCCACACTCGCGCGGCTGGGCGCTGGGCCGTCGCGGCTGCTCGCGTGGCTCGGGCCCGCGATCGGTCCGCAGCACTTTGAAGTGGGCGCAGAAGTGCGGGACGCCTTCCTGGCGCATGACCGCGCTGCCACGGCTGCCTTTCGCGGCAACGCGCGCGGCCGCTGGCAGTGCGACCTGCCGGCGCTTGCGCGCCAGCGCCTGCAGCGGGCGGGAGTGCGCGAGGTGTACGGAGGCGAATGGTGCACGTACGCCGATCGCACGCGCTTTTTTTCCTATCGCCGCGACGGGCAGTGTGGCCGCATGGCGGCGCTAATCTGGCTCGCCTGAGCGCTGCGCGCACCCGTGCTAGGATCGGCCCCGAAGTCACCGCCAAGAAGCTGACCGCGTTTGCCGCTGCTCCTGTGGATCATCCTGTGCGCCGCACTCGGCGGCATCGCGAGCGCCGTCTTTGCGGTCGCATTGCTGTGGGTGCCCGAACGACACAGCGCGCGGCTGCTGCCGCACTTCCTGAGCTTCGCCACCGGCGCGCTCCTCGGCGCCGCCTTCCTCGCGCTCCTGCCCGAGGCGATTGCCGGAGCCGGGACCGCGGGCGCCCACGGCCTGGGCGTCGCGCTGGTCTGCGGGTCTCGGGGTCTTCTTCGTGATCGAGAAGCTCGTGCTGTGGTGGCACACCCAGGGCGAGGAGGATGGGCATGCCGCAGGCACCTGCGCAACAGGCCCATGCCCACGGGCATCCTCATGGCCGGCACCGCGCCTCCGGCATCCTCGTGCTGTGCGGCGACAGCCTGCATAACGCGCTCGATGGCGTGCTGATCGCGGCCGCCTTCCTCAAGGACCCCTCGCTCGGCTTCGTCACGACCTTCGCCGTGGCGGCGCACGAGGTGCCGCACCGTGTGGGGGATTTCGCCATCCTGGTGCACGCCGGCTTTTCGCAGCGGCGGGCGCTGGTGCTGAACCTCGCGACCGGCCTGGCCTCGATCGTCGGGCGCGATCGTGGCCTACGTGGCGCTGCGGGACGCGCTTGGCGCGCTGCCGTACGCGCTGGCTTTTGCGGCGGCGGGGTTTCTCTACATCGCCGTCGCCGGGCTCATCCCGGGGCTGCACGGGAAGTCCGATCCGCGCACCAGTGCCGTCCAGGTGCTGCTCATTACTGCTGGAATTCTGATCATCGCAGGCGCCGAGCGCCTCTCGGGCCGATAACTTCGTCTCGAGCCGCGGTGAATTGTGATGGTGGTCACCATCCAGCCGCTTCACCCGTTCCGGGATGAATCGATAGACTAGAATTTAACGTAACGTCCCTAAATCTGACAGTCGTTGCAGGCGAAGCAATGCTGTTGAATTGGTTCAACACCCGCGAAGTCACCCAGGTTGGTACAGCATTGGCCGACGACGTCGTCCTGCAGTCGAACGCAGGCTGCATGCGGCCAGCCGCAGTCGCGGGGGCAGCGCACAGGAGCTGCAGAAATTCCTGCAGCGGTTCCTCCAGCGGGTCGACCGCGACGCCCGTCCCCTGAAGCTGAACTCTCAAGCGGGCAAAGCTCGCCAACACATTCAAATGGCGTTTGCTCGAGAAGGGCGATGGAGCCGCGGCTGCGTGGACGAGCTGACGCGGGCGCTGGTGCTTGCGCCTGACCCCGCACTCCAAAGCTGCTGCTGCGTCCAGCCGCAGCGACAGGGCGTCAAAGCGCCCGTCTGCCCGCGACACTCGTGCTGCTACTGACGCAGGGTAATGAGCTCCTGGCTCAGGGCGCGTACGAGGAGGCCCTGGAGTGTTATCAGGAGGTCGCTGAACTTCGATCCGCGCGATGCTGCTGCACGCAACGGTCTCGGGAGCGGCTCTCGCACAGCTCACTCGTTATGGTGAAGCCGAGGATCAATTCCGGCGCGCGATCGGGATCAGGGCGGGCTATCCCGAGGCGCACTACAATCTCGCCGGCGTGCTTCAATCGACCGGTCGGGCCAACGAATCGGAGATGCCACTGCGGCGCGCGCTGAAACTGAAGCCCACGTATGTCGAAGCGCGGGTCGAGCCTCGGCATGAGTCTCGTGCTGCTGGGTCGCCTGGCGGAGGCCAAGGACTGCTACGAGAAAGCGCTGCGGGTGGCCCCGCGCAACGCGCAGCGCCCTGGTCGGCCTCGGGGCAGATCGAGGCGCTCGAGGGACATTTCGCCGAGGCCGAGGCCGTGTACCGGCGCGCACTGGAGGCCGATCCCGCGATCTCTTACTGCCTGGGCCGCGCTCGGTGTGGCTGCGCAAGATGACTCCGGCCGATGGCAGCCTGGCTCAAGCGGGCCGAGGAGATCGTCGCCGGTAGATCTGTCGCCGGTCGATGAGGCCACCCTGCGTTTTGCGATCGGTAAGTATTGCGATGATGTCGGCGATTACGCCCAAGCATTTCGCAGCTACAGACGGGCCAACGAGCTGCACAAGCGGCGCGCGGCGCCCTACGACCGGCCGGCGCACACGGCCTTGGTCGACGATCTGATGCGCGTCTACACCCGGAGGCTCTCGTGCAAGCGCGCGCGGGTGCTTCCGGACTCGGCGCGTCCGGTGTTCGTGGTCGGCATGCCGCGCTCCGGCACCTCACTGGTCGAGCAGATCCTCGCGTCGCACCCGGCCGTGAAGGCAGCCGGCGAGCTGGATTTCTGGACCGCGGTCTTTGGCAAGCACGAAAGCCTCATCCGGCAAGGGAATCCTCGCCGAACCGTTACGCAAGAAACTGGCGTCCGACTATCTGCGCGTGCTCGCGGGGCATTCCGCCGATGCGCTGCGGGTGATCGACAAGGCGCCGGTCAACTCCGACTATCTCGGTCTGATTCATTCCGTGTACCCCAGGGCCCGCATCATCTATCTGCAGCGCGACCCAATCGATACGTGCCTGTCGTGCTACTTCCAGCAGTTCACGCCCCTGATGAACTACACCATGGACCTGTCGGACCTGGCTCACTACTACCGCGAGCACCGGCGCCTGGTGGCGCACTGGCGCAGTGTCCTGCCGGCGGGAACGCTGCTGGATGTGCCGTACGCGGAACTCGTCGGCGGATCAGGAGAAATGGACGCGCAGGATGCTGGAGTTCCTCGAGCTCCCCTGGGATGCGCGCTGCCTCGATTTCCACAAGACCGAACGAGCGGTGACGACTGCCAGTACCTGGCAGGTGCGGCAGAAGATTTATCAGAGCTCCGTCCAGCGCTGGCGCAACTATAGGAAATTCATTACGCCGTTGCTTGAGCTTAGCGATTCGTAGTTTTGAGTCCGCCGTGGCGCGGACGACGTCCCCGAGGCGCACGACCGCGCCGTTTCGCCCCTAACCCCGCGCTATCATGCCGAGGCGGTCCTGACTGCTTCGCCGCACTCCAGGGTCGATGTGCATCGGAATCTCTTGAATAGACAGAGGTTTGTCCCAATAAGAGCCACCATCCAGGTTGAGGCCCCGTCCGACATGCGTCAAGATAAGCTCACGACCCGCTTCCAACAGGCGCTGGCGGACGCCCAGTCGCTCGCGCTGGGCCGCGACAACCAGGTCATCGAACCGGCGCACGTCCTGCTGGCGATGCTCGACAGCTCGGGCGGTTCGCTGCGTCCGCTGCTGCTGAAGGCGGGGGCGGACGTCAACAAGCTGCGCGCGGGCCTGCTGAGCACGCTCGACGGCCTGCCCAAGGTCGAGGGCACCCCGGGGGAAGTGCACGTCTCGAACGACCTCAACCGCATCCTCAACGTCACCGACAAGCTCGCGCAGCAGCGCGGCGATCAGTTCATCTCGAGCGAGCTGTTCTTGCTCGCAGCCTTCGAGGACCGCACGCTCGCGCGGCTGTTCAAGGAGTCCGGCCTGGTGCGCGGCGCGGTCGAGAAGGCCATCGAGGAAGTGCGCGGGGGCGAGAAGGTCGCCGACGCCAACGCCGAGGAGAGCCGCCAGGCGCTGGAGAAGTACACCATCGACCTGACCGCGCGCGCCTCCTCCGGGAAGCTCGACCCGGTGATCGGCCGCGACGATGAGATCCGCCGCACCATCCAGGTGCTGCAGCGGCGCACCAAGAACAATCCGGTGCTGATCGGCGAGCCCGGGGTCGGCAAGACCGCGATCGTCGAGGGTCTGGCGCAGCGCATCATCAACAACGAGGTGCCCGAGGGACTGAAGAACAAGCGCATCCTGGCGCTCGACATGGGCTCGCTCATCGCGGGCGCCAAGTTCCGCGGCGAGTTCGAGGAGCGCCTCAAGGCGGTGCTGAACGATCTGGCCAAGCAGGAAGGGCAGATCATCCTGTTCATCGACGAGCTGCACACCATGGTCGGCGCCGGCAAGGCGGAAGGGGCCATGGATGCCGGCAACATGCTCAAGCCCGCCCTCGCGCGCGGGGAGCTGCACTGCGTCGGCGCCACCACCCTCGATGAGTACCGCAAGTACATCGAGAAGGATGCCGCGCTCGAACGACGCTTCCAGAAGGTGCTGGTGGATGAGCCCTCGGTCGAGGACACGATCGCGATCCTGCGCGGTCTGCAGGAGCGCTACGAGGTGCACCACAAGGTCGAGATCACCGATCCGGCGATCGTGGCCGCCGCGACGCTGTCGCACCGCTACATCGCCGACCGCCAGCTGCCGGACAAGGCCATCGATCTGATCGACGAGGCCGCGGCGCGCATCCGCATGGAAATCGACTCCAAGCCCGAGGTGCTCGATAAGCTCGAGCGGCGCATCATTCAGCTGAAGATCGAGCAGGAGGCGCTGAAGAAGGAGAAGGACGAAGCGACCCGGAAGCGCCTGGCGACGCTGCAGGAAACGCTCAAGACGCTCGAGCGCGAGTACGCCGATCTCGAGGAAGTGTGGAAATCCGAGAAGGCCTCGCTGCAGGGCACGGCCCACATCCGCGAGGAACTCGACCGCACGCGCCTGGAGCTCGATGCCGCGCGGCGCGCCGGTAACTTAAGCCGCATGGCGGAGCTGCAGTACGGCAAGCTCCCCGAGCTCGAGAAGCGCCTCAGCGCCGCCCAGGCCGCCGAGGACAAGGCGCCCACCCTGGTGCGCAACAAGGTGACGGAGGAGGAGATCGCTGAAGTGGTCTCCAAGTGGACCGGCATCCCGGTCTCGAAGATGCTGCAGGGTGAGCGCGAGAAGCTCTTGAAGATGGAAGAGGCGCTCGGCCGGCGCGTGGTCGGCCAGGACGAGGCGCTGCGCATCGTCGCCGACGCCATCCGCCGCTCGCGCGCGGGGCTCTCCGATGCGCGCCGTCCCAACGGCTCGTTCCTGTTCCTCGGTCCCACGGGCGTGGGCAAGACCGAGCTGTGCAAGGCGCTCGCGGAGTTCCTGTTCGACACCGAGGAGGCCATGATCCGCATCGACATGTCGGAGTTCATGGAGAAGCACTCGGTCGCGCGCCTGATCGGGGCGCCCCCGGGCTACGTCGGCTACGAGGAGGGCGGCTATCTCACCGAGGCCGTACGCCGCCGCCCGTACGCGGTGATCCTGCTCGATGAGGTCGAGAAGGCGCACCCGGATGTCTTCAACGTGCTGCTGCAGGTGCTCGATGACGGGCGCCTGACCGATGGCCAGGGGCGCACGGTCGACTTCCGCAACACGGTCATCATCATGACCTCGAACCTCGGCTCGCAGATCATCCAGGAATACGCCGGCGAGCAGAACTACGCCAAGATGAAGAGCGCGGTGATGGAGGTCGTGCAGCAGAGCTTCCGGCCCGAGTTCATCAACCGCATCGACGACATCGTCGTGTTCCATTCGCTGGGCAGCAAACAGATCCGCGCCATCGTGGACATCCAGCTCCTCTACCTGAAGAAGCGCCTGCTGGAGCGCAACATGGACCTCGTGCTCGATGATGCGGCGCGCGACCTCCTCGGCGAGGCCGGGTTCGACCCGGTCTACGGCGCCCGGCCCCTGAAGCGCGCCATCCAGCAGCAGATCGAGAACCCGCTGGCGCAGCGCATCCTGCAGGGCGAGTTCGTGCCCGGCGACCGCATCCGCGTCAGCACCCAGGACGGGGAACTCGGCTTCTCCAAGCTGGAGGAGCGCAAGGCGGCGCGCGGCAAGTGATCTGCCCGGCGGAAGCCCGGCCCCGGCCGCGCCTCCGCTATACTCCCCTACGGACCCAGGATTTAAACAAAGCGCCCTATGCCGTTTTACGAATACGAATGCCAGGCCTGTAAGTTCTACCGCGAGGTGATGCAGAAGATCACCGATAAGCCGCTGACCAAGTGCCCCTCCTGCGGCAAGAAGGCGCTGAAGAAGCTCGTATCGGCTCCGGTGTTTCGCCTGAAGGGCGCCGGCTGGTACGAGACGGACTTCAAGACCGACAAGGAAGGCAAGCGCAACCTCGCCGGCGCCGAGAAGGAGGAGCCAAAGCCGGAAGCCAAGCCCGAGGGCAAGAGCGACGCCAAGGAGCCCAAACCCGAGAGCAAGGACGCCAAGGAGTCCAAGCCCGCGGAAGCCAAGGGCGAGCGGACCGGACGCAGGCACCGCGCCGCCCCGAGCCGCACCGCGAGCCGCGTCAAGCCGAAGAAAGCCAAGACGCGCCGCAAGGCGCGCCGCTAGCGAACCGTGCCGGACCGCACCCCCATGTGGACGGCCCTGCGGCGCTACATGGTCGCCGGGGTGCTCGTGTGGCTGCCGATCCTCGCCACCATCTGGGTGGTGAGCTTCATGCTGCACATCATGGATCGCACGCTCCTGCTGCTGCCAACGTTCTTGCGGCCACAGGCGCTGGTGGGCTTTGCGCTCCCCGGGGCGGGCCTGGTGCTGGCGCTCGTGATCGTGCTGCTCACCGGGCTCCTGGTCACCAACCTCATCGGGCGTCGCCTCATCGTGTGGGGCGAGGACTTGCTCAACCGCATCCCGGTGGTGCGCACGGTCTACGGCGGCGTGAAGAGCTTTGCGGAGAGCGTGCTGTCGCAGTCCAACTCCTTCCGCAAGGTGGTGATGATCGAATACCCGCGCGCGGGGGTCTGGAGCATCGGCTTTCTCACCGCCGAGGACGTGCCGGAGGTCTCCGAGAGGCTCGGCGAGCCGTGCGCGGCGGTGTACCTCTCGGCGGCCCTGAATGCGACCGCCGGCTACCTGGTCGTGGTGCCGCGCCGCCAGGTCGTGGAACTGCACATGTCGGTGGATGAGGCCATGAAGATGATCATCACCTGCGGGGTCGTCGTGCCGCACCCGGCGCAGGGCGGGGCGCACCTGCCGGCGCAAAAGCCCGCGGCCTGAAGGCCCCGCGCGTAAGTTGCGGGGCCGGCAGCGCCTCCGTAACATCGCGCGCCTCATGATGCGATCACATTACTGCGGACAAGTGAACGAGGACCTGCTGGGGCAGGAGGTCAGCGTCGCCGGCTGGGTGCATCGCCGTCGCGACCACGGCGGGGTCATTTTCGTGGACGTGCGCGACCGCGAGGGCCTGCTGCAGGTGGTCTTCAACCCCGAACTGGCGCCGCTCTTTGCCGAGGCCGAGCGGCTGCGCAACGAGTTCGTGGTGCGGGTCAGCGGGATCGTGCGCGCGCGCCCGGCCGGCACCGTGAACGCGCACCTGGCGAGCGGACGGGTGGAACTCGTGGCGCGCGCGCTCGAGGTGCTCAACCGCTGCGAGCCGCTGCCGTTCCAGCTTGATGAGACCGTCGGCGAGGAAGTGCGCCTGCGCTATCGCTACCTCGACCTGCGGCGCGAGGTGATGAACCAGCGCCTGCGGCTGCGCCACCGGATCACCCGCGCCATGCGCGGCTTCCTCGACGCGCACGGCTTCGTGGACATCGAGACGCCGATGCTCACCAAGGCGACCCCGGAAGGGGCGCGCGACTACCTGGTGCCGAGCCGCACGCACGCGGGCAAGTTCTTCGCGCTGCCCCAGTCGCCGCAGATCTTCAAGCAGCTCCTGATGATCGCCGGCTTCGACCGCTACTACCAGATCGTGCGCTGCTTCCGCGACGAGGACCTGCGCGCGGACCGCCAGCCGGAATTCACCCAGCTCGACGTCGAGACCTCGTTCCTCGCCCAGGACGAGATCATGGGCCTCATGGAGTCCCTGGTGCGGCACTTCTTCCGCGAGGTGCTGGCGGTGACGCTTCCGGAGCCCTTCCCGCGCATGACCTACGCCGAGGCCCTGCGCCGCTACGGCTCCGACAAGCCCGACCTGCGCAACCCCCTCGAGCTCGTCGACGTCGCCGACCTGGTGAGGGACTGCGATTTCAAGGTGTTCGCAGGCCCGGCGCGCGATCCGAACGGCCGGGTCGCGGCCCTGCGGGTGCCCGGCGCCGGGAGCCTGCCGCGGTCGCAGATCGATGAGTGCACCGCGTACGTGGCGCGCTACGGCGCGAAGGGGCTCGCGTACATCAAGGTCAACGAGCGCGCCAGGGGGCGCGAGGGGCTGCAGTCGCCCATCATCAAGTTCCTGAGCGAGGCGGCGCTTACCGGGATCCTCGAGCGCACGCAGGCCGCCGACAACGACCTCATCTTCTTCGGGGCCGACTCCGCCAAGGTGGTCAGCGATGCGCTCGGCGCGCTGCGGCTGAAGATGGGGCAGGACCTGAAGCTCGTGGCCGGTGGCTGGCAGCCCGCTGTGGGTGATCGATTTCCCGATGTTCGAGTGGGATGCGGACGCCAGGCGCTGGGTCGCCATGCACCATCCGTTCACGGCCCCGAAGAACGAGGACCCGGCGACCCTGCGTGCCGCGCCGGCAGAGGCGCTCGCCAAGGCCTACGACCTGGTGTTGAACGGTTCGGAGATCGGCGGTGGCTCGGTGCGTATCCACAAGCAGGAGCTGCAGTCCACGGTCTTTGGCCTGCTCGGCATCGATGCCGAGGAAGCGCAGAAGAAGTTCGGTTTCCTGCTCGATGCGCTGAAGTTTGGCGCACCTCCCCACGGGGGCATCGCCTTCGGACTCGACCGCCTCGCGATGCTGATGAGCGGCGCCGACAGCATCCGCGAAGTGATCGCCTTCCCCAAGACGCAGACCGCCGCCGACCCGCTCACCGATGCGCCCACCGAGGTGAGCGAGGCGCAGCTGCGCGAGCTGCACATTCGGGTGCGCGTCCCGCAGCCCTAGCCGCTGCGGCTGAAGCTCCAGGGGCGCCGGATCGTCTCGTGACGCCGATCGTATACGTACACGGGCTGTGGATGCCGGGGGATGAGTCGCTGGTGCTCGGCCGCCGCCTCGCCCAGGAATTCGACCTCACGCTGTACTCGTTCCGCTACTCGGCGGCCTTCGCGAGCATGCAGGGCACGACCGAGCGCCTCGCGGCCTTCGTCGAGGAGCTGCACGTCCCCGAGGTGCACTTGGTCGGTCACAGCCTGGGCGGCCTCATCATCCACCGCACGCTCGAGCGTTTCACCGAGCTCCCCCCGGGGCGCGTGGTGTTCCTGGGCACCCCGTCCGTGGCGAGCCGCGCGGCGGAGCAGGCGAGCCGCTTCGCGCCCGTGGCGCAGCTCATGGGGCCGACGGTGGCCGTGGAGCTGCTGCAGTCACGCGAGCGGCGCTGGACCCATGCGCGCGAGCTCGGCATCGTGGCGGGCACGCAGCCGCTCGGCGTCGGACAGCTGCTGGCGCAGTTCCAGGAGCCCAATGACGGGACGGTGGCGGTGAGCGAGACGCGCATGCCCGGCGCCACCGGCCACATCAGCTTGCCGGTGAGCCACATGGGCATGCTGCTCTCGGCGCGCGTGGCCCACGAGACGGGGCACTTCCTCACCCAGGGTCGCTTCTCCGTGAAGTGAGCGGTGGCGGCCGGGACTCACTCCTTCAGGAGCTGCTTCAGGCGATAGAGGGCTTCGAGCGCCGCCTTCGGCGTCAGCTCGTCCGGATCGACCGCTGCGAGCGCCGCGCGCAGGCGCCGCCGCGCGATCGGGAGCGGCAAACAGCGGCAGTTCGGCCTGCGCCCCGTGCGCGGGCCCTGCGGCGTGACGCTGTGCGTCGCGGCGCGACTCGAGCGCCTCGAGGTAGCCCTGGGCCGCCGCGATCACCGCCCGCGGCACGCCGGCCAGCTGCGCCACCTGCAGCCCGTAGCTGCGATTGGCCGGGCCCGTCCTTGACGGCGTGCAGGAACACGATCCCATCGCCGTGCTCGGTCGCATCGAGGTGCACGTTGGCGCAGCCCTCGACCTCGGCGGCGAGCGTCGTCAGCTCGAAGTAGTGCGTGGCGAAGAGGGTAAACGCACGCACCCGGGTGGCGATGTCGCGCGCCATCGCCCAGGCGAGCGACAGCCCGTCGAAGGTGCTGGTGCCGCGGCCGATCTCATCGAGCAGGATGAGGCTCTTGTCGGTGGCGTTGTGCAGGATGTTGGCGGCCTCCGTCATCTCCACCATGAACGTGGAGCGGCCCCCGGCCAGATCGTCTCCGGCGCCGATGCGGGTGAAGATGCGGTCGAGGGGGCCGAGCACCGCGCGCTCCGCCGGGCACGTAGCTGCCGATGTGCGCCAGCAGCGCGATGAGCGCGGCCTGGCGCATGTAGGTCGACTTGCCCCCCATGTTGGGGCCGGTGACGATGAGCATGCGCCGCGCGGCATCGAGCTGAAGGTCATTCGGCACGAAGGGCACGGTGGTGAAGCGCTCGACGATCGGGTGACGGCCGCCGGTGATCAGCAGGCGCGCCTCGGTGCTCAGCTCCGGGGCCGACCACTCGAGCGTCACGGCCCGCTCGGCGAGTGCGGCCAGGGCATCGAGCTCGGCCAGCGCCGCCGCGGTGCCCTGCAGCGGCCCCAGGCGGTCGGTGAGCTGCGTCAGGAGCTCCTCGTAGAGCTGCCGCTCGCGCGCCAGGGCCTTCTCGCGCGCGCCGAGCACCCGGTCCTCGAAGTGCTTGAGTTCGGGGGTGATGAAGCGCTCCGCGGACTTCACCGTCTGGCGCCGCAGGTAGTCCTTGGGCACGCCTTCCGCGTCACGCCGCGCGACCTCGATGTAAAAACCCTGGACGCGGTTGTAGCCGAGCTTGAGGCTCGCGAGCCCGGTGCGTTCGCGCTCGCGCTGCTCGAGTGCGAGCAGGAACTCATCGGTGTGGGTGGCGATCTGGCGCAGCTCATCGAGCTCGGCGTCGTAGCCGGGGGCGATCACGTCGCCCTCGCGCACCAGCGTGGCCGGCTCTGCGGCGATGGCGGCGCTCAGCAGCGCGAGCACGTCCTCGTGCGTGAGCACCTGCTCGCTGCAGCGCGCGCAGCAGCGGGGAGTCGAGTGCCTCCAGGGC
Organism: uncultured Pseudomonadota bacterium; assembly: GCA_963806375.1. Taxonomy (GTDB): domain Bacteria; phylum Pseudomonadota; class Gammaproteobacteria; order Steroidobacterales; family Steroidobacteraceae; genus 13-2-20CM-66-19. Next base: position 1,941,785 of record CAWDXW010000003.1, read on the forward strand.
GGCGCGCAGCGCCGGCAGCACCGCGAGGGAGCTGCGCAGCTGCGTGAGGTCGCGCGGGCGCGCGGAACGCAGTGCCACGCGCGCCAGGATCCGCTCGACGTCGCCGATGCCCTGCAGCGGCGCGCGCAGCTGCTGGTCGCGGCGCTGGTCGATCAGGGTGGCGATGGCCTGGTAGCGCGCCTGGAGCGGTGCGCTGGGTGGTCAGCGGCCGGTTCAGCCAGCGCCGCAACTGGCGCGCGCCCATGGCGGTGACCGAGCTGTCGAGCACCGCGATCAGGGTGGCGTCGGCGTTGCCGCTGAGGCTGGCATCGAGCTCGAGGTTGCGGCGGGTGGCGGCATCGAGGATCAGCGCCTCGCTGCGCTCTTCCACGTGCAGCGCGCGGATGTGCGGCAGCGCCGAGCGCTGCGTGTCGCGCACGTATTGCAGCAGGGCGCCGGCGGCGCCGATGCCGAGCGACAGCGCATCGGCGCCGAAGCCCTTGAGGTCCAGCGTCTTGAGCTGATCGGTGAGGAGGCGCGCGGCGCTCGCCAGCTCGAAGTGCCAGGGGGCGCGGCGGCGGATCGCCGTGCCGAAGCGCGTAATGTCCTCCTCCGCGGCGCCTTCGGCGAGCAGGAGCTCCGCGGGCTTCAGCCGCTCGAGCTCCCCGCCGAGCGCGGCACTGCCGGCGCCCTCGAGGACCGTGAAGCGGCCCGGCCGCCACGTCCAGCCACGCGAGGCCGAAGCGGCTGCCGTCGCGGGCGAGGGCGGCGACCAGGGTGTCCTCGCGCTCCCTGAGCAGCGCCGCCTCGGTCACCGTGCCGGGGGTGACGATGCGCACCACCTGGCGCTCCAGCGGACCCTTGGCGCCTTGGACCTCCGGCAGCTGTTCGCAGATCGCCACGCTCTCCCCGCGGCGCACCAGCTTCGCCAGATACGCGTCCACGGCGTGGCAGGGCACGCCCGCCATCGGGATCGGTTCGCCGGCGGACTGCCCGCGGGCGGTGAGCGTGATGTCCAGCAGCGCTGCGGCGCGGCGCGCGTCCTCGTAGAAGAGCTCGTAGAAGTCGCCCATGCGGTAAAAGAGCAGGATGTCCGGATGCTCGCTCTTGATGCGCAGGTACTGCTGCATCATCGGCGTGTGTGCCGCAAGGCCTATTTTTTCTGCGTTCACGAGCTCTCTGTCTAAAATCGTCTTGGACGCGCCGCCAGCGGCTTGAGGATGAAGAGTGCCTCGTTCTCCTTCCACGGCAAGATGCTTTCCCCCAGCGCCACGAAGCGGCGGCTTATGGAGGGTCAGCGACAACGAGCCTCGGGAAGTGCGTCCGGCTTACTCCGGTAGGTTCATTTTGCGCAGGAACGCCCGATAGCGCGAATCGCCTTCGAGATTCTTCATGAGCGGATCACCCCTTATGAAGTAAAGATCTTCATCCCTCACCGAGTAGGCCCGCTCCAGCCATTTCATGGCCTGATCGCGTTCCCCGCGAAACGCGTAGACTCGCGCGATCGCCGATGGCCACTCTTCTGCATTCTGCTCGATCGCGCGTTTCAGCGCCGCATCGGATTCCGCCTTCCTGCCCAGCGCGTGATACACAATCGCGGTACCCACGAGTTGCCCGTCGTACGCGGTCTCCCGCTGCATCGCTGCGAGGGCCTCCGGGAGGCGATCCTGGAAGAGCAGGGTAAGACCCAGAAACCAGTTTCCGCTACCAAAGTTAGGGCTTATCTCCAGTGCTCGCCGTATTGACGATTCGGCGCTTGCGAAGCGTCCCGACCGCAGTTCCACGCCCCACCCCAGCACAAAGTGCAAGTCGGTGTTGAGCGGATCGGCCGCGAGGCCTGTTTGCAGCAACTGCGTTGCCTCATCCCACTCGTTCCGCACCGCCGCCAGCCGTGCCGCAGCCAAGATCACCTCGACTGGCCTGCCGAGACTCGTGGCCTGCTTGATCTCACGATCAGCCCCGGCCCAGTCCCAGTCGTACATCACCAGTACGTTGGCGCGCACGGCGTGGGCCGCGGCCAGCTTCGGATCCAGTCGAATGGCCATGTCCGCCGCTGCCCGCGCGCGCTCGAATGCGGCGCGCGTCGGCAACAACCAGCCTTCTTCACCCTTCATTTGATAGACCTTGGCAAGGCCCAGTGCCGCCGGGGCAAACTGAGGGTCGAGGTCCAAAGTCCGCTGGAAGTCTCCCGCTGCTTGGTCGGCGCTCTCCTGTGAGGCCTGATCGAGGGCGTGGAGTCCGCGCAGATACGCGTCATAGGCCTCGGCACTGGCCGCCGAAGCGCGCGACCCGAAGTCGCTGCTGACGGTCAGTTGCAGTGCTCGCGCCAGGTTGACCGCTATTGCGTCCTGCACCCCAAGTACATCGGCAGACATGCGCTCGTAGCTCGACGACCAGCGCTGCGTGCCGTCGCGCGCGTCGATCAGCTGTGCGGTTACGCGGACACGATCCCCTGACTTGCGCACCGTCCCTTCAACGACGAATGCGGCACCCAGCGTGTTGCCGATCGTCCGCAGATCCTGATTCCTGCCCTTGAACTGGAACGAGGATGTTCGGCCAATCACCTTCAGACCAGGGATCTTCGCAAGCAGATCGAGCACTTCGGCCGCCATACCATCGGCGAAATATTCCTGATCCCTCTTTTCGCTCAGGTCCGCGAACGGCAGGACCGCGATGGATTTCTCCGTCACCGTAGCGGACAGTCCGGGCGGGGCTGTGCTGACTGGATTCGTGTGCGCTGTTAGCGGTGCGGGTCGCGGCCCCTGCATCACCAGGAAGTACCCTGCCCCCAGAACCGCAAGACCGACGGCCATCCAGGCCACCTTCGCCCCCAAGGGTTGTGGGTGCGCTGGCCTGCGAACGCCGGTGGCCGCGGGCAGTTTGCCGACCGGTGCGACGGCCGATGGTTCGGCAGATTCCTCTGCCGTGAGCAGGCGCCGGACGCGCTCGATGAACGCCGCCGAGGGTTCTCCACGCGGGAGGCGCGACCACTGCACCTCGCGGAAGCGATCCGGTATGCGCTCATCGCTCTCCGGCGTGGCATCGATGGCAACCGGCAACAGGAAGGTCTGATCGGGCGCCATGAGGTGCGAACGATCGATCCCGAGCTTCCACTCAAGGCGGAAGTACCCCTCGATCCGCGCGTGAGTATTCGCGGAGATGACGGGGACGAAGAGGGCGCAGTCATGGATCGTCCTGCGGATCTGCCGGTCCCAGGCTTCCCCGCCGCGCAGCTCGCTTTGGTCGAACCAGACCTCGATCCCAGCGGCACGCAGGCTGATGCAGATCCGCTCAGCCGCAGCGGAATCCTCTGAGGCGTAACTCAGGAACACCGCACCGGCGGAAGTTGGCACCGGCTCTGGTGAATCTACCCCCACCTGCGCTCCCGTATTGCTTGGCGCGGTCCGAGAATGCCCTGAGGCGGCGGTTCTTGGCAACGCAGGCCGCTGGGCTGTCCAAGACTCGCGCGGCATAGCGGCGATTACCGAGGAAAACTCGAGCTCACTCGCCTTCGCTTGAGAGGCGGGTTGCACGATTCGTCTGGGCACTCAGGTGCTTGCCGCAGGCTTGACGCAGTACTGCGGCAGCATCGGTGTGTGCTTGAGGGCGGCATCGTTCATGGACACGCGAAGGCGACCTCAAGATCCGGACCGGGAGTGTCGCGACCGGCGCTTCCGGGCAGGCAGCCGCTGGGTTAGCCTTTGGCGCCATGGTGAGCGATCCGGAACTGTACGAGCTCGCGGCGCGCGTGGCCCACAAGCTGCGCGCCGCCCAACGGCGGGTGGTCACGGCCGAGTCCTGCACCGGCGGCTGGGTCGCCAAGGCGCTCACGGACGTCCCCGGGAGCTCCGAATGGTTCGAGTGCGGCTACGTGACCTATTCCAACGCCGCCAAGATGCGTGACCTCGGGGTCGCCGGCGGCACCCTGGAGCGTTTCGGTGCCGTCAGCGAGCAGGCCGTGCGCGAGATGGCAGAAGGGGCGCTGCGCCTCGCCGGCGGCCACGGTCGCCCTGGCTGTCAGCGGCATCGCCGGACCCGATGGCGGCACGGCCGAGAAGCCCGTGGGGACCGTCTGGTTCTGTGCCGCCGCCCGCCAGGGCGCGGCGACTGACATCATTGCCGAGGAGAAGCTCTTCAGCGGCGACCGCCACTTCGTGCGCAGTCGCGCCGTGCTGCACTGCCTGCGGCTCATCCTGCGGCTGGACCTGCCGGTACGTCTGGAGGCGACGCCCGTTCCGGGGGCCCCGTGAGCGGCACCGCGCCGCGCGTCCCGATGCGGCGACTGTTCTTCGCCCTGTGGCCGGACGAGGCGGCACGCCGCGCGCTCACGGCCGCCAGTGCCGCGGCGGTGGCGGCGAGCGGCGGCCGGTCCGTCCCGCCTGCAAGCCTGCACGCAACGCTGGCCTTTCTGGGCGCGGTGCCCGCAGCCCGCACCGCCGAACTCGCCGCCCTCGCGCGCGCGACTGCGGCGGCGTGGCCGCCGGGCGCGGGACCGCCCGTGCTGCGCTTCACGCGTCTTGCCCACTGGCGCAAACCCCAGGTGCTGTGCGCGCTTACGGCGCGCGGGGACGACGTGGCCGCCCGCGTCCTGGCGCGGGCGCTCCAGAGGGCCGCGGCTACGGCGGGATTCTTGCCGGATCTCAAGCCCTTCCGCGCACATGTCACGGTAGCGCGCAAAGTGGCCGGCCCCCCGCGGCCCGCACACTTCGCCGCCGTCACCTGGAAGTGCGCGACGCTGGCACTCATCGAGAGTCGCAGCGCGCCGGGTGGCGCCGTATACAGTGTCCTCGAATCCGCACTACTGGGTAAGACGGAAAAATTCGCCAAAGAGCGCTGAAACAGCGGCGCCGCCGCGCTCCGGGCGCCGCTACTTTATGTGATAATCAAGCGCGAATTTTTTCGCTCCACCTCCACAAGTCACCGGGAAACTCGCAGATGGAAGACAACCGCAAGAAGGCACTCGCCGCCGCACTCGGTCAGATCGAGAAGCAGTTCGGCAAGGGTTCGGTCATGCGCCTCGGAGATGCCGCGGCCACGTACGACGTCGAGGCCGTTTCCACCGGATCGCTCGGGCTCGACATCGCGCTGGGCATCGGCGGCCTGCCGCGTGGGCGGGTGGTGGAGATCTTTGGCCCGGAGTCCTCGGGCAAGACGACACTCGCCCTGCAGGTGATCGCGCAGGTCCAGCGCAGCGGGGGTACCGCAGCCTTCGTGGACGCCGAGCATGCCCTCGATCCGGCCTACGCCGGCAATCTCGGGGTCGACATCAATGAGCTGCTGGTCTCGCAGCCGGACACCGGGGAACAGGCACTGGAGATCACCGACATGCTGGTGCGCTCCAACGCGGTCGACATTGTCGTCGTGGACTCGGTGGCTGCCCTTACACCCAAGGCCGAAATCGAAGGCGAGATGGGCGAGATGCAGCTGGGCCTGCACGCACGCCTCATGTCGCAGGCGCTGCGCAAGCTCACCGGGAATATCAGCCGCTCCAACACCATCGTCATATTCATCAACCAGATCCGCATGAAGATCGGCGTGATGTTCGGTAACCCCGAGACCACGACCGGCGGCAATGCGCTGAAGTTCTATGCCTCGGTGCGGCTCGACATCCGCCGCATCGGCGCGATCAAGACCGGCGAGGAAGTCACCGGCAACATGACGCGCGTGAAGGTGGTGAAGAACAAGGTGGCGCCGCCGTTCCGCGAGGCCGAATTCGAAATCATGTACGGGCAGGGGATCTCACGCGAGGGCGAGATCATCGAGCTGGCGAGCGCTCAGGGCATCATCGAGAAGTCCGGCGCCTGGTATTCCTATAAGGGTAACCGCATCGGCCAGGGCAAGGACAATGCACGCACCTACCTCCTTACCAACAAGGAGGTCGCGCGCGAAATCGAGGACCAGGTGCGTGCACGGCTGCTGCCGCCGCGCCAGGAGCGACGTCCCGACCAGGCCGCGAACTCGGCCTAAGGCAGCTCAGCCACCTTTGGTACCGCTCATGGAGCGTTGTGCCTTCTGCAGGTCATCCCGCTGCTGCCGCTCGTTGATCAACAGCTGCTCGCCAGGTGCACACGCTGGTTTGGGGCTCGCCAGACGGGTCCCGGTTTCGATCACCGGCTTGCAGTACCACTTCTCGCCGTTGTGCACCTCGACCTTATAACCTTCGGCGCGGAAGTGCTTTTCGATCATCTCATCGTTCAGATTGGATTTGGCGGCCGGCGTGCTGGCGGCGGCGGGTGCGGTACTCGGGGCGGTCGCCGTGTCGCTTGAGGCCGGAGGAGCGCTCACCGTGCTCGGTGCGGGCGCCTTCGAAGGCTCATCGGCCTGTGCCACACCCAGTGCGCCAACGAGGGTGCACGCCAAAGCCCATGTCAGGAATCGCATTGCCTGGTACCTCCGAGATGTTTCAGCGCCGGGGGACTGAGCCCCGTGACGCGCCGACTATACTGCAGGGATGCCCCTGCGTCGTACAAGATCAATGCCCGCGCAGCAGCGCGGCGACCCTAAGGCCGCAGCGGCAGCGGCAGTGGCACTGCTCGCGGCGCGCGATTTTGCCTGCGGGGAACTGCGCGCGAAACTCACCGCGCGGGGGTTCGAGGATTCCGCCGCGCAGGCGGCCATCGAGGAGCTCCAGGCGCGCGGGGCGCTCAATGAAGCCCGCTATGCCGAGAACTATGTCACCTGGCACGCGGGGCGCGGCCAGGGGCCGCTGCGCATCGGGGCCGAGCTGCGCAAGCACGGCGTCCCCGAGGCCCTGATCGAGGCGGCGCTCGCCCAGGGACCGGACTGGGCGGTGCTGGCCCGCAAGCTGTGTCGCGCCAAGTTCGGTCCCGGAGTGCCGGCCAACTGGCGCGAGAAGGCGCGGCAGATGCGTTTTTTGCAGTATCGTGGCTTTTCATCGGATCATATCCGCGCGGCCACTGGCGCCGATCCCGACTGGACTGAAGACCCTTGAACAAACCGTCTTATATGAGCGCGGCGGACGTGCGCAGCGCGTTCCTGGAATTCTTTCGCGCCCAGAGTCACATCATCGTGCCCTCGAGCTCGCTCGTGCCCGGCAGCGATCCGACGCTGCTGTTCACTAATGCCGGCATGGTGCAGTTCAAGGACGTGTTCCTCGGCAAGGAACAGCGCGATTACCTGCGGGCCGCTTCCAGCCAGCGCTGCGTGCGCGCTGGGGGCAAGCACAACGATCTGGAGAACGTGGGCTACACCGCGCGTCACCATACCTTCTTCGAGATGCTCGGCAACTTCTCCTTCGGCGACTACTTCAAGCGCGAAGCCATCCATTTTGCCTGGGACTTCCTCATCTTCACGCTGGGCCTTGATCCGCAGCGTCTGTGGTGCACGGTGTACCACGAGGATGACGAGGCCGCCGACATCTGGCTGAACGACATCGGCATCAGCCCGCTGCGCTTCTCGCGCCTGGGCGCGGAGTCGAATTTCTGGGCCATGGGCGACACCGGCCCCTGCGGACCCTGCAGTGAGATCTTCTACGACCATGGACCGGAGGTCCCCGGCGGCCCGCCGGGGTCGGCGGATGAGGACGGCGACCGCTACGTCGAGATCTGGAACCTCGTCTTCATGCAGTACGAGCGCGGCGCTGACGGCAGCATGCGGCCGCTGCCGCGCCCCTCGGTGGATACCGGCATGGGGCTCGAACGCATCTCCGCGGTCATGCAGGGCGTGCATTCCAACTACGACATCGACCTGTTCAAGAACCTGATCCGCGCAGCGGGCAAGCTCGCGGGCACCTCGGTGTTCACCTCGAGCTCCCTGCGCGTGATCGCCGATCACATCCGCGCCAGCGCCTTCCTGATCGTCGACGGCGTCTCGCCCTCGAACGAGGGCCGCGGCTACGTGCTGCGCCGCATCATCCGGCGTGCCGTGCGCCACGGCTACAAGCTTGGCATCCAGCAGCCGTTCTTCTACAAGCTGGTGGCGGTGCTCGAGGCCGAAATGGGCGAGGCGTATCCCGAGCTCACGCGCGGCAAGGCGCACGCCGAGCGCGTGCTGCGCCGCGAGGAGGAACGCTTTGCCGAGACGCTCGCCAACGGCATGGTGCTGCTCGAGAGTGCCATCCGCGCCCTGCGCGGCGCGAAGACCATCGACGGCGACACGGTATTCAAGCTCTACGACACCTACGGCTTCCCCGTGGACCTGACGGGCGACATCGCGCGCGAGCGCGGGCTCGCCATCGATCTGGCGGGCTTTGAGGCCGCGATGGAGGAGCAGCGCCGGCGCTCGCAGGAGGCGAGCAAGTTCGGCGCCGAGCAGCGCACCGCGACTGCTGTGGACTCGCGCACCCTGTTCCAGGGCTACGAGCGCCTGAAGGCGAGCGGCCGGGTGGTGGCGTTGCTGAAGGACGGCGCGGAGGTCGAAGCGCTCACGGCCGGCGAGCGCGGTGAGGTGGTGCTCGATCGTACTCCTTTCTACGCCGAGTCCGGCGGCCAGGTGGGGGATACGGGCGAGCTGACCGCGGTCGGCACGTTGTTCGTGGTCACGGATACGCAGAAGCGCGGCGGCGCGCACGCGCATCTGGGCATCCTCAAGAGCGGCACGGTCCGCCTCGGCGAGGAACTTGAGGCCCAGGTCGACGGCGCGCGGCGCCAGGCGACGGCGCTCAACCACAGCGCCACGCACCTGCTGCACGCAGCACTGCGCAAGGTGCTCGGCACGCATGTGCAGCAGAAGGGCTCCCTGGTGGCTCCGGATCGGCTGCGCTTTGACTTTGCCCACAGCCAGCCGGTCACCAGGGAAGAGCTCACCGAGATCGAGCGTCTGGTGAACGCGCAGATCCGTGTCAACGCGGCGAGCGAAACGCGGGTGATGGACTACGAGGGCGCCGTGGCGGCCGGCGCCATCGCGCTCTTTGGCGAGAAGTACGACAAGGACGTGCGCGTACTGCGGATGGGGGACTTCTCCATGGAGCTGTGCGGCGGCACGCACGTGCAACGCGCGGGCGAGATTGGGCTGTTCAAGATCGTGAGCGAGACCGGGGTCGCCTCCGGTGTGCGGCGCATCGAGGCGCTCACCGGGGAGGGAGCGCTGCAGTACGTCGAACAGAACGATGCGCTGCTCAAGGACCTTGCGGGCCTGGTCCGCGGTTCGCGCGAGGAACTCAGGGACAAGGTGCGTGAGCAGCTCGAGCGCGGCAAACAGCTCGAGCGCGAGGTGCGCTCGCTGAAGGACCGGCTGGCCTCAGGTTCCGGCGTGGACCTGGCCGCGGGCGCCGTGGATGTGCAGGGCGTCAAGGTCGTGGCCACGCGCGTGGACGGCGCCGACGCGGGCGCGCTGCGCGCGGCCGTGGATCAGCTGAAGGAGCGCCTGAAGTCCGCCGTGGTCGTGCTGGCGAGCGTCGAGACTCCCGAAAAACTGCTGCTGGTCGCCGGCGTGACCGCCGACCAGACCGCGCGCATCAAGGCCGGGGAGCTTGCGGGCGCGATCGCCGCCCAGGTCGGCGGCCGCGGCGGTGGCCGGCCCGACTTCGCGCAGGCCGGCGGCAGCAAGCCCGAGGCACTCGATGCGGCGCTCGGCTCGGTCGAGGCGTTCGTGCGCGCGCGCCTGACCGCCTAGAGCGGCGGGCCCGCGGGCGCTTTTGCCGCCCGTGCCGCCCTTCAGTATCATGGCGGCCCGCACGCCGGCCCGGCCGGCCCCCGTTGAAGCCAGTTATTGAAAAATCAGCGTGTCATATAAGCGGAGAGATGGCCGAGTGGTCGAAGGCGCACCCCTGCTAAGGGTGTAAGGGTCAAAAGCCCTTCGAGGGTTCGAATCCCTCTCTCTCCGCCAACTAGTCTTAGCCCTTCCCCCGCAAGTGGGGTCTCTCGTCAAACTGCCCGCTTCCTGCGGGCTTTTCCTACCGAGGCGTTTTCTCTGCCTTAAGGAAGGACAGTGGTACCACCCGGGCGCAACCCGTTTCTCTCAGTCGCCGGATTCGAGCATGGGACTTTGCCCCGGGGGGTTATACGCGCTTCTGCAGGCGCGGTTCGGCGAGTGAACCTTTCGTCGCTGTGACCACCAAATCTGAGATGAAGCCAAGATAAACGGACCAATCGCCTTGGCTTCTGGATGGGCGCAGTCGCGGAGGAACATCGATGAAGATCAGAGATCGAACGTTTCGGAATGAAGACGTGGAGTTAGATGGCAACGAATACACAAACTGCTCATTCTCGCGCTGCCGAATGATATTTCGCGGCACTGCTGTACCGGGTTTCCACAGTTGCGGCTTCGATGAGCTGCTCTGGAAGTTTGAGGATGCCGCAGCACGCGCCGCGGCATTTCACTTGCCGTTGACTGTGAAGGCGAGAAGCACATTACCCGGGTGGGTCAGCAGGCTACCACCTGAGTTCACGTAGAGGATTCCGTTGGCAATTATCTGCGGGAAGCCATTCACCGATCCGCCGACGCCCTTGACGCCGTTGACGGAGCGATAGTTTTGCGCGGTGTCCACGTCCCAGATCATCGTGCCGCTATTGGCCGAAAATGCGCGCATGTGACCGTCCAGTGATCCGGAGAAGATCGCTTTCGGAATGGCAGTGACTGCGCCAGGTTGCGCGCCGCTACAGTCCTGGGGTCCCCAACTGCAGCGCGGGTGGGGCGCGAGGGCATGCCAGAGCCGCTTCCCGTCGCTCAGACGTAAAGCGGTAAGACCGCCTGGCCTAAAGGGCGGCTTAGCATCTCGGTCAGCGACCGAAATATAGACGGCCTCCTCATCGGCCGCCGGGCCGTACATGATCCCCCCAAGCGGACCGCCTTCACCCACGCGCGTCTGCCAGAGCTCCTTGCCTGCATTGTCGGGATCAAGGCCATAGACGACACCCGACTTCTGGCCGACGACAAGGACACTGACGCCACCGGGCAGCGAGCGCAGGAGGGGGGAGCAGCCAAATTCCATGCGCTCGGGGGCCGGTTTCTCGCAGTCGGCACGTGCAGCCATTCGGCAGGCTGTGTACGGATCGTCCCTTGGAAGGGGTTGAACGGCCCACTGCCGTTTACCGGTTGCCAGATCAAGGGCTACAACAGCGTTGGTATCGCCTTCCTCGGCATCGTTGTATGCATTCCCGGTCGCCACATAAAGGAGACCGCGCTGCGCATCGACCGTCGGCGCTGACCAAATGGCGGCCCCGGCTGGTCCGGACAGCGGCGTCCCGATCTCATTCGTGCGGCCGAGCGGCACTGCCGCACGAGCGATCATGAAGGTCTTCCAGCGGATAGCGCCGGTTACTGCATCGACAGCCACGACGCTACCGCGGAACGTACAGCAAGGGTAACCGCGATCCCACTCCGAGCCTTCATCCATCGAGGAGACCGGGACGTAAAGGGTGCCACGGTGCAACACTGGGGAGCCCGTAATCCGAGCAACGGGGTGATCGTCGACGCTCGTTTTCCAAAGTAGCTCGCCAGTCCGGGGGTTGAGCGCGTAGACCGCGCCCTTCTCGTCGCCGAAGTAGGCCGCCGCCGTGGCCCCTGATGAGGGCGGTAGGCCGACAGTCACTGCCGTTCTCACCGCGGCAGACGCCTGGTAGCTCCAGTAGGTGCATCCACTAGCGGCGTTAAGCGCGAATACGCGTCCAGTCGCACCGGTGACAAATAGCGTGTCTCCCACGACCACCGGCTGGCCGTAAGCCGTCCCGCCGGGGTAAGCGAACACCCATTTGACCTTCAGTCGCGGCACTTCACTCGCGCTGATACCTGGAGCAGGCTGGTAGCGAGTATTTCCTAGGTCACCGCCGATCCCATTCCAGGCTGACGGTCCCACGGTCAAAGGCCCGGGCGGCCGTGCGCAGAGATTGGCATTCGGGTCTGGTTCCAGTCTTGTTCCAGGCGCGCGGTGAGCCAGATGAATGGCGAGTGCCTTGATGTCCTCGGCCGAAAGTCCGCTCGCCTGTTCTCGCATCGGCCCCGTGGTCAGGGCATCAACAATAACCTCGGGCGGCTTGTAGTTCAGCACGAAAACCGGCGGGATGTTGCCGCTCGGATGCTCGTGGCAGGCCGCGCATCTTTGGGCAAAAAGCGCTGCACCGCGCGTTGAATCCAACTGCGCCGAGGGAATCGCGTTCTCAGGTGTGTCCGATACTGCTAGCGAGATTCGGACTGCAACGAGAGCGCTGGCAGCAACGAGCCACTTCATGGCTCAATCGCGAACGCAAGGAGCGCATTGCCAGGGTGGGTCATTGAGGCCGCACCGGAGGTCACGTAGACCATGCCGTCGGCGACGATCACGGGGTAGCCGCTGATCGCGCCCCCAAGGGCCGTAACGCCATTGACCGCAGGGTAGCTCTTGGCGGTATCGATATCCCAAACGATCGTGCCGTCCTTCATCGAATAGGCGCGCATGTGACCGTCCCAAGAGCCGGAGAACACGACGCCGGGAATTGCCGCTGGCGCGCTGGCTTGAGCACCATTGCATTCGTATTCACCCCAACTGCACTTGGGCTTCATTGCGGGGACACGCCAGAGCGTCCGTCCCGTCGCGACATCCAGGGCGACGATGCCGCCGGGAAGGTGAGGAGGTTTTACTTCTGAGTCCGAGACGGGCGCATAGATGACGCCACCCGCAGTCGCGAATCCCATCTCCACCCCACCCATCGAGCCACCCTGTCCGACCCGAGTTTCCCACAGCAGCTTGCCCGCCTGGTCAGGATCGAGCGCGTAGATCACACCCGACTTCTGACCGGCGAGCAGCACGTGCTTGCCGCTCGGCAGACTCGTCAGGACAGCCGGCGATGCGAACTCAAATAGCCCCGAGGCTGGGTTTTCACAAGCATCCGCCTCATCCTGGTTTTTGCACGCCGTGGCGTTGTCCTTCGGCCGCGGCTGCTGCGCCCACTTGCGCGCGCCGGTTTGAAGATCAAACGCGATGATCGCGTCATCTCCGTCCGAGTGTTCGTGTTGATACGATTCAGCCGTTGCTGCGTACAGCGCGTTTCTAGTCTGATCGATGGTCAGCGGCGCATAGATCGCCCCGCCCGCTGGGCCGTACAGCTGTGTGCCAGCCGCGTTCTTCCCCGAAAGCGGCTGCGGCGTTGTCGTAATGCTGTAGCTCTTCCACAGCTTCTTCCCTGAAGCCGCGTCCAAAGCCACCACGCTGCCACGGAAGGTGCAGCACGGGTATGCGGGATCCTGGGAGAGCGGATCTTCCATCGAAGAGACGGGCGCGTAGACTCGATCACGCCAGACCGTGACCGGGCCTGTCACCCGCGCGTTCGGGTGATCGTCGATCCGGGTCGTCCAGATCACTTTACCGGTGGCGGCATCAATGGCCAGAACGTCCGCCGCAGGGGTGCCCACGAAGAGCCGCAGTTGACCTTTACCCGAGGACGCTACGGACGCGGTCACCATCTTGGCGCCCGGCGCCGCGGTACTGTGCCAATAGGTGCATCCGGTCTTCGCATCGAGTGCAAAGAGACCACTTCCCGTTGTGAGAAACAGCCGGCCATCCACCGCAATGGGCGCCGCACTCGCTGTGCCATCCGGGTAAGCGAAGGCCCATTTGAGCTTGAGATGCGATATGTCCGCAGCCGAGAAGCCCGGCCGCGGCTGAAAGCGGCTGTTGCCCGGATCCACGCCCCAAGTGCTCCAGTCCGAGGTTCCGAGCTCGGTGACGGCGCCGTGTCCCGGGCAGCGATTCGCGTCCGGGAGCGGCTCCAAACCGAGCGGCTTGCCCGTCAGATATACGGCGACCTCGCGGATGTCATCTTTGCTCAACCCGGTTGCCATGGCTCGCATGGGACCGGTGGTCAGCGCCGCAATTACTCCCTCCGGTGACTTGCGCTCAATGACTATCCTCAACGGAATGCGGTCGTGCGCGTGATCGTGACACATCGCGCACCGGCGACCGTAGATCTCTTCCCCCTTCACGCTGGTCGCCGTCCGCGCAGGGCGGCCGAAAGCGGACGTCTGATCTGCGGTGCCTTCCGCAGTCTCGGCATATGCCCAAATCGGTATAGCTGTTACCGCCAGGAGAATCAGAACCGCGAGCGATCTTTGGTTCGCGAGACCGCTTATCGACTCTTGCATGCTCGATGCTCGAAGCGTTACCAATGGTAGCGGAGCTGCAAGCCGTACATGCGCGGCTCCCCATACATGTTGGCCGCTACACCGATGGAGTTGAAGACTCCGGTATTCGTGATCGGGTATGTCTTATTGGTTGCATTGGTCACAAAAAAGCCGATATCAAACGGGCTCCTGAACACGCCGCTCCAGTTGGCGGTGACGTTGAGCAACCCGAACGACGGAAAGTAGGAGCCTGGCTCGTACTGGGGAAGCTGCGTCGCTATCTCCCACTGCTGTCCTGTGTAGGCATAGTTTGCCGTGACGGAGACCTTTCCAAGGTCGGCCGGCACCGGCAGCAGGTAGCGCGCCGTTATGCTGAACTGGTTATTGGGTAAGAAGGAAAATGGCGCGCAGCTTAAGTTGATGGTTCCGGTTACAAATGCACCGCTGCAATCTATCTGGCCGAAGGCGTTCTGGATCGTGAAATGCCTGTATTCGCCATTCAGATGTGAGTAGTTAAACGACAACTCCAAGGACTTCAACGGACTTACTGCACCCTCGACCTCAACACCATGAATGTCTGCAGACGCTGCATTGAACACGGCCGCGCCGGAGGCGAAAGTGGCCGCGTTGTAATCCCCCGCTGCGATTTGGACGTCTGTGTAATGGGTATAGAAGACGTCCGCGTTAAAACGCACAGGAATGTCAGCTATTTTGAACGTCGATTTGAAGCCAGACTCGTAGGTCGTGACGTACTCGGGCTGAAATGTTAGATGGTCCGGGTTGACCGCGTAGTAGTTGAAGCCGCCTCGCTTATAGCCACGAGTGACCTTTCCGTAAACAAGCACGTCGTCTTTGATCAGATAGTCGAGCCCGACGGTCCAGCTCGGCGCACTTGATTTTATCGACCCATGCTGGTCGCAGTCCCCATAGTTCGTGGGATTGGTAACGGCTACGCCATTCGTGCACGCCGTAGGCGCGTTATTGGGGCCTAACGCAAAGCTCCCACCGCTGGCGTTTTCACTGTCCCATGTGTAGCGGCCACCCGTCGTCAACTTCAAACCTGCCAGCGACTCCGAAAGCGTCCGGAAGTCATAGACAGTCTGCGCATAGATCGCGCGGGCGATGGTGGTATAGGAGTAGGAGGCACCCCCGACCGAAAAAAGATCGATGTTTTCAAGGTTAACCTGGCCCGGCGTGTGCACATCCTCGTAGTACAAACCCGCGGTGTATTCCAGGCTGTCTTGCACCGCACTCCCCTGAAGCTGGAGCTCTTCAGTCAGTTGGCGCACTTCGTCCGTATAACCGGTGAGCGGAAGGTTCGACTGGTACCAGGCGATTGGACTGCCGTCGCCATCAAACGGCCCGAGCGCGTTGAGGCTGCTGTAGCTGAGGATGTTGCGAACTGCGAGTTTATCGGCCAATTGGACCTTGAACGTGTCCGCTACGCTCCAGCCTTCCATCTTGGTATCAAGCGGAGGCGGAACCGGCCCAAGCGATACGTAACGAACGCCCATGGCCTGTTGCGCGGCCTGCAACTGTGTCAGTACGGAGCACCCGGTGCCGAGCCCTATACCCGCACACCCGCCATACGGCTGAAACACGCCCTGAATGTACGGTATGTTCCATTGATCAAGAATCCAGCCGCTTCCATTGGTCTCGCTCTTGGAGCCGGAAACCATCAGATAGTTATCGATTCTGTCGTTCGGCTTCCAGGTCAAGCCAAAACGCCCGGACCAGATATGACGATTGTCGTAGTCGACGCCCGTCACGCTATCGTGGGTGAAGCCAGCGCGGTCGATGAACTCACCGGCGAAGCGCGCCAGCAGCTGCTCGTTGATGGGCAGGTTTGCAACCGTCTCGACCTCTTTATCGTTGTAGTTCCCGGCCTGAAGCTGAATATCGCCGGTGAGCTGGTCTGTAGGCTTTGCGGGCTCAAGAAGTATCGCGCCGCCTGTGGTGTTACGTCCGAAAAGCGTGCCCTGCGGCCCGCGAAGCACCTGAACATCGGCCAAATCCAGAAATTGCCCCGGCGAACCTTGAACTGAACTGATCACGCCGGGAACCAGGGGCACTTCTCCCATGTACTGCACGACTGCCGATGGCGCGGTGTACTGCTGGCTCTGCCCGCGAATGACGAACATTTCCGTTTCGCGACTCTGGCCGTACGGGCTGACGGATAGCGATGGCACCTGCCCCTGCAGATCCTGAGGGTTGGTAATGTGGCGCTCTTGCAAGTCCTCGCTCGACAGGGCCGTGACCGCCACCGGAACCGTCTGCTCCGACTCCTCGCGCCGGCGCGCCGTAACCACGACCTCGGTGAGCTGCGGCTGCTTCTGAGCTTGAGTGGAATCCTGCCTGGAATCACTCTGCGCTTGCTGTGCGTAGGCAGGCACAACAGCAAGAAAGAGGAAAGCGGCGAGGACCGAGGATGTGCCGGAGACTACTTCGACCCGATGGTGATGTTGCATCGTCCTCATGCTCCCCCGCCCTAGATGCAGTTATTGTTCAGATCTACACAGGCCAAAGCTAAGACAGGTTAGGGACACCGATACACGACGACATACGTAAAGTGCGGCAGCCTAAGGCGCGCGACCTACGTCCGATCGAATACTTCCTTGAACAACGACACTTTCCCCGCGCCGTCCGTGACTGTCGCGAAGCAGGTCAATCTGCGTGGTGCTGTTAAAATGCAAAATTTATCTTCAAGCGAACCGTCTGAACTCCACAGCTTGCTTTCGATAATGCCCGACGGGGTGGGGATCATCGCGCCCCGCAAGCCAGCATTGCCCGGCAGTGGCCTCACCTTGCCGTCCACAGACCCAGAGTAAGAGAACGTTTCTGTCTTGCCATCCGATGTCGTGCCGGTCCAGGTATAGGCGAGCACGGCATCATGACGCGTGATGACGACGACCTCTGAGCCCGTCGGATCACTCATTCCGAATGATTCGGCTGAATTCTTCTTCCACGTACCGATATAGGGGTTTGGATTGGGCGCCGTAAACGCCACCGCCGACCAAAGTCCGGCGAATCCGATGGCGGCGCAAAGCACTGCTGAATCAGTTCTAATCACAAACTTCGCTCCTCCCCGCGCCGCTCGGCGTGGATTATTCTCGTCACGCCGGGCAATGAAAGGTCGCTGGCTTTCACGCCGAAGAATATCAGTTGATATGTATTGGGGCAAGCTGTGGCCCCAGCTAGCTCGCGTTTACAATAGTGGTGGTTCGGGCGCGAGAGCGAACCGTTCTTCTTTGGACCTGAGTTTGGTCTGCACTGGACGTTTAGTGAATGGTGTCAATGAGAGGCGCAGTTGTGAGATCCGTCGACAGCAATGGAAAGCGCATACTGCTCGCCTCTGTATTCGAGCTTTGAGGGAACTCTATGCCGTTGCAGCGGGATGCGGCGCAGCAGCGCCGGCGTATCGTGCGAAGCGCCCTGAATGTGCTGGCGCGCGAGGGAATCGACGCACTTTCCATGAGAACGGTGGCCCGCCGCGCGGGCTGTACCATCGGGCTAATCAATCATTGGTTCTCATCGAAGGAGGATTTGATTACCGCTGCGTGGCAGGAGGCTGCAGAAACGGTCAATCGCAACGCTCGGCGCGCCTACAAAGAGGGTATCTCGCTAACGTTGTTGCAGGAGTCGCTAGCTACCAGCGCCGCTAAACGTAGGGACCAGGCGGTCTGGCTTGCCTTCAACGCGATGACGATCGGAAATCCGAAGCTGGCTGCTGCTCACGCTCGCTATTACGCGAACGGCCGCGGTCAACTGAAGGAAATGTTGACACAAGTGGGCTACTCCGCGGGCGAGGCCGCCGAAACCGCCGGAATCATCATCGCTGCAATCGACGGAATTCTGTACAACGCCGGAATTGAGCCTAGGCACTGGACCACGGCCCGGCAGCGACGCGCCCTTGTCGCACTCGTAGGACCTTTTCTTACGCCGAAGTCCAAGTAGCGCTTCGCCGCTCGCCGATGTCCGCTTTCGGGGGCCAATTTTGGAAAGCCGACTGTCAGCTCGTGGCCGGGAGCCGTAGGTCGGCGGGGGAAAGCCGCGGACTTAGGGTCTACGGCTGGTCTTGGACCCCAAGCCGCCGGTGGTGAACGGCAGGAATCGGGCGACGCAATCAGGTGGCGGGCCGCTTTACCGGCACCTCGCACGGCAGTGGCGGAGGTGAGCGTGACTTGACACTCGCGCAGGTCGCGTTATGCAGCGGTGCCCGAGCGGTACTGAAAGTCCTCGACCACATGATCGCTGAAGGCGAGTCCGCCGAAGTGCAAAGAACCCATCGAGCGCCACGTCCGGCGGATCAAGAGGCTTCAAGGCCGACCTACTGGAGCGTGATTCTAGTCTGACAATTCGAACCTAGGTCGGGAAGACGGCTGGATCGCGATCACTTGAACAGTTCTGCAGAAGATAGGACGACATCGTTTTCGAAACATTGACGGCCAAAGAAGCTCACAGAGCGCTCTGTACCGCCGACGATAAGTACCGTCCCGTCCGCGAGTACGGTCGCCGTGTGCGAATCCCGCCCCGTGCCGAGACTGCCGGTAGCCGTGAAGCCATCACTCTCGGGCGCGAACAATGCAGCCGCGGTCCCAGAGACACTTACACGTGCACAGGGACACCAGGAGCCAGGTTCACAGCGAGGGAAGCCATAGCCGCCGGCCGCCAGCACGGTACCGTCGTTACGCAAATTCGCCGTGTGTGCGTAACTTGACTGCATCAACAGGCTGCCGATGCGCGCGAATGTCCCCCTGGTCTGATCGTAGAGGTCTGCCGAGCCGTCGGTGCCGACGATCAATACATCTCCATTCTGGGCACCGTCCTGCGTGCCAAGTTCCGTTGCGGTGTGCTCGCTGCGCGTGACTGTCATATCTCCGGTCTTTGTGAATATACCCGTCGCGGGGTTGAAGAGCTCTGCGCTGGCCGAATCACTTCCCCCGGCACTTCCCCCGGCGATGAGAACCTGACCGGCGAGCGGACCAGCTGTCAGCAGTGTGGCCGTATGTCCGGATCGTACGATGGTCGTGCTTCCAGTGTCAGTGAAGGTGCCAATTCCGGGATCATATAGCTCGGCGACAAGATCACCGGAGGCAGTGTTACCTCCCACGATGAGCACCTTGCCTGCATTCGGGCCGGAGCCACTCAGGAGCGTCGCGGTGGGCGAAGTGCGTGCGTGGTGCATGCTGCCAGTCGCCGTGAACGTCCCCAGCGCCGGATTGTAAAGTTCGGCGGTCATGTCGACCGAGCCTAGGATGAGAACCGAGCGGGCCGAATCGTCGAGCAATGTCGCCGTGTGCCCGATTCGCGCTTCGGTCATGGAGCCCGTTGCGGTGAAGGCGCTCGTCGTCGGGTCGTACAACTCCGCGGATGCATCCGCGACCCCGTTGGCGCCACCGGTGATCAGCACTTTGCCGCTGGTGAGCAAGGTCGCCGTGTGGCCGGAGCGAGGCGCTGTCATGGACGCGCCCAGAACAGTGAATGAGCCGGAGTGCGGGAGCGAGACCCGCACGACGACCGGAACAGGGGAAGCAGATTGACCCCGCGCGTCCGTCACGTTGAGTGTGATCGGAAACTGTCCAGCGGCGGTCGGTGTACCGGAAAGGATGCCGTCGGAGCTCAGACTAAGACCACCACTCAGCAGTGGAGTCTCCAACCAAGCGAGCGGCGCGAGGCCGTCGCTGACTGTGAACTGAAATGGAACATACATCGAACCCACTGTCCCGGTGAGTGGCTCCGCCGCGTTGATCGTCGGTGGACCGCTTACGGTCAGAGTGACTGCCGCGGTGGCGGTGACGGGCGGATAGGACGAATCGGTTACTGTTACCGAGACCGGATATGTCCCCGGAGTCGCGGGCATACCCGACAACTGTCCCGATCCACTCAGCATCAGGCCGGGAGGCATGGGACCCGATTCGTTCCAGATGAATGGCGGTATGCCTCCCGACGCCTGGAACGAGTAGCCCGGAAAAGCCGCACCCGTCGTTCCCGCCGGAGGAGATGCCGCGGTAATGGTGAGTGGCGCGGTCCCGCTACCGCCGCCTCCGCTGGTGCCGCCCCCGCCCCCGCATCCGACCATGAGCAGCGCCAGGCCGGTCACAGTTCCGATGAAGCGCAACATGATGATCCCCTTGTCCCATCCAGGAATGACGTCGACCGTCAGAAATCCGGCCGTCAGGAACAGTGAATGGTTTCGTTTGTTCATGACTCTTCTTGGCTCCTTTATTGGAGGACCCTATGACCATCTGACTCCGACCGGGGTCGGCAGTCTTTGATGTCATTAGGCCAAGAAGGCCAAATCAGCACTTAAGTTTGCGACGAGCGGGCGCTTTTCGAGTATGAAGTCCTTCAATCCGGACACGAATGGCTCGCGGCGCACTGGCAATCCATGGTTCTGCGATTCGTGCGCACGGCACGGGACTTGCTCTGCCTTGCGGTTTCGTTGAGAGTGTTGAGAGAAGGCAATCCCAGCGTGGCCATTTTGCTTTGTCAATCATTCCCACGAAGTTGGATGTGAGGCCGAGCGCACTGCCGGCGGCAACGACGGGTGCTCGTTTGGGAACTGCTTTAGGTCTCGGCGCTGTGATCGCGTTTGCGCTGTCGCTACAGTATTTCGCGCAACCCTTTGTTTGGCGCAATTGGCCGGTGGAGGAAGTGCTCGAGGGCTGGCTATTCATTTTTCGCGATCGCCTGATTGTGACTGTGCTTATCGCCACCGCCATCGGTGTAACGGCGCTGGTGCGTACCGAGTCGCTGCAACTACGAGCGGTATTGTTGGCAGTTGCAGTGGTCATCGGCGCGGTAAGCGGCGAATTGATTGTCCGCCGGTTATACGGCGAATTTGACGGCGGCAGCTCCCTCACCGCGCACGCATTGCGTTGGAGTGCAGTGGCACTCGCGGTATCCGCAATGTTTTATCTGTGGCGCATGTCTTCCGACGCAAATGAACAATTGCGCAACGAAACCTTGCGCCGCTTGAACACCGAACATCAGCTGACCAATACGCGGCTGGCTGCGCTGAGGAGCCAGATTGAGCCTCACTTCCTATTCAATACCCTGGCGACACTGCGCTGGCTGCAGCGTACCGAGCCCGAAGCCGGCGCGCGCATGCTCGCGAGCTTTATCGATTACCTGCGCCGCATGGCACCGATGCTCGAGGGCAGCGAGGTAGCGCTCGGGGAAGAGATTGACTTGATGCGAGCTTATCTTGAGGTTGTCGAAATGCGCATGGGCGGACGCCTGCACGTCGCAATCGACGTCCCGCTGAACTTGCGCCGCGCTCGAGTTCCCCCGCTGGCGCTGGCGACGCTTGTCGAGAATGCGGTTAAGCATGGCATATCACCCGCGCAATACGGCGGAGAAATCACCATCCTCGCGCATGAAGTCGCGCATCAGCTTGTTCTTAGTGTCACTGACACTGGGGTAGGCTTTAATCCAGGCTCCGGCAGCGGCACCGGAATCGGTCTCAGCAATGTGTGTGCACGCCTTTCGACTTTGTATGGCGCGCTCGGGTCTTTGCGGGTCGAGGCCAACACGCCGACAGGTGTGCGCGCCACACTGAGGTTGCCCTGTCACCTGGTGTCGCCACAGTGATCGGCGACTCGAGCACGCGCCGTCGGCGGATCCTCGCCTGGGGTACTGCCTGGGGCATCGCCATGACAGTCGTCGAGCAACTGGCATTTACACCCGGCGAAGCCTGGGCCACGGCAAGTATGCTGTTGTGGTGGCTGACGAAGTGGTTGACGCCCGTGTGGTGTCTAGTGGGATGCGCTTTTGTCTGGGTGGCTGATCGCGCTGTGCGCCGCCACAAGATTCGCGGCTCACTGCTCGGGTGGCTAACGGTCGCGGTGATTTCGGCCATCGGGCAGCCTCTTCTTAGTATCCGCGTGCAGACGTGGATTCGCGAATTCCTGCCGGAGGCGGCTGCGTTGACAGCGCACGGGGCTGGCCAAATCCCGCTTCATCCACCCACGATTTCGCTCGCGGTATACAACCTTTGGATCAATTTGTTTTACGGCGGCCTGCTGATGATGGCCTACTCATTGACTCTGCGACGCGAGCGTATGCGCTCCTTGTTGCACGCGACTGCGGTCGCTCGCAATCATACCCAAGCAATCCTTGATGAGGCCCGACTCCAGGCATTGCAAAGACAAGTGGATCCCGCTCTGTTACTGAACTCGATGGGTGAACTGGAAAAGCGCTACCGCAATGAGCCTGGCCGGGCTGAGCGCCTGTTGGAAATGCTGGTTGAGTTTCTGCGTTGCGCAATGCCTGGTCTGCGCGAACCGATATCCACAGTAGAAGCCGAATTGCGCCTGGCGCGCGCCTATGTAGGATTGCAGGAAGAGCGCGGATCGTGCTCTGGCTGGAGCATCGAGGAGTTACAAAGCGGACCTTTGCACGCGCAGTTCCCGAGCCTGTTGATGCTGCCCCTCTTAGCGCTGGGAGCCGATGGCTCGAACTCACTGTTGACAACCCAGGCTGCCAATGGCCGCGTCACACTGACCTTGAGTGGCCTCCGCGAAGCGTCTCTTGATTTCGTGCAACTTCTGCGAACTCGCTTACAAAGCGTGTACGGCGAGGCTTTTACCGTCAAACGAGATCCATCGACAGAAACTGTGCTGGAGATAACGTTGATCGCCGAACCATAAGGAGCATTCAATGAACCCCGAACAACCCGATGGCTTGCGCCGGGCCTTACTTGCGCTGCTGCCCATGCTCGTCATCACAGAAGGCTCGAGTGCCCAAGATGCCGTTCAGAGCCAACCGCAGAACTATCGCATTGCATTTGAGAACGATAAAGTGCGCGTGCTTGAATACAACAGCCGTCCGGGTATGGGAGTCTGTGGTGATGGAATGCATTCGCATCCGGCACATCTCACCGTCCTCCTGTCGACCGGCAAAGTCCGCATCAAAATGCCGGACGGCAAAGTGGAGGTCCACAGTGATCCGGTCGGCGCGGTATTCTGGAGCGAAGCGGTGACGCACGAGGTCGAGAACATTAGCGGCAGCAATATCCGTTCTCTCCTCATTGAGCTCAAGAGCGCTCGCGGCTGAATTTCAATGAGCCCACCGACCGCAATTATCGCGGAGGACGAAAAGGCGCTGCGCGATGAACTGGGGCAGCGCTTGAGCGAGCTGTGGCCCGAACTTCTCGTGATTGGAGAGGCCGGCACCGGGATCGAAGCATTGCAACTGCTGGAAAAACATGCGCCTGATCTCATGTTCCTCGACATTCAGATGCCGGGAATGACCGGTTTGGAGATCGCACATCAGGCGCAAGGACGCTGCCACATTGTATTTGTGACAGCCTATGACGCGTATGCTGTTGCCGCCTTCGAAGCCGGCGCGCTGGACTACGTCTTGAAGCCTCTGGAGCGTGAGCGTTTGCGATTAGCGGTCGATCGCGTCAGGCAACGATTGGGCTCAACCCCGCAAAATCTCGAAGGACTGCTCCGCAAACTGATCAGAAACGCCGAGCCGCGCAAGTATCTGCGTTGGATAAATGCATCCGTCGGGCACCTAATGCAGCTAATCACCGTGGACGAGGTAGTGTATTTCCAGGCGGACGCGAAATACACCCGGGTGGTCACCGCAACGTGCGAGGCACTCATTAGAAAGCCTCTGAATGAACTGCGCAATGAACTTGACCCTTCAGTATTTTGGCAAGTTCACCGCTCGACCATCGTTAACGCTAACGCGATCGCAGGCGTCTCGAGAGATATGTTTGGTCATATCAACCTAAAGCTTAAGCGCCGCGACGAAAAGTTAAATGTCAGCGAATCGCACGCTCATCTTTTTCGGCAGATGTAGGCGTCATTGGGAGTTTGGTAAATCTGCCGTATGGCGACGAATATGTCGGAATGCACAGAAGCCTCCTGCTTCTGAGTCTTGTCGTTTCATCTTCCCTGGCCGGCGGAAGACCGTCACTCGGAGATGGACCGCCGGCATGGGCCTATCCAGTCAACCCTCCAGGTTTGACAGAGTCGCCCGATGACGGCAGTCGCCTGCAGGTACCGGATAGTGATGCGGCCTTCACGCTCACCCAGATCCGCGATCTGAACTTTTGTCCCGATTGGCACCCGGGCGATCACCCGCCTATGCCTGAAATCGTAGCTCGGGGAAGAAAGCCTGCCGTGCTCGCATGCGGATCCTGCCATCGGGCCGACGGCTCTGGGGGCCCGGAAAACGCGAGAGTTGCGGGTCTTCCCGCTGCGTACATTACGCAGCAGATGGCGGATTTCAAAAGCGGCGCGCGAAAGACATCGGTACCCGGGAGAAACCCGGAGCGGATGGTGGAGATAGCGAACGCGATCACCACTGAGGAAATCAAGGCGGCCGCCGATTATTTTTCTGCTCTCAAGCCCCGATCGGCGATCAAAGTGGTTGAGGCGGTAAACGCGCCGAAAACGCGGGTTGTTGATTGGCATTTGGCGGTGGCCTCAACTGCTGGGGAAGAGCCACTTGGCCAGCGCATTATCGAGGTTCCAGAGAATCTCGAGCAGTTCGAGAGGCGCGACGGACGCTCTCGCTGGGTCGCCTATGTTCCACTGGGAAGTATTCAGCGAGGGCAGAAGCTGGTGACTTCGGGGGGCGGCAAAACGCTCCCCTGCGGCGTCTGCCACGGCCCAGACTTGAAGGGTCTCGGTCTAATTCCCGGCATCGCTGGGCGCTCGCCGAGTTACCTCATCCGCCAGCTCTACGATTTTCGGGCCGGCGTACGAGGGGGCGCCGGCACCGCGCTCATGAAGCCTGTGGTTGAGAAGCTCTCTATGGACGACATGATTTCACTTGCGGCGTATACCGTGTCATTGAGCCCTTGAGGCGCGCGGCGACCCGGCGAGAAAGGTCTCACGTGACGACAAGTCTTTGAGCCAACGGAGCTTTGTAGTAAGCGAAGGTCTTAGGGTAAGCGGCTGATTTTGGCCCGGGAGCCGCCGCCCGTGGACACTGCGCCGCGCATGACAGTGGGGGATCCAATGTCGCAGAGAGTCGGGTGCGCCCGTGGACGTGGATAGACGGCCGCCCGACGCCGAGCGGATGGAATAATTCCCTGCAGTTTCCCTGTTTATTTCCTGCTGGGCGAATCGCGAACATGGCCCTGAATTGAAAAAACGGGGCTGTTTCAGTACGTTTGCTAGCGCTTGACCAGGAACAGCCGGCCGATGTGGCTTTAATGTGTCTGTAAATTTCCCTGTTAACCGGTTCGTCGGCAGAGACGGGTTCGCTCTGGACTCAGCCCACCGCCAATCAGTCTGAGCGCCTACCCCGGATGTGGCATCTCTCATGGAACTGCCCGCTTCGTGCGGGCATTTCGCATCTAGGGCTTCTCAGTTTCCGAGAGAGACTGCCAAACCAACCGGGCGCAACCCGTTTTTCTCAGTGGCCGGATTCGGGCATGGGACTTTGCTATATCCGCTTTCTGGGACCAATTTCGGACAGCCGACTGTCAGCTCGTGGGCCGGGAGCTGCCGTTTCGCAGATGCAACGCGGGGGCGGGATTCCGTCATTGCTTGCTGCCATCCAGCGTGACCCAAAGTTAGCGGCGGCGAGCGCTCGCGAAGGAGTAGGCCAGTGACAACAAACTCTCGGCTCAGAGGGCCGGAGTCTGGCAAATGGGGCCTTAACGTTGCGCGATGAATTGATCCTTGGCCTTCAGCGCTTTGAGTGCGGCGCGCATTTCTTCCGTCAGATTATTCAGGTCTGCGATTTGCAGCTCCAGGCCACGAATTTTGGCATCCTGAGCTGCGATCCTCTCTTGCTCTTGCTGCTCTAAGTTTCTAAATTCCGCAGCATGTTTTTGAACTTCGTTCAACAGCATTGGCGCGAGTTCCTCGTAGCGTAGACCCTCAATTTGGCCCGCAACATCGCGAATCACAAGTTCCGGGTACACCTTAGCGACTTCCTCGGCGATCAAGCCGTACTGAATAGCGCCCTTTGGATCGGTTTTTAGGTGAAAAGTGACGGGGTGGAGCTCCTGTAGTTTCTCGGTGCCTTTACCCATGGGCGCGACGGCTGTCTTATAGCGCTCTGAGGATGCCAGTACGCCGAGCTGACCGGTGGATGAGATATAAACCGCGCCGCCGGTCACATGCGCATTATTGATACCTGCGATGTAGGTCGTGACGTGTGTGAGAGCGGTTCCAATTCTGATTGTTCCGTTATCCGCAGGATTGCCCACGTTACCGATTTCAATGTTGTGATACCCGGTGGTCACGTTGTAGCCCGCATTCGCGCCCAGACCGATGTTGTAGGATCCGGCGGTATTCGAATGAAGCGCGTCGTGCCCGGAGGCCGTGTTGTCATGCCCATACGTGTTGAAATAGAGCGCCCAGGCGCCTGAGGCTTCGTTCTTATCGCCGGCAATGTTGGCAACGAGGGCCTGAAACCCTGAGGCGGAGTTGTAGCTACCAGTCGCGTTTCTTAGCAACGCTGAGGAGCCGGTAGCAGTGTTGTACTCGCCTGCGGTGTTGGCGGTCAGCGCGTACGCTCCCGAGGCGGTGTTGCCATTACCGCTCGCATACCCGGAGGGGCAGGCGGGAAAAGCATCCCCAATTGCGAAGGTGCCGCCTGACAGGGTGAATGCCCCCGCGGCGGTGTTGTAGCTACCGCTGGTGTTGCAGGCGAGCGCGTCAAACCCGGAAGCGCTGTTGTTGTTGCCGCTCGTATTGCTGAACATCGAGTTAAACCCGGAAGCCGTACTCCAGTTGCCGGTCCTGTTTTGGTTAAGCGACTGCAGCCCGATAGCGGTGTTTCCGTTGCCAGTCGAATTCCAATACATGGCTGTATACCCGATCGCAGTGTTGCCATTACCAAAATAGCCCGGCGGCACTTGTCCGGCGTTTTGCCACAGCGCATATGCTCCGATTGCTGTCTCGTAGCTACCGGCGCCGCTTGCGAACGCATCGCTGCCCAAAACTGTGTTTGTCGTGTCAGCGAGCGCCTGCTGGCCGTCACACAGCCCTGCTGCGGTGAGTAGCGCGGTGATCAAGTATTCAAATCCCTGGTAGGAGCGCTTCATAGGTGTTGCCTCAAATGTTGAAGTGCGGCATCGCGACCCTTCTGTTCGAGTTTCATCTCAACTGAAGCGCAAAGGAATTCGCAGTTCTACGTAGTGAAATGTCGCGTGCTGCATTGCGGCGAACCTACTTCATTGAGCGTCCGCCCGTAAGGAGCTGAGGGATGCAAGCTGAAGAGGCGCTACTCAGAGAGCTACATTTCGCCCCGGGGATCGTCGGGCAACCGGCCCACGATCGAGAAGCCGATCGCAAAAACGAGGACACTGAGGACGATCACCGCGAATATGGCCGGGGCCAGATTCTCCGCTCCCGGAATCCCGGCCTGCATCGGAAGCGTCGCCAGCACGCCGGCGGCAAGACCACGAGGAATTGCGGCACCCAAGAACCAGAACTCCTTCTTCCCAAGTCCCATGCTTCTGGTCGAGAGCAGCACAGCTGGAACTCGCATCGCCATCAGGAGCAACACAGCGATTGCCGCCATGACAATCTGCTTCAGGTCGGTTGGGAACATCAGGCCAATCAGAAAAAAGAAGAACGACTTGATTAGGAAGGTCATCTGATCTTGCATTATCGCTGTCGTTTGCGACGGAGCGAACTCTAGGCCCCGGGCACCCGGATACAGACGGGGCACGATAGACGAAGCGTTACCGATCAAAAGCGACGCCACCAGCACCGCCATGGCACCATTCCCCTTAAACAGGTCGGTAATGCCATACAACGCAAGCATTGACGCAAGAAAAATGGTGTAGCCGTGAGGTCTGTCCCGCATCGAAGGGATTCCGGGGACCAGCAATGCAGCGGCAATCACACCCAGAGCTACGCCGACACCGAGGTCTCTCGCGAGTGCAATAAACGGACGAGAAATGTCCGCACTACCGCTCACGACGAGATCGATGAGTACCATCGTTACAACGACAGTAAGTGCGTCAGTTGCAGATGACTCGACCTCCAGTATGCGCGCTACTCTGGAAGGCACCCGAGCCATGGCCATCGTTGGCATTATGATGACCGAACTGGTACCGGCGACTATGGCACCTACCATCACCCATACCAACGGCGGCGAGGGGCGCAGGTAACCGAGTGCTGTTGAGACCCAAAGGAACCCGCAGATGGCGATCACAGAAAAGACGAATCCCGACAAACCCAGAAAAATACCGCGTGGCGCAGCCGCGGCCACCTCGGTAAGTTGGAGACGAAACGCTCCGCTTGACAGAATTACTGTCAGAGCAATGGCTCCAAAGAACGGGATGCCCGCCTTTAGAAGGTCTGCCGGGATAAGACCAGATATCGGGCCGGCAAGAATGCCGGCGGCCACTAGCCAGACCACATCCGGGACGCGCGTTCGCGCAAAGATGAACTCGCCAAGTGCGCCCAGCAGGAGAATACCGGCAACCTCAACCACCAACTGGACAACAGGATCCATATTCTATTTTGGTTAGTGCGCGCCGCTCCGGATGAGCTAACAAGTTTCTAATAACGGTCTCTGATGGAGGTCCGGGTCATCTGCCTCGCGGGCCGTGCGCGGCTGGGTCAAGCCAGGCGATTCGCTACGCTTTCGGCACATGCGCGTTGTCGAGCCGGCAGTCCAGGCGGGACGTAAAACCCTTGACCTCGGACCTTAAGCTACTTGAACTCGATGCGCTTCCTGTTGTTCCCGCGCAAGGCAACCAACTCTGAGGGGGGCTTGTTCGACGGACTGTCCGAGACCTGCAAGCGTTGGGCGGAGGGCGTCCCTTGCGCTGCAGGACTCAGATTCGTAGTCGCCCCCTTAATTAAGTAGAGCACGTGGGGCCCCGGAGCGTCCACGACGCCATCCTCTGGCCCTCAAACGGCACCGCCTGCTGAATCGGGATGCGCTTCCGTATCCCCCGTGTCGAGGTAGTGCTCGAGGCACTCGAAGTGGATCTTCTGAGTCATGTGGCGCTGGAGCGCAACCGATCTGGCGACGGAAATTTCGACACGCTTACTGTCCGCCCTTCTCTAGCCGCTTGAATTCCGAAGGATATCCTACCTGTTGTCTTCTACGTCGGACACTCTCGCCTAAGACGGGCAAGTGCGGATTCGGTTGGGTAGTTGCCCGCATCGGTGTCGGGGGTGGTCGCAGCGCCAGGAAACTTCCTCCCGGCCTGGCGCCTGTCAGTCCGGCGGCCGGACCCCGGAGGCGGCGCACAGACTTTACCGGACCCATTCAGCGGGCGCTTACCGCCCAACCGGACAAGCAAACTTGTATTCTGGGCGCGACAACCTGTACCGAGAGCCGAAACGTGACTGATCGACGCGGGTGGTCTTGTTGCGACTAGCGCTTCGCATGTTCATTTGGGCCGGCCAAGGCCCCTTGCCGGCTGCGTCCGCGCTGCTGGTCGTTCTGCTCGCCGGCTGCGTATCGCCGATTGGGGTGAACCGTATTGGTGCACAGGAGGCCAACAGTTCGCTGAGTGCCAGTGTTCTCACCACAGGGAAGGTTGGCACGGAGGCGAACCAGTTTCTATCCAGGCTGGACCTCTCGGAGCGTTACCAAGAGGATCCGGCCGGCACGATCGCTGCGATTCATTCCGGACTGGGACAGGCTGATGAATCCGCCCGCCTCTTCGTCTTGGCCGAATTGTCTTTTGCCTACGCCCAGCGCACGCACAACCGCTCGTACTTTCTCGCTACGGCAGCGTACGCCTGGCAGTTCCTCTTTCCCCAGGGCGCTGAACTGCAGGCAGGCCGCTACGATCCCCGGGTCCGGACCGCGATGGACCTGTACAACCGTGGGGTCACCGAAGGCCTGGCGACCGGCACGGGAGTTGAGGTTGTTCTCAGCGCCCGCACCATCGCGCTGCCCTACGGGTCGCTGCAGGTAGCGGTCGATCCGTCCGGGTTCAAGTTTGGCGGTTACCAGCTCGAGCACTTCGTCTCGCTCGCGGATTTCGAAGTACGCGGGCTGCGCAACCGTTACCGCCGGCGCGGCATCGGCGCGCCGCTCGCGGCGTCGATTGCCAAATCAGGTCAGGAAAGCGTTGATGGATGGCTTGGACCTCGGACCAAGGTGCCCGTCACGGCGTTGCTCCGTTTTTCCGATCCGGTCCACGGCGCTCGCGGCGAAGAGATGCACGCGACCCTCGAGCTGTACGACGACATGGAGACTGCCGCGGTGCAGATTGGCGGGAACAGCGTTCCGCTGGAGTCGGAAACCACAGCGGCGCTTGCATATCAGCTCGAAGGCTCACCCGTGTGGGACTTCGAGTTCGCCGGCTTCCGCAAGGGCGATTTCAGCCTCGGGTCCCAAATGGACAATCTACTCATGCTGCACCCGTATCGGCCCGGCCGCATCCCGGTGGTCTTTGTCCACGGCACGGCTTCGAGTCCGGCGCGGTGGGCCGAGATGGCCAACGAGTTGATGAACGACCCGGTGCTCGCGCAGCGCTACCAATTGTGGTTCTACATCTACAACACTGGAAATCCGGTCGCCTACTCGGCGATGGGGTTGCGTGAATCGCTGCAGCGGGCCGTGCAGGACCTCGATCCACAGGGCCAGGATCCCGCCATGCACCAAATGGTGGTCGTCGGCCACAGTCAGGGAGGTCTGCTCACCAAGATGACCGTAGTGAACAGCGGCACGCGCTTCTGGGATGCCCACCACGAAGTTCCGATTGAGCAGATCCAAATGTCTGCCGACACCAAGGACATGCTCCGACGGACTATCTTCGTCGAGCCGCTGCCCTCGGTGACAACGGTGGTCTTCATTTGTACACCACATCGCGGCAGCTTCGTGGCCGAGGGCTTTATTGGTAAGCTCGGGCGGCGGCTCGTGAGCTTTCCGGGGACGTTGACGAAGGTGAGCGTCGACCTGGTCACGTTGAATCCGGGAGCCGCTAAGCAAGCATTCGCTTTGCCGACAGCCATTGACAACATGGATGGGTCGAGCTCGTTCATCCAAACACTGTCCGCCCTGCCGATCGCCCCCGGCGTTGACGCGCATTCCATTATCGCTGTGAAAGGTGACGGACCCCCGGAAAAGGGCGATGACGGGGTGGTCAGGTATTCCAGCGCCCACATCGAGGGTGTCGCCTCCGAGCTGATTGTCCGCTCGAGTCATTCGGCGCAGGCAGTTCCGGAGACTATCGAGGAAGTACGCCGCATTCTCTACGAGCATCTCGAACAAAAATGACATGATCACGGCGTGGACGCCGCTCGATGCTCGCGACTGTTCTTTAGCCCCGGTTCATCAAAGACAACCGCATCGCGCAACTTTAGCCCAGAAAAATCAGAACCTAGTGATCTTGGAGGCGCAACTGCTGTCGCTGGCGTCGATTCAGCGGCGCGTGCTTACGCTCCAGGGCGGCGGCAAACGGGAGCCAGATGCAAGGGCGGTACGGCGATTTGATTAGCGCCGTGCCGGTTGACACGATCTCGGTGACGGCGTCATCTACTGATCAGCTCTTCTGTGTAAAAAGAGTGCAGCCAAATTCACCCTATCGCCCAACACCCGCGTGAGTTCCTTGAAGGCGAAGAAGGGAATAAGAGTCACGAAAAAAGCCAACATTCCAGCCAGCAACTCGTTGAGATCCTTCTGGAAGAAACCCTCAAGACCTCCCATGAGTCCCCTTCCGTTCCAAAGGTTCTTGACGGCGGCCTCGATGACGATAAAGACGCCGGCGAGAAAACTGAAGTAGACGGCCTTGTAAAGGGTTGGAAAAATCAGGGGCTGCTGTTCAAGGGCGCGACCGAAGCGGAACACACCGCCGATCGCGATAATCTTGGCAAAAACCATCGCCTTGATCACGGACACTCCGTATTCCGCGTAAGTAACGCCATAAGCGGCCAGAAGAAATCTGCGGTACTGCGTGAAAGTGCTGAACACGAGGCTGAGATAGATGACCTCTACCCAGTACGCGACGAACTCGTGAGTTATAGTTTCCTTCCAGTTTCTCTTTTTCTCGTCAGTGCTTCTCATGACCCATCTCCCCAAGACGTCCCGGCCTTGGCTTTACGTCGCCTGTCTCAAGAACCTGGCGGCGCTGAATTTTTATCCGTCGCGTTCAGTGCTGATCGATGACGATCTTGGCATCGATTCTGTAGGCATTCCACCGATAGACACTCGTCTCGGAACTTGCCATTGAACGACTTGTTGCCGTTTTGTAAGGGCGTACCGGAATCGATGGCGCGCTGTCGATGTTGGGCTGGTTCAGCCAACGCAGAACTGCGGCGATACCTACACCGCGGGTACTGCGCGGCCAGCTCATGCATCACACCCCGCAGCTGGGGCGTCGCGCTGCACCAAGCGCGACTGAAGCCCGTCAGACGTCTTGAGAATGTGCACCGCGCCTCGATCTGAACATGCTGCAGAACGGCTGCAGTCCTAGACCGCCAAGCTCGCCTGGCCCTCAATCACGGCCGATATATGTTACGGCAGTCGAGGGCTCTCTCGGTTAGCCACTCGCGCTGACCGAAATGGCGCATGTCTTGAGCAGCGCTAGGGTGTGACGCGCGATCATGAGTTCTTCGTCTGTAGGGACGATGTAGAGAGCGACCCGGCTCTCCGGTTGCGATATGAGGGATCTTCGTTCCACGTTGGCGCGCGGGTCCAACCCAACGCCAAGCCAGGAAAGCTTCTCCGCGACACGGGCGCGAAGGTTTGCCGAGTTCTCGCCAATCCCGGCCGTGAACACAAAGGCATCGAGGCCGCCGAGCGCCGCAGCGAGCGCGCCGGCATTAAGAACGATCCGATAGACAAAGTAGTCGATCGCAAGTGCGGCGCCGGGTGCATCGCTCTTTTCCAGCTCTCGCATATCGCTACTGATACCGGATAGTCCCTTGAGGCCGCTCTCCCGGTAGAGGAGCGCTTCGATTGCGGCTGGACTCATTCCTTTCTCAGTAAGAAAATACAAAATCACGCCTGGATCGATCTGGCCTGTCCGGGTGCCCATTGGCAAACCGTCGAGCGCAGTAAAGCCCATCGTACTTTCCACGCTTCGGCCGTTATCAAGCGCGCACATCGACGCACCGCTGCCGAGATGAGCGACCACAACACGACCGTTCGCGGCGGCAGGTGCTATGTCGCGCAGGCGTTCAGCGACATATTCGTACGAGAGTCCATGAAACCCATAACGCCTGACACCCTCGGCGTAGAAGCTCTCCGGAATTGCGTAGTGATCGGCGACACTGCTGTGCCCTCGGTGAAACGCCGTGTCAAAGCATGCGACTTGCAGCAGCTCCGGCCGGCGCATGCGTAGCGTTTTAATGGGCGCAAGGTTATTCGGCTGATGCAACGGCGCAAGCGAAACGTAGCGTTGAAGATTAGCAAGCACCGCATCATCGACAATGACAGGGCGATCATATTGTGGGCCACCGTGGGCCACGCGATGGCCGACTGCAGCCAAGTTCGAAGTCCTGCGTCTGCCGCAGCCAATCTCCGGTGGTCGCGATTGCCGCGGGGACGTCGGCGATCTCAGGCGCAGAGTACGACTTGTCGATCAGTGACGAGCCGTCGCCGCTCTCAGCGCGCAGCCGAGGCTGCGTACCGATCCCATCCATTTGTCCTTTGAGAAGCCGCCGCGGCTCTCCCGCAGCCCCGATGCCAAATATTTGAAACTTGACGCTCGAGGATCCGGCGTTGACGACGAGAATCGCTTCCATTTCGGCTTATGCTGCAGACAACTTTCCGCTGGCGTGGAGGCCTGCGGCGTAGAGCACAGCCGCTGCGCACGATGCCATACGGCTGCGTACGGAATCCGCGCGTGAGGTGAGAATGATCGGTACCCGTGCTCCAAGTACGAGGCCGGCCGAGTCCGCCTTCAGCATGTAAATGAGGTTCTTGGCGAGCATGTTGCCGGCTTCGAGATCGGGCACGACTAGAATTTGTGCCCGTCCCGCGACCGGGGATTCGATGCCCTTAATCCTCGCCGCTTCCGGATCGATCGCGTTATCGAACGCGAGCGGCCCGTCGACAATGCCGCCGGTGATCTGCTTGCGATCGGCCATTTTGCAGAGCGCTGCCGCATCCAGTGTCGACGGTATTTTGGCGGTAACGGTTTCGACCGCAGATAGAATTGCGACCCGTGGAGTGCCGAGTCCCAGCTGGGTGTAGAGATCGATAGCGTTCTGAATAATGTCGTGCTTGGCGTCGAGATCGGGAGCAATATTGATCGCGGCATCGGTGATGAACAGAGTTTCCGGATAGCTCGGAACATCCATAATGAATACGTGGCTGATGCGTCGGGGAGTGCGTAAGCCGGTGCTCGAAGCGGTTACCGCACGCATGAGCTCATCGGTATGCAAACTACCCTTCATCAGCAGGTCGCCCTCTGCTGACCGGATCATCGCAACGGCTTTCGCCGCGGCCGTCTCACTGTCGGGCGCGTCAATCAACTTGAAGTGATCGATACGGAGCTTGTGCTCGCGGGCGACGGCGCTAACAATCGCCGCGGGGCCGACCAGGATCGGCGTTATGATCCCAATCTCTGCTGCCTCGGTCGCGGCGCGAAGCGAAGTCTCATCGCAGGGATAGACAACGATCGTTCTCGCCGGAGCTACGCCCTTTGCCCGGGCGATCAGGCGGTCGTATTTCGATTCCGGAAAGTGAGTCGCAGGGCCTCGAGGACTCGTTGCACTTATCTTGCTCTCCGCTGCGGTCGACATGTTGGCTCCAGGGATTAAAGAACGGGCCTCATCGGAGGGTGCTCACCGTATCTCAACATCCGCGGTGCCGTGTGCGCGCTTCCGACGGAGGGGTGGCCGCTCTGCATCCGGCTGCGCGTCGAGGCCAAAGAGTTGCCGCAACCTCTGGATGCGCTCGTTGTCTTCGGATGAATATTCGCCACGCGCACCCAAAACCTGAGTAAGCAGTTCGAATGCGTGCTGCCTTTTCTCGGAGTCGGTGGGAAGCATCGCCGGAATGGCGGCCAGAGCGCGTTCGCTGTCGATCAGCAGCATGCAGAACTGCTCGCGGACTATCGCCTTGAAGTCAGACAACGAGATGTCGCTTTGGGTTTGCCGGATGCGGTTTACGAGTGCAAAGCCGCGCTCGTCCACCACGTTGCGCGCCATGCCCGCGAACAGCAGCGCCCGGATGAGCGCTTCGCGCAGGCCGCCGACGGGAATCCTTGCCCGGAGTTCGGCCGTGCGTTTCTCAATGAGCTCGCGCTGTAACGGGCTCGTGGCCGCCCGCCGCAACGGCCGCGTGCCGCCCGGGTCAACGCCGGCCGCGGCCTGCACGACTGGCGAGCCGTACAGCGTCATAAAGACGCTTTCGGCGATGGCCTCGCTCGCAATACGCCAGGCATCAAGTGCGGAGACGATTTGGCGCGATACGTTTTCCTGCATGGCAACGAAGGGATTATCCGCTGCCGCCGGCCTGCGATTCGTGCGAACCTGTTCAGCCAGGGCGGCGACCGAGGCCATCAGGGGATTGGCGTTGGAGAAGGCCTCGTATTGCAACCGCAACGGATGCATCTGCCGCATCCAGTCCGCCAGCGGGGCGCTGACCCAGGCACGAACAGCGGGCTGCACGAATGTGCGGTACAGGGCGAGATTGGTCTGGGAGACGCAGTCGGCGGCGGCAAAGCAACGTTCGTCTGCCGCGTCATTTCCTCCGAGCGCTCGGATATCGTCGAGTGTCCTCGCTTCGCAGCGCATGACCCAGTCGCCGCTGACGAGATCGGGGTTTGCCGTATCCGGACTTTTGGCTTCAAAGGTCGCCTCGTAAAGGCCGGGCGGCAACGTATCGATCAGATCGATGTTACTAGAAAGCTGACCATGCTCTTTTCGCGCCACGCTGGCAGAAACAAAGATGCCCAGATGACCAATCTTCTCGTGGACGGTGTAAACAATGGTCTGACCATAAGAGCGAATCTCGTCGGCGTCCCGATAGAGGTCGAGAATCCAACCAAGAGCCTGCTGCGGGGGCGTGATGTTGTCTCCTTGGGAACAGAAGACCACGATCGGCGAGCGGATTTGGCGCAGGTCGATTGGCATCCCGACGGAAGTTTCGATTGTTCCGGCAGCCAGCTTGTTGCCGATAAAGAGTTCATCGACGATGAACTGGATCTCTTCGGCGTTCAAGTTCACATGGCCGCCCCACCAGCGCTCGAATTCAAGATAGCGCGGCGCCTCGGTGTCGATCTTCGAGTAGAGATTGTATTGCTTGCTCCAGAATGTGTTTGCAGGGTTCTGATTTTCAAAATTCTGGACTAAACCAGCGCCATCGAACTTGCCGTGACCCAGATCGCTCGCTAAAGCCGTCAACCAGCTGCCGCCCAGCAGTCCGCCGCTGTAACGCATCGGATTCTTGCCGTGCACGCCCTGCCAATATGACAGCGGCGAGCCGGCGATGATGATTGGACCGAAAAGCTCGGGCCGAAGCGCCGCAAGCATCATCACGGCCCAGCCGGCTTGGCAGTTTCCGATGACGCAGGGCTTGCCATCCGCCTGGGGATGTAACGCAATAACCCGTTCCAGGAATTGCGCCTCGGCGCACGCGATGTCCTCGATGGTCTGACCCGGCATCGGTTCCGGGAGGAAGCCAATAAAATAGCACTGATGACCGGCTTGGAACGCTACGCCGATTTCACTGTCCGCCTTGAAACCGCCGATTCCGGGTCCATGCCCTGCGCGCGGGTCGACAATGACGAATGGCCTTTTTGTTTCGTCGATCGTGATCCCCGCAGGCGGCACAACCCGCACTAGGCCGTAGTTTACGGGACGCTCCAGTTGGCGACCGTCGACGACAAGCTCGACTTGAATAATCGAGAACGTGCGGCGCAGTTTCCTCTAAATGTTCACGATATTGATTGCCCCGCTGCCGCAATACATCCCAAAACAGCACGCTACGCTGGGCGGTATCGACGAGGTAGTCGATCGCGGGGCCATACAGACCGGTCGACGAACTGGGCGTCCCCATCGAAGTCTCAGGTGATGTCATGCTCGTCCTCCGTGCGCGATGTCAAACAATGCGTTGAGTAGACCATAGCAAGATCATGCTTTAACAAGCATGAGGGCATATGCTTATCCATACCGGCCCAGGCTAAAAAACCGGCCTCCACCCGGGAGATCCAAAGCCGCTTCTGTGCACAGGCTCGGGTGTCAAGGGAGCGCTCGGGCACCCGAGGCTGCGCTCCTAGCTACCATGTGAAGTTTTTGTGACATTTTCACCGGGGAGCCATCCTCCCGCACAGCACCGTCATCTTCCATTCTGCTCATCGGGCTGCAGGCTGACGTCTAATCCATGATGTGATAGCCGCCATCGATATAGAGCGTTTCTCCGGTGATCAGGCGTGCCGCGTCAAGCGCCAGAAACGCGGTGGCAATTCCGACGTCGTCGATACTGACGAGACTTCGCGCCGGCGCCTTCGCTTTGGCCTTCTCGAGTAATTCATCAAATTCCGGAATTCCCGAGGCGGCCCGTGTCGCCAGAGGGCCCGGTGAGATCGCATGAACACGAATGCCTTTGGGCCCGAGCTCCGCGGCAAGGTACCGAACGGCCGACTCAAGAGCAGCTTTAGCGACCCCCATTATGTTGTAGTTTTCTACGACCATCTGACTGCCGTAATAGGTCATGGTGAACAGGGTCCCGCCATCACGCATTAGCGGCTCCGCCAGATGCGCCATGCGCATGAAAGTCCAACATGAGACCTCCATCGTGGTAGCGAAGCCCTCCAAGGACACATCGACCACACGTCCCTGCAGTGCCTCCTTAGGTGAGAAGGCGATTGAATGCACGACAAAATCGAGCTTACCCCACTCTTTCGTGATCCTCTCGAACACCGCTTCCATTTGCCCGGGCACACGAACGTCGAGAGGCATCAGAATCGGCGCGTCGAGTTCCTGGGCTAGTGGTTCAACGTATTTCTTCGCTTTTTCATTGAGATAGGTAACCGCAAGTTCTGCTCCCAACGAGCGAAACGCCCGGGCGCAACCCCACGCGATCGATTGATCGTTTGCGATTCCAACTATCAGGCCTCGCTTACCTTCGAGTAGCTTTGATCTTTCGGCGGGTATCATCGGAAAAGTCCTTTGGTGATCTTTCGCTTTGCTGCTCACGTCCTCGGTGTGACAGGCCGTGAATGTCCTTGACCGCAAGCCAGTCGGCAGCAAGCTATCGCGGGACCGTAAGCGAGCAGCAACGGTCGGGAGACACGCTAATGACCGCCTCTGTTCCATGGTAAGCGGAGAATGGCTCTGCTCAGTGCCACTCGATTGTTCCAGATTAGGATCCAATGTCACTAGGGAGAAATGCTTATGCGGCGACGGTTCAGGCGCGTCAATCTAAAGCGACTGCCGCGCGCTTGGTACCCGAGGCGAGGTCCATCGCGCCGCCCATGCCCGGGACCATCGTACCCGGGATCATCCAGTTGGCCAGCCGACCGGAGTGATCGACCTGCAGCGCGCCGAGCACTGTCATGTCGAGATGTCCGCCGCGAATCAGGCCGAAGGACATAGCACTGTCGAAGGTGCAGGCGCCCGGCAGCGCGGTGACCGGCTGGCCGCCGGCGTCGGTCAGCAGCCTGTGATGCATGCCTTCCTCCGGCACCGGCGCCAGTGCCGATAAGTCCGTTCTCGGACTGGAAGAACACGCGGACGCCAGCCGGAACGATAGTTGGCGACCTGGGTCGGAATGCCGATGCCGAGATTGACGAGCATGCCGTCGCGCAGCTCGAGCGCGATGCGTTTGGCGATGATTGTTTGGGCGTCCATTGGGTCAGCTCTGCGCAATGAGGTAGTCCACGAGCGGGGCGGGTGTGATGACGTGGTCCGGTGAGATCACCCCGACGGGCACGGTGTTGTCGGCTTCGACGATCACGATGTCCGCGGCCATCGCGATCACCGGGTTGAAGTTGCGCGCGGTCAGCGCGTAGGCGAGGTTGCCGAGGTAGTCGGCCAGGAAGGCATGAACCAGCGCGAAGTCGGCCCGCAGCGCCGGCTCGAGCAGGTACTCCTTGCCGTCGACAGCGATCTTCTGCTTGCCTTGTTCGACGACCGTGCCGACCCGGTTGTGGTTAGGATGCCGCCGAGCCCGAAGCCGCCGGCACGGATGCGCTCGATCAGCGTGCCCTGCGGGACCAAGTCGACCTCCATCTCGCCGGCGATCATCTGGCGCTGGGTTTCAGGGTTCAGGCCGATGTGGCTCGCGATCGCCTTCTTAACCAGGCGCGTGCTGCACCAGCTTGCCGATGCCGACACCCGGCATCGCGGTGTCGTTGGCGATCACCGTGAGATCGCGCTTGGCCTGACGCACCAGTTCGTCGACAACGCGTTCGGGCGTACCCACACCCATGAAGCCGCCGATCATCAGACTGGCGCCGGCGGGGATCAGAGCTACCGCTTCGGCGAGAGGGAGAACCTTCATCTGGACTCCTTGAGTTATGCGTTACTGGGCCAGCCAGCCGCCGTCCACCGGGAGTGCCACGCCGCGGATCTGGTCCGCGGCCTCCGAGCAGAGAAACACGCACAGCGCGCCGATCTGCTCCGGCGTAGCAAATTCACCGGAAGGCTGTTTTTCCCCCAGCAACTCGACCTTCGCCTGCTCGACAGGGATTCCTTCGCGCTCGGCCCGGTCGTCGATCTGCCGCTGTACGAGAGGCGTCAGCACCCAGCCAGGGCAGATGGCGTTGCAGGTGATGCTCGTCGCGGCCACCTCCAAGGCCACCGTCTTGGTCAGCCCCAGCACGCCGTGCTTTGCGGCCACGTAGGCCGATTTTTCCACCGACGCGACCAAGCCGTGCACGGAGGCGATGTTGACGATCCGGCCCCAGTTCCTGCCCTTCATCTGGGGCAAGACCGCCTTAATCGCGTGGAAGTTAGACGAGAGATTGATGGCGATCTGAAAAACGGTTTTGATACCCCCGTTTGAACGCAAGGTGAAGCGCCGCGTAGTCCATGCCAGCTACGGGCTATCGTGGGTTATACGGATGGACCGCCTTCGGGGCGCGGCGCCTAATCTTTGTCCGATCTCTTGGGCTTAAGCGTTCTTCTCCGACAGGCGAACGTTTCCGTGAGAAGGTGAAATTGGCGAAATTTTCGAAGCCGGATACGATGACCACGCGAAGTTTCAAGGATTTGTTCCGGAAACGCTTCTGAGGTAATCGGTATTGGCTGATCCCGCTAAACCCGAAACAAGTACTTGGCGCGCCAAGTTGTTTCAGATCGCGCCTGGCCTGCCAGCACTCTGGCCCTACAATCGCTCCAATTTGCCCCATGACTTGGTCGCCGGTCTCTCTGTGGCGGCGGTGGCGTTGCCTGTTGGCGTCGCGTACGCACAATTGGCCGGCTTTAATCCAGCGGTCGGCCTCTACTCCAGCATTCTTCCGCTTGTCGCATACGCGCTGTTCGGCACGTCGCGGCAATTGATAATGGGTCCGGACGCGGCCACCTGCGCGTTGATTGCAACCGCCGTCGCCCCACTGGCCAAGGGCAATCCGCAGGACTACGAATCTTTGTCGGTAACGCTATGTTTCCTTGCAGGCTTCTTGTGTGTCGGCGCGAGTTTCTTGCGGCTCGGGGTGATGGCAGACTTTCTATCGAAGCCGATCCTGGTTGGCTTTCTGAACGGGATCGCTTTGAGCGTCATCCTGGGCCAGATTGGCAAGATATTCGGCTTTGCCATCGATCGAGGCGGGATCGTGCCGAGGCTTCTGGAGTTCGTTAGCAAGCTTGGTGAAACGCACTGGCCTACCTTGGCCGTCGGACTCGGTACCTTTGTGGTGCTCCTGGTTACCCCGAAGCTGTTGAAGCGTGTGCCTGCTGCACTGGTTGCTATCGTTTTGAGCGCGCTAGTGGTGCGCTTCTTCGGACTGGAACGTCTTGGCATAAGAATTGTCGGTGAAGTGCCAGCGGGATTGCCTCATCTGCATATTCCCACCTTTCCCCTGGAACTGGTCCCATCGCTACTCGGCGACGCCGCGGGACTTGCGCTTGTGACATTCTCCAGCATGATGCTGACCTCGCGAAGTTTCGCGGCCCGAAACCGGTACGATGTGGACGCCGATCGGGAATTCGCAGCATTGGGAATGGCAAACATTGCCTCCGCCCTCTCGCAGGGATTTGCGATCAGTGGAGCGGATTCACGCACCGCCATGAATGATGCAAGTGGCGGGCGAACACAGGTCGCAGGGCTCGTTGCAGCAGGAACTATCGCTCTAGTCCTCATATTCTTTACCGGCCCGCTGCGTTTTGTGCCGATTGCAGCACTCGGCGCAGTGCTGGTGAAGGCGGGATTCTCGCTGATCGATTTGAAGGCGCTCAAAGTAATCTACCGAATCGAGCGCCGAGAATTCGCACTCTCGATTCTCGCGACTCTAGGCGTCGTGGCGATAGGGGCGATTCAAGCCATTCTGTTTGTAGTTATTCTCGCGATCGTTCGGTTCGTGCGGCTCGTCGCAAGACCCAAAATTGAGCTCCTGGGGAAAGTAGAAGGCATGCCAGGTTATCACGCACTTGATCGTCACCCAGAAGCCAAGACGATTCCCGGTCTGCTCGTACTTCGTTTCAATGCGCCCATCGTGTTTTTCAACGCTCCGTACTTCAAACGCGGAATCCTCGAAGCAATCCAGGCTGCGTCAACTCTTCCAAAATGGATTGTTTTGGACATGATTCCCATCACGATGGTTGATGCCACTGGACTGCAGACGACTCAGGAACTTGTGGATGAGCTGCAAGGCCGCGGCATTACTTTGGTGGCAGCTGGACGCAAAGCGCAGTGGAGTCAGTGGGCAGATTCCCGCAGCTTCGTAGAGGAAACGCGAAAAGTGAAGATTTATCCGACACTAAATTCGGCCGTTCGAGCGTGTTTGGGCACTACGCCAGTCGCCACCTGATCAGATGCGAGGCGCTGGAGAGCTTTGATCCCTAGTCCGGTCGCAGCCCGGAGATCGTCGAGCAGTTCACGAAACTGGTGAAGCAGGCAGTCAGATGCGCCCCATCTCGAGCAGACCTGCGCACCCATCGCCACAGTGGGGGCAGGATCTTCGCGGCCCCTGCAGGTGGCGCCCGATAGCGCTCTATTCGCTGCCGAACCAGGTGGCGTAGAGTTTCCGGTACGTGCCGTCCTCTCTAAGGGTGAGCAACGCCGCGTCGATCCGTTTGCGCAGCGGACTATTCAACTGCACCATGATGGCCGCCGGGGCAATGTTGATCTCAGGACCTACCAATTTCACTTGCCCCTGCCCCGCATGAACCGCGTAGTAACGCAGGATCGGTGCGGCGGTGAAAGCCGCGTCTATTTTCTTGTCCAAGAGAGCTTTGTACATTTGATCGAGCGACGGGAACTCCTGTACCTGTGCGCTACGATCACGAAGATAGCCGACTGCGAGGGTACGCGCGAGCGTACCAACCTGTTTACCAGGCAAATCGTCTGGCCCCTGGATGGCGCCGCGAATCTGTTCGACAGTCAAAGCCGTTGTCAGTTGGGCTGTGTAGAACGCAATGAAGATCACGCTCACGAACATCCAGTAGACAGAGATAGCGCGCCCAAGCCAGCGGCTTGGCATGGTTTGCGCCTGGCAGGTCAAAGTAGATAGCGCCCAATAGATTGCCTCAAAGATACCAGGAAAGTACTTGCGGCTCGAAATCATGCCGTCCTCGTACCGCCATTCGAGCAACCAGACAACGTGAGCCGGAATCAGCACCAGCACCAGTGCCGTGGCAAGCCATACGGCTGTAGTTCGCGAAATTATCAGACGCAGCATGTCTCGCAATGGATTCTGGTTTTGCGCACTCTGGTGAGTATCCCGCACCATGACCTGCAGTCCCGCCTCCATTATGGGATACGAAAAATCGAATACCTCGTCACGTGCCGAAGTGATAAAGATGGGCACTGCAACGAGATCCACCTTGTTGGATCGCATTGCTTCTTCCAAACCAGTCGCGTCTGATTCGAGCGTATAGCTGGACCTGCGCTTGAGCCGCTCGCTGATCGCATTCCAGAGGTCGATGCTAAAACCGGTCAGCGAGCCGTTTTGTTCCATGACGAAGGGCGGCGCGATCACCACGGCCACCCGAAGTTCTGCGGGTGCATCCTTGCTCGGCGTGACCGGCGTAGGAGCGGCCTGCCCGTTGGCGACCGTAGTTAGCGTTACGCCGAGCAGTGCGACCGCGAGCACAAAATGGCCTCTTTTCATACATGTTCCTCGAGCACAACCGTCAATGCAGAGCTGAGGTTGTTATCGTACTCCCGTGAAAGGGCTCTCGCGCCATCCCCTGGGGCCAGTCCGGCGAGCCGGGCAGGGAGTACTGATCCGATGGTGCGCGAGCTTGGAGCCGCGTATCGCAGCGCGCGCAACGCGTTGCCCGGCGACAGACGAGGGTTCAGTAAGCGCGCCGGTCCAAGGACGCGAGCGCTTGTGCCGCGGTCGATGGCGCCGACCGGGCAGTCGTATGTCGGAGAAACGGTTATCATGGCTGCTGGCCTCTCCGGGGCGGCGAAATCAGCGGCACACGATCGTACTGGTGGGGAGTCGAAGTGAAAAAAGGGGTCTTTGCACGTACCGTAACGATAGTGATGGCGCTGGGTGGCATTGGCGAGGTGTGGGCCGGTGATGCGCCCGGAACGGTCGATTACAAAACGATCTCACCGCAAGAGTTAGTCAAAAATACGCCAAAGGGAAAGTTGGTGAATCCCTATAATGATTCTCAACAGAGCA
The DNA here is from genome assembly GCA_963806375.1 of uncultured Pseudomonadota bacterium. Lineage (GTDB taxonomy): Bacteria > Pseudomonadota > Gammaproteobacteria > Steroidobacterales > Steroidobacteraceae > 13-2-20CM-66-19. The sequence continues at coordinate 1,985,397 of CAWDXW010000003.1, forward strand.
TTGTGGCGCAGGGCAGCAAGGATTTTCAGCGCTATTCATGCGCTGGTTGCCACGGTGGTGGTGGAGGTGGCGGAATGGGGCCTCCACTGACCAACGATATTTGGGTTTACGGGGGCGACGACGACACGCTGTTTCGTTTGGTCACACTCGGGAGCGACGAACTACAAAAACAGGGTTACAGCCGAAAAGGTCGAGAGAGCGTGGTTGGATCCATGATGCCCTTCGGGGCCATAATTAAAAGTGCCGATGATCTTTGGAAAATTATCGCCTTTGTGCGCTCCAGGTACAGCGGCGACCCATCCCACAAATTCGGAGCCGATTCAGCACATTAGCGAGTAAGCTCAAACAGCGGTCCGGATCGTCTTTCGAAACAGGATCCTTTCCCTACGCCTTGCATTGGCGGCTCGGCTCCCGGTCTGTGCTGAGCTGCGGAAACCGCTGAGGTATCACCCTCTATCGTCGCGTATCCAGGACTGAAGTAATGTGTAGGTGACGGCAAGAATCACGGGGCCGATAAACAGACCGACCACCCCGAAGGCGATCAGGCCGCCGATGACCCCGGCGATAATCAGTAGCAGTGGTAGATCCACCCCGCGGCGTATCAGAATCGGGCGCAGAATGTTGTCCAGTGGAGTTACGACAACCGTCCATACGAGTAGCACGGTGGCCCAGGCGGTGTTTCCCGACCAGTAGAGCCATATCGTGGCCGGCACGAGAACTGGTAGCGGTCCGATTTGAGTCACGCCGAGAACGAAGATCACCGCGAGCAAAAGCCCCGGACGTGGCACGCCGCAGATCCACAAGCCCAAGCCGGCCAGTACGGACTGCACAAGCGCCGTAACAATCACGCCCAGCGCGACTCCCCGAACCGCCTGCGCCGCAAGCCGAACTGCCTGCTCGCCGCGCTCCTGGCCGATTCGTCGTACAAACATTAACACTCCTGTCGCGGCAAGCTCACCGCGCGCGTAGAGAATCGCAGTGATGATTGTCGTGAGAAGGAAATGCACAATGACGAGGCCAAGTCCCCCGGTGATCGACAGCAGCCAGGTCGCCGCCAAACGAACATACGGACGAGTGATCTCGACCAACGCTTGCGGGCCGGCGGCGGCGAGTTTCTGCCATTCTCGGTGATTCGCTCGCCGACCCAGGGCAGGCTGATCACCCAACTTGGTGGCGGCCCGAGTCCCTTCGTCAAAAACGTGCGCGCCAGCTCAAGTCCTTGCGCAGTTGCTTCGAGGAGCACACCGATGGTGAGCCAGAACGGTGCGATGAACGTCACGGACATCGCGGCGGTCATGAGTACGGTGGCAACGATTCGGCGCCCGCCGGTCGCACGCTGGACGCGAAGCAGCAGCGGCCATGTGGCGACGACAATTGTGGCCGCCCAGATAGACGAGCCGAGGAATGGCAGCAGCGTCCACAGGCTCCCGAAAATCAATGCACCGATCATCAGGACGACCAGGATAATGCGCGTGAGATCGTTGGGAGCTTGACGAATCATGAGTCATTCTTCGCGCTGATTCGATCAAGCATTGACCAAGTTGATCCGGCGCCGGATCCCGCGCAGATTGGATCCAAGTACATGAATCGCAAGTTGCAAATCCCCGCTCCAAAAGCCGCCTAGCGAGACGCATTCCCCGCAGCCGCGATCGTGGTGGTCGTGGGCGGTACCGCCGACGTTGCTCCCGTAAGCTTATCCGCATCGTCGATCCAGCCGCCCCCCATAGCCTTGTAAATGTTGACATAGGCAATACACAGTCCGGCGCGTTCGGCTGCCCAGGTCAGTTCGGCTGGGAATAGATCCTGTTCTGCCTGCAACACCGTCGAATAGGGTTCTCGGCCGTTGTCGAACAACTGCTGGGAAAGCTGTTCATATCCCCGCAACGCGACCACCAGGCGCTCCTGGGCCGCAAGCTGCTCTCCGAGCTCTTGCTGCGATACAAGAGCGTTATCGACGTCGGCGAACGCGCTTTGGATCGCCGCCTCGTAACTGATCAACGCCGCTTTCTGAGCCGCCTTAGCCTGTTTGAACTGACCGTAAACCAATCCACCGCTAAAAATTGGCCCGGCGATACCGCCGCCGTAGTTCCAGACCCGCGCGGGCCCCTTGAATAGGTTATTGAAATCGGTGCTGGTGTAGCCACTCGCCCCAGTCAGCGCGATCGTGGGAAAAAATTGAGCCTTGGCAGCCCCTATCTGGGCGTTGGCTGCAACCAGCTGCTGCTCGCTTTGCAACAGATCCGGACGACGCTCTAACAGCTCCGACGGTAGACCGGCGGGTATTGTCGGCAGCGCAAGATCGAAGACGGTCTTGCCACGCGGTATGTCGCCGGGATTCCTGCCAAGCAGAATAGACAGGGCATTTTCAAGGACGGCGATGTTTATTTTGATCTGCGCAATCTGCGCGGCGGCAGTCTCGTAACGGGCACGCGCCTGATCGACATTCATCTCGGAAACGCGGCCGTATTTGTACTTGGTCTCCATCAACCGTAGCGATTCGTTGTAGGCCCCTAAGGTCCGCTCTGCCATGGCCAGCTGTTCATCGAGACCGCGTAAACTCAGATAGTCACTCGCAACAGAAGCCGTCAAGCTGAGGATGACTCCACGACGAGCCTCCTCGGTCGCAAGAAGATTGGCTTGTGCCGACTCGGTGAGGCGACGGATGCGCCCCCAAAGATCCAGCTCCCAGCTGGCACCGGCAAGTACCTGGTAGGCATTGGTCGGATTTGTCAGATTGCCGGGCAGCGCAATGGTACCGTTTTGCGAAAACCGGTAACGTCCTCCCACAGCCTGGTAGTTGAGTTGCGGAAACAACGGCGACCGGGTGCTCGTGAGGACGGCGCTCGCCTGCTCGACGTTAGCGGCGGCGATTTTAATGTTCTTGTTGTGCGCCAGCCCGTCCGCGATCAGCTGATTGAGTACCGGGTCGTCGAATTGCGCCCACCAGTCAACGTTGGCGGTCACGCTTTCACTGGCTTGCACCGGCTCGTGCCGGTATGTCGTGGGCACATCAACGCTGGGACGATGGTAGTTTGGCCCCACCTTGCATCCGGCGAGCAGCACGCCGGCCACGATTGCGACATATACGTTACGCATGTTAGTGGCCCTCCCGAGTCTCCGGGTGCGGGGCGTTCACCAGGCCTTCGGCGTTCTTCGCGGCCGATACGTCGCTCTTTGCGGGGCGCGAGAACTTGGCGCTCAGCGTCTCGAGCAACCAATAGAACATGGGAATGAAGTAGATCGCGACGACCGTCGCAAGGAGCGTGCCGCCAATCACGCCCGTGCCGATTGAGTGCCGGCTATTCGCGGAGGCGCCGCTAGCGATGGCCAGCGGTACGCAACCGAGCACGAACGCGAACGACGTCATGATGATCGGCCGCAGCCTTAGTTTCGCTGCCTCGGCCGCCGCATCGAAGAAGTTCATGCCTTCTTTGCGGTTCTTCTCCACCGCGAATTCCACGATCAAGATTGAGTTCTTGGCGGCGAGGCCTACCAGGGTGAGTAGCCCGATTTGGAAGTAAAGGTCGTTATGGAGGCCACGCAGTGCGACGGCAACCAGTGCCCCCAGGATCGCAAACGGAACCGCCAACATCACTCCAGCCGGCAACGACCAGCTTTCGTATTGGGCGGCCAGGATCAGGAATACGAAGATCAGTCCGAAAACAAACGCAATGGTCGATGTGGAGCCCGACGAGACTTCTTCGCGTGCCTCGCCGGACCATTCGTAGGCATAACTCGATGGCATGACTTGCTGCGCGACCTCGCGGATTGCAGCCAGGGCCGCACCAGAGCTGACGCCCGGTGCGGGGGCCCCGTTAATAGCGATGGCCGGATAGTTGTTGAATCTTGTTACCAGATCCGGGCCGGCCACGTAGCGCGTCGTCACCAGTGCCGACAGCGGAATCATCTTGCCTTCCCGGTTCTTGACGTAAAACTTACCGATGTCCTCCGGAGTCATTCGATACTGCGGCTCCGCCTGTAGAATGACTTGATATAGCCGCGAGTCCTTCGGAAACTGCCCGACGTATAGCGAGCCGAACATGACCTGCATCGTCGAATAGACATTCTCGACGGGCACGCCCAATACTTCCGCTTTCTCCCGGTCGACCTCGGCCAACAGCTGCTGACCGTTGGGACGGATGGTCGTGTTGAGGCCGGCGAGTTCCGGTCGCTTGCGCGCCGCGGCGATAATTTTCTCGACTACACCGCTGAGTTGCGCAAAGTTGCCGCCGCCTTGCTGTTCGATCCAAATCTGGAAGCCCGCAGTAATGCCCAGGCCGGGGATTGCCGGTGGATTGACCGGTACGACGAGACCTCCCAAGATATGGGCATAGCGCTTTCGGGCCGCCGCTAGGACCGCTTCGGCAGAAAACGCCGCAGTCTTACGCTCTTCGTAATCCTTGAGCGAGACGAACAGCACGCCGTAATTAGTCTTGTTCTGAGAGTCGATCAGGCTGTAGCCATCCACCTGGGATACATTGGCGACGGCAGGATTTTCTCGCATGACATCCGCAGCCTGCCGGCCGACTTCCCCAGTCCGGTCAAGACTGGCCGAATCGGGAAGAAAATAGGCCACAAAAAGGTATCCCTGATCTTCCTGCGGAACGAATGCGGTCGGCAACAGCCTGAACAGGGCTACGCACGCGACAATTACGAGTGCGAAGACCACGAGCGCGACGCGCCAGCCTGTCATCACACGCTTGACGCCGCGCACGTAGCTTGCACTCAGGCGATCGAATGTATTATCGAACCATTTAAAGAATCCCTTCTTCTCGCCGTGCTTGGCCTGCATCAGGATCGCGGCCAGCGCCGGCGAAAGCGTAAGAGCAAAAATGCCGGAGAAGAGGAGCGAGATCGCGATGGTGACGGCAAACTGCTTATAGAGTGCGCCGGTGATGCCGCCGAGAAAGGCTACCGGGATGAAAACAGCGTCGAGCACCAGCACCACTGCAATGACCGGGCCGCTCACTTCGTCCATCGCACGCTTGGCCGCGGCCTTAGGCGTCAACCCGAACTCCACCATGTTACGTTCGGTGTTTTCGACGACGACGATGGCATCGTCCACTACCAGCCCGATCGCGAGAATCATTCCGAACAGCGTGAGCATGTTGATCGAAAAGCCGAATACCAACATGCCAAGAAGGGCGCCGAGGATCGATACGGGTACCGCCAGCGTCGGAATGATGGTGAGACGCAGACTGTGCAGGAAAATGAACACGACCAGGACGACCAGCACCACGGCCTCGAAGAATGTCTTCACCACTTCGTGAATCGACGCCTGCACGAACAGGGTCGTGTCGAGCGCGATCTCGTACTTCAGGCCCGTTGGGAAGCTCTTTGACAGCGTCGCGAGGGTCGCGCGCACATCCTTGGACACCTGGATCGCGTTGGCGCCCGGCTGCTGATAAATTGCGATCAGCGTCGCTGGCTTCCCCTGGTAGCTCGTGCGCAGGGTGTAGCTCTGCGCGCCGAGTCTTGCGTAACCGACGTCCTTAACGCGCACGATTGCCGCACCCTGGTTTTCGGCGCGCAAAATCATGTCGTCAAATTGCGCCGGTTCGCTGATGCTGGCCGTTGTGATCGGAAAAGTCTGCGTGATCGGGTACGGCGTAGGGGGGTTGCCGATGCGGCCGACCGGGAACTGCTGGTTCTGGTGGGTAATGGCGCTCGCGATTTCCGTGCTATCGATGCCCAGCTGTGCCATGCGATCGGGCTTTAACCATACCCGCATCGCATACTGGGGCACACCGAAGATGGCCGCCTGGTTGGCGCCATTGATCCGGTTAATGGCACCAAGTATCTGCACGTTGGTGTAGTTGGAAACGTAATCGTTGTCGTATCTGCCATCGGGGGAAAAGAACGCCAGCACCATGAGGAAGGTGGAAGTCTTCTCCTGCACGTTGACGCCCTGCGCCTGGACCGCTTGCGGCAGCTGCGCCATCGCCTGATTCACGCGATTCTGCACGTCAACCTGTGCCAGCGCCGGATCGGTGTCGAGCGTGAAGTACACCGTCAGGGTGTAGTTCCCGGTCGAGGAACTGGTCGACGACATGTAGATCATGTTCTTGGCGCCATTGACCTGCTGCTCGATCGGCGCGCCCACGTTTTGCGCCACCAGCGTGCCGTTCGCGCCCGGGTAGTTCGCCGTCACCTGGATCTGGATAGGGGTGACCTGGGGATACTGCGCGATAGGCAGTTTGACCATCGCGACCAGGCCGGTGATTGAGATGACTAGCGCAATTACCGCAGAAAAGATCGGACGGTCAATGAAAAAGTGGGAGAGCATGAACGATCTCTCCTTACTTATGAGCCGGCGCGGCGGGCGGGGAATCCCCGGAGGCCGACTTTGCGGCCGCATCGACGATCTTTACCGGTACGCCGGGAGCAAGCTTCATGACACCATCGACGACGACGGTATCGCCGGCCGCCAGGCCACGGGTAATGAACCAGTTATCACTGTCCCAAGGTCCAACCTCCACCGGCCGAAACTGCGCCTTGTTGTCTTTATCGACGATGACGACGAAATGGCCCTGCGCACCCTGCAGGACGGCCTTCTGCGGTACGACAATCGCGTCCGGCCGTGTTGCACCGGAGACGCGCGTGCGCACAAACTGCCCCGCCCGTAGGGTCCCGTCAGGGTTGGGAAACGTGGCGCGCAGCAGAAACGTGCCGGTCTGCTGGTTGTAGTCGGCATTGGTAAACGTGATGCGACCCTTGTGTGGGAAGATCGCGCCGTTCGCAAGCACGACTTCGACCTCGAAACTGTCAGCCGTGGGCAGGCTAAGCTGACCAGTTGCCTGCTGCGCCCGGAAATTCAGCATGTCGTTTTCGGACAGATTGAAGTTGACCCAGATCGGATCGACCTGGTCGACGTATGTCAGCAGGCTTCCTTGCCCATTCAGGTACTGACCCTCCTGTGCGCGGGCGTAACTCGAGTATCCCGTCACCGGAGTGGCTGATGGTGGTATAGCCCAGATTGAGTTGCGCTTGCTCCACATTGGCTTTGGCTGTCTGGACGGCGGCGGCGGCCGCCTGTTGCTGCCCGGTCGCATCACTCAGGTCCTTCTGGGAGAGCGCATTCAAGGCAGCGAGCGGCTTGACCTGAGCCAGGTTGTCCTCGGCAACCTGCAGGCGCGCCTGCTGCTCGGCGAGTGCACCGTTGTAGGCATTGAGTGCTGCTTGGTAGGGCTTGCGTCCTGCCGAAACATGACCTGACCGGCTTTGACGAGACTTCCTTCGGTGTATACGCGCTGCTGGAGAAAGCCATTCACGCGGGCGACGATCTGCACTTCGTGCGAACTCTGCGTCTGGCCCACATATTCGAACGTGACGGGAGTAGTGCGGGGTGATACCACAATCACCGCGACTTCAGTCGGCTGCGATCCGTCTGCGGCTGTGCCGTGTCCGCCACACCCTGAGAGTAATGCCGAGGTTATGACTGCAATCGATATGCTACGCATTGGCTTCGCTCCAGCTCTCGCCTTGTCCGGAAATGTCTCTCGAGTCTCGTAGGCTTCGGCCGAGAATTCGCATGAATCATCGTTCATGACGAAGATACCGACAACGATATCCCGGAAGAGGGCGACCAGACTCCACCGGCCGTTGCCTCCTACGGGGCTGGAAGTCGCAGACTCATATCCGGGAGGTCGACAGCATGTCCTTCTGCTCAGTGAACTTGAGGCACTTTCTTGTAGTTACGATTCACCGGCTCCTGATATCCCTTGGCCTTCTGGCGGTCGGGCAACTTGACCTTATCGCGCTTCACTTCGCGATAGGGGATGAGACTGAGCAGATGCGAAATACAATTGAGGCGAGCGCGCCGTTTATCGTCTGCATCGACGATATACCATGGCGCGATCGGGGTATCCGTCGCCTCCAGCATTTCGTCCCTGGCGCGTGAGAAGTCGTACCAGCGCCGGTGCGACTCAAGGTCCATCGGGCTCAACTTCCAGATCTTACGGCCGTCGTTGATCCGTGATTCAAATCGCCGCGTTTGCTCCTCCTGACTCACCTCGAACCAATATTTAATGAGGATGATCCCGGTCTCAACGAAGGCACGCTCAAACAAAGGACATAGTAATAGGAATCGTTCGACCTGAGCCTCGGGGGAGAACCCCATGACTCGCTCGACCCCCGCGCGGTTGTACCAGCTGCGATCAAAAAGGACTACTTCGCCAGCGGCCGGAAAATGCTGCATGTAGCGTTGCATGTACAGCTGGGATTTTTCACGTTCCGTTGGCGCCGGCAGCGCGACAACACGAAATACCCTGCGGGCTCACTCGCTCGGTAATGCGCTTGATGACTCCGCCCTTACCCGCGGCGTCGCGTCCTTCGAACAAGACAATCACCCGCAGACCCTTCTTCTGCACCCAATACTGCAGTTTGACAAGTTCAGCGTCCAGCTTTTCCAGTTGGCTCTCGAACTCTTTCCGAGCTGAGCTTTTCCGGCTTCTTCTTGGAGTGCTTGCCGGCCTTTTGACTGCCGTAACCAATATTTTGCCGATGATTGTTCTGACGACTCGTGACTCATCGTTGTGACCTTTAGCGCGGAGACATAGATACATATGCCATTGTTTCACCGGGTCACTCAAAGTCATTACGGGGAAATACGTAGCTCGAGCGGATGCAGGGTCAAGATACGGGAGATTTTGCCGAGCCGCCTGCGACCTGCAGCGACTGATAATGTTCGATCGCTACGCGCGCGTTGAAAAGCATGCGCTCGCGGCCGAGTCGCTGATCCAGCCCGGCCTTTCGTACGACCTCGAGTACGCCAGGATTCAGCTCCAGGAGCCATAATATGGCGCCGCGTTCGGTCATGCGTTTCTCGGCCTCTATAAGCGCCTGTAATGCCGAGTATTCGATATCGGGTACCCGGCTCATGTCCACTGCCAATACGCGTGGCTTGTACTGCGTAATCAGTGCGTTGATCTGCTCAGTGGCATTTTGCGCGTTGACGAAGAACAGGCGCCCTTCCGGCCGCACGATCAGCAGACCTTCGAAGGTCTCGTCGTCCGGGTGTTCGGGCGAGAGGGGTCGCAGGACGTCGGTTCCGCGCTTACGGCCAATGACCGACACGCGCGGGTGGGCAATCTGGCTGCAGAGCCCGATCAGCGACACGATGATCGCCACCACAATGCCCTTGAGCGTGCCCAAGACTAGTACACCAAGCGCAGCGATGATTGCCCAGCGAAATTCCATCCTGCGCACGTTGCGAATGGCGCGGAACTCGGCGGGTTGGATCAGGCCGACGGAATAGATGATGACGACGGCTGCGAGGGTGGCATTCGGGAGCAAGCCCAGGAGGGGCGCAAGCAGCAGCATCGTCGCCGCCGCAATACTCGCCGTCACCAGAGATGTCTTTTGCGACTGCCCCCCCGCGGCACGCACCACTGCGGTCTGCGACGTGCCGCCTCCGGCCGGCATTGCACCGAGCAGCGCCCCGCCGAGATTGCCTGCGCCCGTCGCGATCAATTCGCGGTTGGGGTCGATGGGAGGATCCTCGGGGCGGGCAAAGGCGCGACCCGCCGCAATCGTCTCGGTGAAGCTCATCAGCGCAATCCCGAGCGCCCCCGGCGCCAGTTGTGCGATCAACGCAGGATCCGGCATCGTCAGAGACGGGAATCCTTTCGGGATCAGGCCGACCGTCGACACGCCCAGTGACGGCAGCCCAAAGAACCACGACGCAGCGATCCCTCCTGCAACTGCGACTAGCGGCGCCGGAGAATGCGGCCACAGGCGCTTCATGCCAATCAGCAGCAGCGAAGTCGCCGCGGCGACCCCCAATGTCATCAGCGAGGTTCCGGGAAGGTGGCGTACAACGCTCAGCAGATCGACGAAGAATCCGTGCTTGGTGATGTGGATTCCGAGGAGTTTCGGTAGCTGATCTAATACGATAACAAGGCCGACACCGGCCTTGAATCCGGTGAGTACCGGCGCAGAAATAAAGTTGGCGACAAATCCCAGGCGCAGCAGCCTCGCGAGCAACAGGATCCGCGCCGACCAGAGCGGTCAGCGTGGCCGTTGCCGCGATCAGCTTAGCCGGGTCCCCGTCCGGTACGACCAGGCTGAGCTGGGCCCCTGTCAGGATGCCCAGCGTAGCGCTGGAGCTAACACTGAGTACGCGCGATGAGCCGAGCAGCGCGTAAATCACCATCGGAAGGAAAGCGGTATACAGTCCTACGGCGACCGGTAGCCCGGCGACCGTTGCGTAGGCCATGGCTTTGGGCAGCACGACCGCGGCAGCCGTCAGACCGGCGACCACATCCAAGCGAAGCGCGGCGCGCCAGACAAGCCTGAATCTGTGTTTGTCGGAGAATGGTTCATGGCGGCAGTTCCGGACTCCCTTGCTGTTCGGCCGAACACCCCGAGCGAACCACGAAAATCTGAGCGGTAACCGGCAAAGACCCGCGTTTATCACCCCTTATCCGGAGATTAAATTCGATGCCACCGAGCTCTTTCTGGACAACCATGGGCAATGCCGGGTGAGGCAAATAGATTGGCGCAATGGGCCCCGGGGAAGGAAATGCCGCAGGTTCATAGCTTCGCCAAGGGTTTTCGATGCGTTCGCTGCGACTGCGGGAACTGTAGTGCAGGCGAGAAATCTCAAACGCTAAAGACTGGTACGGAAATACCACTTTGTACTTCCCTCGCGGCGGAAATTCCCTGCAGTTTCCCTGCCTGGTCCCTGTTCGGTGCATCTTGCACGATAACCTCGAATCCAGAAAGCAGTGGTATTGCATTGGATTACTGACAGTCAGGCCCCATTTTGGGACCGGTCCGGTCCGAATTGCCTGCAAATTTCCCTGTTATCGGGGTCATTCGCTGAGACGAGTTCGCTCTGGACTCAGCCCACCGCCAATTATTTTGAGTAACTTCCTCCAAACCGTCGACCGCTTCCTGCGGAGCCGTTCGCATCCAAGCGTTTCACCGTGAGTTACCCGTAGGGAGATACTGCGGTTCGAAGAACGCATTCACTTTGTCAGCGGGTCACTCGGTTACGCGGAGAACGGGGGCGGAACGTCGAGTCAATGAGCCAGGCCGTCATATTGGAGCAGCAATATCGTCCCGACATCGATGGCTTGCGCGCACTCGCCATCGTACCTGTAGTGCTATTCCACGCCGGCTGGACATTCTTCAGCGGCGGTTACGTGGGCGTGGATGTCTTCTTCGTCATATCAGGTTACCTGATCACTTCCCTAATACTAAGAGAGTTCGGGAAAGGCAGCTTCAGTTTGAGCGGCTTCTGGGCCCGTAGGGCTCGAAGAATTCTGCCGGCTCTTGGCGTTGTCGTCCTATTCACCCTGATCGCTGGCTGGATCATATTCTTCCCAAGCGACTACAAAGGCGTGGGTCGGGAAGTACTGACGCAGGCATTTTTCTCTTCAAACGTCTATTTCTGGCTGGAGTCTGGCTACTTCACTTCGCCGTCAGAAACGAAGCCATTGCTCCACACGTGGTCACTGTCGGTCGAGGAACAGTACTACCTCGTCATGCCGCTAATACTGTATGTGTTGACACGATACGCAAAGCAGCGCGCGGCATGGATCGTGTTGGTCCTTTTGGTCTGCTCGTTCTGCGTGAGTGTTTGGTGGAGCTACAGGTATCCGGACGCGGCGTTCTTTCTTGCGCCCTCTCGGGCCTGGGAGCTCTTGCTCGGGGCGCTGCTGGCAATGCTTACCTTGCGGAAGGCAAGGGGAAAGTCTCCAGCGCATGCGCGCAAGGAACTGATGAGCGCCACGGGGTTGGCTGCAATCTGGTGCGCTGCAGTTCTCTATGACAAGAGCACTAGGTTGCCGGGTGTCGCGGCACTTGTTCCCGTCTAGGTACGGCCGCCGTGATCTGGTCGAACGCCTACCACCGCACTTACACCGGAAAGGCGCTCGCGCATGGATCGCCGGTGTGGTTAGGGCTCGTCTCTTACTCGCTGTACCTCTGGCACTGGCCCTTACTGGCCTTTGCGCGCTATGTCTCGCCAGGCGAGTTGTCTGTCGGCGCAGCCACGACTATTGTCCTGATGAGCGTACCGGTTGCATGGCTTTCCTATCGATGGGTCGAGACGCCGGTCAGGCGTGGAGTCCTGTTCCGGCAGCGCCTGTGGGTTATACCCGGCGCGATAACCTTGCTCTTGCTGATGTTCTTCACGGGCGCGTACATCAATATCAACGACGGTCTGAGATCACGCCGAGCCTTAGCAGAGTTGCAAGATATCAAACGGCGTCTGATTTCGGAGCATCAACAAAAAGTTTGCTCGTCTGCCTTGACGTCGACAACCTGACCGGATTGGTGGCCCCGGCAGCGGCAGTACGGGCGTGCGACCGGGCCGACCCAGAGCCATTCGGGTCCACCCTTCGGGCCCGCAGCAAATCGCAGGTCATGCCTCAGTTTAATTACCGCGAAAAGCCCAGTGACCTGGAAAGATCCGGTATTTCAAAGCATTGTGCGCGAGTCACTCGGGGCTTTACGGCCGATGGGCGTCGACAATGTCTGTCAATTCCTCCCCGGCCGATGGCCCGACTCTCAACTACCGTTCAGCGAGGAGACGATGCCATACGGCACGCCGGCGCTCGAAGTCCCCGTGGCCGTCATGATCACCAGGGCGGGCGAGACGGTGGAGTTGAGCGTGGCAAGACCGGTGAACTGCACGCCATTCACCGCCGCATAGGTTCCCGTGCAGCCGGCATAGGTGTAGGCCACCTCGTAGACATTGTGCGTGCTGTCGGCGGTCGACACGGAACCAGTCAGTGTGCAGCTGTTCGCAGCGTTCTGACCGCTCATGCCACCGGTGGTGGAAATGGAGAGCGTTGTTCCGGTGGCGCCGTCGGTGTAGTTACCGCTGATCGCGGTCATCGAGGAGGCCGTGTTTGAGAGCGCTTCGTAGGTGAGTGACCAGTTACCGGTCATCGAAGTCTTGCCGTTGGTCATGAAGCTGAGTGCTGCGGTGAGGGTAGCGCCGGTCGTCACGGTGCCGCTCAGCGTGCCGATGCCGTAATCCGAGCCGTCACTGAAGGCGCTGCTGAAATCAGGGTAACCGTCGACGGTGACGGCGAGTGTGCTGGCCGAGACCTGCACCGCCCCGGTGAACAGCAGCCCATCGCTGCGGATGAATACCGCCTGGCCGCCGGAGTTGATGATGGCTGTGACGCCAAGGCCGGTCACCGCATCGGACCCGCTCCACACCCCGGTCGCGGACTGAGTGGTGGTATCTGTGGTGTTGTCGGTAGTGCTGTTGCAGCCGGTGACCAGTAGCGCGGCGACGCCTGCACCGACGCAGCCGATGAGCTCAAGCAGGGGAATGCGCATGGTTGGCAGATCTCCGGTGAAGCCGTGCCGCAGTTCGCGCGTCGGGGTGACGCATTTCGCGAGGCCGATTAGAACACCTCTACGGACTGCGGGATGTGAGCGCAAGTAACGGACTCTTAAGGCCTCAACGGGCTGTCGGCCGAGACCCGCTGCAGCATTCGGCGGCGCGGAACGCACCGGGAGCCGGGGCCGAACCCTGTGATTCGCTCCCTCGGGCCCGGATGACTCATGGCTGATTGAACACGGGCCGCCGTGTGGGCGCGAGCGGAGCGAGAGACTGCCAGGCCGCGGGTTCGCCGTGGGGGCCGCGGGTATAGGAGTGGTCGTGTCTTTCGAGGACGGTCAGCGTCAGCGGCAATCCCACAACGTCGCCTCAGTTGCGGTGGCGTCCTTGACGGTGAAGTACCGGTCCTGTGTCCGGTCGTCACCACAAACGCAGTCCCCGCTCGCGCCAGTGGAATCACCTTCTTTTCGGGGCTGGAACGCAAGCCTGCGGTGTTGCCCTTGCGTGTCAAGGGCGGTGGCGCGAGATCGCGATTCTTGCGCGATTCCAGTACGCTGGGGCCAGGAGCGTGTGGGCCCGTCTCATGCCAGCCGCTGCTGGGCCGGGCTGCGCGTCGCACGGCGCTTAAGCTTCAAGGCAGAGGCTAAAGGTTCATGGATATCAATACGATTCGTTCGGCGCTCGAAGCACGGGAGTTCTTTCTTGTGTATCAGCCGATCGTCTCTCTCGCTGACGGCGCCTGCTTTGGGGGCGAATCGCTGATCCGGTGGCGTCGCGAGAACACGGTCCTCACAGCCTCTGAGTTCATCCCGTTGACGGATAACACGCCTCTGTCGGGCATGCTCACCTACTGGGTCATCGACACCGTGGCAGTGGAATTGGGAGACTGGCTCGGCGGTCACGAGGCGGTGCACATCAGCATCAACGTGCCGCCGGAGATTCTCGGCCGGGGCGGACTTGACTATGCCGCAACCAAATCAGGACTGCGCGCACGCATCCGGCAGATCATCGTCGAGGTTACGGAGCGCGGCGTCCCCGACCAGCTTGGCCTTGATGCGCTCAACAGCATTCCCGCCACTGGCGCGCGGGTCGCACTGGATGACACGACCCTCTCCGGCGCGAACCTGGCACTGCTCACGCGCTGCAACTTCGACTTCGTCAAGATCGACCAGCAGCTCGTGGCCGAACTGGCGCCCGAGAGACCGCAGGCTTCGTGGCTGAACGGCCTCACCGCGCTGTTGCAAACGACATCGGTGCAGATTATTGCCGAGGGCGTCGAGACCGCCTTCCAGGCCGGGGCGCTGCGCGCCGCGGGCGTACAGCTGGCCCAAGGTCACTATTTTTCCGAGCCGCTGTCGGCGCGCGACTTCAAGCGCTACTGCGGGACACCACGGCAAACCGGCGGCCCTCCAAGCTGAAGGGCGCGTTGCCGCACCGTCCACTCACGCCCGGCCTTGTTTCGCGATCGGCGAGCGCCCGTGTTGGATCCGACAGGTCGCTGCGGCCCGATTGTAGGACCTATCTGACGAAGCAGCGGGTGCGGCGCCTGCGCCGGCGTTACTGCGCCTCGCGGAACCCAACAGTGCGTGTAAGATTTCGCCGCATGTTGCAAACGCTTGAGCAACCTGTCCGCCGCAGCGATCCGGTGACCGCGACGCCCGCGCCCGCGGATCCTTTCGCCGGCGGCGGGGAGATGGGACGCCGCATCCGGGAATTTGACTGGGCTCGCCATCCGCTCGGGCCGCAGGGGCTGTGGCCGCAGTCGCTCAAGACACTCGTGCGGGTGATGCTCGACTCGCGCTATGCGATGTGGATGCTCTGGGGTCCGGATCTCACGTTCTTCTGCAACGATGCATACCTGCCGACCGTCGGCATCAAGCGTGACTGGGTGCTGGGGGCGCGCTCCGACAAGGTGTGGGAGGAGATCTGGTCCGATATCGGCCCGCGCATCCGCCAGGTACTCGAGCAAGGGCAGTCGACCTGGGACGAAGGCCTGCTGCTGTTTCTCGAGCGCAGCGGCTTTACCGAGGAGACTTACCACACCTTCTCTTACAGTCCGGTGTACGACGACGGCGGCCGCATCGCCGGCATGCTGTGCGTCGTCACGGAGGTCACCGAGGGTGTACTGGCCGCGCGCCGGCAGCACACGCTGCGCGATCTGGGCGCGCGTGCAAGCTTTCTCGAGCGTGCTTCCACCGCGCACGAGGCGTGCCACGTTGCGGTGGAGTCCCTGGCGCAGAATCCCAGCGATCTGCCGTTCGTGGCGGCGCTCGTGGTGGAGCGCGGGCAGCAAGCGGCGCTGCCGGTCGCCGCGGTCGGCGTGGAACTCGCAACCCTCGGGCTCGAGGGCGCGCAGGATCTGACGCGAGACGGCGGCCGCTGGCCGCTCGCCGCGGTCGCACGCTCCCGCCAGCCGATCGTCGTTACGGATCTTGCGAGCCTGCAGATCGTGGCCGGCCGCTGGCCGCAGCCCGTGGAACGGGCGCTGCTCGCACCCGTTACGGCGCCCGGCTATGACGACGTTGCCGCGATTCTGGTGCTGGGCCTGAGCCCGCGCCTGGTGTTCGATGAGCGTTACCAGAACTTTCTTGAGCAGGCCGGCGTTTATCTTGGCCAGGCGCTGACCAATGCCCGCGCCTACGATGAGGAGCGACGCCGCGCCGAGGCGCTGGCGGAGATCGACCGCGCCAAGACCACCTTCTTCTCCAACGTCAGTCATGAGTTTCGCACGCCCCTCAGCCTGCTCCTGGGGCCGCTCGAGGAACTGCTGGGCGACCCGCGCCTCTTGCCGGATGCGCGGTCGCGCCTCGAGCTTGCGCACCGCAACTCGCTGCGTCTGCTGAAACTGGTCAACTCGCTCCTGGATTTCTCGCGCCTGGAAGCCGGCAAGGTCCGTGCCTTTTATGAGCCGGTAAACCTGTCTGCCTGCACCGCCGACCTGGCGAGTACCTTCCGCTCGGCGATGGAGCGCGCCGGTCTTGAATTCGAAGTCGATTGTCCGCCGTTGCCGCAGCCGGTCTATGTCGATCGGGAGATGTGGGAGAAGGTGGTGCTCAACCTGCTCTCCAACGCTTTCAAGTTCACACTGAGCGGCCGCGTCACCCTGCGGCTGCGCACGGCTGAGGATGGCGGGGCGCTGTTGCAGGTCGAGGACACGGGCGTCGGCGTGCCGGCACACGAGATCCCGCGGCTGTTCGAACGCTTTCATCGCGTCGAGGGCACCCACGGGCGCACGCACGAGGGCTCCGGCATTGGCCTTGCGCTGGTGCAGGAGCTCGTGCGCCTGCACGGTGGCAGTATCGAGGTGCGCAGCGAGGTAAACGCCGGCACCACCTTCAGCGTCCGTTTGCCGTACGGCTCGGCGCACCTGCGCTCGCAGCATCTGAAGCAGACGCGTGCGTCGGCCTCTACCGCTATCGGTACCCAGGCCTTCGTGCAGGAGGCGCTGCGCTGGGTTCCGGACCGGGAGCCGCACACCGAGGCGGCCGGCCGCGGCGAGGTCGAACAATCGGCGCATCAGGCGCGATTCGCCTCGACCCTCGGTGCGCGCATCGTGCTGGCCGACGATAACGCCGACATGCGTGCCTACCTCAAGGAGCTCCTCGAGCCGTATTACCAGGTGGAGGCGGTGGCGGATGGCGAGGCAGCGCTCGCGGCTCTGCAGCGCGAGCGGGCCGCCCTGTTGCTCTCAGACATCATGATGCCGAAGCTGGATGGCTTTGCACTGCTGCGGCGGGTACGCGCCGAGTCGGCGCTCAAGAGTGTCTCGGTCGTGCTGTTATCCGCGCGCGCCGGTGAAGAGGCGCGCGTCGAGGGCATCGACGCCGGCGCCGACGATTACCTGGTGAAACCGTTCTCCGCGCGCGAGCTGCTGGCGCGTGTGGGCGCGCTGCTGGAGCGCAATAGGGCGCTCGCCGTGATTGCCGATCGCAATGCGCAGTACGAGACGCTCTTCGGCCAGGCACCCCTGGGTATCTATGTGGTGGACGCCGACCTCAGGATCCGGGAGGTGAACCCGACCGCGCGGCTGGTGTTCGGGGACATTCCGGACGTTCTGGGGAGTGACTTCGAGCGCGTGATGCGCATCCTGTGGCCCCGCGGCTACGCAAACGAGCTGGTACGCCGCTTCCGCCATACGCTGCAGACCGGCGAGCCCTATTTCACCGCCGAGCGTGCCGAGAACCGCCTGGATCGCGCCGTAACTGAGTACTACGAGTGGCAGATCAGCCGCATCCGCCTGCAGGACGGCCGTTACGGCGTGGTGTGCTACTTCCGCGACATTTCGACGCATGTCGCCGCGCGCAAGGCCCTGCAGGAACAGCAGCGGGAGCTGGAAGCCGCGGACCAGCAGAAAAACGAGTTTCTGGCGATGCTCGCGCACGAGCTGCGCAATCCACTCGCTCCCATCCGCAATTCGGGCGAGGTGCTGGCGCGCACGGTGGCTGCAGACCCACAGGCCGCCAAGGCGGTGGCGAGCATCGAACGGCAGGTAACCCATCTGGCGCGACTGGTGGACGACCTGCTCGACGTGTCGCGCATCACCCGCGGTCGTATCGAGTTGCGCCGTCAGCCGGTCTTCCTGCAGGACGTCGTGAGCCGTGCCATTGAGACGGTCGATCCACTGCTGCGGCAGAAGGGTCACAAGCTCCTGCTCATCGGCAGCCGGCGCCGACTGATGGTGTACGGCGATCCGGAGCGGCTCGTGCAGTGCGTCGCGAACGTGCTGACCAACGCGGCGAAATACACCGACGCCGAGGGCGAGATCCGCGTGGACCTGAGCGATGAGTGCGGTTTCGGAGTGCTGACGGTAAGTGACAACGGCGCCGGCATCTCGGCCGAGCTGCTGCCGCGGATTTTCGATCTGTTTGTGCAGGGCGACCGCACGCTCGATCGCGCGCACGGCGGCCTGGGAATCGGCCTGTCGATCGTCAAACGGGTGCTGGAGATGCATGGTGGCGAAATTACGGCCAGCAGCCCCGGGGCTCGTCAGGGATCGACATTCCTCATGCGGCTGCCCCTCTCCGCTGAGGCCGCCGCACCGGTCCGTTACCCGCAGCCGATCAAGTCGCCCCCCCGGCGCATCCTCGTCGTGGACGACAATGAGGATGCCGCCGATTCACTCGGCATGGTGCTCGGACTGGACGGACACGACGTGATCGCAGCCTATACCGGGGATCAGGCGCTTGAGCGGGCACAGACCTTTCGACCCGACGTTGTGCTGCTGGATATCGGACTGCCGGGCGTGGATGGTTACGAAGTGGCGCGTCGCATCCGCGCCTGCACCGACCTCAAAGCGGTGTGTCTCGTGGCAGTCACCGGCTACGGACAGGACGCCGACAAGGTGCGCGCGCGCGAGGCCGGCTTTGCGCACCACCTGGTCAAGCCGGTGGAGTACCCCGCCTTGCAGCGGATTCTGGCGGCCTCGATTGAGGCGTGGTCCCCCGAGGCCGTTTAGTCCTGGACCGCGGTCACTGCAAGTTGCGCGCCGCCGGTGCTGACTCCGCTCAACTGCAACAGGTAATCGCCACTCGGTAGATTGAACTGCACGGATTTGTGCGGAGCCCTGCAGCCCGCGGCCCCGGCATAGTCGCTCGAGGTGACTACGCCCGCCGCTCCGAGGAGGTCGATCCAGCCGGCCTGGTCGAGGGATATCCGGTAGGTTCCGGTTACCGAAACCTTCAGGCGAACCAGGCCGGCGAAGGCGCCCGCGAACTGGGCTTTGTTGCCGAGTGGCACTGCCAGCCGCAGATGTTCCTGGAGCGGGAGCGACAGCGCATACAGCCGCTCGGGGAGCAGTGGGGATGCAGCTGCCCCTGCCGATGCCGCGCTCAGGGACTGCGGAGTCTGTGCAAACGCGGCGCGCTCGTGCGCGATATTCCATTTGAAAGCTGCGCACGGATCATCGGCATGGCAGATGGTGCTGAACACTCCAAGGCCAAGTGCGGCGACCACGACCACTCGAGAGTGGGTCCGAGTGACGGCCATCGAGCGGGTGCGGTGTCCGCGCAGTTTCACGCGCTTGTCGCGTGACGCCCGCGTCGGTACGCTGCTTGCAGTTATCGCGGAGAGAAACGTGAAAATCAGTGCGCGTAATTCGCTTCCAGGAATCATTCGCAAAATTGCACCCGGGGCGGTGAATGCCGAAGTGACCATCGAGCTCGCTCCGAAGCGTAGTATCGTGTCGGTCATCACGCTGGATGCGGTACGAAGCCTTAAGCTCAAGGTTGGCGACCATGCCTACGCCGTCATCAAGGCATCGAGCGTGATGGTGGGCACCGACTGAGCGGGGTTCCTTCGCCGCTGCGCTATTTTTCCTCCGCATACACGCGGATCAGGCGATAGAGGAAATCGCGGCAGTCCATGAGCGACTTCACGCTGACGTACTCGTTCAGCCCGTGGATGTTGCCCAGATCCTGACCGATGAACAACGGCTCAATACCGTAGGTGGGGATCCCGGCGGCGTTCAGAAACTCGCCGTCGGTGGCCCCGGCCTGCAGTATCGGCAGCACCGGCACGCCCGGCCAGAACTGCGCGGCCAGCTTCTCCACCGGCTGCATCACCTGCGGCGTCAGCGGCGGCGGGGGCGAGGTTGGCCCGCGGGTCTCCAGCGTAAGGACCTTGACCGCCGGGTCGGCGATCGCCTCCTCGAGTTGCGTGCGCACGCTTTCCACGGCGACCCCGGGAAAGATCCGGCAATTGATATTGGCACGGGCCCGCTGCGGCAGGGCATTGGTGGCATGTCCCGCCTCGAGCATCGTGGCGACGCAAGTCGTGCGCAGCGTGGCATTCCAGCTCGGGCTTGTGGCGGAGACCAATGCGATGGCCTGGTTGTCGTGGGGGTCCTTCAGAAAGGCCTCCATGGCCTGCGCTACCGCGGTGTTGCCTTTGGCCCGCTGGATCTTCGCCGTGCCGCTAAAGTAAGCCCGGCTGCCGTCGGTGAGCTGCGCCGGGAACTCGTAGGCCTCGACTTTCTTCAGGGCGCCCGCCAGCTGGTAGATCGCGTTGACCTTCACGGGGCGCGAGCTGTGCCCGCCGGGGTTGGTCACCTCGAGACGAAAATTCTGTGGGAACTTCTCGCCGTCCTGCACCAGGAGCGCCACCCGGTTGCCGGCCGCGTCTTGTTCACCCCAGGCGCCCTCGTTGATGGCAAAGGCGGCTTCGAGGAAATCGCGCCGGTTCTGCGTGAGCCATTGGGCGCCGTTGAAGGCGCCGGCGGTTTCCTCGCCGCAGGTCAGCGCCAGTTTGATCGTGCGTAACGGACGGTATTTCTCAGTACGGTAGCGAATCAGCGTGTCGACCCAGATGGACGCCTCGGCCTTGTCGTCGATGCTGCCGCGTGCGTAGAAGTTGCCGTTCTCCTCGATCAGCTGGAACGGATCGCGGGTCCAGTCCTCGCGCTTGGCCTCGACGACATCGATATGTGCGAGCAGCAGAATTGCCTTGAGCTTTGGGTCGCGACCGGGATAGGAAGCGAGCAGTCCACCCTCCTTGGGATGATCCGGCGCCGTAAACACCTGCACTTCAGTGTCGCTGAAGCCGGCCTGCCTGAGGCGCGCAGCCATGCGCTCGGCGGCGAGCGTGCAGCTGCCCGCCGAGAGCGTGGTGTTGGTCTCGACGAGCTCTTTATAAAGCGCCCGGAACTGCGTTTCGCCTTCGGCCGCTGCGCTGCACACCTGGGTGACCAGCATAAGTGCCGCGCTGATGAAGACGGTTCGCGTTCTGATCATCCGATCCCCTCCGAAGAATGCGTTGATTAGACGTGCCAGAGCTCATGCTGCGCAAGGGCTTGAGCTTTCTTGAGGAACACGGTGCGTATGCCGGATCCGGCGCGGCCGCGATGCGGCTCGAGCCAGCGCTTCCTCGCCGGCCGAAGCAACCGTTAGAATGTAAGGGTAAGGAACGACGACTAATAACAACACGCGCCTGCACGGATCTCAGCATGGGAGTTGACCTTTATGCACTACGTATGGATGTTCATCATCGGCATCGTGGTCGGGGCGCTCGCGCGTTTGATCATGCCCGGGGCGCAACACATGGGCCTCATCATGACGGGTGTACTCGGCATCGTGGGCTCGTTCGTGGGCGGATTTCTCGTGCGGCTTTTGAGCAAGAACGCGCCGGCCGATGGGTCTAAGGTGCAGCCTGCCGGCCTCATCATGTCGGTCATCGGGGCGCTGATCGTGCTGTTTATTTACGATCGACTGGTCGTGTAGGACGCCGTCAAGCTCCTACCGCCGCTGGCCATACGACGGCCCGCGCGGCGAGGAACTTCTGCAGCTGACGGACTTTGCCGGTAAGGGCGCTGCTCAGGGGACCGCGGCGGCGGCACCGATCATTGCGCAGGCCCCCACCAGCAGCCCGACGCGCAGCGGAGATACGCTCTCGTTGTAGAGCAGAATGCCGATCGCTATGACCCCCAGGGGAATGACAGCCGCAAGCAGCGGACTCATGATGCCGAGCTTCGCGCCGCTCTGATACATGCGCGCGATCATCCAAATGCCGCACACGAACAGTGCCGCACATCCGAAGGTGGGCAGCGGCACGGTAAAGCCACGGGTTCGAGGCAACAGCACCATGGCCAGCAGCTGGAAGCCGACCGAGGCGAAGAAGAGCACGTAGATGCGCGTCGATAGCATTGTTCCCCCTTCGCCCGATTCTCAGTGCAGCCTAGAGCTCAGGTAAAGCTTCTTCCGAGGGGTTCGATTCAGCCGGTATGGTAGGATGCGCGCCCCCAGCGCAGCCCGCGCACCGGATTGTCCGGGCCGGCCGCTGCAGGAACTTACCTCGAGCGGCTATTCGAGCTTTTGTAAGTCACTGATTTAAATTAAAAATAGCCATCGCTTTGCACATCGCGCGCCCGTAGCTCAGTTGGATAGAGCGCCTGGCTACGAACCAGGAGGTCGGGAGTTCGAATCTCTCCGGGCGCGCCAATTCCGCCCATTGTCCATTCCGGAGAGATAGGTGACGGTTTATACCGGAGACATGGGTAACAGTTTCGCAGCGAACGGGTTCTCCGCGCTTTCGATGCGACATGTCTCGTGGTCGAAGAAGCCTAAGTCATAGTGCATAAAGCTGACCAGCCAGATCTTCTCCTCGACCTGCTTGACCCCGACCTTCTGACCGGCGAAGGCCTGGCTGAGGTTGATCTTCATCGGTCCCATGCAGATCCTGCCGCAGCGGGTGACGGTGACGGTGCGATCGTGGAAGGGGTACTCGAGCTCGGGTAAGCCGCTGTAGGGCCTGGGCGAGGGATGAGTAGAGCTCTGCCGGGTAGCGCATGTTGAGGGCCTGGTGGGGCCGCTCGTGGTTGAAGGTGCGGATGAACTGGTCGAAGCGGCCCTGCTGCTGCAGGAAGTTGCTGGCCGGCGGGCTTAGTGGCTTCCTTCTTGAGCGTCAGGTGCATGCGCTCGTGGCGGCCGTTCTGCTGCGGATGGCCAGGCTTGATGCGCTCGATGTCGATCCCCAGCCGCAGCCACCACACCGACAGGCTTGCGTCAGGCCGAAGAAGGAGTTGGCGCTGGCGAAGGGCACACCGTTATCGGTGCGAATCGCCATGGGCAAGCCGAAGTCCTTGAAAGCCCGCTCAAAGACGCTGAAAGCGTAGAGCTCGCGGGTGCTCTCCAGCGCCTCGCAGCTAACAGATAGCGGCTGGCGAAGTCAGTGATGGTCAGCGGATAGCAGTAGCGCCGATCCGCGAGCATGAACTCGCCCTTGTAGTCGGCGCACCAAAGATCGTTCGGCGGGGACGGCTGGGACAGCCCGGTACCCTCCGCCTTGTAGACGCCGGCGGCGCCGTCGCGTGACCAGGCCATGCCGATCCAGGACCGCGTGCACGGTACTGATGGCCGGGCAGCTGGATGTCGTCATGCTTGCGGCGCAGCTTCTCGCGGATCTTCGGCGCACCCCAGCTGGGGTGCTCCTGCTTGAGCTGCACGATCAGCCTTCTCGATCTGGAAAGGCAGCGGTTGGCATGCCGGTAGGGTCGCCGGGAGCGATCCGTCAGTCCCTCCACCCCGCAGTCCTTGTACCGGCTGAAGATCTTGTAGCCGGTCTTGCGGGAGATATCGAACTCCCGGCACAGCACCGCCATCTTCTCCCCGTCGAGCAGACCGGGCCACAAACCGCAGTCGCTCGTCCATCTTCTGACACTCCTGCCAGGGCATTTGCGTCTCCCGCAAAAGCCCAAAAGTGTCAGCGATGTGCCCGGAATACTCTGTAACCTATGTGCCCGAAAGCACACCATGAATCAGGAAGGACAAGAACTTAGAATCTCGCCTGGGTCATTCTCTCAGGCGTGCACCTGTTCGGAAATCTGCGGCTCACTGGACGCCGGAAGAGAATCGAACCAGAGACGAAAGGCATCATCTTGGCCCGATACCAGCGGCACTCGGAACGGCTTGCTGTCTGACTGGCGGGGCACGACTTCGACCCACCGCAGCCCGGACGGCGAGACGTCCTGGCGGACTCCTAAAATCTCGTCACGGTGCAACATGCGCGTCCGGATCAGCCTGGTAAGAGCCAAACTGTCCATCGTCAGTACAAGACGCGACATCAACCTGTTCAAGATCAGCAGCATCCCCGTGGTCGACGCCGTAATACACAGCACCATCACGCCTTCAGTCTCCGCCGGATCGGGCCAGGGGACCGTTGTCAGTAGATAGGCGACGGCAGATCCGAGGAGGGCCATCCACACTGCTAGCCTTGTTAAGAATGCGCTTGAAGTGGGTGACACACGATACGTGCGCGGATAGTCCAGCGGATTAAACGCGCGGTTCGCGCCCGCCATGGCGCTCACGGTGACTGAATTGCGCGAGCGTGTGGCGAGCAGCGCCAGTACGCTCTCGACCAGGATGAACGTCACGAGTGCTACCAGTCGCAGCCTCGTCCAGAACGCTGCGCCAAACCCGCGCAGAAAGCTTAGGTACACACGGGCGCGATCGAGGGGTGAGCCCCGAATATGCTTACCCTCGAATGCCCATTGATTGCACCCCTGTCGCCAATCGCGTGTGTCCCACCACGCTACGGACACGATGTCGCCGGTCGAGCCACGTCCCAGCATGCGGAAAGCCGGTGCGTCACCGGAAAAGCAGGTGATTGCGCGAGCCAAGTCCTGGTTGAAACTGCTGGGATAGGCCCGCAGCAGTTCGGAGAGGCTCTGCTTCATTGGCGGCCATTTTGCTCCCATGAGGTTCAAGTCATCCAGAGCGCTGCTCGCCGTGCTGCGGGTGACGTAGTAATAGATGCGTGCATAGGCTTGGGTGCCTTCGTGCATTCGGGATCGCTCCAGGGCGGTGCTCACATAGTCCTCAATCAGCTCCGCCGATCCTCCCCACTTGGGTAGTAGAGCGTTCACCGCTGCATTGTGGATCGGGTAGTAGAACGGGTTTCGGTTCAACGCCTCGCGTGCCATAGCGAGGACCGACTGCGAGCTGGCACCTTGCTGTCGGGCGATCGAGATGCGTAACGCATCCCATTCGCCATCCTGGCGCGCCACCTCCGCATGCTGATCCAGCACACTGCGTGCGCGCTCAAGAAATTCGCGGTAGGGTCGCCAGTTTGCGCCATTGACCTGATCGGCCATTCCGTCGCCACGCCACGCCCATGCGCGTGCGCTCAACAGACGTGCGTTCACGATCAGGGCAGATATCGAGTGCGGTTGCGACGCGAGCCATGCGTCACTCGTGTCCTGCAGGCGGTCCCAGTTGGGGTCTCTTGCCGAATAAAGGCGCCTGTCGATGGCGCTGTATAACAGGGCCAACTTCCAAGTGCCGGACGCTGTTCGCTCACCAGAATCACGATACTGGGTGGCAAGCACGTCGAACGCCCGCGTGTCACCTTTCAACAAGAGCGCACGCCCCGTCTCCTTGATGACCGTGTCCTCGGCCGGTTCGTTGGGGCGCGTGCCTGCGAGTAGATCGAATTCGTCGCTCGCGAAGAGCGAATCGTCTAGGTACAACTCGACCTTGTGATGCCCCGGACCTAAGTGAGCGGCATGAGTAAATGCCCACCAGTACGTGGGATTGACCTGGAACTCTCTCGAAGCACCGAAGCTCAGGGCAACCCTGTCGCCCGTGTACCATTTATAAAGGAGCTGATGGGTCCCCCCTGATTTTTGGGCTGGATTCCAGCTGACCTTGGTGTAGAACTGAATGTCTTCGTTGGCGTAGAAGGTTCTTGTTGGTATCGGTGAACCGTCGCTCATTGCGCCTATGCTGACGACGCCTGCAACGAGGTGCAGTCCATTGACCTCGGACCTTGCCGCGCTCGCGCACGCGTTGTGGCTGTGGGCGAGTGTCAGAACGAACAGCGCCGCGCAGCGCAGAAAAGAAGAACTACCCATGCGGCACCTCCCTTTGAAGGAGGGTAGCTCGAAGGGGCACGGTGGAAGTTGAGCGTCCTCACAGGTGGAGCTTTCTGGAGCGCATTTGGGAGCTTCCATTTGCAGGCAACGCAAATACGTTGCGGTGGAACTGGTTCCCCTTCGCCCGAGCGCTCAGCAGGTCCGAAGCGTCTGGCGGGCCCCTCGAGCGTTTCTGGCGTTGTTAAGGGAGGCGGCCACAGGCTATCCAGATCGGCTGCGCCATGTGGCGGGCGCTGCAACTGATTGATTAAGAAGGTCTGCAATCTCCGTAGGCAGAGTCGATTACCGACGTCACAGGGGGTTGAGGCGCAATTTACCGCCGGCATGCTAGTCCAGTCCCCAGATCCATCACGTTTGGCCGCGCCAATTCACAATGGCCTCTGCCAATGCCCAACCTCAACCGGGCAACGCTCCAAACGTCCGGAGTGGCGGCGCACCGTCTGTTGCGCCGGCATCACGACTGCGCATGTAAGCACTGAGCCCCGACACCGCCACCGGCGCGCTCGAATTGGTGGTCGTGCCGTCGCCGAGTGCGCCGTAAGTGTTTTCACCCCAACACTGGGTAGCACCGCCGCTGGTACGCGCGCACGTGTGGTAGTCGCCTGTGGCGACCACGACGACGCCGCTCGAGAGCCGTGAGACCGCCACCGGCATGCGCGAAAACGTATCTTTCCTGCCGTCGCCGAGCTGGCCGAATTGGTTGTCACCCCAGCATTGCATCGCACCCGCAGCGGTAAGCGCACACGTATGGCTCCTGCCCGCGGCGATTGCGACCACTCCGCTCGAGAGGCCCGAAACCGCCACCGGCACGCTCGAATTATCGGTCGTGCCGTTACCGAGTTCGCCGTGAGCATTCTCACCCCAGCACTGCACCGCACCCGCGCTGCTCAGCGCACATGTGTGGTAGGCGCCTGCGGCGACCGCGACGACTCTGCCTGAGAGCCGTGAGACCGCCACTGGCATGCGCGAAAACGTATCTTTCCTGCCGTCGCCGAGCTGGCCGAATTGGTTGTCACCCCAGCATTGCATCGCACCCGCGCTGGTAAGCGCACACGTATGGCTCTTGCCCGCGGCGATTGCGACCACTCCGTTCGAGAGGCCCGAAACCGCCACCGGCACGCTCGAATTATCGGTCGTGCCGTTACCGAGTTCGCCGTGAGCATTCTCACCCCAGCACTGCACCGCACCCGCGCTGCTCAGCACACATGTGTGGTAGCCGCCCGCGGCGATTACTGGCGTATCAGCGGATATGGCCTGGGCCGGTGCGCCCCCAAGAACGGCGGCGAGCGCGAGTATTGCCAGAGGTGGACGCGCGAGCTCGGTCAGTAACCGGCAAGTGAGTGTGTCGTGAGCGCCACCGTTGCCTGCTACGCCCTTGTTCATTCCACCCCCACTAAATTGGTGTGAACAACTCTGCGCGAAGCTCGATACATGACTGACGTCTTGTGAGCCTCGAGCCGAGCACTTCGTCCGTGGGCGTCCGACTTGAGTCTGGCAGGGATCGGGCAGCTCAATCAGGCATTTTATTGTTATTGCAACTCTGCCGAAACGGCGTCGCACAGAGGTTCTTTTGTGCGACGACAGGGCCTACTGTTCCCGAAACCAGGTCTGTGAACGTCCGAACAGCGATATGCCGAGGAAACCTCGCACAGTGAGGCGATTTCCATGATCTTCGAGCCGGAACTTGCAACGGTAGATTGAGCCGGAATCCGGATCGAGGATATCCCCATCGACGAATTCGTCTCCCTCTGGTTTCACATTGCGCATGATGACAAGCCCGATAAGCGGCTGGTTCTTGCGTTCGTCGGTACATGCGGAGCAGACGCGAGTTTCATCTCCTGCGTCAAAAGTCTTCTCGATCTTCGCGAAGAATTTGCCGTCGCTTTCGTATACGCGAATGAAACCTCTTGCTTGACCGCTCTTTTCGTCAACGGTTTTCCACAGGCCAACTGGTGATGGCACGTCTGCGCCTTGCGCGATGCCGGCCATTGAGGCCAGCAAGAGACACATTGCGGGAGGAAAGAACCGTTTCGGTTTAGTCATCATTGTGTCTCCCGGATGTTGAGCTGCGCGGCAGTGATCGACGTCGCATCGAATCGATTCCTTGGCGCCCACTAAGGCTTTCGATGCCCTTGATTTGGCCCGGCTCCGGTCACTCGGCCCCTGTCCGGCGGGAAAGAAGCCCGGGCCGCCCGGGCTTCTCGCACCGTGGGCGGGCAGCTTCGTCGGAGCGTTTAGAGAAACCCGCGACTCTGCTTCTTCTCTTTCTTTGCCGCGCGCTTCTCCTGCGGGGACTTGGCGGGCTTCTTTTTCCCTTCTTTCTTCCGGTCCATACCCTTGCTCATAAGTGCCTCCAGATGGCGGTCATTTGCCAATCGTCACGCCACGATACGCCCATTCGCGCGCGCTAGCGTTTGGCGATCGTGAAACGGCCTCGCGCATCTTCGGTTATTTCAGAAGCGGATGCCCCTCGGGCAATTGATGCGCATACCAGGCCGCGAGTCGGTGGCGGACCGTCTTCTCCGCCACCTGATCTTCCGGCATGGGGGCTATCAGCTTGTCGTGCACCAGCAAGCGATAGACATAGAGTGCCTTGTCACTCGCCGAGTCGGTCGACTCGAACTCGACCGCCTTGCGACCTTCCGCATACTGAATGCCCGCGAGCAGCGCCGCCCTGAACAGTTCGGCCTCATGCTTGAGCTTCTTCATGGAGAGGTCCGGTGCAGCAAGCGTGCGCGCGCTCTCGTCACTGCACTTGCGCCGAGCTTCAGCCGCCGGTCGGCGGCTCGTGCTCGCGGTGATAGCGGTGGATGGTCCACAGATAACTCTCCATCAGGGAGTCCCGGCCGAGCGCCACGAGGACGTCTTCGCGACGGCTGGCTGAGGTCATCTGCCGCAGCAGCTGCTTCGCCCGCGTGAAGTGATGCAGTTGATTGCGATACTGCCAGAGCAGCTCCTGGGTCGCCATTTTGTCCTGGTGCAACTCCCAGACACCGAGCAGCACCGCGAAGAACCCCATGGAAAACATCAGCAGGTTGTGCACTGAGGCCCCCCAGCGCAGATGCACCTCGTGCAGGCGCTCGCCGGTCAGGAACAGGGTGGTGATCGCCAGCAGCACGGCCACGAATAGCGTTTGCTTCAGCAGTTTCACGCGATAGCTGGTGCGCGCGAGGGTCTTGACCTTGCGGGTGAAGTACCGGTGCTGATTCTCGATCCACGCCTGCTCGACCCAGTGCGTATGGCGCGAGGTGGCGTGGCGTTGTGCGTGAACGGGCGGGTCCGAAGCCGTCACCGCCTTCAGGACATAGCTCACCCAGCTGAAGCCGCGGAAGCGGTCTACGCCAGACAGCGCGAGTACCTCGCCGGCGTCGACGCGGTGGTCCACGCGGGCAAGCCGCAGGTACAGCTTGATACGCAATGTTTCCGCGAGCGCACGGTAAGTCAGGTGCTTGGCGAACCAGTGCTTGCCCGCGAACATATAGTAGAGCGCAAGGCTGCCGAGGAGGACGACGAGGTAGGCGACGAGCAGCACGCGCGACTCCGTGAGCCTTTCGTAGATCAGATACGAGAGGCCCATGGCGAAGGTCATGACGCCGAACAGCCCGAACAGCCGATCCGAGTGGCGCTGGTAGTAGATGGCGAGGGCATCGGCCTTGGCGTACTGCGTATCGATAAAGCGCAGCGCTGCCCGCTCGGGCTCCGGTACCTCCGGCGGCAGGCCCGCGATCAGCGAGTCGTGCTCGCCCAGGTGTCCGGCCGCGTGCCGCTGCTGGTAGTCGCGGTTGTAGTGGTCCACCTCCGCGAGCTGGGCCGCCAGCTGCGCGGGCATGCGCCTGTGCACATGCAGGACGTTGTCCCCGGCGCCCTCCAGGAAGCCACCCGGGTGGCTCTCCGCCAGCGGCTGGTCGTCGCGGCGCGCGGCCGGAATCCAGTACACCAGTCGGTCTGCAGAATCGACATCGGCGGTTGCTTCGACGAACGTGAGCTTTTCCTCGGACGGAGTCTCCTCGGTGCGGATACCGAGGAATCGCAGCACCGTGTCGGCCGTGCCGCCCGCGAGGTGGGACTGCTGGCCGTCCCAGATGGCGAGCAACAGGCTGCTACGCCGGATCAGAGTCTCGGTGAGGTTCGAATACAGCGCATCGCGCAGCGTCGCGGGCATCGCGCCCGCGTGAGCGGGCATCACCGGCGGTGCGAGCTCCTGGCAGCGCACGTTCGGGTGGTGCAGCAGCTCATGGAGGACTGCGAGGCTCTGCGGGTCAAAGTCCGCCGCATACTGGCTGAGCGACATCGGCAGGACCGCCTCGACGTGCAGCCCGAGTTCCAGCGCGACCTGCGCGACCAGGAGATCGGCGCCGCGGGCCATGCCGGTGAGGATCTGCAGGTCGGTGTGCGGCAGGTGGCCGCGAATTTCCTGGACGAAGCTCTTCACGGCCTCGCGCAGGACAGCGACGCCTTCGGGAGCCAGATCACGGTGACCGGAAACTCCGACGACGAACGGGGAGTTCCCGGTGGGTTTCGTATCGACCAATTTGGTGGGGCCAATCGACGGCGGGAGCCGCCACGGTATTGTGCCGGTCCGGCGGCGCCGATCACAACCCTTGACTATGCGTTGCGCAACCGTTCGTTTACAGTGCATGGCCGCCAGACCCTGCCAAAGACGCTAGAACGCATCTGGCGGACCACGATGGGGCATACGCATGGATCAGCCCAAGTACTGGGCTTTCATCAGCTACAGCCACCGCGACACGCCGTGGGCGGACTGGCTGCACAAGGCGCTGGAATCCTATCGGCCCCCGAAGCGCCTCATCGGCACGAAGACCGCGCGCGGTCCGGTACCCAAGCGCCTGACACCGGTCTTCCGCGACCGCGAGGAACTCGCGAGCGCGACCGACCTTGGCACCGTGCTCACCGCGGCGCTGGAGCAGTCGGCCTACCAGATCGTCGTCTGCTCGCCGCAGGCCGCGAAGTCGCGCTGGGTGAACGAGGAAATCCTCGCCTTCAAGCGCCTCGGGCGCGAGGACCGGATCTTCTGCCTCATCGTCGATGGCGAGCCGAATGCCTCCGAGAATCCGGCGCAGGCCGACCAGGAGTGCTTCCCCCCGGCGCTGCGCTTCAAGCTGGGAACGCACGGGCAGCTCAGCAGCGTGCGCACCGAACCGATCGCCGCCGATGCGCGACCGGGTAAGGACGGCAAGAGCAACGCGAAGCTGAAACTGATCGCCGGCCTGCTCGGTGTCGGCTTCGACGTGCTGCGACGCCGCGAGCTGCAGCGTCGCCACCGGCAGCTGTTCGTGATCACCTGCACTGCCCTGAGCGGCATGGTCGTGACCAGCGGGCTTGCCACCTACGCGCTGATCCAGCGCCAGGCCGCACAGCAGCAGACCATACGCGCGGAGGCCGAGGCGGAGACCGCCAATCAGACGACGAGCTTTCTCGTTGATCTGTTCCGCATTTCCGATCCGAGCGAAGCGCGCGGCAACTCCATCACCGCGCGCGAGATGCTGGACAAGGGCGCCGCCCGCATCGACCACCAACTGGCCAAGCAGCCGGCGATCCGTGCGACGCTGATGGACACCGTCGGTACGGTATACATGGGACTTGGCCTCTACCCCCAGGCACGATCGTTGCTGGATGGTGCCGTGGCCACGCGGCGCAAAGGTAACCCGGCGGATCCGCACGCGCTGTCCCTGTCGCTGGATCACCTGGGCGATCTGCTCACCGTGCAGGCCCAGTACGATGCCGCCGAAAAGGCCTACCGCGAAGCGGTCGCCATCCAGGCCGCTCATCCCTATGACCCCGAATCCCGCGCCGAGCTGGCCAAGAGCCTCCACGGACTCGGCGTGCTGCTGGAGCAGGAAGGCCGCTACGCGGACGCACAGCGCACGCTGCGCCAGGCGCTCGAGCAACAGCAGTGGCTGTATGGTGCGGTGCACGTCGACATCGCCCTGACCCTCAAGGACCTGGCGCGCGCGATGGACCGGGCCGGGGACCAGAACGGCGCGATACCCGTGATGCGCAGCGCCGTGGCCATGCAACGCCAGCTGCGCGGCACCGAGCCGCACCCGGCGGTGGCGGAGGCGATCAACGACCTCGCGTTGCTGCTGGAGGCGCACGGCGACTACGACGAGGCCGAAGCGCTCTACCGCGAATCCATCGCGATGAAGCGCCGGCTGCTCGGGGACAAGCACCCGGAGATCGCGGTGGGACTCAATAACCTCGCCGTGATGTATCAGGACAAGGGCGATCTGGTCCACGCCGAGTCGACCTACCGTGAGGCCCTGGCGATGCAGCGGGAACTGCTGGGCGAGACGCACCCGGATGTGGCGCAGACCCTCAACAACCTCGCGTTCGTGCAATACGACCGCGGCGACACGGCCGGGGCGCTGGCCACCAAGCGCGAGGCGCTGGCGGTGTACCGGCGCGTGTTTCCGAAAGACCACCCCGACGTGGCCCGCGTCATGAACCAGATCGGCTTCTGGCTGACGCAGGCCGGGCAATACGCGGAAGCCGACCACGATCTGCAGGAGGCGCTGGCGATGCGCCGGCGGTTGTTCGGCAATTCCCATCCGGACGTCGCGACGAGCCTGGTGCACGTGGGGATCCTGCAGGTGGCGCAGCGCGAGTACGACGAGGCTCTGGCATCGTCGCGCGCCGCGGTCGCGATCCTATCCGCCGCCGTGTCGCCGACGCACTGGAAGACTGCGGTCGGCGAAAGCGTCGAGGGCGCTGCCCTGACCGGCCTGGGCCAATACGCCGAGGCCCAGCCACTGCTTACCCACAGCCTAGGCATCCTCAGCAAGGACGGGGGCGCACCGCCGGCGTATCACGATCTCGCCCAACGCTACCTGGATCGGCTGCGCGCCCAGGCCGGCCGTGCCGGGACCGGGCGGCAGTCCTACGCCGTCGCCACGGGCGTGGCGACTTCCAAGCCAGACAGTGCTGCGGTGCGTTAGGCGGTTTCGCGTGAACGAGCCTCACCGCGCTGAAACAATTTAAACTTAATGTACGGCGCCGAAGGGCGCGGCGGCGGTAAATTCGCGCGCACGCCCGCGGCGCCGTGTTAGTGTTCGCGCACTGAGAACAACGAAGTTCCGTGCAGGTGTTACCAATCGCCACAGAGCGACAAGTAACGAACCTGACACAGGACTCCTTGCGGCCAGAAAAAGCAACTCGACGGATCTACGACGCAAGTCCCGGAAATGGCGGAGGAATCGATGCGCTCTTCAACCTCGACGTTGGATGGGGGGGTCCGGCGTGTCGCGCTGGCCCTGGCGGCAGTGCTGCTCGCAACGGCGTCCCCGGCCGAAACCCTGCGGGTGACCGCAGCGAACGCGGTGGGCAATCTGGTCTATGACGTGACCTCTTTCGTGCCACCTGGCACCATCAGCCCGCTGAACACGGATGGCGCGAGCCACGGCAGCTTCAGTTCTCTGGTGCTGGTCCCGAATGTCTCCAAGGGCACCGTCGACGTTCTCGTCACTGACGTCCTGCGCGATCAGATCATTCGGTACACGCCGGCGCTAGGTTCGACGCCCGCCACCACCACGCTCGTGTGGAGCCGCCAAAGCTGCGGCGCCGGTCCCAACGCTCCAGACGGCCTGGCCGTCGACACCGCCGGGAATCTGTACTTTGTGTCAACGCTGTTCGCGCAGCTGTGGGTGCTGCCCGCGAGCGCGACGTCCTCAACCGGCTATGCAAGCACGCCACTGCTGATTCAGGGGTCATTTCCGGGCGGCCTCGGAGTCGTGCGCCTGCGGGAAACGACGGTCGCGGCCACCACGACGGCGGTCTGGAGCCCAGGGGACGTGCTGCTCCTGGTAGGCAATAAGAATTCGACGTCGAACCAGAACACCAATAACGACGACGTATACCTTTATCGCGCGGCCACCATCAGCCGGGTGCTCAACGGCGGCGGCCCGGTGAGCGCGCCGGATGAGGTTCTGATCAACGGCACTCAGTTCCCCAACAAGGAATACGGGCTGGGCATGGATTTCTGGCCACCCGATGCCCTCGACGCCAACCCGACGTTGCTGATCCTCACCACGGCCGGGCGGATTCTGCGTTACGACTTCAGCACCAGCGCGGGTGTCGTCACCCCCAGTCTAGTGCAGGTCTTCGCCAGCGGGCTCGGCAGCGGCCTGGGCAAGCTGAAGGCAGGCCTGCAGCTTGAGACTCCCTATGCCTACGTGACGCAGTCGCTCGGCTGGAACGCCGGCCAGATCCTGCAGTTTGGCGCACCGACTAACCCCGGAACCAACAACCTGATCGGCACGGCGAGCCAGGGTGTCATGAGTCCGGATGCCCTGGCCGTTGAGCCTCTGGGTGCGGTCACGGCGAGCAGCTGCGAGTCGGCGAGCGGATGCGACATCAGCGGCGGGGTTATCCCGCACCAACTGCTCACCACCGGTACGCAACCCACCGGCAACGTGATCGAGGGTACTTGCGTCGTTTTGACGGATCCGCGCGTTAACAACGGCGTCTGCGACGGTACGACGCTGAATGTTGCGACCCTGTGCCCCGGATTCGGCAACGAGATCATCCCGGGGACCCTGTGCGGCGGCTCGGGCGTGTCCAAGGCCGGCTTTGCGTTGGTGCGCACGACCGCGCCCGGCGTCAACGGCATTCCGGGCGTGCTCATTACCTCCGAGGCGAACGTCGACAAGATACTGCCGCCCGCGACCGGTCAGGCCAACCCGCTGTGCCCGTCGAACACTTATTCGTGGGTGCCGTTCTCGGGCGCCGTTCCGAGCGAAGGCAACATCGTCAACGTTGATCCGGCAACCGGATACAACGAGCTCACGGAATTGACCTCGTTCTGCGGATCCTCAGGTGGCTCCAATCGCGGCATGTCGGTCTATGGCGTGGGCCTGGTGCTGAATACCAGTGCGCTGACTGGCGGCTACGTCGGTGATGCACAGAGCAAATACAACGATCTGTCCTCGACTGTCACCGCTGCCAACATCCTTCCGGCCACCAAGACAGCCGTAAATGCGTGCCTCAGCAACGTCAATTCCTACCTGACGCAGGGGGACTACGTTTGCGCGGCGAACGAAGCGGTGCAGTGCGACACGCTGGTGGGGCAGGACCCGAATCCTGCCACCAACTACCCCGGTAATGCCGCCAACCCCAATCCCTGGGGCGAGATCCGCGGCCGGCTGGGTAACCTGTATCTGGCGCTCAACACGCGCGTGACCGGCAACCCGGCCAACTCTGCATGGCCGCTGACGTCGCCGCCGCCGACGTGCGCGGTTCCAGTCGTGACGCTGACGTCTATGCCGACGCCTCCGAACATTGCACCCGGCGGGGCGGTGCAACTCACCTGGAGTACGCAGCACGCGACTTCGTGTACGGCAAGCAGCACGCCAAACCCGAGTGCCGTTTGGACCGGCTCGCAGGCGCTGAGCGGAATGCAGTCCACGGGCCCGGTCGCGAGTTCCACGACCTTTACCCTGACGTGCACTGGCGCAAACGCCAGCCCCGGCGCCGCTTCGGTGACTGTGAACGTGCTGCCACCGCCAACCATCGGTTCGTTCACCGCAACCCCGACGAGCGTGGCCAGCGGGAGCCCGTCTACGCTCACCTGGTCGGCCACCGGCGCCCAGTCCTGTTCGGTCACGGGTGGGAGCCTGAACGTGATCGGAGCCATGAGCCCACTGAGCACTGGCCCGATTACGGCGCCGACAACCTATATGCTGAGCTGCACCAACGGGTTGTCGGGCACCGGAACGGATTCCACCGCGACCGCGCAGGTGAGCGTCGCGGTGTTGCCGCCCACGGTAACGTTGGTAGCGAACCCGACGACGGTCTATGAGGAACATAACGCCGGGTCCACCCTGAGCTGGAGCAGCACGAATGCCACCTCCTGCACCGCCTCGGGTGCTTGGAGCGGCAGCAAACCGCTCAGTGGTTCGGCTTCCACGGGGCGGTTGCTGGCGACGAAGACTTACATTCTCAGCTGCTCAAATGCCAGTGGCGCGAGCGCGAGCGCCATGGCCACCGTGACGTATATCGACCTCGACCACGACCGCGACTAGTTCAACCTCGCCCCTGTGATGGCCTGCCCCCGCTTGTGTGGGGGCCGGCTGTCGTCGGGACGCCCCCTGCGCAGTCGCCGATCGATCCGGAACGTGCTATCCATGCCAGCCCGGGAAGGGGGGCCGGGGGCACGAGAGCATCAGCTGCGAGCGTTCTCGCGCGCGACGTCCTGTGATCGTTTCAGGATTACGCGAGAGTTGCCCGCGCGCTCTCGCGGATCAAGCACGTACTGCCCGAGATATCCGATGAATGAGGAGCCATGAGTTCACTTGCTGCGAAGATCCGCTCACAGAAATTTGTCGTCACCTCAGAACTCACTCCTCCCAAAGGGATCGATCTCACCGACCTCTTCGCCAAGGCGGAGGCGCTGCGCAGTTACGTCGATGCGTTCAACCTGACCGAGTCGCACCGGGCGCGAATGGCGACCGCGCCCGCACCGGTCGGGCGCCTGCTGCTCGAGCGCGGCATCGAGCCGATCGTGCAGATGACCGCGCGCGACCGTAACCGGATCGCCTTTCAGGCGGAGCTGCTGGGTGCCGCCGCCCTCGGCCTGCACAATTTCATCTTCATGGGCGGCGATCCGCCGGCCAATGGCGATCACCCCGAGGCAAAGCCGGTGTTCGACCTGCACGCCAACCAGATGCTCGCGGCGGCGCGCGGCCTGTGCGCGGGCCACGACATGGCGGGACATCCGCTGCGTGGCGCCCCCACCCTGTTCCTCGGTGCGACCGCCAATCCCGGGGCGGCGGATCTGGACACGGAGGTCGTCAACGTGCGCCGCAAGATCGACGCAGGTGCGGAGTTCATCCAGACGCAGGCCATTTACGATCCGCTCACGTTCGAGCGCTTCGTGGCAGCCGTGAAACCGCACAAGGTGGCGATCCTGGCCGGCATCATTCCGCTGAAGTCCGCGAAGATGGCGGCGTGGCTCAACGGCAACGTGCCCGGGGTTCGCGTGCCCGCGCCGCTCATTGCCGAAATGGCCGCCGCGGCCGACAGCGAGGCGCAGATCCGCAGCGGCACTGAGATCGCGGCGCGGACGATTCGCGCCGTGCGGGATCTGTGCGCCGGCGTTCACGTGATGGCGCTGGGGTGGGACGAGCACGTGCCGGGCATCCTGCGCAGTGCGGGCCTTCGCTGAGCCGCGGGGTCGACTTTTCTGTGACGGAGGCGGGATCGCTGACCCGGCCTGCCGGATTCCTCAGGACTTGATCGGATTCTGCGTTGCCGTCGCGTCGCTGCTGCCGGGTTGCGGCTCATCGAGGCTGACGCCGCAGAACGGGCAGAAACTGACCTGCGGCCCGGAGCCGAAGTTCACCGCGAGCGGCATGGCGATGGTCCGTCCGAGCCGGGCCTTGCATTTCGGGCACTTGATGCTGCGCTGTATCGCGATAATGGCGCCGAAGAACACGATGAAACCCAGCAGCGGTATCGCTGGCCGGGGGATGCCCTCGGGCAGGTGCGCGGCGAAGCCTCCGCCCAGCGCGATCAACAGCCAGCCGCCGACGGCGAACGCCAGACACCACCGGATGCGGCCCTTGAGGTAGTCGCGGATCGTCGCGCTCATGGGTTGCGATGGTACCCGCACCCCTGCCGGAGCCGACAGCGACTGCGTCGCACCGCGGTTGGGAACGGCACGTGCCGAGCGGACGCTAACCGGCGAGACGTTTTTCCTCGCTCCCGGACGCCGGGGTGAGCAGGTCGGGGGAGTTGTTCCTGACCGAGTTCACCCGGGTGCTGACCTCATAGGCCAGCATCAGGTCGGCCGGGTACTGCCGCAGCACCGCCCGGGCCTCGGCGGCTGATCCCTCGAGCCACGCGTCGCGGTCCTCTTGGCGCAGGATCGCTGGCATGCGCTGCGGATTGGCTCCGGCGTTGTGGATGTCGGCCATCAGGGCGTTGGCCGGAAGCGTCACGTGCACGCAGCTCTGCACCGCCGTGCCGTCTTCCCGGATGCTGCGATCCCAGAGCGCTGCGAAGGCGAACAGCTCCTGATCGGCCAGGGTAATCAGCCAGGGTGCCTTGCGGCCGTGCGCGTCGACGTGCCACTCGTAGAATCCCGAGGCGAGCTGCAGGCAGCGGCGGCCGCGGCGCCAGGGTTCGCGATAGGAGGTCGCGGTCTCCAGCGTCTCGATCCGCGCATTGATGGTCGAGTACTTCGGTGGAACACCGTGCGCAAAGAACGGAATCAGTCCCCAGCGCAGGAGCGCGTACTCAGGGCGACCCTCGTGCAGCCGCAGCACGGGCACTTCCTGCGACGGTGCGACGTTGTAAGACTCAAGAAACGGCGGCGGCCCGTACTTCTCCCATTCGCGGATCGCCTTCGCCTGCTGGCGGATGATGTAACGGCCGCACATCGCCGATCCTTATGCCGCCGATCGGTGCGGATCGCGCTCGAGTTCGGCCCTTCTGACCAGCACGCGGCTGGAGTCCGGGAGCGCGTCATCGATCTGCATGCACAGCTCCGCGATGTCGTCCCGGATCATTTCGCCCTCATCAAACAGGTGGGCCTGCAGCACGGTGCGCGCCTTGAGCAGCAGTCTGAGCAACTCTTCCTGCGTCATCTGAGCCCTCCGGGGAAGCGGGGAGACGGGATTCCAGGGGCCTCAAGAATACGACGATTCGCGAGGGCTACCCACTAGAACTTGTGTGGGTCCCCCCGCGCGGAACGCTAGATCTTGTGCTTCCAGCGGCAAGTTACGGATTTTCAGGCACTTATGCGTGCAGTCCGTGACGCGGCCGCAGCAGGCTCCGGTCCGGGTGGCGCACAGACGACTCAGGGCGCTCGCGCCCGGGGGATCGGCGCGACGCACGGATGCATGAGCCTGCCAATTGCGTGCGGCATGCACGCTCGCCGGGACGGGCGCGTGAAGCCGCTCACAGTGGAAGGTCGGTTACGCCTCCAGAATGCGAACTTCTGAGGATTTACACGCGATTACGGTAGCCGTCATGAGCATGACTCAACTCATCATCGGTGCATGCCTGGGCTTCATGATTGCCCAGGGTGTACTCCACGGGATCCGGCAGTTGCTGGACTGGCTGCCGCAGGATCGGGTGCGCACACGTGTGCGCGCCCTGGTACCGGCGCCCGCCCTCATCGGGGCATTCGTCCGCTACGCAGGCCCGGTCGGGGCCAGCGCCGCGCTGATCACCCTGGGCGTGTGGGCCGTGAGTGACTACCTCGCCGCCAAGTCGGCGCGCACCGCGCCCACGGCCAGCCTCTTCGACCCCGCGGTGGCCGAGGCGCCGACGGATCCGCACAACCTGAGCGACGACCATGCGGCGCCCGCCGCCGGCGTGGCGGCGGATGCCGCGTCGGCGCCCGCCAACGGCGCGGATCCCTATCACGACGCGGAGTTCAAGGTGCAGCGGCCTGCCCACAAGGCGGGCACCGCGCTGAGTCTCAAGGAAACCCTGCTGCAGCGTTCCGAAGCCAAGACGCGCGGCGAGTTGCTGCGGCAGCTGCAGCAGCATGCACAGCGCTCGCAGTACGACTGCGAGGCCGCCGACCGTGGCCAGAAATACCTCAAGGCTGACCTCGACGTGTGGGGCTTTGCGGCCTGGCAGGTCAAGTACTTCCCGGCCGAGGGCTACCAGGGCGCGACGCTGCCGCAGTGCCAGGACATCAAGAACGTGCTCGACCCGAGCTCGCTCGACCTGCACTCCACGGTCGCGCAAAAGTAGCCGCACGCGCGGCGCGCGGCGTCCGCGGGGGACGACTCCCTCGGTGACCTACCGTTCCGCGGCGCGCGGCCACATCCGCCGCAGCACCCCGTCGTGGCGCACGTACTGGTGCCACAGCGCCGCCAGCGCGTGCAAGGTTGCGAGGCCGAAGAGTGCGTAGGCGAGATAGCCGTGGATCAGCTCGGTGGGCTGAAAGACCGCGCGGTTCTTCGGCACGCCAAAGTCGATGCGGAACAGGCCGAAGTCAAACACGCGACCGTGCCAGATGAAGGTCACGATGCCCAGGATCGGGATGACGAACATCAGCACGTACAGCAGTACGTGCACGGGCTGCGAAAGCCGGCGCGAGAGCTCACCGCAATCGGGCGGCAGCTGCGGGGGCGGATGCCGGCGGCGCCAGCCGACGCGGACGATGAGGAGTGCCAGGACCAGCAGCCCGATGAGGGCATGCACGTTGATCCAGAACGCCTGCGTCTGCTTCGGCCAGGAATCGTGCAGCAGGCCCAGCACGCCGACCACCACGATCAGCACCGCCATCGTCCAGTGCAGCGCGATCGCCCCGTCCGCGTAGCGCGCAGGCTCGCGCAGCTCGCGGGGTCCGGCGGGCGGCGGGGAAGGTCGTGGTTGCACGGCCGACATCAGCTCACACCGGTTGCTCGAGGGACCGGGCGAGGGGGGTGAACAGCTTCGGACCGGCGTCGGTCATGTACCAGCAATCCTCGAGGCGGATGCCGAACTCACCGGGAATGTAGAGGCCCGGCTCGTCGGAGAAGCACATCCCCGCCGCCAGCGCGGTGGTGTCACTGCGCACCAGGTAGGGTGGCTCGTGCCCGTCAAGACCGATGCCGTGGCCGGTGCGGTGCGACAGTCCGGGCAGACCGTAGTCACGGCTCCAGCCGAGCTGCTCATAGTACGCGCGCACCGCACGATCCACCGCGCCAGCCGGCACGCCGGGCCGGGCGGTTTCGAGCGCGATCTCCTGCCCGCGCTTCACCGTGTTCCACAGCTCCCGCTGGCGGGCCGAGGCGTGGCCGAATACCCAGCTGCGCGAGATGTCCGACTGGTAGCCGTACACGGTGCAGCCGCTGTCGATGAGGACGACGGAACCCTCGCGCAGCTTCTGCGGCTGCACCGAGCCGTGGGGAAAGGCGCTCGCCTCGTTCAGCAGCACCAGCGTGAACTCGTGCTGACCCCCGAGCTGCTCGGTCGTGGCGATCATCAGGCTCAGGATCTCCGCATTTTGCATGCCCGCGCGCACCGACCCGTGGACCTGGCGGATCGCCGCCAGGGTGATGTCGTTGGCGGTCTGCATGAGGGCAAGTTCCGCGGGGGACTTGATCAGGCGGCAGGCACGCACCAGCTCATCGCCCGCGGTCACGTCGCGCTTGTTGTTCGCGGCGCGGGTGACGCGCTCGAGAATGAAGAAGCGGGTGGTCGGCTCGACGGCGAGCGCCCCGGGCGGCAGCCCCTGCAGCGCAGCGCCCAGCAGCGCGAAGGGACTCTCGTCCTCCTTCCACGGCCGCACGTCCGCGCTCACCTTGAGGGTCTCGCGGATCGAGGGCTCCTCGAAGAACGGCGTGACGATGACCGGCGGTCCGTGCGCCGGAATCAGTGCCGCGGTGGTGCGCTCGGAGCGCCACCAGCGCACGCCCGTGAAGTACTCAAGCGAAGAGCCGGCCTCCACCAGCAGCGCCGCGGTGTTTTGCGGCTGCATCAGGGACTGCAGCTTCTCGAGCCGCTCGCGGTGTTCGGCGGCGCTGATGGGTTGGGCAGCCGTGCTCAGCGACTTGAGCTTACGGGCGCGGTCCTGGCCGGCGGCCCGAACCCGCGTGGCCGCCACGGCCGCGCCGGCCGCCGAAGCCCCCACGAAAGCACGTCGCGTTACACCCATCAGGGACACTCCTGCGCACAGTTCACGGCTGGCCCGGGTCGGACGCATCGGCGGCATACGCCCCAGGCTGACACTGCAGTCATCATCGGGTTCTCGTTCTTCGTGCCGGCGGTACGCGCGCGGCCCGGCAATCATAACCGCTCGTGAGCCCGAGGCACGCGTGCAGTGCTCGGGCGGCAGTCCGTTGGCGGCACGCACCCCGCGGGTGCGGGCGGCTCGCGGGCGCGTCCCGGCCGTGTTTCCCGGGCGGCATTACTGTGACGCGGATCACTTTCGGACGGGTCTGCGCCGGCCCTGCAGAGCGATTTTGAGAGGTTGTAGGACAATGAAATAAGAGAACCGAATTAGCGTAGCCGGGTGAAAATCCGCACCCAGGTCAGTGTCCTCATTGCCGGCATTTTCGTGATCTTCGGCCTGGCCGCGATCATGATCGGCAAGCTGGTCCTCATGCCGAGCTTTGCCGAGCTCGAGCGTGCGGACGCCGCCACCGCCATGCGGCGCATCGACCATGCGCTCGAGCAGACGCTCGAGCAGGTGGCGGTAGCGAGCATGGACTGGGGCAACTGGTCCGACACCTACCATTTCGTCGAGGACCGCAACCCCGAATTCGTCCGCGCCAACATCACCGACGTCGCGCTGCGGCAGCTGGACGTCAACGTGCTGCTGATCGTAGACGCGCACAACAACGTGGTCCTGGCACGCGACATCCAGCTGCAGAGCGAGCAGCCGCTGGGGCTGGACCTGGCCGCGCTCACTGCGCTTCCGGAGAATTTCCCCTGGCGCGCGAGCCTGCTCGACGGGCACTCCGTCA
The DNA here is from genome assembly GCA_963806375.1 of uncultured Pseudomonadota bacterium. Taxonomy (GTDB): domain Bacteria; phylum Pseudomonadota; class Gammaproteobacteria; order Steroidobacterales; family Steroidobacteraceae; genus 13-2-20CM-66-19. Next base: position 2,027,485 of record CAWDXW010000003.1, read on the forward strand.
AGGGCCTCCTGATGACCAACCGCGGCGTCATGCTGCTCGCAGCCTCGCCGATCCTCGATGGCAACGGCAAGGGCCCGGCGCGCGGCATGGTGCTGATGGGACGCCTGCTGAATGCGGTCACGGTCGCCGGGATCGCCGCGCAGGCGCAGGCGCAGCTGACCATGCTGGCGGCCCTGCCGGGGTTGCAGGCCGAACGGCTCGAGGAGACCGATGCGCTGACGCAGGTCTACCGGCCCGTCAGTGATCTATATGGCCGGCCGATCATCGCCTTCCGCGTGGACGTGCCGCGCGAGGTCAGCCTGCGCGGCAAGGCGGCGATCCGGGTCGCCGCGCTCAGCCTGTTCGCCGCCGCCGTGTTGGTGCTGGTCCTGCTGGTGGTGGTCCTCAACAGGGTCATTCTCGATCCGCTGGCGCTCATCACGCGGCACGCGGTGGCGCTCGGGGAGGGTGGTGACGGCGGCGCGCTCAACCTGCAGCGCGACGATGAGATGGGCGTACTGGCGCGCGAGTTCGACCGCATGGTCGAGCGCGTCACCGAGTCGCGCATGCAGCTCGTCGACCAGTCATTCCAGGCCGGCTTCGCCGAGCTGGCCAAGGGCGTGCTGCACAACCTCGGCAATGCCATGACCCCGATCGGGGTGCGCCTGGCGAACCTGGGCGAGCGGCTGCGTCAGGCGCCGACCGAGGAGGTCGAACAGGCGCTCGAGGAGCTGCATTCGCCCGCCTGCGAGGCGCAGCGGCGCCTGGACCTCGAGGAGTTCGTGCGGCTCGCCTGCAACGACCTCGCCGGCACGGTGCGCGGCGCCCAGGAAGACGTCGCGGTCATGGCCCGCCAGACGACCCTGGTGCAGACCACGCTCGCGGAGCAGATGCGCTCGACGCGCAACGATCACGTGATCGAGCCGGTACGTCTCACGGAGCTCGTCTCGCAGTCGCTGGAGATCGTGCCGGACGCCTGCCGTCAGCGGCTCGCGATCGAGAGTGACGAGACGCTGCGCCGGCTCGGCGCGGTGCGCATCGCGCGCACGGTGCTGCGTCTGGTGCTGCAGAACCTGATCATCAATGCGGCGGATGCGGTGCGCGACGCCGGCAAGGAAAAGGGCGTACTGCGTCTGAGTGCTGAGATCGTGCAGCAGGACGAGGTCCAGCAGCTGCACCTGCAGTGCCGCGACGATGGCGTAGGGATCGCGCCGCAGAACCTGCAGCGCGTATTCGAGAAGGGATTTTCCACTAAGTCTCCGGAGACCAACCATGGCATCGGCCTGCACTGGTGTGCCAATGCCATCAACGCGCTCGGCGGCCGCATCTGGGCGGCGAGCGAAGGTCCCGGGCGTGGTGCTTCGCTGCACCTGATGGTGCCGCTCGCGGCACGTGAATCTGCCTCGCTGGCAGGCGTCTGAGGTTCGTATATGGCTGACCCAAACCCAACACCCGTGCGCGTGCTCGTGGTCGACGACGAGGCCGAGGTGCGCGATGCCTACCGGCAGATTCTCCTGGAGCACGAAGTGACCCAGGAGATGGCGGGCTTTCGCGAACTGCGCAGCCGCCTGTTCCACAAGAAGAACCCCGGCGACACCGCGCGCCAGCGCTCCCCGGCGCGCGCCGCCGGCTTCGAACCGGTGTTTTGCGACGGTGCGGAGGCAGCGGTCGCCGCCGTCAAGGAGAGCCTGGCACGCAACCAGCCCTTCGCCGTGGTGTTCCTCGACATGCGCATGCCGCCCGGGCCGGATGGGGCCTGGGCCGCCACCAAGATCCGCGAGCTGGATCCGGCGGTCGAGATCGTGGTGTGCACGGCGTACTCGGACGTCGATCCGTGCGAGATCGGCGGCCTGGCGCCGCCGGAGGACAAGCTCTCCTACCTGCAGAAGCCCTTTCACCCGCACGAGATCCGCCAGCTCACCATCGCCCTGAGCAGCAAGTGGCGCGCCGAGCGGCGCATCGTGAAGCTGGCCTACTTCGACACGCTCACCGGCCTGCCCAATCGCGAGCAGTCGCACAAGCGTCTGGTCAGCGCGCTGCAGGCGGCCAAGGACAACCAGCGCACGCTGGCGGTGCTGTACCTGGATCTGGACAACTTCAAGCGCGTCAATGACACGCTCGGCCATGCCGTGGGCGATGAGCTGCTGTGCGTGGTCGCGGAACGCCTGCGCAGCTCGCTGCGCTATGGCGGCGCCGACGCTCCGGCCAGCACCGTCGACAGTGCGCGCCCGGGTGACCTGGCGCGCCTCGGCGGTGATGAGTTCCTCGTGCTGCTGCCCAATCTGCGCAGCCCCGCGGATGCCGGCGCGGTCGCGGAGCGGCTGATCACGGCGCTGCGCGAGCCGGTGCAGCTCGCCATGAACTCGCTGGTCGTCACCCCGAGCGTCGGGATCGCGCTGTATCCGCAGGACGGCGCGGATGCCGAGATGCTGCTGCGCAACGCCGACCTGGCGATGTATTTCGCCAAGCGGCGCGCGCCCGGCACGCACGCCTTCTTCGACGTCTCCATGAACGCCAACGCACTGCATCGCTTCACGATCGAGGAGCAGCTGCGCGGTGCGCTCGAGCGCGAGGAGTTCACGCTGCAGTACCAGCCGCAGTTCGACGTGCGTACCGGCACCATCTCCGGGATGGAGGCGCTCTTGCGCTGGAACAACGCCGAGCTCGGCCAGGTGAGCCCGATCGAGTTCATCCCCATCGCCGAGGAGACCGGCCTCATCCACGCCATCGGCAAATGGGTGCTGCTGCAGGCCTGCCGGCAGGCGCGCCTGTGGCACGACGAGGCGCTGCCGTTCCAGCGCATGGCGGTCAACGTCTCCGGCAAGCAGTTTGCCCTCGCCGAGTATCCGTCCGAGGTGGCCGCGATTCTCGAGGAGACCGGGCTCGCGCCCTCCGCGCTCGAACTCGAGATCACCGAATCGGTGGTTATGGCGGACGAGACCTGGGCGCAGAAGGCCATCAACGAGCTCAAGCAGCTGGGCATCTCGCTCGCCATCGATGACTTCGGCACCGGCTACTCGAGCTTCGGGCGCCTGCGCCACTTCTCCGTCGATCGCCTCAAGATCGATCGTTCCTTCGTCAGCAGCGTCACCGAGTGCAACGACGATCGGGCGATTGCCGCGGCGATCATCGCGATGTCGCGCTCGCTGCGCATCAACGTGACCGCCGAGGGCGTGGAGAACTTCCCGCAGCTGGCGTTTCTGCAGGAGCAGGAGTGCCAGGACGCCCAGGGATTTCTCCTCAGCCGCCCGCTGGCCGCCGAGGCCGCACGCGAGCTGCTGCGGCGCGTGGACGATGCGAGCGATGAGTCGCGCACGCAGCGCCTGAAGGTGATCATCGGCTGATGCCCCACCGGAGGGCCGCCGATGGCGACGCCCGTTTCCGCGTAGAATCGGTCCGGTTCACCGTGAATCGGACTTCATGCAGACCGCACTCGCCGAGTTCATCCGCAGCTCCGCCGCCGGCGCCGAGGCCGATGCCATCCTGCGCAGCTGCGTGCACTGCGGCTTCTGCCTGCCGGCCTGTCCGACCTATCAGCTGCTCGGCGACGAACTCGACAGTCCCCGCGGGCGCATCTACCTCTTGAAGCAGCTGCTCGAGGGCGAGACGGTCTCGGCGCCCACCCAGCTGCACCTGGATCGCTGTCTCGGCTGCCGCGCCTGCGAGAGCGCCTGTCCGTCGGGGGTGCGCTACGGGCGGCTGCTCGACCTGGGGCGCCCGCTCGCCGAGGCCCGCGTCTCGCGCACGCCGCTGGCGGCCGCGAAGCGCTACCTGCTGCGCAAGATCGTGCCGCACGCCGGCCGCGCCCGGGCGCTGCTGCGGGTGGCGGCCGCCGCGCGGCCGCTGCTGCCGCGCTCCCTGCAGCGGCAGCTGCCGCGCCTGCCGCCCGCCGTGCCGGCCGCGGCGCTCGCCTGGCCCGCGCCGCGGCACGCGCGGCGCGCGGTGCTGCTCGAGGGCTGCGTGCAGCCGATACTCGCAGCGCCGATCAATCCTGCCGCCGCCCGCGTGCTCGATCGCGTCGGGATCTCGGCGCTGCGGGTGAGGGGCGTGAACTGCTGCGGGGCCGTCGCCCATCACCTGGGTGCCGAGGCCGATACGCGCCGCCAGCTGCGCGCCAACATCGATGCGCTGTGGGGCGCGGTGGAAGCGGGAGTCGAGGCGATCATCGAGACCTCGAGCGCCTGCACGGCGATGCTCGGCGAGTACGGCCGCCTGTTGCAGGAGGACGTGCGCTACGCGCAGCGTGCGGCGCGCGTGAGCGCACTGGCCCGCGATCTGAGCGCGGTGCTGGCCGGGGAGGGCCCGACCCTCCGGGCCGCGCTCGAGGCAGCACCGCCTGCAGCGCCCACGAAGGTGGCCTTCCAGGCGCCCTGCAGCCTGCAGCACGCGCTGAAGGCCACCGGCGTGGTCGAGCCGCTGCTGCGCGCCGCGGGGTATGCGCTGACGGCGGTGAGCGACGGGCAGCGCTGCTGCGGGTCTGCGGGCACGTACTCGATCCTGCAGCCGGAACTGTCGCGGCGGCTGCTTGAGTCCAAGGTGAGCGCGCTCGAGGCGGGCGCCCCGCAGGTCATCGCCACCGCCAACATCGGCTGCCTGCACCACCTGCGCGGCGCGACCGCGCTGCCCGTGCGCCACTGGGTGGAGCTGATCGACGAAAGACTCGCCCATGGCTGATGCCTGGGGCGAGCGCATGCCGCGCTCGGTCGGGCTGCTGCAAACGGTCGCGGTCTCGGTCGGTGTCACCATCGGCAGCGGTATCTTCCGCGTGCCGGCGACCGTGGCCGCGCAGCTGCAGGCCCCCGGGGCGATGCTGCTGTGCTGGGTGCTCGGCGGCGTCATCGCGCTGTGCGGGGCGCTCACGATCGCCGAGCTCGCCGGCGCGCTGCCGCGCTCCGGGGGCATCTTCGCCTACCTGCTTGAGGCCTACGGCCCGCTGCCGGCATTCCTCTTCGGCTGGACGGAGCTGGTGGTGGTGCGCGCCGCCGCGCTCGGCGCGATCGCCACCATCTTCGCCGAGTACCTGGGGTATTTCTGGCCGCTAAGTCCGCACGGGGTGCGCTACACCGCCGCGCTGGCGATCGGGTGCATCGGCGCGCTCAACTACCTCGGCGTGCAGCGTGCTGCGGCGCTGCAGAGCCTGACCACGGCGCTGAAATTCGCCGCGCTGCTGGTCTTGGGGTTGCTGGCATTCACCGCGCGCGGTGGCAGCGTCGCGCATTTCGCCACGCGCGCTGCGGCGCCGTGGTCGCTGTCGATGCTGGCCACCGCACTGATCCCGGTGATGTGGACTTACGACGGCTGGGCGGATCCGGCCGCGATGGCGGGCGAGATCCGCGATCCGCAGCGTAACCTGCCGCGCGCACTCATCGCCGGCGCGCTGTGCGTGATGCTCGTGTACCTCATCGTCAACGTCGGCTTCCTGTACGCGCTCGCGCCGGCGCAGATGGCCGGTGAGCGCCTGATCGCGGCGAGCGTGGCGCAGCGCATTCCGCTGCTCGGTAGCGCCGGTGGCGGGTTGATCGCGGCGGCCGTGGTGCTCGCGGCCTTCAGCGGCCTCAACGGGTCGATGATGACCGGCTCGCGGGTGTTCTTCGCCATGGCGGACCGCGGCCTGTTCTTCCGCTCCGTCGCGCGCGTCTCGCCGCGCTTCCAGAGTCCCTCCACCGCCATCGCCCTGGCGAGCATCCTTGGCGTGGCCTACGTGCTGGCGAACGACTTCGCGCAGCTCGCCGACAAGTTCATCCTGGGGATCTGGCCCTTCTACGCGCTCGCCGTCGCGGCCGTGTTCACCCTGCGGCGCTCGCGCCCGCAGCTCGAGCGTCCCTACCGCGTCTTCGGCTACCCGCTGGTGCCGCTGATATTCGTGGCGGCCTCGGTGTTCATGGTGGGCAATGCACTGGTGGCCGACCCGCGCGACACCGGAGTGACGTTCCTCATCATTGCCGCCGGGGTGCCGGCCTATGCGCTGTGGCGGCGTTTTGCGCCCGCCGTCTGAGTGGCCCGGCGCGCCGCCGGGCGCGCGTATTAAGATAGCGCCCTCCCCGAAGAATGAGTTCATGAGTTTGCCCCAAGCCGGCAAGGGCGCCTTAGCGTTCATATTCATCACGCTGCTGGTCGATGCGACCGGCTTCGGCATCATCCTGCCGGTGATGCCGCACCTGATCATGCACCTGACCGGCGTGGGCATCGACCGCGCGGCCGCCTACAGCGGCGGCCTCGGATTCGTGTACGCCCTCATGCTGTTCTTCTGCGCGCCGGTGCTCGGCAATCTCAGCGACGCGTTCGGGCGGCGCCCGGTGCTGCTGTTTGCGCTGGGAGCACTCGGCTGTGACTACTTCATCCAGGGGTTCGCGCCCACCATCGGGTGGCTTTTCTTCGGGCGCGCGGTCGCCGGCATGGCCGGGGCCTCCTTCACGCCCGGCTACGCCTACGTGGCCGACATCACCGAGCCGGCCAAGCGGGCGCAGAGCTTCGGCCTGATGGGTGCGGCGTTTGGCCTCGGCTTCATCGTGGGTCCCGCCATCGGCGGGTTGCTGGGAAACCTCGGGCCGCGGGCGCCTTTTTTCGCCGCCGGCATCATTGCGCTCATGAACACGACCTTCGGCTACTTCGTGCTGCCGGAGTCTCTGGCGAGCGCCAACCGCCGTCCCTTTCGCTGGCAGCGCGCCAACCCGCTCGCGACGCTCAAGCAGGTGGGACGCTACCCGCTGGTGCGCTGGCTGCTCGGCGCGATCTTCCTCTGGCAGCTGGGGCACCAGGTGCTGCCGAGCATCTGGTCGTTCTACACCATCTCGAAGTTTCACTGGACCGACCAGCAGGTCGGCTACTCGCTCACCTGGGTGGGCATCGTCATGGCGGTCGCGCAGGGCCTGCTCACGCGGGTGCTCATACCGTGGCTGGGCGGTGAGCGACGCGCGGCGCTCGCGGGGATGGCGGCGGCGCTCGTGGCGTACGTGGGCTATGCGCTGGCGACCGAGGGCTGGATGATGTATGCCGTGGCCCTCAGCACGTTCATCTTCGCGCTCAGCTATCCGTCGATGAACGCGATCGCCTCCAAGCAGGCGCCGGCGGATGCACAGGGGGAATTGCAGGGCGCCATCGCCTGCCTCTACAGTCTGAGCGCCATCCTGGGTCCGCCACTGATGACCCAGATCTTTCGTTACTTTTCCGCCGCCGACGCGCCGGTGCATTTTCCCGGGGCGCCGTTTATCGCGGCCGCGGTACTGACGCTCGGCAGCGCCACGCTGCTGGTGCGCGCGCTGCGGCGCGCACCGCCGGTCGCGAGCACTCGGCTGCCCGCGGTCCGCAGTGAGGTCTAAAGCATGCTGCAGGGTCTCCTCCGCTGGCTGATCCTCGCGCTGGCGCTCGGCGTCCAGGTTGCCCGGGCACAGGGGCTGCCGCCCGTGCGGCACGTGTTCGTGCTGGTGCTGGAGAACAAGTCCTACGAGGCGACGTTTGCCCCGCAGTCGGCGGCGCCGTATCTCGCCCGCGAGCTCGCGCCGCGCGGGGCGCTCCTGCGGCAGTACTTCGGCATCGGGCACTACAGCCTCGACAACTACATCGCCCTGGTCAGCGGCCAGGCGCCCAACGAGGCGACGCAGATGGACTGCCCGATGTTCGATGAGTTTAAGGCGGACGCCCCGGGCCTGGACCGCCACGGGCAGCTGCGCGGCACCGGCTGCGTCTACCCGAGCCTCGTGAAGACGCTGCCCGATCAGCTCGAGGCCGCCGGCTTCAGCTGGAAGGCCTACATGGAGGACATGGGCAACGATCCGGCCCGCGAGCGCGCCGCGTGCGCGCACGTGCCGATCGGCGCCCCGGACCCGACCGACGGCGCGCAGCTCGGGGACATGTACGCCAACAAGCATGACCCGTTCGTCTATTTCCACTCGATCATCGATGACCCGCGGCGCTGCGATACGCACGTGGTGAACCTGCGGCAGCTCACCCACGATCTCGCCGCGGCCGCGAGCACCCCGAACTACGTGTTCATCACGCCGAACCTGTGCAGTGACGGGCATGACGATCCGTGCGTCGATCGCCGCCATGGCGGCGCGGTCGCGGCCCAGCGCTTCCTCAGGACCTGGGTGCCGCGGATCGTGAACTCTGCCGCCTTTCGTGCCGCGGGCTTGCTGATCATCACCTTCGATGAGTCCGGCGGCCTCAACGGTGCGGCCTCGGCCGCCTGCTGCGGCGAGCAGCCGCTGAGCGGCGCCCGCTACGCGCCGGGCCTGAGCGGCCCGGGCGGCGGGCGCGTCGGCGCGGTGGTGCTCTCGCCGTTCGTGAAGCCGGGGACGGTCTCGGACGAGCCCTACAACCACTACGCGCTGCTGGGCACGATCGAGGCGCTCTTCGGCCTGCCGCGCCTCGGCTACGCCGGCGAGCCGGACCTGAAGATCTTCGGGCCGGACGTGTTCAGCGGCGCCTATCCCCACGCGCCCTCTAGGTGAGCTCGATCTGACGCCTTCACTGCGGCGCGGCATCATCGCCGCAGTTCACGGCGGCGGGGTCGCCGTGCCCGATCGCGGGCGGCGGGCGGCCGGGCTCATCGAGCGGGTCCCCGAGCAGGCGCCGCACCGCCACGTAACACACCGGGATCAGCAGCACGCCGAGCACCGCGGCGCTCAGCATGCCGCCGACCACCCCGGTGCCGATGGCGTGGCGCGCATTGGCGCCGGCCCCGGAGGAAATCATCATCGGGAAGACCCCGAGGATGAAGGCGAAGGAAGTCATGAGGATGGGCCGGAAGCGCAGGCGCGCCGCCTCGAGCACCGCCTGGTGCAGGCTCTTGCCCGAGCGCTGCTCCTCGACCGCGAACTCGACGATCAGGATCGCGTTCTTGGCGGTGAGGCCGATGATGGTGATCAGCCCCACCTTGAAGAAGACATCGTTCGGCAGCCCGCGCAGGTGCGCCGCCGCGGTGGCACCGACGAGGCCGGCCGGCACCGCCATCAGCACCGCCGCCGGGATGCTCCAGCTCTCGTAGAGTGCGGCGAGGCACAGGTACACGATGAGGATCGACAGGGCAAACAGCATCGGCGCCTGCTCGCCGGACAGGATCTCCTGCAGTGACTGGCCGGCCCAGTCGTTGCCAAAACCGCGCGGCAGGTCGCGCGTGACGATGCTGCTCATCGCCTGCATCGCCTGGCCCGAGCTCTTGCCCGGGGCGTTGGCGCCGGTGATCTCCACCGCGGGGTAGCCGTTGTAGCGGGTGAGCGAAGGCGCCCCCAGCGACCATTCCGCGCGCACGAAGTTGGCGAGCGGGATCATCACGCCGTTGGCGCCGAGCGCGTAGAAGTGGGCCAGGGCATCCGGCGTCATGCGATAGGCCGCATCCGCCTGCAGCAGCACGCGCAGCACGCGCCCCTGGTAGACGAAGTCGTTCGCATACACCGGCGCCAGCATCAGCTGCAGGGCCGTGTAGACGTCGCTGGCCGACAGTCCCATCGACTGCGCCTGCACGCGGTCGACGGTGAGGTTCAGCTGCGGCGCCGGCGGCAGGAGGTTCGCGCGCACGCCGGTGAGGGTCGCGCTGTGGGCGGCGCGCTCGAGCACGGTCGCCTGGGCGCCGGCGAGCGCCTCGCGCCCGAGTCCGGCCCGGTCCTCCAGATAGAAGTCGAAGCCGCCGAACACGCCCAGGCCGCGGATCGTCGGCAGGTTGATGACGTAGGCGCGCGCGTCGTGGATTTCGCGCGCCAGTGTCTTATTGGCCCAGCGGATGTAGTCGGCCGCCTTGGTCTTGCGCTGGTCCCAGGGCTGCAGGCGCACGAAGGCGCGCCCGGCGTTCTCGCCGTTGCCGGTGAAGCTCGAACCCACGATGACGAACACGCTCGCCGCCGCGGGGTTGGCCGCGAGCAGCGTGTCGATGTGCGCCATGACTTCGCGCGTGCGCGGGAGCGTTGCGCCCGCGGGCAGCTGCACATCGACCAGCACGTAGCCCTGGTCCTCATCGGGCACGAAGCTGCCCGGCAGCCGCAGCAAGAGGAACGCGCCCACCGCCAGCATCACCGCGAATGCCACCATCCAGCGTGGCACGTGCGCCACCGACTGGAACACGCGCCGCACGTAGGAATCGCGCACGCGCTCGTAGAGGCGGTTGAAGCCGTTGAAGAAGAAGTTGCCGCGCAGGTGCTCCGGGGTGAGCAGCGTAGCGCACAGGGCGGGCGTGAACGACAGCGCCAGCAGCGCCGAGAAGCCCATCGACAGGGCGATCGTGAGGGCGAACTGCCGGTAGATCACCCCGGTGCTGCCACTTTGCAGGGCGCTCGGGATGAACACCGCCGCCAGCACCGAGGTGATCGCGATGATCGCGCCGGTGATCTGGCGCATGGCCTTGCGCGTGGCTTCCAGCGGGCTCAGGTGCTCCTCGCGCATGATGCGCTCCACCGCCTCCACCACCACGATGGCATCGTCCACCACGATGCCGATCGCGAGCACCATCGCGAACAGCGACAGCTGGTTGATGGAGAAGCCGACCACATACATGCCCAGCAGCGTGCCGAGCAGCGCCGCCGGCACCACGAGCGTGGGGATGAGCGTGGCGCGGAAGTTCTGCAGGAACACGAGCATCACCAGAAACACCAGCGCCACCGCCTCGATGAGCGTGATCGCCACCTCGCGGATCGCCACCTTGATGAAGGTCGTGGAATCGAACGGCCAGAACCAGCGCGTGCCGGCAGGAAAGCTCGGCAGCATGTCGTTCATCCGCGCGGTCACGAGCTTGTGCACTTCGAGCGCGTTGGCGTCGGGGGACAGCTGGATGCCGAAGGCGGCCACCGGCTGGTTGTCGACGTTGGTCTCGAAGCCGTACTGCGCGGCCCCCAGGCTCACGGTCGCGACGTCCTTCAGCCGCACCGAGGCGCCGTTCGGCTCGGTGCGCAGCAGGATGTTCTCGAACTGCTCGGGGGTGCTGAAGCGTCCCTCGGCGCTCACGGTCGCGGTCATGGCCTGGCCGCTGACGGCCGGCTGCGAGCCGAGGGCGCCGGAGGCGAACTGCGCGTTCTGCGCCTGCACCGCCGCGAGCGCCTGCGCTGCGGAGAGGTTGTAGGCGTGCAGCTTGTCGGCATTCAGCCAGATGCGCATCGCGTACTCGGAGCCGAACTGCACCACCGCGCCCACCCCGGGGATGCGCTGGATCTGGTCGAGTACCCGCGAGGCAATGATGTTGTTCAGCTCATCGGCGCTCGGACCGCCGGGGCCGGCGCGCAGGCCGACGCCGCCGAGGAAGCCGGCGCTGACCTTGGCGATGCGGATGCCCTGCTGGTTCACCTCCGCCGGCAGGCGCGGCTGCGCGAGCGTGACGCGGTTCTGCGTCTGTACCGCGGCGATGTCCGCGTTGGTGCCGCTGGCGAAGGTGAGCACGATGGCGCTCGAGCCGTCGGAAGCCGACTGCGAGGTGAAGTACAGCAGGTGATCCAGACCGGTGAGCTGCTGCTCGATGACCTGCGTCACCGTGGTCTCCACGGTCGCAGCGCTGGCGCCCGGGTAGGTGGTGGACACCGACACCTGGGGCGGTGCGATCTGCGGATAGGCCTCCGCCGGCAAGCGGATCAGGGCCAGCGCGCCACCGAGGGTGATGAGGATGGCGAGCACCCACGCGAACACCGGGCGAGCGATGAAGAACTGCGGCATCGGGACTTACTTGGCGGCCGCGACCGGGACGCTGCCGGCGCTGGCGCTGCCGGCCTGCGCCTGGTAGGGCACGGCGAGCACCTTCGAGCCCGGATGCGCGTTCTGCGTGCCGCTGAGGATCATGCGGTCCCCGTCCGCGAGCCCGCCGGTGACGATCCAGTCCTGGCCCTGCAGGCCATCGACCGTCACGCGCTTCAGCAGCACCATGTCGTCAGGCCCGGCGACGAGCACGTAGGGACCGCTGCCGTCGCGCTGCAGGCCGGCCTGCGGCACGAGGAAGCCGCGATTGACCGCCCCCGAGGTGAGGCGCACGCCCACGAACATGCCCGGCAACAGCACGTGCTCGGGGTTGGGAACGATGGCGCGCAGCGCCACCGCTCCGGTGGCGGGGTCGACGCTCATGTCGCGAAAGTCGAGCGTGCCGGTATGCGCGTACGGCGTGCCGTCCTCGAGCAGCAGCTGCACGGTGGCCTGGGTGGCGTTGGCCACCGTCACCGCACCGTCCGACTGCGCGCGGCGCAGCCGCTGGATCTCGATCGCCGGCTGATCGAAGTTCACGTAGATCGGATCGATCTGCTCGATGGTGGTGAGGAGGGTCGCGGTGCCCTGTCCGACCAGTGCGCCCTCGGTGACGCCCTGCTGCCCGGAGCGGCCCGCGATCGGCGCCGTGACCGTCGCATAGCCGAGGTTGATGGCTGCGGAGCCGACCGCGGCGCGCGCCTGCTGCACGGCGGCCGCCGTGGCCCGCTCGGTGGCTTCCGCGTTGTCCAGGTCCGAGCGCGACACGAGTCCGCTCGGAACCAGGTCGCGGGTGCGCTGCGCCGCGATATGGGCGTTGGTGGCCTGGGCCTGAGCCTGCGCCAGCGCCGCCTGCGCGCCATCGAGCGCGGCACGCAGCGGCGCCGGGTCGATCTGAAAGAGCGGCTGGCCTTCGCGGACGTCGGAGCCTTCCGTATAGAGGCGCTTCTGCAGGACGCCCGCCACGCGCGCGCGCACGTCCGCGGAGCGCGTCGCCGAGAGTCGCCCGACGAGGCTGCGGGTCAGGGGAACCGACTGGGCATGGGCGGACACCACGCCCACCTGGGGCGGGGACGGGGCCGGCGGGGGCTGGTGCGGGCCGCAGGCGGCCAGGCCGCCAATCAGCACGGCGGCCCAGCTCGCCCGTAGCGCGCTGGCGGTGCGCGGCAGCCCATGCGTTGCGCGGCTCAAGCGGGTCCTTTCACTCGACAAATACTTGCCAAGGCAGTATTATCGTTGGCAGTAATCTCTTCGGCAGCCATCATAGCAAGCCGCGCATGGTCCGCAGGAACCACATCAAAGCCGAGCCCGCGACGGCGCTGCAACCCCCGGAAGGGGGATTGAGCGTCGGTTACCTGATGGGGCGGGCGCGCGCCTCGCTTTTGTCGGGCCTGGACGCGGAGCTCGCGCGCTTTGGCTTCAGCGGCATGCAGTTCGCCGTGCTCAAGCACGTGGCCGAGGGCTCGGCGCGCACCGCGGCGGACCTGTGCCGCTTCATGCAGTACGACACCGGCGCGATGACGCGCATCCTCGATCGGCTCGAGGAAAAGGCACTCGTGCGCCGCGAGCGCTCGCGCGAGGACCGGCGCACGGTCGTGCTGCGCGTGACCGCCAGCGGGCGCGGCCAGCTGCCGCGCCTGGCGGCCGCCGCCGCGCGCGTGCTCGACGGACACCTCGCCGGTTTCGCCCAGGCCGAGATCGAGGCGCTCAAGGGCTATCTCGGACGGATGATCGCTAACGGACAGATGCAGGGGGAAACTCGTCACACCGGCACAGGCGGCAAACCATGAAGCGGCACCGTTTTCTCCTCGTCCTGCTCACCGCAACGGCGCTCGCCGGCTGCGTCGACCGCGGTCACTGGAAGCCCGCGCCACAGCTTGAGGCGCAATCACTCGCCAGCGCGCAGGCACTCAAGGACGCGCGCGTCGATGCGGCGGCCTGGCCGGCCGATGGCTGGTGGCGCAGCTACGGCGACCCGCAGCTCGACGCACTGGTCGCGGAGGCGCTCGCCGGCAGCCCGAGCCTGGCGATCGCGCAGGCGCGCCTGCGCGCCGCGCAGGCGCAGACGGTCGCCGCGCGCGCCGGCCTCGCCCCGCGCACGGCGCTGGATGCCCAGGTGACGCGCCAGCGCTATCCGCAGAATGACCTCTACCCGCCGCCGCTCGGAGGCTCCTGGTCGACCGAGGCGCGCGCGGCGCTGGACTTCAGCTGGGAGCTGGATTTCTGGGGACGCAACCGGCAGCGGCTCGCGACCGCGCTCTCGGGCGAACAGGCCGCCGAGGCTGACCGGCAGGCCGCGCGCCTGGCGATCGCGGTGGCGGTGGTGCAGTCCTACATCCAGTTCGACCTCAACTATGCGCTGCTCGATGTCACCAGCGACAACCTCAGGCAGCAGCAGTCGATCCTCGATCTGACGCAGCAGCGCGTGGGCGCCGGGCTCGAGACGGTGGCGCGCGTCAAGCAGTCCGAAGGCACCGTCGCGCTCACGCGCGCCGGACTTGCCTATGTCGAGGCGAGCGTCGCGCTCTCGCGCAACCAGCTGGCGGACCTGGTCGGCGCCGGCCCCGATCGCGGCCAGGCACTCAGGCGCCCGCAGCTGCAGGCACCCGCCGACATCGTGCTGCCCTCGAGCCTGCCGGCGGACCTGCTCGGGCGGCGCGCGGATGTGGTGGCGGCGCGCGCGCAGGTGGAGGCGGCCGCGCACGACATCAAGGCGGCCGAGGCCGACTTCTACCCGAACGTCAACCTCACCGCGTTCGCCGGCTTCCAGGCGTTCGGCCTGTCGCAGGTGTTCGAGTCCTCCGATCGCATCCTCGGCGCGGGACCTGCGCTGAGCCTGCCGGTCTTCAACCGCGGCGCGCTGCGCGGGCAGCTGTACGGACGCCAGGCGCAGTTCGACAGCTTCGTCGGGCAGTACAACCAGACGCTGCTCGATGCGGTGAAGGACGTCGCCGACGTCGTGGCCAACTGGCAGGGGCTGGAACACGAGACGCTGCAGCAGCAGATCGCCCTCGAGGCCGCGCAACGCTCCTATGACCTCACCAGCGAGCGCTACCGCGCCGGCCTCGACAATTACCTGAGCGTGCTGTCGAGCGAGAACCAGGTGCTGCTGGCGCAGACGCTGCGCGCCGAACTGCAGGCGCGCCGGCTCAGCTACAGCGTCGACCTGGTGCGCGCGCTCGGCGGCGGCTACACGCCGCCCGCCGGCTGAAGCGCGCACCGTCGCACCGCCGCAGGAAATCACCGCCATGGACGCCACGGTCGAGACCCCCGCCACCGCCCCGGCGCAGCGCCTGCGCCAGCGCCGCCAGCAATGGCTCATCCTCCTCACGGTGGCACTGGTGCTCGTGGCGCTCGCGGTGGGCGCCTGGTGGCTGCTGTACGCCAGTCACTACCAGAACACCGACGACGCCTACGTCGCCGGCGACCTGGTGAACGTCATGCCGCAGGTGGCGGGCACCGTGATCAGCATCGGCGCCGACGAGACCGACCTGGTCAAAGCCGGGCAGGAACTCATCCGCCTCGACCCCACCGATGCGCGCATCGCGCTCGAGGACACCGAGGAGCAGCTGGCGCGCACCGTGCGCCAGACCCGCACGGTGTTCGCCAACCGCGACCAGCTGACCGCGGTGGTCGGGCAGCGCCGCGCCGACCTGAGCCGCGCGCAGGCCGACTTCGACCGCCGCAAGAACCTCGCCGCCAGCGGCGCGGTCTCGGGTGAGGAACTCGGGCACGCGCGCGATGAGCTCAAGGCCGCCCAGGACGCCCTCACCGCCGCGCAGAAGAGCCTCGCCGCGAGCACCGCGCTCGTCGGCCACACCGGGGTCGCCGACAACCCCGACGTGCAGGCGGCGGCCACCCAGGTGGAGCGCGCCTGGCTCAACCTCAGGCGCACCAGCGTGCGCGCGCCGGTCTCCGGCTACGTCGCCAAGCGCGGCGTGCAGCTCGGTGATCACATCGCTCCCGGGGCGCCCCTGATGGCGATCGTGCCGCTCGAGCGCATGCGCGTGGAGGCCAACTTCAAGGAGGTGCAGCTGCGGCACATGCGCATCGGCCAGCCCGCGAGCGTCACCGCGGACCTCTACGGCGGCAAGGTCGAATACCACGGCACGGTGCAGGGGATCGGCCTCGGCACCGGGGCGGCGTTCGCGCTGCTGCCGGCGCAGAACGCCACCGGCAACTGGATCAAGGTGGTGCAGCGCGTGCCGGTGCGCATCGCGCTGCGGGCCGGGGAACTCGCCGCGCACCCGCTGCGCGTGGGACTCTCGACGCGCGTGAGCGTGGACATCCGCAACGACTCCGGAGCCGCGCTCGCGCAGAGCGTGCCGTCCGCGCCGGTGCTCTCCACGGAGGTCTACGCGCTGGACAACACCGAGATCAAGGCGCGCATCGCCGAGATCATCCGCGAGAACTCGCGCGAGGGCGCGGCGCCCGCCGGATGAGCCAGCCGAAGCAGCCGCTGGCGCCCCTGCACGGGGCGCAGCTGGCGATTGCGACCTTCGGGGTCTCGCTCGCCACCTTCATGCAGGTGCTCGACACGACCATCGCCAACGTGTCGGTGCCGACCATCGCCGGCAGCATGGGCATCAGCGCCACCCAGGGCACCTGGGTGATCACCTCGTTCACGGTGGCCACCGCCATCTCCATGCCCCTCACCGGGCGCCTGGCCGAGCGCCTGGGCCAGGTGCGCCTGTTCGTGCTGGCGACCACGCTGTTCACGCTCGCCTCGATCCTGTGCGGGCTCGCCCCCAACATGCCGCTGCTCATCGGCGCGCGCGTGCTGCAGGGCGCGGTCGCCGGCCCGCTCATGCCCCTGTCGCAGGCACTGATGCTCAGCATCTATCCGCGCGAGCGGCGCGGCCAGGCGCTCGCCCTGTGGGCGACGATCGCGGTGGTGGCGCCGATCGTCGGTCCCATCCTCGGCGGCTACATCTCG
This sequence comes from uncultured Pseudomonadota bacterium, assembly GCA_963806375.1. Taxonomy (GTDB): domain Bacteria; phylum Pseudomonadota; class Gammaproteobacteria; order Steroidobacterales; family Steroidobacteraceae; genus 13-2-20CM-66-19. The sequence continues at coordinate 2,044,049 of CAWDXW010000003.1, forward strand.
GACAATGCCTCCTGGCCCTGGATCTTCTTCATCAACGGGCCGGTCGGGGTGCTGGCGGTGCTGCTGACCACCGAGGCGCTGCACGGCAAGGAGAGCGCGCTGCACAAGCCACCGATCGACTGGGGTGGCCTGGTGCTGCTCGCGGTGTGGGTGGGCGTGCTGCAGGTGATGCTCGATCTGGGCTCGGACGAGAACTGGTTTGACTCCCCGCTCATCATCAGCCTCACCGTCATCACCGCGGTGGTGTTCGGCTACTGGCTCGTGTGGGAGCTCAATCATCCCTACCCGATCGTGGACCTGTCGCTGTTCAGGGACCGCAACTTCGCCGTGGGCGCCGGCGGCGGCAGCCTCATCTACGCGGCCTTCTTCGGCAGCAGCGTCCTGCTGCCGCTCGTGCTGCAGACCCAGTTCGGCTACACCGCCACCTGGGCGGGACTCGTGGTGGCGCCCGTGGGGATCGCGCCGATCCTGGGCTCGCGCTTCGTGGGGCGCTACTACGACCGCGTCGATCCGCGGCTGCTGATTAGCACCGCGTTCCTGCTCACGGCGGCGGTCATGTGGTGGCGCTCGCACTCGAGCACCGACTGGGCCCTGTGGAACCTGCTGCAGCCGCAGCTGCTGCTCGGCGTCGGCGTGATGATCATGTTCACGCCGCTCACCGCGGTCATGCTCTCGACGCTCGACCCGCACCGCTCGGCGAGCGCGCTCGGGGTGTCGAGCTTCATGCGCCTGACCGCCTCCGGCTTCGGCGCCTCCATCTTCACGAGCCTGTGGCAGAGCCGGGCGGTGGAGCACCACACGCGCCTCGTGGAGGCCATCACCGCGTATGACCCGGTGCGCCGCGGCACCTTCGACACGCTCACCGCACACGGGCTCGGCGCGCAGCAGGCTTACGGGGTGGTCGATGCCACCGTCAGCAACCAGTCGCTGGTCATGGCCGCGAACGATGTGTTCTGGGTCGCGGCGCTTGCCATCGTGGCGGTGACCTCCATCGTATGGCTCGCGCGGCCGCCGTTTCACTTCATGGCCGCGGCGGTCGCGAGCGAGTAGTGCGCTACTCGAGCTTCAGGTAGCACAGCGGCAGGGCGCTCGTGGACTTGAGGGTCTCGAGCGCGAAGCTGGCGCTGACGTCCTGGAACTCCACCGCCGAGATGAGGCGCTTGTAGACCACGTCGTAGGCATCGATGTCGGGCACGACGATGCGGATCAGGTAGTCGACGTCCCCGCTCATGCGGTGGATCTCGGTGACTTCCGGGATGTCGCGCACCGCGCGCACGAAGCGCTCGAACCACGCCTCGCTGTGATTGCCGGTCTTCAGCGTCACGAACACGGTCGTGCCGACGTTGAGCGCGTGCGCATCCAGCAGCACCACCCGGCCGCGGATGACCCCGTCGGCGGTCAGCTTCTGGATGCGCCGCCAGCAGGGCGCCTTGGACAGCCCCACGCGGTCGGCGATCTCGGCGGCGGTCAGGTCGGCGTTCTCCTGGAGCAGGTCCAGGATTTTGGCATCGAGCTTATCCATGGAACATTGTTTCTCCAAAGATGTGTATTTCGCAACTTTGTTGCGCAAAAGAGGCTTGAGCGGGGCTTCTTTGCAACCGCGTACCCCGCCGGTGCGCCTAGGATCAACGGATGCTGCCCTTGCGTGCCTTTACCGAACATCCTGCCTCCGTCGGGGAGAGCTACCTTGAGCACCTGGCGCGCGCCACCGGCTTTGGGACGCGCATGATGTTCGCAGGCCTTGCCTGCCTGGTGCACGGGCTGCTGCCGTTCCTGTTCGTGAAGACCGGCAGCCGTGCCATCAGCGAGCTCAACGAGCGCATGCTCGTCAACCGGCGCGTCTCGAGGCTCCCGATCGCAAGCGACAGCCGGCAGCCGCTGTAGCCGTGCGCGGCCTGCAACGGGCACTGGCTCCGGGCCTGCTGTGGGTCCGCCAGGCGGTGCCCGGAGTCCTCATCGCCATCCTCCTCGCGGTGGCCGCGCGCACGCTCGCGCAGCAGCTCGCCCAGGGCGCCGCCGGGCTGCCGAAGTTTCCCTTAAGTCCGGTCATGTGCGCGGTCGTGCTCGGCATGCTGTGGCGCAACAGCGTCGGCGTGCCCGCGTGGGCGACCGCGGGGCTGAACTGGACCATGCACCGCCTGCTGCGCGTGGGCATCGCGCTCGTCGGGCTGCGCCTGACGCTCGGCGGCGCTACCGCCATCGCCGCGACCGCGCTGCCCGTGGCGCTGCTGTGCCTGTGCGTGGCACTCGCCGGCGGACTCGCACTCGCGCGCGTGCTCGGCGTGCCGCGCCGCTTGGGGCTGCTGCTCGCGATCGGCACGGCGGTGTGCGGCTGCACGGCGGTCGTGGCCATGGCGCCGGTCATCCGCGCGCGCCACGCGGAGACGGCCTTCGCGGTCACCTGCGTGGTGCTGTTCGGCTGTGCGGCGATGCTGCTGTACCCGCTGGTGGCGGGGCACTTCTTCGCCGGCTCGCCGGTGCACGCCGGGGTGTTTCTCGGCACCGCGATCCATGACACCTCCCAGGTGATGGGTGCGGCGCTCATCTACTCGCAGCAGGCCGGAGCGCCGGACGCGCTGGCGGCGGCGAGCGTGGCGAAGCTGCTGCGCAACCTGTCGATCGCGCTGCTGGTGCCGGCGGCGGCCTGGTATGCACAGCGCCACGCGGGCGGGGAGGGCGAGCCGGCGCCGGTGGCGCGCGCCGTGCCCGCGCGCCGCACGCTCGTGCCGCTGTTCGTGCTGGCGTTCATCGGCTTCATCCTGCTGCGCACCGCGGGCGATGCGCTGTTCCACGGCAGCGCCTGGCCCGCGCTCGTCAACACCGGCTACCAGGGCTCGGACCTCTTTCTCACCTGCGGCATGACCGCGGTGGGCCTGTCGGTGTCCTTCACCGACATGTGGCGCATCGGCTGGCGCCCGCTGGCCGCCGGGTTCCTGCTGGCCAGCCTGGTCGGCGGCTGCAGCCTCCTCATGAACCTCGGCATGCTGCACTGGTCCCCCTAGGGACTGGCGCACCTGCGGCGCCACGGGGCGGCGCACGCTACACTGCCGCGAAACTCAGGCTGACACCGCCGTGTTGGGCGCAGTGCGGGGCCGTGCGGAGGCGTGACGATGGCGAAGGCTCGTACGAGGGTTTCACGGCGCGCGGCCGAGGGCGCGGTGCGCACGCTGCTGCGCTGGGCGGGCGAGGACCCGCGCCGCGAGGGGCTCCAGGACACCCCGCAGCGCGTGGTGGATGCCTACCGCGACTGGTTCTCCGGGTATGACATCGACCCGGCCGCCTACCTGCGGCGCACCTTCGAGGAGGTCGGCGGCTACGACGAACTCATCGTGCTGCGCGACATCTCCTTCGAGTCGCACTGCGAGCACCACATGGCGCCGATCATCGGGCGCGTGCACGTGGGCTACCTGCCGGACAACAAGGTCGTCGGCATCAGCAAGCTTGCGCGCGTGGTGGACGGCTACGCGCGGCGCTTCCAGGTGCAGGAGAAGCTCACCGCGCAGATCGCCAACTGCATCACCGAGGTGCTCAAGCCGCGCGGCGTCGGCGTGGTGGTGGCCGCGGTGCACCAGTGCATGACCACGCGCGGGGTGCACAAGCGCAACGTGTCGATGGTCACGAGCCGCATGACGGGAGTGTTCAGGAGCGACGCGCGCACGCGCGCGGAGTTCCTGCGCTTCATCGACATGACCGGCAGCCGCGAGCCCTAGGGTAGGGCGGCGCGCGGCGCGCCTTCAGGCCGCGTCGCTGCGCGAGGCGCGCTTGCGCTCGGTGTCCTTGAGGAAGCGCTTGCGGATGCGGATCGAGGCCGGGGTGACCTCGACCAGCTCGTCGTCGGCGATGAACTCCACCGCGTACTCGAGCGTCAGCTGGATCGGCGGCGTCAGCAGGATCGCGTCGTCCTTGCCGGCCGCGCGGATGTTGGTGAGCTTCTTGGTCTTGATGGGGTTGACCACCAGGTCGTTGTCGCGGCTGTGGATGCCGATGATCATGCCCTCGTAGAGCTTCTCGCCCGGTCCCACGAACAGCCGCCCGCGCTCCTGCAGGTTGAAGAGCGCGTACGCGACCGCCTCGCCGTTCTCGTTGCTGACCAGCACGCCGTTGCGGCGGTCGGGGATCTCGCCCTTGACCGGGGCGAAGCCATCGAAGATGTGGCTGATGAGACCGGTGCCGCGGGTGAGTGTGAGGAACTCGCCCTGGAAGCCGATCAGGCCGCGCGCCGGCACGCGGTACTCCAGGCGCACGCGCCCGTTGCCATCGACGCTCATGTCGGCGAGCTCCGCGCGGCGCGCACCGAGGGCCTCCATGACGGCGCCCTGATGGGTGTCGTCGATGTCCACGGTGAGGGCCTCGTAGGGCTCGTGCACCTCGCCCTCGATGAGCTTGGTGAGCACCTGCGGCCGCGACACCGCCAGCTCGTAGCCCTCGCGGCGCATGTTCTCGATGAGGATCGTCAGGTGCAGCTCGCCGCGCCCGGAGACGCGCATCACGTCCGGCTCCTCGGTGTCCTCGACCCGCAGCGCCACGTTGCTCTGCAGCTCGCGGTACAGCCGCTCGCGGATCTGGCGGCTGGTCACGAACTTGCCTTCACGGCCGGCGAGCGGGGAGTTGTTCACCTGGAAGTTCATCGCCAGCGTCGGCTCATCGACGTTGATCGGCGGCAGGCCCAGCGGGTGCTCGGGGTCGCACACGGTCAGTCCGATGTTGACCGACTCGATGCCGGTGACGGCGACGATGTCGCCGGCACTGGCCTGCTCGACCGGGCTCCTCTGCAGGCCGGTGAAGGCGAGCACCTGGGCGATCTTGGCCGTGCCGCGGTCCTCCTCCCCGTAGCGCAGCGCCACGGTCTCGCCGGGGCGCACCACCCCGCGGCGGATGCGGCCGATGCCGATGCGGCCGACGTAGGAGTTGTAGTCGAGGGTGGAGATCTGCAGCTGCAGCGGCAACCCCGCGTCGGCCGCCGGCGGGGCGACGTAGGTGAGGATGGCCTCGAAGAGCGCCGACATGTCCGGGCGGCGCTCGGTGTAGTCGGTGCTCGCCCAGCCCTGCAGCGCGGAGGCGTAGATGACCGGGAAGTCGAGCTGCGCATCGCTCGCGCCGAGCTTGTCGAACAGGTCGAAGGTCTGGTCGATCACCCACGCCGGCCGGCTCCCCGGGCGGTCGATCTTGTTGACCACGACGATGGCCTTGAGCCCGAGCGCCAGCGCCTTGCGGGTGACGAAGCGCGTCTGCGGCATGGGGCCCTCGACCGCATCCACCAGCAGCAGCACCCCGTCGACCATCGACAGCACCCGCTCCACCTCGCCGCCGAAGTCGGCATGCCCGGGGGTGTCGACGATGTTGATGCGCGTGCCGCCGTACTCGATGGCGCAGTTCTTGGCGAGGATGGTGATGCCGCGCTCGCGCTCGATGTCGTTGGAATCCATGATCCGCTCGCCCATGCGCTCGTGCGCGGCGAAGGTGCCGGACTGCTTGAGCAGGCAGTCAACGAGCGTCGTCTTGCCGTGGTCGACGTGCGCGATGATGGCGATGTTGCGGATGGGGCGGTTCATGGGTGTGGCTGCAGCTGTCCGCCGCGCGGCGGCAGATCCTTGGGGGCCGGGCGCACGCGTCGCGCCCTGCGCGGACTCGAGGCTGCGGTGTCCAAAAAAGGGTGCGCAGGGTAGCAGATCCCCTCTCGAACTGCTTGTTTTATGAGGGTGTAGGGCCGGCGGCGCGCTAGATATGGGGTGCCCCGATGCGCAGCGCCGCGGTGGCGTAGCGCACCTCGACGAAGAAGGCAATGAAGGCGGCGGACAGCAGCAGCAGCGAGCCGACGAAGAGCGAGGCGATGACGCCGGCGATCCCGAGCCCGAAGAAGGCATTGGCGAACAGCGCCACCACCACCGCCGCGACCATGACGGCGGCGACGGCGCACAGCGAGATCGCCACGTTGATGTAGCGCGCGCGCCGCGCCAGCACCGCCAGGTCCGCGTGCAGCTCCTTGGCCTTGCCGGTGCGGTTCTCCAGGCGCCCCTCGAGCGTGCGGGCGCGATCGACGATGCGCGCCAGGCGGTTGGTGAGCACGCCGAGCATCGCGGCCACGCCGGTCAGCAGGAACACCGGCGCCACCGAGGCGGCGATGAGGTGGGCGATGTCGGTGCTTGCCGGCATGACGGGCAATACTCAGGGGCTGCGGCACTGCGAACTTGCAGTGCGGCAATTCTGCCCCACAATCCGCGCGCCTGCGGCAGTTAACGCGCCGGCACGCGCGGTTGCGCCCCCGGGGCCCTTGTTGTACGATCGTTCAACAACGGAACCACCCCCTGGCAGGGCCATGAAAAGCGCGCAGCTGCACCGCCTCGAAGCCGCACCCGCGGAGCAGGATAACCTGAGCCTGCCGGCGTGGATCTACCACGACCCGGAGTTCTTCGAGCGCGAAAAGCACACGATCTTCCGCCAGGCCTGGCAGGTGGTGTGCCACCTCAGCGACATCCCCAGAAGCGGCGATTTCCATACCTTCGAGTTCCTCGGCGAGTCGCTCGTCGTCATGCGCACCGAGGCTGGCGGCGTGCGCGCGTTCCACAACGTCTGCCGGCACCGCGCGGCGCGCCTCCTCGATGGCACCAAGGGTCACTGCGGCAAGCTCATCACCTGCCCCTACCACGCCTGGACCTACAGCCTCGACGGGCGCCTCGTGGCGGTCCCGCAGAAGGACAGCTTCAAGGGCCTGGACACCGCGCGCCACGGCCTGGTGATGCTCGAGCACGAGGTGTTCCTCGGCTTCGTGTTCGTGCGCTTCGAGCCGGGACTGCCGAGCGTGCGCGACATGGCCGCGCCCTACCTGCACGAGATGAAACCCTATCGCTTCGAGGAGCTCGTCCCCATGGGGCGCGTGTCGCTGCGGCCGCGGCGGGTGAACTGGAAGAACGTCGCCGACAATTTCTCCGACGGGCTGCACATCAACGTGGCGCACCCGGGGCTCACGCGCCTGTTCGGCAAGGGCTACGGCATCGAGGCGCGCCCGTGGATCGACAAGATGTGGGGCACGCTGCGCGACACCCCCTCGTCCAACTGGTCCGAGCGCGCCTACCAGCACTTCCTGCCGCCGGTGCCGCAGCTGCCGCCGGAGCGCCAGCGCCTGTGGACGTACTTCAAGTTCTGGCCCAACGTGGCGCTCGACATCTACCCGGACCAGATCGACTTCATGCAGTTCGTGCCGCTGTCCCCGACCGAGACCCTGATCCGCGAGATCTCCTACGTGCACCCCGACACGCGGCGCCAGATGCGCGCGGCGCGCTACCTGAACCTGCGTATCAACCGCCGCGTGAGCGTGGAGGACAAGGTGCTGATCGAGCGCGTGCAGTCGGGCATGGCCTCGAGCAGCTACTCCGCCGGGCCACTGGCCGACACCGAGGTGTGCCTGCGCAGCTTCGCGCGCCGCATGCGTAAGCTGATTCCCGAGAGCCAGCTGCCGCAGGCGCCGCCGCGAGGCTGGAGCCATGGCTGAGGCCACGGACCGCCGCGATGCCCTGATCATCGGCGGCGGCCACAACGGCCTCGTGTGCGCGGCGTACCTCGCCGCCGCGGGCCTCAAGGTCACCGTGCTCGAGCGGCGCGACGTGGTCGGCGGGGCGGCGGTCACCGAGGAGTTCCACCCCGGCTTCCGCAACTCCGTCGCCGCTTATACCGTCTCGCTGCTCAATCCCAAGGTCATCCGCGACCTCGACCTGCCGGGGCACGGCCTGCAGGTGGTCGAGCGGCGCGCGGCCAACTTCCTGCCCACCGCCGACGGGCGCTATCTGCTCACCGGCGGGGCGCGCACCGTGGCGGAAGTGGCGCGCTTCTCGGCCCGCGATGCGGCGCGGCTGAACGAGTACGGCGAGCGGCTCGAGGCGATCGCCGACGTGCTGCGGGATCTGGTGCTGCAGACGCCGCCCAATGTGCTCGAGGGCAGCTGGCGCTCCGCGCTCCCGCAGCTGGTGCGCGCCGCGCAGCTCGGCGGGCGCCTGCGCCGGCTCGACATGAACCAGCGCCGCGAGCTGCTGGCGCTGTTCGCCATGTCGGCGGGCGATTATCTGGACCAGTTCTTCGAGAGCGACCCGATCAAGGCGGTCTACGGTTTCGACGGCATCGTCGGCAACTACGCGAGCCCCTACTCACCGGGCTCCGCCTACGTGCTGCTGCACCACGTGTTCGGCGAGGTCAACGGCAAGCGCGGCGCCTGGGGACACGCGATCGGCGGCATGGGCGCCATCACGCAGGCGATGGCGCGGGCCGCGCGCGCGCGCGGGGTGCAGATCCGCACCGGCACGCCGGTGCGCGAGGTGCTGGTGGAGGGCGACCGTGCGGTCGGCGTCGTGACCGCCGGCGGTGAGACGCTGCGCGCCGCGGCGGTGATCTCCAACCTCAACCCGAAGCTGCTGTACCTGGATCTGATCGCCCCGCCGGCACTGCCGGCACAGTTCCGCGAGCACATGAGCCACTACCGCTGCGGCTCGGGCACGTTCCGCATGAACGTGGCGCTGAGTGAGCTGCCGGACTTCACCTGTCTGCCGGGCAAGCGCGTCGCCGATCACCACACCGCCGGCATCATCATCGCCCCGACGCTCGCCTACATGGAGCGCGCCTACTTCGACGCCCGCGAGCACGGCTGGTCGCGCGCCCCGATCGTCGAGGTGGTCATTCCCTCGACCCTGGATGACTCCCTCGCCCCCCCGGGGCAGCACGTGGCGAGCCTGTTCTGCCAGCACGTCGCGCCGACCCTGCCCAACGGGGCCTCCTGGGACGAGCACCGCGAGGCCGTCGCCGACCTCATGATCGACACGGTCAACGCCCACGCCCCGAACTTCAGGGCCGCGGTGCTCGGGCGCCAGATCATGAGTCCACTCGATCTCGAGCGCACCTTCGGGCTCGTCGGCGGGGACATCATGCACGGGCACCTGAGCCTGGATCAGCTGTTCTCGGCCCGCCCGATGCTCGGCTACGGCAACTACCGCGGCCCGCTCAACGGGCTGTACATGTGCGGCGCGGGCACCCACCCCGGCGGCGGGGTGACCGGGGCTCCGGGCCACAATGCGGCGCGCGAGATCATCGGCGACTTTCGCCGCGGGCGGCTGTCGCGGGTGGCATGATGGGCGCTGTGAACAGCCGCGCCCGGAAGTCCGCATGCCGCTGAAGGCGGTCGCCAAGGCCTCCGTCCCGAGCAAACCGCGCTTCGTGCGCCAGCTCCCCGAGCAGCGCCGTCAGGCCCTGATCAGCGCCACCATCGAGTGCCTGAAGCGCTACGGGCACGAGGGCCTCTCGATCCGTACCATCAGCGCGCAGGCCGGCGTGTCGGTGGGCCTCATCAACCACCACTTCCCCAACAAGGACGAGCTGATCGCCGCCGCCTACCGGCACTTCAACAGCGAGCTGCTCGCGGTGTTCGCCAACGCGGTGGCGCGCGCGCCGGCGAACCCGCGGGCGCGCCTGCACGCGTTCTTTCAGGCGCAGTTCTCCCTCCCCAACCTCGACCAGGACGTGCTCACTGTGTGGGTGGTGTTCTGGGGCATGTACCGGCACTCGCGCCTGATCCAGCGCGTGCACCGCGAGACCTACCAGGGTTACGTGCAGCTGGTGCGCGGCATGCTCTCGGACCTCATCAAGCAGGAGCGGGCGCTCGCGCGCATCGACCTGCGCCTCGCCGCCATCGGCCTGAACGCGCTCCTGGACGGGCTGTGGCTCGAGTACTGCCTGGAGCCGGGCAACTTCAAGCCGGCCGAGGCGGTGGCGCTGTGCGAGAACTGGCTCGACAACCTGTGCCGGCGCAACGACCGGCCGGCACTGGAATAAAGGGATAATCACCCCCAGATCGCGGTAGGTGTCTGCCGTAAGTCACAGGGGGCCCGCTGCGGCGGGAGCGCCGTAATGGCCAGTTCCGTACATCCGCCGCGGCAGGCGCAGCCGATCTTCCGGGCCACGCTGGACCCGACCTCGCTGCGCGGCTTCTTCGGCGTGTTCCGCTACAGCCGCCGCGCGCTCGAGCTCGTCTGGAGCACCAACCGCCCCCTCACCCTGGCGCTGGCCGGCGTGACGCTCGTGGCCGGCGTGCTGCCGGCGGGCGTGGCGTACGTGGGCGCGCTCATCGTGGATGCGGTGGTGAACGCGGCGCGCGGCGGCGGCGCGGCGCGCCACGTGCTCGAGCTGGTGGCGCTCGAGGGAGTGCTGGTGGCAGGCGTCGCGGCGGCGCAGCGCGCCATCCAGCTGTGCCAGTCGCTGCTGCGGGCGCAGCTCGGGCAGCGCGTCAACGTCATGATCCTCGAGAAGGCGCTCACGCTCGAGCTGCAGCACTTTGAGGACTCCGAGTTCTACGACAAGCTGACGCGCGCGCGCCGCGAGGCCTCGACGCGCCCGCTGAGCCTCGTGATGCGCACGTTCTTCCTGGTGCAGAACGCCATCTCGCTGGTGAGCTACGGGAGCCTGCTCGCGCACTTCTCGCCCTGGGCGGTCGCGGTGCTGCTGCTCGCGGGCCTGCCGGCCTTCGTGGCCGAGGCGAAGTTCTCCGGCGACGCCTTCCGCCTGTTCCGCTGGCGCTCGCCCGAGACGCGCATGCAGATCTACCTCGAGACGGTGCTCGCGCGCGAGGACCACGCCAAGGAGGTCAAGCTCTTCGGGCTCGGCGCGCGCCTGCTCGAGCGTTACCGCGAGATCTTCCGGCGCCTCTACCAGGAGGACCGCGCGCTCACCATCCGCCGCGACGCCTGGGGCTTTGCCCTCGGCCTGATCGGCAGCGTGGCGCTCTACGGGGCGTACGTGTGGATCGCGCTCAGCGCGGTGCGCAAGCTCATCTCGCTCGGCCAGATGACCATGTACGTGGCGCTCTTCCGCCAGGGACAGTCGACCGTGTCGGCCATGCTCACCGCGGTCGGCGGCATGTACGAGGACAACCTCTACCTCTCGACGCTCTACGAGTACCTCGAGACCGAGGTGCCCGCGGCGGGTGGCAGCGCCGTGCGCGGACCGGCGCCCGAGGACGGCGTGCGCTTCGAGGACGTGAGCTTCACCTACCCGGGAGCCGAGTCCCCCGCGCTCGAGCACGTGACGCTGCACCTCATCCCGGGCGCGAGTCTCGCCCTGGTGGGGGAGAATGGCTCGGGTAAGACCACGCTCATCAAGCTCCTCACGCGCCTGTACGCCCCGACCGCGGGGCGGATCCTGCTCGACGGCCGCGACCTGCAGGAATGGGACGAGGTGGCGCTGCGCGAGCGCATCGGCGTCATCTTCCAGGACTTCGCCCGCTACCAGATGCTCGTGGGCGAGAACGTCGGCGCGGGCGATGAGCGCTTCTTCGAGGACGAGCCGCGCTGGCGCGAGGCCGCCGCCAAGGGCCGCGCGAGTGACTTCATCGACACCCTGCCGGCGGGCTACCGCACCCAGCTCGGCAAGTGGTTCAAGGACGGGCGCGAGCTCTCCGGCGGGCAATGGCAGAAGATCGCCCTGTCACGCGCCTTCATGCGCAGCCGCGCCGACATCCTGGTGCTCGATGAGCCCACCGCGGCGATGGACGCGCAGGCGGAAGCGGAAGTGTTCGAGCACTTCCGCCAGCTCGCGCGCGCGCGCATCACCATCCTCATCTCGCACCGCTTCTCCACGGTGCGCATGGCCGACCAGATCGTGGTGCTCAACAGCGGCCACATCGTCGAGCGCGGCAGCCACGCAGAACTCATGCAGCTCAACGGCCGCTATGCGCACCTGTTCACGCTGCAGGCGCGCGGCTACCGCTAGCCGCTCTTGGGCTTCTCGGCGCGCAGGCGCGCGTAATCGACCGGGCGGATCTCGGTGATCGGGCAATGCCAGCCCTGCACCGTGACCGAGTCGAGGCGCGCGTGCACGGTGCCGGCGGTGGCGGTCACGCCCACCGTCTGCGCGAAGGGCAGCTGGTTGCACGGCGACTGCACGGTCAGCAGGTACGCATCGCTCGGCGTGGTGAACACCACCAGCTGGTTGTCACCCAGGGTCTGCCAGTTGTAGAACCTCCCGAGCCAGGTGAAGCTCTCGACCGGCGGCGCGGCATAGGCGGCGTAGCGCTCGCGCTGCTGGGCGTCGGTCAGGCGCGGGCTGCCGCTGCTGCAGGCCGCGATGAGGGCCGCGAGGCCCACGAACGTCAGAGGCTTGAGGCGGGGGAACGGCATCGCTAAAGCTCCTTCACGGGGGTCGCAATAATTATTGCTGCCGGCGCCGGCGCACACCAGCGTGGGCCGCAGCGTCGGAACGCGTTCAGGGCGCGGGCGTGAGGATCAGCACGGCGAGCGGCGGCAGGCGCAGCTCCAGGGACTGTGCAAAGCCATGCGTGGCCACGGGCGCGGCATCGAGCGCGCCGAGGTTCCCCTGGCCGCTGCCGCCGTAGTCGGCGGCGTCGCTGTTGAGGCGCTCGCGCCAGCGCCCGCCGCGCGGCACGCCGATGCGGTGCTGCGGGCGCGGCACGGGCGTGAAGTTGCAGACCACGAGCGCCGGCTCGCCCGTGGCGCTGTGGCGCAGGAACGCGATCACGCTGATGTCGGCATCGTCGCGGTCGACCCAGCGGAAGCCGCGGTCGCTGAAGTCGAGCTCGTGCAGCGCGCCCACCTGCCGGTACAGCCGGTTGAGGTCGCGCACCCAGCGCTGCACGCCCGCGTGCAGCGGGTAGCCGAGCACGTGCCACTCGAGGCTCTCATCGTGCTGCCACTCGCGCCGCTGGCCGAACTCCCCGCCCATGAACAGCAGCTTCTTCCCGGGGTGCGTCCACATGTAGCCGAACAGCAGCCTGAGGCTCGCGAACTGCTGCCATTCATCGCCGGGCATCTTGCCGATGAGGGAGCCCTTGCCGTGCACGACCTCGTCGTGCGAGAGCGGCAGCACGAAGTTCTCGGTGAAGGCGTACCAGAGGCTGAAGGTGAGGCCGCTGTGGTGGTACTTGCGGTGCAGCGGGTCCTGCTGGAAGTAGGCCAGCGTGTCGTGCATCCAGCCCATGTTCCACTTCAGGCCAAAGCCGAGCCCGCCGAGGTAGGTGGGGCGCGACACCATCGGCCAGGCGGTGGATTCCTCGGCGATGGTCTGGGTGTCGGGGTGGTCGCGGTACACCGCGAGGTTCAGCTGCTTGATGAACTCGACCGCCTCGAGGTTCTCGTGTCCGCCGAAGCGGTTCGGGATCCACTCGCCCGCGTGCCGCCCGTAGTCGAGGTACAGCATCGAGGCCACCCCGTCCACGCGCAGCGCATCGATGTGGTACTGCTCGAGCCAGAACAGGGCGCTGCTGAGGAGGAAGTTGCGCACCTCGGCGCGCCCGTAGTTGAAGATCGCGCTGCTCCACTCGGGGTGAAAGCCCTGGCGCGGGTCGGCGTGCTCGTACAGGTGCGTGCCGTCGAAGCGCGCCAGCCCGTGCCCGTCGTTCGGGAAGTGCGAGGGCACCCAGTCGAGGATCACCCCGATGCCGCGGCCGTGCAGGTAGTCGATGAGGTACATCAAGTCCTGCGGCGTGCCGTAGCGGGCGGTGGGCGCGAAGTAGCCGGTGACCTGGTAACCCCAGGAGCCGAAGAACGGATGCTCCATCACTGGCAGCAGCTCGACGTGGGTGAAGCCGAGCTCGCAGGCGTAGTCGGCGAGGGCAGGGGCCATTTCCCGGTAGCTCAGGGAGCGGTTGCCTTCCTCCGGTACGCGCCGCCAGGAGCCGAGGTGCAGCTCGTAGATCGACCAGGGCGCGCCGAGCGCGTTGGCGCGCGCGCGCTGTGCACGCCAGGGGCCATCCTGCCAGGGGTACTGCAGGTCCCAGACCACCGAAGCGGTGCGCGGCGGCGCCTCGGCGTAGAACGCGTACGGGTCGGACTTCTCCTCACTCGTGCCATCGCCCGCGACCACCTGGTACTTGTAGAGCGCGCCGCGCGTGACGCCCGGCACGACGCCCTCCCAGATGCCGGAGGAGTCCGCGCGCGCCCGCAGGGCGTGCTCGCCGTGGCGCCAGTGGTTGAAGTCGCCGATGACGTGTACCGCGGTGGCGTTGGGCGCCCAGACCGCAAAGTGCGTGCCGGCCGCCAGCGCATGCGCGCCGAGCTTCTCGTAGGCTCTGACGTAGCTGCCTTCGCGGAAGTGGTAGATATCGCGGTCCGTGAGCAGCACGCGCAAAAGTCTAGCAAGACCGGCGTCGGTGTGCTGGTATCGAGCCCATGAGCGGCATGCCCATCGTCATCGGCCATCGCGGCGCCAGCGGCTACGTCCCCGAACACACGCTCGCCGCCTACTTCCTCGCCATGCAGGCGGGTGCAGACTTCATCGAGCCGGACCTGGTCATGACGCGCGACGGCGTGCTGGTGGCGCGCCACGAGAACGAGATCTCCGCCACCACGGACGTGGCGGCGGTGCCGCGGTTCGCCGCCCGCCGCGCGCGCCGCAGCATCGATGGCACCGAGACGCAGGGCTGGTTCACCGAGGACTTCACGCTCGCGGAACTGAAGTGCCTGCGCGTGCGCGAGCGCATCCCGCAGCTGCGCCCGGCGAATGCGCGCTTTGACGGGCAGTTCGAGGTCCCGACGCTGGAGGAGATCCTCGCCCTGGTGCAGGGCGTGGAGGCGCTGCGCGCGCGCCGCGCCGCGCTCCTGGGCCTGCCCGCGCCGGCGCGCATCGGCCTCTACCCCGAGACCAAGCACCCGAGTCACTTTGCCGCGCGCGGGCTCGCCCTGGAGACGACGCTGGTGGCGACGCTGGCGCGCTTCGGCTACGAGGGCGCCGCGGCGCCGGTGTGGCTGCAGTCCTTCGAGGTGGGCAACCTGGTCGCGCTCGCCGGCATGACGGCGCTGCGGCGCGTGCAGCTGATCGAGGACACCGGCGCCCCGTACGACACCGTGCTCGCCGGCCGCCCGCGCCCGTACGCCGAGCTCATCACGCCCGCAGGACTTGCCGGCATCGCGCGCTACGCGCAGGCCATCGGGCCGTCCAAGGGGCTCATCATCGCGCGCCGCGCGGATGAGACACTCGGTGCCCCCACCGGAGTGGTGGCGGCCGCGCACGCCGCGGGACTGGCACTGCATCCGTGGACGTTCCGGGCCGAGAACCATTTCCTGCCGCGGGAGTTTCGCCGCGGCGCGGACCCGGCCGCGCACGGTGACCTGGCGGGCGAGATCCGCGCCTACCTCGCCGCGGGCATCGATGGCTTCTTCACCGACCAGCCCGAGATCGGCGTCGCGGCGCGGGACGCCTTCCTTGAGTCCGGCGCTGGGGTGCGCGCCTAGGGCGTGCGGCGACGCGTCGAGCCGCCGACGAACACCAGCGACTCGGCGCTGTCGCGCCGCGGCCCGTACGCGGCCGCCTCGAGCGAGGCGCGCGTGCGTGCGCCGGCCGCCTGCGCCTCGCTCGCCGCGGCGGCTGCCTCGACGGGTTGGGCGATCAGGTAGCCCTGCACGCCGATCGGGCCGCAGCTGCCGAGAAACTCCAGCTGCGCGGCGCGTTCCACGCCCTCGGCCACCACCTGCAGGCCCAGGCCATGACACAGTGCCACGATCGAGCGCACGATCGCGGCCGAGCGCGGGTTGGTGTCGACGCCGGCGACCAGCAGCCGATCGAGCTTGACGCGCGTGATCGGCAGCTGCTCGAGGGAGGTGAGCGAGGAGTAGCCGATGCCGAAGTCATCGAGCGCCACGGCCACCCCGAGCGCCCGCAGGCGCCGCAGCGACTCGATCGTCGCCGGACCGGTCTGGAACACGGTCTCGGTGATCTCCAGCTCGAGCGCGCTCGGGGGGAGTCCGGTGGCCTCGAGCGTGCGCGCGACGTGCTCGACGAAGTCGCTCTCGAAGAACTGCTGCGGCGAGACGTTGATGGCGACGCTGGCGCGGCGCCACCCCTGCGCCCGCCACGCCGCGGCCGCGCTCGCGGCGCTGTGCAGGATCCAGCCGGTGAGCTCGTGGATGAGGCCGGTCTTCTCGGCGACGTGGATGAATTCCGAGGCCGTGGCCACGCGTCCGTCGGGGCGGCGCCAGCGCAGCAGCGCCTCCACCGCCACCGCCTCGAAAGTGTGCAGCGCGACCTGCGGCTGGTACATGAGCAGCAGCTCGTTCTTCTCCACCGCGCGGCGCAGCGACTGCTCGAGGCGGAAGCGCTGCGCGGCGACGTCAAACAGCGCCGGGCTGTAGAGCGTGAACCGATTGCGCCCGAGCTCCTTGGCGCGAAACAGCGCGACGTCCGCGGCGCGCAGCAGCCCTTCGGCGTCGGCGGCGTGATCGGGGTAGAGGCTCGCGCCGATGCTGGCGCTGGTGGTGAGCACGCGGCCGTCGATGTTCAGCGGCTGCTGCAGCGCGGCGACGATCTCGGTGGCGTGCCGCTCGATCTCCGCCGTCGACTGGATGTTCTCCAGGAGCACCGTGAACTCGTCCCCGCCGAGCCGCGCCAGCAGCGTCGCCCCGCGGGTGGCCGTGCGCAGCCGGTCGGCGATGTGCTGCAGCACGCGGTCGCCGAAGCTGTGACCGAGGGTGTCGTTGATCGACTTGAAGTTGTCGAGGTCGACGAACAGCAGCGCCAGGCGCTGCTCGCTGCCGGCGCGCGTGAGCGCGCCGGTGAGCTGCGCCGACAGCGTGCGGCGGTTGGGCAGCTGGGTGAGCGGGTCGTGGTGCGCCAGGTGGTGCAGCTGGCGGGTGCGCTCGGCGACGTGGCGCTCAAGTTCCGCCTGGTGGGCGCGCAGCTCCGCTTCCGCATGTTCGATGCGATCGGCCATGGTGTTGAAGGAGTCGGCAAGTTCGGCGATCTCGCGCGAGCCGCCGCGCGGGGCGCGCGCGCTGCGATCCCCGGCCGCGAGGCGCCGCGTGGCCGCCGTCAGCCGCCGCACCGGCACGCTGATGCTGAGCGTGAGCAGCAGCGAGACCAGCAGCAGCAGGCCGAGCACCGTCGCGGCGCTGTCGCGCAGGGTGCGCTCGGCGTCCTCGGCGGCAATCGCCGCGTGCTGCGCGGCGCGCACCAGGCCGCGGCGCGCCGGCTGCTGCAGCTGCTCCTGGATGGCCGCCGTGAGCGCCGCGCTGTCCTCGAGCAGCGCATGCCAGGCCGGCTCGCCCTCCTGGTCGTAGCGCGCCATCTCCTGGCGCAGGCGCACGCTCTCGGCGAAGTCCTGGCGCACCAGGGCCAGCCACGCGCGTCCGGGCGAGACCTGCAGCTCCGCGGCGTTCAGGTCCAGGAGCGCCGTGAAATCCTGCTCACGCCGCGCGATGACGGCGGGCTTGGCGACGTTGCCACGCACCGCATTGATGGCGGTCTCGAGCTCGGCGAGCGAGCGGCGCGCGTAGACCTGCGTGCCATCGATGGGAACGCCCGCGCCGCCGGCGGAGGCGATGAGCAGGTAGACGTGGTTGAGGGCAGCCTCGCGGTCCTCGGTCATCTGCGCGCGCTGCGCCGCGCGCGCAGCCAGCTGCCGCGCCGTCTCGATGTGGTGCGTCAGCTGCGTGCGCAGCGCCACGCTGTCGGGGGTCGGGACGGGGGCGGTGGCCGGCGGCGGCGCGTGGACGAAGTAGGTGGCCACCGCCGCCTCGAGCGCATCCCCGGCGCGCACGATGGCGCCCAGGTCTGCGCCGGGGCGGGCCTGCGCCTCCACGAACGCACCGACCGCGCGGTCATACGCGACCAGTTTCTCGAGCACGGCGTCCGCGCGGCTCGCGCGCGGCTCCTGCTCGCTCTGCATGAGCCGCACCGCCTCGAGCGCATCGCGCGTGGTGCGGGTGGCGAGAACCTCCGCGCCGACCAGCACCGCCGCGATCGCGGCGAGCCCCAGGCCCAGGCGCCAGGCGATGCCGAGCAGCGGCGAATGCGCGCGCCGCCGCGGCGCCCGCGGGGCACCGGTCATCGCTATGGCAGCCAGTTCGCGCTTCATTTGTCTGCATGCGACATAAGTCGCAATCAAAACGACGCAGCTCTCATTCACGCTGGAACGTGCGGGCATCATGCGCGTCGCTGCCGGGTGCCTTCCGAGGCCGGCATCGCATAAATGCCGCGAAGACTGCGGTTGCGCCGCGCCGGCGAGCCGAAGCGGTGGCCGGCCGGTGGGGCGAGGGGGCGCGGTGAGCTGCGCTCGATGCCCTATACTAGGGCCCTCGATGAAGGGCGGCGGGAAGCATGAGCGAGCTTGCGGATACGTTTGATGCGGCCTTCTCCAAGGCCGTGGATCTGGGCAACCGGATCGCGGACAAGGACAAGGACGCGGACCTGTGGGACATCGCCGACGGGCTGCTCGCCGGTGCGATCCAGTACTGGCTGTATTCGCGCCAGCCCTGTGGCGATCCGCGCTGTCAGGACTGCATGCCGATCAGCACCGCGCAGGGCCGCATGGCGGAACTGAAGCGCCTGATCGAGCAGCTGGCCTCCGAGAGCGAGTACTTCCACACACCCACGGACGCCAACGCCGGACGCGCCTGAGGGCGCGCCGGCGCACGCTTCAGCCGGTCGCCTGCGCGGCGAGCCGCGTGCCGGCCACTTCCTCGAGCGCCAGCTCGAAGAGGTGGAAGCCTTCCTTCAGCAGCGCATCGCTGATGGTGAGCGGCGCGAGGAAGCGGATCACGTTCGCGTACACGCCGCACGAGAGCAGCACCAGCCCGTGGCGCCCCGCCGCCTGCACGAGCGCCTTGGTGAGTTCCGCATCGGGCGCATCGGCGCGCGCATTTTTCACCAGCTCGATGGCCACCATCGCCCCGAGCGCGCGCACCTCGCCGATGCCGGGGAAGCGCACCTGCAGGCCCTTCAGGCGCGAGCTCATGAACCGCCCGATCTCGGTGGAGCGCTTCAGCAGCTGCTCCTCGCGCATCACCTCGAGCACCGCAAGTCCCGCCGCGCAGCCGAGCGGCGAGCCTGCGTAGGTGCCGCCGAGTCCGCCCGGGACCGGGGCGTCCATGATCGGCGCCTTGCCGATGACACCCGAGAGCGGCACGCCGCCGGCGACGCTCTTGGCGATGGTGATCAGGTCCGGCTCGATGCCGGCGTGCTCGATGGCGAACATGCGTCCCGTGCGGCCGAAGCCGGACTGGATCTCGTCGGCGATCAGTACGATCCCGTGGGTGTCGCACAGCGCGCGCAGTCGCCGCAGCAGCTCCGCCGGCGCGGCATAGAAGCCACCCTCGCCGAGCACCGGCTCGATGATGATCGCCGCCACGCGCGCCGGATCCACGTCCGCCTTGAACAGCTGCTCGAGCGCCTCGAGTGAATCCTCCACCGTGACGCCGTGGTAGGCCATCGGGTAGGGCAGGTGATAGACCTCCGGCAGCATCGGACCGAAGCCGGCCTTGTAGGGCTGCACCTTGCCGGTGAGGCTGATGCAGGCGAGCGTGCGGCCGTGGAAGCTGCCGGAGAAGGCGATGACCGCGGAGCGCTTGGTGTGGAAGCGCGCGATCTTGATGGCGTTCTCCACCGCCTCCGCGCCGGTGGTGAGGAAGAGGGTCTTCTTGGGCGTCGCGCCCGGGGCGAGCGCGTTCAGCTGCTCGGCCAGCGCGATGTAGCTCTCGTACGGGGTCACCTGGAAGCAGGTGTGGGTGAGCTTGTGCAGCTGCTGCGCGATCGCGGCCTGCACCTTCGGGTGCACGTGCCCGGTGTTGAGCACCGAGATGCCGCTGGCGAAGTCGATGTAGCGGCGCCCCTCGACGTCCCAGATCTCCGCGTTGCTGGCGCGCTCGGCGTACACCGCCAGCGAGTTGGAGACGCCGCGCGGTACGGCCAGCTGGCGACGGGCGTGCAGTTCGGCATTGGACGTCAAGGCAGTTCCTTTGGCAGCGGCCTGGGTTTTCGCTGGCAGTGGTTGGGCGACCGGGCCCCGCGGGCACCGGCACGGCACCCGCAGGTGGCGCCGGTGCCTACTATACGACCCGTGCCGCGGGCTGCGCATCTGCCCCGCACCCCCATGCGGCGCCCCGGCGGACCCTCTACAATGACCCCCGCAGGCCGCGGTCGGCCTTCCCCACTAAAGAGCACCACCTTGACCCAGTCTGCCAGCGGCGCCGCAGCGCCCCCCGTTACTGCCGAAGTCGTGATCATCGGCGCCGGCCCCTGCGGGCTTTTCCAGGCCTTCGAGCTCGGCCTCCTCGGCATCAGCGCCCACATCCTCGACTCCCTCGGGCACCCCGGCGGGCAGTGCGCCGAGCTCTACCCGGACAAGCCGATTTATGACATCCCGGCGCTGCCGGTGTGCGGCGCCCAGGAGCTGGTCGACCGCCTGCTGCAGCAGATCAAGCCCTTCAAGCCCGAGTTTCACCTGGGCCACGAGGTGGTGCAGTTCGCGCGCCAGGACAACGGCCGCTTCCACCTCAAGAGCGCCGGCGGGGTGAGTTTCGATGCCGGCGCGGTGGTGATCGCCGGCGGCGTCGGCTCCTTCCAGCCGCGGCGCATCGGGATCGAGGGCAGCGAGGCCTTCGAGGGCGGCGCCATCCAGTACCGCGTCAGGAACGCCGCCGAGCTCGCCGGCAAGCGCCTGGTGATCTTCGGCGGGGGCGACTCCGCGCTCGACTGGACGCTCGAGCTGCTGCCGCGCGCGGCGAGCGTGGACCTGGTGCATCGCCGCAGCGAGTTCCGCGCCGCGCCCGCCTCGGTGGCGCGGATGCGCGAGCAGGTCGCCGCCGGGCGCATGCGCTGCTTCGAGGCGCTGCCGCAGGCGCTGGTGCACGCGGACGGCGTGCTGAGCGGGGTCGGCATCCGCAGGCCCGACGGGAGCACCGCGACCCTCGCCGCCGATCAGCTGCTGGTGTTCTTCGGACTGCACCCGAAGCTCGGGCCGATCGCCGAGTGGGGCCTGGCGCTCGAGAAGCGCGCGCTGCGGGTCGACACCGAGAAGTTCCAGACCTCGCTCCCCGGGGTGTACGCGGTCGGTGACATCAACACCTACCCCGGCAAGAAGAAGCTCATCCTCTCGGGCTTCCACGAGGCGGCGCTCGCGGCGTTTGCGATCCAGCATCACCTGTTTCCGCAGAAGAAGCAGTTCCTGCAGTACACGACCACGAGCCCGGTGATGCACCAGCGCCTCGGGGTGCCGGACTAGGGGCGCCTGATGGACCAGCGGCTGGCCGATCTACTGGCGCTCCTGGAGCTCGAGGCCCTCGAGGTCAACCTGTTTCGCGGCGAGAGCCGCGACATCGGCAGTCCGCAGGTGTTCGGCGGCCAGGTGCTCGGCCAGGCGCTCAGCGCCGCGGCGCGCACCGTGGACGCGGCGCGCGTGGTGCACTCGCTGCATGCCTACTTCCTGCGCCGCGGCGACTGCAACGCGCCGATCGTCTACCAGGTCGACCGCAGCCTCGACGGCCACAGCTTCTCCAACCGCCGCGTGGTGGCCATCCAGCACGGCGAGCAGATCTTCAACATGGCCGCCTCGTTCCAGGTGGCCGAAGAGGGCTTCGATCACCAGATCGACATGCCCGCGGTGCCGCAGCCGCAGACCCTGAGCGACTACACCGGGCCGCCGGCGCAGGTGCTGGTGCGCCTGCCCGAGCGCGTGCGCCGCTTCTTCGAGCAGCCGCGGCCGTTTGAATTTCGCATGGTGCAGCCGATCGACTACCTGCGCCCGCGCATCGAGCTGCCGGTGCGCCAGATGTGGTTCCGCGCGGTGGGCCAGCTGCCCGCGGATGAGATGCTGCACCGGCGCCTGCTCGCCTACGTGTCGGACTTCTTCCTCCTCGACACGACCACGCTGCCGCACGGCACCTCGTTCATACGGCCGAGCATCGTCATGGCGAGCATCGACCACGCACTGTGGTTTCACCGGCCGCTGCGCGTGGATGACTGGCTGCTGTACGCCATGGAGAGCCCGAGCGCGTCCGGGGCGCGCGGCTTTGCGCGCGCCAGCGTGTTCGCGCGCGACGGGCGCCTGGTGGCGAGCGCCGCGCAGGAGGGCCTGGTGCGGGTGGTGAAGGAACGCTGACGCGCGACGGGGTCGGGGGCTGATGACGGTACTGCTAGCAGCGTTGCTTGCGGCCCAGGTGGGCGCCGATGGCGGGGACGTCGCCGCGCTCGAGCACCTGTGGCCCGGGGTGCGCGACTCGAGCGAGCAGGTGGTGATGAGCGCCGAGTCGCGCGACCTCACCTGGCCGCAGCTGAACGAGCGGCGCGTGCGCACCGTCGTCGCGCCGGTGCACGTGCCCTGGCTCGGCAGCCACGTGCTGTACCTGGAGGAATTCTTCGAGGACGAGCCGGAGCGCCCGCGCCGCCAGCTGCTGCTGCAGCTTGAGCCCGCGGACGAGGTCGTGCACGCGGTGCACGTGCACCTGTTTGGCTTCGCCGTGCCGGCGCGCTGGACGCACCTCAACTACCGCCCGCGCATCGCCGAGCAGCTGCTGTGGCGCGACCTCACCTCCGCCACCGGCTGCGACTTCACCCTGGCGCGCTCGGGCGACCAGTTCCGCGGCGGCACGCGCGGGGACCAGTGCCGCGATGACAGCGCCGGCTCGCCGCGCTACCTCGACTACCAGCTGGTGATCGGCGCGGACCTGTACTGGTACCGGCGGCGCGCCTTTCGCGAAAGCGACGGGCAGCTGCAGCAGGAGATCATCGGCTTTAACCGCTTCGAGCCCAACGAGGCGCGCCTGTACGCCTGCCGCATCGCCTGGTCGGCGAGCGGTGCGCCGCGCGAGCTGCGGCCGCTCGCGAACCTCGAGCTCTACGAGGCCGGCGGCCACGGGCGCTTCGTCACCCCCGACGGCCGCGCGTTCTTTCTGACGCTGCACGGGCGCGACTGGCCGTTCGCGCCCGACCGCGATGCGCTCATCCTGCTGCTGCAGGAGGAGGGGCGCGAGGAGCCCCTCGCCACCGGGTGGGCGCAGATGGATGCACAGCAGGTGGCGCTGCAGCTTCCCTGGCTCGAGGTGCGCTGCGGCGCGCTCGCGCCGGATTCGGACGAGCTCAATCAGTGAGCGGCGGCGGCGAGCGCCCCGATATCCTTCACCAGCAGCGGGTTGAAGCGCGCCGGGGACTCGAGCATCAGGAAGTGGCCGCTGTGCTCGAGCACCTCGAGTGAGAAGCCCGGGAGTGCCTGGCGGATGCGTCGGGCATCGGTCGGCACCAGATCGGAGTTGATCGCGTACACCGGCACGCGGATCTGCGGCAGCAGCGGGGTGAGGTCCAGGGACAGCAGCCCCTCGAGCGAGGCGATGGCGATCGCCGGCGGCTCGAGTGACATGTCGTAGGCGACCTTCTGCACCAGCGCGCGGTTGGCATTGCGCTCGAACAGCGACTCGGTCACCAGGCGGCGCGTCGCGCCGACGAAGTCGGCCTGGAACGGCGCCACGCGCCGCGCGATCTCCGGCGGCGGCAGCGGCGGCTCCCCGACCGAGCGCAGCGCATCCACCGCGACGATGCCGATGACGCGCGGCCCGATCAGCGGCGTCGCCGCCAGCGCCACGCTGGCGCCCATCGCGTGCCCGACCAGCACCAGGTGCGTGGCCGGAACCTCCCGGGCGACCGCGGCCACGTCGCCCGCGTAGTGCGCGATCGACCAGTCGGTGCGATTGCTGCCCGAGCCCCCGTGACCGGCCAGGTTCACGGTGACGACGGTGTAGTGCGCCTTGAGCGCCTCGAGCTGCTCGTTCCAGTAGTTGGCGTCACAGGCCCAGCCGTGCACCAGGATCACCGCCGGCTCGCCGTGGCCGAGGACGCGGTACTCGATGTGTACCCCATCCGGGGACATGGTGAGGCGCGGGCCCTCGCCCGGGTCGGCCGCGGCGGGTGCATGGGCGGGCGCGGTGGCGGCCGGGGTGGGCAGCGCGGGCGGGGCGGGGGACTGGCGGCTGCAGGCGCCGAGCATCACCACGAGCAGCAGCCCCAGGAGCCTTCGACGGTCGTGCATTTAGCTTTCCTGCTCCCCTTGGCGCAGCACTTTGCCGGGATTCATGATGTGGTGCGGGTCGAGCGTTTCTTTGAGCGCGCGCATCAGGGCCAGCTCGACCGGGCAAGTGTAGCGCTCGAGCTCATCGACCTTCAGCCGCCCGATGCCGTGCTCGGCGCTGAAGCTGCCGCCGCATTCGCGCACCAGGTCGTGCACGAAGCGCCGTACGGACTCCCCGCGCGCGAGGAAGCGCGCCGGGTCGGCGCCCGGGAGCGCGCTCACGTTGAAGTGCAGGTTGCCGTCCCCGGCGTGCCCGTAGGCGATGAGCTGCCCGTCGGGCACCGCGGCGGCGAGCCAGGCGCCGGCGCGCGCGACGAATTCCGCCAGGCGGCTGACCGGCACGGAGATGTCGTGCTTGAGCCCCACGCCCGCGCGACGCTGCGCCTCCGGGATGTTCTCGCGCATCTTCCACAGCGCGCCGCGCTCGCGCTCGCTCGCCGCGATGACCGCATCCAGCACCTCGCCCGCCTCGAGCGCGCTGCCGAGGGCTTCCGCGAGCAGCTGCGCGAGCGGCTCGGCGGCCCGCGAGGCCGACAGCTCGCACAGCACGTACCAGGGATAGGCCTTGGCGAAGGGGTCGCGCACGCCGTCGATATGGCGCACCGTGAGCTCGAGCGCGCTGCGCGGCACGAGCTCGAAGGAACTCGCGCGCTCGCTGCTCGCCGCGCGCACCCGCTCGAGCAGTGCCACCGCGGCGCGCACGTCGGGGACCGCGATGAGCGCGGTGGCGTGGGCGCGCTGGCGGGGGAAGAGTTTGAGACTCGCGGCGGTGATGATCCCGAGCGTCCCCTCGGCCCCGAGGAACAGCGCCTTCACGTCGTAGCCGGTGTTGTCCTTGCGCAGGCCCGAGAGCCCCTCGAGCAAGCGCCCGTCGGCGAGCACCACCTCGAGCCCGAGCACCAGGTCGCGCATCATCCCGTAGCGCAGCACGTTCGTGCCGCCGGCGTTGGTCGAGAGGTTGCCGCCGATCTGGCAGCTGCCCTCCGACCCGAGGCTGAGCGGAAAGAAGCGCCCGGCCGCCTCCGCCGCGGCCTGCACCTGCGCCAGGCGGCAGCCGGCTTCCGCGATGAGCGAGTCGTTGGCGGCGTCGACGGCGCGGATGCGGTTCAGCCGCTCGAGCGCCACCACGACCTGGCCGCCGCTCTCATCCGGGGTGGCGCCGCCGCAGTAGCCGGTGTTGCCGCCATGGGGGACGACCCCGACGCCGGCGGCGTTGCACAGCGAGAGCACCCGCGCGACCTCCCCGACGCTGGCCGGCCGCACCACGGCCAGCGCGCGGCCGTGGTAGAGGCGGCGGTGATCGCTGAGGTAGGGGGCGCAGGCGGCTTCGTCGCCGACGAAGCCCCCGGGGCCGAGGAGCGTGCGCAGCTGCTCGCGCAGCTCTGCGCCGCCTGCGATCAAGCGATGTTCAGGGCCCGCAGCGCGGCGATACGCTCATCGAGCGGCGGGTGACTCATGAAGAGGCGCTTGAGGCCGCCCGCGACCGGGCCCTCGGCGATGCCGAAGGCGGCGAACTGCTGCGAGGGCAGCGGCTCGTGCACGCGCTTGAGGTCCTCGAGCGCGGCGATCATGCGCGACTTGCCGGCCAGCTGCGCGCCGCCGCGGTCGGCACGGAACTCGCGCCGCCGTGAGAACCACATGACGATCAGGTTCGCGAGGATCCCGAACACCAGCTGCAGCACGATGACCGTGATGAAGTAGGCGCCGCCGCCGCGCCCGTTCTCCGAGCGGCTGAGCAGCCCGGCGATCACGCGCGAGAGGAAGATGACGAAGGTGTTGACCACCCCCTGCAGCAACGCGAGCGTCACCATGTCGCCGTTGGCGACGTGCGTCATCTCGTGCCCGAGCACCGCCTCGACCTCGTCGCGGCCCATGTTCTGCAGCAGTCCGGAGCTCACCGCCACCAGGGCGGCGTTGCGGTTCCAGCCGGTGGCAAAGGCGTTCGGGTCGGGCTGCTGGAAGATGCCGACCTCCGGCATCGTCAGGCCGACGCTGCGCGCGTGATGCTCCACCACGCCCAGCAGCCAGCGCCCGGTCGGATCGGTGGTCTGCGGATCGATGACCTGCACGCCCATGGCGCGCTTGGCCATGGTTTTCGACAGCAACAGCGAGATGAACGAGCCCCCGAAACCGAACAGGGCGGCAAAGACCAAAAGCCCCGTGTAGCTCTGGCCGTGCGCGGCGAGCCAGGCGTCCAGCCCCGTGAGGCGCGCCACGATCGACAGCACCAGCACGACGGCGAGGTTGGTGAGGAGGAACAGGAAGATGCGTTTCATGGTCGGGGGCCTGCTGTGGGCAAGGGGAGGTTGCGCGGGCGGAGCGGTTGGGCAGACAGGACTCTACCGGTCCGGCGTTACCCTCGCCAGCGTGGGGCCGCGGGGGTGTTTTTCAAGTCCCGGCGCGGTCAGCCGGTGACGACCCCGAGCGCGTGCCCGACGAGGAAGCTGACCACGCCGGCGCCACCGCCGATGAGCACCATGCGCAGCGCGCTGTGCAGGGCGCCGCGCCCGGTGAAGAGCGACAGCCCCAGGCCCACGGCGAACAGGCTCAGGAGCGTGACCCCCGCGGAGAGCATCACCGCGCGCACGCCGGTGGCGCCGGCGAGGAACGGCACGAGCGGCACCGCGGCCCCGACGGCGAAGGTCACGGCCGAGGCGCCGGCGGCACGCCAGGGGGAGCCCAGGTCGTCGGGGTTGAGCCCGAGCTCCTCGCGCGCGAGCACGTCGAGGGCCTGCTGCGGGTTCTGCAGCAGCGAGCGACTCACGGCGCGCGCCTGCCCGAGCTCGACGCCGCGCGCGTGGTAGATGAGCGCGAGCTCCTCGGCTTCCTCCTCGGGGTACTCGGCGAGCTCCTCGCGCTCGAGCGAGATCTGGTACTCGTACATCTCGCGCTGCGAGCGCACCGAGACGTACTCGCCGGAGGCCATCGACAGGGCCCCGGCGAGCAGGCCCGCGGCCCCGGCGGTCAGCACGAAGGCGCTGTTGACGCCGGCGCCCGCCACCCCCAGCACCAGGCTCACGTTCGAGACCAGCCCGTCGTTCACGCCGAACACCGCCGCGCGCAGGCTGCCGCCGATCGCGCTGCGGTGGCGCGCGCCGACCTGCGAAAGGGTCGTGGGCATGGGATGCCCGGCCGGCGGCGGGGCGCTGTAGACGGACAGGCCGCGCACCTTCATGGCCGCGAGCACCATGCGCAGCGAGCGCGCCTCGAAGTGACGCAGGAGCCAGGCCACGATGCGCGCGCGCAGCGAGGGCGTGAAGCGGCGCGCGGGCGCACCGCTCGCGCCGCGGGCGGCGAGCGCCGCCCAGGTCCCGGCCTGCTCCTCGGCGGCCGCGGCGAGCTTCCGGAACAGCTCAGCCTTGGTGGCGTCGGGTTCGGCGGCCGCGACCTGGCGATACAACCACGCCGATTCCTTCTCGTGGTACCAGCTGTCCAGGTGCGAGGTGGTCAATACTCCTCGCGCTCCTTGTCGTCGTCCTCGTCCTCATCGTCGTCCCAGTCATCGTCGTCGTCCTCGTCCTCATCGTCGTCCCAGTCGTCATCCTCGTCGCTGTCTTCCTCGTCGTCGGACTCGGACCAGCCCTCGGGCTCGGCGATCTTGTCGAGGTCCATCTCGTGCCAGGTCTCCAGGTCCAGTTCCTCGATGTCCCCATCGAGATACTCGATCTCGACGAGTTCGGAGTCCTCGTCCACGGAAAGGACGCGGAATTGCTCTTCTTCTTCGAGGTTCTCGTACCACTGGCCGACGACCGGCTCGTAATCTCTGCTCACCGCGAATGCCACCTTAGGTTTGTCGTTGGTCGCCGCAAGTTAAGTGTAGGGGCTGCGCTGTTCTTGGGCAACGCGCCCCGAATGCGTATAGTTTTCCTCAACATGAACGCCCGCGCTCCCGATCCGGCACTGCCCCTGACGCAAGCACGACTCGTCGTGGTGAAGGTGGGCTCGGCGCTGTTGGTCGACGGCGACAGCGGGCGCATCAACCGCGCCTGGCTGGAGACCCTGGTGGAGGACCTGCTGCGGCTGCGCAAGCGCGGGCAGAAAGTGATCCTCGTGTCCTCGGGCGCGATCGCGCTCGGGCGGCGCCGCCTGGGACTGCGGGCCGGGCCGCTGCGCCTGGAGGACAGCCAGGCCGCCGCCGCGGTCGGCCAGATCCGCCTGGCGCACGCCTACAAGGAGTTGCTGGAGGCGAGCGAGGTCACCGTGGCGCAGGTGCTGCTGACGCTGGAGGACAGCGAGCGCCGCCGCCGCTACCTGAATGCGCGCGCCACCCTCGAGTCGCTCCTGGCGCTCGGGGCGCTGCCGGTCATCAACGAGAACGACACGGTGGCCACCGCCGAGATCCGCTACGGCGACAACGACCGCCTCGCCGCGCGCGTGGCGCAGATGGCGAGCGCGGACTGCCTGGTGCTGCTGTCGGACGTCGCCGGGCTCTACAGCGCCGACCCCAGCCAGGACCCCGCGGCGCGCCTCATCCGCGAGGTGCGCCACATCACCCCCGAGATCGAGGCGATGGCGGGCCGTGCGTCCTCGGCGGTCGGCTCCGGTGGCATGCGCACCAAGATCCTCGCCGCGCGCATCGCGGTCGCCGCGGGCTGCCACATGTGCGTCGCCGCCGGCCATCCCACGCATCCGCTGCGGCGCATCGAGGAGGGGGCCGACTGCACCTGGTTCGTGCCCTCGGCGACTCCGGCGGCCGCGCGCAAGCAGTGGATCGCCGGCACGCTGCGCCCCTCCGGTGCCCTCATCATCGATGACGGCGCGCTGCACGCGCTCACCGAGGGCAAGAGCCTGCTGCCGGCGGGGATCACCGCGGCGCGCGGGCGCTTCGACCGCGGCGACACGGTGAGCGTGTTCACCGCGGACGGCCGCGAGGTCGCGCGCGGGATCGTGGCGTACTCGGACGCGGACGCCGCACGCATCATGGGGCGCCGCTCGAGCGAGATCGCGGACCTGCTGGGGTTCCGCGGCCGCGACGAGATGATCCACCGCGATGACCTGGTGCTCATGCGGGCCGGGGCGGGCGCGCCGCGGCGCGCGGCACCCGAGCCGGCGGGCTGAAGGGGGCGGGCATGGACCCACAGGCCTTGAGCGCGCTGATGGAGCAGCTGGGCCGGCAGGCCGTGGCGGCCGCCGCGGTGCTCGCGCGCGCCGGCGGCGCGCAGAAGAACGCAGCGCTGACGGCGGCCGCGGCGGCGGTGCGCGCCGGGCACGCGGTGATCCTCGCGGCCAACGCGCGCGACCTGGAGGCCGGGGGCGCGCGGCAGTTAAGCGGCGCGCGCCTCGACCGGCTGCGCCTCGACGTGCCGCGCCTGGAGGCGATCGCCGCCGGGCTCGAGGCGGTCGCGGCGCTCCCGGACCCCATCGGCCGGGTGACCGCGCAGTGGCGGCGGCCGAACGGGCTGTGCATCGAGCGCGTGGCGGTGCCGCTCGGGGTCATCGGCATCATCTACGAGAGCCGCCCCAACGTGACCGCGGACGCGGGCGCGCTGTGCCTGAAGTCCGGCAACGCGGTGATCCTGCGCGGCGGCTCCGACTGCGCGCACTCGAGCCGCGCCCTGCACGCGTGCCTGACCGCGGGACTCAGCGCCGCGCAGCTGCCGCTCGCGTGCATCCAGCTCGTGCCGACCAGCGATCGTGCGGCCGTCGGCTACCTGCTCGCCGGCATGGCCGAGTACCTGGACGTCATCGTGCCGCGCGGCGGCAAGGCCCTCGTGCAGCGCGTGCAGCAGGAGGCGCGCGTGCCGGTCATCGGGCACCTGGAGGGCAACTGCCACGTGTACGTGGACCGCGACGCGGACGTGCGCATGGCGCGCGCCATTGCGCTCAACGCCAAGATGCGCCGCACCGGCATCTGCGGCGCCGCCGAGACGCTCCTGGTGGATCGAGGCCTGCGCGGCCACGCACCTCGCGCCGCTCGTGAAGGACCTGCTCGAGGCCGGCTGCGAGGTGCGCGGCGATGCGGCCGTGCAGCGCGTCGATGCGCGCGTGCGGGCGGCGCGCGAGGAGGACTGGTACACCGAGTATCTGGACGCGATCATCGCCGCGCGCGTGGTGGCGGGGGTGGATGCGGCGATCGCGCACATCGCGCGCTACGGCTCGGCGCACACCGAGGCGATCGTGACCGACAACGCGGCGACCGCCGAGCGCTTCCTCACGCAGGTCGACAGCGCCATCGTGCTGCACAACGCCTCCACGCAGTTCGCCGACGGCGCTGAGTTTGGCATGGGCGCGGAGATCGGCATCTCCACCGATCGCTTCCATGCCCGCGGACCGGTGGGCGTGGAGCAGCTGACGAGCTACAAGTACGTCGTGCGCGGTGCCGGGCAGGTGCGCAGCTAGCGCACCGCAGGTCAGCGCGGCGGCGCGTGGCGGTGCGCGGGCGCTGCGGCACCCACGGACGCGGCGCAGCGCTGGCAGTTCACCCAGCCCGAGTCGCCGTCCACGTAGTGCTCCTTTTTCCAGATCGGCAGGCGGTGCTTGACCTCATCGATGATGTAGCGCGCCGCGCGGAACGCCTCATCGCGGTGCGGGGCGCTCACGCCCACCCAGACCGCGACCTCGCCGACGGCGAGATCCCCGAGGCGGTGCTCGCAGGCCGCGCGCCGCAGGCCAAAGCGCACGCGCGCCTCCTCGAGGATGCGCTCGCCCTCGCGCAGTGCCAGCGCCTCGAAGGCCTCGTACTCCAGGTGCTCGACGCGCCGCCCCTCGTTCTCATCGCGCACCCAGCCCTCGAAGGCGGCAAACCCGCCGCAGCCGGGGTCGG
Source organism: uncultured Pseudomonadota bacterium (assembly GCA_963806375.1). Taxonomy (GTDB): domain Bacteria; phylum Pseudomonadota; class Gammaproteobacteria; order Steroidobacterales; family Steroidobacteraceae; genus 13-2-20CM-66-19. The sequence continues at coordinate 2,074,630 of CAWDXW010000003.1, forward strand.
CGAGGGCGCGCGCCAGGTGCGCGCCCTCGATCGCACGGCGGGTGAAGCGGAACTCCGGCATGCCCCTAGCCCCCCGCCACCGGCGGCAGGAACACGATGGCATCGCCCTCGGCGAGCGGCTGCGCCCAGTCGGCGAACTCGGCATTGATCGCCACGCGCAGCAGCTCCGCGGGCAGCGTGAACGGATAGCGCCGCGCGAGCTCCGCGTACAGCTCCCGCGGCGTGCGGGCCGCGCTCTGCAGCTGCTCCTCGCGCCGTCCGGCCTGCTCGCGCAGCAGCGCGTAGTACTCGACCGTCAGCGTCCTCAGCGTCATGGGATCCTCCGGCCGCAGCGTGCCACTGGCGGCGGCATATTCCGCGCGCGTATTGATGTTGTCGAGCGCGCGCGGCGCGGGCTGCTCCACCAGGCGCGCCTCGATGCTGCGCAGGAAGCGGCGCGGGCAGTGCCGGCCCTGCGCGACGTGGCGCTCGAGCAGCGCATGGCTGCGCGGCTCGTAGATCGCGCACAGCGGCTCCGGGAGGCCGTCGTGGCTCGAGCGATAGGCGGTGGCGATGCCCGCGGCGTCGCGCGCCGCGATCAGGTGACCGAGGGTATCCGCATCGAGGAACGGCAGGTCGCACGCCAGCACGAGCCAGGCGGCCTCGGGGTGGCGCGCCTGCGCGGCGAGGATGCCGGCAATCGGACCGATCTCCTCCAGCGCATCCTCGATCTGCGCAAAGCGCGCGCGCACCGGGTCCGCCTTCTGGTCGCCCCGCACCGAGACGTAGGCGCGCGTCACGAGTGGCGTGAGGAGCGCCATCGCGCGCTCGAGCTGCGTGCGACCGGCATAGGTTAGCGCGGCCTTGTCCTCACCCATGCGCGTACTGCGACCACCGGCGAGCACCAGGCCATAGAGGGGTGCGGCCACAGCTAACTTCCGCGCCGCCGCAGGGCGCGCCGGCCGCCGGACTTCTCCAGCAGGCGCACCCCGGTGATGAGCAGTTCGTGCGACAGCGCCTTGCACATGTCGTAGAGGGTGAGCGCGGCGACGCTCGCGCCGGTGAGGGCCTCCATCTCGACGCCGGTGCGGTGATGCACGCTGACCCGGCAACGCACCACGATCTCGTTGCCGGTGTGCTCGATCTCGAGCTGGCACTGCTCGAGGCCGAGCGGGTGGCAGAAGGGGATGAGCTCGTGGGTGCGCTTGGCGGCCATGACGCCGGCGATGATGGCGGTGTCGAACACCGGCCCCTTGCGGGTGCGATGGCCGCTCGCGCGCAGCGCCACCGACACCGCGCGCGGCAGCTGCAGGCGCGCCTCCGCGACCGCGGTGCGCAGCGTCACCTCCTTGGCGCCGACATCCACCATCGTGGGGCGGTTGGCGGCATCGAGATGGGTGAGCTTCGGGCGTGCCATCAGCCACCGATGTAGAACATTTCGACCTTGCGCTGCTCGTGCGCCTCGGGCGTGAGGCTGGCGCGCTGCTCGCTGTAGCGGTCGGCGCGGCGCGTCCACAGGCCGCGGATCAGCTCCACGAGCGCATCGTCGCTCGCGCCCCCGCGCAGCGCATCGCGCAGGCTCGCCCCCTGGGCGGCGAAGAGACAGGTGTACAGCACCCCATCCGAGGACAGCCGCGCGCGCGAGCAGTCCCCGCAGAAGGGCTGCGACACCGAGGAGATGAAGCCGACCTCGCCGGCCCCGTCGGCGAAGGCGTAGCGCTCGGCGACCTCGCCGCGGTAGGCCGCCTTGAGCGGCGTCAGCGGCCAGCGCGCGCCGATGCGCGCGGCGAGCTCGCCCGAGGGCACCACGAGGTCCGAGCGCCAGTGATTGCGGTTGCCGACGTCCATGTACTCGATGAAGCGCACGATGACGCCGGTGCCGCGGAAGTGCTCGAGCAGCCCGAGCGCGGTGTGGTCGTTGATGCCGCGCTGGATCACCGCGTTCACCTTGATGGGCGTGAGTTCCGCGCGCCGGGCGTGCTCGATCCCGTTCAGCACCTCGGCGACACCGCCGAAGCCGCCGCTCATGCGCGCGAACACCGCCTCATCGAGGCTGTCGAGGCTCACGGTCACGCGCTTCAGTCCCGCCGCCCGCAGCTCGCTCGCATAGCGCCCGAGGAGCACCCCGTTGGTGGTGAGCGCCACGTCCTCGACCCCGCCGATCGCGGTGAGGTCGCCGATCAGCTCGGGGAGGTTCGCGCGCAGCAGCGGCTCGCCTCCGGTGAGGCGCAGCTTGCGCACCCCGAGCGGCACGAACAGGCGCACCAGGCGCACGATCTCATCGAAGGACAGCCGCTCGTGCGAGCCGAGGAAGCGGTACTGCTCGTGAAAGGTCTCCCGCGGCATGCAGTAGGGACAGCGGAAGTTGCAGCGGTCCATGACCGAGATGCGCAGGTCCCGCATCGGCCGCGCGAAGCTGTCACGCGGCGCGGGCTTGAGGCTCAGGGGCACGATGACTTCGTTGGCGGGCATGACTTTCAAAAGTATGAACAGCGACGGTGGCGCTTGGCTATGGGCCTTGCGGCCTCCCCGCCAAAGACGGGGCCCCGGCCTGCTCAGGGGCTTGCCGGGGCTACGACCAGCGGTAGAAGCGCGTGACGTGGCCCTTGGGGTAGGTATGGGGGCCGGGGGGCAGTTCTACAAACCCCTCGGTGCCGGCGAGGGCGGTAAAGTCCCCGGATCCGTTGGTGGGGGCCGGCAGCGCCCAGCTGCGGCCCCAGTCATCCTGCTCGAGCCGGACCGGCAGGAAATGGGTGAGCGGCGGGGTCACGGTGACGGGGGCGCCAAGTGCGATGCGCTCGGCCGGGACCGCGCTGTGGCCGAGGCTCCCCAGCAGCGCCGGCAGCACGTAACGCGTGAAACACACCAGTGTCGAGACCGGGTTGCCGGGCAGGCCAAAGACCGCCGCCCCCGCAGGCCCGACGCCGAACCACAGGGGCCTGCCGGGGCGCTGCGCCACCTTATGGAAGATCGTGCGCACGCCGAGCTCGGTGAGGATCTGGGGGACCAGGTCGAAGCGCCCCGCGGAGACCCCGCCGGAGAGCACCAGCACGTCGTGCGTGTCGAGGTGGAAGCGCAGCCGCGCGCGCAGTTCGTCCGGGTCATCGCGCAGGTGATCGTCCGCCACGCGCTGGAAGCCGTGCTCACGCAGCGCGCTCACGATGGCATAGGCGTTCGAGCGGCGGATCTGGTGCGCGAGCACCGGCTCGCCCGGCTCCACCAGCTCGTTGCCGGTGGAGATGACCGCCAGCATCGGCTGGCTGCTCACGCGGATGCGCGCCATGCCGGCGGAGGCGGCGATCGCGACCTCCGGGGCGCGCAGCTTGACGCCGGCGGCGATCAGCAGCGCCCCCTGGCGCGTGTCACTGCCGCGGCGGTGAATGTTGCGCCACGGCTCGACCCGCGCGCTGGCGGCGAGCGTGGCCATCCCGTCCGCGACGCTGAGGTCCTCGACGGGCACGACGCAGTCGCAGCCCTGGGGCAGCACCGCGCCGGTCATGACCTCGATGCAGTGGCGCGCGCCGGCAAGGCTCAGGGGCGGGTCACCGGCGGCCTGGGTGGCCTGCACGCGCAGCGTGCGCGGGCCGGCCGGCAGCGGTGTTGCGAGCGCGATGCCATCCATCGCCACGCGGTCGAAGGGCGGCTGGTCACGCTCGGCGTAGATGTTCTCGCGCAGCACCGTGCCGGCGCACTGCGCAAGCGGCAGCGACTCGATCGGCAGACACTGCAGGTTCTGCCCGATCAGCAGATCCGCGTCTGCCGGGGTGAGCACTCGTCCTACTTGGCGGGGGCCGTGCGCTGCTTGTAGACCTTCACCTGCTCGTTGAAGCGGTCGGCGACGCTCTGCAGCTGGTCGATGGCGGCGTTGTGCTTCTGCGCCTCCATCTTCTGCATCTCGGTCTTCTGCGCGGGCTTGAGCGATTCGCCCTTCTGGGCGATGGCGTTCTCGAGCTCTTTGTCGATGCAGTCGACGTAGACCTTGATCGCCGTGTCGTACTCCTTGACGGTCTTCTGGCCGGCGACCATCTCCTCGAGGGTGGCCGTGCGGCCGTCCGGCAGGTTGGTGGGAGCCGCCGGATAGCTGCAGTCGGCATAAGCGCTCCCCGCCGAGAGTGCAGCCGTGAACGCGAGCGCAAGGAGTGCCTTCATACGGGTAGGTCCTGGAACTGATGAAAATGGGCCGTTATCTTATGAGGGCCCCGACGGGGAGGCTACTTCAACTTGCGCGATCGACGGTGCGCGCGTCGGGCCGGTCGCGCGGGCGGGCACCGGAAGCAGCCGCGGGCGTGATCGTTGACCACCCCGACCGCCTGCAGGTAGGCATACAGGATGGTCGAGCCCACGAAGCGGAAGCCACGCTCAAGCAGGTCCCGGGACAGCCGGTCACTCAGCGGTGTGCGCGCCGGCACGCCGAGGCGCCCGGGACGGTTCACGAGTGGCTTACCCCCGACGTAGGACCACAGGTAACGGTCAAACGAGCCGAATTCGCGCTGCACGGCCAGGAAGGCGCGGGCGTTGGTGACGGTGGACTCGATCTTGAGGCGGTTGCGCACGATGCCCGGGTCGCGCCGCAGCGCCGCCCGCCGCCGCGCGTCAAAGCGTGCCACCTTGCGGGGGTCGAAGTTCGCGAACGCCCGGCGGTACCCGGCGCGCTTGTGCAGCACGGTCGACCAGGACAGTCCCGCCTGTGCACCCTCCAGGATCAGCAGCTCGAACAGCCGCCGGTCCGCGTGCACCGGCCGTCCCCACTCCTCGTCGTGGTAGCGCACGTACTGCGGGTCATCGAGCGGCACCCAGCGGCAGCGGCCTCGGGCCTTGCCGGCGGGTGTGCGCGGGCGGGAGGGGGCTTTGGCGCTCATGCTGCGATCCATACCGACGGTGGAGCGTTCGATCATCGCAGAGCCCGGGTGGCGCAGGCGAGTTCGCACCCGGGGGCCGGGGAGGCCGGGGCACCGGGCACGCCCGCAGCTACAATGCGCGTGCGCCCCTGAAGAAGTCCTCGGGTTGGCCTCGCGCATCACGGCGGTGGCCGTGCTGGGATTTCCAACACGGCACCCACCAGCGGCAAGGAGAGGCCCCGTGTGATGCGACTGATGCTGATCCTGGCAGTGCTGGCCGCGCTGCTGCCCGCGCTGCCCGCCCGGGCCCAGGGCGGGCCGCCGTTCCTCACCACCGATCCCGGCACGCCCGGCAACGGCAACTGGGAGATCAACGTCGGCGCGGCGACGACCCGCGCCTCGGACACCTCTTATCAGCTGCCGCAGCTGGATGTGAATTACGGCATCGGTGATCGCATCCAGCTCAGTGCCGAGATCCCCTACGTGCTGCAGACCGTTCCGGGGACCCCGCAGCAGCAGGGCTGGGGCAATGCCTTGGTGGGTGCGAAGTGGCGCTTTCTTGACCAGGGGGATGAGGGGTGGCAGCTCGCCACCTTCCCGCAGTTCGAGACTTCCGGCTCCGCGCTCGCGCGGCGCAACGGATTTGCCGTCGAGGGACCGCGGCTGCTGCTGCCGCTCGAGGTGGCCCGGCGCCTGGGGCCGCTGGATGTCAACCTCGAGGCCGGACACTATCTGCCACGCAACGGGCCGCACGAGACCTTCGTGGGGCTCGTCGTGGGGGGCGTGGTCCTGCCCCGGCTGGAGATCGGGGCCGAGCTCTACGCGGACAAGGCCTCCGGGGAGCCGCCGAACGAGACCCTGCTCGATGCGGGTTTTCGTTACCACGTGCGGCCGGCCTTCATCCTCATGGGCATGGCGGGACGCAGCATCAGCGGCGGTTCCGGTCCCCATACGCAGTTCACCGGCTTCCTGGGCGTGCAGATCCTGCTGAGCGACTACGGCCGGCGGCTCTGGCAACCACCGACTGAGCCCTCGCCCTGAGCGGCGCGGTTCCCACCTGGCGCGACCACAGCCTTGCGCACGGTCAGGGGGACAGTCCTGCCCAGAAGTCCAGCTCACGAACCACGAACTGAGCGACCGCCTCGTCAATCGTGGCGTAGGAGCGTTGCGCAGTGGGCCTGCGCAGCTGGCCAATCTCGCCGTCTCTGAGGACGTACCAGCCCTGATCCGTGCGCTTATCTTCCGAATACGCCAGCCATTGCTCCAGCAGCGCGGGATGGGCTTGCAGAAGGGCGCGCACGTCGGCGGCATCGAAACTGGGACGGTAGGCGGCGTAGCCCGCGCGCACCAGGGCCTCTTCCATGGAGGTCGCACCGTCCCCGGCGGAAAGCTGCCGGGCGATCCGCAGGATCGCGATGAGCCGGAAGTCAGTCGTGCTCATGCGCCGGGCCGCTTAACTCCTGCGCGTCGGCGCTGACGGCCGCCGTCGCGGGGCACTGCAAATCCGCGCATCACCGCCCGTCCAAGCCCTTCTCGGGTGCGGGCAGCCGGGGAGGAAACTCCCGGTATTGGGGCGCCTCACCACCAATATGATCCCAAGGGGCCTTGGATCCGACGAAGATATGCATCTGCAGCTGCACGCCCGGATCGCCGTCGATTCCACCGAGCGTTACCCCGTGCACCTTGCCTTCATGCATCCCGCACAGCGTGGTGCCGCAGCTGCGGCAGAAGCCCAGGCCCCAGCCGGGAGCGGGCTCGTAGAACGTCAGATTCTCCTCGCCCGTCGTCCAGCAGAACGAACCCGGTGCGATCTCGGCATAGGCGGAGCCGGCGCCACTGAAGGCCTTTCGACAGCGCGAACAATGGCAGCTTCTTGCGGCCGTGAGTGGCGCGTCGATCCGGTATTGAACTTCACCGCATAGGCAGCCGCCGGTCAGGTGCATGCGAGCTCCGGTGCGGGGCGTGGCGCGCTCATGGCGCGAAGCGGCACTGCGGGCCGCGCCAGCGTGGGTCAGCTGTCATTCACCACGTTCCAGGCTCTGAATGGTTCCGTCAACGATGGTCACGATCATCGGTGCCGCCCGCGTGCCGCGGTTGTAGCGCCATATCTCCGTGGTCGTGGTCCCGAGTTTTTCCGTGCCGCCATTGGCTATTTTAGCGCGAACATCCTGCGTCGAAGCGGTCCGCGACGAGGGTTCCCCGCATTTCTCGACAAGTTCCGGCACTGACAAGGGGATGGAGACGATCCACTTACCGCAACGGAAGGTTTCATCACCCACGGCAGCGTAGGGGGTCATGGCGGCAAGCGCGCAGATGACAGTAACGCCTCTCATGGCCATGCCTCCCGTCACGACTAACCAGACGCTTGAGCGGCCGGCCTCCAGCCGTATCCGCTGACTAAGTTATCCCGGCGCGCACTGCGCACGGCGTCGTCCGCCACGACTCCTCCCGGCGCTAGTGAGGTTGCTCCGCAAGGGGATCTGATCCAAAACGGTTATCTCCCGGGGTACCTTGCAGAAACCCGTTTTCGATCAAGGACCAGATATCCCCGACCAGCGGAATAAAGTTGATCAGCACCCACCAGCCTGATTTGTCCCGATCGTGCCATCGCTTAATGGTCACGGCTAAGGCGGGCCAGACGATCGGCAACAGAGCCAGGACACCGGGACCGTCGGCCGGATACTGCCCCCGGCCATTGATAAGAGACGCTGCGATTGCGAAGGGCAACGTCAGTAGCACCATCAACCAATACTGCCGGCGTCCGACGCGACCTTTGAACGAGAAGAGAAACTGGCGCCAATTCATGCGGACTCCTGAGGTTGGAGGGGGGGCGGCCGGTTGCAACCGCGCCACGGGTCCTGAGTGCGCAAACTCCGGCAGGCGCGCACGGCGCCCCCTGCAGTGCACTTTCACGGGCCGCTCACTATGGCGCCGAGCGGCGCGTGCGCAGGTCGAAATTGCTGTGATCATTGCGGAGTTGGAACGATCTGATGGAGCGGCGTGGTGCCGAAGAGCTTTGTACCCCACTGCCGTGTGGTGGCGCGCTTAGGCTTTCCATGGGTTATTGGAACGTTATGGGGTCATGACGTCAAGACGGCGCGGGTTCATCGGGCAGTTGAAGCGTATCGCTCCGAAAGTCTCGAAATCAGACGCAAGAACATATCGTGCCGCGGGCGCACCCTGATCAAATTCTCACGGCCGTTCCAAGCGTTGCTGGATCAGACTGCGTACGAGCGGTCCACGATCACGCGCCACTTCCCAAGGAACTTCACGAGAAGCAACTGACCGAATGCATCGGCAGTACCTACTGCAACCAACAGGGTTCCCCGCGTCGGGGACGACAGAACTTCCAGTTTGACGAAGTCGGCACGTGCGCTTTGAGCTCGTTCGGAATACGACTTTAACGTGAGCGCGGGGTACTTGGGTTGCAGCTTCTCGAGAAGAAGAGGGCCGACTGAGCTCTTCACATAAACCACAGAGCCGCGCGGAAATCGGGATAAAAGGGTATCTGAGACGACAACCAGCGCGTCCACCATATCGTCCGCCATGATGACGCCCGGGGCCGTGCAAAGCGCGATATACAGAGCCATCGCAACCGCAGCCGCCCCCGCGATGAAAGCACCGACAAGGACTCCAACGCGGACCATGCACCTACCCCCCCCCCCCCCCGCTCCAGGCATTAGTCAGGCGAGCCGCCGCCTACAGGCATTGGTGCCATATCCGGCAGCTGAGCACGATGGCGAGAAAAACGCTGATCGGCAAAGCCACGGCCCAAGCAACTGCGGCAACTATCGGTATTGAACGGCGCGAAACCGACCCCGCTACGCCCTCCAGCAGCACTGCCGTCGGCAGGATTGCGATCGGTGCGAGGATGGCGAAGTTGACGAGGAAGTCGCGCCACCACTCGCTCAGAGCGCGTGGCGCAGCGGCCGAGATCGTGCGAGACGTGAGCAGCCAGGACCCCGCCAGCCATAACAGGGCTGCCAGTCCGAGGAACGCCTTGGTGGCTCGCCACCTTCGGCACACAAGAGCGAGCACCGATACGGTCGAAGCTCCTGCGATGACAACGAGGGTGGCGATCAGCAGCAGGTTGGGCGGCTTCTCACTCACAGCAGGCACACCTCGGAATCGCCGCCATCCCTCAATTGCTTCGCCACACCGGGAAGCTTGGACCCTGCTCTGAGCCACGCGACACAAAGGCGTTCAGCGCAACCAGGGCTTCGCGGATCTGTGCGGTAATTGCCGGGGTGCCAATCATCTGGTCCTCCGTAGTGCAGCCACCGAGCAGCGGCACACTGACCGAGGCTTCCTGGACCAGTGTCGCGGACATCGTTTTCAGCACCTCAACGAGGGAATCGTACGCGTGGCGTGCTCGTGGCGAGGAGTTGATGACAGCGACCGGTTTCGCGACAAACCCTTCATAGCTCACGAGCCAGTCCAACGCGTTTTTCATGACTCCTGAAATTCCGTGGGCGTACTCAGGGCTCGCAAGGATCAGGGCATCCGAGCCGCCGATCGCTGCCCTGAACTGTTCGACCATGCGCGGCGGGGCCGCTTCAAGGTCTGGGTTGAACAGCGGGAGCGACCCGAGATCAGGGTACACGGTGACGTGCAGTCCTGGAGGAGCCAAGCGCGACGCGGCGCGACAAAACGCAGCGTTGATAGAGGCCGCTCTGAGACTACCGGCGAGTGCGAGGACGTTCATGACAGCCAACGGTGAAGTCGCGGGGCCCGATGCACACGCACGCAGGGTGCCGCTGGCGTACACCGACTCCCGGCGCCCGCGGGGTCCCCATTACCTGTCATGGACCGGTCCGACGCTGGTTGGCGTCACGGCGATCCCGGCTACTGTAGGACGGCGTATTCACAAGCTCTGCCTGCTTCCCAGTACAGTAATACGATCACTCTCAATCATTGCATTGAGAGCAAACGACGAGCCACTCTCTCTTTGGCACCAGCGACAGTGGCAACAATGAACAAACAGCGGCGCTGTTCCCATTCGGTAGCGATTCGCACCGCAATCGCACCCGCCTTCGATGGGAAACGCCAATGCGTTATCGACCTCAGTTTCGACGCGCAATGTCGCGCTTGAGTGGCCCGGGTTAGACCCCATCCACGCGCTGTGCGCGCAAAATGATCTCGGCGCGCACAGCGCGCTGCCGTTACTCGCGCGGGGCCGCTCCAAGCGTTGGTTAGGCATCGAACGCCGCTCACTCGTACCAAATTTCAATTTCGTAGCCGTCAGGATCACGAACAAAGGCATACGGTAATCCCGGAGCGAATAGGCCCTGAGACACGATGGTGCCGCCAGCTGCCGTGACTGCGGCAACCGCCGCGTCGATGTCTTCGGGTCGAGTGAGACGAAACCCGAAATGGATGATGCCTCCCGGTTTGCCGGCGTTGGCGGGGCGTTTCTCGAAGGCAATGACATCGTGTGGCCCTGGGCCCAAGACCTGAACCGTTGACTCATCGCGAAAATACTCGCGTACGCCAAATACCGAGCGATAGAAAGCGAGGGAGAGGTCTGGGTCGACCACGGACAACGCGATGTGGCTAAGACCGTGCGTCTTGATCATGGCATTGTCCTCACATTCGATGCCCAACGTCTCGCTTGAGCGCGGCCGGGCACATGCGTTTGATACGCGCCATGAGCGCAGAATAGCGCAGCGCGCTCATGGCGCGTCACTCTTAGAAGTCAGCGGCCGCTCCAAGCGTTGCCGTCACGAAGCGCCTCGGAGTGATGTTGCGATCAGCGGTCATTAACTGACTCTTGCGACCGCTGCCGGCACAACAGCGCCCTGAGATACACGAGACCTACAATGGTCAGTGTTACGCCAAATAAAACGGCAAAGTATGACTGCGACCAATCCCTGACACCTCTGAGCAGGTGCCAGAAGCACTTGGCAAGGAGAACTACACCGCCCAGGACAGTTAAGCCGCCGAATAGCCGGTTGAGCGCAACGAATGCGCGGGCAAAGGGTCCTAACGCTGGCGTTGGTCTCTCCACGGCAACGTCTAACGATGGGGATGAGCGGCCGCGGTACACGGCCATATTCGAGGCACTTTATCGATCACGGCCGCCCGAACCGATAGTCAGGCGATCGGACCCATCGTCTTGTCCTGTTCGCCGGCGCGGTCGCAAACGAGTGGTAATCGAAAACCAAAGAATCTCTAGCAGCAAGGCTGCCGCGAGAATCACAACCCACCTGGTCGCGATAAGAAAGAGTGATGCTATGAGCTGGAAGGTGAGGTGATCGTCGTATCGGTTCCCACCAGAGCCGTCGTGTAGTGCGCCTAGGATTCGGATGGTCTCAAAAACCGCTACGATGACGCCCCAGACGATTGCGGTGGTAGCGGTGATTCGCGAACGCGACGCCATGGAGAACGCCTAACGTCGCGCTTGAGTGGCCGGGGTCAGACCGCAACCGAGTGTTTTGCACGCAAAATATTCCGGGCGCGCACAGCGTACATCCTTGGCTTTCATGGCCGCTCCAAGCGTTAGTTGGGAGGCTCCAACGCCTCTGGACGGTTAACAAAGACATACAGCATCAATGGAACGGCGAGCAAACCCAGAACTACAAGGAGGCGAAGGAGCCTCCCAGCCGTTGGGAATTTGGAGTTATAGGCGCACTTCCAAAGCATGACGGATTGAACGATGCCAAGTGCGAGGCCCAGGAGAAAGTAGATACCGATACCAGCCGGTGTTTCTGGCACAAAGATCCAACCCAGCACCGTGTAAACGATAGACACACCAACGCCGTAAATCCAAATGACCTTCCAAAGGGGAGTCTTACCACGCAGCGGATCGGTTAGAGCTTGCGACCACACCGGTGCCTCCTAACGATCGCGCTCAGGCGCGCCGAGTGAGCGCACGCGAACGAGGGTAGCCCGACATACGAAGTAGGTGCCGGGCCGACGCCTTGAGCGCTTGGTTAGAGCGCGAGTCACTTATGCGCTTCCATGTATGCGCGTAGCAGTGCATTCATTCGGGACTGATAACCAGCACCCTGTTTCTTGAACCAATCGATAACGTCAGAATCGATTCGAAGCGACAAAAGTGCCTTCTTTGGGACTGTCTTCAGGCCTTTGCGCGCGACGGCCCGCGCGAACATTTCCGGGGTCCACTTCGGTGCGTCGCCGTCGCGCACTATATCGGCGTCGATCATTTTCCGTACCCGGGGAAGGTTAGTTGAAGATTTGCTAGAAGTAGTAGCGCGCTTCATGTTTCGTGGCCTTGCGGATTGAAATGATACGAATGTCGGTACCGCGCTCGGTACGCATAACTGACACGACCTGATCTTCTAAGAGGCCGAGCGTAAGAAACCGCTGCTCTCCGTAGGCCTCGCGAGTATCCTCTGCAGTGAAAGTGACTCCGCTAAAGATCTTCTCAGCGTCGACAAAATCGATGCCGTGTTTCTTTAGGTTGGCGCGTCGCTTCGCTTCGTCCCCAGCGAACATGCCATATTGTAGCTACGAAGAGTAACTACGGCAAGTGTGGCTCGCGCTCTAACGTCGGGCTTGAGCGGCCGCGGTAGGGCGCTGTGCGCGCACAATGATTCCGGCGCGCACAGCGCGCCACGCTGTCTGTCACCGGGCCGCTCAAAGCGTTGGTTAGGGGGCAGCCTGCAAAGTGTCTGGTCACTTAAGCTGTACGCAAACATACTTAATACTGTCTGATTGCTTGCGCGGCGTGACTGTTTGTTCCCATTTTTGTCCGGCTTGCTCACAGAGCCCAAGCGACTCAAATCCGGGGACGCTCGCGATAGTCGAATAACCGATACAGTTGGTCCCGGAGCATGACGGCTGACTTACGATTAAGGTGAGAATCAATGTAAACATTTCGCCACCCCCTTGAACGTAAGCGTCACGCAGAGACCATCTTGACGCCTATGGTTTGATGCGGGCAAGGCGCTGGTTGACGGCATTCAGGTCGAACGCGTGCGGGTCGAAGGGATAACCGATCCAGCCCTGGAGCTCTGCGTGCTGCTCGTGATGCGGATCAGCGATCGCCTCGAGGAAGTTGGCGTAGCCAGGCTCGCCCCCGACGTCTTCCGGCGGACAGGCATTCTCTCCGGCGGTGCAGAGGATGCGTCTGCGGCCGTCTTTGGGGGCGACGAGGTCTTCCACCGTGATCTCGTGCTCCCAGTGATCGCCGAAGTCGTAGAGGTAGATGAACCGCCGGAGGCGCGCCTCGATGAACGGCTTCAGCTGCACACGCCGTTCATCGAGCACCGGCTCAGTGGAGGGCCAGTCGGGATCGGGTGGTTCCGTAGCGTTTGCGAGCGATCACATACTCATGCAGATGGCTGTCAGTCCAGCCCATCGCTGCTTGCAGGATCTGATGCAGCTTCGCGAGCGTCACGGTTTCCGGCACGATCACCCGCCGCCACACGTGCGGCTCGATGCGCATCAGCTCGATGCGCAGCTGCAGGTCAGCGGCCAGCAGCTCCTTCAGGCTGCCTGGGATAGCACGCGGGGCAGCAGGCTTTCGACTCGCCATGGGAGCAGCTCGTCGATGCGGTTGATGGGATGCTCGGCGATGCGCTCGAGCACGTATCGCAGATACAGGTGCGGATCGATGTCGTTTAAGCGGCACGTACCGATCAAGCTATACAGCCGGGCGGCGGTCTCCCCACCCGCATCAGAGCCGGCGAACAGGTAGTTGCGGCGCCCCAGCACGAGCGCGCGGATCGCGCGCTCGGCGGCGTTGTTGTCGATCTCGATGCGGCCGTCATCGACGTAGCGGGTGAGCGCCATCCACCGCGCCAGCGTGTACTGGATCGCCCCGGCCAGAGGTGACTTCACCGACAGCGTGGCGTGTATTGCCCGCAGCCACCCATGCAACCTCTCGAGCTCGGGTGCCGCTCGAGCGCCGCGCGCCTCGGCGCGCTCCTTCGGCGGCAGACCACGGATCTCCCGCTCGATCGCATAGAGCTCCCCGATGCGCTCGAGGGCTTCGTGTGCGGTGGGTGAGCGGTCCATCATGTAGACATCGTAGTACTTGCGCCGTGCATGAGCCCAGCAGGCCGCTTCTACGATGCGGCCATCGGCGTAGAGCGGAGCGAAGCCGCTATAGGCGTCCGCCTGCAGGATGCCGGCAAAGGACCTCAAGTGCCCGTGCGGCCGCTCGGCTTTACGATCGGGGGAGTAGCGGTACACGACTGCCGGCGGATCAGGACCTGAGCTCGGACGATCATCGCGCACATAGGCCCAGAGCCTTCCGGTCTGCGTGCGACCTTTACCCGGTGCGAGCACCGGGACCGGGGTGTCGTCCGCATGGAGCTTCTCGGCCGAGAGCACGTAGCGCTCGAGCGAGCCCACCAGCGGATCTAGCAAAGAGGCTGTATCGGCGACCCAGGAAGCGAGCATCGCCCGCGGCAGCTCGACGCCACTGCGCCGATAGATCCCTTCCTGCCGGTACAGCGGGCAGTGATCAGCGTACTTCGAGGCGATCACCTGCGCGAGGAGCTCTGGGGTCGGCAAGGCGCGCTCGATCGGACGAGCCGGAGCTGCAGCCTGCACGATCCGCGCGCAAGCTCTGCAGGCGAGCTTCGGCCGTACATGCCGGATCACCTGGAAGTAGCCCGGGACGTAGTCGAGTTGCTCGGACGCGTCCTCGCCGAGCCGGCTTAAGCGCCGACCACAGTCCGGGCAGTTGCAGTTTGAAGGGGCATGCTCGCGGATCACGCGCGGCAGCTCCGGCGGCAGCGAGCGAGGCGGTCGGCGACTGCGCTTGTTCTCGCGCGGCGAGTCCACTGCAGTAAGCTTTGGAGGGCGTGGCGCATCGGTCGGCAGCTGCGACACCGGTGACGTCGGCGGCACCACCCCGCCGGCGAGCGGCAGTTCGGGAGCGACCCCGACATCGATCACTTCGGAGGAGCGACCGAAGCGCCAGCGCCGAAGGCGCAGTACCTCTTCGCGCAACGCGTCGACCCAGTTCGCGTGCTTCAGCAGGAGTTGCTTCAGCTCCTCAGGATCGTTCGGCAACTTCGCGTAGTCGAGCGCCACCTCTGCATTGTACGAGAGCGCGCGGGCACGTGTTGTATTTCTTTGATGTTGGTTTGCGTGTTGGAACGCTACACCACGTGCAACGGTTCCTTCCACGTGCGCTCGGGTCGTCTCCAGTCGATCCCCTCGAGCAGCATCGACAGCTGCGCCGACGTCAGATGCACCGTGCCCGAGCTCGCGCGGGGCCACACGAAGCGCCCACGCTCAAGGCGCTTCGCGAAGAGGCACAGTCCCTCCCCATCGGCCCACAGCACCTTGATCAGATCTCCGCGTCTTCCACGGAACACGAACACCTGGCCCGAGTACGCTTTGTTCGAGAGCGTCGTCTCCACCAGCGCCGCAAGTCCGTACATCCCGCGGCGCATGTCGGTAACGCCTGCAGCGATCCAGATCTGCGTTCCGCTCGGCGGTCCGATCACGCGCGCCCTGCCAGGCAGTCGAGCACCGTACACAGCGACTCGGCATCGATTCTCCCGCGGATCCGGATCGTGCCCCCGGGGACCACCAGCTCCAACTGCCACTGTCCGGGGGCTGCCGTCGGGACTGGGGTCCTCACCGCCTCCGGTGGCGGCGAGGGCAGTGCCCTGACCGCCAGCAGCTTCGGCTCCCGCAGGGTCGATTTCGGCTTTCCGGTCTGCAGCACCACCCACTTGCGCAGCAGGTTGGGGTTCAGCCCATGAGCCACCGCGGTCGCCGCCAGCGACACCCCAGGCTGCAGGCACCGTCGCACCAGCTCGCGCTTGGCTTCGGCGTGGTACATGCTGCGGCCATTGCTCTTACGGCCGCGGATCAGGTTGGGAACCAGTTCGATGGAGTGCTCAGCCATGGTGTCCACCTCCCAAAGTTGGTGGACACCATCCTCAGCACTCAATCTATCGAGCGCCAGACGGCCTTGGGATGACGCTTACCCTTTAACGAGATCTAAACAAGCCTGTTGAGCTTTACGCCGCCACCTAACGTCGCGCTTGACGTGGCCGCACGAAACGGTCGGCGCATAGCTGGAGTTGACCCGGTTTCGTGGACACCTCAACGTAAGGTTTGGAGGGGTTCACGATGGCAGACAAGAGTGTCCGGTACACGCCGGAGTTTAAGCGACAGATGGTCGATTTGGTGCGCAGCGGGCGTACGCCCGCTGTGCTCTCCAAAGAGTTCGGGCCGACGGCCTGGACGATCGCACTGTGGGTCAAGCGGGAGGCTCGGGATCGCGGCAAGGGCGACGGGGGTTTGACGAGCGCGGAGCGCGAGGAGCTCACCCGGTTACGACGGGAGAACCGCAAGCTCAAGGAGGAGCGGGAGATCCTGTCAAAAGCCGCGGCCTGGTTCGCCACCGAAGGCACTCCCTCGAAGCGCTCTTCGGGTTCGTGAAGGTGAACCAGGCCACCCATCCGGTGGGGATGATGTGCCGGCTGCTTAAAGTATCGAGGAGCGGGTTCTACGCGTGGCTGGATCGGCCGATGTGTGCGCGCCGGCGAGTGGACCTGGCGCTGACGGGCAAGATCGCAGCGATCCATCGCGGTTCGAACGGGGTCTACGGCTCGCCGATGATCCACGCCGAGCTTGCCGATGATCACCAGATCCGCGTGGGCCGTAAGCGTGTGGCGCGGCTGATGCGCTGTGCGGGCTTGCGCGGAGCGACGCTGCGCAAGTTCGTGGTCACGACACTCAGGGATCCCAAGGCCGAACGCGCCGTGGATCTGGTGGATCGGAAGTTCTACACCGAAGGACCGGATCGGCTGTGGGTCGCGGACATCACCTATATCCCGACTTGGTCGGGGTTCTTGTACTTGGCGATGGTGCTGGACGTGTACTCGCGACGCATCGTGGGCTGGGCGATGGAGACGCACCTGAAGACCGAGCTGATCCTGGCGGCCCTGAACATGGCGATTACGCAGCGCCGTCCCAGGGCGGTGATCCACCACTCGGATCAGGGCTGCCAGTACACCAGCTACGCCTTTGGCAAGCGCTGCCAGGAAGCCGGTGTGATGCCTTCGATGGGCTCGGTGGGGGATGCGTACGACAACGCGATGGCGGAGAGCTTCTTCGCCACACTCGAGCGGGAGCTGCTGAACCGGCGTCGGTTCCGTAGCCAGGCGGAGGCGAAGATGGCGGTCTTTGAGTACATCGAGGGCTGGTATAACCCGCGTCGCCGTCACTCTTCGCTCGGCTACCGCTCCCCGGTCAATTACGAGCGTGCGCATGAACGATCAGCTGCATGAGCGAAGAGCTTCTGCCGCCTGCGGCGGCAGACTGCCCTGCGGGGTAAGATGAATGACGAAGATGAGATCACAGATCTAAGACGGAAAACTGTCCACGGAAACGGGGCAGATCCTAAACAAGCCTGTTGAGCTTTACGCGGCCACCTAACGTCGCGCTTGACGTGGCCGCACGAAACGGTCGGCGCATAGCTGCAGACGCTTCACGGATCGCTCGAAGCGTTGGCTAGAGTGCCAGTTTGCATAGTCACTACTCGCCCTGGGGGCATCCAACCGGGAACTGGCGGAAATTATCTCCCGGCGCTGAAACGGCACTCTAACGGTGAGCTTGAGCGGCCGGGCAGAAGCGTTTGCTGCGCGCCATGAGCGCAAGATAGCGCAGCACGCTCATGGCGCGTAGCTGCAGTGCGTCACGGGCCGCTCCAAGCGTTGGTTATGAGGCACGACGGTCTGATGAATGGTTGACGCCATCGCTTGTCGGTACATCGGGTATGTCGAAAGGATTCACATCCTCGAGGCATCCAACGTTGTAGCAGTACTGGTTGGGATTGGAACGGCGCTGATGATGCGTATAGGTTCCGCAGTTCGAGCAGAAGTAGTGCTTCGCGGTCATCGTGTTGAATTGATACAGCCTAAGAACCTCGTAGCCTTTGAGAATTCGTAATCCTGACAATGGCAACGCAGCCATAATCGCCCCTTTCCTTCGACACATCGAGCAATCGCATCGGTGAAGATCGACGATGCCGTCTGGTAGGTGAAGTTCGAGGACCACAGCCCCGCAGTGACAAGAAGCCCTGTGCGTCTCACGAATCGTAGTGGGACCAATTTTCTTAATCATGGCACTGCGTGTTCTCGTGCCTCATAACGTCGCGCTTGAGCGGCCGTCCGATGCCGCATGGCAAGAGCCGCGAGTGCAGAATATCTCAGCACTCGCGGCGATATGGTATTTCGCATCAGGGGCCGCTACAAGCGTTGGTTAGGCCTCACTAGCGAATCCTGTCTAAGGCGACTGCGAGCGAGTTAGCGGTGCCTTTCACAACTATTTCCTTCGACGCATAGCCGTCGGCGGAAACCACCACGGTGCCGCCGGGTGGAAGTGATTCGTAAGCAGTGAGCACGAAGATCCGTCTCTTCCGAGTGGCGGGCAGCAACAGAAATTGTCCCTCGGAGTTTGTTTGCGCAAATAGACCCGGGTGGTCGTCCACCGAGATAGTAGCTCCTTGAATGGGCTTCTCAGAAACGGCGTCAGTTACCGTGCCCGATGCAGATGGGGAGACATACGTAGTTATCTCGATGCAGCCGTTCACCGACATGAGAAACGGCAGAATTACGGCGCATCGCCACGTACTCATAAGCGGCCTAACGTCGCGCTTGAGCGGCCGTGCACACGGGCTTGGTACGCGACATGAGCGCAGGATAGCGAAGTGCGCTCATGGCGCGTAATTCCGGCGCATCACGGCCCGCTCCAAGCGTTGGTTAGATTCCGAACTCAATCGCTAAAGCAGCTCTTGAAGCTGCTCCCGTGTGAGTTTCACATCGCGAAGAATTGAGGCAAGTAGGCCGCGACCGATGGATTCGCTGCTGTGCACTGGAATGACCGTAACGCGACCATCGGTATGGCCCAGGAAGTGGTGACTGCCCTTAGTGCGAACCACGGCGAATCCGGCGCGACGAAGCGCCGCGATAAGTTCCTTCCCCGAAACGGTTCCGTACGAGATCAAGCCCCAACCGTGACCCGTTGCACCCCTACAAAGTCCAGCTGCTCAGAAGGAACGCCCTGGACCTCGAGACAGAGCTCAATCGCCTCCCTGATACGAGACATAAGCTCGTCGAGTGATCGCGCCTGAGTGTGACAGCCAGGGAGCGCAGGGACGCTGGCGACGAAATAACCGTCGGCGTCCTTTTCTACAACAACGTCAAATTCACGAGCCATATAGCGCCTCCGGCCCTGATTGTACTCGCTTCGAGAATAGTGCCAAAACAAGCGCCGTTCGGAATCTAACGTTCGCGCTGAGCGGCCGTGTGCAGGACAATATTGCGCGCTGGGCGCGCACAGCGCGTCTTTGATGAGCTAATCACGTCCCGCTCGAGCGCATAGTTAGATGACCTAGCGATAGACATCTTTTCTGTGCCCGACCTTAAAGATCGTGACCTCATGACGGGAATCGTCTATGAGGTAGACAATACGATAGTGGTCTTGACGGATTCGATAGCGATCGTCATATCCAGCGAGTTTCTCGCTCTTCGGTGAGCGAGGCTCCGCGGTCAGGCCTGCAATCCTGTCTACGATGCGTCGACGGTCTTTCTTAGAACCGACAGACTCGATCTCCTTAGCTGCCGAGGATTTTAGAAGGATCTTATATTCGGCCGCGGCGCTTCAGGCCGCTAACGAAGCCTTCAAAGGACACGCTCTTCTCGCCGCGGCGTTCCGTAAACGCTTCAAGATCCGTGGCGTCTTCAGCCAAAGCGATGCGCACTGCGTCATTAACCATATCTGAGATGGACCGATCCGATGCAGCGGCGCGGAGGCGAAGAGCTTTGTGAACTTCGGCCGTGAAATAAACGGTAGCGCGTTTAGAGTTTTCCATGTGCGTACTATGACGTCATGACGTCAAGGCGTTCGTTGGTCATCTAACGTTCGCGCTCAGCGGCGACGCGCAGTCGGCGCGCCGCTTGCCCGCACTGCAAGCGGTGTGACGACAAGCGTTGACCGCTGGAGCGCATGGTTAGGCCGCTGATTGCTGGTCCACGTCCCATCCTGGGAATACAAGCACCGCCGGATGACACTTAAGCGCTCGGGCTAGGACTTTGGCTCTCTCTACGCCCAAGCGAACCCGATCGTTTTCAATAGCGGAGATGGTCGTTTGGGAAATGTCCGTCAGCTCGCTCAGTTGGTTCTGGCTAAGCTCCTGTAACTCCCGAAGTATGCGAACAGACTCACCCACAGATACATCAACGCGACGCTTGGCGGGACGAAACTGGCTCATATCAGCGCTTCCTATAATCGTGTGGACTTACCTCAACCACCTGAAACAATTGCTGTGAGGCGATCACGCGATAAATTACCCGGTACTGGAGGTTCAGCCGGCAGGAGCGGTACCCACTCCATGTCCCGGACAAAGCCTCATCGCGAAAACCTCGAATGGCACGCAGTCCAGGCGGACCAGAGATTGCCGCGATGTCTTGCCACTTTTCGTACCGCTTCTGAATCTCTAACGGCGCCGAAGCTAGCTGCTTCCCGATCCGGCGGTGCTCTTCGATGCGCCACATGCCATATAATAGCTAGACTAAATATAGTATGTCAATGCAAGATATAAGCGGCCTAACGAATGTAAGGGACTTCCCCGTCCCGAAACGACACCGAGGTGTCAGGATTGAGTTGCGTATTCGATCCTTCAGAAAGGGGAAGTCCCATGAACCTAGTTTCTACGCTTGGAATCGACTTAGCAAAGAACACATTTTCGTTGCACGGGGTTAATGGCAACGGGGAGGTGGTGCTGCGCCGCAGCCTGTCCCGGGCGAAGCTCAGCGAGGTCGTGGCTCAGTTGCCTGCGTGCCTGATCGGTATGGAAGCCTGTTCTGGAGCGCACGAGTGGGCGCGGCGCTTCAGTTCTTGCGGACACACGGTCAAGCTGATGGCGGCGAAGTTTGTAGCGCCGTATCGCAAGAGCGGCAAGAACGATGGCAATGACGCCGAAGCGATATGCGAGGCCGTCGCGAGGCCGAACATGCGCTTCGTTCCCGTGAAGTCTCTCGAGCAACAGTCCGACCTGACGCTGCATCGCGTGCGCCAGGGGTTCGTCGAAGAGCGCACGGCGACCTTGAACCGGCTGCGCGGTTTACTGACGGAGTTCGGGCACGTGCTGCCGCTTCGCTCCATTGAGGTACGTCGACAGGTGCCCCAGCTGCTGGGAAAGCTTCCGGCACGAGTAGCTGCTTGCGCTCAAGATCTTCTGGAGCACGCGGCACGGCTGGAAGCCAAGATGCAGGAGTACGAACATGAGATCAGAGCCCATGTGCGCTCGAATGCACTCGCTCGGCGCACGCAGACTCGCATGGGCATTGGTGCAATCACCGCCTCGGCCTTGGTAGCCACCGTTGGCAATGGCCGTGACTTCCAGAACGGGCGGCAGTTCGCCGCCTGGCTGGGCCTGGTTCCGCGCCAATACTCCACCGGTGGTAAGACGCGGCTTGGTCATATCACGAAACGAGGGGACCCGTACTTGCGCACCCTGTTCGTCATGGGGGCGCGTTCCGTGTTGCAGCGTGCCGCTCGGGAAGCCGATCCGCTCTCGCGGTGGGCACTTGCCTTGCAGCAGCGACGCGGTTACCACCGTGCTTGTGTCGCTGTCGCAGCTAAGAATGCACGGGTCGCTTGGGCGTTGCTGTCCAAGGAGGCGGCTCTAGCGATACTGCCTCGCCCACAACCCGCAGCTCACAGGAGATACAACAAGCACTGTCCATCGAGCAAACAGGTCAGACCGGCGCTCGCGGAACCAGATAGACTTCCGAGCGGAAAACGCTGTCTAACGATCGAGGCGCGAGCGCGCGGCTTACACGCGGGCCCGAGTGCCCAGGCACTCACGAAGTGGCCGATTAGAGTGACGCAGTCTGTCCTTCTCGCTCAACCGAACATCGGCAGTCAACGAACCAGAACTTCTTAGCTGTTGACACAACGGGGAAGTCCTTAGAGGTGAAGTTGAGGGGCCGCACAAAAGCGTCCGATGGCGCCGAGGGCGCACAATCTCTCAGCGCCCGAGGCGCCAAGCCGCAGGCGCATCACGGACCCCTCCAACGATGGTTAGACAACAACATGGCACGTTTTTAGATACGCCGGGACAAGAGCGACCCCAAAAAGGCAGCGGTGAGGACCGTTGCCAAGAACCCAAGCATAACCAGAGTAAAGCCAGAAGTTCTGCAGCCGGGGGCGATGCAGATGAAATGCTGTCCCCTAGCATTTACGTCCGAAAGAAGCCCCACAAATAAGACGTCGGAACCGAGGGCCAGGGCACCCAAGACGGCAGTGAGGCAACCCTTCGGAACTTGGGGCATCAGGAAACCTCAATGGGGCTGCATGTTGTTGTCTAACGTCGCGCTTGAGCGGCCGCCCAAATGCCGTTGCTGCGCGACATGAGCGCAAAATTGCGCAGCGCGCTCATGTCGCGTTACTCGATCGTGTCACGGGCCGCTCCAAGCGTTGGTTAGACCGCTTCGATCTAACGAATAAGGGTGTCAAGGTAATCCGGATCCAAGCCTGCATCCCGGTAGTACTTACGACAGAGTTCCAGAGCCGTGAATCCGTCTTCGTAGGCGGCCAATCCGCCGCCCACAGGCTTGTCTAAATAGATAAGAGCTCCCTCAACAGCAAAGAAGATCAACGCCGGGTCAGGCGAATCTTCAGTTATCACCAGCGTATGAGCTTCTCCAGCAGGCTCATAGATGAACGTGCCAGGCTTCGCGATCCAGTCGTGTTCTAGATACCGCCAGTGGCCTGCGATGGTGTAGCCGCGCACGGTACCGACATGGTAGTGAACCCCGAGCTTTGCGCCCGGCAAGCCTTTCAGTAGTGTGCTGAAGCCTCCTGAAGTGACGTTGAAGCAGCACGGCTGAATCCATACGCCCTCGGCGTAAGGCACCCACCGACGCTGGTCTTCAACGTCCATGTTCGCCACGAAGTGGCCGCGATTTCTCTGAGAAGCACTCAGGCCGTCCGTGAAACTACTGAACGCGGTGATTGGCATGCTGTCGCTCCTATTTCTATAAGCTTATGCGGTGATGCGACTGACTGCTGAATCAATCTGTGCGCGGAGTTCCGAAGCGGTCTAACGTTCGCGCTCAGGCGCGCCGAGCGAGTTCTTCGAGCGAGGGGACCCCCGGCATGCGAAGCGACTGCCGGGGCGCCGCCTGGAGCGCTTGGTTAGACCGCATGCTTGACAAGCAACTGTTCCGCCTCATGCGCCCAATGCGGATGTGCAACCGCAATTGCAACCGCGGAGTCACATCCCTCCTTTAGTTCATCGTCAGGCTTAGCCCAAGACGCAAAGAAGTCTATTGCCTCGGTAAGGGGCTCGTCTTGATGCGAAGTGGTCATTACGGTGCCGAGCTTCATGCCTGCGACGACCTCAAGTTCAACGATGGTTTCGTCGAAGATGTCGTGGACGTACTCACAACCTTGTCCCCATGAGCATACATAGACGCACCCGGCGCGGAGCAGTTGCTCTGCAAATTGAGACAACGAAGCCGCCGGAGGGCGCGTAGCGTCGAGCATCAACAAGCATGTGAAGCGCTGAGACGGCCAAGGGAAGTCGTGTGGAAGGTCGGCAAGACTACTGAGCTGCAGCGAGTACGCAGTTCGTTCGTGTGCGAGCTTAATCCCAAGAGGCTTTAGGACTACCGAGTTGCTCATGCGGTCTAACGATCCGGTTGAGCGGCCGTCCACGATGTATAGCGCGACGCGAGCGCAAAATAGCGAAGCGCGCTCGCGGCGCGGCACCGCCTACGTGTCACGGTCCGCTCGAACCGCTTGTTAGGCAGCGCGCACCTTAACCACTTGGCTCTTGGAGATGGGCGGGGGCACTGCCTCACCGGCATCGCGCAGGGCCTCAATATGCAAAGTGATGCCTTCTCGAATGAGCTTTAGCACTTCGCGTCGCGTTTCCGCGACCGCGACGCAGCCGGGTAGATCAGGGACGTAGGCGCCGTAGCTGGTCTTGCCCTTTTCAACTACCACCAAGTACTCCATCCCACTGCTCCTAAGAACGCTTTAGCCCTGACTGCTTGAGGATACTATTTAGCGTTCCGGGTGGCACGTCGAGCCCGAGCTTACCGGCTACTGTTACCGTTCCAGGCTTAACGGGATGCTGAAACTGACGGTGACTGCCCTTCGTCCGTACATGCCGCCACCCGTCACGTTCAATGAGCCGAATGATTTCGCGGACTTTCACGTGCCGATGCCGTTACCTGCGCTGCCTAACTATATATCGATGACCAAAGTGGGACGGAGAAATGCCCCAGATACGTCAGATATCGTACTCGACGCGCCGTGATTTCCCTGATTTCATTGGCTCGGCCAGGTGAAATGTCGGCCAGCGCAATGGGGAGATATCCGACATGGCTCAAGGTCGCGGATTGCTGGAAGTCGCCCGGGAGAAAATGCGAACCCGGCACCTCGCATATCGGACTGAGCAGGCCTATCTGCAGTGGATCCGGCGCTACATCGCTTTTCATCAGCGGCGTCATCCCCGGGATCTCGGCGCGGCCGAGGTCGAGCGATTCTTGACCCATCTGGCGGTGGATCGCAAGGTCAGTGCGTCGACCCAGAGCCAGGCCCTGCAGGCCCTGTTGTTTCTCTACCGACAGGTCTTGGAGGTTGAGCTTCCCTGGTTGCAGAACGTCACCCGCGCGGCGCGGCCGCGGCGGCTGCCGGTAGTGCTCTCGCCGATGTCCGCTCGCTGTTGGCGGCACTTGAGGGGATCCCATGGCTAATCGCCAATCTATTGTACGGAAGTGGCCTGCGGCTCATGGAAGCGCTGCAACTGCGGGTGAAGGATCTTGCCCTTGATCGCGGCGAGCTGGTCGTTCGTGAAGCAAAAGGAGGCAGGGACCGGGTAACGGTGCTACCGGCAGCCTTGGGCGCTCCAATTCGTGGACACCTGTTCAAGTTGCGAGCCTGGTACGAGGAGCAGCGCAAGCGCGGAATGCCTGGTGTATCGCTGCCCGAGGCGTTGGACCGAAAATATCCCAACGCCAGCACGCAGTGGGGCTGGGAGTACGTATTTCCCTCCAGTTCCATGACTCGCGATCCGAAGACAGGGAGACCGACGCGCCACCATCTGCACGAGAAGACCGTTCAGCGGGCGGTGCAGTTCGCTGTGCGTAAAGCCGGGCTGTCGCAGCCGGCCAGCTGCCATACCCTTCGCCACTGTTTTGCTACGCATCTGCTGGAGGGTGGATACGACATTCGAACCATCCAGGAGCTGCTAGGTCATGCAGACGTGAAGACCACCATGATCTATACGCACGTCATGCGCAAAGGAGCGAAAGGTGTGCGCAGTCCGTTGGATCGGGCGGTCTGATCTGTATGTTCCGAGACGCAATTCACGCGCGGAGCCGCGGGTCGTACGCCGCGCGAAGAATCCGCAGCCGCTGCTCCGAGTGCCCGGCGGACCCGAAGATGGGGGACGGTGCTGCCTGTGCCCGATCGGTAAGATGTCCTTTCGGACACATACGTACTTCCCATGCCTCCGGTATAAAACGTCACCCATGTCACCGGTATAGACACAGAAAATATAGCGCGCCCGGAGAGATTCGAACTCCCGACCCTCAGGTTCGAAGCCAAAAGTCTGCCGCGTCCCGCCAGTTCCCTCAAATACCCTAAGTCACTGAAGTGCTAGGTATTCAGCCTCCCTAGCACTCCCGCCAGTTCCCGCGTATTCTGTGCCTTCTGGTGGCTCAGTGGTGGCTCATTTCCACCCTCAGGTTAAAGACCTCATGGCACATCTCACGCAGAAAGTGGTCAACGCGGCGCGGTACACCCGCAAGGGTAACGCGGCTCAGGTGCTGTGGGACGAAGACCTCAAGGGCTTCGGGCTGCGCGTCTACCCGAGCGGCCGCAAGGCGTTCCTCCTGAGCTACCGCAACGCGCACGGCACCAAGCGCGCACCGACAATCGGCGATGCGGCTGTGATGCGACTCGATGAGGCGCGCCGCAAGGCTCGCCGGCTGCTCGTCGCGGTCGATGATCACGACGCCGATCCGTCCGCCGAGCGGCGCACGCAACGGCTCGAAGCCAAGACCGGCACCGTCGCGGCGCTCATGAAGGCGCACGTCGAGGCGCGCACCAGGGACGCTCACCGGCCGATGAAGCGCCCGGACGCGCCGCTGTGGCACGCCAAGAAATTCATCGTCCCGCGCTTCGGCTCGCGGCCGTGGCGCGACGTGCGCCGCTCCGAGGTGCGCGAGTGGCACGCCGGCATTAAGAGCGCCTACAACGCGAATAGGGCGCTGCAGGCGATGCGGGCGGCGTACTACTGGCGGCTGTGGCAGGAGGACGACTCCGCCGGCACGCGACGCCGCGAGAGCGATACGCGCAACCCCTGCGCCGGCATCGAACTGCGGCCTGAGACTCGCCGGCAGACGCGCCTCGAGCTCACCGAGTTGCCGCGGCTCGAGGCTGCGATCGATCAGCACACCGACGACGTGTATGTCCGCGCGTTCTTCCGGTTCGCGATCGCGACTGGCTGCCGCCGTGGCGAGGCGCTCGGCCTGAAGTGGAAGGACGTCACCGACACCGAAGTCACCTTCCGGGATACCAAGGCCGGCGCGGATCACACCGTGCCGCTGTCCGCGTACGCGGCGAAGCTGCTCAAGGATCTGCCGCGCCTTGCGAACAACCCGCACGTGTTCGTCAGTCGCCAGCACGGGAAACCTCTCACTGAGCCGTCGAAGGCATGGCAGAAGATCCGCGAGGCGGCAGGCCTGAAGCACCTACGCATTCACGACCTGCGGCGCACGTTCGGCTCGTGGCTCGGCGACGCGGGCTTCACCTCGAAGCAGATCGGCACGACGCTCGGTCACAAGAGTGACATCACGAGCCGCGTGTACATGGCGCTCGGGGATTCGTCCAAGCGCGCCGCGGTTGACGCCGTCGAGCGCCTGATGCAGGGCAAACCGGCGAAGGTGTCGAAGCTCCCGAGAGTGCAGCGGCCATGAGGCGCATGTCGCAGAAAGTTGTTATCGCGCCGGATCTCATGCCGGTGATGATTAAGCTGACAATGCGTACTTTGCTCCATGCGTATCTCGACCCCCGCAATCGGCCTGATGGTGTTGTCAACGCAAAATTGCAGGCTGATATGGATGGCCTTCTGTGGCAGGTGCTTCAGGGGCGCGATCCGGGGTTGGTATTCAGGCTCGACATCAAAAAGAAACGTGGCGAGCGCAAAGATGTTCGTCGGGAACAGTCCATGTGCGCCGAGGTGATGCGCCTCACGCGTGATCTGGGTGCCACCGCGCCTGATGCGAAGGACGCCGTCGCGCAAGCGTTCGAAGTCGAAGTCAGTACAGTCGAGCGTGCGCTGAAGGCATGGCGCGCTCGCTTCAATGAGATGGGCTTCCTGGCGTCCTACATAGGCAACCTCCGTACGCGGAAACTCATCTGAAGGTTTTGCCGCAGAAGTCGCGGCGGACTTCTGCCTGTGAGTTTCCGGTTCTGACTCCCTACGCTTCCCGCATCTCTTGTGAGGTGCGTAATGAAGCGTGACACGAAATCCCAAGCTCAACGCCTCGGCCTCAAGCCCAAGACGCTCGAAAATTGGCGCAGCCTGAGGATCGGGCCGCCGTACTACAAGCTCGGCAACCGCGTTCTATACGACGACGCCGAGTCCGATGCTTGGCTCGCGACCTGTCGGCGCACCGGCGCCAGCGAGTCAGGTCAGGCCGAGCAATGACGGCGCAAGGCGCCGCGCCCGTGGGTGGGACCACGGGCAGCGGCTATATCGACAACGGGGACACGCCGAGCATACCTCAAGACGCGCTGCCGGCGCACGTCATCGAGCGGCTGCGTGCCGAGGGCATCAGCTCGCTCGATCAGTGGCGCGTGCTCGGCCCCAGGCGCTTACAGATCTTCGGGATAACGAAGGCGATGGTCGTCAGGATCGACGCACTCGCCGCGGGCGGTGCGTCGTGACAGCCGCCACGATTCATCGCTGCATCGTATGCGGATATCGCTGCGAAAGCTGGCAGCGGTTTTGTCGCATGTGTTGGAAGTGGCGGATGATCGCCTGGCACATGCTGGCCGCGGCGCGCGCGTTGAGGGCGCTACCGTGAACGCTGTATTAAAGCGCTCCACGTTCGAGACCAGCCGCGCCCTGGAATACCTCACTGAGAAGGAACTGCGCGCCCAGATTGGCTACGGGGCTGAATACTGGCCGGCGGCGATCTTGCGGGAGCTAATCGACAACGCCTTGGACGCCTGCGAGGCCGCGGACGTCTTGCCGATGGTGACGATCAGCACCACGGACGATTGCCTCATCATCACCGACAACGGGCCGGGCATCCCGGCGCAGACGATCATCAAGTCCCTCGATTACCTGGTCCGCGTCAGCAACAAGGCCTACTACGTCTCCCCGACCCGGGGGCAAATGGGCAACGCGCTCAAGGTGGTCTGGGGCGCGGCCTTCGTCGCGACCGGAACTGGCTGCGTTGAGGTCACGAGCCGCGGCAAATGCCACCGGATCGAGATTGGCCTGGACCGGATCGCGCAGTGCCCGCAGATCCGCCACACAACCAAGCCGACCATTGTAAAAACCGGCACCGAGGTAAAAATCCACTGGACGGACTTAACGCGCTTACTCCGCGAGCTGAGTCCGGATTCTTACAATCGCCCCCCGACGGCTGCTGAGCTCGTCGCCGGCTTCGTCGCGTTCAACCCGCATGCGGCCTTCATCCTGGACGGCCAGCGGACGGCGAGGACGAGTACGGATATGCGGTGGAAGTGGTCACCGAATCAGCCCACCAGTGCTCACTGGTACAACGCAGAAACGTTGCGGGACCTGATCGCCGCCTATATCGCCCGGGAGCGAGACGGCGCCCCCGAGAGGACCGTGCGGGAATTCGTCGCCGAGTTCCGCGGCCTCTCGGCCACCGCCAAGCAGAAGGTAGTGACGGAGGGCTGGTCCGGCAAACGGTTGCATGAGTTTGTCGCCGGCGGCGACGTCGATCCGAAGTTCGTAATGCAGCTCCTAACGAGGATGCAGGCGGCTTCCACGGCCCCGCCGGCCACCGCCCTAGGGATCATCGGCCAGGACCATCTCACCGCCTGGATGACCGCGCAGGGCGTCGCCCCGGATAGCATCCGGTATCAGCGCAAGGCGGGGATCGACGGCTTACCGTTCGTGCTCGAGATCGCCTTTGGCGTCAACACCGACGACAACTCCACTCGCTGCATCGTGACCGGCCTGAACTGGTCTCCCGTCATCGGCGGCGATCCCGATCCCACCCTGCGCAGCGGCATTGCCGAAGCCCGACTTGATCCCAACGATCCGGTGACACTGGTAGTTCACATCGCCCGTCCCCGCTTCCAGTTCGCCGATCGCGGCAAGACCCGGGTGATGCTGTGAACGACAATATCCAGGCGGCGATCGTGGCAGCCATCAAGGGCGTCACCAAGTCCTGGAAGAAAGAGAAGCGCCAGGCCGACCGCAACGATCGGGTCTCGTCGGCACGGCTGCGGCGCATGCGCTACGTACCGCCCCGGGTCACCATCCGCGAGGTGGCCTTCGAGGTGATGGAGAAGGCCTACAACCTGGCGAGCTCCAACGGCAAGTACTACGCCAACGCCCGGCAGATCATGTACGCCGCCCGGCCTGAGATCCTCTCGCAGTGCGATGCCAGTGAGTTCAACGACGTCTACTTCACACAGACCTTGCTCAGAGGGGATACTGCTTTATGGAGCCATGAGGGAAGATCACCGCACCAACGTGCTGCCCCCCGACGACTACCTGATCGCCGTTGGCGTTGTTTGCGCCGCCTTCTCGGTTTTCTCCGCGTCTACCCTAGCGATTTCGGCTGCTGACTGATGCGCCGAAACAATATCCACTACTAAAGGCGCCGTTTCAGTACCACGCACGTCCGGCGGCGTCTGGGGCGCGCTCATGTGCGGCTTACTTGGGCGAGTGACCTCGGAACTTGCCGCGGCGTCCGATAATTCAAACGGCACCAAACAAATGGCGGCCCAGACGAATGTTGCTCGCGTGGTTGTCAACA
Organism: uncultured Pseudomonadota bacterium; assembly: GCA_963806375.1. Classification (GTDB taxonomy): domain Bacteria; phylum Pseudomonadota; class Gammaproteobacteria; order Steroidobacterales; family Steroidobacteraceae; genus 13-2-20CM-66-19. The sequence goes on from CAWDXW010000003.1 coordinate 2,104,430, forward strand.
TGGCGCCAATTCCTCGCGCTTGACGGTTGGTGCGGCTAAAGAGAAGCGCCTTAAGATTGTAGGCATCGCAGGAAGATAAGGGCCGGTGAGATATTCGAGCGGAACGCCCGTCATGGCGAGCAAGTGTACGCCGCGAAAACCGGCACCGTCGCTAGGCTTCGGAAAGTAGCTCTCGGCTAACGGCGTATGTAAGTCATGAGCGTCACGGTAGTTCTTCCCATCGACGGATCGGTCTCATAGCCATAGGTAGCGACGACTGGAAGCAAGCTCTTTTCTAGCGCCGTATCCTTACCGAGGTCCTCCATCCACGGGAAACGTCCATAGGTTGACGCTACCTCCCCAACGCATAGTGAAGTCCGACATTCAATATCCCGGACCGTGTAGTTGTCGGACTCTGCGAGAGCCCGCAGTCGGTTCTCAATGTTCGTAGCCCAAACCAAGTCTCTCGGCTCTTGGGAAAATTCCGACAGCACACGACGCACGTCGGAACAGCTATCTCGATCTCCCGATGAAAACCTTTCGCAAATGGTTTCCACCGAAGCTGACACCCGGAAGGGATGGCCAATGACGGCGTTCGGGTCTGATCCATTTTCTTCAATTGTTCGTGCACTGTCGGAAGGACGGACCTGTTCGTTAGGGTTGGCCCCAGCAACAATCGACGAATGACTTGATTTCTGTGCGGTAGGGGATAACGCCGCAGAGCGACCCATATTGGGATCGATTGACGGATTCACTGGCGGACTCACCGTACCGTGTGTCCCGAAGGGAGCGACGGCACCACCGTTACGCCTACTCGCGGTATCTGGTGCCGATCGCTTGACCGCATCCATGAACCGCGGTGCCAACAGAGCCGCCGCGAGGACGCTCAGTACCAGCAGCCAGACGCGCGGTGAGCGGGGCATCTATGGTGCTCGCTGGTGGCTCAGTGGTGGCTCATTGTTTCTGCAAATGCAAGAAAACACAGCGCGCCCGGAGAGATTCGAACTCCCGACCCTCAGGTTCGAAGCCTGATGCTCTATCCAACTGAGCTACGGGCGCGAGCCGCGGATTCTACTGAGATTCCGCGCGCCGGTAACGGCCCATTAGCGCGGCGCCCGCGAGGCGCGGCACAATGGGCGCCTCATCGTCCCAGGGGTTGCGCGCATGACGCTCTTCGATCTTTCGGGAAAGGTGGCTCTGATCACCGGCTCCAGCCGCGGCATCGGCAAGGCGATCGCGCAACAGATGGCGGCGCACGGCGCCAGGGTGGTGATTTCCAGCCGCAAGGCCGACAGCTGCGAAGCGGTCGCGGCCGAAATCAACGCCAGCGGGGGCAGCGCCTTCGCGCGCGCCTGTCACGTGGGCCACAAGGCGGAGCTGCAGGCACTGGTCGATGCGACCTTGAGCAAGTGGGGGCAGATTGACGTCGTGGTGGGTAATGCTGCGGCCAACCCCAGCTTCGGACCCTCGATCGAGACCCCTGACGAGGTGTGGCAGAAGATCATCCACACCAACGTCCTCAGCAACGTGTGGTTATGCAACATGACGCTGCCCGCCATGGCGGCGCGCCGCGAGGGCGCCGTCATCATCGTCTCCTCGGTGGGCGGACTGCTCGGCAGCGCGCGCCTGGGCGCCTACTGCATCTCCAAGGCTGCGGACATGCAGCTGGCGCGCAATCTGGCCGTTGAATGGGGTCCCCACAACATCCGCGTCAACTGCATCGCACCCGGGATCATCCGCACCCACTTCTCGCGCGCGCTGTGGGCCGAGCCCGAGCGCGCCGCGGCCTTCGCGCGCCACACGCCGCTGCGCCGCCTGGGGGAGCCGGAGGACGTCGCGGGCGTGGCGCTCATGCTCGCCTCGCGCGCCGGCGCCTTCATCACCGGTCAGACACTGGTCGTGGACGGTGGCGGCATCATCGGCGGGGGCGAGCCGCTCATGTAGCGCTGGCGCGAGCGGCGCGCCGGCGCAGCGACACATAGGCGATGCCCAGCAGCGCGAACCAGAAGGGCGCGACGAACAGCGCAACGCGCGTTTCGTTATCGAGCCACAGGAGCCCAGTCACCGCCACGAGGAACGCGAGCACGACCCAGTTGGCAAAGGGCGCACCCGGCATGCGAAACGGCGCCGCCGCTACCCGACCCGCGCTTACCGCCCGGCGGTAGTTGGCGTGCGATACCAGGATGATCCCCCAGGTCCACAGCGTGCCGATCAGCGCGATGCTCGTGACATACGTGAACACCTCCTTGGGCACGAGGTAGTTGAGCGCCACCCCGAGCAGCATCACGGCCGCGGAGGCGTGGATGCCGGCCGCGGGCACCTGCTGGGCGTTCAGCCGCGCAAAGGCCCGCGGCCCCTGGCCGCGCTGCGCGAGCGCCCACAGCATGCGCCCGGTGCTGAACAGACCGCTGTTGCAGGATGAGGCCGCCGCGGTGATCACTACCGCGGTGATGAGGCTGGCGGCGGCCGGCACCTGCAGCTTCTCGAACACGAACACGAACGGGCTGACGTCCGGGCTGAGTTCGTTCCACGGCACGACCGACATGATCACCAGCAGCGCACCCAGGTAGAAGATCAGGATCCGCAGGATGATGCCGTTGGTGGCGCGCGGCAGCACGACCTGCGGGTTCTCGGCTTCCCCGGCCGTCACGCCGATGAGCTCGACCCCCGAGTAGGCGAACATCACGATCTGCAGCGTGAGCAGTACCCCCACGATGCCAAACGGCAGGAAGCCGCCGTGGCTGTGCAGGTTGGCGAAGCCCGCCGTCGCACCGAGCGCGCCGATGTGAAAGAAGATCACCGCGAGCCCGGCGAGCACGAGGGCCACGATGGTCACGACCTTGATCAGCGCGAACCAGAACTCGAGTTCGCCGAACACGCGCACCGCGAGCAGGTTGGCGCCGTAGAGCAGCGCGAGCGCCACGAGCGGGGGTAGCCACTGGGGCATGGCCGGCAGCCAGTAGCGCACGTAGATGCCGATCGCGGTGAGCTCGGCCATGGCGGTGACCACCCACATGAACCAGTACGACCAGCCGGTGACGAAGCCAGCGAAGGGCCCGCAGAACTCCTCGGCATAGGTGGCGAAGGAGCCGGCGACCGGCCGGTAGGTGAGCAGCTCCCCGAGCGCGCGCATGATGAAGAAGATCGCGAGGCCGCCGAGAAGGTAGGCGAGCAGCAGTCCGGGGCCGGCCTTGTGGATGGCCCCGGCGGAGCCGAGGAACAGCCCCACGCCGATGGTGCCGCCGATGGCGATCAGCTGGATGTGCCGGCTGCGCAGGTTGCGTGCAAGAGCGCCGGGCTCGGGTGTCGTGGCTGGCATGGGTCGGATTGCCTTTCTGGTGGGGAGGGGTCAGGCGCCCGGCGGCCCGAGGAGCGCGTAGCGGCGGCCCTGCGGCAGCTCGTAGCGGTGCACGAGGCGCGCCGCGCCTGCCTCGATGAGCGTTCCCGCGGTGCCATCGCCCGGTGCGGGCAAGGTGTGCCAGCGCGACAGCCAGCGCGAGACGCCGCCCGCGGCGTGTCCGGGCAGCAGCACCAGGATGCGCGCCTGCGCACCCCGGGCGGCGAACCAGCGTTGCACGCCGGTGCGCTCATCGGTCGCGAGCACGCTGTAGGAGCCGCTGAAGCCGTGATCGATCATGGCGAGCGTCGTCTCATCGGGCGCCAGCAGCGCCAAGGGCTGCGCGCGCGTGTCGCAGTGGATCTGGCGCGCGAGCGCGCCCAGGTCCTGCCAGCGATCGATGACCGGGAAGGCGACCAGCGCACTCAGGCACACGGCCGCCGCGTAGGCGGCATACGTCAGCGTGAGCGACTCGGCCAGCGCGCCGCGCGCGCGCGCCCGAAGGGCGCCTCGCAGCGCGGAGCCACCGAGCAGCAGGATGCCGCCCGTGGCGGCGAGCGTCGCGGGGCGGGACGCGGCCCCCGAGAGTGCCAGTACCGCGAGCGCGGCGAGAAGTGCAGCTCCCAGCAGCACGACCAGCCAGGTTGTCCCGGCCAGGCACAGCGCATCCAGGCGCGTCGGGGCGCGCTGCGCTTCCTGCGACCACAGCGCCGCGAGCACGGCCAGGCCCAGCAGCGCCGGCGCGGCATAAATATCGCGCGCGGTCGCCGCGAGCGACAGCAGCACGAGCAGGGGCAGGCTGGCGCCGAGCGCGAAGCGCCAGCGGGTGGCGGCCCCGCCCGGCGCACGTGACTGCCGCCAGGCGCGGGCCAGAGCGGCCGTCGCGATGAGCGTCCATGGCAGCAGGTACAGCGGCAGTTCGAGGAAATACTTCCCCGGCGCATTGCGGTGGCCGCGCGCGTAGTCGAGCGCCGGCGGCGCGTCGATGTGGGCGAAGCGCCCGGCGAGGTTGTTCCAGAACAGCGTGCGCAGCGCCCCGGCGCCCCCGGGGGCACGCGCCACGCTCAGCACCCAGGGCACGATCAGCAGCGCCTGCAGCGCGAAGCCTGCGTACAGTTCGCTGCGGCGCAGCTCCGCCCAGCGCCGCTCCCACACGATGAGGGTACCCAGGGCGAGCCCCGGCACGAGCCATCCCGGGGCGCTCTTGGCCATGAAGCCGATCGCCGCGCCCGCGTGCATGAGCGTGTAGCCGAGGAGCTTCTCGCGCCCGGGTGGTGCGGTGTAGCCGCGCCACACCCCGAGCAGTGCCAGCGCGTTGCCGGCTAGGAGGCACGCATCGGGGGCGAGCCAGCTCTCAACCCGAAACGCGCTCAGCGCACTGCCGGCCATGAGCGCCGCCGCGAGCGCCTGCGGCGTGTCGAGCTGCATCGCCACCGCCAGGGCGCCGATGGCGAGCGCCGTGACGAGCGCGTACAGCAGATTGGCCGCGCGCGCGCCGCCGGCCGAGTCGCCGAACGCGCTGATGCCGGCCGCCGACATCCAGTAGCTGAGCGGGGGCTTCTCCAGGAACGGCACGCCGGCGAGCTGCGGAAGCGTGCGATCACTCTGCTGACTCATGCGCCAGGCGATGTCCGCCTCGCGCGGTTCATCCGGTGTCCACAGCGCGCGGCCGAAGATGCCGATCAGCCACAGCGGCGCGAGCGCCACGACGATCAGGAGCGCGAGCCGGCGCCGCGCGGGGACCGCGCCGCGCGCGACGCTCAGACGACCCCCGCGGCGGGGGCGCGGTGCGGTGCGGCGCGCGCGCGCCGCTCGAGCCAGCGCTCCAGGGGCGCGGTGTCGGTATGCAGCAGGTGCAAGCCGAGCTTGGTGCGGCGCCAGAGGATGTCCTCCGCCGCGAGCGCGAACTCCTCGTTGCACAGGTACTCAAGCTCGCGCTCGTACAGCTGCGGCAGGATCTCCGCGCCGAGGTCCTTGAGCTGCGTGGCCGGCCCCAGCACGCGCCCGACGCGCGTGCCGTAGGCGTGCGCGTAGCGGCGGCGCAGCGGCCCCGGCAGCCAGCGGTAACGCCGCTCGAGCGAGCGCAGGAAAGCCCCGAAGCTGCCCTCGGGCACGTCGCCGCCGGGCAGCAACGCCTTCGCGGTCCAGGACGGGGCGCGCGTGCCCAGGACCCCGGCGAGCAGGTTGACGGCGTCCTCGGAGAGCTTGCGGTAGGTGGTGATCTTGCCGCCGAACACCGACAGGAGCGGGGCTGGCTCGCGGTCGAGCTCGAGCGCGTAGTCGCGCGTCACGCTCATCGGGTCGCTCGACTCATCCTGCAGCAGCGGGCGCACGCCCGAGTAACTCCATACCACGTCGGCGGGCGCGATCTGCTGCCTGAAGTAGCGGTTGGCGAGCGCGCACAGGTAGCCGGTCTCGTCCGCATCGATGCGCACGCTGGCCGGGTCGGCGTGATAATCGACGTCGGTCGTGCCGAGGAGCGTGAACTCGTGCTCGTAGGGAATGGCGAACACGATGCGCCGGTCCTCGTTCTGGAAGATGTAGGCGAAGCGATGCTCGAACAGGCGCGGCACCACGATGTGGCTGCCCTTCACCAGGCGCACCTGGTGGGCGGCGCGCACCGGCGTCGCGCGGCCGACGAACTCGCTCACCCACGGCCCGGTCGCATTCACGGCCGCGCGCGCCGTGACGGTCGCCGTGCCCTGTACCCCACGCAGCACCGCGCTCCAGGCCCCGCCCTGCGGGGTGAGCGACTCGCAGCGCACGCGCGTGAGGACCGTGGCGCCGCGCGCCTGTGCGTCGAGCGCATTCAGGACCACGAGGCGCGCATCGTCCACCCACCCGTCGGAGTAGACAAAGCCGCGCCGGTAGCCCGCCTGCAGCGCCTGACCGGCGATGTGGGTGCGCAGGTCGATGCCGGCGGAGGCGGCGAGGTGGGCGCGCCGGGCGAGGTGGTCGTAGAGGAACAGGCCCGCGCGGATCATCCACGCCGGCCGCAGGTGCGCGGCGTGCGGCATGACGAAGTGCAGTGGCCGCATGATGTGGGGGGCGGCGGTGAGCAGCACCTCGCGTTCCTTCAGCGCCTTGCGTACCAGCGAAAAGTGAAACTCCTCGAGGTAGCGCAGCCCCCCGTGGATCAGCTTGGTGCTCGCAGAAGAGGTGTGCGAGGCGAGGTCGTCCTGCTCGCACAGCAGCACCCTTAAGCCGCGCCCGGCGGCGTCGCGCGCGATGCCCGAGCCGTTGACGCCCCCACCGATGACCAGCAGGTCGCAGCTGCCGTCCACAGGCGCCGGCGGGGTCAGCGGGGTCCGTAGTAGTCCGGGTAGTCCTCGGTCAGACCCTTGAAGCGCCGGTGTATCCACAGATATTGCTCGGGAGTGATTTTGACCTGGGCCTCAATCATACGATTGAAGCGCGCGGTGTCACTCACCGGGCAGTCGCTGGGGAAGTTTTCCAGCGGCGGGTGGATGGTGGCGAGGTAGCCCTGCGATCCGGGCAGGCGCTGCAGGAAGTAGGGCAGGACCGGCGCCCCGGTCATGCGCGCCAGGCGCGAGGTGAGGGTGTTGGTGGCCGCCGGGATGCCGAACAGCGGCACCATCGCCGCGCCCTTCTTGCGGTAGCTCTGGTCGGGGGCGTACCAGACGCATTCGTTGCGCCGGAGCGCGCCGATAAAGGCGCGGATGTCGTCGTGCGGGATGGGGCGCGCGCCGAGCTGGGTGCGGAAGTGCTTCAGCGCCAGCGCGATGACTTCGTTCTTGGTCGGCCGATAGAGAAAGCCCGCCGGCGCCACCGTGACCAGGGCGCGCCCGGCCATCTCCATGGAGGTGAAATGCGCGGTGAGCAGGATCGCGCCGTGGCCGGCCGCGAGCGCCGCGCGCAGATGCTCGCCACCCTCCACGCGCACCAGGCGTGCCACGTCCTTCGGGCTGATCCACCAGGCGAGCGGGATCTCCATGAGGGCCATGCCGAGGCTGTGGAAGTGCTCCTTGAGCAGCCGCGCGCGCGCGGGCGCATCCAGCTGCGGAAAACACAGCTCGAGGTTGCGGCGTGCGGTGCGCACGAAGCCGATCGGCAGGTGACGCAGGAGTGAGCCCAGGCCGCGCCCGAGCGCGAGCAGCACCGGGAAGGGCAGCAGTGCCAGCAGACGCAGCAGACCCAGACCCGCCCAGGTGGGCCAGTACCGGGGCGCAAACAGCCGCAGTGGCATGGCTTAAGAACCCCTTAAGGACTTGCACCCATGCAATCCCATTAGCGGCGACAATAGCGCATTCGTTCGAAGGCCGTTGTGAGCCAATGTTCGCTAGACGACATAGCCGTCCGGGATGGATCCTCGCACTGGTGGCCGGTGCGGGACTCCTGACGGCACTGGCGGTGCACGCACCGGCCTGGTGGCGGCACTATCTCGACGCGCTCACGCGCCGCAGTGCACCGCTGTACCAGCCGCGCGAGCGCGTCGCGGGCGGCAATGAGGCGCCCACCCCGCGCGTGGTGCCCGCGCTCGAGCAGCTCGAGCCGCGTGCCCTCGAGGCGGCCGCGCGCTACGCGGGCGAGCACCGCTCCCGGGCGCTCATCGTGTCGCGGCACGACCACATCGTGTTCGAGCGCTACTGGGGGGAAACGGACTTCGACACACTGAGCGATGCGCAGGAGTTCACGCCGCTGCTGGCGGTGCTGGCGACCGGCGTTGCGATCTCGCACCGGCGCATCGGCTGGGTGGATGAGCCGGTCGGGCTCCTCCTGCGCGAGTGGCAGGCCGACCCGCGCGGCGCGATCAGCGTGCACAACCTGCTGCAGCAATCGAGCGGGCTGGCGCCGCAGGACGGGTTCGATGAGGCGGCCGACCTTACTGGCGCGCTGCTGAGGCGCCCGCTCGCGGCCGCACCGGGGAGCACGCGCGTGGCGCAGGGCGCCGATGCGCAGCTGCTCGCGCTGGTGCTCGAGCGCGCCACCGGGCAGCGCTACGCCGACTACCTCTCCGCGGCGCTGTGGCGGCGGCTCGGCGCGGCCGATGCATGGCTGTGGCTGGATCACGCGGGCGGCGCGGCGCACGCGGACTGCTGCATGTTTGCGCGCCAGGGGGACTGGATCCGGGTGGCGCAGCTGCTGGTGCGCGACGGCACCTATCGTGGCCAGCAGCTGATGCGCCCGGGCTGGGTGAGCCTGATGCGCACGCCCGCGAAGAGCGACGCCGACTTCGGCAGCTTCGTGCGCGTGGCGGCCAGCCCCGCACCCGGCAGCGAGCCGTACGCCGCCAGCGACATGTTCGTGGTGGAGGGGCGCGGCGGCAATCGCATGTGGCTCGTGCCCTCGCTGCAGCTGGCGATCGTGTGCACGGGCGACGGGCGCGGGCGTGACGCGCGCTGGGACGAGGTGCGCATCCCGAACCTCGTGGTGCGCGCCGCGCGCGATTACGTGCCGAGCGCGCCGGCCGCTGGCGTCTCGGCGCTCGTGCCGGGCCACTGAAGCTGCGCGCCCGCGCGGCACCAGCGCCGATGCGCCGACAACTGGCCGCGCTGTTCCTCTTCTGCGTCATCGACACGCTCGGCTTTGGCATCCTGATACCGCTGGTGCCGTACATGGCCTCGCGCTTCGGGGTCGAACCGCAGTACATCACGCCGATCCTCGGCAGCTATTCGCTGTGCCAGCTGCTCGCCGCGCCGTTCTGGGGCCACCTGAGCGATCGCTACGGGCGCCGGCCCATTCTCATGAGCAGCCTGGCCGGGGCGTGCCTCTCGTACGTGCTGCTGGGGTTCGCGGGCAATGTCTGGTGGCTGCTGGCCTCGCGCGTGCTGGCCGGATTCATGGCCGGCAACATCTCGGCCGCCTTCGCCTACGCCTCGGACGTCAGTTCCCCCGAGAAGCGCGCGGGAACGCTCGGGCTGGTGGGCGCGGCGATCGGCATCGGCTTCACGCTCGGGCAGCCGGTGGGCGGGTTGCTCGCCGGCAAGGATGCGGCCAGCGCCAACTTCGTGGCGCCCGCCGTGGTCTCCTGCGCCCTGAGCCTCCTCGCGATCCTGCTGGTGCGCTTCGTGCTGCCGGAGAGCCACACCGCCGCGCACCGCGCGCAGCACCCGCAGGCGCCGCGGCGCAGCCCCTGGCGGCTGCTGCGCGAGCGGCCGGCGTTCGCACACCTTGCGGCCGCCACCCTCGCGGTGACCTTCTCGCAGGCGATCCTCGAGTCCATCTTCGCGATCTGGGCCTGGCATCGCTACGGCTTCGGACCGCGCGCGGTGGGATTTCTGCTGTTTGCCGTGGCGCTGCCGGCGCTGATCATGCAGGGCGGCGTGGTACGCCTCCTGGCGCCGCGGCTGGGCGAGGTGCGTCTCGCCACCGCCGGCGTCCTCACCTACGTCGCCGGGCTCATCGCGCTTGGCACCGGGGCTTCCTTCGGGGTCACGGTGGCGGGGCTGCTGCTGTGTGGCACCGGGCTGGGCGCCTACAACCCGAGCGCTTCCGCACTCGCGTCCCGGCAATCGCGTGGCCACGACCGCGGTGCGGTGCTCGGCGCCTACGCCGCCAGCGCGAGTCTGGCGCGCGTGCTGGGTCCGTTCACCTCCGGTTCCCTGTATGCGCTCCTGGGTGCCGGCGCGCCCTTCCTCATCGGCGCCTGCGTGACGCTGCCGGCCGCCTGGCTGGTGCGCCGCGCGCAAGCCGCGCCGGATTAGAGTGCGACCTCGATGTGCTCCTGCGCGATGCGCACCGGGTAGCGGGCGAGCGGCTGCTGCGCGGGGCCCCGCAGCACGCGCCCGTCGCGCGCGTCGAAGACGCCCCCGTGCAGCGGGCACAGGAGGCGCGTGGCGCGCAGCCGCCCCTCGCACAGGCGCGCCGCGGCGTGGGTGCACAGGTTATCGAGCGCGAACACGCCCTCGCGGGTGTGGCAGAGCAGGAGTTCGCGCCCCTCGAGGCTGACGGCGCGCATGGTGCCGGCGGGCAGCGCGGCGAGCTTCAGCACCGCCCGGAACGTGCCCACGGCGTCTACAGGATGATCTCGGTCTCGAAAATCGACACGGCCTGGCCGCTGATCCAGACGCCCGAGAGTCCTTCGCTGGCGAACTCCAGCTCGACCTCGACGCGCCCCGGGCGGTGCAGCGAGTGCCCCTGGATGCCGGTGAAACGCGCCCGCTCGCTCTCCTTGCTGAGGAAGCCCAGCTGCGCCAGGTACGCCCCGAGGAGCCCGTGGGCGTTGCCGCTGACGGGATCCTCGCTGATCCCGAGCGCCGGGCAGAACATGCGCGACTCGGTCAGGTGGTCGGGCTGCTCGGGCGTGAGCGCGAAGACGAAGTAGCCGGCGGCGCCGAGCTGCGCCGACAGGGTCGTGAGACGCTGCATGTCAGGCTTGAGGTGCTTGAGCGGCTCGGGCCCCTTCACCCCGATCAGGAGACGCGTGCCGGTGGCGCCGACGATGCGCAGCGGCATGCGCGTGTCGAGGCTCGCGGAGTCGAGTGCGAGCGCGTCGAGCACCGCGAGGCGCTCGCGGTCGTTGAGTTCGCGCCCGAGCGGCGGCGGGCTGCGGCGGATGGCGATGCGCCGGTCGGGGCCGCTGCCGCGCACCTCGATGTCGACGATGCCGGCCTTGGATTTCTGTCGCTGCCAGCGCGGCGCATCGTGGCGGCGCGACAGCACGTACTGCGCGGCCACGGTCGCATGCCCGACGAAGCCGGCTTCGCTGCGCGGGGTGAAGAAGCGCGCCCGCACCGTGTGGTCATCGGCATCGGGGGCGAGGATGAAGGCCGTCTCGGCGTTGTTGAGCTCGCGCGCGATGGCGAGCATCTGCGCCTCGGCGAGTACGTCCGCATTGAGCACCACCCCGGTGGGGTTGCCGGTGAAGGGCTCGCGCGTGAACGCGTCGACCTGGTGCACCTGGATTTTCCGGCTCATGTTCGTTGTCCGCCTGAGGCGCCTTCAGCAGCGCATTCTAATCCGCGTGCGATCATAGCCGCAGTAAGGCAGCGGCGGCGTGCAATACTGTGCCGCGACGCTACCGCAAAAGGCGCCCGCATGGATATCGCAGTCGAGATCAGCCTGTACCCGCTGCGCGCGGACTTCGCGCCCGTCATCCACGAGTTTCTCGGGCGCCTCAACGGCGACGCGCAGCTGCGCGTCGTCACCAACAGCATGAGTACCCAGGTGTTCGGCGCATACGAGGCGGTGATGGGCGCGCTCACGCGCGAACTGCGCGACAGTTTTGCCAGCCTCGAGGGCACTTCCGAGAAGGCCGTGTTCGTGATGAAGGTGCTCGGTCCGCTGCCGGGCGCCTGAGGGCGCAACGCCGTTGGTTGGGCTGGCGAGTCGCATGGCGAACCGGCAAACTACCAGATCCGGGGCACGTTCGCCTCAAACAATTCCTGCGGAGATCGGGGTAGCTGCATGGCGCTTTTGCGGGTCGTTGATCGCGACGGAGTCGAACACGAGGTCGATGCCAAGACCGGCCTCAAGGTCATGGAGAATCTGCGCGAGCTCGACTATGGCGTCGCCGCCATCTGCGGCGGCATGTGCTCCTGTGCCACCTGCCACGTGTACGTGGATGCGCAGTGGACCGCGCGCCTGCCGGCCATGATGTCGGATGAGCGCGAGCTGCTGACGGAACTGTCGCACTACAAGGAAAACTCGCGCCTGTCCTGCCAGCTGGAGTTCACCCCCGAGCTGGCCGGCCTGCGGGTCAGCATCGCCCCCGACGAGTAGGAGCCGCGCGCGCATGTCCGCCCCCAGCGTCCAGGTCGAAACCCGCGGTGCCGTCGCTCTGGTGACCCTCAACCGGCCCGACAGCGCCAACACCCTCAACCTGCAGATGGCGATGGACCTCCTGGCCGCCGCCCTCGCCTGCGCCCGCAATGCCGACGTGCGCGCGGTCGTGCTCAGCGGCGCCGGCCGCAACTTCTGCTTCGGCGGCGATCTGCGCGCCATGGCATCGCGCGACACCTCGGGCGATGACTACATCCGCGAGCTCACCACCTACCTGCACGCGGCGATCGCCCACTTCACGCGCATGGACGCCCCCGTCATCGCCGCGGTGCACGGCACCGCCGCCGGCGCCGGCGTGGGACTCGTGACGATGGCGGACCTCGCCGTGTGCGCGCGCAGCGCGAAGTTCAATCTCGCCTATACCAACGCCGGCCTCACCCCGGATGCGGGGACCTCGTTCCTGCTGCCGCGCAGCATCGGCGCCAAGCGCACCATGGAGCTGCTGCTGCTGAACCGCACGCTGTCGGCGGCCGAGGCGCTCAGCTGGGGGCTCGTCAACGAGGTCGTGGGAGATGAGGAAGTGCAGGCGCGTGCGCTCGGGATCGCCGAGCAGCTCGCGGGCGGGGCGACGCAGGCCTATGGCGCCACCAAGCGCCTGGTGGCCGCCTCGCTCGGGGCCTTCGAGTCGCAGATGATCCTCGAGAGCGAGACCATCGCCGCGCACGCCGTCGGGGCGGAGGGCACCGAGGGCATCAGCGCGTTCCTCGAGAAGCGGCGCCCGCAGTTTCCGGGCAAGGGCCCGCGCTAGGGGCGCGCGCGGCGCGCCGGCCTGCCATGAGATATTTCTACTTCGCGCTGCTCGTGGCCCTGGGGCTCATCGCAGTGCGCATCTACTTCAAGCTGCGCACGGTGCGCAAGTCGCGCGCCGAGAGCTGGGACGAGCAGATGATCGCGCAGCTGCGCTCGCAGGGCTACGCCCCCTTCAACGACTACCGCGTGGACTTCTTCCTGGCGCTGCCGGATGAGGCGGCGTGCGCGAAGGCGCGCGCGGCGCTCGAGCCGGAATTCACCGTGGACGCGAAGCCGATGCAGGAAGAGAGCGGCTTCAGCCTGCACGCGGCCAAGTCGATGCGCCTGGTCGTGCCCAACATGCAGGAGATCAGCCGGCGCCTCAGCGCGCTCGCCACCGAGCTCGGCGGCCGCTACGACGGCTGGGCGGCCTAGCGCTTCTCGGCCTGGCGCCTGACCGCCTCCGCGGCGGCGGCGATGGCGGCGGCATCCCCGAGGTAACGGCTGCCGCGGGGCGCAAGCCGTGCGTCGAGCTCGTACACGAGCGGCACCCCGGTGGGGATGTTGAGCTCGGTGATCGCGGCATCGCTCACCCCGTCGAGCATCTTCACCATAGCGCGCAGGCTGTTGCCGTGCGCCACCACCATGACGTTGTGCCCGCGGCGCAGCTCCGGCGCAAGGCGCGCGTGCCAGTAGGGCAGGACCCGCGCCAGCGTGTCCTTCAGTGACTCGGTGGCGGGCAGCTCCGCTGCGGACACGCCGACATAGCGCGCATCCAGTCGCGGGTGGCGCGGGTCATCGGCGGCCAGCGGCGGCGGCGGAATGTCGTAGCTGCGGCGCCAGACCTTCACCTGCGCCTCGCCGTGCTGCGCCACGGTCTGCGCCTTGTTCAGGCCCTGGAGGGCGCCGTAGTGGCGCTCGTTCAGCCGCCAGGAGCGCTCCACCGGCACCCACATGCGGTCCATCTCATCGAGCATCAGCCACAGGGTGCGGATGGCGCGCTTGAGCACCGAGGTGAAGGCGATGCCGACCTCCAGGTGCTCGCGCAGCAGCTCGCGCCCGGCCTGCGCCGCCTCGGCGCGGCCGAGTTCCGACAGGTCCACGTCGGTCCAGCCGGTGAACAGGTTCTCCACGTTCCAGGTGCTCTGGCCGTGGCGCACCAGGATCAGCTTGCCCGGGGGAGTGCCTTCCTTGCCTGTCATGTGCACCGGTCCCTAGTTGGCGAGCTTGCGCACCGACTCCACCCCCACCGTGAGGGTGGCGAAGTCGCCCGCGCCGGCGGCGCGCATGTCGGCGAGCGTGCGCTGCCAGTGCGCCAGGTCCTTGCCCGCCGCCTGCACCCACTCATCGACCCGGGCCTCGGCGGGGCCGCGCACCTTGCGCGCGAGCACCCGCTCGGTGAGGCGTCGCTGCACGCGCAGCGCCGCATCGCGCAGCCCGCTGCGCGCGATCGCCTGCCACTGGCCGTCGACCTTGAGCTGCTCGATGTGCGCGCGCAGCCAGTCAAAGCCGATGCGTGTGCCGACCTCGAAGTACACGCGCGCGGTCTCGGTGACGCTCACCCGGTAGGCGGCGGCGATCTCGCAGATGTCGAGCGCCGCGTTCAGCGCCTCGAGGCTCGCGATGTGCACCGCCAGCGCCGGCGGCAGGCCGCCCTCGGCGAAGCGCCTGCGGCTCTCCTCGAAGCGCAGCAGCTCGGCGCCCGTGAGCGCCTCGTGGATCTGCGCCTCCAGACGCCGCACGTCGGTGCGGAACTCCGCCACCGCGGCGGCGACTTCCAGGCGCGTGCGCTTGGCGAGCAGCCAGTAGGTGGCGTGGCGCAGCAGGCGGCTGGTCTGGAAGGCGGCCTCGTACTGCAGGCTCGCCGTCACCTTGTTGTCGAGCGCCTCGATGCGCTCCCACACCGCGCGCATGGCGAAGATCTCGCGCGCCGCGCTGTAGCAGCGCGCGATCTGCGCCGGGTCCGCCCCGGTGTCCTCCTGGGCGCGGCTGACGAAGGTCGGTCCCATGCGGTTGACGACGCTGTTGGTGGTGGCGGTGGCGATGATCTGGCGCCGCAGCCGGTGGTGGCTGATCGCGCGCCGGAAGCGCTCCTGGATCGGCCGGGGGAAGTAGCGCGCCAGCTCGCTCGAGAGGTACGGGTCCTCGGGCACGTCGGACAGCAGCAGGTGGGCGTTCAGCCAGATCTTGCTGTAGCCCAGCAGCAGCGCGAGTTCCGGCCGCGTCAGTCCCACGCCGCGCTTCCGGCGCTCGGTGAGTTCCTCGTCCGTCGGCAGGAACTCGAGCGTGCGGTTGAGCTCCCCGGAGCGTTCCAGCAGGCGGATGAGGTGCTGGAATTCCGGCAGGCGCACGGTCGACTGCAGCTCGAGCGTGCTGATGGCCTGGCTCTGCAGGTAGTTGTTGCGCAGCACCAGGGCGGCGACCTCGTGGGTCATGCGCGCCAGCAGGCGGTTGCGGTCGGCGCGCCGCAGGTGCCCCTCGTGCACCAGGGGGTTCAGGAGGATCTTGATGTTGACTTCGACGTCGGAGGTGTTGACGCCGGCGGAGTTGTCGATGAAGTCGGTGTTCAGCCGCCCGCGGTGCAGCGCGTACTCCACCCGGCCGCGCTGGGTGAGCCCGAGGTTGCCGCCTTCGCCCACCACCTTGGCGCGCAGCTCCCTGCCCTCGACCCGCACCGCATCGTTGGTGCGGTCGCCGACCTCGGCGTTGCGCTCATCGCTCGCCTTGACGTAGGTGCCGATGCCGCCGTTCCACAAGAGGTCGACCGGCATGCGCAGGATCGCGCGGATGACTTCGTTCGGAGCCGCGGTCGAGCTCTCGATGCCAAGCAGCGAGCGCGCCTCGGAGCTCAGCGCGATCGACTTGGCGGTGCGCGGATAGACGCCGCCGCCGCGCGACAGCGTTTTCTGGTCGTAGTCGTCCCAGCTGGAGCGCGGCAGCGCAAAGAGGCGCGCCCGCTCGGCGTAGCTCACCACGGTGTGCGGGTCCGGGTCGAGGAAGATGTGGCGGTGGTCGAACGCGGCCTGCAGGCGGATGTGGCGCGAGAGCAGCATGCCATTGCCGAACACGTCCCCGGACATGTCGCCGATGCCGGCGACGGTGAAGTGCATGCGCTGCGTGTCGATGCCCATCTCGCGGAAGTGCCGCTTGACACACTCCCAGGCGCCGCGCGCCGTGATGGCCATCTTCTTGTGGTCGTAGCCGGCGGAGCCGCCGGAGGCGAATGCGTCCCCCAGCCAGAAGTGGTATTCCGCCGCGATGGCATTGGCAATGTCGGAGAAGGTCGCGGTGCCCTTGTCGGCGGCCACCACGAGGTAGGGGTCGTCGCCGTCGCTGCGGACCACCTCCTGCGGGGGCACGATGCGCCCGGAAACGATGTTGTCGGTCAGATCCAGCAGCGCGCGGATGAAGGTCTGGTAGCAGGCCACCACCTCGGCCTGGATCTCCTCGCGCGTGCCGCTCGCGGGCAGCCGCTTCGGCACGAAGCCGCCCTTGGCGCCCACCGGGACGATGAGGGTGTTCTTGACGTTCTGGGCCTTCATGAGCCCGAGCACCTCGGTGCGGAAGTCCTCGCGCCGGTCGGACCAGCGGATGCCGCCGCGGGCGACATCCCCCATGCGCAGGTGCACGCCCTCGATGCGCGGGCTGTAGACGAAGATCTCGTACTTCGGGCGCGGCAGCGGCAGGTCGGGGATCTTGGCCGGGTCGAACTTGAAGGCCACGTAGGGCTTGGGCGCCCCGTCGGCGGCCCGCTGGAAGAAGTTGGTGCGCAGCGTCGCCTGCACCAGCGTCAGGTAGGCGCGCAGGATGCGGTCGTCATCGAGGCTGCTGACGGCATCGAGCCCGGTGCGGATCTGGTGCACGATGCTGACCGCGCGCCGCGCGTTGCCGCGCCGCCGCTGCGTCCCCGGGTCGAAGCGCGCCTCGAACAGGTGCACCAGGTGCCGGGCGATGCCCGCGTGGGCCGTGAGCGTGCGCTCCATGTAGGCCTGGCTGAAGGGGGCGCCGGTCTGCAGCAGGTAGCGGCAGTAGGCGCGCAGCACCACCACCTGGCGGGCGTTGAGCTCGGCGGCCAGCAGCAGGCGGTTGAAGCCGTCGTTCTCGATCGCGCCGCTCCAGGCCGCGCCGAAGGCGTCGCGGAAAATGGCCTCGATGCGCTCGATTTCGATGACCAGGCGGTCACGGTGCTCGAGCTCGAAGTCCTGGATCCAGGCGGCGCCGCCTGCGGGCCAGGCGAGCTCGTAGGGGCGCTCGGCGATCACGCGCAGGCCGAAGTTCTCCAGCATCGGCAGCACGTCCGAGATCGGCACCGGCTCGCCGAGCTTCAGGATCTTCAGGTGCAGCCGCTGCAGCACCTGCCCGGGCGGGCGGTAGAGATTCAGCCGCAGTGAGCGCGGCTGCTCGATGAGCGCCTCGAGGTCATTGAAGTCCTCGAGCACTTCCGTGGGTGCCACGTCCTCCTCGTAGGCGAGCGGGAAGGCGTGCCGGTAACGCGCGGCGAGGGCAAGTCCGCGGGCCTCCCCCAGCCGGTCGACGAGGATCTCGCGCAGCCGGTCGGACCAGGTGAGGGCCGCCTCGGCGATCTGCCGCTCGATGCGTGCGAAGTCGGGCTTGCGCTGCTCCTTGGGATCGGTGCGCACCACGACGTGCACGCGCGCGTGGCTGGCGCCGGAGATCTGCGCCTGGCTCTCCACTCCCGTGCCGCCGAAGCCCTCGCGCGCGATCGCTTCGATGCGCTCGCGCACCTCGGTGTTGTAGCGGTCGCGCGGCACGTACACCAGGCACGAGTAGAAGCGGTGGTAGGGATCGCGGCGCACCAGCAGGCGCACCGTGCGCCGCTCGTAGAGGTTGACCACGCCGCGCACGATGCGGATGAGGTCGGGGACGCCGGCCTGGAACAGCTCATCGCGCGGGTAGGTCTCCAGCACGTTGAGCACTTCCTTGCCGTCGTGGCTGGCCGGATCGAGCCCGAAGTGCTCGATGACACGGTCGACCTTGTGGCGCAGCACCGGGATGTCGCGCGGGTTGGAGTGGTAGGCGGTCGAGGTCCACAGGCCGATGAAGCGGTGCTCACCGTTCACCCGGCCGCGCCTATCGAAGGTCTTGACGCCGACGTAGTCGAGCAGCTCGCCGCGATGCACGGTAGCGGTGGCGTTGGCCTTGGTGATGATGAGCAGTTCCGGTTCTCGTGCCTTGGCGCGCACCTCGCCGCGCAGCACGGTCGCACGCGTGCGCCGCTTGTCGTGCGGCGTGCGCGCGAGGATCCCGAGTCCCGAGGCGCGCTCGGGCAGCAGCTGGTCCTCGCTGCGCCCGCGCTGCAGCCGGTAATGGCGGTAGCCGAGGAACACGAAGTGCCGGCCCTCCATCCAGTCAAGCAGCTGCACCACCTCGCTGATCTCCGCCGGTGGCAGCGGCGGGGGGTGGGTGCCGAGCTCGCTGATCAGGGCGCGCACCCGCGCCCGCATCGGCGCCCAGTCGCGCACCGTGGCGCGCACGTCGGCGAGCGTGGACTCCAGGTCGTGCTGCAGCTTCTTCAGCGCCTGCGCATCGGTGACGCGGTCGATCTCGTACAGCTGCCAGGACTCCGCCTGTGTGGGCGCGGCGCCGTTGGTGCCGATATCCAGCAGCCGCCCGCGGCGGTTGCGCTTGACCGCCAGCACCGGGTGCACGATCAGGTGCACCGCGAGGTCGGCGCGCGCGAAGGCCATGCCGAGGGAGTCGACCAGGAACGGCATGTCGTTGGTGACCGTGAGCACGAGCGTGTGCGGGGACTCGAAGCCGTCCGCGCCCGGCTCGGGGTTGAACACCCGCACCAGTGAGCGCCCGTGGGTGCGGTGCGCCGCGAAGGCCAAGTGCGCCAGCGCTGCCCGCGAGAGTTCCTGCGGCTCGCGCGCCGCCAGGTCCTCCTCGGCAACCCCGTGGAAGTACGCCCGCAGGAAGCGGTGCGTGAGCTGCCGGCGCGCGCCCGTGCCGGCGCTCCTGGCGATCCGCTCGATCAGCGCCACGCGCGCGGCCGGGATGCTGTGGAGCTGCCGGCTATCTTCAACAGCAACTGCGTGCATGCCCGATCATTCCTCGCTTGGGGACGACGCGGCAGCATCGCACGCGCACGGCGCGCATCTTATGACAGAGCGGCGCGGCCACGGATCCCCCGTTATTGCGGCGCGCGATTATACATGCCACGCCCGCACGCCGTTCGCTCCCCCCAGGCCCCGGCGCGGCCGGCGGGGCGGCCGCCCCCGGGGCGCGGGCGGCTATAATGGCGCCGCGCTGCCCTGAAGCAGGAACCCAAGTCCATGAGCGATCTGGCGGACAACCCGATGGGGACGGACGGATTCGAGTTCGTCGAGTACACCGCGCCCGATCCGCAGCTGCTGCGCTCGCTGTTCGAGCGGCTGGGGTTTCCCGTCACCGCGCACCACCGCTCCAAGAACGTGACGCTGCACCGCCAGGGCGGGATCCACTTCATCATCAACGCCGAGCCCGCATCCTTCGCGCAGGCCTTCGCGCGGGCCCACGGTCCCTCGGCCTGCGCGATGGCGTTTCGCGTGCGCGACGCCGCCGCGGCCTACAGCCGCGCGCTCGCACTCGGCGCCCGGCCCGGCCCGCAGAGCGCCGGACCCATGGAGCTCAACATCCCCTGCATCGAGGGGATCGGCGGCTCGCTCATCTACCTGGTCGACCTGTACGGCGAGCGCTCCATCTACGACGTCGACTTCCGGCCCGTGGGCACGCCTGCCGCCACCGCCGGCCCGGGGCTCACGCTGATCGATCACCTGACGCATAACGTCGGCCGCGGGCGCATGGACGTGTGGGCGGGTTTCTACGAGAAGCTGTTCAACTTCCGCGAGATCCGCTATTTCGACATCGAGGGCCAGCACACCGGGCTCTTCTCGCGTGCCATGACCAGCCCCTGCGGCAAGATCCGCATCCCCATCAACGAGTCCCAGGACGACAAGAGCCAGATCGAGGAATACCTGCGCGAGTACCAGGGCGAGGGCATCCAGCACATCGCGCTCGCGAGCGACGACATCTACCGCACGGTCGACGTGCTGCGCGCCCAGGGGGTCGCCTTCCAGGACACCACCGAGACCTACTACGAGGGCGTCGCGGCGCGCGTGCCGGGGCACCACGAGCCGCTGGAGGAGCTGCGCCGGCGGCGCATCCTCATCGACGGCAACCCGCAGAAGGGCGAGGGCGTGCTGCTGCAGATCTTCACGCAGAACGTGATCGGCCCGATCTTCTTCGAGATCATCCAGAGAAAGGGCAACGAGGGGTTCGGCGAGGGCAACTTCCGCGCACTGTTCGAGTCGATCGAGCAGGACCAGATCCGCCGCGGCGTGATCTGAGGGCGCAGGAACGCGGCGCACCGCGTACTCAGGCGCGGTGCTCGCGCGCCAGGTACTCGCGGCTTTGCATCTCGGTCAGGCGGCTGGCGGTACGGTCAAACTGCGCGCGCACGCGCACGCCGGCGTACAGCTGCGCGGGCGCCGCGGCCGCGGACACGACCAGGTTCACGTTGCGATCGTAGAGCTCATCCACCAGCGCGATGAGGCGCCGCGCCTCGTCCTCGCGCTCAGGTCCGAGCACCGGCACGCCGGTGAGGAACACCGTCTGGAACTCGCGCGCGATCTCGATGTAGTCCTCCTGGCTGCGCGCCCCCGCGCACAGCGCCGCGAACTCGAACCACACCGCCCCATGGGCGAGGCGCACGACGGGGATGGGCCGCTCCTCGATCCGGATGGTGCCGCCCTCCTGCACGCCGGTGCCGCCGAGTTCGTCAAACAGCTGCCGCAGCTGCCGCTCCACCCCCGCGGTCGCGCTGAGCAGGTAGGTGCCGGCGTGCGTGAGCTGGCGCAGGCGGTAGTCGGTGGGACCGGCGACCTCGAGCACCTGCAGGTGCGCCTCGAGCAGCGCGATGGCCGGCGCAAAACGCTGCCGCTGCAGGCCGTCCTTGTAGAGCTGCGCGGGCGGCACGTTCGAGGTCGCCACGAGCGTCACGCCGCGGCGCAGGAGACCAGCGAACAGGCCGCCTAAGATCATGGCATCGGCGATGTCGCTGACGAACAGCTCATCGAGGCACAGCACCCGCGTCGTGCGGGCGATGTCGGCCGCCAGCCGCTCGAGCGGGGCGCGCTGCGGCGGCAGCTGCGCCAGGCGCGCGTGCACCTCGTGCATGAAGCGGTGAAAGTGCAGCCGGCGGCGTTCGCGCAGCGGCAGGCTGTCAAAGAACAGGTCCATGAGCCAGGTCTTGCCGCGCCCGACCCCGCCCCACAGGTACAGGCCGCGCACCGGCGCGCGGCGCTTGCGGGGCAGGAGCGCGCTGAGCCAGCGCGGCCGCGTGTTCGCGGACTCGATGAGGCGGCTGCGCAGCGCGTCGAGGTGCTCGACCGCCTCAAGCTGCGCGGGATCGGCGCACAAGCCGCGCTCGCGCAGCTGCGCCGCGTAGCGGCGTCGCAGCTCGGCGCCTGGGGTGGCCGGCGTGGCCACGAGTTCGGCGCTCACGCGGGGCTGCGGCGCATCACGGGAGCAAGCGCGAACGCGTGCAGCGGCGGCGTGCGGGAGCGGTCGGGGGTGCGCACCTTTGGATTCTGGCACGTCTCGGCGGGGCAGGAGGCCGGCGCGCTGCGGCCACTGCCGGTGGCCGCAGCGCGCCGCGCGCAAACTGGCGGTTCAGGAACCGCGGCTCACGCCTCTGGCTGGTGCGGCTCGTGCTTGTGCGCTTCCTTGTCGGTCTGCGCCGGATGGGCCGGTTTGGCCTTCGGCGCTGGCTTGCCGCCGGGCTGCGACTGAGCCACCGTGGCGGCGTGGGGCGCCACGGGTGCGGCGCCGTGGGCACCGACCACCCCGGGTGCGTTGAAGGCCGCGGCCTTCGGTGTCGCGGCGATGGCGGGGTGCCCACCATTGGCCTTCGCGAACAGCGCGGGATTCTTCGCCGCCTGCTGGAGGTGCTGGCGCTGCACCGGCGTCGCGGGGATGTGCGTCTCCTGGGCCGCCACGCGCTCCTGCGCGGTCGGCACGGCGGCGACACCGCCGGCTCCGCCGTTGTAACTCACGCGGTTCACGGTGACGTTGTTGACCACCGTTTCGTTGTAGGTGTTGTGCACGACCGTCACGTTCACGTTGGTCACGGACTGGTTGTAGGCAAACGAGCTGCCGACCCAGCGGCCGCCCGCGTATCCGACACCGGTGTATCCGAACCCGTAGTTGACGCCGCCGTAGAAGCCGATGTGCGGGCCCCAGTAGCCGGCGTGAAATACGTACACGCCGCCCGCGTAGCCCCAGTAGCCGGGCGTCCAGAGCACGCCCACGCGCGGCGGCTCGATCCAGGTGCCCGGCACCCAGTAGTAACCGGCGGGTGCATAGTGCCAGTAGCCCGGGGTCCAGATGAAGCCCACCACCGGGCACGGCGGCTGTTCGTAGACCGGCAACGGCGGGGGCGCTTGGTAAGCCTGCACGTCCATCTCGACGGCCGGCGCGACATAGACCGGCGGCGGTGGCGGCGGGGCGACGTAGACGGCCGCGGGGGGTGGTGCAGCGACCCGCACCTGGGCGGCACAACCACTGAGCCAGAGCGCGGCCACGGATAAGCCGAGTAAGCCGCCCCGGGACCACGCGGCACTGAGATGCAATGTTCTGATCGCCATGTGTTTCCCGCCCTGATGCTGATCCATGAATAGGTTAGGCAGACCTCGCTCGTGCTGAAACACATAACGTCACAGTTTGAACAGAGTTATCGAATGTGACGCCAGTGTAATGACGGCGCCCGGGGCGTCTTTGAATGGCGACGGGCTGCGGCGGCCGCCGGGACGGCCGCGGGACGGGTGGCGGGGAGGTCAGCTCTGCAGCTCGGGCAGGTTGCGGAAATGCTCGAGCGCGCCGGGGTTGGCGAGCGCGTCCTGGTTCTTGACCGGCAGGCCGTGGATGACGTTGCGCACGGCGAGCTCGGTGAGCTTGCCGGACAGCGTGCGCGGGATGTCGGGCACGGCGACGATGCGCGCGGGCACGTGGCGCGCGGTGGTCTCTACGCGGATCGTCTCCTTGATCCGGCGACGCAGCGCCTCATCGAGCTCCACGCCCGGCTGCAGCCGCACGAACAGCACCACGCGCACGTCGTCCTGCCACTCCTGACCCACCGCCAGCGCCTCGGCCACCTGCGGCAGCGCTTCCACCGCGGAGTAGATCTCCGCGGTGCCGATGCGCACCCCGCCGGGGTTGAGGACCGCATCGGAGCGGCCGTAGATCACGAGGCCATCGTGCGCGGTGATGGCGGCGTAGTCGCCGTGGTGCCACACGCCCGGGAAGCGCTCGAAATAGGCGGCGCGGTACTTGGCGCCGTCCGGATCGTTCCAGAATCCGACCGGCATCGAGGGGAAGGGCGCCGTGCACACCAGCTCCCCGCGCTCCCCGCGCAGCGGGTGTCCCGACTCATCATAGATGTCCACGCTCATGCCGAGCCCGCGGCACTGGATCTCGCCGCGGTGCACCGGGCGGATGGGGCAGCCGAGCGCAAAGCAGGACACGATGTCGGTGCCGCCGGAGATCGAGGAGAGCTGCAGGTCCGCCTTCACCGCGCGGTAGACGTAGTCGAAGCCTTCCGGCAGGAGCGGGGAGCCGGTGGAGAGGAGCGTGCGCAGCGCCGCGAGGTCGGTGTCCGCGCCCGGCACGTAGTCGCGCTTCTGCAGCGCCGAGAGGTACTTGGCGCTCGTGCCGAAGATCGTGACGCGCTCCTCGCCCGCCATGCGCCACAGCCCCGCCGGGTCCGGGTGGAACGGGCTGCCGTCGTACAAGACCAGTGTCGCCCCGGTGGCGAGCGCGCTCATCAGCCAGTTCCACATCATCCAGCCGCAGGTGGTGAAGTAGAAGAGGCGGTCGCTGCGCTTCAGGTCCACGTGCAGCAGGTGCTCCTTGACGTGCTGCAGGAGCGTGCCGCCCGCGCCGTGCACGATGCACTTCGGCACGCCCGTGGTCCCGGAGGAGTAGAGGATGTAGAGCGGGTGATTGAACGGCAGCGGCGCGAAGGTGAGCGGCCGGCCGGCGCGGCCGAAGTCCTGCCACGGGAGCGCGCGGTGCGCGGCGGCGCCCAGGCGCTCGAGCGCCAGCGCGCGTTCCAGGTACGGGATCACCACCACGCGGGCGACGCCGTCGAGTCTGGCGAGCACCGCCGCCATCGGCTCGAGCGAGTCGATCTTCTTGCCGGCGTAGAGGTAGCCGTCGGCGGTGAACAGCACCTTGGGCGCGATTTGCCCAAAGCGATCGAGCACTCCGTGCACGCCGAAGTCCGGCGAGCAGGAGCTCCAGATCGCCCCGAGGCTCGCCGTGGCCAGCATCGCGATTGTGGTCTCCGGCAGGTTCGGCAGGAAGCCGGCCACGCGGTCGTCAGCGGTCACGCCCGCCGCCCGCAGGCCGTCGGCGATGCGGGCCACTTCCTGGCGCAGCTCGCGGTAGCAGAGCACGCGCCGCGCGCCCGCCTCGTTGCGGAACACCAGCGCCGGCTCGCCGTCGTCGAACTTGAGCAGATTCTCCGCGAAGTTGAGCCGCGCCCCGGGGAAGAAGCGCGCGCCCGGCATGGCCTGCGGGTGCTCGAGCGCCGGGCCCGTGCCCCACTCGGCACGCAGGTCGGCAAAGCGCGCCACCTCGCGCCAGAAGTCCTGCGGCTGCGTGAGCGACCAGGCGTACAGCTCCTCGTAGCTTTCGAGGCGCGTGCCGCGGCGCGCGTTCACGCAGCGCATGAAGCGCGTCAGGTTCGCATCGGCGATGCGGCCGGCAGAGGGCCGCCACAGTTCGCTCATCGCAGCCTCCGGTGGCCGCCATCCTACAACGACTGGTAGTTCGGTCCCGAGCCGCCCTCGGGCGTGGTCCAGGTGATGATCCCGTAGGGGTCCTTGATATCGCAGGCCTTGCAGTGCACGCAGTTGGCGGCGTTGATCTGCAGGCGCCGGCCGCCTGAGCCATCGTCGACCATCTCGTACACGCCCGCCGGGCAGAAGCGCTCGCAGGGGTTGCCGTACTCGGTGGTGCAGCGGCTGGCGCAGATGCTGGTGTCGGCGACCTTCAGGTGCACCGGCTGGCTCTCCTCGTGGGCGTTGCCGGCGAAGAACACGAACGACACCCGGTCGCGCGGCGGCAGCGTGCGCTCGCCCCAGTGGCGGTCGGGGGAGGTGTAGGCATCGAGCCGCTCGAGGCGCTGCCAGTCGGCGCTGTTCTTCAAGGTCCACGGGGATTTGCCGCAGGTGAGCATTTCCCAGGCGGAGTTCACCAGGCCAAACCACAGGCCGCGCTTGAAGCCGGGCTTGAAGTTGCGGATGCGCTTGAGCTCCTGCCCCCCGGGGAGGCGCGCCACCTGGCGTCGAAGCCGGCAGGGCCCGCGCCCAGCGCCAGGTGCTCGCCCGCGAGTGCGCCGCTGCGGATCGCCTGGTGCACGCCCTTGATCTTGGCGAAGTTGAGCGTACCGCCGGCATCGCCGATCAGCAGGGCCCCGGGCATCTCGAGCGTCGGGGTCGACTGCCAGCCCCCGGCCGCGATGGTGCGTGCGCCGGCCGAGACGATCTCGCCCCCCTGGAGGAGCGCCTTGACGCTCGGGTGGTTCTTGTACTGCTGGAAGGCCTCGAACGGCGCGAGCCGCGGGTCCTGGTAGTCCAGGCCCACGATGTAGCCGACGTACACGCGGTCGTTGTCGAGGTGGTAGAGGAAGCTGCCGGCGTAGGTGTGCGTATCGGCCGGCCAGCCGAGCGCGTGCTCGATGCGTCCCGGGTGCACCCGCCCCGGGGGCAGCTGCCACAGCTCCTTGTAACCGAGCGCGAAGGTCTGCGGGCAGTGCTCCTTGGCGAGCTCGAAACGCGTGATGAGGGTCTTGGCCACCGAGCCGCGGCAGCCCTCCGCGAGCACCGTCACGCCCGCGTGGATCTCGACGCCGGGCGTGAAGTTGGGTCCCGGCCGGCCGTCGCGGTCGAGGCCCATGTCCCCGATGCGCACGCCCTTGACGGCGCCGCTCTCATCGAACAGCGCGGCGGCGGCGGCGAAGCCGGGGAAGATCTCCACCCCGAGCGCCTCGGCCTTCTGCGCCAGCCACGGCGTCAGCTGTCCGAGCGAGATGATGTAGTTGCCGTGGTTGTTGAAGGGCGTCGAGTAGGTGAGCGAGCGCGGCAGGAGCTTCACGGCAAAGTTGGGTACCGGCTTGTAGGAGCCCTGCGGGGTGAGGATGCGGAAGTCATCCTCGGCCGCCGGCACCTTCATGCCGGGGTACTCGCTCTGCCACTCCGGCAGCAGTTCTTCCAGTGGCCCGGGCTCGAGCACCGCGCCGGAGAGCGAGTGGGCACCCACGGCCGAGGCCTTCTCCAGCACGCAGATGCTGACTTGCGGCTTCAGCTGTTTGAGCCGTATGGCGCACGCCAGGCCCGCGGGACCTGCGCCCACGATGACGACGTCATAGGGCATGACGTCCCGCTCGATCCCCTCAGTCACGCAAGTCCCCCTTCCAGGCCTCTGGGTAGCGGCGCTTATTTCGGCTGCATGCGGATCGCGCCATCCAGGCGGATCGTCTCGCCGTTGAGCATCACGATCTCGCACACGCTGCCGATCAGGGCGGCAAATTCCTCGGGTTTGCCGAGGCGCGCGGGAAAGGGCACCTGCGCGGCGAGCGAGGCCTGCACGTCCGCGGGCATCCCATCCATCATCGGGGTGTAGAAGATCCCCGGCGCGATCGAGACGCAACGGATGCCAAAGCGCGCCAGTTCCCGCGCGATCGGCAGCGTCATGCCCGCGACCCCCGCCTTGGTCGCAGCATACGCCGCCTGCCCGATCTGGCCTTCGAAGGCGGCCACCGAGGAGGTGTGGATCAGCAGGCCGCGCTCGCCGTCGGCTCCCGGGGCGTTGTGCTGCATCAGGTTCGCCGCGGCCTTGTCGCACAGGAACGTGCCGATCAGGTTGATGTGGATCACCTTGGTGAAGAACTCACCCGCCATCGGCCCGTTCTTGCCGAGCACGCGCCCCGCGCCGACCACGCCCGCGCAGTTGACCAGCAGGTTCAGCCCCCCCATGTGCCGGTGCGCCGCCTCCATGGCCGCGTTCACCTCCGCCTCCGCAGTGACATCGCAGCGCAGGAAGCGCGCCCCGCCCCCGAGTGCCGTCGCGGCCGCCTGTCCCGGGCCTTCCTGCACGTCGAGGATCACGACCTTGCCGCCGTGCGCACTCAGGTGGCGCGCGACCGCGTTGCCCAAGCCCGAAGCGCCGCCGGTGATGACGGCGCGTGCGTCCTGAATTTTCATGGTACTGGCTGCTCCGAGGTGCTGCTAAATGAGCTCGACCGCGGCGGCGACCGCTTCGCCCCCGCCGATGCACAGCGCGGCGATGCCGCGCTTCGCGCCGCGCTGGCGCAGCGCATACAGCAGCGTCGTGAGGATGCGCGCGCCGGTGGCCCCGATCGGGTGCCCGAGCGCGCAGGCGCCGCCGTTGACGTTGACGCGCGCGTGATCGATCTCCAGGTCGTGCATCGCCGCCATCGTGACCGCGGCGAAGGCCTCGTTGATCTCGTACAGGTCCGCATCGCGCGCGCTCCAGCTCAGCTGCTGCAGCACCTTGCGGATCGCCCCCACCGGGGCGGTGGTAAACCACTCCGGCTCCTGGGCGTGGCTTGCCCAGGCGAGCAGCCGGGCGAGGGGCTTCAGCCCGCGGCTGCGGGCGGCCTCGGCGCTCATCAGCACCAATGCGGCGGCGCCGTCAGAGATGGAGGAGGAGCTGGCCGCGGTGACCGTGCCGTCCTTGCCGAACGCGGGCCTGAGGGAGGCGATCTTGCTGATGTCGCAGGTGCCAGGGGTCTCATCGCGCGGCACCACGGTCTCGCCCTTGCGGCTCTTCACCGTGAGCGGGGTGATCTCGGCATCAAAGTCACCGGCCTCGAGGGCACGCAGCGCACGGCGCACCGACTCGGTCGCAAACGCGTCCTGCTGCGCGCGGCTGAAATGGTATTTCGCGGAGGTCGCGTCCGCGAAGCACCCCATGAGCTTGCCGTCCCAGGGGCTCTGCAGCCCGTCGTAGAACATGTGGTCGAGCACCTCCCCGTGCCCCATGCGGTAGCCGCTGCGCCCCTTGGGCAGCAGATACGGTGCGTTGGACATCGACTCCAGGCCCCCCGCGAGCACCACGCCCGCCGTGCCGGCGCGGATCTGTTCGGCGCCGAGCATCACCGCCTTGAGCGCCGAGCCACACATCTTGTTCACGGTCGTGGCGGGCACCGACACCGGAACGCCTGCGCCCACGGCGGCCTGGCGCGCCGGTGCCTGGCCCAGTCCCGCCGGCAGCACGCACCCGAGGATGACCTCCTCGAGGTCTGCCGCGCCGATGCCGGCGGACTCGATGGCGGCCCGGACGGCCGCGCTCCCCAGCTGCACCGCGGTGAGCGGCGCGAGCGCGCCGAGGAAGGCCCCGATCGGGGTGCGCTTGGCGGAGACGATGACGACTTCGTGGCTGGACATGGGGGTCTCCTTATCAGGCCAGGGGGTCGGGGTCAGCGGGTGAGGGCGGCGGTCGTGCGGCGCGGGCGGCGCCGGGCAGGCTCGCGCACGGCGGCGGCGTGGGCCTCGGCCCCGTTGGCGCGCGGCGAGAGTCCCGCCTCGAACACCCGCACGAACGCCTCGGCGATCTGCACCCCGCTCAGGGACTGGTCCTCGCGATACCAGTGGGCGATCCAGTTGAGCGCCCCGGCGAGGGCGAACGCGGTCATCTTCGGGTCGCAGGGGTGGATCGAGCCGTCCTGGATGCCCTCGCGGATGAGCCGCCGGATGCCGTGGTCGATCTCGGACTTCAGGGCCTTGATGTGCCGGCTCATCGCCGGGGACAGGTCCTGCTCCTCGGCGCGCACCATGCACCAGCCGAACTCGGACGCCACCGCCTCGCCGTAGTGGCGCAGCACCGCGTTCAGGCGCTCGCGGGCGGGGACTTCCAGGCGGCGCACGTCCCGGAACGCCTCGCGGATGCGCTCCACCCCGGCCACGAAGCACTGGAACAAGAGCTGCTCCTTGCTGGTGACGTAGTAATACACGGTGGGCTTGGTCACCTCGAGCCGGGCGGCGATGTCATCGAGGGAGGTGTTGTGATAGCCCTTGCGGTTGAACTCGCGCGCCGCGGCGCGGATGACCGCGTCGCGCTTCACCGCGCGGTCACGCTGGCGCTCGTGGCTCGCCTTCCAGGGCGAGGCGGCGGCCACGGGGGTCTTGCCCGGGGCACCCGGACTGGAGCGGCGGCTGTTCATGGCTGTACGCGTATTATAGCGGCGCGGGGGCGGCAACGGGACGGCTCGCGCGGCGTAGACTTGGGGCGCGCGGCGGCGCGTTGACCGGTCGCCCGCCGCTCGATCATACTCACGAGTATAGATCCTACCCGCGGGTAAACAGGTACGTCCATCGGTCATTCGGACTACGCTTCCGCAGGAAGACACGCACTATGAACGCCGGTCTAAAGGGGGGCGCGGCGCTGCCGCGCAGCGAGGCGGCAGCCGCTCGGCCGCCGTTGCGGTTCGTGTCCGCGGCCTCGCTCTTCGACGGCCACGACGCCGCCATCAACATGATCCGCCGCCTGCTGCAGGCGCGCGGCGCGGAGGTGGTGCACCTCGGCCACAATCGCAGCGTCGCCGACATCGTGCGCGCCGCCATCGAGGAGGACGCGGATGCCATCGCGGTCAGCTCCTACCAGGGCGGCCACAACGAGTACTTCACCTACATGGTGGACATGCTGCGCGAGCGCGGCTACGGGCACGTGCGCGTCGTGGTCGGCGGCGGTGGCACCATCTCCCCGGACGAGATCGCGGCGCTCGAGCGCCACGGCGTCGAAAAGATCTACACCCCCGAGGACGGCCGCCGGCTCGGGCTCGCCGGCATGATTGATGACGTGTTCCGGCGCGTGGGCGCGGCGCGCAAGCCCGCCTACGAGCTGCGGCCGCTGAACGCCCGCGACCACGGCCTCATCGCCCGCACCATCTCGGTGCTCGAGGGCGCGGCGGGCGAGGACGGCCAGGCGGAGCAGGTGCGCCGCATGCTCACCCGCGTGCGCCACAAGGTGCCGGTCGTGGGCGTCACCGGGACCGGCGGGGCCGGCAAGTCGAGCCTCACGGATGAGCTGCTCGCGCGCCTGGTGCGGCATTTCCCGCAGGCGCAGATCGCCGTCGTGGCGATGGACCCGACCCGCCGCCGCAGCGGCGGGGCGCTGCTCGGGGACCGCATCCGCATGAACAGCCTCAGCGCCGAAAACATCTTCATGCGCTCACTGGCGACGCGCCGCGCGCACCTGGCGACGTCGGCGGTGCTCAAGGACGTGATCGAGCTGTACCAGGCCGCCGGCTTCGACCTGGTCATCGTCGAGACCGCCGGCATCGGCCAGTCCGACACCGAGATCGTCGACCTCGTGGACCTGTCGCTGTACGTCATGACGAGCGAGTACGGCGCCGCCAGCCAGCTGGAAAAGATCGACATGCTCGATTACGCCGACTTCATCGTGCTCAACAAGAGCGAGAAGCGCGGCGCCGAGGACGGCCTGCGCGACGTGCGCAAGCAGTGGCGCCGCAACCATCCCGACGGCGCGCAGCGCGCCGACGCGGAGCTGCCGGTGTTTCCGACCATCGCCAGCCGCTTCAACGACCCGGGCGTCAATCAGCTGTTCGCCGCCGCCTGCGCGGCGCTCGCCGCCGCGCACCCCGGCGCGTGGCAGCTCAAGGATCCCGGGCCGACCGCGCCCAGCGCGCGCGCGCCGCTGGTGCCCGGGGAGCGCAGTCGCTACCTCGCCGAGATCGCCCAGGGCGGGCGGGAGGTACGCGCGCGCATCGCGGCGCAGGTCACCGCCGCGCGCCGCGCCGCCGGGCTCTACGAGGCGCTGAAGTCGCTGCGCGATGCGGCGCTGCCCGCGCCGCTTGAGCCCTACGCCCAGGCGCTGCTCGCGGAGGGCGCCGCGGACGCCTCGCGGCGCGAGCTGCGCACGCAGTACAACGGCGCGCTCGCCGCGATCGGGAGCGAGGCGCTGGCGGAACTGAAGGGCTGGCCGGCGCGCGCGCGCGCGGCCACCGAGGCCACCTATTCCTACCCGGTGCGCGGGCGTCCCGTGACGGGCGAGAACTACACCGAGAGCCTCGCGCGCCTGCCGATCCCGAAGCTCGCCGTGCCGCGCTTCGGTGACTGGGGCGAGCTGCTGCACTTCATCCTCAACGAGAACCTGCCCGGGGCCTTCCCCTACACCGGCGGGGTGTACCCGTACCGCCGCGAGGAGGAGGATCCGACCCGCATGTTCGCCGGCGAGGGCGGCCCGGAACGCACCAACCGCCGCTTCCACTACGTGGCCGAGGGGCATGGGGCCGCGCGGCTGTCGACCGCGTTCGATTCGACCACGCTCTATGGCGAGGACCCGGACACGCGTCCGGATGTCTACGGGCGCACCGGCAACTCGGGCGTCTCGATCGCGACCCTCGATGACATGAAGAAGCTCTACTCGGGCTTTGACCTGTGCAGCGCGGGTACCTCGGTGTCGATGACCATCAACGGGCCGGCGCCGATGATCCTCGCGATGTTCATGAACACCGCGATCGATCAGCAGGTGGAGCGCTACCTGAGGGCCGAGGGACGCTGGCCGCAGGCGCAGGAGAAGATTGCCGCGCTGCACGCGGCCGCCCGCGCGCGCGGCGCGCCGCAGGTGGCCTACCACGGGGCGCTGCCACCGCATCACGATGGTTCGGGGCTCGCGCTGCTGGGCGTCAGCGGCGAGCAGCTGCTCGAGCGCGACACCTACGAGCGCATTCGCGCCGCGGCGCTGCAGGCGGTGCGTGGCACGGTGCAGGCCGACATCCTCAAGGAGGACCAGGCGCAGAACACCTGCATCTTCTCCACCGAGTTTGCGCTGCGCATGATGGGCGACGTGCAGCAGTACTTCATCGATCAGCGGGTGCGCAACTTCTACTCGGTGTCGATCTCCGGGTATCACATCGCCGAGGCCGGCGCCAACCCGATCTCGCAGCTCGCCTTCACCCTCGCCAACGGCTTCACGATCGCCGAGTACTACCTGGCGCGCGGCATGCGCGTCGATGACTTCGCGCCCAACCTGTCGTTCTTCTTCTCCAACGGCATGGATGCCGAGTACGTGGTCATCGGCCGCGTGGCGCGGCGCATCTGGGCGCGCGCCATGCGCGATCGCTATCACGCGGGCCCCCGCAGCCAGATGCTCAAGTACCACGTGCAGACCTCGGGCCGCAGCCTGCACGCGCGCGAGATCTCCTTCAACGACATCCGCACCACGCTGCAGGCGCTGTACGCGCTGTTCGACAACTGCAACAGCCTGCACACCAACGCCTATGACGAGGCGCTCACCACCCCGACCGAGGAGAGCGTGCGCCGCGCGGTGGCGATCCAGCTGATCATCAACCGCGAGCTCGGCCTGAACAAGATCCAGAACCCCTGGCAGGGCTCGTTCGCGATCGACTACCTGACCGACCTGGTCGAGGAGGCGGTCTACAAGGAATTCGAGGCGCTGTCAGAACGCGGCGGGGTGCTGGGGGCGATGGAGACCATGTACCAGCGCGGCAAGATCCAGGAAGAGTCGCTGTACTACGAGACCAAGAAGCACGACGGCTCGCTGCCGCTCATCGGCGTCAACACCTACCTCTCGGGGGCCGATGCCGCCGAGGAGCACAAGGGTGCGCAGCTGATCCGCTCGACCGAGGAGGAGAAGCAGGCGCAGGTCGCCGGCGCCCGCGCTTTCCAGGCGCGTCATGCCGGCCGCGCGGGCGCCGCGCTCGGGCGCCTGCAGCAGGTCGCCGCCGGCGGCGGCAACGTGTTCGCCGAGCTCATGGAGACGGTCAAGGTCTGCTCGCTGGGGCAGATCTCGCATGCGCTGTATCAGGTGGGCGGTCAGTATCGGCGGAACATGTAAGGTCTGGCTCCCCGAGCGCGGCGAGGATCGCGTTGCGCGCCGCATCCCGCAGCCGCGGCACCGCGTGCGCATCGGTGCCGTCGCCGGGGCAGAGCGCCGGCAGCAGCTCGAACTCGATGGCACCCGGCCACGGCAGCCCTCGGGGCGGCAGCGCGCGGCGCGTGCCGCGCACCGCGGCCGGCACCAGCGGGCAACCCACCCGCACGGCGGTGACGAAGGCGCCGAGGTGGAACTTCAGAAGTCCCGGCACCTGCGGAAAGGTGCCCTCGGGGAAGAACACCACCGAGTGGCCGGCGGTGGCGCTGCGCAGCACCCGCCGGGCATCCGCGGCGCTGCGGTGCCGGTCGAAGCGCTCGACGAACTGCGACCCCAGGCGCCTCAGCAACCCACCGATGAGCGGCACCTCACTCGCCTCGCGCTTGATCACGAAGCCGAAGTGCGGCGGCAGCGCCGCGGTGAGCACGATCCCGTCGATGTAGCTGGCGTGGTTGCACACGATGACGCACTGCCCGGGCGGCAGGCGCTGCGGGAAGCGCACCCGCAGCGGCATCCCGGCGGTGGCGAGAAAGGCGCGCGCCAGGTGGCGCGCGGCCGCGCGCCGCTGCGTGAGGCGCGGCAGCAGCACCAGCAGCACCAGGGCCATGAGGCCCAGCGCGAGGAAGGCGACGCTAATCCACGCCGTGTACAGCAGCCGCAGGGGGGTCAGCAGGGTGGCGCGGGACATGGCGCGCAGATTCACAAAGGTTCGTGGCTCATGGCGGAAAACGTGGCTGCGGATGTGAACTGGTTCTCTTTATGTTAATGCGGCGTCGCCGATGTGAAGGTGGTCACGTCGATCCGGGGCGCGCACTCACCATACTGTGGCCACCACATTACCGGGAAGTCGAGGCACGCACAGCGCAACTCCGGTGCGCGGCGCTGACCCCACCCTCCCAGGAAGACCAGGCTTGTCTAATACCGCGATCGCCATGACCCCAACCGCCGATTCGGCCGATCCCGCGGTATCCCGCTTCCTCGACGCCGTGTGGATGGAGCGCGGCCTGTCGCCGAACACCCTCGCCGCCTACCGCGCCGACCTGACCGCGCTCGCCCGCTGGCTGGCGGAGCGCAACGTGTCGATCATGCGCACCACGCGCGCGGACCTGCAGGACTTCATCGCCTGGCGCGTGCGCGCCGGCGCCCGGCCGCGCTCGACCGCGCGGCAGCTGTCCTCCTTCCGGCGCTTCTTCCGTTACTTCATGCGCGAAGGTGCCATCAAGGATGACCCGACCGCGCAGATCGCCATGCCCAAGATCGGACGTTCGCTGCCGCGCTCGCTCACCGAGGAGGAAGTCGAGTCGCTGCTGTCGGCTCCCCTGGTGACCGACCCGCTCGGCAACCGCGACCGCACCATGCTCGAGGTGCTGTACGCCACCGGCCTGCGGGTCTCGGAACTGGTGAACCTGCGCCAGAGCCAGATCAACCTGAACCAGGGCGTGATCCGCATCCTCGGCAAGGGCGACCGCGAGCGGCTGATTCCGCTCGGCGAGGAGGCCATGCGCGCCCTGAAGGAATTCGCCCGCGGCCCGCGCGGGGAGATCCTGCTCGAGCGGCAGACCGATTACCTCTTTCCCACGCGCCGCGGCGATCGCATGACGCGCCAGGCGTTCTGGCACATCATCAAGCGCTACGCGCGCAAGGCCGGCATCGCCAAAGAGCTCTCGCCGCATACCCTGCGGCACGCCTTCGCCACGCACCTGCTGAACCACGGCGCTGACCTGCGCGTGGTGCAGATGCTGCTCGGGCATAGCGACCTGTCGACCACCCAGATCTATACCCACGTGGCGCGCGAGCGGTTGAAGGACCTGCACTCGACCCACCATCCGCGCGGGTAGGGCCGGTTGCGGGAACGCGCCGCGTTCCTGGCTCACAGGGGCCCTCTGCTAGACTTACGCGTGCGTTGCCGCGGCCCTTTGGGGCTGCGGTGAACCTTGGGCGCCGCGGCGCCTCCAACTCGGTACACACCTGAAGGCATCGGAAAGCGTCATGACCCGCGTAGTCTTGCTCGGTTGGCTGGCCCTGGCGGGCACCCTGGCCCAGGCGGCGCCGCCGCCGCAGCCCCCACCGCCTCCCGCGGATCCCTCCGATCCGCGCACCGAGGTGGTCAGCCACCTGCCGGGCGCCAAGGTCGATGACCTGCGCCCCTCGCCCATCAAGGGCATGTATGAGTACACCCGCGGCACCGACATCGCTTACGTCACCGCTGACGGCAAGTACGCCGTCAACGGCGACCTGTACGACATCGCCGCCGACAACAACCTGACGGAAGTGCACCGCCGCGAGCTGCGCAACAAGCTGATGGCGGCCTACCCCGAGGACCAGATGCTGGTGTTCGGGCCCAAGGACGCGAAGTACACCATCACCGTGTTCACCGACGTGGACTGCGCCTTCTGCCGCAAGCTGCACAGCCAGATCGCCGAGTACAACAAGCTCGGGATCCGCGTGCGCTACCTGCTCTACCCGCGCACCGGGCCCAACTCCAGCTCCTGGACCAAGGCCGAGCAGGTGTGGTGCTCAACCGATCGCAACGATGCTCTCACCCGGGCCAAACTCGGCCAGGACCTGAAGACCAAGGCATGCACGGACAATCCGGTGGCGCGCTCCTATGCGCTCGGCCAGCAGTTCGCCCTGCAGGGAACGCCGGCGATCCTGTTCGCCGACGGCGAGCTTCTCTCGGGCTACGAGCCCCCGGACGTGATGCTGAAGGACCTGCAGCAGGCCGCCAAGGACACGACGGCACAGCGTTAGGCGGCGCGCGCGCCTAGCGCTCGAGCAGCTTCAGCTTGTCGGGCTTGCCTTCCCATTCCTTGGCGTCCGGCGGCGCGTCCTTCTTCTCGGTGATCACCGGCCACTGCTTGGCAAGTTCCGCGTTGAGCTGCTTGAAGTGCTCCTGGCCGGCCGGCAACTCCTCCTCCGAGAAGATCGCCTCGACCGGACATTCCGGTTCGCACAGCGTGCAGTCGATGCACTCCTCGGGGTCGATGGTCAGGAAGTTGGGCCCCTCGTGGAAGCAGTCGACCGGGCATACCTCGACGCAGTCCATGTACTTGCACTTGATGCAGTTTTCGGTGACGACAAAAGTCATTCGCTGTCCTCAAAGGATGTTCCCGCAGCCGGCCGGACGCGCCAGGCGTGAGCCGGGACGGGGGCGGCATTGTGCCATGCCGCCGCACCGGGGGTGAATTTCACGCCGGGGAGTGCGGCGGTGCGCGCCGGTCGAGGGTCGTGAAGTAGTGCTGCTCGTGCCCCGCGGCCTTGTCCTCGAAGTAGCGCCGCAGCGTGAAATCCGTGCTGCGAAAGGCCAGCTCCTCCCACGGGATGTCCTTCGGGGCCACCAGGGCCACCTCCAGGCTCTCCGGTCCCGGGGCAAAACGCGCCTGCGGCAGGCTGGCGCGGAAGAACACGTGCACCTGCTCGGCGTGCAGCACGTGCACCACCGAGAGGAGTGAGCCGATGACCACCTCGGCGAGGGCTTCCTCCTGCGACTCGCGCGCCGCGGCCTGCTGCAGCGTCTCGCGGTTCTCCATGAAGCCGGCCGGCACGGTCCAGAAGCCGCGCCGCGGCTCGATGGCCCGGCGGCACAGGAGGATGCTGCCTTCATAATCGGGGACACAGCCGACCACCAGACGCGGATTCTGATAATGGATCGTGCCGCAGGCCTCGCACACGTAGCGCGGCAGGTGGTCGCCCACCGGCACGCGCAGCTGCACTTTCGCCGCGCATTCACTGCAGTATTTCATGGTGTGCCGCCGAGGATACGGGCTTACGCGGCGACTTGTCGACGCGCGCCGCAGCCGCTGCGCGGCTAGAGCCGCCCGAGGCTCGCGACCGCGCAGCTCTGCCGTACAAACACCTGGCCAGCGGTGCTGAGTTCAGTGCAGCTTCGCGCAGCTCGCGGAGTTGACGTTCGCGGGCGTCAGCATGCTTTTGGTCAGCTTCTGGCGCGTCCGTGCCGAGTCGTTCTGGTCGGTGACGACCTCGGTGCCGGCGACCACGGCGGTCGCCGTGAGCGTCCGCCGCAGCTTATGGGCCAGCCTCACTTCCCGGATGACATGGTGCCCGAGGTCGGAGTCGAACCGACACGCTTTTAAGGGCGGCGGATTTTCGTACTACTTCGGCTTTCGCCGCCCCGCCGCCCGGCGGCAGGTTCGTAGTCTGGAGCACGCCTTCACCGTGGCCCTGTAGGCTTTAGGTGCCCGCCGTCTGCTCTCTACACCTTCCCTGGAGTACCAGGGCTTGGCTCGGCATCAGCTCGAGGCGCGCGCGCCTCAGGGCCTTCACCGAGTTTGACGGGCTTCACCGCGGGGATTTCTCCTCGCGGGCTCAATTTGTTGGTCTGAGTCCGCTGCGTCTACCAATTCCGCCACTCGGGCATCGAGTGCTCGCCCCCGACACAAGAGCGGGGCGCGGAATTATACCTCGGCAGGGGCGGGCCGCCCCGAAGGCGCGACCTTTTTATCCGGGCGGCCGTCCGGCGCCGCTGCGTACACATGCGGCACGCGTGCCTGTGCGCCTGACCGGTGGCGCGCTTGCCCCCGTGTAACATGCGCGCGGTGCGCCGCCAGGAATTTGCCTATGAGCTGCCCGCCGAACTGATCGCCCAGAGCCCGCTGGCGCAGCGCGCCGCGAGCCGCCTGCTGGTGCTCGATCCGGCCACGGGTGCGTGCGCGGACGCGCAGGTGCGCGATCTGCCGCAGCTGCTGCAGCCCGGGGACCTGCTGGTGCTCAACGACACGCGCGTGCTGCCGGCGCGCGTGCTCGGCCACAAGCCCAGCGGCGGCCGCGTCGAGATCCTCCTCGAGCGCTCACTTGCGGGGAGCGACGCCCTCGTGCAGCTCTCGGCCAGCAAGGCCATCCGCAGCGGGCTGCAGATTGCCACCGCCGGCGGCGCGATCGAGGTCATCGCGCGCGCCGAGGACCTGTGGCACGTGCGGCTGCCGGGCCTCGCGCACGAGTTCTTCGAGCGTTGGGGCGAGACGCCGCTGCCCCCGTACATCCATCGCCCGGCCGCGGCGGCGGATCGCGAGCGCTACCAGAGCATCTTTGCGCGCGAGCCGGGCGCCGTAGCGGCGCCCACCGCCAGCCTGCACTTCGATGCCGCGCTGCTTGCGGCGCTCGCGGCGCGCGGCGTCGGCCGCACCTTCGTCACGCTGCACGTCGGGGCGGGCACGTTTCAGCCGGTGCGCACGCAGGATCTGGCCGCGCATACAATGCACGCCGAACGCGTGACGGTGAGTGCGGCAGCCTGCAGCGCGATCGCCGCGGCGCGCGCCGCGGGCGCGCGCGTGGTGGCCGTGGGCACGACCGTGGTGCGCGCGCTCGAGTCCGCCGTGCTCGCCGGCGACGGGGTGCTCGCGCCGTGGTCGGGAGAGACGCGACTGTTCATCACGCCGGGATTTCGCTTTCAGGTCAGTGACGCCTTGCTCACCAACTTTCACCTGCCGGAGTCGACCTTGCTGATGCTGGTGTGTGCCTTTGCCGGGCAGCAGGCGGTGCTCGCCGCGTACGCGCACGCGGTGCGCGCGCGCTACCGCTTCTTCAGCTACGGCGATGCCATGCTGCTCACGCGGGGGCGTCCGTGATCCCCACCTTCAGCGTCGAAGCGCGCGCCGGGGCGGCGCGTGTCGGGCGCCTCCTCACCACGCACGGCGCGATCGAGACCCCGGCCTTCATGCCCGTGGGAACCTACGGCACGGTGAAGGCCATGACGCCCGAGGAGCTCGAGCAGCTGGGCACGCAGATCATCCTCGGCAATACCTTCCATCTGCTGCTGCGCCCGGGGCCGGCGGTGATCGCCGCGCACGGCGGCCTGCACCGCTTCATGCACTGGCGTGGCCCGATCCTCACCGACTCCGGCGGCTTCCAGGTGTTCAGCCTCAAGAGCCTGCGCACGCTGAGCGAGGAGGGGGTGCGCTTTCGCTCGCCGATCGATGGCAGCGAGGTGCGGCTCACGCCCGAGGACTCCATGGACATGCAGCTCGCGCTGCGCTCGGACATCGCCATGGCGCTCGATGACTGCACCGAGCATCCGGCCACCGAGGCGGCGGCGCGCGCCTCGATGGAGCGCTCCATGCGCTGGGCGCAGCGCAGCCACCGCCGCTACTACGGTGCCGCCGCGCCACCCGGGGGACTGTTCGGCATCGTGCAGGGCGGCATGCATCCGAACCTGCGACTGGCCTCACTCGAGGCGCTGCTGCAGCTGGAGTGGCCGGGACTGGCCATCGGGGGGCTCGCGGTCGGGGAGTCGGAGCCGGAGCGCCTCGCGATCCTCGAAGCGCTGGTACCGCACATGCCCGAGGCGCGGCCGCGTTACCTCATGGGGGTCGGCCGCCCCGAGGACATCGTGGCGGCGGTGCTGCGCGGCATCGACATGTTCGACTGCGTCATGCCGACGCGCCACGCCCGCAACGGCCACCTGTTCACCGCCGGCGGGGTCATCAACATACGCAACAGCGTCCACCAGGAAGATCTCGGGCCGGTGGATCCGACCTGTGGCTGCTACACCTGCCACAACTACAGCCGCGCCTACCTGCGCCACCTCGACCGCTGCAATGAGATTCTGGGCGCGCGCCTGAACACCATCCACAACCTGCACTTCTACCTGCAGCTGCTAGCGGGGCTGCGCGCCGCCATCCGCGCCGGCTCCCTCGAGGCCTGGGCGGGGGCCTTCTTAACAGCCCGGCGCGCGGCTGACGCTGTGGCATAATGCCGCCCTTTTCGCTGCCCGGACCATACAAATGAATGGTTTGATTTCCGACGCTTGGGCGCAGGCCGCCCCTGGTGGCCCGAGCCAGTTCACGCCGCTTTTGATGGTGGGCGTGTTCTTCGTCATCTTCTACTTCCTGCTGTTTCGTCCGCAGCAGAAGCGTGCCAAGGAGCACCAGAACCTGCTCTCCAAGCTGGCCACCGGCGATGAGGTGGTGACGACCGGGGGACTCCTCGGCAAGGTCATCGAGGTCGGCGAGAGCTTCGTTACGCTCGAGATCGCCGACGGCGTGCGCATCAAGGTGCAGAAGATGCAGGTCACGCAGCTCATGCCCAAGGGCACGCTCAAGAGCGCCTGAGATGCTGGAGTACCCGCGCTGGAAATACGTCCTGGTGGCGGCGGTGCTGCTGCTCGCCATGTTGTTTGCGCTGCCGAACTTCTTCGGCGAGGACCCGGCGCTGCAGGTGGCCCGCAAGGACCACAACGCCGTCACGAGCGATAGCGAGAAGGAACTCGAGGGGTTCCTCAGGGAGCGCAATATCCGCTTCGGCCGCAGCTACATCGACAACGGCCGCCTCATGGTGCGCTTCGCCAACGTTCCCGAGCAGCTCGCCGCGCGCGACGCGGTGAACGACAAGTACACCGGCACCTACATCACCGCTTTGTCCTTTGCGCCGCGCACGCCGGAGTTCCTGCGCACGCTGGGACTGCGGCCCATGCCGCTTGGCCTGGACCTGCGCGGCGGCCTCTACCTGCTCTACCAGGTGGACGTGAACGCCGCGGTCGCGCAGGCGCTCGAGGGCTACGCCCAGGACACGCGGCGCGCGCTGGCCGCCGCCAGCATTCCGGTCACCGACGTCACCACCGTGGCGGTGGGGAGCGAGCGAGCGAACGCGGTGCGCATCGTGCTGCCGCCCGATGCGGACGCGAGCGCCGCGCGCAATGCGCTCACCCAGGTGCTCGCGGGGCTCTCGATCAGCACCCTGAACCTCGAACGCGGTGCGGCGATCATCGGCGTCATGACGCCGGCGCAGATCCGCGAGCGCCAGGACTACGCCATCCAGCAGAACATCACCACGCTGCGTAACCGCGTAAACGAGCTGGGCGTGTCGGAACCGATCGTGCAGCGTCAGGGCATCGATCGCATCAACGTGCAGCTGCCGGGGGTGCAGAACTCGGCCGAGGTCAAGGACATCCTCGGGCGCGTCGCCACGCTGGAGTTTCGGCTCGAGGACATGCAGAACAACGCCATGGAGGCCGCGCAGACCGGACGCGCGCCGCTCGGCTCTAAGCTGTACCCGCACACGCGCGTCGGCCGCCCGCTGCTGCTGAAGCGTGAGGTGATCGCCACCGGCGACCAGCTCACCAATGCCACCAGCGGACAGTCGCAGGAGGGGCCCGCGGTCAACATCAAGCTCGATGCGCGCGCCGGCGAGAACATGCTCAAGACCACGCGCGCCAACCTCAACAAGCGCATGGCGGTGGTGCTGATCGAGAAGCATCGCGAGACGGTCGAGGTCGACGGCAAGAAGGTCACGCGCGATGTCACCGACGAGGACGTGATCAACGACGCCACCATCCGCGGCATCTTCAGCAACCAGTTCCAGATCACCGGCCTGGGCGCCGGCGAGGCGCGCGAGCTGGCGCTGCTCCTGCGCTCCGGTTCACTCGCCACCGGCATCTACCCGATCGAGGAGCGCGCCGTGGGCCCGAGCCTCGGGCGCGAGAACATCCAGAAGGGCGTGACGGCGCTGATCGTCGGCATGGCCGGCGTGTTCCTGTTCATGGCGCTGTACTACCAGACCTTCGGGCTGGTGGCGGACCTGGTGCTGCTGGCCAACGTGGTGCTGCTGACGGCGCTGCTGTCGATGATGCGCGCCTCGCTGTCGCTGCCGGGAATCGCCGGCATCATCCTCACCGTCGGCATGGCGGTGGACGCCAACGTGCTGATCTACGAACGTATCCGCGAGGAGATCCGCAAGGGCGTAACACCGCAGGCCGCGATCCGCGCCGGCTTCGACAAGGCGTTCTCCGCGATCACCGACTCGAACGTCACGACGCTGATCGCCGGGGTGGTGCTGTGGGTGCTCGGCACCGGGCCCATCAAGGGATTCGCGATCGTGCTGTCGCTCGGCATCATCACCTCCATGTTCACCTCTCTCATGGGCAGTCGCGCGCTCCTGACGCTGATGTACGGCGGCCGGCGCAAGATCAGCCGGCTGGCGATCGGCTAGCGCTGCCGCCCCGCAAGGATCAGCCGTGGAATTTTTCAGCCATCAGACCCGCTTCCCGTTCATGGCCACGCGCAAGCTGTGGTACACGCTGTCCGCGGTCCTGATCGTCATTGCCCTGGGGTCTTTCTTCACGCGCGGCCTGAATCTGGCCATCGATTTCACCGGCGGCGTGAGCGCCGAGGTCGCCTTCACGCACGCTGCCGACGTCGACGCGGTGCGCACGGCGCTCACGGGCGCGGGCTTCCACGAGCCGGAAGTGCAGAACTTCGGCTCCTCGCGCGACATCGCGATCCGCCTGCCGCCGGATGCGAAACTCGCGGCCACCGAGGTGCGCAGCAAGCTCGAGGGGGCCTTAAGGCAGCTCGACCCGAACGTGCAGGTGGCGCAGCTCGACGTGGTCGGGCCGCAGGTGGGCAATGAGCTGCGGGTGAGCGCGATCTGGGCGCTGGCGTGGACGCTCATCCTGATATTCGGCTACATCGCGTTCCGCTTTCACACCTGGCGGCTGTCCTTCGGCGCCATCCTCGCGGTGCTGCACGACCCGATCCTGGTGCTCGGCTTCTTCTCCCTCACGCAGATGCCGTTCGACCTGGCGGTCGTCGCGGCGATCCTCGCCGTCATCGGCTACTCGCTCAACGACACCGTGATCGTCTTCGATCGCATCCGCGAGCGCTTCGAGACCAACCGCCGCTCACCCCCGGCCGAGGTGCTCG
Organism: uncultured Pseudomonadota bacterium; assembly: GCA_963806375.1. Lineage (GTDB taxonomy): Bacteria > Pseudomonadota > Gammaproteobacteria > Steroidobacterales > Steroidobacteraceae > 13-2-20CM-66-19. The sequence goes on from CAWDXW010000003.1 coordinate 2,146,814, forward strand.
ATGAGGCGATCAATCAGACGCTGTCGCGCACCATCATGACCAAGGTGGTCACCTCGATCGTGGTCGTGGCACTGCTGTTCCTCGGCGGCCCGGTGCTCAAGGGATTCTCCGCGGCGCTGCTGATCGGCATCATCGCCGGCACTTACTCCTCGATCTATATCTCCAGCTCGATCGCGCTCGAGTGCGGGTTGACGGCGGAGCACGTGTTCCCGAGCGTGAAGAAAGCGGCCCTGGACCACCTGCCCTAGCGAAGGAGCGTCCCGCTGCTCGCTGACCCACATGCCTGGCTGGCGTTTCTCACGCTGTCGCTGCTGGAGATCGTTCTTGGCATCGACAACCTGATCTTCATCGCCATCCTGGTGGCGCGCCTGCCGGCGCACCAGCAGGGCAGGGCGCGCATCGGCGGCCTGGCACTCGCCATGGCGACCCGCATCCTGCTGCTGTTCTCGCTGGTGTGGGTCACGCACCTGACCCAACCGCTGTTCCAGCTCGGCACCCAGGGCGTCTCGGGACGCGACCTGGTGCTGCTCGGCGGCGGCCTGTTCCTCCTGGCGAAGAGCGTCCTGGAGATGCATCACACCATCGAGGGTGCCGATCCGGCGGCCGCAGCGAAGCGCCTCGCCGGCAGCTTCACCACGATCATCGTGCAGATCGGCCTCATCGACATCGTCTTCTCGCTCGATTCGGTGTTCACCGCGATCGGCCTGGTCCGGGATCTCGAGGTGATGGTGGCCGCGATCATCGTGGCGATCCTGGTCATGATGCTGGTCTCGAGCTCGATCGCGCGCTTCATCGCGCGCCACCCGACGATCAAGGTCCTGGCGCTGGCGTTCCTGCTGCTCATCGGCTTTGCGCTGGTGGCGCAGGGCCTGCACTTCGAGATCCCCAAGGGGTATCTCTACTTCGCGATGGCGTTCTCGGTGGGCGTGGAGCTGATCAACATGCGCGTGCGCCGGCGCCTCGAGGCGCAGCGCCGCCCCTAGCCTGCGGGGAAGGCGCCTTCAGCGCTGTGGCGCGGCCTGCGCGCGCACGCGGCTGTGACGGTAGCCGTAGAACACGTAAATCAGCACGCCGATCGCCGTCCACACGAGCAGGCGTATCCAGGTCGCCGTCCCGAGCGACACCATCATGCCGCCACACACCAGCGCCCCGAGGATGCAGGTCACGTACGGCGCCGGGGCGCGGAACGGGCGCGGCAGGTCCGGACGCGTGCGGCGCAGGATCAGGACGCCGATGCACACGGTGACGAAGGCCGCCAGCGTGCCGATGGACACCAGCTCGCCGAGGACCTTCACCGGCAGCAGGCCGCCGATCACCGCGGCGGACACGCCGGTCACGAGCGTGCCGGTCGAGGGGGTGCGGAACCTCGGGTGCACGCGGCCGAAGAAGCGCGGCAGCAGGCCATCGCGCGCCATCGCAAAGAAGATGCGTGCCTGCGCGAGCGTCATCACCAGCATCACGGAGGTCATGCCGGCCACCGCGCCGAGCTTCACCGGGATGCCGAGCCAGTGCAGCTGCGGGTACTTGTCGAGCGCGAGCGCCACGGGCGCGGCGACATCGAGCTCCTTGTAGCTCACCATGCCGGTGAGCACGCTCGCCACGATCACGTAGAGGATGGTGCAGATGACGAGGCTCGCCAGGATCCCGATCGGCATGTCGCGCTGCGGATTCTTGGTTTCCTGCGCCGCGGTGGAGATGGCGTCGAAGCCGATGTAGGCGAAGAAGATGACGCCCGAGGCCGCGAAGATGCCGCTCCACCCAAAGGTGCCCAGGTGGCCGCTGTTCGCGGGAATGAACGGGTGCCAGTTGGCGGTGTTGATGAAGCCCACGCCGAAGAGGATGAACAGCACCACCACCGTGACCTTGATGACCACGATGAACGAGTTGAAGACGGCCGACTGCTTGATGCCGATGTAGCAGATGGTCGCGATCGCAGCCACGATGACCATCGCCGGCAGATTGATGATGGCGCCGGTGCGCACCAGGTGCAGACCCTCGCCGACCGAATCAAACGGCGCATGCGAGAGCGCATTGGGAATGTGCAGGCCGAGCTGATCGAGGAGGCTGCTCGCGTAACCGGACCAGCCGACCGAAACGGTGGCGACCGCGAACAGGTATTCGAGCACCAGGTTCCAGCCGATGAACCAGGCGATCCCCTCGCCGAGCGTCGCGTACGAGTAGGAATAGGCGCTGCCGGACACCGGGATCATCGCGGCGAACTCGGCGTAGCACAGTCCGGCGAGCGTGCAGCCGATGCCGGCGATGACGAAGGACAGGGCGAGGGCAGGTCCGGCGTGGTTGGCGGCCGCGGTGCCGGTGAGCACGAAGATGCCGGTGCCGATGATGCCGCCGATGCCCAGCAGCGTCAGCTGCGTGGCGCTGAGCGCGCGGCGCAGCTCGTTGCCGGAGGCTTCCTGCGCGTGCAGCTCATCGATGGATTTGGTCGCGAGTAACTGTGACGCCATGAGACCCCCGCTTTTGCGCGAGGACTCTACACAAGCACTCTGGCGAAAGCGAGGAGGCGGCGCGCGGCGGCCGCACCCCGCATGCGTCCGTTACGGTTCGCGCAGATCCGGCGGCACGTGCGGCGCCAGCAGTTCGAGCAGCGCCGTGTAGACGCGCGGCGTGCCCGCGACGATGTGGCCGCCTTGCTGGTAGTCACCGCCGGTGAGCGTGCCGATGCGCCCGCCCGCCTCCTGGATGAGGAGCGTCCCGGCAGCGGTGTCCCAGGGCGCGAGCCCAATCTCCCAGAAGCCATCCACGCGCCCGGCGGCGACGTAGGCCAGGTCGAGCGCGGCCGAGCCGGGGCGGCGCACGCCGGCGGCCTGTTCGGTCACCGCGCGCAGCATGCTCATGTACGAGTCGAGGTAGCGGGTGTTGGCACGGTAGGGGAAACCGGTGGCGATGAGGGAGCCATCGATGCCGCGGGCCTTGCTGACGCGCATGCGATGGTTCTCCAGGTGCGCACCCGCGCCGCGGCTCGCCGTGAACAGTTCCCCGCGCATCGGGTCGTAGACCACCGCGTGCTCCAGGCGTCCCTTCATCTGGCAGGCGATGGACACCGCGAACACCGGAAAGCCGTGCAGAAAGTTGGTGGTGCCGTCGAGCGGATCGATGATCCACACGGTGTCGTGCTCGCCGCTGCTGCCGCTCTCCTCGGCGAGGAAGGCGTGCTGCGGGTAATGGCGGCGGATGACGGCGATGATCTCCGCCTCGGCGGCGCGGTCGACCTCGGTGACGAAGTCGTTGCGCCCCTTGGAGGTGACGGTGAGCGACTCGAGGCGGTTCAGGCTGCGGATGATGACTTCGCCGGCGCGGCGCGCGGCGCGCACGGCAATATTGAGAAGCGGCTGCACGGTAACTAAGCTCGCGTAGTGAAGTCGACGGCACCCGCCGCCGTTGCAGCTTTGGACGCCATGTGATGCTAGCGTAGCAGATGAACTCACCCGCCATTCGTATCGTACTGGTTGCACCCTCGCATCCGGGCAACATCGGGGCCGCGGCGCGCGCCATGAAGAACATGGCACTGAGCGAGCTGGTGCTGGTGCAGCCGCGTCACTTCCCCGACCCGGAGGCCCTGGCGCGCGCCTCCGGCGCCGATGACGTGCTCGCCGGCGCGCGCGTGGTGGCGAGCCTTGCCGAGGCCATCACCGGCTGCGGCTTCGTCGCGGCCACCACCTCGCGCGAGCGGGACCAGTATTTCCGCGTCGCCGACGTGCGCGATGCCGCCGCGCGCATCGTGAGCGAGGCGCAGCGCGCACCGGCGGCCGTGATCTTCGGCGCCGAGCGCACCGGGCTCACCAATGAGGAGCTCGACAGCGCCCACCTGCTGATCCGCATCCCGGCCAACGCCGCCTACCCCTCCCTCAACCTCGCGATGGCCGTGCAACTGGTGGCCTACGAGCTGTATCGCGCCCAGGGGGCCGGTGTTGCGCCCACCGGACCGCTCGCCGCGCCGCTCGCCACGAGCGAGCAGATGCAGCAGCTGTTCACCCACCTCGCGCAGGTGCTCGAGCAGATCGATTTCCGCGATCGCACCCAGAGCGGCACGCACCTCATGGCACGCATCCGCCGCTTCCTGCAGCGCGCCGAGCTCGACAAGAACGAGGTCAATATCCTGCGCGGCATCCTCACCGCGGTGCAGAGCCGACGCCGGCACGCCGGGGAGCCGCGGTGAGCGCGCCAGCAGCGCTTTATCTGGACTACGCGGCCACCACGCCGGTCGATCCGGCGGTGGCCGCCGTCATGAACGAATGCCTGACGCTTGCGGGCAGTTTCGGCAACCCGGCTTCCGCGCACGCCTTCGGGCGCGCGGCCGCGCAGCGTGTGGCCGCGGCGCGCGCGCAGGTGGCCGCACTCATCGGGGCGCTGCCCGAGGAGATCGTGTTCACCTCCGGCGCCACCGAGTCCAACAATCTCGCGATTCTGGGCGTGGCGGCCGCCAATGCCGATCGTGGCCGGCACATCATCACGATGCGCACCGAGCACAAGGCGGTGCTCGATCCGTGTCGCCACCTGGAGCGCCGCGGCGCACCGGTCACTTATCTCACGCCCGAGCCAAGCGGGCGGCTGCGCCCGCAGGTGCTCGCCGCGGCGCTGCGCCCCGATACGGTCCTGGTCTGCATCATGGGCGCCAACAACGAGACCGGCGTACGGCAGGACATCGAGCTCCTCGCGGCGCTGTGCCGCGAGCGCGGCGTCACCTTTCACTGCGATGGGGCACAGGCGGTGCCGCGCATGGCGCTCGACGTGCGTGCACTGGGGGTCGATCTCCTGTCGTTCACGGCGCACAAGCTTTATGGACCGAAGGGCATCGGTGCGCTCTACGTACGCGCCGGTGCGCGCGCGGGGGTGCAGCCGGTGAGCTTCGGCGGCGGCCAGGAACGCGGCCTGCGTCCCGGCACGCTCGCCGTGCACCAGATCGCCGGCTTCGGCGCGGCCTGCGAGCTGCTGCAGCGATTACGGCCGGTGGAGGCCGCCCGCCTGGGCGCGCTGGGGGAGCGCCTGTGGCAGGGTCTCGCGGACCTCGGCGGCGTGCATCGCAATGGCGCGGGCGCACCCCGGGTGCCGGGCATCGAGAACCTGTCCTTCGAGGGCGTCGAGGGGGAGAGCCTCTTCAGCGGCCTGGGGGGACTGGCGCTCTCCACCGGGTCGGCGTGCAATTCGGCCACCCGTGAGCCCTCCTACGTGCTGCGCGCGCTCGGGCGCGATGCGCGCCTCGCCGAGAGTTCGCTGCGCTTCAGCCTGGGCCGCTTCAGCACCGCGGCCGAGGTCGACCGGGCCGTGTCCGAGGTGCGCCACGTGGTCGAGCGGCTGCGGGCCCTCTCGCCGGCGGGGGCGGTTGCAGCCGGGTGGGGGGTCGCGGCCGCCGGCAGCGTCACCGGGGAGGCCGGCACCCAGGCCGAGGGCACGTGGGTGCGGTTTCAGCTGCTGACCGATGGGGACAGTGTGAAAGAGGCCCGTTGCCTCGCCTTCGCCTGCCCCCATACTGTGGATATCGCGCAGTGGCTGTGTGAGCGGCTGCGCGGCCGCTCGCGCCTGGACCTGATCCCCGGCGCGCCGCGCGACTGGGCGCAGGCGCGCGCGGTGCCGGTCGAGAAACTGGGGCGGCTGCTGGTGGTCGAAGATGCACTGCGTGCCTGCCTTACGCAGTGGAACGAAGGCGCTACAATGTGAGGACTGATGGCCATCTCCCTGACCGAATCCGCCGCTACCCGCGTTAAGGCCTTTCTCGCGGCGCGCGGGCACGGAGTGGGCCTGCGGCTCGGCGTGCGCAAGACCGGCTGCTCCGGTTTCGCCTACGTCATCAACTACGCCGACCAGGCCGGCCCGGGCGATGCGGTATTCGAGGACCGCGGGGTGCAGGTGTTCGTCGAACGCTCGAGCCTCGGGCTCATCGACGGCACGGTCGTGGATTTCGTGAAGGAGGGCCTGAACGAGGCTTTCCGCTTCCGAAATCCCAACGTGAAGGGCGAGTGCGGCTGCGGCGAGAGCTTTTCGGTCTAGCAGCCGGCCGCGCTGACCGGGGGCGCCGGCCCGGGGGACGCGAAAAAAGCCTTAACAAACCGATACTTCCAAGGCGTTTTACGTTGCCGCATCCGGTTGCGCCAAGGTAAACTGCGCCGCTTGCCCGGGCGGGTACGGCCGCGCCGGGACTCATTATTCCGCATCCATCATCGATTTTCGAAAGGTCACGCGAATGGCGCTCGAGCGCACCCTGTCCATCGTTAAGCCCGACGGCGTCAGCGGCAATCTGATCGGCGAGGTCTACCGGCGCTTCGAGAAGGCCGGGCTGTCCATCATTGCCGCGCGCATGCAGCATCTGTCCCAGGCACAGGCCGAGGGGTTCTATGCGGTGCACCGCGAGCGGCCGTTCTTCCGCGATCTGGTGCGCTACATGACCTCCGGCCCGGTGGTGGTGCAGGTGCTCCAGGGAGAGGACGCGATCGCCCGCAACCGCGAGATCATGGGTGCCACCGACCCGAAAAAGGCCGCTGCGGGCACGATCCGCGCCGACCTCGCCCGCAGCATCGAGCAGAACGTGGTGCACGGCTCGGATGCCCCGGATACGGCCGCGCGCGAGATCGCCTACTTCTTCAGTGCAATCGAGCTGCACCCGCGCACCTGAAAGAGCACCTCAGAGCCACGCGCACCATGGATGCCATCGTCAGTGAACGCACCAACCTCCTCGGGCTGACGCGCCCGTCGCTGGAAGCGTTCGTCGCGCAACTGGGCAGCAAGCCGTTTCGCGCGCGCCAGCTGATGCAGTGGCTGTACAAGCGCGGCGTCGGCTCGTTCCCGGAGATGACCGATCTGGCGAAGGAGCTGCGGGCGCGCCTTGCCGAGCGCGCCCTGGTGCAGCCGCCGCAGATCCTGAGCGTGCAGCGCTCCGCCGACGGCACGACCAAGTGGCTGCTCGCGGCCGATGCGCGCCAGGCGTTCGAGATGGTCTTCATCCCCGAGCCCGACCGCGGCACGCTGTGCATCTCCTCGCAGGTCGGCTGCGCGCTCGACTGCTCGTTCTGCGCGACCGCGCAGCAGGGTTTCAACCGCAACCTCAGCACGGCGGAGATCGTCGGCCAGGTGTGGCTCGCCGAGCAGGAACTGGCGCAGGCAGAGCGCGCGCGCGGCGCCGAGCCGGCGGCGGCGCCGTACGGGGACCAGCGCCACGTCACCAACGTCGTGCTCATGGGCATGGGTGAGCCGCTGGCGAACTTCCGCAACGTAGTGCCGGCGCTGCACATCCTGCTGGATGACTACGGCTTTGACCTGTCGCGGCGGCGCGTGACGCTCTCGACCTCGGGCCTCGTACCGCAGATCTACAAGCTCGCCGAGGAGACCAACGTTGCGCTGGCGGTTTCCCTGCATGCCCCCGATGACGCGCTGCGCAATGAACTCGTGCCGATCAACCGCAAGCACCCGATCGCGGAGCTGCTGCAGGCGTGCTGGCACTACCTTGATGAGCAGAACGGCCGCAGCGTGACCTTCGAGTACGTGATGCTCGCCGGCGTCAACGATTCGCCCGCGCAGGCGCGCGCCCTGGCGCGCCTGCTGCACGGCCACCCGGCCAAGGTCAACCTCATCCCGTTCAATCCCTTTCCCGGCACCCGCTACACGCGCTCGCCGGCGCCGGCCATCCAGCGTTTTCGCGACGAGCTGCTCAAGCGCGGTGTGCTCGCCACGATCCGTCGCACGCGCGGCGATGACATCGACGCGGCCTGTGGACAGCTCGCGGGCCGGGTCCTCGACCGCACCACGGTGCGCCTGGGGAGCAAGGTCATCGGCGTCACCGTTCAACCATGAGCATACCCATGCATGACTTGCGCTCCGTTTGGCTGCGGCTGTGCCTCGCGTGCCTGGCTGCCGCGCTTTCGGTGAGCGCCTGCAGCACCGGCAGCAAGAAAAGCGTTTCCAACGCGCAGAACGCCGCCATCGCCAATACGCAGCTCGGCAGCGCCTACATGAACCAGGGCAATCTTGCGCTCGCCAAGGACAAGCTCGACCGGGCGCTCGCCCAGGATCCGAGCAATCCCGAGGTGCACAGCGTGCGCGGGATGCTGTTCGACAAGATGGGCATGCCGAAGGATGCCGATGCGGAGTTCCGCACCGCTCTGCGGCTCGCGCCCAAGGATCCCAACGTCATCAACAACTACGCGGTGTTCCTGTGCCAGCGCGGGCGCACCGATGAGGGTGTGAAGCTGTTCGAGGAAGCCGCGACGAACGCGCTCTACAGCACGCCCGAGGCCGCCTACACCAACGCCGGCGTTTGCCTGCGCTCTGCCAAGCGCGACGAGCAGGCACGCGCGCAGTTCGTGAAGGCGCTGCAGATCAAGCCGAGCTTCGTGGATGCCGTGGTGCAGCTGGCCGAACTCGACATGCAGCACAACAACCTGGTGCAGGCGCGCGCGCTCATCGACGCGTACCTGACCAACTTCGGCGACAACCCGGATCTGCTGCTGCTCGGCGTGCGCGTGGCGCGCGCCCAGAAGGACCAGGTCGGCGCGCAGCGTTACGCGCGCAAGCTGCAGCTGAATTACCCGGGAACCGACCAGCAGCGCGCGCTGGCCGGGCTCGACCACACCGGCTGAAATGACATGACGAGGGAAGAGGGCGGCGTCGGCATCGGCGCGCGGCTGCGTGCCGCGCGTGAGCGTCGTGGACTTACGGTGCTGCAGGCGGCCGAGAAGCTGCACGTCGATGCGCGCGTGCTCGAGGGCCTGGAGGTGGGCAACTTCGAGCCGCTCGGTGCCGCGGTGTACGTGCGCGGGCACCTGCGCCGCTACGCCGAGCTCATCGGCGAATCGCCCGCGGAACTGCTCGATCTCTACGTGAACGCGACCCCCGCGGTGCGCCCCGACCTGACGCGCATCCCGCGCGGCGAGCGCGCGCCGCAGTCATCGCGCCTCCTGCTGCCGGCGCTGCTGGGCGTCGTGGCGCTGGCGCTCGCCGGTCTGCTGTGGTGGCTGCTGAACCTGCCGCACGCCAAGCCGCAGTCGCGCGCCGCGGCGGCGGCCGCCGCGCCGCCGGCCCCGGGCGACGCCGCCTCCGGGGCCGCCGAGGCGCCACCGGCTGCCGCGGCGGCCACCATGGCCGCCCCAGCCGACGGCGGGCGCGCCGGCGGCCAGACCCTCACGCTGAAATTCACGCAGCCGAGCTGGGTGCAGGTGGCCGATGCCCGCGGCAAGGTGGTACTCGATGGGCTGCAGGTCGCGGGCGGGACGCGCTCGGTGAGCGGCACGCCACCGCTGCGCGTGGTGCTCGGCAATGCCACGGGGGTGGTGCTCGAGGTCAATGGCCGCCCGGCATCGCTCGAGGGGCTGGTGCGCCGCCGCGGTGATGCGCACCTCTCGGTGCAGGCCGATGGCACGGTTTCGGCCACCCCGCAGAGCGGGCGCGGAGACTAGCGCCGTGGCCGGGGAAATCCAGGCGATCCGCGGGATGAACGACCTGCTGCCGAGCGAGATCGGCGCCTGGCAGCATTTCGAGGCCTGCACGCGCGAGCTGCTCGGTGCCTACGGTTACGAGGAAATCCGCGTGCCGGTGCTCGAGCACACCGAGCTCTTCAAGCGCGCCATCGGCGAGCACACCGACGTGGTCGGCAAGGAGATGTACACTTTCATCGACCGCGGCGGCGACAGCCTCACGCTGCGCCCGGAGGCGACCGCCGGCATTGCGCGCGCGCTGATCTCCAATGGGCTGCTGCGCGGTGCGCGCCACAAGCTCTGGTGCATGGGTCCCATGTTCCGCCACGAGACCCCGCAGGCCGGCCGCTACCGGCAGTTCTGGCAGGTGGACGTCGAGGCGGTCGGTTGCGCAGGTCCGGACATCGATGCGGAACTCATCGCCTTCAGCGCCCGGCTGTGGCAGCGGCTCGGGATCACGGGACTGAAACTGGAGCTCAATTCCCTCGGCACGCCCGAGAGCCGGCGTGAGTACCGGGCGCGCCTGGTCGAATACCTGCGCGCCCACCAGCCGCACCTGGATGAAGACAGCCAGCGCCGGCTCGCCGGCAACCCGCTGCGCATCCTCGACAGCAAGAACCCGGACATGCAGCAGATCATCGCCGGCGCCCCGCTGCTGGCCGAGCACCTGGACCCCGAGTCGCGTCAGCACTTTGAGCAGCTGTGCCAGATGCTCGATGGCATCGGGGTGAGCTACCAGCTGAACCCGCGCCTGGTGCGCGGGCTCGATTACTACACGCGCACGGTTTTTGAGTGGATCACCCACTCGACCGGTGCGCAGAATGCCGTATGCTCCGGCGGCCGTTACGACGGCCTGATCGCGCAGCTCGGTGGCGAGGCCACCCCGGCCATCGGCTTTGCGATGGGGATCGAGCGCCTGGTCGCGCTGCTGGTGGCTGCCGGGCGCGTCCCGGCGAGGATCCGGCCCGACCTCTACGTGGTGGTGAGCGGCACGCAGGTCAGCGCCCGCGCGCTGCAGATCGTCGAGGGGCTGCGCAGCGCGCGGCCGCAGCTGCGGATCGAACTCAACGCGGGCGGCGGCAACTTCAAAGCACAATTTCGCCGCGCCGACAAGAGCGGGGCGCTCCTCGCCCTGATCGTCGGCGAGGACGAACTGGCCCGCGGGGTCGTGGGCGTGAAACCTTTACGCGCGCAGGCCGGTCAGAACGAGTGTCCGATCGCGGATCTGGCGAGCGGAGTGGATCAGGCGCTGGCACTGCTGCGCCCGGACGGCATGGCGCCGGCCTGAAACCTGGGGAGGATGCGTGGACGAGTACGCGACAGAAACAGAGCAATGGGAATGGATCAAGGGGCAGGTGCGGGAGAACGCGCCCGCGGTGATCCTCACCGTTGCCGTCATGCTGGCCGGCATCGCCGGGTGGCGCTGGTGGCAGCAGCACCAGGATGCCGAGCGCCTGCAGGCCGCCGGCGGCTATATGCAGATGGTGCAGGCGCTCGAGCGCGGCGACCGCACCCAGGCCATGCTGGCCCTCGGGCAGCTGGAACGCGACCACGCCAAGTCCCCGTACACCGACCAGGCGCGCCTGCTGGCCGCGCGGCTGTACGTGGAGGGTAACGAGGCCGACAAGGCGGCGGCGGAACTGGCGGCGGTCCTCGAGCACTCGCAGGACCGGGAGCTGGCGATGGTGGCGCGCGAGCGCCTGGCACGGGTGCAGATCGCCCAGGGCAAGCCCGACGCGGCGCTGGCGACGCTCGGCGCCGGCGACGTGGGTGCCTTCGCCGGGCGCTTTCACGAGGTGCGCGGCGACGCCTACTACGCCAAGGGCGATAAGCCAGGCGCGCTGGCGGAGTACCGCAGCGCCAAGGCCGCCAGCAGCGGCGGCAGCACGCCGCTGCTGGATCTGAAGATCGCCGACCTGACACCCGAGGGGACGCCGAACTCCACGAGCACGCCCGCGGCGGCGACCCAGTGAGGCACCTGCGCCACGGGCACCGCTGCGCTTGGCTCGTGCTGGCGCTGCTCGCAGTTGCCTGCTCCAAGGACAAGTCGATCGATCAGCCGGCAAAGCTCACCGCCTTCCAGCCAACGTTGCGCGTGCAGCACGAGTGGAGCGCGACGGTAGATGACAAGAAGGCGGTGGTGCTGCGCCTCGGGCTCGGACTCGCCGTCGACAACAACCGCGTCTATGCCGCCGGTCACAAGGGCCAGGTGGAGGCCTTCGATCTGCAAAAGGGCCGCCGTGCCTGGCGGGTGAACCTCAAGGCGCCGCTCGCCGGCGGCACCGCCGCGGCGGGCGACCTGGTGCTGATCGGCGCGAGCGACGGGCGGCTGTTCGCGCTGGACGCTGCCGACGGCAAGACGCGCTGGCAGGCGCGGCTCAACGGCGAGGTGCTGGCGGCGCCGGCCATCTCCGCGAAGCTGGTGGCGGTGCGCACCGGCGACGGCCGGCTCCATGGGCTGAGCCCCGCCGACGGGCACGAGCTGTGGTCGCTCGAGCAGCAGGTGCCGCGCCTGTCGTTGCGCGGCACCGCCCGCCCGATCATCGTCGGCGACGTGGTGCTGTGCGGGTTCGACAACGGCAAGGTGCTCGCCGTGAACGGCAACGACGGCAGCGTGCAGTGGGAGGCCACCGTGACTCCGCCGCACGGGCGCACCGAACTCGAGCGGCTCTCGGATATCGATTCGGCGATGTGGGTGCAGGGCCAGAACGTGTACGCGGTGGGCTTCCAGGGCCGCGTGGCGATGCTCGCGCTGGAAACCGGCCAGGTCTGGTGGTCGCACGAGATGTCGAGCTACCGCGGCATGACGCTCGATGAGGACAATCTGTACATCTCCACCGCAGACGGCGAGGTCGTGGCCCTGAACGCCCGCACCGGCGCGGAGGTCTGGCGTCAGAGCGTACTGCTGCATCGCGGTCTGACCGCGCCGGCCAACATGGACAACAACGCCATCGTGCTCGCCGACTTTCAGGGCTACGTGCACTGGCTCGACAAGGCGAGCGGGACGCTCATCGGCCGCACCTCGGGCAGCAAGACGCGGGTGAGCAGTGCGCCGGTCGTCGTCGGGGACCTGGTGCTCGTGGTCAACGACCGCGGACAGATCCGGGTCTACCGCGTCAGCCCGCTGGCGAGCAAGGGCCGCAAGCAGGCCTCGGCGCCGCCCCCGCCCGCGCCCCGCGCAGCCGAAGCACCGGCGCCTGCGCCGCCGCCCGCGGCTGCGCCCCAGTAGCGTGCGGCAGCACCCGCGCTGCCACCGTCAGCCATGCTGCCCGTCATCGCGCTCGTCGGCCGCCCTAACGTCGGCAAGTCGACGCTGTTCAACGTGCTCACCGGCACGCGCGACGCCATCGTGGCCGACGTGCCCGGGCTTACGCGCGACCGTCAGTACGGCTTCGCGCGCCTGGGCCCGGTACCGTGCGTCGTGATCGACACCGGCGGCCTGGTCGAGAACCCGGTAGGACTTGCCGCCCAGATGCGGGCGCAGACCGAGCGCGCGGTCGCCGAGGCCGACCGCCTGATCTTCCTCACCGATGCGCGTGCCGGTCTCACCAGCCAGGACCATTTCGTCGCCGGAGAGCTGCGCCGCTCCGGCAAGCCGGTGACACTGGTGCTCAACAAGGGCGAGGGGCTCGATTCCGACATCGTGTCCGCGGATTTCCACGCCCTGGGATTTGGCGAGCCGCTGGTGATCTCGGCGAGTCACGGGCAGGGGTGCGAGGACCTCATGGAGCAGGTGCTCGCCGGCTTCGCTGCGCAGGTGGCCGAGGAACCCGAGGACGGCGCCATCCGCATCGCCATCATCGGCCGGCCCAATGTCGGCAAGTCGACGCTCCTCAACCGGCTGCTGGGCGAGGAGCGCGTCATCGCCAGCGAGCAGCCGGGCACGACCCGCGACAGCATCCTCGTGCCCTTCGAGCGCGATGGCCGCGCCTTCGTGCTCATCGACACCGCCGGCGTACGCCGCCGCGCCAAGGTGGAGGACGTGGTCGAGCGCGCGAGCGTCGCCAAGACGCTGCAGGCGATCGCCGAGGCGCACGTCGTCATCCTGGTGCTGGATGCCCACGAGGGGATCGCCGAGCAGGACGCGAGCGTACTGGGCATCGCACTCGAGCGCGGCCGGGCCCTGATCATCGCGGTGAACAAGTGGGACGGCATTGCGCCGGAGCAGCGCGAGCAGATCGAGCGGCAGCTGTCGCTGAAGCTCGACTTCGTGCCCTTCGCACCGCAGATCTTCATCTCGGCGCGCCACGGCACCGGCGTCGGGGAGCTGATGCAGGCCACCGTGCGCGCCTACGAGGCGGCCATGCGCACGCTGCCGACCCGCGAGCTCACGCGCACCCTCGAGCACGCACTCACCGTGCATCAGCCGCCGCTGGTGCGCGGCCGGCGCATCAAGCTGCGCTACGCCCATCAGGGCGGCCGCAACCCGCCGCGCATCATCGTCCACGGCAACCAGACCAACGCCGTGCCGGATGCGTACACGCGCTACCTGGCCAACGTCTTTCGCAAGACCTACGACCTCTACGCCACGCCGGTCTTCATCGAATACCGCACCGACAAGAACCCGTATGCCCGCGAGCGGCGCGTAAAGCCCCGCCCGGAGCAGCCGCGGCGCCGCTCCGGCAGTCGCAAGCGTCGCTGAGCGCCGGTGCGGCGCGCGGCGCGTCATGCACCGGTTACGGCGCGTGTGTGAACGTCGGCGCGCTGCTCCCGGCACCGGGGTTTGACGATGCGCCCAGGTGGTGGCACACGCGTGGACCCTGGCCGCCGCGCAAATTTCCTTGGAGCGACTCCAGAAACTGCGCCGAACCGATCGCTTGTGTGCCGAATCTGGCTCACTGTACGCGGGCGTTTCGAGCCGCGGTGCAGCGCGGCGGCACCCGAGCGGCTAGAATCTCTGCGCCAGCAACAGAACGGGGGTCTGCGTGGAAACTGCGATTCACACTGCGCATCATCGTGCGCACGCTGTTGCGATCTTCGTCTTCTCTTGTGCCGCGTGGTGCAGCGCTAACGCCGATCCGCCGGCCGACAGCGGCGCCGCGGCCGCTGCACCTGACGTGCAGGTGACCCAGTCCAAAGGCGGACTGCTGGCTTCCCTGCGCCAGGCCTTCGAGCAGGATCCCAAGCGCGACGTCGTGCGCGGATACTTCGACGTCGGTGTCGCACCCGACACGCATCGGTACTACTGCCTGGTCAACCCCAAGACCGGTAAGTTCCTGGAGAACGGCGTGGCCGGCACGACTTATGTGCGTCCCGATGGCATGACCGGTATCAAGAATCCCGTGGTCTCGGATCTCAACTGCGCGAGCGCCGAGCAGTCGCGGCTGCTCATCACGAGCGGCTTTAACCTGAACGGCAGCTTCGGTGGCACCAACGCGCCGGCTGCCGGCGCGACCAAGGCGTCGGCGCCCGCGGCCGCGATGGCTGCCGCGCCGGTGGCCGCGGCTCCGCTGGCCGCGGCGCCGGCGCTCCCGCCGCCAGCGGCCGTGGCTGCGCCGGCCAGCGTTGCGGCCGCAGGAGCGGTCATCGTCGCCAGCGCGCCGGCAGAGGCCGCGGGCGCACAGGCGGATGTGATGACGGTATATGCGCACTTCATTGCCGCCCAGAATGCGCACGATCGCGCCGGCGTCGCCGCGGTGCTGCTGGACTCGCCCGACTTCGTCTGGGGCCAGTACCGGGGTGACTCGATCTGGGGCACCCAGGATGCGCTGGACGAGTGCACGCGGCAGTGGAAGGGTGTTTGGAAACTGGAGCCGCAGCTGAAGGAGGCGCACGTGGCGAACGTCGCGCCGGGAGTGGCAGTGCTCGTCACGCCGCTGCTGTTCACGCAGGGCGTTCGCGGCCAGGATCCGGTCACGGTACCCATTCGCTGGAGCGGGGTGTTTGTGAAGACGAAGTCCGGCTGGCGCATTTCCGCGGTTTTCATTACGCCCTTCAAGGACTGGCACACACCCAACGGCTGAGGTGCAGACGGTCCCGCCTCGCGAGCTCCCACGCCGGCAACCGCTCATCGGCGCGGCGATTTTGGCCGAGGACATACCGGGAAGTACTTATTCATTGAGCCCGTGCACCCGCGGCACACTGACGTTACCCGGGCCTGCGGCGTCCGCGGACCGTAAATTTGCATAAATTGAAACTGCTATGAGGCCACAGCTTCGCGTTGTCCCCGATGCGCTCGTCGGCCCGATTCTCGAAGAGGCCAAGCGCATCCTTGCGGAGATCGGCATCGAGGTGCGCGGCCAGCGCATGCGCCAGCTGTTGCTCGATCGCGGCCTGAAGATGGCGCGCACGGCCGATGCGGCCGAGCGGATCTTGTTTCCGCCGGAGGTGATCGACCGCGCCATCGAGACCACACCGAAGACCTTTGCGCTCTATGACCGCGACGGCAACCCGTACACCGAACTCGGCGGCGACAAGGTGCATTTCGTCCCCGGCTCCAGCGGCCTGCACCTTCTCGATCACCGCACCGGCGAGACGCGCCACTCCAACACCCGTGACTTCATCGAGTACGTGCGCATCGCCGATGGGCTCAAGCATCTGGGTTACCTCGCGACTGCCTTCTCGACCAACGACATCGAGCCGCAGGTCTCGGACGCGTGGCGCCTGTACCTGGTGATGACCAATTCGCGCCGGCCGGTGGTCTCGGGCGCGTTCACCGAGCACGGCGTGCCGCGCATGGCCCAGATGATGCAGCTGTTCCGCCGGGACAAGGCCGACCTGGTGCAGCGCCCGATGTCCATCTTCACCGTCACGGCCACGGGCTTCTTTCGCTACAGCGAGGATTCCTGCCAGAACCTGCTGGACTGCGCCGAGTTCGGCATTCCGGTGGAGATCGTGCCCGTCACCCTGATGGGCCTGATCGCGCCGGTGACGCTCGTGGGCGCGACCGTCATGCACGTGGCCGACGTGCTCGCCGGCTTGACGATGGCGCAGATCGTGCGGCCCGGCACGCCGATACTCTTCGGCGGTGCGCCCGCGACCTTTCACATGAAGACCGCCATGTCACCCATGGCGGCGATCGAAGCACTGCACCTGAACGTCGCCTACGTGGAGATCGCCAAGCATCTTAAGTTGCCGACGCAGGGTTACATGGCCCTCGGCGAGGGCAAGTACCTCGACGCGCAGGCCGGCGCGGAGACCTTCGGCGGCGCGCTGCTGGCGGCCATCGCCGGCATGAATTCCGTCTCCGGTCCGGGGATGCTCGATTACGTGCTCACCTTCAGCCTTGAGAAACTGGTGTTCGATGACGAACTCTGTGGCCAGGCGCTGCACTTCTGCCGCGACCTCAAGGTCCTGGAGGACCTGCCCACGGTGGGACTCGTGCGCCAGCTGCTGGAGGACAAACACCTGCTCACCGCCGCGCACACGCTCAACTACTGGCCCAAAGAGCTGTACCTGCCCGGCGCGGTGTTCGACCGCAGCAACCGCGAGAGCTGGATGCAGGAGGGAAGCAAGAACCTGGACCAGCGCGTGAAGGCGGAGGTCGAGCGGCTGCTGAACGCCTACACCTCCCCGCCGCTCGACCCGCTGCTCGATGCGGAGCTCATCCGTCTGATTAGGGCGGGAATGACCACCCGTGAGCCGCTGCCGCAGACCCTGCCGCCGGTGACGCACTCCAGTGCCCCGCCGGCGCCTGAGCGGCACGGCCGGCGCTCGCGGCGCCCGCCCGGCGCAGGTGGCGCGAAGCCGTAACGACGCGCCGCGCTAGGAATGCAGCGCGGCTGGCGGCGCCAGCGCCATCAGCAAGCCGAGCGCGGTCAGGACGAGTACGTAATAGGCCGTGACGGCCTGGTTCGGTCCGACCGGACAGTCCTTGGTGAAGACCCGGTAGGCGGCGCCGGCCGCCACCAGCAGAAACACCGGCTGCCCAAGACCGGCCGCCAGCAGGACCGCGGTGGCGGCCAGCAGGATGCGCTCGTTCTTGCTGAGGGCGGCGATCGTCTGTCCGCCATCGAGCACCCAGATCGGAATCAGGTTCAGCACGTTGAGGAGTGCCGAGGCGCCGGCCAGGGCCAGCCACAGCCCATCGCGGGTCTGTACCCACAGTAAGGCGCACGCCGCCGCGCCGAGGCAGCCCGCCAGAGGGCCGGCGAGGCTCACGAACGCACGTGTTCGTGGCGTCACACCCAGGGCGGTCCAGCGCACGTAGGCGCCAAGTCCCGGCAGGAACACCGGCATGTCGGCGGGCAGTCCGCGTCGTTTGATGTCGATGAAGTGACCCATCTCGTGGACCAGGATCAGGATCGCAAAGCCGACGCCGAACTTCATGCCATACAGCGCCCAGTAGAAAGCGACGAAGGCGCCGAGACTGAGCAGAAACTTCAGCTTGAAGAGGGTGAGCAGGAACTTGCCCTTCACGAGCAGGATCGCCAGCGGTGCAAACGGACCGAGCCTGCGCACCCAGCTGCGCTCAGGCGCCGGCGCCGCGGCGGCGGCCGCGAGGCGCTGCAGATTGCCGCGGACCCACGCGGCCTGCGCGGCGTCCGCGGGCAGCAGTGCGAGCGCCCTTTGCCAGGCGTCGCACGCCTCAGCCAGCTCGCGGCGCTCCTCGTGCAGCGCGCGCGCTGGCGGCAAGGGCTGCCAGCTGCGGGGCGTGCACCAGCGCATGGCAGCCGTTGCACACCAGCGCACCCGGGGCGAGGGCGGCCCGGCAGCGCGGACACTCCTGACTCAGCTCAGGAGAGGGGGTGGACATGTCGGCCGCACAACCCTTGGCATCTTCAGCCCGGCGTTGCCGCTGCGGGCTCACTCACGGGACCGACGATGTCCAGTTTGCGCGCCGCGGTGATCTTCCAGGCAATCTGCAGACCGACCAGCAGGATGATCAGGCCGATGATCCCGTGCAGGGGATCCGCCATCTCGAGGAACGGCGAGGCAAGCCCCACCAGCACCAGCACACCGACGACCTCGGCGGTGCTCTGGCGCGGTGCGGCTGCGGCGGAGGCGCTCGCCCGCACCTGATCCGCTCCCGGTGCCGCGGGGGCGCCGTGGCTCGGCACCTGCTGCTGCGCACTGCGCGCCTTCAGGTGCGCCGAGATGGCGATCGGGACGGCCGCCAGCGACACGGCCATGTAGGTCAACAGAATGGCCGCCAGCTGGTAGCGGCGGCCGCCGACCCCGCGCGAGCCCGTGACCATGGCCTTGCCGACGAGGTAGCCGACGGCGAGCGAGACGTAGCCGACCATCCAGCCGGTGGCCAGTGCGAATGCCACATAGACAGCAAAACCCACAACGGCTGCGCCGATCCCGAACAGGATTGCGCGTACGAAGGCCTGAGGCGAATCCTGCGGTAGTTGATCCCGCAGCCGCTGCGTGCAGCCCGTGCACGCCGGCACGCCATTCACCCGGTAGTGCGCGCCGCTGATCTTCTGCCCACAGCCCCTGCAGGTCACCCCGGCCGCCTTGTTGGAATATTCGGCCGTGGCGAACTGAGGAACATCGCTGCTCATGGGCTTCTCCCGGGTGGCGCGGGGCATGAGATTCGCGCCTGCCAAGGGTAGGCCTGTGCTTGGAGGCCTGCCACCGCGTGTCTTAGCGAAGAGCACTTGGCGCCGGCAATCTGCGACCGCCTTCACGCCCGGAGCGCGGCTCTTGCGGAATGCGCAGCCTGAGCGAATCGGTCTCAGCCCCGCAGCGGACTCTAAGCGTCGCGCTGGCGAAACGCCGCCTCGCCGGCGTCCGATACCGCGACCCACTTCGGGTCAGGCGCGGCACCCGGGACGTACAGGTCGTGCCAGTTCCACCACTTGTACGGGCGGCTCTGGGGATACCCTGCGGGGGAGTCCTCCCAGCTCTCCTGACGTCCGAGCGCTGTCATATCGAGGTAGCTCCAGATCGTGCCCATCGCCTCGTCGCCGCGGCTGTTGATGAAGTAGGTGCGGAACACACGCTCGCCGTCGCGGATGAACGCGTTGTGACCGTGCCATTCCTGCACTCCGAAGTCGGCATCGAAGCCATCGGTGATCGTGTACCAGGGGATTGCTTCCCAGCCCATCCGCGTCTTCAGGCGCGCAATGTCGGCCTGCGGTGCACGCGAGGCATACGCCAGGGTCGTGTCGCGCGCGTTCAGGTGGGCGAGATGCGCGACCTGGTCGGCACCGAGGGAACAGCCAATGCAGGCATGCTCCGGCCAGCCGTGTACCCCGCTCTCGAAAAAGGCGCGGTAGATGATCAGCTGGCGGCGGCCCTCGAACAGCTCGAGCAGGCTTGCCTTGCCCTTAGGCCCATCGAAGGTATAGGTCTTTTCCACCGCCATCCAGGGCATCCGCCGGCGCTCGGCGGCCAGCGCGTCACGGGCGCGGGTCAGGGCCTTCTCCTTGACGAGAAGCTGCTCGCGAGCAGCCTCCCACTCTTGCTTCGACACAACAGGTGGCGTGTTCATGGCGTGCTGTCCTTCCGTTTCCCGGCCCTTTTCCGTGGAGGTCATCGTGTCATCACAATCCTCCGGAGCAGGGCGATCGCACGTATCCGGCTGCTGCGGCGCCACCGACCGCCGATCGCTCGCTGTTCCTCTAGCACCAGTGTGCCGCCAAAGAGCCCACGGTGGGAGTGACAAGTGTGTCGGGAATTGCGCTGCACTGGCGCACGTGGCCGCGGCGCGGGCACTGCAGCGGATTAGCCCGCGTGATCGAACGGATTGCAGACCCAGAACCCATATCCCTCATCGTACGATCCTCCCCACCCTGCCCAACCGTCGATCCAGTTCGGCGCACGACTGACGCCCAATGCGCCGAATACCGCGTCATAGAACTTGATCGCGCGCTCCATGTCCGATGTACCAACAGTCGAATAGAGGATCATTTCTTCAATCCCTCCTTACGTGAGGCTGCCTCGTCGCAGCTCTAATATTGGCACAGCCAAAATAGGAAAATTCAATGCAGCGGCCTGATTGCATTCAATACGTCGCGAAAAGCAACCGCCTGAACCTGCTTGGAAAGAGGAAATGTCTGGTCGCCGGCATGTACGACGGTCAACGACTTGAGCTTCAGATCATGCATCGCCGAGCGCATCGATGGTGTCATCGTCGGGGCGACCGTACGCTTGACCTCGAAGCCCAGCCTCAGTGCTCCACGCACGACGAGTAGATCGAGTTCGGCACCTTGATGGGTTCGCCAGTGGTAGGTCTCGTCCGGAATCACGCCCAACTGTTGCACCAGTTGATCGATGACGAAACCCTCCCAGGATGCGCCGAGCTTGGGATGCCCCTCGATATCCCGCTTGGTGGGAAGATTCAGCAGCGCATGCAGCAACCCGGAGTCGCGAATGAAAATCTTCGGCGACTTCACCTGCCGCTTCCCAAGGTTCTCGTGCCAGGGCGTCAGCTGCCTGACGACCAACGCGTCGGTAAGTTTGTCCAGATAGTTTCGCACGGTGGTATCCGCCACGCCGAAGGAACGACCGATCTCGGATGCGTTCCATAGTTGGGCGTGATGATGCGCAAGCATCGACCAGAAACGACGCATCGTGTCTGCGGCGATATTTACGCCGAGCGCCGGCAAATCACGCTCTAGAAAAGTCCGGATGAAAGATTGCCGCCATTCCATGCTTTCGCGGTCGGAGCGCGCGAGGAAGGCCTTGGGGAATCCGCCACGCACCCACAGGCGATCTGCATGCTCGAGGCCGACTTCTCGGACTACCAAACCCGGCAGCTCATAGTAAGCAATTCGCCCTGCTAGGGATTCGGAACTCTGCCTGAGCAAGTCAGGAGCTGCGCTCCCCAAAACGAGGAATCTTGTACGGACCGGTTTGCGATCCGCCAATACGCGCAATACCGGAAACAGCTCCGGGCGGCGCTGCACCTCGTCCAACACAACCAGGCCCTTGGGTTCCTGAAGCGCAAGCATCGGATCGGCCAGCCGAGCCAGATCGGAAGGATTCTCCAGATCGAAGCGAGCGATGCGATCGCTTACAGTGGGCGCTATCGAAGCTGCCAGAGTCGTTTTCCCGACCTGTCGCGCCCCAAGAATCGCAACCACGGGAAATCGCTTCAACAGGCCGGTAATCTGCCGCGTATGCAACTCGCGATCTATCATGGGCCGCAGACTACCATGAAAGTTAGGTTCTTAATACCGATATTTCGTGGTATGTAATTTATTATTTACTTTATAAACAATAACTTGTGAGATTCACTCCCACTCAGTTGTTGCTATCCTTGTGAATCAATACTTTATGCACGGTGTGTAGGCAGTGTGTAACGGCCTTTCGGACTCGTGGTCGGGCTGCCGCTTCCTTGTGCGAGTCGAAAGTCGAGCGAGGTCAGGCGCTAGTCACGAATCTCATGACGTGAGCCCACATTGGCGTAGGTGATATGCCAAGCGTGGCCACTACAAGCAATATCATCAGCGCTAGCCCGAACACCGTGGCGCGATGAATTCGGTGAATCGTGGTCCGATCCCACGCCACCAGGGCTATCGGCACCAGAAAGTAGAGCCCCAAAAGGAACGGCAGCGTTAGATCTAACCGGGATAGCGCCGGCAAGATGAGTGTGGCGGTGGCGAGGAGCATCAGCCGCTTGTGCGTGGCCGAGTCGCGCCGTAGCAGCAGCGCGCGTGCGACGAGGATGGCGAAGACAACAATTAGTCCGAGATCGCCAAGGAACTGGAGGGCGCCAACACCGCTATGCGGGCGACGGGCGGCCATGACCGCAGTCGGCGGACCCACCAGCACCATCAGTAGCGCCCACACCGCCATGGTCGCACCGAGGCGCCGATGCCACTGCACATTCCCGATCGTGACGAGCGCAATCTGAACGATGAACAGCAAGAGCCAGCCGACGAACAGCGATGCATGTACATGGACGAGTGCGCTGGGAAGGTTTGCCAGCAAGAAGCCTGCGAAAAAGTAGCTTTGTGCGAACCCGGCTACGACGAGCGCGAGTAGCACAAGCGCCGCTGCAGCGAAGAACGCCTGTTCGTATGCTCTGCGGCTAACTACGCTTGCCATGTCATAGCCTTGCTCGGCACCGTTGCATTGCGAGAGGCGGATGCGGACGACCAGCCCGCCTTGCGGCGGGAATCGCCAAGGAACAGCGCTCACCGCGCGGCGTTTGCCTCAATTCCGCCGTCGTCGGTGGAACACTGTAGCCGCCGCAGTGCCCGGATGTCTCCAATAGTTTCGTTCACTCCCACTCGATGGTCGCCGGGGGCTTGCCGGAGATGTCGTAGACCACGCGTGAAATGCCGGCCACCTCGTTGACGATGCGCCGCGAGACGTGGTCGAGGAATTCGTAGGGCAGGCGGGCCCAGTGCGCCGTCATGAAATCGATCGTCTCGACCGCGCGCAGTGCGACCACGTAATCGTAACGCCGGCCATCGCCCATCACCCCCACCGAGCGCACCGGCAGGAACACCGCGAAAGCCTGGCTGGTGCGGTCGTACAGATCGTGCCGCCGCAGTTCCTCGATGTAGATGGCGTCTGCACGTCGCAGCAGGTCGGCAAATTCCTTGCGCACTTCGCCCAGGATGCGCACCCCCAGCCCCGGTCCGGGGAAGGGATGGCGATAGACCATCTCGCGCGGCAGGCCGAGCTCCACGCCCAGCCGCCGCACCTCGTCCTTGAACAGCTCGCGCAGCGGTTCCACCAGCGTCAGTTTCATCGTGTCCGGCAGGCCGCCCACGTTGTGGTGGGACTTGATGACGTGCGCCTTGCCGGTGCGCGCGCCGGCCGACTCGATGACGTCCGGGTAGATGGTCCCCTGGGCGAGGAACTGCACGCCGCTGAGCTTGTGGGCTTCCTCGTCGAACACCTCGATGAAGGTGCGGCCGATGATCTTGCGCTTCTGTTCGGGGTCGGTCACGCCGGTGAGCGCGCCGAGGAAGCGCGCCTCGGCGTCCACGCGGATCACGCGCACGCCCAGGTGTTGAGCGAACGTGGCCATCACCTGGTCGCCCTCACCCAGGCGCAGCAGTCCATGGTCGACGAACACGCAGACCAGCTGTGCACCGATAGCCCGATGCAGCAGCGCGGCGACCACGGAGGAGTCGACGCCGCCGGAGAGCCCCAGCAGCACCTTGCCCTGGCCGACCTGGGCGCGCACGCGCGCGACGGCATCCTCGATGATATTGCCGACGCTCCACAGCGCATCGCTGCCGGCGATCTCGCGCACGAAGCGCTCCAGCAGCTGCGCCCCCTGCGTGGTGTGCGTCACCTCCGGGTGAAACTGCACCCCGTAGAAGCGGCGCCGCTCATCACTCATGGCGGCGTAGGGGATGGTGGCCGTGCAGGCGTTGGCGGTGAATCCCGGCGGCAGCGCCTCCACGCGGTCGCCATGGCTCATCCACACATCCAGCTGCGCTTGTCCGGCGCCGTTGCGCCGGTCGGCCAGATGCTCGAGCAGCCGCGACGCGTCGGTAACGGTGACCTCGGCGTAACCGAATTCGCGCTCGCGCGCGGGAGAGACGCGGCCGCCGAGCTGCTGCGCCATGGTCTGCATGCCGTAGCAGATCCCCAGTACCGGCACGCCGAGTTCGAACACGGCCTGCGGCGCGTGCGGGGGATTTTCAGCGGTCACCGATTCCGGGCCGCCGGAGAGGATCACGCCGCGGGGCTTGAAGGCGCGCACCTCGGCATCGCTCACGTCCCAGGGGTGGATCTCGCAGTAGACCCCCAGCTCACGCACCCGCCGGGCGATCAGCTGAGTGTATTGCGCACCGAAGTCGAGGATGAGGATGCGGTGCGCATGAATGTCCGGGTGGCTGGCCGCGGAGGACTCGACAGGTCGGGGGACGCTCGCCATGGGGTGGATTTCTAGGACACCCGGTAGTTGGGCGCCTCCTTGGTGATGGTGACGTCGTGCACATGGCTCTCGCGCACCCCGGCGGTGGTGATGCGCACGAACACCGGCTTGGTGCGCAGGTCAGTGATGTTGCGGCTGCCGGTGTAGCCCATCGCGGCGCGCAGACCGCCGGCGAGCTGGTGCAGGATGGTGACGACGCTGCCCTTGTACGGCACGCGTCCCTCGACACCTTCGGGCACCAGCTTTTCCAGCTCGGACGCCGCGTCCTGGAAGTAGCGGTCGGCGGAGCCGTGGCGCTCGCCCATGGCACCGAGCGAACCCATGCCGCGGTAGGACTTGTAGGAGGCGCCCTGGTACAGCTCGACCTCGCCCGGAGACTCCTCGGTGCCGGCGAACAGTCCGCCGATCATCACCGCGTGGGCGCCGGCGGCGAGTGCCTTGGCGATGTCGCCCGAGAAGCGGATGCCGCCATCGGAGATCACCGGCACGTCGGTATCGCGCAGCGACTCGGCCACGTTTGCGACGGCAGAAATCTGCGGCACGCCGATCCCGGCGACGATGCGGGTGGTGCAGATCGAGCCGGGGCCGATGCCGACCTTGACCGCGTCCGCGCCAGCGTCGACCAGGGCGCGCGCACCCTCCGGCGTGGCGATGTTGCCGGCGATTACCTGGGCATCCGGCCACTGCGCCTTGATGCGCCTGACGGTGTCGATGACCCCCTTGGAATGTCCGTGCGCGGTATCCACGACCACCAGGTCCACTCCCGCGGCGCGCAGCGCCGCGACCCGCTCGAGGGTATCGGGCGTGGTGCCGACGGCGGCCCCGACGCGCAGCCGACCGGTGTCGTCCTTGCAGGCGCGCGGGAACTCAGTGGCCTTCTGGAAGTCCTTTACGGTGATCATGCCCACCAGCTCGTGGTCGTGGTTCACGACCAGCAGCTTCTCGATGCGATGGCGGTGCAGCAGCGCCAGCACCTCGTCCTTCGGGGCATCCTCGCGCACCGTCACCAGGCGCTCCTGCGGCGTCATGACGGAGGAGACCGGCGCCTCCAGCTTGTGCTCGAAGCGCAGGTCGCGATGCGTGACGATGCCGACCGCCTTGCGGCCCACGACCACGGGGACACCCGAGATGCCGCGCGAGCGCGTCAGGTCGAGCACCTCGCGGATGCTCATGTTCGGGGACACGGTGATCGGATCCTTGATCACGCCGCTCTCGAACTTCTTCACCCGCCCGACCTCGCGCGCCTGCGCCTCGATGGTCATGCTCTTGTGGATGATGCCGACGCCGCCTTCCTGGGCGATGGTGATCGCCAGGCGCGCCTCGGTGACCGTATCCATGGCGGCGGAGATCAGCGGCACGTTCAGCCGGATCCGGCGCGTGATTTGGGTGGAGAGATCGACCTCGCGTGGCAGAATTTCCGAATAGGACGGAACCAGGAGGACGTCGTCGAAGGTGAGAGCTTCTTCGAGTATGCGCATGCGTAATTATATGCGGCCGGAGGGCTTCGGTAAACCTCGTGTCCCGGGTGCGCGACGGCCGTGCCGTTCGGAGTTCTTCGGCACGCATCACTTCGCACGGGCGAGGGCGGACGGTGAGGCGTTATGGCACTTCCTCCACCGCCCGCTAGGCGTCCGCGCTCGTCCGCGCGGGGCCGAGCCGGCGCGTGCTCGCACGGGAAAGCCACTGACCGGCGGCGCTGGCAGGTGCGCGTGGCACGCGCTCCTCGGAAGAACGAAAGGTCCGCTGTCTGCGGACAGCGGGTGCCTGCACGCCGCGCAAGCCAGCGCCCGGCACTTGCGCAGTACAGGTTAAGGCCGCGCTGCCGGGGCCAGCGGCTACCGTGACATAAGCGGCGCGCGCCCGGTTACCTCGACGCACCCGGGAGCGGGTGCTATTTTCCACAGCGCAAGAACGACGCGGACTACCGCGCGACAAAAATCTGCGGGGGCAATCATGAGTGCTACGAAGCGCGCGCTGGCTGTAGTGGTGTGCCTGGTTTGCGTCGCCGCCTCGGGGGCGGCCAGCTCGGCGATCGCAGTGACCACGTATCACTACGACGCCCTGCGTACCGGCTGGAACAAGGCGGAGACCGCGCTGAGCGCGTCTGCCTTTCCGGCGAGCTTTGGGGTGGTGGGTACGGTGGCGCTGGATGATCAGGTCGACGCGCAGCCGCTGTTGGTGCCTGGTGAGGCCATTGCCGGCGGCGTGCACGACGTGCTGTACGTCGTCACTGAAAGCAACACGGTCTACGCACTCGACGCGCAGAGCGGGACGGTGCTCACGACGCGTAACCTCGGAGCACCCGTGCCTACGCCGCTCGGCTGTGGCAACAACGGACCCAACGTCGGCATTACCAGCACGCCGGTCATCGACCTCAGCCGCCATCGTCTGTACGTGATGGCCTACGTCAACGGCAGCCTGCCCCAGTATCAGCTGCACGCACTGGACCTGGTGAGCCTGGCCGACGCGCTGCCGGCGGTCACCGTGGCCGCGACCCAGAAACTCACTGACGGCTCCGCCTTCGCGTTCAACGCGACCTATCAGCGCCAGCGTCCGGCGCTGCTCGAGCATGGGGGCGTGATTTACGCCGGATTCGGCAGCTTCTGCGACTTCCAGGCCAGCCACTCGCGCGGATGGGTCCTGGGCTGGAGGGCGGGCAATCTCGCGCCGCTTAGCGGGCGCCGAGCTCAACGATACCCAGGCCAGTTCACCGACCAGCTTTTTCCTCAGTTCGGTGTGGATGTCCGGCTTTGGACTTGCGGCCAACAGCAGCACGATTTTCTTTTCGACTGGAAACTCCGACTGTAACTTCTACGTCTCCCCGGAAAACTGCCCGGCGCAGACGACCTACGACGGTATCACCAACATCCAGGAGAGTGTCGTCGGGCTGGCGCCGAACCTGGCCTCACGTTCCGGGATCTTTACCCCCGCGAATGTCTACCAATTGGACATCGAGGACGCCGACCTCGGGGCGGCCGGGGTGCTGTTGCTGCCCGCCCAGCCGGGCGGTGCCAATCTGGCTGCCATCGTGTCCAAGGACGGTCGGCTGTTTCTGCTCGATCAGAATAAGCTCGCGACTGCCGTGGATACCAAGCAGCTCAGCAACGGGTGCTGGTGCGGCGCTTCGTACTATCGGGGGCACGACGGCATCGGGCGTGTCGTGACCACGGCCGGCCCGCTGCAGACTTGGCAGGTGGGGACGGCGCCGGCGCCGCACTGGGTGGCCGAGTCGACGACCTCCACGATTTCCCCTTCAGAGCAGGACCCGGGCTTCTTCACCGTGGTGACGTCGAATCTGCGCATGCCTGGAACGGCCATCATCTGGGCGGTGCAAAGGCCGACCTCAACGAGCGGGCTCATGCTGTACGCATTCGCCGCGACTCCGGTAAATGGCACGCTGAACCTGCTGTATTCAGGCGCGGCCGGCCAGTGGCCGAATCTGGGCGGCAACGCCAACGTCGTTCCGATGGTCGCCAACGGTCTGGTATACGTGGCGGCGTACAAGACTCTGACGATCTTTGGAGCGCACGGCACGGCGCTGCCGGCAAGCGCGGTCGTTGCGCCGCAGGATACTCTGCCCAGCGACACGACCCGGACGACCGGCATGCTGTTGGCGATGCGCGGTTCGCAGCTCACCCTGCTGACGCGCGCGAGCGCCAAGGTGGAGGTGGACGCGCGCGCCGCCATGGACGCGCAACGGAGCACCAAGCTGGTGGTGGGGGAGGCGTATACCGTGCTCGCTCCGGCCAGTGCCGCCGGTTCCCGCTTGCAGGCGACGTCGATCGTGCGCGCCAAGCCCGGGCAGGGTGCGTGGCCGGCAGATCGCTGAAGCTGCGAACGCGACACCGCCGAACTTCCGCACGCCCGGAACTCTAAGGCCAAACGTCGGCCACGGGATCCTGTACGCTCTTTGCCGCCGGCCCCCGAACGTGTTCGGGGTGCCCAGGGCACGCGACGCGTCCGGCGTCAAAGCTGTGCGGAGCCGGCGGATGCAGAGGTGCTCCTATGCCCGTAAATTCTGACCTTCACGGCTTGACGAGCCCGGCGCGCGACGTCTACAGCGTCACCCGGCTCACCCGTGAAGTCCGGGCGCTGCTCGACCGCGGATTGGGAGTGATCTGGCTCGAGGGCGAGCTTTCCAACTTCTCCCAGCCGGCTTCCGGACACTGGTATTTCTCCCTCAAGGACAAAGACGCGCAGCTGCGCTGTGCGATGTTCCGCATGAAGAATGTGCTGGTCGGCTTCACCCCCAAACCCGGGGCGCAGCTGCTGGTGCGCGGGCGCATCAGCGTCTACGAGGCGCGCGGGGAATATCAGCTGATCGTCGAGCACCTGGAGGAGGCGGGACTGGGTGCGCTCAAGCGCGAGTTCGAACGCCTGAAGGCGCGGCTGGCGGCGGACGGCCTGTTTGCGCTCGAGCGCAAGCGACCCCTGCCGCGCTTTCCCCGCCGTATCGGCGTCATCACCTCACCCACCGCGGCGGCGCTGCGCGACATCCTGCACGTGCTGCAGCGGCGCTTCCCGCCGGCGCAGGTACTCATCTATCCGGCGCCGGTGCAGGGCCCGGCTGCGGCCCCGGCGCTGGTGCGCGCGCTGCAGCTGGCCTCCGCGCGCGCCGAATGCGACGTGCTCATCCTGGCGCGCGGCGGCGGCTCGCTCGAGGACCTGTGGGCCTTCAACGACGAGCAGCTGGCGCGCGCGATTCACGCCTGCGCGCTGCCGGTCGTGTGCGGCGTCGGCCACGAGGTGGACTTCACCATCGCCGATTTCGTTGCCGATGCGCGCGCCCCCACGCCCTCGGCGGCCGCCGAGCTCGTGGTGCCCGAGCGCAGCGCGTGCCTCGAGGCGCTCGGGCGCAGCGGGCAGCGCCTGGCGGGGGGCATGCGCCGCGAACTGCGCCGCCTGGGCGCGCGCCTGGAGAACACCGAGCGGCGGCTGCGGCTCGCGCATCCGGGGGTGCGCCTCAATCAGCAGGTGCAGCGCCTGGATGAGCTGGCGCTGCGGCTCAGCGGCGGAATATATGCACGCCTGCATCGCCAGCACGTGCGCCTCGCCGACGTGCGCGCGCGGCTGGCCCGCGGCTCGCCGCGACACACGGTGCGCGAGTACTGTGCCCAGGAGCAGCAGCTGCGCACGCGCCTCGC
This sequence comes from uncultured Pseudomonadota bacterium, assembly GCA_963806375.1. Taxonomy (GTDB): domain Bacteria; phylum Pseudomonadota; class Gammaproteobacteria; order Steroidobacterales; family Steroidobacteraceae; genus 13-2-20CM-66-19. Next base: position 2,176,114 of record CAWDXW010000003.1, read on the forward strand.
GCACGCGATGCGCACGCACCTCGCCGGCAGCGCGCAGCGCGTGGCGCTCGCGCAGCGCGGGCTGCACGGGGTCAGCCCGCTGGCGACCCTCGGCCGCGGCTTCGCCATCCTCACCGACGCGCGCGGCGCGCTCATCAGCGACAGCGCCACCGTCGAGTGCGGGCAGCAGATCGAGGCGCGGCTGGCGCGCGGCAGCCTCACGGCCCGCGTGACCGCCAAGAAATGCTCCCCGTGAGGCTCTCCCGCGGGCTCTGGGCCGCGTTACTGCTCGCGCTCTCGAGCGTGCGCGCCGCCAGCGATCCGCTCGCCTCAGCGCTGCCGCAGGCGGAGCTCGTGCCCGGCGGGGTGGCGCTCGTCACGATCGGCGCACCGCCGGGCGAGCCGCCGCGGGTGAGCTTCGCCGAGCGGCGCGTGCTGGTGCTGCCCGAGGCCGATCACTGGATCGCGGTCGTCGGCATCCCGCTGTCGCAGGTGCCGGGGCACGCCGTGGTGCGCGTGGACGGGGTATTCCGCGGCAGGCAGTGCGCTCGGGTTTGAAGTCCTCGACAAGCAGTACACCGTGCAGCACCTGACGGTGGCGCCGGGCAAGGTGGACCTCTCTCCCAAGGACCTGGCGCGCTTCAACAAGGAGCAGCCGCGCATCCACGCCGACGTCGCCACGTTTTCCGCTGCCGCGCCCACCACGCTGCGCCTGCTGGCGCCGGTGCCCGGGATCCGCTCGAGCTCCTACGGTTCCCGGCGCGTCTTCAACAACGAGGCACGCAGTCCGCACTCCGGCATGGACATCGCCGCCGACGCCGGCACGCCGGTCCAGGCCGCGGCGGATGCACGCGTCATCGACGCCGGGGACTTCTTCTTCAACGGCAACACGGTGTTCCTCGATCACGGCCGCGGCTTCATCACCATGTACTGCCATCTGAGCGAGATCGACGTGCATCCGGGCGAGCACGTGCAGGCCGGCGCGATCATCGGCAAGGTCGGCGCCACCGGGCGCGTCACCGGGCCGCACTTGCACTTCGGCGTGGCGCTCAACGCCACTTTCGTGGATCCGGCGCTGTTTCTGCCGCCGGCCGCCGCCGAGGCGGCGCATGGCGGCTGAGGAGGGCGCGGACGTGCGCTTCATGCGCGCCGCGCTGGCGCAGGCGCACGCGGCTGGCGGGCGCGGCGAGGTGCCCGTGGGGGCCGTCCTGGTGCACGGCGCAGCGATCCTCGCGGCGGCGGGTAATCATCCGATCGCCAGTCACGATCCGACCGCCCATGCGGAACTTGTGGTGCTGCGCGCCGCGGGGGCGGCGCTCGGCAGCTACCGCCTGACCGACACGACGCTCTACGTGACACTCGAGCCGTGCATCATGTGCGCCGCGGCGCTGGTGCACGCGCGTGTGCGGCGGGTGGTGTTCGGCGCCTGGGACCCGCGCGGCGGCGGCGCCGGCAGCGTCGCGAACGTGTTCGCGCTGCCGGCCTTGAACCACCGCGTCGACGTCTTCGGCGGCGTGCTCATGGAGGAGTGCGGCGCGCTGCTGCAGGAATTCTTCACGCAGCGCCGCGGACTGCAGCGCTAGGGGGCGGGCCGCGCCGCGGGCTTCGCGGGCGGCGCGGCCTGCACGGCCGGCACCGGCAGCGGCGGAATCATCACCGGTGCGGGCGCCGACGGGACCGCGCCGCCGGGCGGCATCGGTGACTCGAGTGGCGGTGTGACCACGGTCGCGCGTGTTTCTCCGGGCTGCCACTCGAGCAGGGTGAGATAGCGCTGGATGCGGTCGACGAACTGCACCGGCTCCCAGCCGCGTGCATAGCCGCGCTTGGCCTGCTCGTACCAGCGCTCCTGCCCGAGCAGCGGCAGCACCGCGCGCACGTCGGCCCACGAATCCGGGTTCCTGCCGCGCGACTGCGCGATGATGCGCGCGTCCTCGAGGTGGCCGAAGCCGACATTGTAGGCGGCGATCGTCAGCCAGGTGCGATCGGGCTCCGCGATCCGGTCCGGGATCATCTCGCGCACCTGTGCGAGGTAGCGCGCGCCGCCGGCGATGCTCTGCTCGGGGTTGGTGCGATCCTTGATCCCCATCGCCTGCGCGGTGTCGGCCGTGAGCATCATGACGCCTACCGCGCCCTCGGTGGAGGCCGCGTGTGCATCCCACTTGGATTCCTGGTAGCCGATCGCGGCGAGCAGGCGCCAGTCGATGCCACTTTGCGCGGCGGCGGTCTCAAACCAGCTGCGGAACTGCGGCAGGCGGCTGCCGACGTGCGCCTGAAACTCGCGCGACTCCTCGTACACGAACGGGCGCGTGTCGCCCGAGGACTCCTGCACCATCTGCGGCAGGCGGCCGGAGGCGGCGAGGTCGCGGAAGAAGCCGTTGACGCTGGCGAGCAGGGCGGGCATGTCACGCCGCACCATCCACTGCGCCGGGCGCTTCTGCGGCAGCGCAAAGCCGACGAGCACGTTCGGGTACAGATGATGTGCGAACGAGAACTCGCGTTCGTCGGTGATCGCGTACTGCGCGCCGCCGGACTCGACGTCCTCCACCGGCTCGGCCCCGCTCGGCGCGGTTTCCTCCCACTGCAGCGTCGGCGCCACGGTGCTCTTCAGGCGCTGCAGGATGCGCTCCTGCGGGCTGCCGGCCCGCACCGCGATTTTTGCCGACTCGAGCTGCAGGGTGTCGCGCGGTTGCACACTGCCGCGCTGATACACCACCAGCTGCGGGATGAGGGTGTAGGGGTCCGCCGCATCGGCGACCCGCGTCCAGTCGAGGGAGCTGGTGAGGGAGGCGGCGGCGATGTCGGCGCGTCCGGCGCCGATCTCCGCCTGTGCGGCGCGTTCGTTGGGTACCGGATACATGTTGAGCTTCACGCCCAGGGAGGCGGCATAGGCGCTCGCCAGATCAAACTCCAGCCCTTCCGTGCCCTGCGCGCCGAAGTAGTAGCAGGTCGGCAGGTTGAGCGTCACCACGCGCAGCTCGCCGCGGGCGCGGATCTGCTGCACGGCACTCTGGAAGATCGCCGGCGGCTTGAATTTCTCGCAACCTGCTGCGATTGCGAGCAGCACCACCAGGGCGGCGAGAGCAATTGCGCGCACGAACCTCCCCTCACCGCACGGGCTTTCCGCTAGAATACCAGCCCCCGCAGGACTCGCAGGGCAGCCGGAGAGGTACCGAAGCGGTCATAACGGCGCCGACTCGAAATCGGATGGTCGGGTAAATCCGGCACGTGGGTTCGAATCCCACCCTCTCCGCCATCGAGTCCTGCGCGGCCCTTCAGGTTTCCGGTTTCTTCAATCCCTCGCGATACGCCGCGGCGAATGCTTCCACGAAGGTGTGTGGCAGATGGTCTGCCGGCATTTCGATGAGATTGCGATAGAAAGTCGTAAACAGTTCCCAGTATTGTGCCTTGTCGGCGGTGCGTGCCTTGCCGCGGCGCGCGGCGCGCTCGAAGCGCGCCTCGAGCTCGGCCGGATCGAGCCGGTCGAGGAACTCGATGAAGGCTGCGCGCGTGGCCTGGGCGCACGCCTGCTCGTGCAGCTTCGCGTCCCCGATGGTCTCGCGCATCCACTGCACCGAATCGAGCCGCCGTCCCTCGTGCTGCACCAGCAGTGCCACCAGCAGGTCCTCCACCATGAGCTTCTCAAGCGAGGGGCGCGCGTCCTCCGGGTCCGGCGGCGCGGTTTCGATGCGGTAGCGGTTGCGGGTTTCGGCGCGGGTGCGTTCGAGTTCCTGCAAACCGACGAAGGCCTCGCGCACCAGCCGGCCGGCCAGATGCAGTATGCGGCCCTGCGCGTCCGCGGGGAGCCGCTCCGGAGCGATGCCTGCGCCGCGGCAGAAGGCGTCCAGCCCGGAGCGCAGGTCCTCGAGCGCCATGACACTGTTGCCCAGCTTCGGTTCGCGCGCCACGACCTCAGCCAGGCGCGCCATGCGTTGCGAGATGGATTCGGCGCTCACGCTTGCGGAGGTCTGTGGCGCCGCCGGCTCGGGCGAGCGCAGCGGTGGCAGCGGGTCGAGCGTGCGTGCCAGTGCGCGCACCGGCCCGGACTGCACGCTCTGACCGTAGGCGCTGACCGGCAGCACGTCCTCCTCGGTCAACAGCAGGTCCTCAAGATTGATGGGCGCGCCGAGGTCCTCGAAGGGACGCCGCAGCGGACGCAGCGCATGGATGCTCGTGGGCACCGCGGCGAGGGGCTCTTCCTCGGCCTTGGCGGCGTCGAGGGCGGCGACGATGTGGTATTCGCCCATGCGCAGCACGTCGCCGTTGGCGACGCGATAGCCGCTCGAGCCTCGCTTGGCGAGCGGCTCCATGTCGTCGTTCACGTAGACGCCGTTGGTACTCACGTCCTGCAGGTAGAAATGGCCCTCGCGGAACTGCACGCGCGCGTGGTGGGCCGACACGTAGCGCGACGGATCGGGCAGCACCCAGTCGTTATCGGCCGAACGGCCGATGGTGCCGCCTTCGACCGAAAACACAGCGCTGCTGCGTTCGGCCAGCGTGCGGCGCTGGTCGCTGACAATCTTCAGCCTGAGCATGCTTCCCCGACTCAAGGACAACCCGTCCGTTTGCAAGTACCCTGCGGTCCCCGTACGCCGCGCAGCGCCGATGGCGCGCCCGGACATATAATGGCCAGCCTCAACGCTAGCAGCGGACCTACGCCGAACCATGGCAACCAGTCACATTTTCCGCATTATGTTCGTGAACCAGGGCAAGGTTTACGAGGTGTACGCGCGCAAGGTCACGCACGGGGAGCTGTTTGGTTTCATCGAGGTCGAGGAGCTGGTGTTCGGCGAGCGCTCCTCGGTCGTGCTCGACCCCTCCGAGGAGCGCGTCAAGGGGGAGTTCGCGGGCGTTAAGCGCACCTTCCTGCCCATGCACTCGATCCTGCGCATCGACGAGGTCAAGAAGCAGGGCGTCAGCAAGATCACCGCCCTCGAGGGCGGTGCCAACGTCACCCAGTTCCCGATGCCGCTGTATTCCGTGCCGCCCGGCGACAAGAAGTGAGGCGCCGGTAGCATGCTGTTGCTCCCGGGACCGGCGGCCCTTTCCACTTTCCGTATCGCAAAGCTGCTGGAGCGAGTCCAGGCGCTGGAGCCGGCGGTGCAGGGGCTTGAGGCGCGCTTCGTGCACTTCGCCGATCTCGCCGCGCCGCTCACGGGGAGCGAGCAGGCAGTGCTCGCGCAGCTGCTCACCTACGGGCCGAGCCTGGCGGCGGCGACGGCCGCCACCGCGAGCCGCATCCTCATCGTGCCGCGCGCGGGGACCATTTCCCCCTGGTCGAGCAAGGCCACGGATATCGCGCAGGTGTGCGGGCTGCGCCATGTGCGTCGCCTGGAGCGCGGCATCGAGTACGGCCTGCGCGCGGCGCGAGCGCTGCCGCGGGCCGCCCTCGCGTTACTGGCGCCGGCACTGAGTGATCGCATGACGGAGATGGCGCTGTGGGAAGCCGCGGATGCCGCCGTGCTCTTCGAGCAGACGCAGCCGCAGCCGCTCGCCACCGTGTCACTCGCCGGCGGCCGCGCGGCGCTCATCGAGGCGGACCGCCGGCTGGGACTGGCGCTGTCCGCCGACGAGATCGATTACCTGCTCGGGAGCTTCGCGCAGCTGAAGCGCGATCCGACCGACGTCGAGCTGATGATGTTCGCGCAGGCGAATTCCGAGCACTGCCGCCACAAGATCTTCAATGCCCGCTGGATCATCGACGGGGCGCCGCGCGCCGACACGCTGTTCGGCATGATCCGCTACACGCACGAGCGCAACCCCGCCGGGGTGTTGTCAGCCTACCGGGACAATGCCGCCGTCATCGAGGGCACGGCCGGTGTGCGCTTCTTCCCCGACCCGCTGTCGGGCATCTACCGCGCGAGCCATGAGCCGATCGACATCGTGATGAAGGTCGAGACCCATAACCATCCCACCGCCATCTCGCCCTTCCCGGGCGCAGCGACCGGCGCGGGCGGGGAAATCCGCGACGAAGGAGCCACCGGCCGCGGCGCCAAACCCAAGGCGGGGCTGACGGGCTTCTCGGTCTCGAACCTGCGCATCCCGGGTTACCTGCGTCCGTGGGAGCGCGACTTCGGCAAGCCCGCGCGCGTGGCCTCGGCGCTCGAGATCATGCTCGAAGGTCCGATCGGCGCGGCCTCGTTCAACAACGAGTTCGGCCGGCCGGCGATCTGCGGCTATTTCCGCACCTTCGAGCAGCCGGCCGCGGGCGATGCGCCCGAGCGGGTGCGCGGCTACCACAAGCCGATCATGATCGCCGGGGGCCTGGGGAACGTGCGCCGCTCCCAGGTGCACAAGCCCGAGGTGCCCGTCGGCGCCAAGCTCGTGGTGCTCGGGGGACCTGCGATGCTCATCGGCCTCGGCGGCGGTGCGGCCTCCTCAGTCGGCAGTGGCGCCTCCGATGCGGAGCTGGATTTTGCCTCCGTGCAGCGCGGCAACCCCGAGATCGAGCGGCGGGCGCAGGAAGTGATCGATCACTGCTGGGCACTGGGCACCCGCAATCCCATCGTTCTCATCCACGACGTCGGTGCCGGTGGCCTCTCCAATGCCGTGCCCGAGGCGGTCGCGCACAGTGCGCGCGGTGCGCGCATCGATCTGCGCAGCATTCCGAGCGCGGAAGCCGGGATGTCGCCCCTGGAACTGTGGTGCAACGAGGCGCAGGAGCGCTACGTGCTGGCCATCGAGGCGCAGGCACTGGCGCAATTCAGCGCCATCGCGGCACGCGAACGCTGCCCGTTCGCCGTCATCGGTGAGATCGACGCCTCCGGGCAGCTGCGGGTGCATGACCCGCTGTTCGACAACGAGCCGGTGGACCTGCCGCTCGAGGTACTGCTGGGCAAGCCGCCGCGCCTGACGCGCGAGGTGCACAGCGCCGGCGTCACGGCGCGGCCCTTCGACTGCGCCGCGCTCGACGCACGCGAGGCGCTGTACCGCGTGCTGCGCCTGCCGGCGGTGGCCGACAAGACTTTTCTCATCACCATCGGCGATCGCACCGTCGGCGGACTCGTCAGCCGCGACCCGCTCGTCGGGCCCTGGCAGGTGCCCGTCAGCGACGTGGCGGTGACGCTCGCCGACTACCACGGCCACGCCGGGGAGGCGATGGCGATGGGGGAGCGCACGCCGGTGGCGGTGCTGGACGCCCCGGCCTCCGGGCGCCTGGCGGTGGCCGAGGCGATCACCAACATCCTCGCCGCCGACATCGCCCTCCTCAGCGACATCCGCCTGTCGGCCAACTGGATGGCCGCCTGTGGCGAGCCGGGGGAGGACGCCGCGCTCTACGCCACCGTGCAGGCGGTGGGCAAGGAGCTGTGCCCGGCGCTCGGCATCGCGATCCCGGTCGGCAAGGACTCGCTGTCGATGAAGACCGCGTGGCGCGAGGGCGCAGCGCACAAGAGCGTCATCGCGCCGGTGTCGCTGATCGTCTCCGCCTTCGCACCGGTGCGCGACGTGCGGCGCACGCTGACGCCGGCGCTGCAGATGGACGAGCGGCCCACGTCGCTTTGGCTCATCGACCTGGCCGCGGGCAAGAGTCGCCTGGGCGGCTCCGCGCTCGCGCAGGTGTACGGTGAACTCGGGGATGAGCCCGCAGACCTGGATGCCCCGCAGCCACTGCTGCAGCTCGCCGCGGCGCTGCGCGAGCTGCGCGCCCTGGGGATGCTGCGTGCCTACCACGACCGCTCCGACGGCGGCCTGCTGGTGACGCTGCTGGAGATGGCCTTCGCCGGGCACTGCGGCCTCGATATCGCGCTGCCGGCGGCCCGCGGTGCGGCGCTGGCGCAGCTGTTCGCCGAGGAGCCGGGCGTGGTGGTGCAGATACTCGCCGGCGACGAGCCGGCGTTCTGCGAGATCCTCGCGCGCCACCAGCTCGCGGCAGCGGCGCTCTACCTGGGCGCCCCGGTGAGTGAGCTGCGCGTGCAGGTGCGCGTCGGGGCCGTGCACCTCGATGAGTCGTGGGCGGACCTGAAGCGCGCCTGGTCGGAGACCTCGTGGCGGCTGCGGCGGCTGCGTGATGACCCGCAGTGCGCCGACGAGGAATTCGCGGCGCAGACCGCCGAGGAGGACCCGGGCCTGAACGTCGCGCTCAGCTTCGATCCGCAGCAGGACATCGCGGCGCCGTTCATCGCGCGCGGTGTGCGGCCGGCGGTGGCGATCCTGCGCGAGCAGGGCGTCAACAGCCAGGTGGAGACCGCGGCGGTGTTCGACCGCGCCGGCTTCACCCCGCACGACGTGCACATGACCGACCTGCTGAGCGGGCGCCGCTCGCTCAGTGAGTTCAAGGGGCTCATCGCCTGCGGCGGCTTCTCCTACGGCGACGTGCTCGGCGCCGGCGAGGGCTGGGCCAAGTCGGTGCTGTTTCACGCCGCAGCGCGCGAGGAGTTCGAGCGCTTCTTCAGCCGCGGCGACAGCTTCGCGCTCGGCATCTGCAACGGCTGCCAGATGTTCGCCGCGCTGCAGAGCCTCATTCCCGGCACCGCCCACTGGCCGCGCTTCGTGAAGAACCGCAGCGAGCAGCACGAGGCACGCTTCTCGCTGGTCGAGGTGCTCGAGTCCCCCTCCGTGCTGCTCGCCGGCATGGAAGGCTCGGTGCTGCCGATCGCCGTGTCGCACGGGGAGGGCCGGGCCGAGTTCGCCACCCCCGCGGCGGCGGCGGCCTGCGCGGCCAGCGGCCTGGTCGGCGTGCGCTACATCCATCACGACCGCAGTGTCGCCAGCACCTATCCTGCCAATCCGAGTGGCACGCCGTTCGGCATCGCGGCGCTGTGCAACGAGGATGGCCGCGTCACCATCACCATGCCGCACCCGGAGCGCTCATTCCGCTACGCGCAGAACTCCTGGCACCCGCGTGACGTCGGGGAGTACAGCGGCTGGACGCGCCTGTTCCGTAATGCGCGGCGCTTCGTGGGCTGAAGCGGAACGCTTCAGCCGGCGGAGCTGAAGGGTGTGACGTTGCTGCCGGTCTCGTCGAGGAAGAAACGCCGCACCATGATCGCCTGCTGCAGCTTGCCCCTGCGCACGTAGGCCTCGTAGAAGAGATCCTTGACGACCTCGAGCATGATGCCGGCCTCGTAGCCATCGAGCTGCGGCAGCGGCGAGCGCGCATCGAGCTCGGCACCGAACAGCACGCTCTTCATCTTGGTGAAGATCTCGGGGGCGATATTGGCCAGATCGCGCACCTCGTTGAGCTCATCGAACAGGCGCAGTTTGCCGGCCTCGCCAAGCTCGACGAACATCGCCTGCGCGGCGCGCCGGCACATGGAGGCGAATGCGTTGAAGGCGCCGCTGGAGAAGCAGGTGAGCGCCTCGCGGAACAACAGCTCCACGTCCTCGGGAATGTAGGCGAAGCTGAATTTCTCGCGCGCGCGCTCCACCTCGGTGAACTGCGGCGCGAGCTCGATGCGCGCGGCGCCGTACACCCGCACCGTGAAGCGCAGGAAGATCGGCGCGTGACAGGCATCGCACAGATACACCACGCCGATCTGCTTGGGCCGGTACAGCTGCAGATCCTCAAAGCGTGGTACCGCGCTGGGGGTGATGTGCGCCACCGCCTGGCAATTCGGGCACGTCACGACCAGGTTCTTTTCGAGGTCGTGATGCAGTCGGCTGGCTGAATCGATGTACAGCGACATGGTGAACGCTTGCGGCGGCCCTAAATTGTTGTATCTGCCGCCAGAGCCCCATGGTACTCCAGCGCCACTAGGGGACGCAGGTCCCTCGGCTTGTGGCCGTGCGGCGCCACGTTATGTCACAGGGGGCGCGCGGCGGGCGAAGCCCAGGATCCGCTCGGCGAGCGTGCCGTACTCGCCGCCGAAGTGGTGGCCGGTGCCGACCTGCTCACGCGTGATGCTTCCGGCCGGCAGCCCCGGACAGATCGAGTCCTTTTCGCCCGCCCCGTACAGGCACAGCACCGGCAGCGCGAGGCGCCGGACCTCCGGGCCGGTCTGCAGACCCGCATCATCGCCCCCGACCCAGTCCGAGAGGTGCATCTCGAACGAGGCGCTGGCATCGATGCCGAGCAGGCTGACGCTCACGACGTGCGCGCGCAGCTCCGCCGGCAGGCGGTTGACCACGAAGGGCAGCACGTCGGCGCCGAAGGAGTAACCGATGAGCAGTACGCGCTCTTTGTGCCAGGCGGCGAGGTAATGGCGCAGGATGCGCGCCACGTCGCGCGTGGTTTCTTCCGGCGTGCGCGCCTTCCAGAAATACTTGAGCGAATTGAGGGCTACCGTCGGCACGCCGTCGGCGGCCAGGCGCGCCGCCAGTTCCTGGTCGAGACCCGCCCAGCCGCCATCCCCGGTCAGCAGGAGCGCGAACTCCGCCGCGTTGCCGCTCGCGGCAACTTCCTGTACCGGCAGGTCGCCGATCTCCGGCGGGGGCGCGCTCGCGGGGTTCCCGGGCGGCTCGCTGAGCTGCGCGTAGGCCTCGCGGAACTGCGGCATCCAGTTGCGCTCCACCGAGAAGCCGTGGCCGACGAGCGGCAGCGTGATGATCCGGCCATGCGCGACCTGGCTGGCGAATTGCGCCGCGGCCTGCGCGTTGCACACCTGGTCCTTCTGTCCCTGCAGCGCGATCCACGGCTGCCGCAGCGTCGCGGCGGGCTGGAACACCAGCTCGTGGTGCGCGTTGGGCGCGTAGTGCAGGCCGCTTCCGGGGCACAGGCTCGCGCCCGCGAAATCCTGTTCGGCGCAGAACCCCAGACTCAGCGCGCCGGCGAAGGTGCCGGGCGGGGATTGCGCCAGCGTCGCGTACACCACCGTCGCGCCGGAGGAGTAACCGACCAGCACCGGCACCAGGTACTCGCCCAGGCCGAGCTGCTTCTGCACCTGATGGCTCAGGGTCTCAAAATCCGCAGCGATCATCTGGCAGCCCGGGGTGCGCGTGGCCGCCCGGCCGAGGCTTGCGAAGTACTGGCGGATGTCGACACCGACCACGACCGCCCCCGACTGGCGCAGCGCGTGCGCCATGTTGATGACGCCCAGCTCCCAGCCGCCATCGCCGGAGAGGAAGATCGCGACGCTCGCCGGCTTGCCTTGCGGGACGTACACGCTGAGCGTGCCGAAGCGCCCGCCCGGCAGATGCCGCGCCGCGGGGTCACCCGCGGGCGCCGCTGGCGCTGGCGCCCGCGGCTGGGCGGCACTCTTGGCCGCCTCGGCGGCAGGGCCGGCCGCGGCGCCGCCGGCACTCGCCACGAGCGCGAGCAGCGCGAGCGCGCTCGACCCGCAGGCACGCGCGCGCGCGGCGCTCATCGGGCGAACAGCTCCTTCATGCCGCCGGCGATCAGTACCGATACGTCGATGAGCACGCGGGGCAGGGCGATGCCGCCGCGTGCCACGAGGTAGCGCGGTTCCCAGTGCGGATCGAACTTCGCCTTGTAGCGCCGCAGGCCCTCGAAGTTATAAAAGTGCTCACCATGGCGGAAGATGAAGTTGCCGACCCGATGCCACGCGGGCGCTAGCGGATGCGCCTCGAGCCCCGACAGCGGCGCCATGCCGAGGTTGAACCAGCGATAACCCTGCGCGCGACCCCACAGCATCAGCTCGATGAACAGGTAATCCATGGCGCTGCGCGGCGCGTCCGGGTCAAAGCGCATGAGGTCCACCGACAGCTCGGCCCGGGTGCCGGTCGTCCACAGGTTTGCAAAGGCTGCGGGCGCGCCCCGGGAGCGCACCACCGCCACCGGGAACTGGCGCAGGTAAGCGGGCGTGAACGCGCCCACCGAGAAGCGCTTCTCGCCGGTGTACTTGCTCTGAAGCCAGGCATCGGAGATGCGCTGCAGTGCCGGCATGAGCGCGTCCACGGCCGCGGGCGCCACGACCTCGAAGCTGGCGCCGTCGCGCTGCGCGCGGCGGTGGCACTGGCGCAGCTCCGCGCGCGCGGCCCCCTCGAGGGAGAAGGACTCGAGCGGCACGCGCGCCTCCTCGCCGATCTTGAGCGCCGCGAGGCCTAGGTCGACGTACAGTGCGAGCCGCTCGGCGCACACCTGGTAGAAGACGGTCTGGCCGCCGTGGCGATCGGAGATCTCGCGCAGCCGCCACACCAGCTCTTCCGCTCCCGTCTGCGCACCGACCGGATCGCCGAGTGCGATCCAGCTGTGGCCGGCGATCTGATACATGAGGAAGGCGTCGCCGGCCTCCGAGAACAGCAGGCGCTTGTCGCCGGTCAGGGCCGCGTTCGCCAGCGTCAGGTCGGAGCCGGCGATGAGCGCGCGGGCGCGCTCGAGCTCCTGCGCGCCCGCCACCGCCGGTTCCGGGCGCGCCGGCCGCAGCATGTTCCACAACACGTAGGCCGTGCCGAGCACGATGACCGCGAGCGAGGCGCGCAGCATGCGCGGCGCGTTGGCATCGAGCGCGAACGTCCACCACAGCTCGTGCGAGTACTCGACGTGCCGGTAGGAGAGGGCCCCGATCCACACCGCCATGGCGATCACGCCAGTGATGGCCACTACCCATACCGGGGTGAAGCGCTCCGAGAGGATCTGTGTGGGGCGGTAGAACGCGCGCCGCCCGAGGGTGAGTACGCCCAGCACCAGCGCGAGCAGCGTCGCCTCCTCGAAATCCAGCCCCTTCAGGAGCGAGGCGGCAATGCCCGCCAGCAGCAGCCACACCGAGATGTGGTAGGCCGCCTGCACGCGCCGAAACAGCGCGCGCGCCAGCACCAGCAGGCCGAGCCCGATGAGGCTGCCGGCGAGGTGCGAGAACTCGAGCACCGCGAGCGGCAGGAAGCGGTCGAGGTACGTCAGGCGTTCGTCCACCGCCGGGGTCGCCCCGGAGAACAGCAGCAGCGCCCCGGCGAGGAAGGTCAGGGCGCCGGCGATCTGTGGCACCACGGGCGCGATATACAGGCTCGCCCGCTGCTGGGCGCGCACCAGGCGCGACCCCTGCGCGGCGAGTTCCTTGCCGCCAAAGAGCACCGTGCCCAGGACCAGCGGCGCGAGGTAGTAGATCGCCCGGTAGGCGAGCAGCGAGCCGAGCATCGCCTCGGGCGGCACGTTCGGCACGGTGAGCAGCACGACCGCCTCGAACACGCCGACGCCGCCGGGCACGTGACTGATGATGCCGGCGATCACGGCGGCCGCGTACACGCCGAGGAAGCTGATGAAGGGCACGGGCGCATCCGCGGGCAGCAGCGACCACAGCACCGCGCTCGAGAGTGACAGGTCGAGCACCGAGAGCGCCAGCTGCGTGAGCCCGATCAGCGGTCCCGGAGGCCGCAGCGCCCAGCCGCGGACCTCGAAGGCCGCGTGCGCGAAGCAGGCCCACAGCGCGTAGGCCGCGACCACCCCCAAAAGCACGACGCCCACGAGCAGCGACCAGTTGTGGTGCAGGTGCAGCACGGTCGCGGCGTGCGCCGGCGACAGCAGCAGTGAGAGCCCGGAGATGGTCGCCAGCCCGATGCCGAGCGAGAGGCTGCAGAAGGCGGTCACCGTCGCCACCTCGATGGCGCTGATGCCGGCGGTCACGTAGAGGCGGAAGCGGATGGCACTGCCGGTGAAGATGGCAAAGCCGAGCGTGTGTCCGAACGAGTAGGCGATGAAGGACGTGAAGAGGATGCGCGGGTAGGGAATCAGCCGGCGCAGGTAGCGCAGCGCCAGCACCTCATAGGTCGTGAGCAGCCAGTAGCTCAGCGCCGTGAAGCCCAGGGCCGCGAGGATCTGCCGGCGCGGGATCGCGTGCAGGTGCGCAAACACGCGCTTGATGTGCAGCTGCGCGAATTCGTGGTGCAGGATGGCCACGACGACGGCGAACACCAGCAGCGCCGCGAGCGGGCCGACCCAGCGCCACAGGGGCCGCTCCTGCTCCTCGCTCGTCGTCGCAGCTGGGCTCGCGGGGGACACGGGTGCGCTGCCGCCGCGGTGCCTAGCGCGTGAGCGGCTTGTAGCGGATGCGGTGCGGCTGCGCGGCGTCCTCGCCCTTGCGGCGCTTGTAGTCCTCGGTGTAGTCCTGGTAGTTGCCTTCGAACCAGACCACCTGCGAGTCGCCCTCGAAGGACAGGATGTGGGTCGCGATGCGATCGAGGAACCAGCGATCGTGGGAGATGACGACGGCGCAGCCGGGGAAGCTCAGCAGGGCTTCCTCCAGCGCGCGCAGCGTTTCCACGTCGAGGTCATTCGTCGGCTCATCGAGCAGCAGCACGTTGCCGCCCGAGCGCAGCACCTTGGCCAGGTGAACGCGGTTGCGCTCACCGCCGGAGAGCTCCCCGATCAGCTGCTGCTGCTGCGTGCCCTTGAAGTTGAACCGCCCGACGTAGCCGCGCGAGGGCGTCTCGTAGTTGCCCACCTTGATCATGTCGAGGCCGCCGGAGATCTCCTGCCACACGGTCTTTTTGTCATCGAGCGTCTGGCGCGACTGGTCGACGTAGGCGAGCCTGACGCTCGGACCCACGCGGATCTGCCCGGCATCGGGCGCTTCCGCGGCGGTGAGCATGCGGAACAGGGTCGTCTTGCCGGCGCCATTCGGGCCGATGATGCCGACGATGCCGCCGCGCGGCAGGTTAAAGCTGAGGTTGTCGATGAGCAGCCGGTCGCCGTAGCCCTTGCGCAATCCCTGGGCCTCGATCACCAGCTCCCCGAGGCGCTCCCCGGGCGGGATGTAGATCTCGTTGGTCTCGTTGCGTTCCTGGAATTCGCGCGAGGCGAGTTCCTCGTAGCGCTGCAGGCGCGCCTTGCTCTTCGCCTGGCGCGCCTTGGGGTTCTGGCGCACCCACTCGAGCTCATGAGCGAGGGTCTTGCGCAGTCCCTCACGCTCACGCTCCTCGAGCGCCAGGCGCTTCTCCTTCTGCTCGAGCCAAGAGGAATAGTTGCCGTGCCAGGGGATGCCGTAGCCGCGGTCGAGCTCGAGGATCCACTCGGCGACATTGTCGAGAAAGTAGCGGTCGTGCGTGACCGCGATCACCGTACTCGGGTATTGCTCGAGGTAGTGCTCGAGCCAGGCGATCGATTCGGCATCCAGATGATTGGTCGGCTCATCGAGCAGCAGCATGTCCGGGGCGGAGAGCAGCAGCCGGCACAGCGCCACGCGCCGCTTCTCGCCGCCCGAGAGCGTGCCGATGAGCGCCTCCCACGGTGGCAGGCGCAGCGCATCGGCGGCGATCTCGAGCTTGCGCTCGAGCTCCCAGCCACCGGCGGCATCGATCGCATCCTGCAGCTGCGCCTGGCGCTCGAGGAGGGCGTTCATCTTGGCATCGTCCATCGGTTCAGCGAACTTCTCGGAGATGCTGTTGAACTCCTGCAGCTGAGCGAAGCTATGGCCGAGCCCCTCCATGACGCTCGTGCGCACGTCCTTGGCGGCATCGAGCTGCGGCTCCTGCGGCAGAAAGCCGATACGGATGCCGCCCTGCGGGCGCGCCTCGCCGTCGAAGGCGTTGTCGAGGCCTGCCATGATCCTCAGGAGCGAGGACTTCCCGGAACCGTTAAGGCCGAGCACCCCGATCTTGGCGCCCGGAAAGAACGAAAGGCTGATGTCGCGCAGGATGGCCCGCTTGGGGGGGACCATCTTGGATACGCGGCTCATCGTGTAGATGTATTGGGCCATGCCGTCTCGAGTGTATGGGGCTGCAAACGCAGGTTGTCGGATTATATCGTCGCGGGTCGGCACCAGGGGCGGCCCGGCGCCGACGGGCACCCCGCGGGTGCTGTGTTAGGCTTGCCCGCCGTGGCAGCGTCTCCCAGCAGCAGCACGAGCGCGGCGCCGAGCGTGGCGGTCGTCCTCAGCGAGCGCCTGGCCCGTTATGGCTTTGGCGACGGGCACCCGTTCGGCCCCGACCGCCTCGCGGCCTTCGTGCGCGAGTTCGGTGCGCGCGACCTTGAGCAGCGCGTGCGCGTGCTTGAGCCCCGCACCGCCACCGATGCGGAACTGCGTGCCTTTCACACGGCGGAGTATCTTGAACGGGTGCGCGAGCGCTCCGCCAGCGGCACCGGCTTCCTCGATGCCGGCGACACGCCCGCGTTTCGTGGCGTCTACGAGGCGGCCGCGGGCGTGGTCGGCGCGACCCTGAGTGCGGCGGAGGCCATCATGCACGGCGAGTGCCGGCGCGCCTTCGTGCCGATCGCGGGCCTGCATCACGCCGCGCGTGATCGCGCTGCAGGCTTCTGCGTTTTCAACGACTGCGGCGTGGCGATCGAACTGTTGAAACGCGCGGGACTGAAACGCATCGCCTATGTCGACATCGACGCGCACCATGGCGACGGTGTGTTCTATGCCTTCGAGGACGACCCGGCGGTGATATTCGCCGACCTGCACGAGGACGGTCGCTATCTGTATCCGGGTACGGGCATGGCCGAGGAAATCGGCAAGGGCGGCGCGCACGGCATGAAGCTCAACTTGCCGCTGCCGCCGGGTGCGGACGATCGCGAGTTCGCCGCGCAGTGGCCGAAGGTCATCGCGCACCTGGAGAAGTTCGACCCGCAGTTCGTGATCCTGCAGTGCGGCGCCGACAGCCTCGAGGGCGATCCGATCACGCACTTGCGCCTCACGGCCGAGGCGCACGGGCGCGCGGCGCGCGAGCTCACCACCCTCGCCGAGCGCTGCGGCCACGGGCGCGTTCTGGCGCTGGGGGGCGGGGGCTACAACCGCCAGAACCTCGCCCGGGCCTGGAACGCCGTGGTGGAAAACCTGCTGTAGCGGCCGGCGCGCCCGCACGGCGCCCCCGGGCTTCGCGGCGGTGGCCTTTGTCGCGAACCTACCGCCGGGGCGACGCCTGACAACAAGGGCGGCCTGCGCCTCGTTCCGGTACAATTCGCGGCCCCGTTTCCCTCACCCCAGAAGGTGCCGCCGCACATGTTCCGGACGTCCATGACGATCGAAGGCTTCGATCCCGAGCTGGCGCACGCCCTGGCGGGTGAACGCCGCCGCCAGGAAGAGCACGTAGAGCTTATCGCCTCCGAGAACTATGCCAGTCCGCGCGTGCTCGAGGCCCAGGGCTCGGTGCTCACCAACAAGTACGCCGAAGGCTATCCCGGCAAGCGCTACTACGGGGGCTGCGAGTACGTCGACATCGCCGAGCAGCTGGCCATCGACCGCGCCAAGCAGCTGTTCGGCGCCGACTACGCCAACGTGCAGCCGCACTCGGGTTCGCAGGCCAATGCGGCGGCCTACTTCGCGCTCGTGCAGCCGGGCGATCCGATACTCGGTATGAGCCTCGACCACGGCGGCCACCTCACGCACGGCGCCAAGGTGAATTTCTCCGGCAAGTTCTTCCGCGCCGCCCAGTACGGCATTCGCCCCGACACCGGCGAGATCGACTATGAGCAGGTGCAGCGGCTCGCCGCGGAGCACCGGCCGAAGATGATCATCGCAGGCTTCTCGGCCTATTCGCGCGTGGTCGACTGGGCGCGCTTCGCGGCGATCGCCAAGAGCGTCGGCGCCTACTTTGTCGTCGACATGGCGCACGTGGCCGGGCTCGTGGCCGCGGGCATCTACCCGAGCCCGATCGCGCATGCCGACGTGGTCACCACCACGACGCACAAGACGCTGCGCGGCCCGCGCGGTGGCCTGATCCTCGCGCGCGCCAACGATGAGATCACCAAGAAGCTCAGCTCGCTGGTGTTCCCCGGCACCCAGGGCGGTCCGCTCATGCACGTCATCGCCGCCAAGGCGGTGGCGCTGCTCGAGGCGCTGCAGCCGGAGTTCCGCGACTACCAGAAGCAGGTGCTCGCCAACGCGCGCGCGATGGCGGCCCGCCTGGCGCAGCGCGGCTACCAGATCGTCTCGGGTGGCACCGACAACCACCTGTTCCTGCTCAGCCTCGCCGATCGCAACATCACCGGCAAGGCAGCCGACGCCGCGCTGGGCCGCGCCAACATCACCGTGAACAAGAACGCCGTGCCCAACGACCCGCGCCCGCCGATGGTGACGAGCGGCCTGCGTCTCGGCACGCCGGCCTCGACCACGCGCGGCTTCAGGCAGCCGGAAATCGAGCAGGTGGCCGACTTCATCGCCCAGATCCTGGACGCGGAAGGCGCCGAGGCGACGGTCGCGCGCGTGCGCCCGCAGGTGATCGAACTGTGCCAGCGCTTCCCGGTGTACGGACCGTAACGGGGCGGAGTGCCCGCGCCGCATGTATTGCCCTTTCTGCGGCCACGAAGAGACCAAGGTGAACGACTCGCGCCTGGCGGGCGAGGGGCACCAGATCCGGCGCCGCCGCGAGTGCCTGAAGTGCGGCGAGCGCTTCACCACCTTCGAGACCGCGGAACTGCTCATGCCGCTGGTGATCAAGGGCGACCGCGCGCGCGAGGGCTTCGATGAGGCCAAGCTGCGCGCCGGGATGGAGAAGGCGTTGCAGAAGCGTCCCGTGCCGCGCGAGCAGATCGACGAAGCCCTGAGCCGCATCGTGCACAAGGTGCGCAGCCTCGGGGACCGCGAGGTGTCCTCGCGCGCCATCGGCGAGCTCGTCATGGAGGAGCTGCGCCACCTCGATGAGGTGGCTTACGTGCGCTTCGCCTCCGTCTACCGTCAGTTCGAGGACGTGGAGGCCTTCCACGAGGAGATCCAGCGGCTGCGCAGCGCGCGCACGGCGCCGGCAGCGGCGCGTACGCACAAGCGCGAACCGGGCAGCCGCGCCAATCGCGAGCAGCTGCCGCTGCTGCCGCCGGACGAGCCGGCCGGCGCTAAGCGCGGGCCCGGTGGTGGCAAGTGAAATCACGCGACACGTTCTCCGACTTCGACCGCAGCGCCATGCAGCGCGCCCTGGCGCTGGCGGCGCGCGGCCTCGCGAGCACTGACCCGAATCCGCGCGTCGGCTGCGTGATCGCCCGCGGCGAACGCATCGTCGGGGAGGGCTGGCACGAGCGCGCCGGCGAAGCCCACGCGGAAGTCGCCGCGCTGCGCGCGGCCGGCCCGCAGGCCAGCGGCGCCACCGTCTACGTGACGCTCGAGCCCTGCAGTCATCACGGCCGCACGGCGCCGTGCACGCTGGCCCTCACCGGCGCGCGCGTGGCACGCGTGGTGTACGCCATCGGCGACCCGAACCCGCAGGTCAACGGCCAGGGCGCCGCCGCCCTGACGGCGGCCGGCATCACGGTGCAGTCGGGCCTGCTCGAGTCCGAGGCGCACGAGCTGAACGCCGGGTTCTTCAAGCGCATGCAGCACGGGCGACCGTTCGTACGCGTGAAGCTCGCCATGAGCCTCGACGGTCGCACGGCGCTCGCCGACGGCACGAGCCAGTGGATCACGGGCGAGGCGGCACGCGCGGACGTGCAGGCGTGGCGCGCCCGCAGCTCCGCCGTGCTGACCGGCGTCGGCACGGTGCTGAGCGATGATCCGCGCCTGAGCGTGCGCCCGGACGCGGATGCCGAGGCGCGCCAGCCGCTGCGCGTCGTGCTCGATACGCACCTGCGCACCCCCGAGGGCGCGCGCCTCTTCACCGGCGGTGGTGAGGTGCTGATCCTCACCGCCCTTGCGGGTCTGGACGAGACGCGAGCCGCAGCACTGACGGCGCGCGTGGCGCGCGTCGAGACGCTGCCCTCGCAGGGGGAGCACCTGGACCTTGGGGCGGTACTCGATCGGCTGGGGGAGCTGGAGGCCAACGAGGTGCTGGTGGAGGCGGGCGCGACCCTCGCCGGGGCAATCCTGCGCCAGGGGCTGGCGGACGAACTCCTTCTCTATGTGGCGCCGAAGCTCCTCGGGCCCAGCGCCCGCGCGCTGGTCGAGCTGCCGTCGCTGGCGACGCTCACGGATGCGCCCGGCTTTGCCTTCCTCGACTCACAGCGCATCGGCGATGACCTGCGGCTGCGCCTGCGGCCGCGCGCTCCCTAGGATCAGGAAACGGCATGTTTACCGGGATCGTGCAGGACGTGGGACGGATCGAGCGCCTGGAGGCGCGCGGGGGCGACGTACGCCTGCTGATCGCCTGCCGTGACTTCGACACCGCCCGGCTGAACGTCGGCGACAGCATCGCGGTGCAGGGTTGCTGCCTGACCGCCGTGGAGGTCGCGGGCCACAGCTTCGCCGCGGACGTCTCGCGCGAGACGCTCGGGCTCACGACGCTCGCGGACCTCAAGGCCGGAAGCGCGGTCAACCTCGAGCCGGCGCTGCGCGCCGGCGATGCGCTCGGCGGACACCTGGTGTCCGGGCACGTCGATGGGGTGGCGCGGGTGCTCAGCCTCAGCGCGGACGCCCGCTCGCGGCGGCTCGTGATCGGTGTGCCCGCGCCGCTCGCGCGTTACATCGCGCCCAAGGGGTCAGTGACCGTGGATGGGGTGAGCCTCACGGTGAACGAGGTCACCGAGGCGAGCTTCGGCGTGAACATCATTCCGCACACGCAGTGCGTCACGACGCTCGGGAGCCTCGCACCCGGCGCGCGGGTGAACCTCGAGGTCGACCAGGTGGCGCGCTACCTGGCGCGACTGCTGGCCGTGCCGGCTGGTTAGTGCGCCGCCGGCACGGACCGGCGTGTGGTTGCGCTAGAGTGCCCCCAGTGATCCAACACGCCTCCAGCCCCCGTGCGCGCCGCATCCTGGCCGCAGTAGTGCCGCTCTTGCTGCTGCGCGTGACAACTCGTGGGCGCGTACCGCGCGCACGACGCGGGTCCCCAGGGCGATCCACAGAACTCCGGCTACACGCGCGTCCTGCTGGCGCCCGGGGTGGAACTCGATGCCTGCCGGGCGCACGCGCGTCTACGCCGACGTTTCGCGCGCGTTGTACACCAACGCGAGCGGCAACCAGCTGGTGGCACGCACGCGGTACAAGGTCTCGGTCAGCGTGCAGTTTTAAGGAGCACGGCAAATGACTACGGGTAAACGGTGGGTGCGCGCGTGCGCGGCTGGCTGCGCCCTGCTGGCGGCGGTGAGTGCGGGCGCCGGTGCGGGCGCGACGGTCGGGGCGCCCGCACCGGCGCTCATCGTCACGCAGCTCGACGGACAGGAGTTCGATCTCGCCCGCGAGCGCGGCAAGGTGGTGCTGGTGAACTACTGGGCCAGCTGGTGTTCCCCGTGCCGGGCGGAGATGCCCGCACTGGATAAGTTCTACCAGCGCTATCGGGGCCAGGGACTCGTGCTGTTGGGCCTGAGCGTCGATGACGCCCACGACCGCGCCGCAGTCGCGGACATCATGCGCAAGTTCAGCTATCCGGCAGCCCTGGCCGCCGGCGCCAAGGCCGACGGCTTCGGGCCGGCGCTGGCGGTGCCGATGACCTTCGTGATCGACGCCAGCGGCGTGGTGCGTGCGCGCTTGGTATCCGGCACGGCCGTGAACGAGCAATCCCTGGAACAGCTGGTCCTGCCGCTCCTGCCCGGCGCGGCCACCGCGCACTGAGAACGGCCTCGGACGAAGCCTCGGGTATACTGGCCTGCCGAACCGAGCGATCTTTCCGTCATGTCCAAAGTGCTGCCGCTGCCCGGAAAACCTGCCCCTGCGGGAACGGGAACCTCATTGAGTCCGGTCGGGGAAATCCTCGCCGAGCTGCGTGCCGGGCGCATGGTCATCATCATGGACGATGAGGATCGCGAGAACGAGGGCGACCTGATCATGGCGGCCGAGCATGCCACGCCCGAGGCGGTCGCCTTCATGATCCGCCATACGAGCGGCATCATCTGCGTGCCGATGGAGGAGGAGCAGCTCGCGCGCCTGGACCTGCCGCAGATGGTCCCGGTCAACAGCGAGTCGCACCGCACCGCCTTCACCGTTTCGGTGGACCTGCGCGCCGGCACCACGACCGGCGTGTCCTCCGGAGACCGCGCCGCCACCATCCGCGCCCTGGCGGAAGGGACTTCCCGGGCGAGCGACTTTGCGCGCCCCGGACACATCTTTCCGCTGCGCGCGCGCCGCGGCGGCGTGCTGGTGCGTGCCGGGCACACCGAGGCCGCGGTCGACCTGTGCCATCTGGCGGGCCTGAAGCCCGCGGGCGTGCTGTGCGAGGTCATGAACGATGACGGCAGCATGGCGCGCCGTCCGCAGCTGCAGGAATTCGCCCGCCTCCACGGGCTGAAGATCGGCACCATCGCCGACCTCATCCGCTACCGCCTGCGCACCGAGCGCTCGGTGGAACGCCTGTCCGAGCAGGTGGTGCAGACCGAGCTCGGCGAGTTCCGGCTGTATGCCTACCAGGACGGCGTCAGCCAGGAAGTGCACGTCGCGCTGGTGCATGGCCGCCTCGATGGTGCGCCGGCCCCGCTGGTGCGGGTGCATCTGGCCGACACGCTGCGCGATCTGCTCGGCCTGAAGCACGCGGTACGTACCTGGACACTGCGCGCCGCCATGCAGCGCATCGTCGAGGCCGGCAGCGGCGTGATCGTCGTGCTGCGTCAGCCCGAGACCTCGCGCGAGCTGGCCGATGCCGTGCGCTCCTTCGCCGCCGCGAGCGGTCCGCAGGGGGGCGCGAAGGAGGCGGCCACCGAAGGCGAAGGGGCGGTGCTGCGCACCTTCGGCGTCGGGGCGCAGATCCTCAAGGACCTGGGCGTGCGCCGCATGCGCGTGCTCTCGGCGCCCAAACAGATGCACGGCATCTCGGCCTTCGGGCTGGAGATCGAGGGTTACGTCGGGGAAGAGGGGTGAGCCCGGCGGAGCTCAGCGAGGCTGACGCGGCGGCCCGCGGCCGCCGGGTCGCGATCGTGGCCGCACGCTTCAACGAGCTGATCGTCGCGAGCCTGCTGAAGGGCGCCCGCGCCGCGTGGCTGGCGCGCGGTGGCGCGGAGGAGGAGCTGCGCGTGGTGCGCGTGCCGGGGGCCTTTGAGCTGCCGGTGGTCGCGCGGCAGCTGGCCAAGAGCGGCCGCTACGATGCGATCGTGGCCCTGGGCTGCGTGATCCGCGGTGACACCCCGCACTTTGACTTCGTGGCCGGCGAATGCGCGCGCGGCCTGCAGCTGGCGAGCCTCGAGACCGGCGTGCCGGTCATCTTCGGTGTGCTGACGGTCGAGACGCTCGAGCAGGCCCTCGAGCGCGCCGCGACCTCTGCCGGCAACAAGGGCGGGGAAGCGCTGGAGTGCGCGCTCGAGATGGCCGCGGTCATGGCGCGCCTGTGAGTGCCGTGAGCCCGCGCGAGTACAGCGGCACACGCAGCGTGGCGCGCAAGCTGGCACTGCAGGCGCTGTACCGCTGGCAGCTGAACGCCGCGCCCTGGCAGGATCTGGTGCTCGAGTTCAAGGACGCCGAGGACATGCCGCGCGCCGATGGCGAATACTTCCGCACACTGGTGGAGGGCGTCTGGCACGCGCGCGCAGACCTCGACGTGCGCCTGGCCGGCTGGGCCGACCGGGAACCGAAGTTCCTCGATCCGATCGAGCACGCCATCCTGCTGCTCGGGCTGTACGAGCTCAGCGCGCGCCCCGAGGTGCCGTACCGCGTGGCCATCAACGAGGCGGTGGGGCTCGCCAAGCGCTTCGGCGCCACCGATGGACATAAGTTCGTCAACGCGGTGCTCGATCGGGCGGCACGCGAGCTGCGGCCGCACGAACACTAGCGCCCCCACACAGTCATGGCGCTGACGGAGACCTCCCTCATCGAGCGCTACTTCCGCGCCGGCGGCGCGCAGCGCGCCGATGTGCGCCTTGGCATCGGTGATGACGCAGCGATTCTGCAGGTGCCGCAGGACGCCGAACTCGTCGCCACCACCGACACCCTGGTAGCCGGGGTGCACTTTCCGCCCCAGTCCCCGCCGGCCTCCATCGGTCACCGCGCCCTCGCCGTGAACCTGAGCGATCTGGCCGCGATGGGCGCGCGCCCCGCGTGGGCGCTGCTGGCACTGACGCTCCCGGAGGCGCAGGAGCCGTGGCTCGGGGAGTTTGCCGCAGGACTTGGCGCACTGGCGCGCGAGCATCGTGTCGCGCTGGTCGGCGGCGATACGACGCGCGGCCCGTTGTGCATCACCGTGCAGCTGCTCGGGCTGGTGCCGGCGGGCACGGCGCTCAGGCGCAGCGGCGCGCACGCCGGGGATGCGCTGTTCGTGTCCGGTTGCCCGGGGGATGCCGCGGCCGGCCTGGCGCTCGAGCAGGCGCGCCTCGCTGCCCCGGCTGAGGCGCGTACTTACCTGCGCGAGCGCTTCCTGTTCCCGAGCCCGCGCGTCGCCCTGGGGGAGGCGCTGCGGCAGCACGCGAGCGCCTGCATCGATGTCTCCGACGGCCTGCTGGGCGATGCGGGCAAGACTTGCGGCGGCGAGCGCCGTGGCGGCGGAGCTGAATTTCGAGGCGCTGCCGGTGTCCGAGCCGCTGCGCGCGGCGCTCGGCGACACGGAAGCCCGCCGGCTCGCGCTCTGCGGCGGCGATGACTACGAGCTGTGCTTCGCCGTGCCGGCGGCGCGCCTCGAGGCGCTCCAGGCACAGCTGCCGCCGCAGCGCTGGGGCTACACGCGCATCGGCACCCTGCGTGCGGGCAGCGGGGCGCGCGTCATGCGTGCCGGGACTGTGATGGAGTTCTCGCATTCGGGGTATCAGCATTTCTAGCTGACCGCGGCGGCGCGCCCGGCCGGGGCGCGCTGCGGCGCGCCCCGGGCGCGTGTGGGGTGCATCACAGTCACCTGTCGGGGTGAGACCTTATCCTGACGCGCCGTCCCGACTAACGCGCGGTCCATGTCACTACCGGCTTCGAAAACCGCTCCTGCCGCCAGGCCCGCCGTCCGCATGCCGGACAAGATCGGCAAGTACGTGGTCATCCGCGAAGTGGGGCGCGGCAGCACCGGCGTGGTGTACCTGTCGCACGACGCCTACTACGGCCGCGACGTCGCCATCAAGGTGTACAACATGGACACCGGCGGCGACGAGGAGCGCGCGCGCATCGCGCGCAAGATGTTCCTCTCCGAGGCGCACCTGGTGGGCATGCTGCAGCATCCGCACATCCTGCCGATCTACGACGCCGGCGAGGAAAACGGCCACTGCTACATCGTCACCGAGCACGTGCACGGGGCGCGCACGCTCGCCGCTTACTGCCGTCCGGACAACCTGCTGCGCATCGACGATACCGTCGAGATCATTTTCAAGTGCGCCAAGGCACTGAACTACGCGCATTCGCGCGGTGTCATCCACCGCGATATCAAGCCCTCCAACATCATGCTCACGCAGGACAGCGACGTGCGCATCATCGACTTCGGCATCGCCCTGGTGTCGGATTCGGACATCTCGCGCATCGAGGGCATCGCCGGCAGCCCCTCCTACATGTCGCCCGAGCAGGTGCAGAGCCTTGAGCTCACCAACCGCTCGGACCTGTATTCGCTCGGCGCGGTGATGTACGAGCTGCTCACCGGCTCGCGCCCCTTCCGCGCCGGCAACCTGCAGAAGCTGCTGCACCAGATCGTGTACGCGACCCCGCCGCCGATCCATACGCTGCGCGAGGACGTTCCCGAGGAACTCGAGACCGTGGTGGCGCAGGCGATGCAGAAGGATCCGGAGAAGCGCTGCAAGAGCGGCCTGGATTTCGCCGCCGAGCTGACGCGCGTGCACCAGCGCCTGCGCGAGGCCAATTCGCGCATCGACCGCCAGGAGCAGTTCGGGGTGCTGCGGCGGCTGAAGTTCTTCCACGAGTTCTCGCACGCGGAGATCTGGGAAGTGCTGCGCGCCAGCAGCTGGCAGGACTACGCGCCGGGCGAGGAGATCGTCAAGGAAGGCGAGATGGACGACCGTTTCTACATTCTGGTCACCGGGGGCTGCATCGTCGAGCGCCACGGCAAGAGCATCGGCGCCCTCGATACCGGCGATTGCTTCGGCGAGGCCAGCTACGTGCAGGGCGCGAAGCGCACCGCCACCATCCGCGCCGGCGGCAGCGTGGTCACGGTGCTCAAGGTGAGCTCGACCCTGCTGGAGCAGGTGTCGGCCTCCTGCCAGCTGCGCTTCAACCGCGTCTTCCTCAGCTCCCTGATCGCGCGCCTGCAGAGCGCCGAGCGCGCCCCGAACCCGCCGGCTGCCTGAGGACTGAAATTCCACCGCGCGCTTGCGCGCCGGCCACGGCGGCTCCTACTCTCTCGCCCCGTGCATGTACTGCTCATCGAAGACGACACCGAGGCGGCGCGCTTCCTCATCAAGGGGCTGCGCGACAGCGGCTACACCGTCGAGCACGCCGCCGAGGGGCGCACCGGGCTCGCGCAGGCGGGCAGCGGCCGTTACGACCTGGTCATTACCGATCGCATGCTGCCGCACGTGGATGGGCTTGCGATCATCGAGGCCATGCGGTCGAAGGGCATCGCCACGCCGGTGCTGGTGCTCTCGGCCCTCGGCGGCGTCGATGATCGCATCCGCGGCCTCAAGGCGGGGGGCGATGACTACCTGACCAAGCCGTTCGCGTTCGCAGAGCTGCTGGCACGCATGGAGGCGCTGCTGCGGCGCCATCCCAGTGTCCCCGACGCCACGCGCCTGAAGGTGGAAGACCTCGAGTTCGATCTGCTGGCGCGGCGCGTCAGCCGCGCTGGCCGCGAGGTCGAGCTCACCGCGCGGGAACTGAAGCTGCTGGAATATCTGATGCGGCGCGCTGGCCAGGTGGTGACGCGCACCATGCTGCTCGAGGGGGTGTGGGACCTGCACTTCGACCCGCAGAGCAACCTGATCGACGTGCACATCAGCCGCCTGCGCCAGGCCATCGACCGCGGCACCGACAAGCCGCTCATCCACACCGTGCGCGGCACCGGCTACCTTCTGGGCAGCGAGCCCTAGAACGACGCGCGTGCGGCTCGACCTCTTTAATACCAGCGCGTTCCGCCTCTCGGTCGGTTACATGCTGCTCGTGACGCTGGCGGTGGGCGTGACGCTCGGCAGCGCCTACCTGCTCACCGAGAGCCTGATCACCGACGAGGTCGATCTCATCATCGAAACGGAACTGCACAGTCTTGAGGAGAAGTTTGCGCGCAGCGGCATCGCCGGGGTCACCGAGGAGATCAACCTGCGCATCGACAGCTGGGGGCGCATCGGCGCGGTATACATGCTCGCCGACCCGAGTTTCGAGCGCATTGCCGGCAACGTCACCGACTGGCCCTTCGACGGCATGCCCGCCGAGCGCTGGCCGGAGTTCGAGATCGGCACGATCGAGCCGGGGCGCCGCGCGGTGCACCCGGTGCGCGCCGCGGTGCGCGCGCTCCCGGGCGGGGATCTGCTGCTGGTCGGCACCGACATCTCCCAGGGCCGACGCTTCGCGGACAAGTTCCGCATCGCGACCCTCTGGGGCATGGGGTTGTCGACGCTCGCGGCCGCGCTCGCCGGCTTCTGGTTCAGCTTCCGGCTCGCGCGGCGCGTCGGGGAGGTGGCGAGCACCTGCGAGAGCATCCTGGCCGGTGAAGCGGGGCGGCGGCTGCCCGTGGCCGGCAGACGCGACGAGTTTGATTCGCTTGCGGTGTCGGTCAATCACGTGCTCGATCGTCTCGAGGAGCAGGCGCGCACGCTGCGGGCCACCTTCGACAGCGCCGCACACGACCTGCGCGCGCCGCTGCACCGGCTGCGCACCCGCATGGACGCCCTGCTGCTGCGCTCCCCGCCGCTCGAGCCGAGCGTGCGCGAGTCGGTCGAGTCGGCGTTGCGCGAGGTCGAGCACCTGCAGCGCACGCTCGCCACGCTGCTGGAGATCGCACTCGCCGAATCGGGGGCCCCGCTCGCCTCGGCGGCCGCCGTGGACGTCGCGGAGCTGGCCGCGGAGCTGGTGGAGCTCTTCGAGCCCGTCGCCGCCGCCCAGGGACTGACGCTCGCCGGCGGCCCCGCTGCACCGGCGATCGTCCGGGGCAGTCGCCAGCTGCTCGCGCAGCTGCTCACCAACCTCATCGAGAACGGCCTCAAATACGTGCCGCGCGGCGGGCGTATGGAGGTCAGCGTGCGGCCCCTGAGCGGCGCGGTGCGACTGCTGGTGAGTGATGACGGGCCGGGTATCGCCGCCGGCGACCGCGCCCGCGCCGGACAGCCATTCGTGCGCTTCGGTGCCGGGAATTCCGCGGAAGGCAGCGGGCTCGGCCTGAGTCTCGTGGCGGCCATCGTGCGGCTGCACCGCGGGCGGCTGGTGCTCGAGGACAATCACCCCGGACTGCGGGTGCTCATCGATCTGCCGGCCTGAAGGCCAGCCACACCACACGCACCTCAGGGCGGCCGGGCACCCGGTCAATGCGCGCCTGCCCAACGCGCCAGCGCGCGGCAACCCACCGCTGTCCTACGGTGAATTGCGGCTCGTCCGATGTCCCCGAGTGCCCGGGCGGGCCGATCCTGTGGGCACGTTCTCTCAATGGGGAGCACCCATGAAATCGATGACCTGCAGGGAACTTGGCGGGAAATGCGAGCAGCGCCTCTCGGCAGACTCCTGGGACGAAATGGTCAAGGTCATGACGAAGCACGTACTGGAGCGGCATCCGGATGTCGCCAGCCGCATGGAGCGGATGCATCACGAAGATCCGAAAAAGTGGGGCCGGGAAATGCGACCGAAATGGGAGGCGATACCGGAGACCTAACCGGTGCGCCGCAGGGCGTGCGGGCCGAGGGCGCTCACTCGTGGGGGCTGCCCCGGCAGGCCCGGCTGCCTGAGCCTCAGGAAGGGGTGTGGGGAGCCTGACAGCTCTTGATGAACTGGGCGCGCGCCGCGCCGGTGAGTTTCTTGGCATCCGCCTGCTTGTTGCACGCCTTGCTCGAGGTGTGTTTGATCGGGGTGGCCGACGGGGAGGCGGGCGGCTCAGCCGCGAACGCGGCGCCGGCGGCGCACAGCGCGAGGAGGATCCTGAGGTGACGAAGCTGCATGCGCGCGCGCCTCCGGCGCTCCCACACTGACGATTAGCGGAAAACCCCAAGTTAGAGGGGTGCGGCAGCGGCTGCCATTAAGAAATCGTCATCCGCGGCGGGCGCCGCGGGTGGCAGCCGCGGCTAGGGGGAGTCCTTGTCGCGCTCGATGCGCGCGTAGGCCGAGTGGTTGTGGATGGACTCGAAGTTCTCCGATTCCACCACGTACTCACCGATACGCTCATCGCGGTTCAGACGGGTGGCCACATCGCGCACCACGTCCTCGACGAATTTCGGGTTGTCGTAGGCGCGCTCGGTGACGTACTTCTCGTCGGGGCGCTTGAGGATCCCGTACAGCTCGCACGAAGCCTCGCTCTCGGCGATCTCGATCAGCTCCTCGATCCAGATGTGGCTGCGCAGGCGCACCTTGATGGTGACGTGCGAGCGCTGGTTGTGGGCGCCGTACTCGGAGATCCTCTTCGAGCACGGGCACAGGCTAGTTACCGGGACCTCCACCTGGACCCACATCTTGGTCTTGCCCTCGTGGTGCTCGCCGATCAGCTTGGCCTGGTAGTCCATCAGGCTTTCCACCCCCGACACCGGGGCGCGCTTCATGATGAAGAACGGGAAACTCATCTCGATATGCCCGGTGTCCGCCTCCAGGCGGCTGGTCATGGTGCCGAGCATCGCGCGGAACGATTCCACCGAGATCTCGCGCTCGCCGTGCAGGATCTCGACGAAGCGCGACATGTGCGTGCCCTTGAAGTTGTGCGGCAGGCTCACGTACATGTTGAATTTGGCGATGGTGTGCTGCTCGCCGGCGGAGCGATCCTTGACCCGCACGGGGTGGCGGATGTCCTTGATGCCGACGCGGTTGATGGGCAGCTGGCGCGTGTCGGCGCGCGCCTGCACATCCTCGACCTGCGGTGCTGCGTGGGCGATCTTGGCCGTCGAATAGGGCGGATTCATGGTCAGAAGAGCCTACAGGAAAGGTGCGAAATCCCGTAACCCCATTCTGGGGTGGTTCGTGGCGTGCGGGCTATACCCCCTATTAAGGAGCCGCTTGCGCGCCGCAAGAGCGGCGCGAAGTTAAATGACCTGCGGTGCGCAGCTCGGGAACGCCTGCGGGGGCTCACACCCCGCCGGCGGAACGCAGGCGTTCCGGGGCCTGCAGCCCCCACCAGCGCTCGATGCTGGCGCTCAGGCCGGCGGCGTCCAGGCCCGCCGCCGCGAGGCAGCCCTCGCGCGAGCCGTGCTCGATGAAGCGGTCGGGGATTCCCAGCTGCAGGAGCGGCATCGGCACGCCCTCGGAGACGAGCAGCTCCCCGATCGCCGAGCCCGCCCCGCCCTGCGTGGCGTTCTCCTCGAGGGTGACGAAGGCCCGGTGGCGCCGGGCGAGCGCCATGATGAGATCCTCATCGAGGGGCTTTACGAAGCGCATGTTGACGAGCGTCGCATCGAGGCGCTCGGCGATCGCCTGCGCGGGAGCGACCATCGAGCCGAACGCCAGCAGTGCCAGCCCGCTCTTGCCTTCGCGCCGCAGCTGCGCCTTGCCCAGGGGCAGCACGCTCATCTCCTGCTGCACGGCAACCCCGGGGCCGCTGCCGCGCGGGTAACGCACCAGCGCCGGGGAGTCGAGCGTGGTGGCGGTGTAGAGCATCTGCCGGCACTCGTTCTCGTCCGCCGGCGCCATGATCACGGTGTTGGGTATGCAGCGCGCGTACGACAGGTCGTAGCTGCCCTGGTGCGTGGCGCCGTCGCTGCCGACTAGGCCGGCGCGGTCCACGGCAAACACCACCGGCAGGTTCTGCAGCGCCACGTCGTGGATCAGCTGATCGTAGCCGCGCTGCAGGAAGGTCGAGTAGATGGCCACTACCGGCTTGAGGCCCTCGGTGGCGAGCCCGGCGGCGAAGGTGACCGCGTGCTGCTCGGCGATGGCGACGTCGAAGTAGCGCTCCGGAAAGCGCTTGGAGAATTCGACGAGGCCGGAGCCTTCGCGCATCGCCGGGGTGATGCCGATGATGCGCGCGTCGCGCTCGGCCATGTCGCACAGCCACTCGCCGAACACCTGCGAGTAGCTGGGGCCTGAGCTCTTCTCCTTGTAGATGGTGCCGCTCGCCGGGTCGAACGGGCCCGGTCCGTGCCACTTGATGGGATCGGCCTCCGCGGGCGCGTAGCCCTTGCCCTTCTTGGTGACCACGTGCAGGAACTGCGGTCCGCGCAGCTTCCTGAGGTTGCGCAGCGTGCTCACGAGCGCCTTCACATCGTGGCCGTCCATCGGGCCGATGTAGTTGAAGCCCATCTCCTCGAACAGCGTACCGGGCAGCACCATGCCCTTCAGGTGTTCCTCGGAGCGGCGTGCCAGCTCCCACACCGTGGGCATCTGCCGCAGCACCTTCTTGCCGCCCTCGCGCAGGTGCGCGTACACGCGGCCGGAGAGCGCGCGCGCGAAGTGGTTGGAGAGCGCGCCGACGTTCTCCGAGATGGACATGTCGTTGTCGTTGAGGATCACCAGCAGGTCCGCCGGCAGGGAGCCGGCGTGGTTGAGCGCCTCGAACGCCATGCCGGCGGTGAGCGCCCCGTCGCCGATCACCGCCACCACGCGGCGGTCCTCGCCGTGCTGGGCGGCGGCGACCGCCATGCCCAGGGCGGCGCTGATCGAGGTGCTCGAGTGACCCACGCCGAAGGTGTCGTATTCGCTCTCGGCGCGGCTCGGGAACGGGGCAAGTCCCCCGTCCTGCTTGATGGTATGCAGCCTTTCACGGCGCCCGGTGAGCACCTTGTGGGGGTAGGCCTGGTGGCCGACGTCCCAGACGAGGCGGTCGCGCGGGGTGTTGAAGACGTAGTGCAGCGCGATGGTCAGCTCCACGGTGCCGAGGCCGGCGGCGAAATGGCCGCCGCGGGTGCTGACGCTCTGGATGAGGAACTCGCGCAGCTCGCCGGCCAGTGCAGGCAGCTCGCCCACGCTCAGGCGGCGCAGGTCCGCGGGACTGCCGATCGGGGCGAGCAGCGGGTATTTGTCCGGCGCTACGGTCATCGCCACGTCAGTTTACACAAGCTCCGCGGCCGTACCGAACGGCAACGCTTGTGCGGGTCTTCAGCTGGCACGGCCGACGATGAAATCGGCAACCTGCGCCAGTACGCCGGCGCGCGCACCGAGGGGGTGCAGGGCGGCGATCGCGGCGTCGTGCAGCGCGCGCGCGCGCTGGCGCGCCGCGGGAAGTCCGGCGATCGAGGGGTAGGTGGGCTTGGCGAGCGCGGCATCGGCGCCGGTGGCCTTGCCGAGCAGTGCCGGGTCGCCCTCCACATCGAGGATGTCATCCTGGATCTGGAAGGCGAGGCCGATGTCGGCGCCGAAGTGCTCGAGCGCCGCGAACTCCGCGCCACCGGTCAGTCCGGCCGCCAGCGCCCCGAGCACCACGCTGCACTCAATCAGCGCGCCGGTCTTGCGCCGGTGCATTTCCTCGATCTGCGCGACCGTGAGCTGCCGTCCGACGGCGGCCAGGTCGATCGCCTGTCCGCCGGCCATGCCGCCCG
Source organism: uncultured Pseudomonadota bacterium (assembly GCA_963806375.1). GTDB lineage: Bacteria > Pseudomonadota > Gammaproteobacteria > Steroidobacterales > Steroidobacteraceae > 13-2-20CM-66-19. The sequence continues at coordinate 2,208,221 of CAWDXW010000003.1, forward strand.
TGCCGGTGGCCCGTGCGAGCACACGGATCATCTCCAGGCGCGTGTGGGCAGCGGCCTCGCCCAGGGGCTCGTGGGCGAGCACGGCAAAGGCGAGCGCCTGCAGCGCATCCCCGACCAGCACCGCAGTGCCTTCGTCGTAGGCGCGGTGACAGGTGGGGCGCCCGCGACGCAGGTCATCGTCGTCCATCGCCGGTAAGTCATCGTGGACGAGGCTGTAGACGTGGATCAGTTCCACCGCGGCGGCCGGGGCATCGAGCGCCTCCGGCGCCGCCCCCAGGGACTCACCGGTGAGATACACCAGCGTGGGCCGCAGCCGCTTGCCGGCGCCGAGGACGCTGTAGCGCATGGCTTCGCGCAGCCGCTGGGTCCCCGGATCGGGCAACGACAGCGCCCGCTCGAGCACTTGCTCGATGCGTGCCCGGCAGGACGCGACGCGCGCGCTGAATTCCGCACTGCCGAAGCCGGGCTCGCCGAGTGACGCCTGCCTCACTCGGGTTGCGACTCCGCCGGTTCCGCCCCCGGCTCCTCGAACGGCTCCGGCTGCGCCTCGCCGCTGCGTTTGAGCAGGATCTCGACCTTCTGCTGCGCGCCCTGCAGCGAGGACTGGCACTGCCGCGTGAGCGCGACGCCCCGCTCGAACAGCTTCAGGGCCTCATCGAGCGGCAGGTCGCCCCCCTCGAGGCGCCCGACCAGGGTCTCGAGCTCGGCAAGTGCCTGCTCAAAATCGGGGATTTTGCTGTTGCGGGACACCGTTCGGGCTCCGAAAGACTAAAAAGAGGCGTGCGCTGCGGCGCGAAGGCGCGCAACGTTACACAGCCGTGGCGGCGAGGGTCAACGCACGGTTGACGCGACGCCAGGCGCGGCATAGAGTCCCCGGCCTGCGGTTAGACCCAGTCTAAGTGAGGAACGACATGAATCTTAAAGGCAGCAAGACGGAAAAGAATCTCAAAGAGGCCTTCGCCGGCGAGTCGCAGGCGAACCGCCGCTACGGATATTTCGCCAATAAGGCCGACATCGAGGGGTTCAACGACGTCTCCGCCGTGTTCCGCTCGACCGCCGAGGGCGAGACCGGCCATGCCTTCGGACACCTGGAGTACCTGGAAGTGGTGGGCGATCCGGCCACGGGGCTGCCGATCGGCGAGACCCGCAACAACCTCAAGGCGGCGATCGCCGGTGAGACGCACGAGTACACGGATATGTACCCGGGCATGGCGAAGGCGGCGCGCGAAGAGGGCTTTGCCGAGATCGCGGACTGGTTCGAGACGCTGGCCAAGGCCGAGCGCTCGCACGCCAACCGCTTCCAGAAGGCGCTCGACTCGCTGTAACCCCCGGCTCGTTGTCGAACTGATTCGCCGCGGCGCCCACCGCGGACCTGCTCTGCGGGTCCGCGGCCGGCGCGCCTGAAAGCCCGCACGCGCGCATGAGCAGCACTCCGGCCGCACCACCGCCTCCGCAGGAGGGCAGGCGCGAGGGCATCCTCGAGGCCCCGACCCGCCACCCGCTGCAGTGGCGCATGGAGGCGTTCTACGACTCCGCGGCCCTCGAGAAGGAGCTCGAGCGCGTCTTCGACATCTGCCACGGCTGCCGGCGCTGTTTCAACCTGTGCGGCTCTTTCCCGACGCTGTTCGATGCGGTCGATGCGACCGCCGACGGCGAAGTGCACGGGGTCGACAAAAAGGTCTACTGGGACGTCGTCGACAACTGCTACCTGTGCGACATGTGCTTCATGACGAAGTGCCCGTACGTGCCCCCGCACCCCTGGAACGTCGACTTCCCTCACCTGATGCTGCGCGCCAAGGCCGTGCGCGCCAAGAAGGACGGCATCGGCCTGCGCGAGAAGGTGCTGGCCGCCACCGACACCGTGGGGGCGATTGCCGGCATACCGGTCGTCGTGGAGATCGTGAACGCGGTGAATCACTCCGCCCCGGGGCGGGCGCTCCTGGACAAGGTGCTCGGCGTCGACCGGGGCGCCCCGCTGCCTGAGTACCACGCGCGCACCGCGCGCGCGCGCCTGAAACGCCTGGGCACGAGCGCGCAGCCGATGAGCGTTGATGGCGGGCGCAGCGCGCAGGCGACGCCAGACACCACCGGACGGGTGGCGCTGTTTGCCACCTGCTACGGCAACCGCAACGAGCCGGCGCTGGATGAAGACCTGGTGGCAGTGTTCGAGCACAACGGCATCGAGATGACGCTCCTGCCGCAGGAGCGCTGCTGCGGCATGCCGCGGCTGGAGCTCGGAGACCTCGAGGCGGTGGCGCAGCTGAAGGAGACCAATATCCCGCAGCTCGCCGCGGCGATTGCGGCCGGCTACGACCTCGTGGCGCCGATCCCCTCCTGCGTGCTGATGTTCAAGCAGGAACTGCCGCTCATGTACCCCGACGACGCCGCCGTGAAGCAGGTGGCTGCGCACATCTTCGATCCGTTCGAGTACCTGATGCTGCGCCACGCGGCGGGCCGCCTGCGCACGGACTTCAAGGGGGGGCTCGGCAAGGTGAGCTACCACGTGGCCTGTCACCTGCGCGTGCAGAACCTCGGGCTCAAGACCCGCGACGTGCTCAAGTTGATCCCCGGCACGACGGTCGACGTCATCGAGCGCTGCTCGGGCCACAACGGTACCTACGGAGTGAAGAAGGAGTTCCGCGCCGCCTCGGTCAAGATCGGGCGCCCGGTGGCGCAGCGCGTCGAGAGCGCGCAGGCGGACCACTACAGCAGCGACTGCCCGATGGCCGGGCACCAGATCGAGAGCATCCTCAGCGAGAAGCGCGCCCCGGAACATCCGCTGAGGCTCCTGCGCCTCGCCTACGGCCTGTGAGGGACTTCGCGGCAGCCATGGAGAAACTCACGGTCACCGACCTCATGTCGCTCGAGCAGTACGCGCGCGAGCGGCCGGCATTCCGCGCCCGCGTGCTCAGCCACAAGGCACTGCGCCAGCTTGCCGTGGGCCCCAACGCCACCTGGTTGTTCGAGGACCGCCTCACGGTGCAGTACCAGGTGCAGGAGATGCTGCGCACCGAGCGCATCTTCGAGCCCCAGGGCATCGCCGCGGAGCTCGCCGCCTATAACCCGCTGATCCCCGACGGCAGCAACTGGAAGGTGACGCTGCTTTTGGAATTTGAGCTGGCCGAGCGGCCGGCGGCGCTCGCGCGGCTGAAGGGCGTCGAGGATCGCTGCTTCGTGCAGGTCGCGCCGCAGGAGCGCGCGTTCGCGATCGCCGACGAGGACCTCGAGCGCGAGAACGCCGAGAAGACCGCCGCCGTGCATTTCCTGCGCTTTGAGCTCAGCGCCCCAATGGTGGCGGCGCTGAAGTCCGGCGCCGCGCTCACCGCCGGCGTTGATCATCCGCACTATCGTCACGAGATCACGGTGCCCGCGAGCGTGCGCGACGCGCTGATCGCCGATCTCGGCTGACCCCGCCCGCCCCCGGCCGCTCCGCGGGCTGCTACACTCGCGCCGGCCGCGCGTGGCACGGCATCTGATGGAAAGAGTTGCAACAGCGGATGAGCCAGTCCTATACCGCCTCCGATATCGAAGTCCTGAGCGGCCTGGAGCCCGTGCGGCGCCGGCCGGGGATGTACACGCACACCTCGCGCCCCAACCACCTGGCGCACGAGGTCATCGACAACAGCGTCGATGAGGCGATCGCCGGCCACTGCCAGCAGATCGACGTCACGCTCTACAAGGACGGCTCGCTGGAGGTCGCCGACGACGGCCGCGGCATGCCGGTGGACATTCACCCCAAGGAGAAAGTGAGCGGGGCGGAGCTGATCCTCACGCGCCTGCACGCCGGCGGCAAGTTCTCCGACACGACCTACAAGTTCTCCGGCGGCCTGCACGGCGTTGGCGTCTCGGTCGTGAACGCGCTCTCGCGGCGGCTCGAGTGCTGGATCAAGCGCGGCGGCAAGGAATACAACCTCAGCTTCAAGGACGGCAAGCTCAACTCCAGGCTCGAGGAGGTGGGCACGGTCGGCCAGCGCAACACCGGCACCACGGTGCGTTTCTGGCCCGATCCGAAATTCTTCGACTCCGACAAGTTCTCCGTGCCGCAGCTGAAGCACACCCTGAAGGCCAAGGCGGTGCTGTCCCCGGGCCTGCGGGTCACCTTCACGAACGAGGCGAGCGGGGAGAAGGACGAGTGGTTCTTTACCGGTGATCTCGGGGCCTACCTGGTCGAGGAGCTGGAGAAGCAGGAGCGCTTCCCGAGCGAGCCCATCACCGGCACCAAGGCCGGCGACAACGACGCGGTCGACTACGCACTGTGCTGGGCGCCCAACGCCGAGAACGTGATCGGCGAGAGCTACGTCAACCTCATACCGACCATCGAGGGCGGCACGCACGTGAACGGACTGCGCGCCGGCGTCGCCCAGGCGGTGCGCGAATTCTGCGAGTTCCGCAACCTCATTCCGCGCGGCGTGAAGCTCACCCCCGAGGACGTGTGGGACAAGGCCAACTACGTGCTGTCGGTGAAGATCCACGAGCCGCAGTTCGCCGGCCAGATGAAGGAGCGCCTGGGCTCGCGCGATGCCGCACCACTGGTGGAGAGCTTCGCGCGCGATTCGCTGGCGCTGTGGCTCAACCGCCATCCCGATGCCGGCGAGCGCATCGCCCAGTTCGCCATCGAGAACGCCCAGGAGCGCGCCAAGGCGGCCCAGAAGATCATCAGAAAGCGCATCGCCGGGGGGCCGGCGCTGCCGGGCAAGCTCGCCGACTGCGTCAGTCAGGAGCCGCGCCGCTGCGAGCTGTTCCTGGTCGAGGGCGACTCAGCCGGCGGCTCGGCGAAGCAGGCACGTGACAAGGACTTCCAGGCGATCATGCCGCTGCGCGGCAAGATCCTGAACACCTGGGAGCTCGATGCGCACCAGATCGCCGGCAGCGAGGAAGTGCACAACATCAGCGTGGCGCTCGGCATCGAGCCGGGCTCCGCCGACTTAAGCCAGCTGCGTTACCACAAGGTATGCATCCTGGCGGATGCCGACTCGGACGGACAGCACATCGCGACCCTGCTGTGCGCGCTGTTCCTGCGGCACTTCCGCCCGCTGGTGGCCAACGGCCACGTGTACGTCGCCATGCCGCCGCTGTACCGCATCGATGCCGGCAAGCAGGTGCACTACGCGCTCGATGAGGCCGAGCGCGACCAGTTCCTGAAGAAGGTCGAGAAGGAGAATGCGCGCACCCGGCCCACCGTAACGCGCTTCAAGGGCCTGGGCGAGATGAACCCGGCGCAGTTGCGCGAGACCACCATCGATCCGCGCACGCGGCGCCTGGTGCAGCTGACCATCGAAGGCAAGGACAACACCGATCAGCTGATGGACATGCTGCTCGCCAAGAAGCGCGCCGCCGACCGCCGTGAGTGGCTCGAAGAGAAGGGCAACCTCGCGGAAGTGCAGGTCTAGGCGTGCCAGAGAACCAGGAGCTGAACTTCGAGGGCGTCGAACGGCAGCCGCTGCGCACCTTCACCGAGAAGGCGTACCTCGACTACTCGATGTACGTGATCCTCGACCGCGCGCTGCCCTTCCTCGGCGACGGGCTGAAGCCGGTGCAGCGGCGCATCACCTATGCGATGAGCGAGCTCGGGCTGTCGGCGGTCAACAAGGCCAAGAAATCCGCGCGCACCGTGGGCGATGTGCTCGGCAAATTCCACCCGCACGGCGACACCGCCTGCTACGAGGCGATGGTGCTCATGGCGCAGCCCTTCGCCTACCGCTACCCGCTCATCGACGGGCAGGGCAACTGGGGCTCGCAGGATGACCCGAAGTCCTTCGCCGCCATGCGCTACACCGAGGCGAAGCTCACCCGCTACGCCGACGTGCTGCTCGGGGAGCTCTCGGATGGCACCGTCGACTGGACTGCCAACTTCGACGGCACGCTCGAGGAGCCGGTGTTCCTGCCGGCGCGCCTGCCGAATCTGCTGCTCAACGGCACCTCCGGAATCGCCGTCGGCATGGCGACCGACATCCCGCCGCACAACCTGCGCGAGGTGGCCAACGCCTGCGTGCACCTGCTCGAGGAGCCCGAGGCCACCACCGCGCAGCTGATGAAATTCGTGAAGGGGCCGGACCTGCCCACGGGCGCGGAGATCATCTCCCCGCGCGCCGACCTCAAGGAGTTCTACGAGAAGGGCGTCGGCGGCTTCAAGGCGCGCGCCACCTGGCAGATCGAGGACGGCAGCATCGTCATCACCGCCTTCCCGTACCAGGTCTCGCCCACCAAGGTGCAGGAGCAGATCGCCGAGCAGATGCGCGCCAAGAAGCTGCCGATGGTCGATGCGCTCAATGACGAATCCGACCACGAGAACCCGACGCGGGTCGTCATCGTGCCGCGTTCCAACCGCGTCGACCTCACCGAGCTCATGCACCACCTGTTTGCGACCACGGATCTGGAGCGCAGCTACCGCGTCAACCTGAACATCATCGCCCTCGACGGGCGGCCGCGGGTGATGAACCTGCGCGAGGTCCTGAGCGAGTGGCTCGAGTTTCGCACCCGCACGGTCACGCGGCGCCTGGAGTACCGCCTCTCCAAGGTCAGCAAGCGCCTGCACATACTCGAGGGCCTGCTGGTTGCCTTCCTCAACCTCGATGAGGTGATCCGCATCATCCGTCGCGAGGATGAGCCCAAGCCGGTGCTGATGAAGCGCTTCAAGCTCTCCGAGGAGCAGACCGAAGAGATCCTGAACACGCGCCTGCGCCACCTGGCGAAGCTCGAGGAGATGAAGATCCGCGAGGAGCAGCAGGCGCTGGCGAGCGAGCGCGCGGAGCTGGAGGCGCTGCTGAAGAGCAAAGCGAAGCTGAAGAAGCTCATCGCCGCCGAGATCCGCGCGGATGCCGAAAAGTACGGCGACGAGCGGCGCACCAAGATCATCGAGCGCGAGGCGGCGCAGGCGATCGACGAAACCAGCCTCATCCCGAACGAACCGGTGACGGTCGTGCTCTCGACCGGCGGCTTCGTGCGCTCGGCCAAGGGTCACGAGGTCGAGCCCGGCGCACTCTCCTACAAGGGGGGCGACGCCTTCCAGGCGCTCGCCCGCGGCCGCAGTCTCCAGCCGGCGGTGTTCATCGACAGCACCGGGCGCACCTACACGCTGCCGGCGCACTCGCTCCCCTCGGCGCGCGGTCACGGCGAGCCGCTCTCCGGGCGGCTCGATCCGCCCGACGGTGCCAAGTTCGCCGGCGTCATGATCGGGGACCCCGAGGATCTGTGGCTGCTCGCGAGCGATGCCGGCTACGGCTTCACCGCGCGCCTGAAGGACCTGATCACCGACCGCCGGGCCGGCAAGACCGTGCTCAGCGTGCCGCAGAACGCGCACGTGCTCGCCCCGGCTCCGGTGCCCGGACCGGACGCCCTGGTGGCGGTGGTCAGCAGCGAGGGGAAGCTGCTGGCATTCCCGGTCGGGGAAGTGCCGGAGATGCCGCGCGGCAAGGGCAACAAGCTCTATGACATCCCGGGCAAGAAGGCGAGTGCGCGCACCGAGCTCATGACCGCGGTGGCCGTCGTGCCGCCCAAGGCGAGCCTCATTCTCTACGCCGGCGAGCAGCACAAGGTGCTCGAGTGGCGCGAGCTGCAGGACTACGTGGGTGAGCGTGCGCAGCGTGGCGCGGTACTCAAGCGCGGCTGGCCCCGCAAGATCGAGCGCATGGAAGCGAAGCTCCCGCCGACTTCCTGAGGATTTCCCGCACCCGAGAGTCCGTTCCGTTTGCGTCAGGCTTGTGTTTGCGAATACGAATGATTCTCATTACTATTAGCAATCACAAGCTTGACGGCATCCGGGGCGATTCATGTGCAGGCAGTGCCACGCGGTGGCAATGGGGGTTCTGGGCTGCCTGACGCTGCGCGCCTGGGGCGGTGGCGGGACCGGCAGCGCGCCGGCGCCTCTGCGCGGGCTCTGGGGCTCGGGCCGCAGTCCTGCGGGACCTGTCATGTGCCCGCGCGCGCCTTTGCGGGCGATCGGGCTGACTGAGCAGGGCCTGCCGGTGCCTCCCGGGCCGGGCGGCAACCCCTGTTTTGCCGCCGGCACGCTTCACCTGAATGCCGCCGGGCGCCGGACCGGTACCCGACCACGAGCTGCCGGTCGCGTTCGACGGCCAGGCTGCGACGCTCAGCGCGTCCGAGATCGACGGCGCGGTGGCCTTCCGGTGCACACCCCGTACCCGACCTGTGTCTGCCGGGCGCTCCCGGACGCACTCGATCGAATGTCCTGCCAACACGGAAGGGTCCTGCTATGAAACCCACCCTGCGACTACTGCTTCCCCTCGGCGCCCTCGTGCTCGGGCTCTGGGCCAGCGGCGGTGCGTACGCCGCCGACGCTGCGCAGGCGGCGCGCGTGGAGGCGCTGCAGAAGCAGCTGCAACAGGTGCAGGTAATGCTGCAGCAACTGGCCGACGAGAATCGCGCGCTGCGCGCCCACGAGCAGGAGGTCGACCGCAAACTCGCCGCGCTCACCGCCAGCGCCGCCGTCGCGCAGGTTGCGCCGGCCGCTGCGGCGCCGCTGCCGAACAGCTCCGCGCTGCCGGGTCCGGCGGCGACCCCCGCGACGGCGGCCGGCACCACGCCGGCCGGCAACGTGCTCAGTGCGCTCGGCTCGGGGCTGCGGCTGTGGGGTTATGGCGAGCTGTACTACACCGATCCGGTGAACGATCGCAGCCAGACGCAGTTCGACCTGGCGCGCGCGGTCTTCGGCATCGGCTACAGCTTCGATGAGCGCACCGAGTTCAACTCCGAGTACGAGGTCGAGCACGCGGTGAGCTCGGCCAACGATGTGGGTGAGTTCGAGGTGGAGCAGTTCTACGTCGACCGGCGGCTGAATGACGCCGTGAGCGTGCGCGCGGGCCTGTTCCTCATGCCGTTCGGATTCCTGAACGAGCATCACGAGCCGACCAACTTCTACGGCATGCAGCGCAATTTTGTCGAGACACTCATCATCCCGAGCACCTGGCGCGAGGGGGGCTTCAACCTGCACGGTGACACCGCCGCAGGTTTTGGCTGGAACGTCGGGCTCACCACCGGCAACAACCTGGCCGACTGGGACTTCGCACCGCAGTTCCCGCCCTACCAGAGCGCGCTGCAGCTCGAGAACAGCGGCGTCGCACCGCTGCAGGCGACGCACCAGGAGGCCGCGCTCGCCAACGCCCGCTACCTCTCGCAGTACTTGGCGCTCAGCTACTACGGCATCCCCGGACTGGCGCTCGGCGCTGCCATCAGCAGCGGCGACGCCGAGCCGGTGCCCCCCGCGCCCGGCGCAGCCAACCCGGGCACCCCGCGCGTGACGCTGTGGGAGGGCCACGCGCGCTGGCAGCCCGGACGCTGGGATCTGAGCACCCTCTATGCGCACGGTGCGATCAGCCATACCGCGTCCGTCAACGCCGCCAGTCCCGGCTCCCCGAACCCGATTCCGTCGGCCTTCTATGGCTACTACTTCCAGGGAGCTTACGAGCTGTGGCGCCGCGATGAGTACCGGCTGGCTCCGTTCGTGCGCTGGGAGAGCTACGACATGGGTGCGAGCTATCAGGGCACGAGTGGCCCGCAGATCCCGAGCGGGCCGGTGCCCCTCGATACGCCGGGGCAGTACGGGCTGTGGCCGGTGAATCACGACCAGGTGTGGACCGTAGGCGCGAACTTCTACATCACCCCGCACGTGGTGCTGAAGAGCGACTACCAGTGGTTCAAGGAGAACACCGGCTTCAAGCGCTTCGACCTGGGGCTTGGTCTCGCCTTCTAGCGCTCGGCGCGCAGTACCACTTCCTCGGGCTCGTTGATGAAGTAGCCCTGGATGTACTGCACACCGATCTGCCACAGCACCGCCATGGTATTGGCATCCTCGACGCGCTCGGCGATCGTCTGGATGCGCTGCTTGCGGGCGGCCTCCACGAGCAGCTTGACGCGCTGCTGCAGCTGCGGGTCGCCGGCGAGCCCCTGCACCAGGGTGCCGTCGATCTTCACGAAATCCAGCGGCAGCGACTCGAGCATGCCGGAGCTGTTGCGCCCGGAGCCAAAGCCCTCGAGCGCGAAGCGGAAGCGTCGCTCGCGCAGCGCCGCGGTCAGCTTCATCACCTCGCTCACGTGGCTCGCGGCGCTCTCCTCGTTCACCTGGAAGCACAGGCGCTGCGGCTCGGCGCGGCTGTTCTTCAGGTGGTTGTCCAGCCATTCGAGGAACGCGCCGTCGCGCACCGTCTCGCGTGACAGGCGCACGAACAGGCACTCGGGCTTGCGCTGCGCCGCGAACGACAGCGATGCCCCCACGACCCAGCGGTCGATGTTCTTCAGCAGGTCGTTGCGGCCGGCAGCCGCCATGAACTCCGAGGGCAGCACTTCCTTGCCCTGCTGATCGATCATGCGCACCAGCACGTCGAACATGCCCGGGTCATCACCCTGCAGGCTGGCGATCGGCTGCTGCACCAGGCGGAAGCGATTTTCCATGAGCGCCGCTTTGATGTGCTTCACCCATACCTTGTCGTAGGACATGACGCGGCTGTCGGTGTCGGCGCGGTCGGAGGCGACGCTCTGGTTGCCGCCGCGGGCGCTGCCGCGGCGCGCGCATTCGATCGCGTCCTGGACCACGGCATCCAGCTGCGGCTCGCCCGGGGCCATCGACAACCCGATGGTGCAGGTGACCGCGATCGACTTGTCGTTAATGCGCATGACGTGGCGCTGCACGCGCGCGAGGAAGCGCTCGGTCCAGGCGCTGATGTCGTGCTCGTTGCCGCGTTCCAGGAGCGCCAGGAAGCGCACGCCGCCCAGGCGCCCGGCGACCTCCTTCGGATGCAGCGTTTCCTTCAGCAGGCGCGCGACTTCCGCGACCACCTCTTCGCTGGCGGTGACGCCGATGACGCGCTCGAGCGCGGCGAACTTGTCGATGCGCACCAGTGCCATGCAGCGCATGCCGCCGGCGACCGGCGTCGCCAGGCGCTCGGCGAGCGCCTCGAGCAGCTCCGGCCGGCGCAGCAGGCCGGAGCCCGGTTCCGGCCGCAGCGGCGCCGCCGCCACCGGGATCACCAGTTCCTCCACGCGCGGGCGGGCCGGGACGATGAGGCGCACGCACGGTTCGCCCTCGTGCTCGCCGGTGGCGAGGGTGATCTCGATCGCCAGCACCGTGCCGTCGCCGAGCAGCGCGTTGGCGCGCAGCAGGTGATCGCTCCAGCGCCCCTGCTGGCAGGCGGCGAGTGCCCCGCGCAATGCGGCGTGCGTGGATTCCTCGAACAGGTCCATGACGGGCTGCCCGGCGAGGCCGTCCTCGACCCCGTAGAGCTCGTGCCAGGCGGGGTTGGCTTCGATGACGATGCCCTCCTGCACCTGCAGGATGGCGTCGTTCGAGCGCTGCAGCACGTTGTCGAGCTGGCTGCGCGCGTCGGCGGCGGACTTCTGCGTGGCATCGAGGGTGCGCGCGGCGCGAAACACCGCCAGTTCCCGCAGGACGACGGCGGTCAGGCGCGCCTGGTTGGCGAGCGTCACCGCATCGCGCGCGCCCCGCTCGATGGCGGCGGCGATGAGCGCCTCGTCCACGCTCGGGGCGAGCAGCAGCACCGGCACCTGTGGCGCCAGCTGGTCGCGCAGCCCGATGACCGGGCCGAGCTCCGCGGGCGTGCCGGCGACCTGCAGCAGCAGTTCAGGATTGATCTGGGAGAGCGCGTCGCCCAGGTCCCGCAGGGCGGGAATCCAGGTGCAGTGCACCGGATGACCGGCCCGCCGCAGCGTGCTGTTGATGGCTTCCACGGGATCGCGAGCCGCGCTTAGCACGATGAGTGGAACGGCGTTCGGCTCGGACAAGGCGGCCTCCACATTGGGCTCGCGGCACTTCAGCATTCTAGCACCCGCAAAGCGCGCACCCGCGTGAGACGGGTCGCGGCAACGGCGCGGTGAGCGCTAGGCGAGCGCCACGGCCCCGCAGGCCGCCAACACGGCGCGTGCCTGCGCCGGCGCGGCCAGCAGCACGCACTTGGTGAGTGCGTCCGCCGTCATCGCATCGTGCGCGCGCACCGCCGCGTAGCGCCGCGCCGCGGCGCTGCCCGCGCGCACGTAGTAGCCGCGATGTCCGGCCGGCCGGTGCGGCGCATCGCGATCGCTCACCGCCACGGCGGCATCGCGCAGCTCGAGCGGCCGCAGGGTGTCCGTCCCGCGCAGCCACAGCCGCTCGGCAAGCGCCCCGAAGACGCGTAGGTCGCCGCCCGCGTTCACCAGCCCCGCGCTGCAGCCGCCGCCGCGCAGCGCCGCGACGGCCGCATCCACCGCGTAGCCCTTGGCGATGCCGCCGCAGTCGATCTCGAGTGGCACGCGGGCGATCGCGTGCGGCGCGCCCTCGAGCAGCAGCTGCAGGTCCGTGAGCCGTCCGGCCCTGGTCGGCAGGCACGGATCGAAGACGCCTGCGCTGAGCGTGTGCAGCCGCTGCGCGAACCGCAGCACCGCGAGCGCGGCCGGCCCGAGCGCCACCGCGGTCCCGGCGCGCGCCGCGTTGAGGCGCGCGAGCTCGCTCCCCGCAGCGCTCGGGTGCAGGCGGCGCGCGACCTCGGCCAGCGCGTCGAAGGCGGCCCCGAGGGCCGCCTCCGCCCGCGCGCGCGAGGCGGCATGGGCCTCGATAACGATGCTCGTCCCCATCGCCACACGCATGCGCCGCACGCACTGCCCAGGGCCTGGCGGCGGTGCGGAAGGACACGCGGGTGGGGCAGGGTCCGGCATCGGCTTGAGGGCGCGGAAGCGTTGCGGCCTATGCTACAGTAATTAAGAATCATTCGCATTTGAGAGGCGGAAGTACCCGCATGAGCCGCATCGATCCCGGGCCCTTGGGCTGGCTGGCCGTGCTCGGCGCCGCGAGCGTCCTGCCGCCGCCGCCGGTCATCGCAGCCGACTACCTGACGGTCGAGGATGCGCAGCGCGCCTTGTTTGCGCACGCCGAGCGCTTTGCGGAGGTGGCGCTCGCGCTCTCGCCGGCACAGCACCAGCGCGTGGCGGCGCTCGCCGGTGAGCAGCCGCCGCATCGCAGCCTGCGTGCCTTCCGGGCCCTGCGCGGCGAGGAGGTCCTCGGCTACGTGTTCATCGACGAGGTGATCGGCAAGCAGGATTTCATCACCTACGCGGCCGCCATCGATGCGGCGGGCAGGCTCGGCCCCCTGGAGGTGCTGAGCTACCGCGAGAGCCACGGCGGGGAGGTGCGCAGCGAGGCGTGGCGGCGTCAATTCGCGGGCCGCGCGGACCTCGGCGCGCTCCGGGTGCACACGGACATCAAGAACATCGCCGGCGCCACGCTCTCGTGCGAGCACGTCACGCAGGGCGTGCGCTGGCTGTTCGCGCTGTGGCAGGTGGTGCTCTCCCCGGCGGCGGCCGGATAGAGCGCCTGGTGCATCGGCATCCGACGCCCGAGGAACTGGCGCTGCGCGCGGTGCTGCGGGCGCCGATGTCGCGCGCGCTGCGCACCACGCTGCTGGGCGTGTGCGCGCTGCTGTGGCTGTCCGGGGCGCTGTGGCTGCTTCTGCACCGGGTGTTCCCCGGGCGCAATGAATTCGGGCTGCTGCCGAACCCCTGGGAGACACCGCTCCTGCGCGTGCACGGCCTGGTCGCGGTGGCCGCGGTGTTCCTGTTCGGCTGGGTCGGCGCGGGCCACATCCGGGTGCGCTGGCGGCAGGGGGTGAACCGCCCTTCCGGGCTGTGGCTGCTCGGGCTGGCCGGCGTGCTGGTGGTGAGCGGTTACGCCCTCGACTACACGACGGCGCAGCCGCATGCCGTGGCCGCGCTCGTGCACGAGTGGCTGGGACTCGTGTCGATCATCGCCGCGCTGGCGCACTGGCGGCGCATCCGCGCACGCTGAAGCGTGGCCGCGGGTGCCTCGCTGGCGGGGCTTAGGCGATGCCGCTATGATACGCGGCCTTTTTGGGCCGGCTGCGCATCCGGAAAACCGCCCCTACCTTACGAGAGCGACACATGGCCAGCTTTACCACCAGCGAGATCCGCGGGGGCATGAAAGTCCTGCTGGATGGCGATCCATACGCGGTGATCGACAACGAGTTCGTGAAGCCCGGCAAGGGTCAGGCTTTCAACCGCATCAAGGTGCGCAACCTCAAGACCGGACGCACGATCGAGAAGACCTTCCGCTCCGGGGAGTCACTCGAGGCCGCCGACGTCGTCGACACCGAGATGCAGTACCTCTACCAGGACGGGGACTTCTGGCACTTCATGGTGCCGGACAACTTCGAGCAGTACACCGCCGGCAAGGCCGCCCTCGGTGACAACGCCCAGTGGCTCAAGGACGGCGTGGTCTGCATCGTGACCTTGTGGAATAACGTGCCGCTGGTGGTCACGCCCCCGCCGCACATCGAGCTGAAGATCGTCGAGACCGACCCTGGGCTGCGCGGTGACACCGCCACCGGCGGGCAGAAGCCGGCAAAGCTCGAGACCGGTGCAGTGGTGCGCGTGCCGCTCTTCATCAACGAGGGCGAAGTGATCCGCATTGATACGCGCACGGGTGAGTACATCTCGCGCGGCCGCTAGTAAACCGCGCCGGTGCTGATGCGTTAAGCTCAGCACCCGATCATGCGCGAGTTTTCGCTTATGTCACTCCGTAATACGCTGTTCGCAGCCCTCGGGCTGCTGGGTCTGGTTCCGGCCGCGCACGCGCAGTACTACTACACCCCGAGCAGCCCGGATTCGCGCCCGGTGCAGCTGTATGTGCTGGGTGGCTTCAACCAGCCGACGGGTCAGACCAGCAACATCCTGCAGGGCGGCTGGGACGTCGGGTTCGGGGTGGCGTTCCGCCAGCCCGGCAGCCCGCTCGCGCTGCGCGTGGAGATGAATTACGCGCAGAACAACGCCACGAACCAGCTCCTCAATCAGGGCACGCAGCAAAGCGGGCTGCAGATCAACAGCGGCTGGGCGGACCTGTTCTCCGTCACCGCCAACGCCGAGCTGCGCTTTCCCTTTACCCCAGGCTCCTACGGCTACGTGATCGCCGGCGGCGGCGGCTACTACACGCAGGTCTCGCTCACCACCCAGGGCTACGGCTATGTGTGCGATCCCTGGTGGGGCTTCTGCTATATCGGCTCCGGGGATGTCATCGTGTCGCAGAACGACACCACCAAGTTCGGCTGGAACGCCGGCGCCGGCATGTCCTTCGCGCTGCGCAGCGGCATGACGTTGTTCGTCGAGGCACGCTACAACCAGATCCAGCTGCCGCAGAAGTTCGAGTACGTGCCGATCACCGTCGGCCTGAAGTTCTAGCGCGCGCGCGGGCTCAGCCGCCGCTCGCGCGCGCCAGCGGTGCCGGCGCGCGCGAGCGCCACACCCCGTCGGCCGCGTAGATCGCCAGCGCCAGCCAGATCAGCATGAAGGCCACCGCGCGTGCACCGTCGAAGCGCTCATGGAAGACGAGGACCCCGCACGCCAGCTGCAGGCTCGGTCCGATGTACTGCAGGATCCCGACGGTAGAGTAGGGCAGCCGGCGCGCGGCGAAGGCGAACAGGAACAGCGGCAGCGCACTCACCAGCCCCATGCCGATGAGCAGCGCGTTCACCGTGGCGCCGGCGTGCAGGAAGGCGCCGCGGCCAGCCTGCGCGCACCACCACAGGTACCCGGCCGCCAGCGGCACGAGGAGCAGCGTCTCGGTGGCCAGCCCCGGGAGCGCCTCCACGCGGATCAGCTTGCGCACCAGCCCGTAGAGGGAAAAGCTGAAGGCGAGCGTGAGCGCGATCCACGGCAGCCGCCCGGCCTCGTAGGTCACGTACGCCACCGCCACGGCCGCCAGCGCCACGGCCGTCCACTGCACGGGATTCAAGCGCTCGCGCAGCACGAAGATCCCGAGCACCACGTTGATCAGCGGATTGATGTAGTAACCAAGACTGGTGTCGACGATGTGTCCGTGGCTGACGCCCCAGACGTACACCAGCCAGTTGGTGCTGATGAGGAGCGCCGTGAGCAGCAGGCGCGCAAGCAGCGCCGGCTGCGTGAAGATGCCGGCGAGCACGCGCAGCTCGCCGCGCGCCAGCATCCACGCCAGGATGAACAGGCACGACCAGCTGATGCGGTGTGCGACCACCTGCACGGCCGGCACCTCGCGCAGCGGGTGCAGGTAGAGCGGGAACAGTCCCCAGATCGTGAAGGCAGCGGCGCCGGCCAAGAGGCCGCGCGCTGCGCGCTGCGCCGGGGTCATCCGCCGCCCGGCGGCGGCGCGGCGATCGCGGCGAGGAACACGGCCGCGAGGCGCTCGAGTCCCGCGGCATCGGCCGCATCGAAACGGGCCTGCTGCGGGCTGTCGACGTCGAGCACCCCGAGGAGGGTGCCGCCGCTGAGCAGCGGCACGACGATCTCGGCGCGCGAAGCCGCATCGCAGGCGATGTGCCCGGGGAACTCGTGCACGTCGGGGACGATGAGCGTGCGGCGCTCGGCGGCTGCCGTGCCACACACGCCCTTGCCGAGCGCGATGCGCACGCAGGCGGGGTGCCCCTGGAACGGCCCGACCACCAGCTCTCCGTCCCTGAGGAAGTAAAAGCCCGCCCAGTTAACCTGCGGCAGCGCCCCGAAGATCAATGCGGCGGTGTTGGCGGCGTTGGCGATCGTGTCGCGCTCGCCGGCGAGCAGCGCGCCGAGCTCCTGGGCGAGCTGCTCATAGGCGCGCGGCTTGTCGCGAAAGTCGTGGCGCTGGGCCGCGTGGCTCATACGAAGTTTCGGGGTCCGTGGGTGACGGGCAGCGCCGCTATTGTGCCGGCTTTTGCAGCCGTCCGGCAGGCGCGCTTCACGCCCGCGCGGTCGGGAACGGCAGCACCTCATCGATGTGCGCCGCGCCGGTGGCGAGCATCAGCGTGCGATCGAAGCCGAGCGCGACGCCGGCGCACTCCGGCAGCCCGTGCGCGAGCGCGGCAAGGAAGCGCTCATCGAGCGCCCGGACCGGCAGGCCGCGCCGGGCGCGCCCGGCCTGGTCGTGCGCGAAGCGCGTGCGCTGCTCGGCGGCATCGCTGAGCTCGTGGAAACCGTTGGCGAGCTCGAGCCCCTCGGCGTACAGCTCGAAGCGCTGCGCGGTGCGCGGGTCCTGCGGATCCAGGCGCGCCAGCGCGGCCTGGCTGGCCGGGTAGCCATACACGAAGGTGAGGCCGCCGCGCCCGAGCGTCGGGCCGATCTGCGCCCCCATGAGCAGCTCGAGGCACTCATCGGGCGTGCGCGCGGCGCCGCCGCTGAAGCCGGCCGCGGCCGCCGCGTGCGCCAGCTGCGGCGCGCTCGCGCGGAAGGGGTCGAGGCCGAGGGTGCGCTGGAACACCTCCCGATAGCTCAGCCGCTCGCTGCGGCGCGCGCCGGCGCCCTCGAGCAGTGCGCGTACCAGGGACTCGACCTCGTCCATGAGGGCGCCGAGGGAGAACCCCAGGCGATACCACTCGATGAGCGTGAACTCGGGGTTGTGCAGGCGCCCGGCTTCGAAGCCGCGCGCGACGTGGCAGATCTGGTAGATATCCCCGCTGCCGGCGGCGAGCAGGCGCTTCATGGCGTACTCGGGCGAGGTGTGCAGGAAGTGCGGCGCGGCCTGCGCACCCGCGAGCCGCACCTCGGCGGCGTGGATGTGCACATCGCTCACCGCGGTGTTGACGATGAGCGGCGTGTCGACCTCGAGCACCTGGCGCTCGGCGAAGAATCCGCGCGCGCGCGCGAGCAGCCGGGCGCGCGCGGCGAGGCGCGCGGGCGCGGCACTCGGTCGCCAGTCCTCCCCGGCACTCACGACAGCTGCGCCAGGGACTCGCCGACGCGCACGGGACTGCCGCACGCGAGCGGCGTGCGCCAGCGCGCCGCCCCCGGTGGCAGGAGCAGAATGACGGTCGAGCCCATGTTGAAGCGCCCCAGCTCCGCGCCCTTCGCCAGGGTGAGTGGGGCGGCGAGCGCCTGCAGCGGCAGGGTGGCACGGCGACGCGGGCGCCGCGGGGTCACCTCGCCGTGCCACACGGTGGACATGCTGCCGACGAACAGCGCGCCGACCAGCACCAGCGCAAACAGGAGCGCGTCGTGCTCGAACACACACACGATGCGTTCGTTGCGCGTGAACAGGCCCGGCACGCGCGCGGCGGTCGTGGCGTTGACGCTGAACAGCGCGCCGGGCACGTACCAGGCGGCGCGCAGGGTGCCCGTGAGGGGCATGTGGATACGATGATAGTTGAACGGCGCCAGATACAGCGTCGCAAAGCTACCGCCGCGGAACGCGTCCGCCCAGCCGCCCGCCTCATCGAGCAGCGTCTCGAGCGTGTAGGCATGGCCCTTGGCCTGTACGAGGCAGTTGCCCTCGAGCGGCCCGCTCTGGCTTACGGCGCCATCGACCGGGCAGACGAGCGCACGCGCGTCCGGATCCGCCGGGCGCACCCCCGGGCGCAGCGCGCGCGTGAAGAAGGCGTTGAAGCTCGCGTACTTCAACGGCTCGGGCTCCAGCGCATCGCTCATGTCCGGGTGATAGCTGCCGACGAAGCGCTCGATCAGAAAGTTCTTCACCCGCGGCACGCGACTGCGTGTCACCGCGTGCACCAGCGCGGTCAGCGCGTGCTGCGGCAGGAGGTACTGCAGGGCGATGAAGGCGCGCCCGGCGAGGCGGTCCGGATCCGGAGCCGCTACCCTCACCGGCGCGCGCCCGTGAGGGAAGGCGCCACGGCGCGCAGGTCCTGGGCCAGCGCCGCGGCGTTGAACGGCGGCGTGAACAGGCCCACGAGGCGCGCATCGGCATCGAGCAGGAAGATCACCGCCGAGTGATCCATGGTGTAGTCCCCGCCGGGCAGCTCGACGCGGTTCACCGCCACCCCGCAGCCGCGCGCGAGCTCGGCCACGGCAGAGGGTTCGCCGGTGAGGCCGATGAACTGCGGATCGAACGCGTGCACGTACTGCCCCACCACCGCCGGGGTGTCGCGCTGCGGGTCGACCGACACGAACGCCACGCGCAGCCCGCCGGGCAGGGGAGCCTGCCGGCGCACCTGTGCGAGCTTGAGCAGTGTCGTCGGGCACACGTCCGGGCAGTGGGTGAAGCCGAAGAACAGCAGCGTCGGGGTGCCCTCGAGGTCGCGACGCGTGAACGCGCGCCCCGCACCGTCGAGGAGGCTGAAGTCGGGCAGTTCGCGCGCGGCCGGGAACCACGTGCCGCTTGCCAGCTGCGGGGCGGGCCTGTCAAGTTGTCGCGCGAGGTAGAAGCCCGCGAGGGCCGCGCCCAGTGCGGCCGCGATCAGGAGCCAGCGGGATGGTGGCAGGGTCATGAGCGAATTATTTCACACGCCGATGACGCGCGGGCGCACGCTCCGCGGTCGCGCGCCGCCCACGGTGCGCGCGCTGATCGCTGCGGGCGCGCGGCGCCTCGCGCGCGCGGGGGTGTACTTCGGGCACGGCACCGACAATGCGCGCGAC
The DNA here is from genome assembly GCA_963806375.1 of uncultured Pseudomonadota bacterium. Classification (GTDB taxonomy): domain Bacteria; phylum Pseudomonadota; class Gammaproteobacteria; order Steroidobacterales; family Steroidobacteraceae; genus 13-2-20CM-66-19. The sequence continues at coordinate 2,227,550 of CAWDXW010000003.1, forward strand.
GAGTCGGCCGCACTGGTGCTGCACGCGCTGCGGCTACCGCACGCCGCCAGCGGCGCGCTCTACCGGCGGCGGGTGGGCGCGGCGGCCGCGCAGCGCGCCCGCGCACTCATCACCCGCCGCATCCGTGAGCGCATCCCCGCGGCCTACCTCACCGGCATCAGCGGCTTTGCGGGCCTGCGCTTCCGTGTCGATCCGCGGGTGCTCATTCCGCGCTCGCCGATCGCGGAGCTCATCGAGCGGCGCTTTGCGCCGTGGCTCGAGCCGGCGCGGGTGCGGCGCGTGCTCGATCTGGGCACCGGCTCGGGCTGCATCGCCATCGCCGCGGCGCGCGCGCTGCCGCGCGCGCGCGTGGACGCCGTGGATATCTGTCCCGAGGCGCTGGCCGTGGCCGCGGCCAACGTGCGGCGCCACCGCCTCAAGGCGCGCGTGCGGCTGCGCCGCTCCGATCACTTCCGCGCTCTCCCGGGGCGCACCTACGATATCATCGTGAGCAATCCGCCCTATGTGGGGGCGCGCGAGCTGGCCCGGTTGCCGCCGGAATACCGGCACGAGCCGCGGGTGGCCCTGGCATCCGGCCGCAGCGGGCTCGACTCGGTGCGCGTCATCCTGCGCGAGGCTGCGCGGCACCTGAAGCCGCGCGGCCTGCTGGTGGTGGAGGTGGGCAACACCGAGCAGGCGTTGCGGCGCGCCTTTCCGCGGCTGCCCTTCGTGTGGCTGGCCTTCGAGCGCGGTGGCGGCGGCGTTTTTCTCTTGACACGCGAGCAGCTGACGAAGCACTGAATCCATGTCCGGCAACAGCATCGGCAAGTTATTCACCGTGACGACCTTCGGCGAGAGCCACGGGCCGGCACTCGGGTGCATCGTCGATGGCTGCCCGCCCGGGCTCGAGCTGAGCGAGGCGGACGTGCAGCAGGATGTCGACCGCCGCCGCACCGGCACCTCGCACTTCGTCAGCCAGCGTCGCGAGGGCGACCAGGTGCGCATCCTCTCGGGGGTCTTCGAGGGGCGCACCACCGGTACGCCGATCGGCATCCTCATCGAGAACACCGACGCGCGGGCGCGCGACTACGACAAGATCAAGGACCGCTTCCGCCCCGGGCACGCCGACTACACCTATCAGCAGAAGTACGGCGTGCGCGACTATCGCGGCGGCGGGCGCTCCTCGGCGCGCGAGACCGTCATGCGCACCGCCGCCGGCGCCATCGCGCGGCGCTACCTCGCGCAGCGGCTCGGGGTGCGCATTTGCGGCTACCTGAGCCAGGTCGGCGCGCTGCGTGATCGAGCCCGTCGAGCCGCAGTTCGCCTACCAGAATGCGTTCTTCTGCCCCGATCCGCAGCGCCTCGCTGAGCTCGAGGCCCTCATCTGGAAGGTGCGCGCGGCCGGGGACTCGATCGGTGCGCGCGTCACCGTGCTGGCGAGCGGCGTGCCACCGGGCCTGGGCGAGCCGGTCTTCGATCGCCTGGATGCCGACATCGCCCACGCGCTGATGAGCATCAACGCGGTGAAGGCGGTCGAGATCGGCGCGGGCACGCGCGCCGCGGCGCAGCAGGGCAGCGCGCACCGCGATGCGCTGACGCCGCAGGGCTTCACCAGCAACAACGCCGGCGGCATCCTCGGCGGCATCTCCACCGGTCAGGACGTGATCGCGCACCTGACGCTCAAGCCGACCTCCAGCATCCAGGTGCCCGGCATGACCATCGACACGGCCGGCAACGCGGTGGAGATCGTCACCACCGGGCGGCATGACCCGTGCGTCGGGCTGCGCGCCACGCCGATCGCCGAGGCGATGCTGGCGATCGTGCTGATGGATCACTACCTGCGCCACCGCGCGCAGAACATGGACGTGCGATCCGGCACGCCCGACATCACGCGCGCGCGCTGAGGCGCGCAGCGCGCAGGCGAGGAAGATCCCATGGACAGGCAATTTCGTGTCGCCGTCGTCGGCGCCACCGGGCTCGTCGGCGAGACCATGGTCAGCGTACTCGAGGAGCGCAACTTCCCGGTCGCTACGCTGGTGGCGCTGGCGAGCGAGCGCTCCGTCGGCCGCAGCGTCAGCTTCCGCGGCCGCAACGTGCCGGTGCAGCCGCTCGAGAAGTTCGATTTCGCGCAGTGCGACTTCGCGCTGTTTTCCGCCGGTGCGGCCGTGTCGCGCGAGCATGCGCCGCGCGCCGTGGCCGCCGGCTGCCTGGTCATCGACAACACCTCCGAGTTCCGCTATCGCGAGGACGTGCCGCTGGTGGTGCCGGAGGTCAATCTGCAGGCACTCGACACCGTGGGTACCAGCGGCCTTATCGCCAACCCCAACTGCTCGACGATCCAGCTGATGGTGGCGCTCAAGCCGCTGCACGACGCCGCCGGGCTCGAGCGCATCGACGTTGCGACCTACCAGTCAGTCTCCGGCGCCGGGCGCGAGGCGCTCGAGGAACTGGCGCGACAGTCGATCGCTGCCCTGAGCGGCAAGGGCCCGATCGAGTGCCAGGACGGCGCCAAGCAGATCGCCTTCAACTGCGTCCCGCACATTGATGTGTTCGAGGACAACGGCTACACGCGCGAGGAGATGAAGATCGTGTGGGAAAGCCGCAAGATCCTCGGCGAGCCGCAACTGCGCGTGAATGCCACCGCCGTGCGGGTGCCGGTGTTTTACGGGCATTCCGAGGCGGTCCACATCAACACGCGCCGGCCCCTGAGTGCGGCGGCGGCGCGCGAACTGCTGCGAAATGCGCCCGGCGTCACGGTTCTGGACGAGCGGCGGCTGGGCGGGTACCCCACGGCGGCTACCGAGGCAGCGAACCGCGACACAGTTTATGTCGGCAGAATCCGTGAAGATCTCGCCCCGGACCGTGGACTTAACTTATGGGTTGTTGCGGACAATGTGCGTAAAGGGGCGGCCCTCAACAGCGTACAGATCGCAGAGGCTTTGGCCCGGCGACCTATTTAAGTTATATTGCCGCGGTATTGATGGGGGGGTCGCAACTTATGCCCCATCCTTTTGTTTTTACAAGATATTTCACCCAATGATTCCTGTCGGGGTGCCCTGATGTTCGCCAAACGCTCCGCTCGGGCGATGGCATTGCTGCTCGCCTTGCCGTCTGCAGCGTTTGCCTTAGGTCTGGGAGACATTCATCTTCATTCGCCGCTCAATGCACCGCTGGATGCGGACATCGAGCTGGTCGACGTCGCCCCGGACGAGGCCAATACCGTGCAGGTCCAGCTGGCCTCGCGGGATACCTTCGCGCGCTACGGCCTGGACTGGCCGACCTACATGAGTTCGATCAAGCTCACCAGCGCACGCGGCAGCGACGGCCGGCAGACCATCCGGCTGCGCTCCACCGACCCGATCACCGAGCCCTTCGTGACCCTGCTGGTGGACGTCAGCTGGTCGCGCGGCCACCTGGTGCGCGAATACACCATGCTGCTCGACCCGCCGGTGTACGCACCGGGCGAATCGGCCGTAGCGAGTGCCCCGGTCACCGCGCCAGCCACCGGCACCGGCGCGCGCGAAGGTTCGATTGCGCGCGCGGCGGAAACCCCGGCCGCACCGGCCCCCGCGGCCGCACCTGCGCCGGCGGAAGCCGCCACCGCGGCCGCCGCCCCGGAGGGCAGCAGCGCGGCCCCCACCCCGCCCCCGGCTCACGCTCCGGCGCGCCCCGCGCATGCGGCGACCGCGACCGCGACCGCGCAGCCGGCCAGTGCCGAGAGTGGCAACTCGCACCTGGTGCAGCGCGGAGAGACGCTGTCGGAGATCGCCAGCGGCGTTGCCGGCGCGGGCGCGAACACGCCCAAGGCCCGCAGCTGGATACTCGCGATCTACCAGGCGAACCCCCAGGCGTTCCGTCAGAACATGAACGTGCTGCGCTCGGGCGCGGTCCTGCGCATCCCCGAGGCCTCCGAGGCGGCGGCCGTCTCCCCGGCCGAGGCGACCGCGGAGATCCGTCGTCAGTACGCCGCCTGGCGCGGCGCGGCGCCGGGCGCCGCTGCCGCCACGGCAGCTACCGAGAAGCCCGGCCGCCTGAAGCTCGTGACCCCGTCCGAAACGGCCCCGGCAGCGGCGAACGCGCCGCCGCCCGCCCCGGCGGCGACCTCCGGTGCCAAGGGCGCCGGGAGCGCGGCCGCGCAGGCCGCGGCGGCGAGTGAATCCAAGCGCCTCCTGGAACTCAAGAACCAGGAACTCGCGCGCATGCAGGCCGAGGCGGCCGCCAAGCAGGCGGCCCCGGCTCCCGCCCCTGCACCACCGCCCGCCGCCGCACCTGCGCCGGCCACGCAGCCCCCGCCGGCGAGCAGCGAAGCACCCGCCCCGGCGCCGCCGATTGAAGCGGCTCCCGCGCCGCCGCCGGCGAAGGTAAAGACGCCACCGCCGAGCGTGATGCCCGCCGGCCGCTCGTTCTTCGATACGCTGATGAGCCTGTGGTGGGTGCTGGCGCTGGTGGCACTCGGACTTCTGGCGTTCTTCGGCGTACGCCAGCTGAAGACCCGCCGCTCGAGCGAGTTCGACGACTCCCTCGGACGCCTGGCCGCCGCCGGCGCCGAGACGGCCGATCTGGGCTCAATGAGCGCCCGCGACAGCTTCCCCGAGCCCGCACCGCCACCGCCGCCGCGTCCGGTCGTGGTGCGCAGCGGCGCTGCGGCCCCGCTTCCGGAAGCAGCCTTCCTGGTCGAGGAGACCGGCTCGCACGAGCGGCCGCGCCCCTCGATGACCGGCACGCAGCCGGTGATGGCAGCGCCCAAGCACGTCGCCAGCGACGAGACCATCAGCAGCGAGACCGCGATCAACCTCGACCAGGGCGATCCCCTGGCCGAAGCCGATTTCCACATGGCCTACGGTCTCTACGATCAGGCCGCGGACCTGATCCGCATCGCGATCTCGCGCGAGCCTGGCCGCCGCGACCTGAAGCTCAAGCTCCTCGAGGTCTTCTTCGTCTGGGGCAACAAGGAGCAGTTCCTGACCGCCGCGCGCGAGCTCGCCGAGAGCCGCCAGGAGGCCGCCCCCGGCGAGTGGGAAAAGATCCTGATCATGGGCAAGCAGCTCGCCCCCGAGGATGCGCTGTTCTCCGGCGCCGGCGGGGTGACGGGCGCTGCAGCGGGCGGGGTCGACCTCGACCTCGAGGGCGGCCAGAGCCGCGTGGACTTCGACCTCGTGGGCGATCCGGTCCCCACCGAGGATGGCGCGCACGGGCTTGATCTGGACATCGGCTCAGCGGTGGGCGATCTGGAGGCCACGGCCGAGTCGCAGTCCGGGATCACCGATCGCAACCTCGCTCTCGAGGGCACCCAGGCCCGCACCGGCAGCACGCGGCAGATGACCGCGCGCATGCGCCAGGGCCCGGGGGGGAACACGGCGGAGCTGGAAGGCCCGACGGTCGAGCAACCGCAGATCGCGTCCGCGAACAACCCGACGATCCGTCAGAAGCTCGATAACGCCATGCGTCAGGGCGGCACCGAGCACACCGCGGAGCTGGCGATCGATGACCTCGGCCTGGACGTCGGGCAGGTGGACACGATCGACCAGCCGGGCATCGCCTCCGCCCACGCCTCCACGCCCGATGGGCCGACGCTGGTCGCCGGGCTCGATGATGAGTCGCGCCGCCTGATGGCGGATGCACACCGCATCGCGAAGGAGGAGACGGGCGAGAACACCGGTGCCTGGCAGTTCGACCAGAACGAACTCGAAGCCGCCCTCACGCAAACGACGAACCTCGCCGGACCGGACGGCTCGGCGACCTCGCGCCTGCGCGCGCTCAGCGGGACGGGGCTGGACCTCGACGTGGGCGACGCCACCACCGGGCGGCACCTGGCCGCCACGGACGTTGACCTCGACGTCGGGACGGCCACCGGCGCGCACGCGGCGCAGGATGGTGGCACACTCGATCTGGACGTCGGCACGGCCACGGTGCCGGATGCCGCGTTCGCGGCCACCCAGCGCCTGTCGTCCGAGGATCTGGCGCTGCCGGACCTGGAGCCGGTGACGATGAGCGAGGTCGGCACGAAGCTCGACCTGGCCCGCGCCTACATGGACATGGGCGACCCGGACGGTGCCCGCAACATCCTCGAGGAGGTCCTCTCCGAGGGCTCCGCGGCGCAGAAGCAGGAGGCCCAGCGCCTCATCGAGTCGCTCCCGGGCTAGGCGCGTTCGGGCGCCAACGCCTTCGCGCCCGGCGCAAGACGCGTGCCCCGGATTGCGGTCGGCGTTGAATACGACGGCTCCGCGTACGCGGGCTGGCAGACGCAGCCCGCCGCCCCTTCCGTACAGCAGGTGACCGAGGCGGCCCTGGCGCGCATCGCCGCCGCCCCGGTGGCGCTGGTCTGCGCCGGGCGCACGGACGCCGGCGTGCATGCGCTCGGGCAGGTCGCGCACTTCGACACCGAGGCGGTGCGCTCCATGCGCAGCTGGCTGCTCGGCGCCAACAGCGAACTGCCCCCCGACATCAGCCTGCGCTATGCGCAGCCCGTGCCGGAGCACTTCCATGCCCGCTACAGCGCCGAGGCGCGCACTTACCGCTACCTCATCCTCAACCGCAGCACGCGCTCGGCCCTGCACGCGCGGCGGGCCACCTGGGTGCATCGCGCCCTGGATGCGGCACGCATGCAGGCGGCGGCCGGGGCCCTCGTCGGCGAACATGACTTCAGCGCCTTTCGGGCCGCAGAGTGCCAGGCCAAGTCCCCCGTGCGACGCCTGGAGCGGCTCGCGGTGGCGCGCCACGGGGACTGGGTGCTGATCGAGGCGACCGCCAACGCCTTCCTGCATCACATGGTGCGCAACATCGCGGGCCTGTTGATCGCGGTGGGCAAGGGTGACGCGAGCCCTGCCTGGGCGGCCGACGTGCTCGCCGGCTGCGACCGCACGCGCGCCGCGGCCACGGCGCCGGCCGCGGGCCTGTATCTGGTGGCGGTACGCTACCCGCAGGTGTTCGATCTGCCGGCGCCCCCGGCCGGGGAGGCGCTGGCGCCCGATCGGCTATGATCGGGGCTCCCGTAACCTGCAGCACGCGTCCGGGCGGAATCGATGTCCTGGTTCGAGAAGATCATGCCCTCCCGCATCAAGACCGAGCGGCGCACGCGCTCGGTGCCCGAGGGCCTGTGGATCAAGTGCCCCGCGTGCGACGCGGTGCTCTACCGCGCCGAACTCGAACGCAACCTCTACGTGTGCCCCAAGTGCAGCCACCACATGCGCATGGGGGCGCGCGAGCGGCTCGAGCGCTTCCTCGACCCGGACACGATCGAGGAGATCGGTGCCAACATCACCCCCGAGGACCCGCTGAAGTTCCGCGACAGCAAGCGCTACCGCGACCGCCTCCTGCAGGCGCAGAAGGCGACCGGCGAAAGCGATGCGCTCATCGTCCTCACCGGCACGCTCCACGGCCTGCCGGCGGTGGCGTGCGCGTTCGAGTTCCAGTTCCTCGGCGGCTCGATGGGCTCGGTGGTCGGAGAGCGCTTCAAGCGCGGCGTCGATTACTGCATCCAGGAGCGCCGGCCGCTGGTGTGCTTCGCGGCGAGCGGCGGGGCGCGCATGCAGGAGGCGCTGTACTCGCTCCTGCAGATGGCCAAAACCGCCGCGGCCCTCTCGCGCCTCGCCCAGGCGCACCTGCCCTTCATCTCCGTGCTCACCGACCCGACCACCGGCGGGGTGTCGGCGAGCCTGGCGCTTCTCGGGGACCTCAATCTCGCCGAGCCGCGCGCGCTCATCGGCTTTGCCGGGCCGCGCGTGATCCAACAGACGGTGCGCGAGACGCTCCCGGAAGGGTTCCAGCGCAGCGAGTTCCTGCTCGAGCACGGCGCGATCGACATGATCGTGGACCGCCGCGACATGCGTGACCGGATCGCGGCCCTGCTGCGGCTGTTCCTGAAGCTGCCGGCCGCCGCCGCGTAGGCGGCGCCGCACGCCCGGCGCGCCCTGGCCGCGATGCGCACGCTCGCCGAGTGGCTGAAGCTGCAGGAGTCGGTGCATCCGCGCAGCATCGACATGGGGCTCGAGCGCGTCACCCGCGTGGCGCGCGCGCTCGCGCTGACGGAGCCTGCGAGCGCGGTGATCACCGTGGGCGGCACCAACGGCAAGGGCTCGGTGGCCGCGCACCTGGAGGCGCTCCTCAGCGCGCACGGCGCCCGCGTCGGCCTGTTTACCTCGCCGCACTTCCTGCGCTACAACGAACGCATCCGCGTGGCGGGCGCCGAGGTCGCGGATGCCACGCTGCTCGAGGCCTTCGGGCGCATCGAGGCGGCGCGCGGTGCGACCACGCTCACCTTCTTCGAGTACAACACGCTGGCGGCACTCATGATCTTCGCCGAGCGCCCGGTGGACGTGGCGGTGCTGGAGGTGGGGCTCGGGGGGCGACTGGACGCCACCAACCTGCTCGCCGCCGACGTGGCGGTGCTCGCCTCGGTGGGCCTCGATCACCGCGACTACCTCGGCGATACCCTCGAGCTGATCGGCGCGGAGAAGGCCGGGATCTTCCGCCCGCAGCGCCCGGCGGTGCTCGGCACGCACGCGATGCCACAGAGCGTCTACGCCGCGATCGACGCCTGCGGCGCGCACCCGGTGATCGCCGGGCGTGATTTTCGCTGGCAGGTGCATGCGGACCGCTGGGACTACCAGGGGCTCGGCGTCACGCTGCCGCAGCTGCCGCACTCGGCGCTCGCGGGCGACATCCAGTTCCGCAATGCCGCCACCGCGCTCGCCGCGCTCGAGTCACTGCGGCAGGGCGCGCCGGACAGCGCGCCCGTCGTGCGTGCGCGCCGGGCGCTCGCGCCCCTGAGCGCCGCGAACGTTGCGCAGGGGCTGCGCCGCGTGCAGCTGCCGGGACGCTTCCAGGTGGTGCCCGGGGAGGTGGAGTGGATCCTGGACATCGCCCACAACGAGCCCGCCGCGCAGGTGCTCGCCGCGCAGCTCGCGGCGCGCCCGCTTCCCGGGGCGCGCGGGCGCACGCTTGCGGTCATCGGTGTTCTCAGGGACAAGGATGCCGCGGGCATCGCCGCCGCGCTCGCGCAGGTCATTGACCACTGGATCGTGTGTGCGCTTCCGGGCGAGCGCGGCGGCAGCGCCGCGCAGCTCGCCGCGCGCCTGGCGCGCGCACCCGAGCGCGTGGAACTCGTGCCCTCCGTAGTGGCCGGCTGCGAGCGCGCGCGGCAGCAGGCCCGGCCCGGGGATCGCGTGGTGGTGTGCGGCTCGCTGCACACGGTGGGGCCGGCGCTCGAGTGGCTTCGGATATACTAACGACGGGCCGCAGGAAGCGCGCTCGCCGTTGAGGCGCGCGGTGGCCGCCGCGCTTGTGTTGCGCGCTTTCAGCCCCAATCGTAGGTGCGCTGGTGAAAGAACGGTTGACGGGCGCGATTCTGCTCGTGGCACTCATCGTGCTCCTGGTGCCCGAGCTGCTGACCGGACCGGTGAGGTCCGCGCCGCCCGTGGCCGTGCCCGCCTCCACGGAGGAACCGCCATTACGCTCCTACACCATCACCCTCGGCGAGGACGCCCGCACGAAGGGTGCGGCGCAGCCCACGAGCGTCGTGCCGCAGCCGGTTCCCGCACCCGAGGCGCCGGCGCCCGCGGCTGCCCCGGCCGCGCCAGCCCCGAGCGCGGGCGCCGCGCCGCAGCCGCCGGCACCACCGGCAGCGCCTCCGGCGGGCACGAGCGCGCCGGCCGCGGTGCCGGAGGCCTCCGGGGCCTGGATGGTGCAGCTCGGCAGCTTTTCGATCCGGGCCAACGCCGAGCACCTGGCGCAGAAACTGAAGAAGCAGGGGTTCGCCGCGAGCGTCTCGCAGGGCACCGGTGGCCGGCACTTGTATCGGGTGCGCGTAGGTCCGGTGCCCGATCACGCGGCCGCCAACCAACTGCAGGGAAAGCTCCAGGCCGCCGGCCACGGCGGTTCGGTCGTGCCGAAGTACCCCTGAGGGCGCCCGTGAACCGCGTCTTAGGCATCGCGGGCGCTCTCTTGTACAATCCGCGCCGCGCGGAACTGAGCGTGGTCACGAACGGCTGCGATGATACTGACGGACTACCTGATAATTGCCGCCATCCTGATCTCCGCGGTCGCCGGTGCGCTGCGTGGGTTCCTGCGCGAATCGGTGGCACTCGGCAGCTGGATCGTCGCGCTGTTCCTCGCCTGGCACTTTTCCGACCTGGTCGAGCCGCACCTGGGCGGACTGCTCGCGGACTCGGACGTGCGCCCGTGGGCGGCACGCGTCATCATCACGGTGCTCGTGTTGCTGATCGGCGCCGCGGTCGGGGCGACCCTCGGGCATTTCGTGCGCCTGTCGATCTTCAGCGGCCTGGATCGGCTGCTGGGCTTCGCCTTCGGGCTGGCGCGCGGCTTCCTGCTGCTCGGCGTGTTCGTGATCCTGGGTCAGCTGCTGCGGCTGCCGGCGGAAGGCTGGTGGCGGCATTCGCTCATGATTCCCTACGGCGAGTCGGTCGCCAACGGCCTGCGTTCGCTCGTGGGGGAACCCCACGTGGCGCACGCGCGCGAACAGCGCAGCTAGGAGCGAACTAACATGTGCGGCATCGTCGGCATCGTCGGCACCAGCGCGGTCAACCAGCGCATCTACGACGCGCTCACGGTGCTGCAGCACCGCGGCCAGGATGCCGCCGGCATCGCCACGTCCGCGGAGGGAGCGCTGTACGTGCGCAAGGGCTCAGGCCTGGTGCGCGACGTGTTCCAGCAGCACCACATGCTCGAGCTCAAGGGCAACGTCGGCATCGGCCACGTGCGCTACCCGACCGCCGGGTGCGACAGCGCTTCCGAGGCGCAGCCCTTCTACGTCAACGCCCCCTACGGCATCTGCCTGGGCCACAACGGCAACCTGACCAACCAGACCGAGCTCGCCGAGATCCTGATCCGCGAGGACCGGCGGCACCTGAATACCACCTCCGACTCCGAGGTGCTGCTGAACGTGTTCGCCTCGGAGCTGCAGCGCGTCGGCACCGCGCGCATCACGCCCGCGGACGTGTTCGCGGCGCTCACCGCCGTCTATCGCCGCTGCCGCGGCGGCTACGCCGTGGTGGCCATGATCATCGGCCATGGGATTCTCGGCTTTCGCGACCCGAACGGCATCCGCCCGCTGGTGCTCGGCGAGCGGCGCACGCCGCGCGGCACCGAGTGGATGCTCGCCTCCGAGTCGGTGGCGCTCGATAGCCTGTCGTTCAAGTTCGTGCGCGACATCGCCCCGGGCGAGGCGGTCTTCATCGACGAGCAGGGGCGGCTGCACACCCAGCAGTGCGTGGCGACGCAGCGGCACACACCCTGCATCTTCGAGTACGTGTACTTCGCCCGTCCCGACTCGAAGATCGACAACATCTCGGTCTATCGCGCCCGCATGCGCATGGGCGACCGGCTCGCCGACAAGATGCGGCGCGAGCGCCCCAGTCATGACATCGACGTGGTCATTCCCATCCCGGACACGAGCCGCACCAGCGCGCTGCAGGTCGCGCAGCGCCTTGGGGTGAAGTACCGCGAGGGCTTCATCAAGAACCGCTACATCGGCCGCACCTTCATCATGCCGGGGCAGGACCAGCGCGAGAAGTCGGTGCGGCGCAAGCTGAATGCGATCGACCTCGAGTTCCGCGGCAAGAACGTGCTGCTGGTGGACGACTCGATCGTGCGCGGCACCACCTCGGCGCAGATCATCGAGCTGGCGCGCGAGGCCGGCGCCGCCAAGGTGTACTTCGCCTCCGCCGCTCCCCCGGTGCGCTTCCCGAACGTGTACGGCATCGACATGCCGGCGACCAGCGAGCTGGTCGCGAGCGGGCGCACCGTGGATGAAGTGGCGCGGCTCATCGGCGCCGACTGGCTCATCTACCAGGATCTCGAGGACCTCATCGCCGCCGTCAAGCACGAGGATGCGCGCATCGAGGAGTTCGACACCTCCTGCTTCTCGGGCGAGTACGTGACCGGCGACGTCACGCCCGAGTACCTCGAGCGGCTGCAGCTCGAGCGCTCGGATGCGGCCAAGGTTGCGCGGCGCGACCGCAACAAGCTCAAAGTCGTTCGCGGGAGCTGAACTGACGGAAGGTACCGACCCGCGGCGCGCGCTGCTGCTGGGGCTCTTCCAGGCGGCCCTCGAGCGCGTCGAGGGTGCCCGCTGCGTGCGCGAGGTGCTCAAGCTCGAAGCCGCCGCCCTCAGCGCACCCGTCTGGGTCGCCGCCGTCGGCAAGGCGGCCGGCGCCATGGCCCGCGGGGCACACGAGGCGCTGGGCGGTGCCATTGAGCACACCCTGATCATCACCCACCCGGCCGCCGAGGCGGCCTCGGCCCCTGGCGTGGAAGTATGGCGCGGCACTCACCCGCTGCCCGATGAGCGCTCACTCGCGGCCGGCGCGCGCCTGCTCGGCTGGGTGCGCGGGCTGCCGGCGCAGGCGCAGCCGTTGTTCCTCATCTCCGGCGGCGCCTCGAGTCTGGTGGAAGTGCTCAGCGCCGGTCACACCCTGGGTGAGCTGCAGGCGCTGAACCGCGCCGGCCTCACCGAGGGCATCGCCATCGGGGAATTCAACCGCAGGCGCATCGCGCTTTCGGCCCTCAAGGGCGGCCGGCTCACGGCGCAGCTGCAGGGCCGCCGCGCGCGGGCGCTGTTCATATCGGACGTGCCGCAGGATGACCCGGCGGTCATCGGCTCCGGGCTCCTGGGGCCTGCGGCGTCGGGTCCCGACCACGTGCAGCGCAGCGTGGTGGCCGGGATCGGCGATGCGGTCGCGGCGGTCGCCGCGCGCGCCCGCGAACTCGGCCTCACAGTGCACGCAGCACCGCGGCGCTTCGATGACAGTGCGGTGCGCCTTGCGGCGCGCTTTGCCCACGAGCTGGTGCTGTCGGCCGCGCAGGTGTGCGTATGGGGCGGGGAGTCGACCGTGACGCTGCCGCCGCAGCCCGGCCGCGGTGGCCGCAGCCAGCACCTGGCGCTCGCCGCGGCGCGCCTGATTGCGGGCCATCCGGAACTCATGCTGCTCGCGGCCGGCACCGACGGGACCGACGGGGTGACCGATGATGCCGGGGCACTGGTGGATGCCGACACCTGCGCCCGGGTCGCGCTCGCGGAACTGGACGCGGACGATTGCCTCGCGCGCGCCGATGCGGCGCGCGCCCTGGGGGCGAGCGCCGACCTGGTGCACACCGGGCCGACCGGAACCAACGTCGGCGATCTGGTCATCGGGCTGAAGCTCGGGGCCGCCGCGGCGCGCGCCCTGCCGGGGCCGCATGGCGGGACGTCGGAACGCATGCTGTAATCTCCGCGATGCGTCTGCTTTTGATCGAGGCGGATGCGCGCCGCTGCGCGCAGATCCGCGAGCGGCTGATGGCCTGGCGGCCGCAGGCCGAGCTCATCGTGCACCACCCGATGCGCCAGGGAGCGCTCGCGCCGGAGTTCCTCGCGCAGGGGTTCGATGCGGTGCTGCTCACCGAGGCCTGGCCCGGCGGGCGCGGGCTGGACTGGGTGCGCGAGCTGTTCGCGCGCGCCGGCTTCGCGCCGCTGATCTATCTGTGCGGGAGCGATGCGGCGGCGGCGCGCGCCGTGGCGGGCCTGGGCGTCCTCACGGTGCGCCGCGAGGAGATCGGGCGCGAGGTGTTCACGCAGGTGCTCACCGCCGCCGAACAGCGCCAGGCCCACGCGCGGGCGCTGTGGCGCTCCAGTCCCGCCGGCCGCGACACGCAGCGCTTTGGCGAGGCCTTCATCCGTGGCTACCGCTGCATCCGCCCGCTGGCGCGCGGGGCGACCACGGATCTGTACCTGGCCGAGAGCGAGCGCGCCGGCACGCTCGTCGTGATCAAGGTGGCGCGCGACCGCCGCGGCGAGCGCCAGGAGCCGCTCGATGCATTCCGGCGCTTCCTGCAGGAGCACGAGATCGCCCAGCGCGTCGCCGGTCCCGCGGTGGTGCGCCTGTACGACCTGGGCGTAAGCGATGAGCACGCGTGGCTCGTCATGGAGTACTTCCAGCGCGGCGACCTGCGCAAGCGGCTGCGGGCGCGCCTCACGCCGCGCGAGGCGCTGCAGTTCGCCGCCGCCATCGCCCGCGCCCTGGACATGGTGCACGGCGCCGGCGTCCTGCACCGCGACCTCAAGCCCGGTAACATCATGCTGCGCGCCGACGGCAGCATCGCGCTCATCGACTTCGGCATGTCCAAGGATGCGGCACTGACGCTGGACATTACCGAGACCGGCACGATCTTCGGCACGCCGCACTACATGAGTCCCGAGCAGGGGCACGCCGAGCCGCTCGATGAGCGCAGTGACCTCTACAGTCTCGGGGTGATCCTCTTTGAGATGCTCACGCGCCAGAAGCCCTTCCGCGCCGAGAATCCGATGGCGATCGTGTACAAGCACCGAAAGGCGGCGATCCCACAGCTGCCGGCCAAGTTCTCCCCGGTCCAGCCGGTGCTGGAGAAGCTCCTGGCGAAGCTGCCCGAGGACCGCTTCGCCAGCGCGGCCGAGGCGGCCGTGGCGATCGAGGAGACGCTCGCGCGCTGGCGCGCGCGCGGGGTCGCCCGATGAGCGCTGCGGCGCCGCGCGGGACGTCCGCGCCGCAGAATATTCTTGCGGTGGCGACTCCGGCGGCGTGGGTGAGCGATGCGCTCGCGCACTGGCCGGAGGTGCTGCTCGATCACGCGAACTGCGAGAAGAAGGCCGCCTCCACGGCGCTCGCGCTCATGTTCGCCTACCCGGAGGATCGCGCGCTGGCCGTGGCGCTCGCGCGCCTGGCCCGCGAGGAGCTGCGGCACTTCGAGCAGGTCGCAGCTGCGCTCAGCGCCGCGGGCGTCCCGTTCACACGCCAGCGTCCCGGCCGCTACGCACAACAGCTGCGCGCCGCGCTGCGCCCGGCCGAGCCGGGTCGCAAGCTCGACCTGCTGCTCATGGGCGCGCTCATCGAGGCGCGCTCGGCGGAGCGCTTCGGCCTGCTCGCCCCGCACCTGCCGGCACCGCTCGGACGGCTGTACGCGGAGCTCGGTGCGTGCGAGGCCCGGCACTTCGAGTTGTATGTCGGTTTTGCGCGCGCCGCCGCCGCCACGGAGTGGCCGGCGCGCCTTGCCGCGCTCGCCGCGTGCGAAGCGCAGCTGGTGACAACCCCCGAGGACGTGCTGCGTTTTCATTCCGGGCCACTGCAGCGCAGCGCCCGGGAGCAACAGTTGCTTACAAGCTAGTCCGGGCGGGCATTTACGGCACCAAACGGGGCTGCCAGTGGTCTGTTGCCCCGGTATCCTCATTGATTCAGGACAGCGAAACACCATGAATGACCGGGCACACGTGCTGATCGTCGATGATGATCGCGAGATTCGCGGTCTTTTGGCGCAGTACCTGGAAAAGCACGAGTTCCGCACCACCGCGGTCCCCGATGGCAAGGAGATGCGCCGCGTCATGGAGCGCTCGCACGTCGACCTGGTCGTGCTCGATCTCATGCTGCCCGGGGAGGACGGGCTGTCACTGTGCCGCGAGCTGCGGGGGCGCTCGCAGGTGCCGATCATCATGCTCACCGCGCGCGGCGAGGACGTCGACCGGATCATCGGTCTGGAACTGGGGGCCGATGACTACGTCGCCAAGCCCTTCAACCCGCGTGAGCTCCTCGGGCGCATCAAGGCGATCCTGCGCCGCGCGGCGCACGCGCCGCGCGATCCGAGCCCGGATAACGTGCGCGGGTTTTCCTTCAATGGCTGGCGCCTCGACACGATCACGCGCACGCTCACCGACAGCGCCGGCAAGGAAGTTGCCTTGAGCGGGGCCGAGTACCGGCTGCTCGCGGTGCTGCTCGCCTCGGCCAACCGGGTACTGACCCGCGCGCAGCTGACCGAACTGCTGCGGGGGCGTGACGCCGATCCCTTCGATCGCAGCATCGACGTGCGGGTGAGCCGGCTGCGCCAGATCCTCGGCGATGACGCCCGCGCCCCGCAGATCATCAAGACCGTGTACGGCGAGGGCTACGTGATCGGCGTGAACGTCGTGGCCGATTAGTGCGGGCGCTGGCGCCCGGCAGGAGCGGTCCGCATCGCCCGCTGCGGAGGCGGCGCGCCGAGCGCGAGCGCGGCCCGGAGCAGGCATGAGACGCGTGGCCCTTTGGCCGCAGTCGCTCTTCGGCCAGTTGCTGGCGGCCTCGGTGATTGCCGTGCTGCTCGCGCAGGTGGTGGCCCTGTTCCTGATCGCCCAGGAGCGCGAGCACTTCATTCTGCAGGGCAGCGTGCGCGAATGGACCCGGCGCATCGCGGAGAGCACGCTGATGCTGCAGTCCCTGACCGCCGAGGAGCGCGCGCAGGCGGTGAGTGAGCTCGCCATTCAGCCCCCGGAGCGCGCCCCGCACGTGATGCATCGCCCACCGGAGCGCAGGTCAGAGCCGCCGCCCGGGCGCGGCACGTTGCGCCTGCCGCTCCTGCCGGGCTTCGAGACCAATCTGGAAGTGCACCTGCGTGCAGCGCTTGGCCCCGAATTTGGCGTGCAGGTCGCTCTCACCCCCCAGCCTCCGCCGCCTGCGGTGCCGGTGCCGGTGCCGTTTTACGAAGCGCACGAGCTCGCTGCCCATGAGGACGATGCCCTGCGCTACGACGTGACCGTGCACTTCCCCGACGGCGGCACGGTGGTTTACCGGGTGACGCGGGTCGCCGGGGGGACGCCGCTGCCGCGCAATCTGCTGACCAACCTCATCCTGCTGGTGCTGATCCTGGTGGTGGTGCTGTACGTCGCGGCCCGCGGCATCACCCGGCCACTCTCGCGGCTGGCCAGCGCGGCGGACAGCGTGGGACGGGACCTGCGGCCTGCGCAGCTCGAGGAGCGCGGCGCGCGCGAGCTGCGCGACGCCGCGCGCGCCTTCAACACGATGCAGGATCGGCTCCGGCGCTACCTCGACAGCCGCTCGCGGGTGCTGGCTGCGATGTCGCATGACCTGAAGACGCCGCTGACGCGCCTGCGGCTGCAGGTGGAGACGCTCGACAATCCTGCCATGCAGGAGCGCATCGGGCACGAACTTGATGAGATGGAAGGCATGGTGCACCAGGCGCTGTCCCTGTTCCGCGGACTCGATGACGGGGAGCCGCCCACGCCGGTCGACGTCGATGCACTGCTGCAGAAGATCCGCGCGGAATGCGCGCTGCTCGGGGGCGAGGTCACGGTCAGCGGCCACGCCCACCAGCCCTTCACCGGCAAGGCGCAGGCGCTCAAACGCTGCCTGACCAATCTCATCGTCAACGCCATCAAGTTCGGCAGCCGCGCGGACGTGCTCCTCGAGGATGGCGCGCAGCTCACCATCCGGGTGCGCGATGCGGGACCGGGCATCCCGGTGGCCGAGCTCGAGCGGGTCTTCGAGCCCTTCTACCGCCTCGAGACCTCACGCAACCGCGACAGTGGTGGCACGGGACTCGGACTGAGTATCGCGCGCGATATCGCGCAGGCGCACGGCGGGAGCCTCACGCTGCACAATATGTCGGGCGGGGGTCTCGAGGCGCGGCTCGTGCTGCCACGCACCCCGGCGCGCGCCTGAGGTCGCACCGGACCTCAAGAAGTCCTCCGGCTAACACACTCGCTCACGATTCCTCACCCGCGCGCGCGCCGCTGCACTCTAAGCTTGGGGTTCCGCGTGCGGGACAGTGACCCACCCCGTTAAGGAGACCATGATGAAGCCGACCCTGTTAATGCTGGCGCTGGTATTGGCGGCCGCCGCACCGGCGCAGACGCCACCGCCCAACCAGGCCGCCCATCAGGCGCAGATGATGAGCGACCTGGCGACGCTGTTGGATCTGACGGAAGCGCAGAAACCGCAGGTTCAGGCAATCCTGCAGGACGAGCACGCGCAGATGAGGCAGCTCTTTGCCCAGGCCAAGGCCTCGGGCACCGAGCCGGACTTCACGCAGATGAAGGCGATGCACCAGCAGATCGAGCAGCAGACCGTGCAGAAGCTCACCCCGGTGCTCACGCCCGCGCAGCTCACGAAGTTTCAGATCCTGGCGAAGATGATGCACGGGCCGCACGGCCACGGCGGACCGCCGCTGACCGGCGCGCCGCCCGCCGCGCAGAACTGACGCGCGCTAAGCGCAGTGCGCCGATCCGCCGCCCCACGGACGGGGCCCGGGTCGGTGCTGCGGATCTTCTTCAGCGCGACAGGGCGTGCAGCTGATAGCGGCCCTGCTCGTACGAGAGGTAGCTTCCCTGCTCGTACCACGCCCCAAGCACGATGCGCTGGGCCGCGATCCCCTCGATTTGCAGCTCGTGCACGGCCGGACGATGTGTATGGCCGTGGATCATGCGCCGTACACCGGCGGCCCCGAAGGCGCGCGTCACCGCCGCCGGGTTGACGTCCATGATGTAGGGCACCGTGCGCGCCGTGTGGGCGCGGCTGCCGGCCCGGGCTTCGTCGGCGAGCAGCTCGCGGCGCACCCGCGGCAGGGCCAGAAAACGCCGCTGCCAGGCCGCATCGCGCACGATGCTGCGTAGCTCCTGATAGGCATGGTCGTCGGTGCACAGGGCATCGCCGTGCGTGAGCAGCACGTCCTCGCCGTCCAGGCGGATCACGACCGGGTCGCACAACAGCCGGCAGCCGCTGCGGGCGCTGAAGCCCGGGCCCAGGAGAAAATCACGGTTGCCGTGCAGGGCGAAACAGGCGACGCCGGAGTCGGCGAGGCTCTTCAGACCCTCACAGACGCGCGCCTTGTCCGGATCCGCGTCATCATCGCCCACCCACGCCTCGAACAGGTCGCCGAGAATGTAGAGCGCCTCGGCCGCGCGCGCCGGCCCGGCAAGAAAGGCGAGGAACTGCTGCGTGGCCTCCGGCGCCGTGACGTCGAGGTGCGTGTCCGAGACGAACAGGCGCGCCACGTGCGGTAATGCCTACTTGGGCGAGAGGATCCCGTCCTGATTCGGCGTCGGGTTCACCGGGGTGGGGACGGCCGGAGCGACGCTGTGTGCCCCGATGACTTCCACCTTCTGGATGATGACCGGCTTCATGGGCGTATCGGCCTTGAACGGCCCGTTCGCGCCGGTCGGGGTCTCGCCGATGCGCTCGATGACGTCCATCCCCTGCACGACCTTGCCGAACACGGTGTAGCCCCAGCGCGTCGGGACCGGATCGAGATCCGGGTTGTCGACCAGGTTGATGTAGAACTGCGAGTTGCCCGAGTGCGGCGGCTCGCCGCGTGCCATGCCCACGGTGCCGCGCTTGTTCTGCAGCCCGTTGCCCGACTCGTTGAACACGTTCTCGTGGGTTTCCTTGAGTTTGAAGGAGGTGGCGTCGTGACCGCCGCCCTGGACCACGAAGTTGGCCACGACGCGGTGGAAGAGGGTGTTCGTGTAGAAGCCTTCGCGCACGTAGCGCAGGAAGTTGGCCACCGTCAGCGGGGCCCGGTCGGGGCGCAGCTCGATCACGAAGTCCCCCATGTTGGTCGTCACCCGCACCTGGGTGGGGGTGGCGGCGGCGGGGGCGGGCGCGTCTTCCGCGCGTGCGCCGGGCAGCAGCGCCAGACCCAGAATGAGCCCGGTGAGCAAAACGGCGCGGGGCCGGGACAGCATGGACATCGATCCTCCCTTGGGTTTGTACACTCGCGCGACGCGCCGGCGCCGGATTCTATAGCAGCCCCGCGCCCGGTGGCGTTTTGTTGCGATTCGTGAGTTTCCCGTACCATTGAGACATGACGCCCGGTACAAGTTCAGCGCAGGTCGCCGCGCGCGCTTCCGTCACCCGCTTTGCGCCGAGCCCGACGGGTGAGGTGCACCTGGGGAATGCGCGTACCGCTCTGTTTAACCTGCTGCTGGCGCGCCATGGCGGCGGTCGCTTCGTGCTGCGCATCGAGGACACCGACACCGAGCGCAGCAGCGAGGCGCACACGGCCGCCCTGATGGCGGATCTGCGCTGGCTCGGCCTCGACTGGGATGCGGGACCGGACCGCGAGGACGCCCACGGGCCCTACCGGCAGTCCGAGCGCGGCGCGCTCTATGCCGGGTACTTCGAGCGCCTCGAGCGCACCGGGCGGGCCTATCCGTGCTACTGCACCACGCTCGAACTGGAGCTGTCACGCCGCACGCAGCTTGCCGCGGGCCGGCCACCGCGCTACGCGGGCACCTGCCGCGAACTCGGACCCGAGGCGCGCGCCGCGCGCGTGGCGCAGGGGCTGCCGGGCACGCTGCGCTTCAGCGTGCCGCGCGGGGAGCGCGTGACGTTCGTCGACTTCGTGCACGGACAGCAGAGCTTTCTCACCGACGATATCGGTGACTTCGTCATCCGCCGCGCCGACGGCCGCGCGGCGTTCTTCTTCTCGAACGCCATTGATGATGCCGCCATGGGAGTGACGCAGGCGCTGCGCGGGGAGGACCACCTGGCCAATACCCCGCGCCAGCTGCTGATCCTGGGCGCCTTAGGGCTGCCGGCTCCCGCCTACGGGCACGTGGCGCTGATCGTGGGCGCTGACGGGGCCCCCCTGTCCAAGCGCCACGGCGCCACCAGCGTGCGCGAATACCGCGAACGCGGCTACCTGCCCCAGGCGATCACCAATCACCTGTTCCGCCTCGGGCACTCCAGCGCGCTGCACGGGCTTGTGAGCCTCGAGGAGATGGCGCGCGCCTTTGACACCGGGCACCTCGGCCGCTCGCCGGCGCGCTTCGACGAGCAGCAGCTGAAGGTGTGGCAGAAGGACGCGGTGCACCGGCTGGACTGCGACGCCGCGCGCGCCTGGCTCGGCGGGGTGCTGCCGGCGGGGCTCGAGGCGCGTGCGGCGGCGGCGTTCATCGAGGCGCTGCTGCCGAACCTGGTGCTGCCCGAGGATGCGCGGGCGTGGGTCGATATTGTCTTCGGGGCGCCACCGGCGCTCGAGCCTGCGGCGGAAGCCATGGTGCGCAGCGCGGGCAGCGGCTATTTCGCGGCCGCCGCCGCCGCCGCGGACCGCGATGCGACCGATCTGCCGGGGATCGCGGGTGCCGTGCGCGCGGCCACCGGCCGCCGCGGGGCGGAGCTGTACCTGCCGCTGCGCATGGCGCTGACCGGGCGCGCGCACGGGCCGGAGCTGGCGCCGCTGCTGAAGGCGATGCCCGCCGGTAAAGCGCGCGAGCGGCTGGCGCGCTTCGCATGATCCGCATCCACAATTCCCTGACCGGGCAGAAAGAGGAGCTCAGGCCGATCACGCCCGGGCAGCTGCGCATGTACGTGTGCGGACTGACGGTGTACGACTACGTGCACATCGGACACGCGCGCATGCTGCTGGTGTTCGATGTCATCACGCGCTACCTGCGGCAGCGCGGCCTGCAGCTCACTTACGTGCGTAACATCACCGACATCGACGATAAGATCATCCGGCGCGCGGCGGAGAACGGCGAGTCGATCGGGGCGCTCACCGCGCGCTTCATTGCCGCGATGCACGAGGACTGCGCGCGTCTCAACATCCTGCCCCCGGACCGCGAACCGCGCGCCACCGAATTCGTGCCGCAGATCATTGCGATGGTGCAGGAGCTCATCCGGCGCGACTACGCCTACGTGGCCGCCAACGGCGATGTCATGTACGCGGTGGCGCGCTTCGCCGGCTACGGTCGTCTCTCCGGTAAGCGCCTCGCTGACCTGCGTGCGGGTGCGCGTGTCGAGGTCGACGAGGCCAA
Organism: uncultured Pseudomonadota bacterium; assembly: GCA_963806375.1. Classification (GTDB taxonomy): domain Bacteria; phylum Pseudomonadota; class Gammaproteobacteria; order Steroidobacterales; family Steroidobacteraceae; genus 13-2-20CM-66-19. Next base: position 2,249,076 of record CAWDXW010000003.1, read on the forward strand.
GCGCGATCCGCTGGACTTCGTGCTGTGGAAGCATGCCAAGCCCGGCGAGCCGTCCTGGGAGTCGCCCTGGGGCGCGGGGCGTCCGGGCTGGCACATCGAGTGCTCGGCCATGTCCACCTCGCTCCTTGGCACGCATTTCGACCTGCACGGTGGGGGCCTGGACCTCAAGTTCCCGCACCACGAGAACGAGATCGCCCAGTCGTGCGCGGCGACCGGGGATGCGTTCGTGAACCTGTGGATGCACAACGGTTTCGTCAACGTTGATGCGGAGAAGATGTCGAAGTCGCTCGGCAATTTCTTCACGGTACGCGACGTGCTGCCGCGGCTGCGGCATCCGGAGGTGCTGCGCTTCTTCGTGCTTTCCAGCCACTACCGCGGGCCCATCAATTATTCCACCGAGCAGCTCGAGCAGGCGGACGCCACCCTGAATCGCATGTATCTGGCGCTGCGGGGCGTGGCGCCGGCCGCGACCGCGCCGGGGGCGCACACCCAGCGCTTCCTCGAGAGCATGGACGATGACTTCAACACTCCCGAGGCGCTCGCGGTGCTGCAGAACATCCTGCGCGAGATGAATACCGCGCGTGACGGGGGCGACGCGGTGCGCGTCACTGCGCTCGCCGCGGAGCTGCGTTCGCTGGCGCAGGTGCTGGGCCTGCTGAGCGTCCCGGTGGACGAATGGGCGCGGCTCGGCAAGCCGCAGCCGCTGGCCGGAGCGGGCGGCGAGGAGCACCCGCCGGAAGTCACGCAGGCCCTCAGCGATGCCCAGGTCGAAGGGCGGATCGCGGCGCGTACCGCGGCGCGTCAGGCAAAGAACTGGGCGGAGTCGGACCGCATCCGCGCGGAGCTGGCTGCGGGCGGCGTGGTCCTCGAGGACAAGCCCGGCGGCGCGACCGTGTGGCGCCGTGCTTAAGCGGGCACGTGCTGCTGCAGGGGCCGGGCGGCCTGGAGGGTGTTGTGCATCAGCATGGCCACCGTCATCGGGCCGACCCCGCCGGGCACGGGTGTGATCCAGGCGGCACGCGCGCGCGCCGCGGGAAACTCCAGTCGCCACCAGGTGACCGCTCGGCAGGCGGTTCATGCCCACGTCGATGACGATCGAGCCGGGCCGCACCCACTCGCCGGGGATGAGCCCGGGTTTGCCGGCGGCCACGATCAGGATGTCGGCGCGGCTCACGTGCTCGCGCAGGTCCACGGTGAAGCGGTGACACACCGTTGCCGTGGCGCCGGTGAGCAGCAGTTCGAGCGACATCGGTCGGCCCACGATGTTGGAGGCACCCACGACGACCGCGTTCTGGCCCTTGAAGTTGAAGGGTGCGCCGATGTGCTGCAGAAGGCGGATGACCCCGTAGGGCGTGCAGGGACGCATGAGCGGGATGCGCTGCGCGAGGCGGCCGATGTTGTAGGGATGGAACCCATCCACGTCCTTCGCCGGGTTGATCCGCTCGATCACCGCGGTGCGGCTGATCTGTTCCGGCAGGGGCAGCTGCACCAGGATGCCATCGACGGCCAGATCGTGGTTGAGGGCGTCGATCAGCGCGAGCAGGCGCGACTCGGTAGTGTCCGCAGGCAGATCGTACGCCAGCGACAGGATCCCGACCTCCTCGCAGGCGCGGCGCTTGTTGCGCACGTAGACCGCCGAGGCTGCATCTTCGCCCACCTTGATCACCGCCAGTCCCGGCCGGCGGCCAGCGCCGGCGAGAAGCGCCTCGATGCCGCCGCGGACGTCGCTCTTAACGGTTCCCGCGAGTTGCCTGCCGTCGATCAGTTGTGCCGTCATGGGCCGTCGTCTGTCTGGTGGGCGTCGGTTTTTTTCGGGACGCATTGTCCCATGCGCATAGACTCAGGAAGGTTCCGGACGGGATGCTTACGAGTCGATTCGCGACGCTTCCTGCCGAGCGGAACCAAGCAGCCCCTCGCCCTGAGCAGAAGACCGGCTCCGTAGTCGGATGGATTTGCGCTCGCGGGGTGGGATTCCAGGGCTACCGCACTGCGACGGCGCGTCGGGCAAGCTCCCAACTGAGTTCTGACGCACTACAATGGCGCCGATGCCGGTGCTCTCCATTGCCGCTAAGAAAGGCTTGCGCCGGCTCGAACGCTGGACGACTGAGCACGCGCTGCTGGCTGCCGAGGCAGGCCTCGGAAGCGTCGGAGTCGCGCGCCCGTCCGTGCTACTGCTTCTCGGCCACATGCGCAGCGGATCGACGCTCCTGCTGCACTTGCTGCTGACCAACCCCGCGATCTCGGCGGCGGGCGAGCGTGGTGCGGTTTATGCCTCGAGAGCCGATCTCGCCCGGCTGGCGCTGGTGACGCGGATGGCGCGTCACGCGCTGTTTCGGCGGCTGCGTTACGTTGCGGACCAGGTCAATCACAGCTACCTCACTCCGAACCGCCGCTTGCTGCAGGAGCGGCGCGTCCGGGTGCTGTTCCTGCTGCGGCGTCCGGAGGCCAGCATTGCCAGCATCCTCGAACTGTACCGCGTCCATTACGCGCAGCCGTGGTCGGTCGCCCGAGCGGTTGAGTACTACGTCGAGCGACTCGAGTTTCTGAAAATGCTGGGCGACGGCCTGCCGAGCGAGTCAGGTGCCGCGCTCGTCACCTACGAGACCTTGATGCAATCCCCGCAGGAGACGCTGCAGGCATTGCGCCGGTTTCTGCAGCTGCGACAGGAGTTTTCGCAGACGTACCGTACTTACCCTTTCACCGGAACGCACGGGGACCCCGGGCCGAAGATTCGCACTGGTAGAATAGTGCGCCCGCAGCCCGCCGCCCCGTTTCACGTGGATGGATCAGAGTTGGATCGCGCGATCGAAGCCTATGAACGCTGCCGCTGTGCACTGGCGCGATTTGCACTGCTGCCAGAGGCAACAGATGCGGTGCCCCTCAGGACTCAGGTGAACGCCCGGTTCCGGGGATGATCCGTTGCCGACTCACTCCGGTCTCTCCGGCCCAGGGGAACAGTCCCGATGGCTGCGGCAAATCCAGCTATTCTTCGCAGCAATCGCGTTGCGAGCGGCCAGACGGACGTGGCTCACGAATATGACGACACGACGACTCCTCCTGTTTTTTGCGCTGTTAGCTGCGCTGCAGTCTCACGCGTATGCCGGGGGGTCACTCCCTATCTGCCGCTCAATCTGGACCCCGAGCTCGAGCGCGAAGTTGAGCGCGTTCTTATTCTGGGTGACAAGCCGGTCATGACCCGCCCGATACCCGCGGCAGTGGTACTGGAGGCTTTGCCGAAAGCGTGTGCGGTCGATGCAGTCCTGTGCGCGCGCGTCCGTCGCGCCCTCAAGCCCTACATGCAGACGACCGCCGTTGAGTTTGTCAGTGTGGAGGGCGCGCTCACGAACGGCTCTGACGCTGTGCTGCCCAACCAGCACGGCGCAACGGCGCAGACTCCCTATCAGGTGTCGGGTGCGGCGTACATCCAGCCGAGCGACTACGCGTTGCTGAACGTGGGAGGTGTCGCTTATCAGGGCAGGGAGACGGCGACCGGGTCATTTCTCAGCCTCGGTTTTGACTGGGCACAGCTCGATCTCGGCTATCGGGACCACTGGTGGTCGCCGATGACCGACAGTGCCATGATGATCAGCACGGAAGCGCCGACGATGCCCTCCGCGACGCTCTCGAACTACGCTCCGTTGACGCGCTGGGGGCTGCAGTACGAGGTATTTGCCGCCCAGACCTCCTACACGAGGAACATCGAACTCATCAATGGGCAACTGACGCAGGGCAATCCAAAATTTGTCGGCTTCCACCTCGGCATGGAGCCGCAGAATTCGGGTTGGTCACTGGCGGCCAACCGGGTGCTCATGTTCGGCGGCGGCGCCGCAGGCGGGCAAAGCCTCAGTGACATCTTCCAGGCACTGTTCAATCCCACCAAGGGACAGACGTCGGTCCCGGCATCGGGCACGCCCGTGCTCGGCAAACAGGAAGCCTCGCTCACGAGCAACTTCATCTTTCCGGGCAAGGTGCCCTTCTCCGTGTATTTCGAATATGCGGGAAATGACACCTCTGGCGGCAGTTTTACGTTTTCACGGACCGATTTCTCGGCGGGCATTCACTTTCCGCGTCTCGGACCGTTCGACGTCACCTACGAGTTCTCCGAGTGGCAGCCCAGCTGGTACGTAAAGGCGGCTACCACGACCCAGACCGGCTACGGCGACGGCATAACGAATTACTTACTCAGCATAGGCCACTGGTTTGGCGATCAACGGCAGTTCGGTGACGCCGTGGGCGGCCAGAGCAACATGTTGCGGGTGGGGTGGGAGCCGCACTTCGGCGGCCTGCTCGAGGCACAGTTCCGCTCACTCACCAACGAGCCCTATTCGCTCTTCTCCAACTTTGCATATCACCATGCATATACTGGCTCGCTGATCTATTCCTACCCGTGGCGGGATTACATTGTGGGGACCGAGGTGGACTACGGGCGCGACGTTTACGGTGCGAGTTACACCCGGTTCGCCGGTTTCCTGCGTTACGGCGATGCGCTGCACTCCGACTACGACGCCGCGGAAGATTCGGATCCCGCGCACTCCGCTAACGCTGAGATTTTTGTCGATGCCGGAGTGGTCGCGAACCGTGTCCTGGCGGACATTACCGTGAATACCCCGCGCATCGAGTCAGGCACCGCCTACGGACCGCACGTTGCGCTGGGCGCGCGGCGCGCGGTCTCGCAGCATCAGGACCTGGGGGTGGCCGTTGAAGCGGACGACATTCAGGGGCTGTCCCTGATCAGCGCGCGCCTCTTCGACTATCGCTATCGGTTTACCGGGCCCCTGGCTTTGAATTTATTTGCTGGGGCGGCGCGTTACGCCGCGCCCACCCCGGCCTACGGATTTTATTTCGGCACCGGACTTCAGTGGCGCAGCGTCGTGCCGCACTGGGATCTTGGCATCGATTATCGATACGGTTCAAAGCTCAATCGACTGCGGAACCTTCCGAGCGATCCGCAGGGCGGATACCGCCAGGACGCGTACTATGATATTTCCATGGTGACGCTTTACGTGTCGCGCAAGTTCTGAGCCGAAGCCGATGGCGCCGAGCGAAGTGCCTGCTCCCTTGCCCATCGCGCGCGGCTGGTACCTGGCTCTTTACGCCGATGAGCTGCCAGCGGGCGCAGTGCAGTCGCTCGCCTACGTCGGTCGCAAGCTGGTGATCTTCCGCACCGAGGAGGGCCACGTGGCGCTCGCGGATGCCCATTGTCCGCACCTGGGGGCGCACCTCGGTGTCGGCGGCAAGGTCGTCGGCTCCGCGTTGCGGTGCCCCTTTCACGGCTGGGAGTGGGACTACGGAGGCCGTTGCCGCAGCATCCCCTATTCAAAGCTCATCCCACCCAACGCTCGCCTGCGGACCTACCCCGTGATCGAGCGCAACGGCGCAGTCTGGTTCTGGTACCACCCACACGGCACAGCGCCTGAGTTCGAGGTGCCGGTTATCCCTGAGTGGGGCAGTCCCGAGTACGGCGCACGTTGGGACCACTTTCAGTGGACGATTCAGGCGCATCCGCAGGACATACTGGAGAATGGGATCGACTTCCCGCACGTGATGACCGTGCACGGCTTCGATGCCCCGAGTGGCGTCGTCAGCTCTTTTGAAGGTGCGCTCTATCGCTGGGGTGCCGATACGGGCAAGGAGATCGAACTGCTCGACAAGCGGCGCGAGAACTTCAGTTTCCGAGTCGACACGTGGGGCCTGGGCCTGTCGCAGGTCCACTACCGTGGGCTGTTCTCAGTGATCTTCCAGATCGGCCAGACACCCGTGGATGCCACGATGACACGCCTGTCGTTCTCCGTTCTGACGCGCGAATGTGATCGGGCCGATCCGAAAATCGCCGCTGCTCTGAGTCGCTACGTGGCAGACAACGTGCGCACCCTCGAGCAGGACTTCCCGATCTGGGCTAACAAGGTTTACCGCGCGCAGCCGCTGCTGTGTGCCGCCGATGGCCCGATCCATGAGTTCCGCCGCTGGGCCGCACAGTTCTACGAATCCGCGGTTTGAGTGCCTGACACGGGCGAAATCGCACCGTCACGCGACCTCTGGCCAAGTGCTCGGCGCATCCAGCTGCGCCGAGCACGAGATCCGGCGACGTTGCCCCGGTGAGGTTGTCCTGGAGCATGAGCGGAGCTCGGATCGCTGATGGAAGCGCTTTCCGGGCTCAGATAGTGCGGAAGTTACTGTTTTTATTGGTCGGGGTGACAGGATTTGAACCTGCGACATCTACGTCCCAAACGTAGCGCTCTACCAGTCTGAGCTACACCCCGGCGAGGCGCGTGATTCTACTGCAGCCGCGCGCGGGGGCTGAGCCGTAAAAGGGCGGGGCAGGGCTAGGTCCTGCCGGGGCAGTCAAAGCCTTGACAAAAACAGCCTAGGCAACTATCGTTGCGGTGGACCCAAAGAGCGGTCGCCCGTCCCCCCAAGGGGAGATTCGCAGGAGCTCGGCCATGAGTGACATTTACGACCTCGCGACGTATCAGCCGAAGAAGAGTGTCGGCGCATTGCTCAGTCGCGTGCGGGTGGAGATGCTGGCGGCGCTGGATCATGACCTGGCTGCCGACCGACGGCTCGCGCCGCTCGAGCTGAGCGCGGCGCAGCTCATCATCATCGCCAACCTGGCGGCAGCCGAGGGGCCGATGTCGGCATCGGACCTGTGTAAGGGGATCTCCTACGACGCGGGCGCGATGACGCGCATGCTCGATCGCCTGGAGACCAAGGGACTGATCCGGCGTAATCGCAGTGCGCACGATCGGCGGCTGATGCACCTCGAGCTCAGCGATGAAGGACGCGCGGCCTATCCGCGCATGCGGGAAATCTCGCTGGCGGTGGCCAACCGTTTCCTGCGGGGCTTCACCAAGGCCGAGGCGCGCCAGCTGGAAGGCATGCTGACGCGCATGCTCGAGAACGCGCAGGGAACGGTGCAGCGGGTGAGCGCCTGAGGAGCGGTTTTTTTTGAGCGAATGATTGCCTAGGCATTATTAGCCACGGCAGAGACAGAGCCAGGAAGGATGAGACTCATGACGACGCAGGACGGCACAACCCTACGGACCCGCAAGCGCTGGCGCCTGCTCGGCGGCCTGCTGGGGGCCGTGCTGATACTGGGGGTCGGCTATTCGGGGTACTGGGCGCAAGTGCTGCGCTATCACCAGAGGACCGACGATGCGTACGTGAACGGTAACGTGGTGCAGATCACCCCGCAGATCTCAGGCACGGTCGTGGCCATCGGCGCCGACGACACGCAGTTCGTGAAGGCCGGTCAGGCGCTTGTGCGCCTGGATCAGTCGGACGCCAAAGTGGCCCTGGATCAGGCGGAGGCGCAGCTCGCGCGCACGGTGCGCGACGTGCGCAACCTGTTCGCCACGACTTCGCAGCTCGAGGCCAACGTGCAGGTGCACGCGACCGAGCTTGCTGCGGCACAGAGCGACCTTGACCGGCGCGAGCATCTGGGCGCCTCGGGCGCCGTGTCCGGCGAGGAGCTGCGCCACGCGCTCGATGCCGTCAGGGCGGCCCAGGCAAACCTGCTGGCCGCCCAGCAGCAGCTCGCCGCCAACCGGGCGCGCGTCGACAATACGACCCTCGAGAATCATCCCCAGGTGCGCGATGCCGCCGCCGCGGTGCGCAACGCCTACCTGACGCTCTCGCGCACGGAACTGCCGGCGCCGGTGTCGGGGTTCGTCGCCCGCCGCAACGTGCAGCTCGGGCAGCGTGTCGGCCCGGGAAGCGCGCTCATGGCGGTCGTGCCCCTTGATGAGGTGTGGGTGGACGCCAACTTCAAGGAGCCGCAGATGGCACACATGCGCGTCGGCCAACCCGTGACGCTCACCGCCGACCTCTATGGTGCACACGTGGTTTACCACGGCAAGGTGGCGGGCTTCGGCGCGGGCACGGGGGCGGCCTTTTCGCTGCTGCCGGCGCAGAACGCGACCGGCAACTGGATCAAGATCGTGCAGCGCGTCCCGGTGCGCGTCGCACTTGATCCGCGTGAGCTCGCCGCCCATCCGCTGCAGGTTGGACTGTCGATGAAGGCGGACGTCGACGTCAGGAACGGCGGCGATGGCGCGCGCCTGCCACAGCTGGCGAATGGCGTGGGCACGTCGACGGCCGTGTTCGAGTCGAGCGATGCACTGGCGGACCAGCGCGTGCAGAGCATTATTGCGGCGAACGAGAGCGTTGCTGCACGCGTGGCCGCGCGCGAACACGCGCCCGTTCCGGCACTGCTCGCGGCCAATCCCCAGGCCGCCGTGCGGTCAGCGCCGGCGCTGAAGTAGCCGCGCACGTGCCGCAGAGCGCTCATGGCGAACGAGAATGCTGACAGACCGGTGAGCGGCGGCGCTGCGGGGGCAGCGCCGGCCGCACCACCGCCGCTGACGGGTGCTGCCCTGGCAGTGGGTACGATTGCGCTCTCGCTGGCCACGTTCATGAACGTCCTCGACACGTCCATCGCCAACGTGTCGATCCCGGCCATCGCCGGGGATCTGGGCGTCTCGCCCGATCAGGGAACGTGGGTAATCACGTCCTTCGGCGTCGCCAATGCCATCTCGCTCCCGCTCACCGGCTGGCTGACGCGCCGCTTCGGGCAGGTGCGGCTGTTCACCACCTCGGTGTTGTTGTTCGTGATCGCATCCTTCCTGTGCGCGCTCGCGCCGACACTGTCCATGCTGATCCTGTTTCGCGTGCTGCAGGGCGCGGTGGCCGGCCCGATGATCCCGCTGTCGCAGTCGCTGCTGTTGGCCAGTTACCCGAAGAACCGTGCGGGCTCCGCGCTGGCCATGTGGTCGATCACGACGCTGGTTGCGCCAGTGGTGGGACCGCTGCTCGGTGGCTGGATCACCGACAACATCTCCTGGCCCTGGATCTTCTACATCAACGTTCCGGTCGGAATCGCCGCGGCATTCTTTACCTGGATGATCTTTCGCACGCGCGAGACCGCTACCGCGCGCGTACCGGTTGACCTGGTGGGCCTGGGACTCCTGGTCCTGTGGGTCGGTGCGCTGCAGGTGATGCTCGACAAGGGCAAGGATCTTGACTGGTTCAATTCCCCGCAGATCCTGGTACTGCTCGGGGTCTCGATCGTCGCATTCGCCGCCTTCCTCATCTGGGAGCTCACCGAGGAGCACCCCATCGTGGACCTATCGCTGTTCCGCCGCCGCAACTTCACGGTGGCGACGGTGGCGCTGCTGGCCGCCTACGGTCTGTACTTCGGCAACGTCGTGCTGTTGCCACTGTGGCTGCAGCAGTACATGGGCTATACCGCCACCCTTGCCGGTCTGGTGCTGGCGCCCGTGGGCCTCCTGGCGATCTTCTTCTCGCCCCTGGTGGGGCGCTTCGCCGATCGCTTCGATCCGCGGGTACTGGTCACGGTGTCCTTTGCCGTGTTTGCGCTGGTGCTGTTCATGCGGGCGCAGTTCAACACCAATGCGACGATCGGCACGCTTTTGATTCCCACCATCATCCAGGGCGCGGGCATGGCGGCGTTCTTCATCCCGCTGATGTCCATCACGCTTTCGGGTTTGCCGCCGGAGCGGATTCCTGCGGCCTCGGGACTGTCCAACTTCGCCCGCATCACCGCCGGCTCGTTCGGCACTTCGATCACGACGACGCTCTGGGACCGGCGGGCTACGCTGCACCACGCACAGCTCGTCGAGCACCTGAACGCGGGCGATCCGGTCACTTCGCAGGCGCTCGGGACTCTGCACTCCGGGGGCTTCGGGGCCGAACAGAGCTACCAGCTGCTCAACGGGCTGGTGGACTCGCAGGCGTTCATGCTGTCGGCGAACGATATCTTCTACGCCTCGGGGATCCTCTTCGTCGCCCTGATCGGCCTCGTCTGGCTGGCGCGGCCCCCGCGTAGTGGTGGCGGCGCCACGGCTGCGGCCTCCGCAGCGCACTAGCGCCGGCGGGGCCGGCCATGCTCGCTCAGCGCGCGGCGCGCAGCAGGCGCGGGGGAAGAAAGCCGGCCAGCTCGCCGCAGGCCGCCTGGGCGGCACCGGGGAAGCTTACACACGCGACTCCCATCTTGCGCAAGGTGAGCGCGCTGCGGCTGCCGCCCTCCAGGCACAGCGCGAGCAGCGCGCTCAGATCCGGCTCGTGGCCGATGACGGCGATGCGCGCATCGCGGGAGCGGGGCAACAGGGCGAGCAGTTTCTCAGGGGCCGTCCCCGGCCGCAGTGCTCCACAGGGAAGAGCCTCGGGCCAGCCGGCGAACTGCGTCAGGAGTGCGGCCGTCTGACGGGTGCGCAGCAGCGGGCTCACGAGTACGCGCGCGGGGCGCCGGGTGAGCCGCTTGAGGCCAGCCGCCGCCTGACGCGCGCGCTGGATGCCGCGAGGGCAGAGGGGGCGCTCGTCATCGTCGGGCCAGCGCCGCGCATTGCGCTCGAACGCGATCGCGTGACGGACGAGCAGCAGCTCCATGCGCAGGCCCGCGCTCAGTGACGCAGCGGAGCGCCCTCGGTCGCCAGCGGCGGGAGTTCCTCCTCCGGCGGCGCGGCGATGGGCATGTTGGGCGCGACCGCCTCAGTTTCGCGCTGCGCGGGCAGCTCGCCGCTCGCAGCGTCACTGAGTTCCTGCATGCGGCTGCACAGTGCCTTCCAGCGCCGGCCGCTGACCTTGCGCCAGGCGTGGCTCAGGCTCTTGCGTACCTCACGCGTCTCCGCAAGGTGGTGCTCCGCGAGACGCCCCATGAGAAACAGGGTTTCCGGTGGCAGGGCGCCCTCCGCGGCCAGCACGGCGAGGCGGCTCTTGGCCATGTGGGCGTCCTGCTGGGCGCCCAGGCCGTCCTGCACGCGCCGCAGCGCCCGCAAGGTGCTTTCGGCGGGCTTGCCGAACAGGTCCGCACCGCACTCGATCGAATAGCGCAGCTGCTTCGCGCGACGGCGCACGCGGTGGTAGGCGTCCATCGAGGAGTGGGTATCGAGCTTGCGCACGGCTTTGCGGAGCTTGCGGAAGCGTGCGCGCACGCGCTCCGGCATGACCGTCGCCGCCCGCGGCGCCTGGGGTGCCGCAGCGGAGGAGAAATCGGCGCTCGCAAGGTTGAGGACTTCCAGCCAGTGGCGCGTCGCCTCCGAATCGAGCATGCCAAGCATCAGCGTGCGTGCCCGCGCACGCTCGGCTTCCAGGTGCGCTTCCAAGGGCGCGGCCGCCGAGCGCTCGGGGGCCGGCAGGCGCTTGCAGTATTGGCGTAGTTCCGTGAGCTGCACGTCCAGGTCACGGGCGGCGCCCAGCGCACGCAGCACTCCTTTGGCCGCCCGGCGGGCGTTGACGAGCCCGGAGGGCAGCTGATGCTTGAACAGTCCGAGCGTCGCCTCAATGCGGCGCACGGCCACGCGCAACTGGTGCAGTTCCTCGGGATCGCGGCCGGCGCGTGCCCCGGGCTCATGGAGCATCCAGTCCGTAAGGTGCTGGCGCAGCTGCGTGAGTGCCAATTGCTGGGCAGAAGGGCCCTCCGCCCCGGCGGCGGGGCCGGGGGGCTGTATCGTGGCGGCTTTCCTGCCGCCCCGCTGCGGGGGCCCCTTCATTGAGTAACCTGACTGCCAATGAGCCGGGGCGCAGTGTAACAAAGGCGATTCCCGCATCAGAGCCACTGGGTCGGCTCACCAAGTCCGAGGCATTTGCATCCGCTGCTGCTAGGCTAGGCCGCCGGCCAAGGCGTAAATTGACGTTGCGTGAGCCACTTACGTATGATTCGCGCCCCCGTGCGGCGGGGCCGGCTAGGGGCGCTCTTTTGATGTCGTGCCCGTAGCTCAGGCGGATAGAGCATCGGCCTTCTAAGCCGAGGGTCGCAGGTTCGAGTCCTGCCGGGCACGCCAGCCGCACTGCAAGGGGAATGATGGTGGGCGTAGCTCAGTTGGTAGAGCCCCGGGTTGTGATCCCGGTTGTCGTGGGTTCGAGTCCCATCGTCCACCCCAGATACCAGGGCCGTTAGCTCAGCTGGTAGAGCAGGAGACTCTTAATCTCTTGGTCGTAGGTTCGATCCCTACACGGCCCACCAATTTCCTCAACAACTTGCACACGCTCCGCTGATCGCAACGAAGGCGCAGCAATTATTTCGCAACCGTCCGTTTGCTCCGCGCACAGCTCGATTCGGCGGATCAAGGTTGGAGTGCGCTCGCGTTGGCAGGATTCGTTCTCACGTTCCGGGCTGTAACACGTGCGAGGGCTAGTTAGAGGCTGGCGGGGCTGGCACTAAGCCGCCGGTAACGGTCTTGCGAAGCGAGTTGAATGGGCCGGCGAGCCACGCAGTGAATGGGGCCGCAGCAGTAACGGCGCCAATACTCAGGTACGAAGGGCTGGTGCCGCGCAAGGACTGGGTCCAGGTCGCACCGCCGTCGGCCGTATGGAGCACGACCCCGAATGGGATGGCCAACGTTTCCCCGCTGCTGGCGCCGGGCTCGGGCACCGTCTCAATTCCGTTGCCCACCGCCCATGCCTCCATGCCGTCGATGGTGGACACCGACGTGAAGTTGACCTGCGCGTCGTTCCAGTTCTGCGAAGTCCAGGTATGCCCGCCATCGTTGGTGCGGAGAATGCTTCCCGCGTAACCGACGGCCCAGCCGCGGCCCGTAGTCGCGCCGGTGCGGCTGAACGCGACGGCAGTCAACGGCTGAGCGCTCTTAGGCTGGACGGTCCAAGACCACGTCCCCGATTCGTAGCCTGCCAAGGCGATCGCCCCGTCCCCACTTACGACGACGGCGTGCGTGGGATCTACCGCGCCGACGGCCTGCGGGTACACGCCCTCGGTACTCACATGGGGCATGGAGGCGATCGGCGGATTGATCGACAGATCATCCAGCCACAAGGTCCCGTAACCCGTATCCAGCATCCAGGCGGAGCGATTGCTGATCGAGATGGATCCGAACTGAGCATATAAGGAGGGGGCTGCCGCGAACGCAAGGTTCGCGCCCCAGCTGCCGTCGGCATAAATGACCAGGTAGCTAACACCGCCAACCACGATGTCGCCGGCCGCATCGGTGGCGATCGCAGCGGCCGAGCCGTTCGGAGTACCGAGAGAGTCGCTATGAATCCGGGTCCAGCTGCTGCCACCATTACTTGTCGCATATACATCGTAAATAAACTCGAGGCCTCCTCCGGGCGGGGGCTGCGAGGTCTCCGTTGCGCTGAACGCGACCGCTTGCATGCTGGAGGCGGCAGAGGCCGCGACAAACTTAGCTGGGGGTGCGTCGGATTGCGGGCTCCAATCAGCAGCCCCGTCGGAGGTGTGCAGGATCCTGCCGATGGGACCCACACCCCAGCCGTTGGTGCAGTCCGCAGAATCCAGAGCGTCCATCGGAAGTGCGGAGGACGTTGCGTAGTTGAAACTGCCGATCGTGGCAAAAGCGTCGTTGCTGAAGTACATCAACAGATTATTGTCGGTACTCCACACGGTCAGTCCGTCAAATGCGGCGACGATTTCTCCGGCACCCCGTGGCGAGCCCGGCAACATCGCGGCGCGTGGCCAGGCAAAGACTGTCGTGGCGGGGACTGCTCCATCGGGTAGCGGGTAGTACTCATAGCCGGCCCCGACCCACACCGTCACATCGGTCGCTGCGCTCGTGCTGTTCCCGCAGCGACTGGAGTCAGTCACGGCCACGCTCAGCGGCGTCACGCCTGACCCTCCCGACGGCGGTTGTAGGGCAAGAGGCGTACTCCACTGCGCGCCGGCATTGGAACTCTCCACCTCAAAGCCGTCACCCGACGACGCGCCAAACGACACGCCAGAGCCCACAGCGAAGACATTGCTGGCATCGAGCGCGGCCACCGCGCTGACCTGAGCGCCGGCGGCGAGGCTCGGTATACCGTTCTGCGACCAGTGTGCTCCGCCGTCTGTCGTGCTGAGAATGCTGTTGCCCCCGGCGGTAGCCCAGGCATGAGTCGAATCGGTGCTGGCGACCGACCGCAGGCTGAGCGCACTGGCCGGCCGCTGGGCATTCCATGACGTGCCCCCATCACTGGTATTCCAGAACGATCCGTCCGCCGCGACCGCCCAGGCTGTATTTGCGTCGGCGGCTTTGATGGTAAGGAAGTCAGGAGCACGGCCGCCGAGGGGGACCGGGTAGCTTGGCTGCCAGTGCGCGCCGCCATCCGATGTGTGCAGAACGCTGCCGGAGCCACCGGCGACCCATGCGATCTGATCGGAGACAGCATTAACTGCGGTGAGATCTGCACCACTCGGCAGCGGACTCTGCCAGCACCAGCCGACCCCTGCCGTGCCGGACGAGCAGGAGAGCCCGGCAAGTGTGGACAGGTCCTGTCGCAGCACCTGGATGGCTCCCGCCATCGATTTTGTGCCGCTGGAGGATTGCGAGTTCCCGTCTACGCATACCACGAAGTATTGATCCAGGTCGTAAGTGTTCGCGGCGCTGTCTCCGGAGCGTAGCGTGTAGCGGTGCACAGAGGTCGGTGCACTCGTGGTTAGGGTGATGTCGCTCTCTGACGGTTCGTCCCCGAAGTGCCACCGATAGGTCAAATTCGAGCTACCCGAAGGACCCGTACACGTTACGAAGAACGTGACAGGCACGTTGAGCGAGGTTACGGATTGGTCTGCGTGCAGGTCGCTTACCTGCGGGCCTGGAGCGCCGCCACTGCCCCCGCCGCCGCAGGAGCTGACCAGCACTCCCAGTGCGACGAGGGCAGCGCGGCAGACGGTCTCGTTCCATCCTTGCAGCACCTGCGAGGTTGCCCGTGAAGTGAGCTTAGCCGTTTTCCGCGCAGCCTCCACGACCCTGAAGACCCACAGAGCGATGCACTTGTTTGTAGTCATTAGTGTGCGCTTCGAGCCCAGAGACGCGGCAACTGTACGCCCGTGGGTGTCAGGTCTGCAAAACTCAGGGAGTTGATGGAACAGCGACTGATAGTCACGCTGACCGAACAGTATTACGAGCTGCTCTTCCCGCCGCGGAGCGATATTGCCCAGCAGCCGCCGCGCGTGGAAAAGGACGTTCGACAGGCTGCCTAAGAACGCAGCAGCTCGCTTGACTAGCACAGCGTGCTTCGGATATCGCCCTCCAATGGCTCTCTAATGTCCCGCCACGAGCGGGCACGATTGAGCAAGAGCGAGCCGCGCGTAAGTTGCTGTTTTCCGCCACGCTCGCTCTTGCTGGGTCATGCTCAGTCGGGCCTGAATCCGCCTCTTAATCTCTTGGTCGTAGGTTCGATCCCTACACGGCCCACCATTTGCGTCGCGGCGTCGGATGCTTTGGAAAGAATCAGCCCCGCCGGGCAGGACCATTCAGCTGCCTAGCCTGGTAGCGTCGCAAACAGGAAGGACACCATCGCTGCAGCGCCGTCGTGCCCAGGTAACGCACCCGCGCGCGCAGCAGACAGAACCAGATCCACGCCTGCGTTAGCCACGGCAGCCCGCGACGAACGTAGACAACGTTGAACTGTAGCTGGCCGCGATCGTGATCCGTGGCCAACTCTCTGAAGCCCATACTATCGAGCAGTGACTTCACGTCCGAATACAGCTTCTGCTCCGCGCCGATCAACGGCGCCGTTTCAACTTCGACATGCAGCAGCTGAACTTGTTGCAGGGCGCCTTGCATCCCCGCGATTACCTCGTAGGCAGCGCCTTCCGTGTCGATCCACAACGCGACGCGAGTATGCGTCGTACGCTCGTTGGCCAGGAATGAGTCGAGGCGCACCGTCTTGACCTGTGCGACCCTCACCGGAGCGAAGGGATCCGTGCGACGGTAGAGCGAGCTCATACCGCGCCGGACGTTGGGGCCGGAGTAGTCCGCGCCCACGAGAAAAAACTGCGCCGCACCGTTGGCATCACTGACTGCAAACGGCACGGCTTGAATTGAACGCTCCCGGAGCGCAGGGTCAGCCGCCATGCGCTCGTAGTTTTCGGGATTGGCTTCAAATGCGTAGATGCGCGCCGACGGCAACAGGTCACGAAATCTCAACGCGTCAGCGCCGTCCATCGAGCCGACGTCGCATACGACGTCGATCCGCATGGGACGGAGCAGCCAGGAAAATAGGCGACGCGTGTTCGCGATCATCCACAAGGGTTTCGGTGGCGTGATGTCAATTTAACGATGGCCATACGGGTCGTGACCCGCCTCATGACACGTGGCTTAGGGTTGTTGGCGAGTGCTCCCGAGCAAGTCTCGCCCAAACGCCGGTTACATTGGCTAAATTGAAGCTCGACGAACGCGCGCCGCCCCCATTCGAAGCTCGCGTGCGCAACCAACTTAACCTGAGTCTTGTCGCTAGCCATTGGGCGCAGCGCAATTAGCACGCCCACGGGCGTGTGGGGCAGTCGAGAGCATCACATGGCTCTCTAATGTCCTGCCAAAAGCCGGTAACACTGCGCGAGAGGGAAGCGTCAGTAACCAACGGTTTTCGCTGACGCCCGCTCTCACTCGACGGTGCCAAAATCGGGCCGAATGCTACTCCATCTCTTGGTCGTAGGTTCGATCTCTACACGGCCCACCAATTTTCAAATGACCCATCATGCGTGCGCCATTGAAGGCGCCTTCGCTCGCAGTGCATCCCAGGTTCGCGAACACCGGGCGGAGCGAATAGAGGTCACGCTGCCTGCGGCGAAAGCGCTTTCTCAGCGTCGGTAACCGAATGTAAGTTACTGCAGTGACCTCCCTCTAGTTTCTGCGAATTGGGAACTGCCGCAGCTCTGGCACCCCGCGTATGTGACGCTCCTACCGTCCGACCCACGGAAGTGCCGGACTCAGAGGTGAGGGAATACCTGCGGTTAATTCAGCAGCCGCAGGTTCGGGAACTGAGCGGACTTTTGAACCGTGCCTTCCCAGAGTGGAATACTCTCTCCGCCGCGGCTCCTTGCGCGACCATTCAAACTCAAGTGACTCGGTGGCCGGCGGCCACTCGACCGCTCGCGGGTGAGTCCGTCCTCGAGGACCGCCGCTCCGCGTCCTGAACCGCCTGGTTCGTCCTCGGGAGTGGTTCGTTGAAACTGACCCCACAGTAGGGGCAATGTCCCTTCTTGAGGGACCAATAGCCAACGATCGCGCCGAACTTGTGCTTACAGCCTGGGCAACGGGCTTTGAAACCCCGGATCATCCAAAGAACCAGGCCCAAAGCCAACACGGCAATCGCCCATTGTCCGGGCGACGCGGGAACTTCACGGTAATCAAATGCCGCCCAGACGAGCGCCAAGTAACCCAGCCCGGAGATGGCTATCGACAGCAAAAGCCGCCACTTGAGATGCTGATTAATCGTCATCGCGTTGCTCGGTTCAGTGACCGTCAACTTATTGGTTCTTATTGCCTCCCAGTGTAGTACTACGTCCCGGAGTATGAAACTTCATGCGCTTATGACAAATCCCGGATTGAGCGCCGCCGAGTATCCACGGCGTCCTCGTTGACTTGGCCACTTATTGCCCGCTTGAACGACGCGTGCCGCAGTTAGCGACACGCTGGCGCGGTGACAGTAAAGATCAAATTCCTTCTCACGAGTCAGTGAGCGAAGGGCTCGTCTCGGTAGCTATGGCACGCGCTCTTGCTGGGGTGACTAACAACGCCAGCGCTAACCACAGGGTCGCGAGGCCATAGATTTCAGTCATCTCGGCATCCCGCGTGTAAGCGAACGGGGTAGCAGGCCCCGCGAGCGCGGATGACCTCGAAATCGGCCGCCGAGCGCGGATAATGAAGCTAGTGGAGCGCCGGTGAGCGCTCGAAGCTGAAGCGCCAGCGTGAGCACACAAGATCCAAAACGCAGGCGTCGAGGGTCAAGGGACTCCGCCGCGAGATTCACGATTTCTAAGCTTTCGGCGCGACATACAATTAGCACGAGCCGCACCGAAGGAGGGCTGGGTGGGCTGTCGCACGTTACGCCTACCGCCGCGCCGTTCGAGGGCGTTGGGTAGGCATCATCAGCCTTGCGGCGGTTCGCGGAGGAATGCCATCTCCGGGTGCCCCTTGATCATACGAAATTCGCCCGCTGCTTCGCCAATTCGGTCGCGCAAACACTCCAGCAAAGCGCCCGCTCGTGTTTGATCGAAGGAATCGTCATGCAAGGGTCATTTTATCGATTCTACGTCCACGAGAATCACCAGCACCACGGACGTCCAGTGTGGGAGTGGCTCCTCGCGCAGGCCAATAAGAGGGGCATCCGAGGCGGCTCAGCGTTCAAGGCTATGTCTGGCTTTGGGCGGCACCACGCCTTGCACCAAAGTAACCCACTCAAGCTCGATGGCGCGCTAGCAGTGGAGATCGAATTCTTCCTTACTGACGGGGAGGCGCAGGATCTCCTTGCGTTTCTGCAGCAGCAGAGAGTTGGCCTGTTTTACGCGCAAGTGCCTGCGCTTTACGATGTCGTAAATCCGGACAGCGCCGACTGATCTCGACGACGGAGACGGCACGTGCACCGTGACATTGGTCCCAGGCGTTAAGCGCCGCGAGCAGTCCTGTGCCGGGCAATGTGGTTATTCCTGCGGTCACTCGAACTTCGGTTTCAGCAATACACACGAGATGTTACTGGTGACCGCATCAGCTAACCAACTTGGGGCATGTTGTGCAAAGTGAGTTATGGCGTTCCCCACCAACGGTCGGCGGCGCAGAAGGACATGTCGACGCCGCTGCAGCACACGAAAGTCCGTGAACAGCGCCCCTAGATGCCTGCCACTCAATCCGTTGAGTCCGGGTAACACTTTGCGCGATCCGTCGAAACAGCGCTTCGGTGTTGGCTGCTCCGGCACGCCGAATTCCGTGTGCTTAGCCAGAATCCCGTTTGCCG
>CAWDXW010000004.1:0-4315 GCA_963806375.1 uncultured Pseudomonadota bacterium
CGTGCACGACCTGAGATCGTCGCTGCGCCGCTGCGTGGCGCCAGCGGCCGTACGACCATGATACCGGCCATTGTGGTCGGCTCAGGACTCGGGGCGCTCGGAGCCCTGCGGCTACTGCATCGCGCCGGGATCCCTGCATATTCGCTCCCCACCGTTCCTTCCCATGAGTCGCGCTCGCGCTGGTTCCGCCCGGTGCCCGGAGTGCGCGCCTCCTTTGGGCCGGGGACGACACTGGCCGGGCTCCTGGAAGAGTGCCGGTTTGAGCGGGCGGCGCTGATCCCCTGCAGTGACGCGGTGCTGTGCGCCATCGCCGAGCTTCCGGCGACCACAGCGCAGCGCTTTCCCAGCAGTACGCCGCCGCTCGCTGCGGTGAGGCAGCTCGCCAACAAAGCCGAGTTTGCCCAGTTGCTGGAGTCCCTCAACGTGCCGCGGCCGCGCACCCTGATCGTCACCGGAGCGGACGATCTGGAGGCCTTCGCCGGCGGCCAGTTCGAGCATCTGTTCCTGAAGCCGACCGACTCGGCGAGCTTCTATCGGCGCTATGGCGTCAAGGGTTGCCGCGTCCGCGACCTCGCCGATGCGCGCAAGCGTCTGGAACACCTACAGACCGACGGCGTCGCCGTCGTGGTGCAGGAATACATTCCCGGTCCCGGTTCGAACCACTACTTGATCGATGGCTTCGCTCAGCGGGGCGGAGAGATCCGTGCACTGTTCGCGCGCCGTCGGCTGCGCATGTGTCCGCCGGACTTCGGTGACAGCTCGCATATGGTCAGCGTACCGCTTGAGCTCATGGAGCCGGCGATACAGTCACTGCGCCGGATCCTCGCGGCCGTAGGTTACCGCGGCATCTTCAGCGCGGAGTTCAAGCAGGACGCGCGCGATGGGTTGTTTCGAATTCTGGAGATCAATGCACGCGTGTGGATCTATGTCGAGTTCGCGGGGCGTTGCGGAGTGGATGTGTGCAGCATGTCCTACCGCGATGCGCTCGGGCTCGACCCGGGAGCGCAACCGACCTATCGCTGCGGCGCGCGGCTGGTGTCGCCGCACATTGACATCGCGGCAGCCCGCCATGCCTATCGCCGCGGTGAGCTTACGGCGCGGGCATGGCTGCGATCCTGGGCCGGCGCGCAGCAACCGCACTTCAACTGGACCGACCCGCGCCCCGCTCTGCACGAGTGGAAGGAGATCGCCACGCATCTGCTGCACCGTCTGGTGCGGGGCGCCCCGAACCGGCGATGAGTCAACTCGAGGTCACAACCTTACGCCCCGAGGAATATGCCGAGTGGGACGCGTTCGTCGGCCGCTCCCCGGATGGCTGCGTCTACGCGCAGGCGGATTATCTGGCGACCCTCGCCGAGGCCACGGGCGCGAGCTATCGCATTCTTGCGGTGCGCCGCCCGGAGGGGCTGATCGGTGGAGTCGGACTCTACGAGACTCACTCGCGCCTCCACGGGCGATGCGCGGGCCCGCGTCTGCTCCTCTACTACCATGGGCCAGTCTACGGACCCTACGACGGGGGCTATCCCTCGCAGCGAACCGCCCGCGACCTGCAGATCCAGAGCGCACTGATTAACTCTATCGGCGCTTTGCGGTACGACAGCGTCATTTTGAAAAGCCGCGCCAGCATCACCGACGTGCGCGGCTTCCTCGCCGAGGGGTGGCAGGCCACGCCGGCATATTCTTACGTCGTCCCGCTCGCGGACCTCAAACAGCAGTGGCAGCGCGTGGAAGGGAATCTGCGCCGCCTCATCAAGCGCTGTGAGGGCGAGGGAGTCACGTTCACCGAGGATGACGACTTCGAAGCATTTTTTCACCTGCACCACGTAACGCTCGCGCGGCGCGGAGTCCCCACCTATCTGCCCGAGAAGGCCTTCCGGATGTTCTACGAGCGCGCCCGGGTCGCAGGCCTTGCGGGACTGCAGCATGCCCGGCTGGCCAACGGCACCGCAATTGCCTCGCAGCTGGTGCTTCTCGGGCGGCATGCCGTTTCCCACACCGTCTGCGCCGGGATGGACCCGAATTACAGCCGCATGGGCGCGTCGGCCTTCCTGCGCTGGCGTGGCTTTGAGGCACTGGCCAGCCGCGGCTATCGCGGCAATGACCTCACCGATGCGGCGCTGAACTCAGTCACGCATTTCAAATCCCAGCTGGGCGGCACGCTCGAGACGGCGCTCGTCGTGCACTCGCCATCCTCGGCACGCGCGCGTGCGGCGGCCGGATGGGAGCGCGCGGCGCACCTGCCGCGGGCCGCGGCGGGGCGCGTGCTGCGGGCGTTACGGCTGAGGCGCCCCGCGTGAGCGACTTCGCCGGTGCGGATGCGGCCGCGGCGATCCGGGAGGCGCTGCAGCGTCTTGGCGCGCAGGCCGCGTTCGGCTTACCGGGCGGCCCGAACCAGGTGCTGTTCCAGGCCTTACGCGGCGGCGCGACGCGCCTCATCGTCCCGACGCACGAACTGGCCGCCGCCTTCATGGCCGGCAGCTACGGGCGCATCGACGGCCGCCCGGGGGTTCTTCTGACCATTCCGGGCCCGGGCTTCGCCTTTGCAATCGACGGGCTCGCCGAGGCGTGGCAGGACTCAGCGCCGCTGGTGCACGTGGTTTCGGCGCCGCCCGCCGAGCCGTACCGGCGTCTGCGTCATCAGGGGCTTGATCAGGCGGCGATGGCGCGTCCAGTCGTCAAAGCGGTATTCGGGGTGCGCGAGGTCGCGCAGATCGACACGGTGCTGGGGGCGGCGTGGGAATGTGCCCGCGCTGCGGAGCCCGGACCGGTGCTCGTGCAGCTCGGCGCAGATGAGGAGGCGCACCCACCGCGGGTCCCTGACCCCGATTTTGAAGCCGCTAGGCGCATCTGGGCGCGGATACACGCCGCCCGCCGTCCCGTGCTGTTGCTCGGTCAAGGCTGTGCACACGCGGCCCCGATGGTTCGCGCGTACGTGGAGCGTACGGGCACGCCGCTCTTTAGCACCCCTTCGGGTCGCGGCATCGTGTCGGAATCATCGCCGTGGTGCCTGTGCTATGACACGCTGCGCGAGTCCACTGCCGCGCTCAACGAGCTCCTGGGGGAAGCGGACCTGGTGCTCGCCGTCGGCGCACGCCTTGCGCACAACGGCACCGCCGGCGGGGCGCTGCGGCTGCCCCGGCACAAGTTTGCGCACGTCGACGCAAATCCTGCGAACCTTAACGCGCTGTATCCTGCCAGTGACAGCGCGGCACTGCCGGCGCAGGCGTTCTTCGCGTTGCCCGAAGCTGCCGCGGCACCACGCACCGACTGGACGCTGGCAGCGCTCGCGCCGCGGCGCGCGCAAATCGCAAGCATCGCCGTGGACAGTCCCGAGCCGCGCTATGCGGGCCGGCCGCCCCGGGAGTTCTTTGCCGCGCTGCGCGCCGCGTTGCCCGATGAGGCGCTGGTGGTCACCGACAGCGGTCTGCACCAGGTGCTGGCGCGGCGCTACTTCGAGGTCCGTGCGCCCCACGGGCTGTTCTTGCCCACGGATCTGCAGTCCATGGGCTTCGGCTTGCCCGCCGCGATCGCCGCGCGCCTCGCAGCTCCGGGCCGGCCGGTCGTGGCGCTGGTGGGCGATGGCGGTGCGCTCATGAGCGGCCTGGAACTCGCCGTCGCGGTGCGTGAGCGCTTGGCCCTGACGGTCATCGTGTTCAACGACGGCTACCTGAACCAGATTCGAATGCAGCAGCTCGAGACAGCTGGCCAGGACCACGGCGTCACGTTGCCGCACATCGACTTTCGCGCGCTCGCGCAGGCCGTGGGCGCCCACCATGTCGCGGCCGATGCGCACCTGGCCTGCCTCGGGGAGTGCGTGCGCAGCAGCCGGGTGACTCTCATCGAGATCCCGGTCAGCGACGGCGCCGCGATTGCGGCCGCGGCGCTCAAGCAGCGTGCCAAAGCCCTGGTCGGCCGTGCGCTGGGTCCGTCCTGGCGCGCGCGGGCGCGCGCCTGGCTGCGCCGCTAACGGTGCCTCAGCGTTGCTTGAATTCTTCCGGTGTCAGCTGATGCCGGGCGAGGAGCTTGTAGAAGTCGGTGCGGTTGCGCCGCGCCAGGCGCGCCGCCTGACTCACATTGCCCCCGGTAATCTGCAGGATCTGCGAAAGATAGCTGCGCGTGAATTCATCCCGTGCCTCATCGAAGGAGGGCAGCCGTCCGGGCGTGCCGCCTAAGGACTGCTGCACCAGTTCCACCGGGATGATCGGTGTCTGCGACAGCGCCACGTTCTGGCGCACGACGTTCTGCAGCTGGCGGATGTTGCCCGGCCAGTCGGCGGTGGCGAGCAGCTCCACGGCCTCCGGGGCGTAGATCTTAT
>CAWDXW010000005.1:0-216653 GCA_963806375.1 uncultured Pseudomonadota bacterium
GGAAAGCGGCCGCTGTCGACGATCGCGCCACCGAGGGTGGTGCCGTGGCCGCCGAGGAACTTGGTGAGCGAGTGCACGACGATATCCGCGCCGAAATCGAAGGGACGGATGAGGATCGGCGTCGGCACGGTATTGTCGACGATCAGCGGGATGCGGGCGCGCTGCGCCACGCTGGCGAGCGCCTCCAGGTCGCAGATATTGCCGGCGGGGTTCCCGACCATCTCGCAGAAGAGGCCGCGCGTGTTCTCGTCAATCAGCCTTTCCAGATCCTGCGCGCGGTCGGACTTGCCAAAGCGCACACTGATCCCGGACTTCGGCAGCAGGTGCGCGAACAGCGTGTGCGTCGTGCCGTAGAGCTGGGGCACGGAAACCAGGTTCTGGCCGCTCTCGGCGAGATTGAGCGCGGTGAAGTAAAGCGCGGTCTGCCCGGAGCTCACCGCAAGCGCATCAATCCCGCCCTCGAGCTCGGCCACGCGGCGCTCGAGGATGCTCGTCGTGGGGTTGCCGATGCGCGTGTAGCGGTAGCCCTCGACCTCCAGGTCAAAGAGTGCGGCGCCATGGGCCGCGCTGTCGAAGGAGTACGCGACCGTCTGGTAGATCGGCACCGCGACGGCCTTGGTGGCCGGGTCCGAGTCGAACCCCGCGTGCAGGGCGATGGTTTCAGGTTTCATCGTCGCGCACCCGCGCATGCGCCGCTGGCGCGCGGCGGGCGAAATCAACTATTGTGATTTGTTTCATAGCAGTGGACAGGCGGTCTCGGGTGCAGTGACCTCGGGTCTCCCTCTAAACCCGCACGATGGCAGCGCAAAGCGACGAAAACAAGCGATCGGCTCTCAAGGCCTGGGTGCGCGCGCTCGAGCGCACGGCCCGCCTTGACCAGGACCGCTCGCTCACCCTGCCGATACTGATCGACCTACTGGCGGAGCGCCTGCAGGAAGCCCCTGCGCTCACCTCCCGGCAGGGCACTCTCTCCTACCGCGGGCTCGCGCGCGCCTGCCATGCGTATGCGCGTTGGGCGGTGCAGGAGCGGCTCGAGTTCGGCGATGTGGTGTGCCTGCTCATGGAGAGCTGCCCCGAGTATCTGGCGATCTGGCTCGGCTTGAGCCGCCTCGGCATAACGGTCGCACTGATCAACACCAACCTGTCAGGGGAACTGCTCGCGCAGTCGCTCACTACCGTCGCCCCGCGTTATGTCCTCACCAGCGCCAGGCTCGCACCGACCCTGGAGGCGGTGCGCGGCCGGCTGGCCCCCGCCGTACAGTGCTGGGCACTCGGGGCCGGCGCGCACGCACTGCCGCGCCTGGATCTGGCGGTCGCCGCCCTCGCGGGCGGCGGTCCGCCCGATGCATTAAAGCATCGCGCCGCCAGGCTCGCCGACCGGGCGCTGTGCATCTACACCTCCGGTACCACGGGCCTGCCGAAGGCCGCCAACGTCAGTCACTACCGGATCATGCAGTGGAGCCACTGGTTCGCAGGCTTGATTGACGTCACGCCGGCGGATCGCATGTACAACTGCCTGCCGCTGTATCACAGCGTCGGCGGGGTGGTCGCCGCCGGCGCAACACTGGTCGGGGGCGGCACGGTCGTGCTGCGCGAGCGCTTCTCGGCCAGCACGTTCTGGCAGGACGTGGCGGCGGAGCGCTGCACGCTCTTTCAGTACATCGGCGAGCTGTGCCGCTATCTTCTGAATGCGCCGGCGCGCCCCGAGGAGACCCAGCACCAACTGCGTCTTGCGTGCGGCAACGGCCTGCGCGCGGAAGTATGGGTGCCGTTCCAGGAGCGCTTCCACATTCCGCAGATCCTCGAATACTACGCGGCCACCGAGGGCAACTTCTCACTGTACAACTGCGAGCAACGTGCGGGCTCCATCGGACGCATTCCACCGTTTCTCTCGCATCGAGTGCCCGTAAACCTGGTGAAGTTTGATGTGGAAACGGCGCTGCCGGTGCGCGATGCCGCGGGACGCTGCCAGCGCTGCGCCGTCAACGAGGTCGGCGAGGCGATCGGCCAGATCATGGAAGACCGGGGCGCCACGCGCTTTGAGGGTTACACGGACGACGCGGCCTCGGCACAGAAGATCCTGCGCGATGTGTTCTTCGCCGGCGACGCCTGGTACCGCACCGGCGACCTCATGCGCCAGGATGCCCAGGGGTTCTTCTATTTCGTCGATCGCATCGGGGATACGTTCCGCTGGAAAGGCGAGAACGTGTCAACCACCGAGGTGGCGGGCGTCATTGGTGGCTGCCGCGGAGTCACGGATGTCGCCGTCTACGGCGTCCCCGTCCCCCACGCGGACGGCCGTGCCGGCATGGCAGCGCTGGTGGTGACCCCGGAGTTTTCGCTGCAGACGCTGCGCCAGCAACTCACCGCGAGGCTCCCCGCCTACGCGCGCCCCGTCTTCATAAGGCTGCTCTCGACACTCGAGCTCACCGGGACGTTCAAGCTGCGCAAGCAGGACCTGATACGCGAGGCCTTTGACCCGGCGCGCGTGCGCGACCCGCTTTTTATCGACGAGCCCTCGAGCGAGCAGTACACGCCGTTCGACGCCGGAGCTCACGACAAACTACAACGCGAAGGTCTTCGAGCACCTCCAGCCTCGCCTCCACGCGTGGAATCTCAAGACTAATCCCGCAGTCAAGCCGCCAGCGACCATCGTTGCCCTCGGGGGATCATGCGCATATAATGCGCATTATGGAGGCCGGAATATGAAAGCCGCATACGATCCGAACGCCCGCAAGCGTCCAGTCAATCTCACGCTCAATGAGGATCTGGTGAGCCAGGCCAAGGGAGTAACGGAAAACCTCTCCGGTGTAGTGGAAGCGCTGCTCGCTGAATTCGTCGCCAAAGAGCGCAGGGAGCAATTGGCACGATCCAAAGCGCTGGAGGCCACTGTCGCGCTGTGGAACAGCTTCGGTGTCAAGCATGGTTCCATTGCGGATGAGTATTCCTCGCTCTGATGGCTCAGTTTGATGTCCATCGCAATGCCGGGAAACACAAGGACTCGATCCCCTTTGTGGTGATCGTGCAGTCGTCCCAATTTGATAACTATCGCCGCAGGGTAGTCGTTCCGCTGGTGCGTGCAGCGGCCATCGGGCCAGTCGAATTTGCTGCTTTTAATCCCACATTCAAGATTCGCAACACCGCGGTCGTCCTGCATCCGCTTGAGATCGTTTCCATCCCGGTCGATCAACTCGGGGCCCGTATTGGGTCGCTTGCCGATCAGGGACAGCAAATCATCGCAGCGTTAGACGAACTGTTGAGCCGCGCCTGGAAGTAGTTGCCGGTTGCGGTTCGTCCCCGGCGTGCAATGAGCGCACTCGCGGTGCGGCTGCAGGCTCGTTACGCGGTATTACCCGCATCGACCGTGAGCGTGGTGCCGGTAATGTTCTTGGCCTTCTCGCCCAGGAGGAACTCGACCGCGGCCGCCACGTCCTCGGGCTCCGCGAGGCGCCGCAGGGCGCTGCGGCGCTGGATCCGCTCGCGCTCCGCCGCATCCAGCGCCTCGGTCATGTCAGTCGCAATGAAACCCGGCGCCACCGCGTTCACGGTGATGCCGAGGGGACCTACCTCGCGCGCCAGCGACGCGGGTGAAGCCGATGAGGCTCGCCTTGGTGGCCGAGTACACCGACAGGCCGTGGTAGCCGGTCGCGGCGACGATCGAGGCCATGTTCACGATGCGGCCGCACTTCTCGCTCATCATCGAACGCACGACGTATTTGGTGAGGATCATCGGGGAGATCGTGTTCAGGCGCACCAGCGCCTCGAGCTGCTCATCGCGCATCATCGCGAGCACCCCGGCGGTTCCCAGGCCCGCATTGTTGACGAGCCCGTACGGGGGACCGAACTCCTTGCGCACTGCGCTCACGAATCCGGCGAGCGCGGCGGTCGCGGACAGATCCAGGGCGCGGAAATGGATCGCCCCGGTGCCGGCGCGCGCGGCCGCCGCGCTGGCCGCGGTGAGCGCCGCGCCGGGCTGGCGCGCGACGGCGATGACCTGATAACCCGCCGCGGCGAGACTCGTGCTGATCGCCAGTCCCAGGCCGCGGCTCGCGCCGGTGACGATGACGTTACGCATTGCGGACGCACCAGCTTGCCCGACGGTGACACCTCGAGGCTCGGCACGAAGCGGATCAGGGCCGGCACCTTGTGGGAGGGCAGCGTGCGCCTGCAGCACTCGGTCAGCTCGCGCAGCACGGTCTGCGGCGTCGGGCGCCCGGGGCCCTCGTCCTTGAGCACCACGTCCGCCGTCACCACCGCACCGGTGATGGGATTGCGGCGCGCCTTGACGAGCGACATGCGCACCCAGGGGTGCGCATTGATGACCGTCTCGACCTCTTCCGGGTGCACCTTGAGACCCCCGACATTGATGACCCCGCCACGACGGCCCATGAAGTAATAGCGACCGGCACGCGCCTCGACGCGATCCCCGGTATCCACGAAGCCATCGGCGCCGCGCAGGGCTTCCGCGCCTTCGCCGAGGTAGCGCTGCGCCGTCCCGGGCGAGCGGATCTGCAGGGTGTCCTCCACCACGCGCAGCTCGGTGCGCGAGCCGCCGGTGCCCACGAGTGACTGGGGAAACCCGGCCTGGCCGTCGCGCACTTCGAAGGCGACGCCGGCTTCGCTGGAAGCGAAGGCGTGTGCCACGATCGCCGCCGGATACGCCGCGCGCAGGCCATCGAGCACCGCCTGGTCGGCGATCTCCCCCGAGAGGCGCACGTAGCGCGGTGCGATGCGTGCCGTCACGCCACTCATGAGCGCCTTGCGCCAGTGCGAGGGGGTGCCGGAGATATGCGTCACCCCCGCCGTCCCGGCGCGCGCCGAGGAAATCCCCGACCGCCTCGGCCGAATCGCCGAGCACGAGCGCGCCCGCGTGCACGCCGCGCAGAAAGATCTGCAGCCCGCCGTAGCGGCGGATGTCATAGAAGGTGCTCCAGGTCGGTGCCTCGGCCGGCGGCGCCTCAGCGGCCAGTGCGCTGGTCAGACTTTCGAGGGTGTGCAGTACGAGCTTGGGAGCGCCGGTGGTGCCCGAGGTGAGGAGGATCCACTCGGTCGTGTGCGTGCGCTCCCGCCGCGCCACCGCCGCCGACAGCTGCGCCCGCGCGGTGAGGGTCAGCGGCAGGCCGATCGCCTCTTCGCCAGGCGCATTCGCATCGCGCACCACGGCGTCCGCTTCGGCCCCGCGGATGACGCCGGGCAGATGCGCCAGGGCGAGATCCGGGGGACACAGCACCAGGCGGCGCGCCACGCCGTCGAGCTCCAGCAGGGCCAGGGCGGCGGTCAGCTGGTCCTTCGCGGCGAGGAGCACGCTGCGCCCGCGCAGTTCCTCGAGCCGGCCGCCGAGGCTGGAGCCGTGCGCGAGGTCGGCTAGCGCAACCTCGCCCTGAGGTCCGAGGAGCCTGCCGCGCGGCGCGCCCCGCGCGTGGATCGATTCCCAGAGTGAGCGTCCGTCACTTGGCAAAGTTTTCGTAGAGCCTGACGAAATCGCCGAAGGTCACGGGGAACTCCAGCGCCTCCGTCGAGTTGAAGGGATCGATACCGAGGGCGTCCTCGAGCCGCGCCACGATGATCGCGAAACTCAGCGAGTCCAGACCCGACTGCACGAGCTTCAGATCGTCGGACAGGGGCGACAGGGCGCGCTCCTGCTCGAGGGCGACTTGCTGGAACTGGGAAGTGATGGTGGTCCGCACCGACATCGATGGAGCTCCGGTTGGGTCTGGCCGCGTAGTTTAGCGCGAGTCGCACTCAAGGCAGGGCATGCGTCACGGGCTGCGCGCTATTTCACATTTATCCGGCCAGCCTGCGGCCGGGCGGGACTGGGGAGCCCTGATCGGAGGGCTCACAGCACCCCAGAACCGGCAACCGGCAATCGGCCACGCGGTCCGCGCACACACCCCAACTTTGGCGCGCCCGTCCCCGAGGGCAGGCCGGCCTACTCCTGCGGGACCGGCCGGATGCCTCGCACCCTGCGGCGTGCTCCGACACGCTTAGCGTTTTGTACGCCGCTATAATGCCCCCAGGTCAACCGCAGGCGTGGCACATCGAATGTCCGAACCGGTCTCTCCCAGGAAGCAACCCCCAGCGCCCGGCGCCGATCCCGCACTGACGGCGGAAGTCGCCGCGCTCATCGTGGGAGCCCTCAACCTCGACGTGGCCGCCGCGGACATTGATCCGGGCCAGCCGCTCTACGGCGAGGGCCTCGGCCTCGACTCCATCGACATCCTGGAGATCGCCCTGGTGGTCTCCAAGCAGTACGGCGTGCAGCTGCGCGCTGACAGCGAGGAGAACGAGCGCATCTTCGGCTCGCTGCGCCAGCTGGTCGACTACATCTCCGAGCACAGGACCAAGTAACCCCTGGCCACATTGCCGCTGCTCGCGCACACCTCCGCCGACGCGGTCGTCGCCTACCGCGCCGGAGCGCCGCTCACCGTGCGCCAGTTCCTCCACGACGTCGCCTGCGTCCGCGAGTCCCTCGGCGCATCCGGCCCTGTGCTCAACGCCTGCGCGGATCGTTACAGCTTCACCGTGGGACTCGCCGCCGCACTGGCGGCCGGCCGGGTGACCCTCCTGCCCTCGACCCACACGCCCGAGGTCATCCGCCAGCTGCGCGGGTTCGCCCCCGACGCGATCTGCCTCACCGACCGGGCGGACTGCGACATCGAGCTGCCGCAAGTGCCTTACCCGAGCACCGGGAAGGCGGCCGCAGCGGGCGTGATCGCGACGCTGCCGCAGATCGAGGCGACGCAACTTGCCGCGTACGTCTTCACCTCCGGGTCGACCGGCACGCCCATCCCCTATCCCAAGCGCTGGGGTCGACTCGTGCAGTGCGTGCGCGAGGAGGCCCGGCGCCTTGGCCTTCACGGACCGCCCTGGTCGATCATCGCCACGGTGCCCGCGCAACACATGTACGGCTTCGAATCCAGCGTGCTCATGGCGCTCAGCGGCGCCCATGCGCTGTGTGCGGAACGGCCCTTCTACCCGGCCGACATCGCCGCCAGCCTTGCCGCCGTGCCGCGCCCGCGGGTCCTCGTTTCCACGCCCGTGCACCTGCGGGCCCTGGTGGGGGCCGGCGTGCCGCTGCCGCCCACGGACCTCGTGCTCTCGGCCACCGCGCCGCTGGCGCAGCCGCTCGCCTTGGAGGTCGAGCGCCGCTTCGGCACGCCGCTGCTGGAGATCTACGGTTCGACCGAGACCGGACAGATCGCCTCGCGCCGCCCGACGCAAGCGGCAGAGTGGCACCTGTGGCCCGGCGTTGAGCTCACGGCCCGCGCCGAGGAAGTCTGGGCGCAGGGCGGGCACATCGAGCAGCCGACGCGCCTGTGCGATGCGATCGAAGTGACGGGCAAGGACCGCTTCGTGCTGCACGGGCGCCTCGCGGACCTGGTGAACATCGCCGGCAAGCGCAGCTCCCTCGCCTACCTCAATCACCAGCTGAATTCGATCCCGGGCGTACTCGACGGGGCCTTCTTCCACTGCGACGAGGCGCGCGCCGCGCTCACCCAGGTGAGCCGCGTCGCCGCCTGCGTGGTGGCCCCCACGCTCGATGCCGCGGGCCTGCTGCAGGCGCTGCGCGAGCGCATCGATGCGGTGTTCCTGCCGCGGCCGCTGCTGTTCGTCGCGCGCCTGCCGCGCAACGGGACCGGCAAGCTTCCCCAGGAGGCGCTGCGGGCACTGGCCGGTGCGCACCTGAAGACGTACGTCGCTTAGAGTGAGTCCCCGTGAGCGAGGCCACGACTGTCACCATCCGCGCGGACCATCCGGCGCTCGCCGGCCACTTCCCGGGCCTGCCGATCCTGCCCGGCGTGCTGCTGCTGGATGAGACGCTGCGCGCGCTGGAGCAGGCCGAGTCGCTCGCCGTGACGCAGTGGCGCATCGGGCGCGCCAAGTTCCTGAAACCGGTGCGCCCCGGGGAGACGCTCGTGCTCGAGCACCGGCGGCTGCCGAACGGCTCGGTGCGCTTCACGATCTTGAGCGCCGGGCAGCTGGTCGCCAAGGGCATGCTCATACCGGACGCGGCCGCGCACGCCGATGCCCAGCAAGCCCGCTGACGGTGCCATCGCGCGCCCGGGCCTGTCGCAGTGGGCGAGCACGCCCGAGCGCGGCAGCACCCGGGTGCTCAGGATCGCGGTATTTCTCGCGCTGCACGTGGGACGCCCGCGGATGCGGATCGCCCTGCATCTCGCGGCCGCGTACTTCTTCGTCTTCGGTCCACAGGTCCGGCGCGCCGCGCGCGAATACCTGCGGCGCGTCCTCGGCCGCGAACCCGGCGCGCGCGACCGCTACCGCCAGATCTACTGCTTTGCCGTCACGCTCCTGGACCGGCTGTACTTCCTGAAGGGCCGGCACGAGCTGTTCGAGGTCGCCATCGAGGGCGAGCCCCTGATGCTCGAGACGCTGATGAGCGGCCGGGGAGCCTTGCTCCTCGGCTCGCACCTGGGCAGCTTCGCGCCGCTGAGCACGATCGGGCGCCATCGCCCGGATTTTAAGATCGCGATGGCGATGTACGAGGCGCAGGCGGGCCCGACCAACACGTTCTTCAGCGTGGCGCAGGCGCAGGACGCCCCGGAGATCATCCCGCTCGGGCACCTGGAGGCGATGCTGCGTATCCGCGACTGCCTGGATGCGGGCAAGTTCGTCGGCATCCTCGCCGATCGCACGCTGGCCGAGTCACCCGCGCAGCCGGTGCCGTTCCTGGGCCGCGCGGCGCCCTTCCCCGTCGGTCCGATGCGCGTGGCCGCCGCACTGCGCCGGCCCGTCATCTTCATGACCGCCCTGTACCGCGGCGACAACCGCTACCTCGCCGTGTTCCACCGCATCGCTGACTTCTCGCAACCGATGCCCGCGGGGCGCGCAGCTGCGGTGCGCGAGGCCATCGTGCGCTACGCGCAGCTGCTCGAGCGGTACACGCGTTCGGACCCCTACAACTGGTTCAACTTCTATGACTTCTGGCAGGGCGCGGCCCGCGCCGGCGATGTCGCTGCGCACGCCGAAGCGCCATGAACACCCGCGGATCGCTGCAGCTCACCCTCGCCTCGCTCGCGATCGCCAATCTCGCCACCGTGCTCGCCTTCGGCGTGCTGGCGAGCTCGCGCCTGCCGATGCTCGCGGACCTCGGCGCCGCCGTCGCCCCGGGGGCCTTTCTCGCCCTCCTCTTCAGCGCGATGCTGTCCAAGCCCACCGCGGCGCAGAGTGCCTGATGCGGATCGTGCGCGTACCGGCGAACCCCGGCCGCCGCGCCACGCGCGAGGTGGTGCTGCTGCCGGGGGCCTACAGCGCGCCGGAGGACTTTCTGGAGGCCGGGTTTGCCGAGGCCGTGCGCGTGCGCCGGCTTGACCTCGACCTGAGCTTCGTCGCACCGGAGTTGCGCGACGTGAGCGACCGCACGCTGGTCGCCGCGCTGCTCGAAGAGCTGATCGCCCCGGCGCAGGTGCAGGGCACCCCGGTATGGCTCGGCGGGATTTCCCTGGGCGGTTATCTCGCACTGTGCTGCGCCGAGCGCGCGCCGCGCGCCCTGGCCGGCCTCGCGCTGTTCGCGCCCTACCTCGGCAGCTACCTCATCACCCGCGAGATCGCCCGCGCCGGCCTTCGCGCCTGGACCGAGCCTGCAGGTGCCGGGGACGATGAAGAGCGGCGCATCTGGCGCTTCCTCAGGGACCGCGGGAACCGGCCGCCCATCCATCTCGGGCTCGGCCGCGAGGATCGCTTCGCTGCGCGCCACGGCGTGCTGGCCGCAGCGCTCGAGCCGGGGGACGTGGACCGCGTTCCCGGCGGACACGACTGGCCGACGTGGCGCCGACTCTGGGACAATTTTCTGGATGCCCGCCTTGGCCGCCCCGTCTGAGTCCCCGCCGTCCCGGCGTTTCCGGCCGAGTGTGCTGCTGTGCGCCTCGGCGGGGCTGCACGTCGCCGCCGTGATCACCGTGATCGCGCGCCCGGGGCTGTGGCCCTGGGCCCTCGGCGCGGTCGTGGCGAACCAGCTCCTCATCAGCGCGGCGGGCCTGTGGCCGCGCAGCGCGCTCCTCGGTCCGAACTGGACGCGCCTGCCCAAGGCGGCGGGTCCGGCGGTGATCGCCCTCACCATCGATGATGGCCCGGATCCGGACGTCACGCCGGCGGTGCTGCAAGTGCTCGCGGCCGCCGGCGCCCGCGCGACCTTCTTCTGCATCGGCGAGCGCGTGCGGCAGCACCCGGCACTCGCGCGCGCGATCCTCGCGGCGGGCCACGGCCTCGAGAACCACACCGAGCACCACTCGATGCGCTTCTCGCTCTTTGGCCCGGCGGCGATCGCGCAGGAAGTCGAGGACGCCCAGGACAGCATCCGCGCGGTCACCGGGGAGGTGGCGCAGTTCTTCCGCGCGCCTGCGGGCCTGCGCAACCCGCTGCTGGAACCGGCGCTCGCGCGCGCGAACCTGCGCCTGGTCAGCTGGACGCGGCGCGGCTTCGACACCCGGACGAGCGATCCGCAGCGCATCCTCAGGCGACTCACCCGGCGCCTCACCGGCGGTGACATCCTGCTTCTGCACGACGGTCACGCCGCGCGCACCGCGCACGGTGCGCCGGTGATCCTCGAGGTGCTGCCGCCGCTACTGGCCCGGCTGCGCGAGCGCGCGCTGCGCACCGTCACGCTGCGTGAGGCGTTCGCGGGTACGGGGCGCACTTGAGAGGCCCGCCAGCGCCGCGCGCGCTCCTGCGTCACGCCAGCGCCTATTACCGGCCGGCCGGGCGCTTTGCCTGGCATTTCGCGCAGGCCAAGCTCGAAGGCGACCCCGCGTTTCGCACGCTCCTCTGCCAGGGCCTGCTGGCCGGACGGCAGGACGTCCTCGATCTTGGCGCGGGGCAGGCGCTGCTCGCGGCGTGGCTCCTGGCGGCAGGCACCGCCTATACGAGCGAGCACGCCGGGGACTGGCCACGCGGGTGGCCGGCGCCGCCGCGGCTGCGCTCCTACACCGGCATCGAGATCAACCCGCGGGAAGTGCGCCGTGCCCGCCGGGCGTTTGCGCACGACAGCGGCGCCGCCGTGCGCATCGTGCACGCCGACATCCGGGAAGCCGACTACGGCAACCCGGACGCGGTCGTGCTGCTCGACGTGCTGCACTACAGCGACTTCAGGACGCAGGAGACGATCCTCAGGCGCGTGCACGCAGCGCTCGGGGCCGACGGCGTCCTGGTGCTGCGCATCGGGGATGCCGCGGGCGGCTTCGGCTGTGCCCTGAGCAAGGCGGTCGATCGCACCGTGGCGCTCGCGCGGCGGGGCCGCTGGCTGCGCCTGCACTGCCGCACGCTGCGACAGTGGCAGCAGCTGCTCGCGACGCTCGGGTTCACGACCCGCGCGGTCCCGCTGCCCGGGGCGACGGCCTTCAGCAACGTGCTGCTCCAGGCGCGGCGCACGTGACGCCGCTGCTGCTGAGCGCCTACACCGCCACCAGCTGCATCGGTCGCGGGCTGCGCGAGACGCTCGCGTCGCTGCACGCCGCGCGCTCGGGACTTGCGCCCTGCGCCTTCGAAACGGTGGCGCTCGAGACCTACGTCGGCGCGGTGCCCGGGCTCGAGGAGGCCGCGCTCGCCGGCGAGCTCTCCGAGTTCGACTGCCGCAACAACCGGCTCGCCTGGCTGGGCCTGTCCCAGGATGGCTTTGCGCAGGCGCTCGCAGCGGCGGCCGGCCGCTACGGGACGCAGCGCGTGGGCATCTTCCTCGGCACCAGCACCTCCGGGATCCTCGAATCCGAGATCGCCTACCGCCAGCGCGACCCGGTGACGGGCGCGCTGCCGGCCGCCTTTCGCTACGCCGGCGCGCACAACACCTTCTCGGTCGCCGCCTTTGCACGGCGCGCGCTCAGGCTCGCCGGTCCCGCGGTGGTCATCTCCTCGGCGTGCTCCTCGAGCGGTAAGGTGTTCGCCTCCGCCCAGCGCGCCATCGAGGCAGGATGGATCGATGCGGCTCTCGTCGGCGGCGTCGACTCGTTGTGCCTGACGACGCTCTACGGCTTTCATGCGCTGCAGCTGGTCGCGCCGTCGCCGTGCCGCCCCTTCGATGTGGCGCGCCACGGCCTGTCGATCGGCGAGGCGGCGGCGTTCGCGCTGCTCGAGCGCGCCGGCGAGAGCCTCGATGCCGATGCGGTGCTGCTCCTGGGGAGCGGGGAGTCGAGCGACGCACACCACATGTCCGCCCCGCCCGCGGACGGACACGGTGCGCGCGCGGCCATGGAGCAGGCGCTGGCGGCGGCGGAGCTCGACCCAGCCGCGATCGATTACATCAACTTCCACGGCACCGCCACCCCGAGCAACGATGCGGCCGAGGCGCAGGCGGTCGCCGCGGTGCTGGGACGCGAGGTCCCGGGCAGCTCCACCAAGGGGGCGACCGGGCACACGCTCGGCGCGGCCGGCGCGCTGGAGGCGGTGATCTGCGCGCTGGCGCTGCGCGAGAGCTTCATGCCCGCCGGCGTCAACACCCGCACGGTCGATCCGGCGCTGCCGGTGAACTACCTGCTCGCCGAGCGCAGCGAGCCGCTGCAGCGTGTCATGAGCAACTCCTTCGGCTTCGGCGGCTCGAACTGCAGCCTCATCTTCGGGCGGGCCGGGTGAACGCGCGAGCGCTGTGCGCCTACGTCGATGGCGTCGGGCTCCTGGGTCCGGGCTTTGCCAGCTGGGACGAGGGCGCGCCAATCCTGCGCGGTGAGCGCGCACTCGCAGTGCAGCCCACGGTGCTGCCGCCGCCGGAAGGGCTGCCGCCGGCCGAGCGGCGCCGCACCGGCAGCATCGTCAAGCTGGCGCTCGCCGCCGGCCACGAGGCGCTGCGGCAGGCGCGTGCGCCGGCCGCCCGGCTGCCGGCGGTGTTCACCTCCTCCGGGGGCGACGGCCCGAACTGCCACGAAATCTGCGCCGAACTCACCGCCGACCGCCAGCTCTCCCCCACCCGCTTCCACAACTCGGTGCACAACGCGGCCGCGGGCTACTGGGGCATCGCCACCGGGTCGACGGCGGCCGCCAACGCGCTGTGTGCCCACGATGCGAGCTTCGCCGCGGGCCTCATCGAGGCGCTGACGCAGGTGGTGACTGAGCGCACCGCGGTGCTCCTGGTCGCCTACGACGCCCCCTACCCCGAGCCACTGCACCGCGTGCGGCCCATCGCGCATGCCTTCGCCACCGCGCTCGTGCTGTCGCCGGGGGCCGGAGCTGCCACGCTCGCCCGAATCGAGGCACACTGGAGTGATGCGCCACCGACGCCGATCGAGGCACCGCTCGAGGCCCTGCGCCGCGGCATCCCGGCCGCGCGCAGCCTGCCGCTGCTGCAGCACCTGGCGCGCAACAGCGTCGGCACCGTGGTGCTCGAGTACCTCGAGCCGCTGCGGCTCGCCGTCGGGGTGATCCCGTGCCGCTAGACCACGCCTGGATCGAGCAGCACATCCCGCACAAGGGACGTATGTGCCTGCTCGATGCCGTGCTCTCCTGGGACGCCACCCGCATCCGCTGCCGCAGCGCCTCGCACCGCACCGCGGACAACCCGCTGCGCGCGCACGGCCGCCTCGGAGCGGCCTGCGGGATCGAGTACGCCGCGCAGGCGATGGCGGTGCACGGCGCACTGGTCAGCGCCAGCGCCCCGCTGGCAAGCGCGATGGCGCGCAACGTGCGCGGCAGCCTCGACCACGCGGCCGTCGGCTACCTCGCGAGCGTGCGCAACGTGGTCTTCCACGTCGCGCGCCTGGATGACCTCGGGGGCGACCTGGTCGCCGCCGCCGAGCGCGTGACCGGGGATGCGCGCACGGTGCTCTACGAGTTCGCGCTCTGGAGCGAGGCGCAGCCGCTGCTGCAGGGGCGCGCCAGCATCGTGATCGATACCGCGTTCGCCGCGCCGCTCGTGCCCGGGATCCGCGCGTGAGCGGCGTGCGGCGCGCGCTCGTCACCGGCGGCAGCGGCGGCATCGGCGGGGCGCTGTGCCGGCGCCTGGCGCGCGATGGTCACCACGTCTACGTGCATGCCCACCGCGGCGGCGAGGTCGCCAACGCCCTCATCGCCGAGATCCGCGCGCGCGGGGGCGCGGCGGACCTCGTCTGCTTCGACATCACCGACGGCGCCGCCACGCGCGCCGCCCTCGAGGCGGTGCTCGAAAGCGGACCCATTCAGATCCTGGTCAACAACGCAGGACTCCACGATGATGCCGTGCTGCCGGGCATGAGCGCCCAGCAGTGGCATCGGGTCATCGACGTCTCGGTAAATGGCTTCTTCAACGCCACCCAGCCGCTGCTGCTGCCGATGATCCGCACCCGCTGGGGGCGCATCATCAGCGTCTCCTCCGTCGCCGCGCTCATCGGCAACAAGGGCCAGGTCAACTACGCCGCCGCCAAGGGCGCGCTGCATTCGGCCACCAAGGCGCTCGCCCTGGAGGTCGCCACCCGCGGCATCACCGTGAATGCGGTCGCACCGGGTATCATTGGCACGCCGATGACGCAGGGCCTGTTCGATGCGAAGGCCATCGAGCGCCTGGTGCCGATGAACCGCATGGGGTTGCCCGAGGAGGTGGCGGGGGTCGTCTCCTTCCTGAGCTCGGAGGATGCCGCCTACGTCACCGGCCAGATCATCGCCGTGAGCGGCGGCATGGCCTGAGCGTAGGTGCGCTGAACGGAAAGTAATGCGGGCGGCCCTGCGGGGTCGCCCTTTGGGGGAAAGTTCGCATGATGTTGAAGCCGCGCGCGGCGGGACTGCCGCAGCCCTGGCGAGTTGCCCTGTGTGCCACCACGGCGCTCGCCCTCGCCCCGCTCGCCCCGGCGGCGGACACCCCAGCCCCGGGCGGCGCCGCCACGCTCGACTCCCTCGGGCTGCAGCCCTCCGGGCCGCCGGTACGCGAGCACCCCGGCTGGCGCGCGCCCAAGCTCATCCTGGTCTCGGAACAGCTGCAGGAGGAACGGCCGGGGCTCGCGGGGGCGTTCCCCGGCGTGCAGTTCGTCGATGCCGCGCACGCGAGCGCGCGCGAGGTCGCGGCGGCGGATGCCACGCTCGGGGTGTGTTCGGCGCAGGTGCTCGAGAAGGCCGCGCACCTGCAGTGGATCCAGTGGCTCGCCGCCGGTGTCGAGCGCTGCGTGCAGCAGCCGCAGCTGCGCGCGCGCAACGTCATCCTCACCAACATGCAGCGCATCGCCGGTCCCAGCATGGCCGAGCACGTGATCGCGCTCATGCTGGTGCTCAGCCGCCACCTGGACTACTTCCTGCGCGAGCAGGCCCAGGCGCACTGGGCACAGGAGGGCACGCCGCAGCTGCTCGACCTGCAGGGCCGCACCGTGCTGATCGTCGGCCTGGGCGGCATCGGCACTGAAGTGGCGCAGCGCGCGCACGCGCTCGGCATGCGCATCATCGCCACGCGCGCGAGCGGCCACGGCGGCCCGGATTACCTCAGCTACGTCGGCGCGCCGGATGAGCTCCTCAAGCTCACCCGCGAGGCCGACTACGTCGTCAACTGCGCGCCGCTCACGCCGCAGACCGCCGGCGTCTTCAACCAGGAATTCTTCGCCGCCATGCAGCCGACGGCGTACTTCATCAACGTCGGGCGCGGCAAGAGCGTGGTCACGGCCGACCTCGTCGCGGCGCTCACGGCCGGCAGGATCGCCGGCGCCGGCCTCGACGTCGTGGATCCGGAGCCGCTGCCGGCCGACAACGCGCTGTGGCGTGCCCCGCATGTGATCATCACGCCGCACGTCTCCGCCGATACCGCCGTGGCGGACCGCGAGCGCCTGGCGCTCGTCAAGGAGAACCTGCGCCGCTACGTGGCCGGCGATTCACTGCTCGCGGTGGTCGATCCCGCGCGCGGCTACTAGAGCGCGCCCCGGGTGCGGCGGCGCGCCGGCGTGCGCTCCCGCAGCCAGCCGACGATGCGCGCGGGGATCTCGGTGCGGGCGGCGCGGCTGACGTACATGCCGATGTGCCCGGTCGCCACCTCGCAGCCGGTGTAGTCCGCGCTGCCGACGTGACGCTCGAGCGCCGCGCACGCGGCCGCGGGCACGATGTGGTCATCGCGCGCGTACAGGTTCAGCAGCGGCTGGCGCACGCGCGCCAGTTCCACCGGGCGGCCATCCAGGCGCAGCGTGTTGTGCACGAACGCGTTCTCCTGGTAGAACCAGCGCACGAACTGCGCGAGCGCCACGGCCGCCTGCGGCGGGCTGTCGAAGATCCAGCGCTCCATGCGCACGAAGTCCTCGACCGCGCGCTGATCCGGGCGGCTGGTCAGCAGCCGCACGTACTTCTCCTGCGCCAGGCGCAGCGGGCTCAGGGACAGGAACAGTGCGTTCAGCGCCTCCCCGGGCACGTTGCCGCACTCGGCGAGCAGCTGCGTGTCGAGGCCGCGCACCCAGCGCCCGAGCAGGTTCTCGGGCGTATGAAAGTCGACCGGGGTGGTGAGCGTGATCAGGCGCGCGATGCGCTCCGGATGCAGCGCCGTGTAGCACAGGCTCAGCACGCCGCCCTGGCACACCCCGAGCAGATCCAGCGCCTCGCAGCCGCTGCGCTCCAGCACCTGCGCGACGCAGCTTCCCAGGTGCTCCTCGACGTACTCGTGCAGCTGCATGCGCCGCTCGGCCTCATCGGCCGTGCCCCAGTCGATGAGGTAGACGTTCAGCCCCGCCTCGAGCAGGCGGCGCACGAGCGAGCGATCCGGCTGCAGGTCGAGCACGTAGGGACGATTGACGAGCGCGAAGCAGAGGAGCAGCGGGCGCGCGGCGCCGGGCGTCGCCCCGGGCAGGGGCAGGTATTCATAGAGGGTCGTCTTGCCGCGGCTGAAGACCGCGCGCTTGGGCGAGCAGCCCACCTCGACACCGCGCGCCCGGGCGAGGCGCGCCAGGGTCTCGCTGACCCGCACGGCGAGCTCCGGGAAGATCCCGTCCGCCGCGGCGGCGGCGCTCAAGCGCGTCGGCCCCGTCGCGCGCCGCCGCGCTTCGGAGTGGGTTTTGGCTGAGGCCTCGGGCGCGGTGCGGCCCGCCGGGGCGTCGCCCGCTCCTGCGGCGCGCGTGCCTCGAGCTCGTTCAGGCGGCGGCTCAGCTCCTTCACGTGCGCGTACAGCGCATCCACCTCGTTGCGCGTCGGCAGGCCGAAGGCCCGCACCAGGCTCTCGGCGTGGCGGCGCTGCTCGACGAGGAGCGCCGCCGACACGTTGGCCAGTTCGCTCTGCAGGCGGCTGAACGCCTCACCGCGCGCGGTCGCACCATACGCCTCCTCCGCGCACGCCACCCACAGCTCGTAGAGCTTGAGGGTCTGCTCGAGCGAGGGCGCACCGCCGAGCGCGCCGGCGCGCGTGACGAAGCGCTGCGCGGCCGTGCGTGCCACCTCGCCCCAGTGCACCGCGAGCTGGGCCTGCAGTTGCGCGAGGCGCCCCGAGAGCTCCCACACGCGCTCCGCCTCGGGCCGCGGCACGGCCGCCATACCGAGGGGCAGCGGGCCGAACGACCCGGCGGCGGCGCTGCCGGGCGCAGCCCCCGCGCCCGCGGAGCCTCCAGCGCCGGCGCCAAACCACGGGCCGGCCGACTGCGACAGGCGCAGCCACTGCTCAAACTGCGCCGCGAGCGGACCGGCGAGCTGCGACCAGTCACGGCCCAGGCCGGCCGTCGCCGCCGGTGGCGCGAGGTTCTTCAGCAGTTCAAAGAAGCGCCCGGCGGAGGCCGCGTAGAGCTCCTCGGGGCGAAAGGGGGTGCCGGAGAATGGAGTTTCCATAAGCTGTATGCGCTGCCAAAAAGACGGGAGAAACGACTACAGAATCATTCGAATGGACTAGATAAAACCCGGTCTGTACAGCGGTTTTCGCGTCGCCGGTGCGCCGGCGGGGTCGTGAACGACATCATTGTGCGCTGCATACAGTGGGGCTAGTATCGACGCCGCTCTAGTGCCGCGCTTGAGGCCCCGTTGGCGGTTGATGCGCGGCTGAAAGACGCCTAACCATGGCCGAAGAACGCCTGATACGCAAATACGCCAACCGGCGCCTGTACGACGCGCAGGAGAGCCGGCACGTGACCCTCGAGGACCTGCGCAGACTGCTCACGCAGGGCCAGCGCCTGAAGGTCATCGACGACAAGAGCGGCGAGGACCTCACGCGCAGCATCCTGCTGCAGATCATCGCCAGCCAGGAGCAGTTCGGCACGCCGGTCCTGAGCACCCAGCTGCTCGAGGCGATCATCCGCTTCTACGGCAACCCCATCCAGCAGCTGCTCACCTCGTACCTGGAGCAGAGCATCGGCGGACTCTTGCGCCAGCAGAATCTCATGCAGGCCGAGATGGCCAAGGCGCTCGAGACGCCGATGGCGCCGATGGCGGAGATGGCGCGCCAGAACATGGAAATGTGGGCCAAGATGCAGGCCTCCATGCTCTCGGCCTTCAGCCCCCCCGCCGCCGCCGCGCCGCCGCCCGACAAGGGCGCCAAGGGCGAGCCACCCAAGCGCCGCCGCTGAACCCCCGGCGACCGTGCGGCTGCGGCCGCCCGGTGCGACGACCGTTTTTCATTACGCAGCAGGAGTGACCTGAAAGTGGATGTGCGTGACAAGACTCTGGTGGTGACCGGCGCCGGCCGCGGCATTGGACGCGCCCTGGCGCTGCATTTCGCGCGCAGCGGCGCGCAGCTGGCGCTGCTGGACACCAACCCTACGGATCTCGAGGAGACGCGCCGGCGCTGCAGCGAGGAAGGCACCCGCGCGCGCAGCTACCGCGCCGACGTCGCCAGCGAAGACAGCATCGTCAGCACCTTCGCCCAGGTCGCCGCCGATTTCGGGCGCTTCGATGGCCTCATCAACAACGCCGGCGTGCTGCGCGATGCGCTGCTGGTGAAGGTGAAGGACGGCCAGGTCATCGGCAAGATGTCCCTCGCCGACTGGCAGGCCGTCATCGACGTCAATTTAACCGGGGTGTTCCTGTGCGCACGCGAAGCCGCCGCGCACATGATCCGCTTCGATCACGGCGGCGTGATCGTGAATATCTCGAGCATCTCGCGCGCCGGCAACATCGGGCAGACCAACTACACCGCCGCCAAGGCCGGGGTGGCGGCGATGACGGTGGTGTGGGCCAAGGAGCTGGCGCGCTACCAGATCCGCGTGGGCGCGGTGGCGCCCGGCTTCATCCGCACCCCGATGGTGGCGGCCATGAAGCCCGAGGCCCTCGCCAAGCTCACCGCGCCGATCCCGCTGGGGCGCCTCGGGGAGCCCGAGGAGATCGCCCAGGCGGTCGAGTTCATCTTCGAGAGCGAGCTGTTCACCGGCCGCTGCCTGGAAATCGACGCCGGACTGCGCATGTGATCCGGTATGCATCGCACAATTAAATTAGGGACAATTACGGATTTACTTTATATTTAATCATCTGAATCAAATAGATACATAAATAAAGATCGGTATAAAAGTCTCTTAATATTCTTCTTGCACTGCATACAAAACTTGGTAGAATGCCTCCACACCCACACGGGACAGGAGACAGCCAACATGACCGACCAGAACTTTGATGTGACCAAGATCCTCGCCGCCACGCGCGAGGCGTTTGCCCCCATGCTCAAGTCGCAGCAGGAAGGCTTCAAGGCCCTCGAGCGCATCGCGCGCCTGCAGTACGCCGTTGCCGGCGACGTGCTGGAGTCGAGCCTCGCGCGCGTCAATGCGACGCTCGCCGCCAGCAACCCGAACGAGCTCATGAGCAAGCACACCGAGCTCACCAGCCAGTTCGTGGACAAGCTGCGCACGCGCGCCGAAGAGTTCGCGACGGTCACGTCTGAGATCCAGACGAAGATCAGCCAGATCGGCACGGAGTTCGCGGCGAAGGCCGTGGGCCCCCGCAAGGCGGCCTGATAAGCTCCAGGCGGTAACACACACCCGGGGTCCTTCCGACCCCGGGTGTGTTTCTTATGGGGGCCGCCTTGAACGACCAGAGCCATCACACTCCGCAGCCGCCCTCCTCCGCCGAGGCAGACCGCGCTGAGCACGACGAGATCGCACGCAAGCTGCGCGCGCAGCTGGCCGCCGTCTCCGGCGGACTGGCCCCCGATGATTACGCGCGCGCCTGGTGGGACTGGTACCTGGACCTCGGCGCGCACCCGGACCGCCAGAGCGCCCTCGCCCGCAGCGCCTACGAGAAGACCCTGGACAGCTGGCAGTTCTTCACCCGCGCCGCCACCGGTGAGCCGCTGGCGCCCGGTCACGAGAGTCTGGGATTCGCCGGGGAGGCCTGGAACGTCTGGCCCTTCAACGCCTACGCGCGCACCTACGCCAACTGGGCGTCCTGGTGGCAGGAAGCCCTGCAACCGAAGCCCGGGCCGAACGCCGCGGCCCTGTCGCGGGCGAATTTCGCCGGGCGCATGCTGCTCGAGGCGGCCTCCCCGGCCAACTTCCTGCAGACCAACCCCGAGCTGCTGCAGCGCACCGCCGCGGAGTCCGGGCAGAATCTGATCCGCGGCTTCAGGAACTGGGTGGACGACGCGCGCCGCGCGGTCGAAGGCGGGCGCCCGCCGGGCACCGAGGAATTCGAGGTCGGCAAGCAGGTCGCGGTCACGCCCGGCAAGGTCGTATTCCGCAACCGCCTCATCGAGGTGCTGCAGTACGCCCCGCAGACCCCGAACGTGTACGCCGAGCCGGTCCTGATCACGCCGGCGTGGATCATGAAGTACTACATCCTCGATCTGTCGCCGCGCAACTCCCTGGTGCGCTACCTGGTCGAGCAGGGGCACACGGTCTTCATGATCTCGTGGAAGAACCCGGACGCCGGGGACCGCGAGCTCGGCATGGACGATTACGTGCAGCTGGGGTTTCTGGAAGCGCTGGCGGAAGTGCGGCGGCGCGTGCCGCAGCAGCCGGTGCACGCGGTCGGCTACTGCATCGGCGGCACGCTGCTCGCCATCGCCGCCGCAGCGCTCGCCGCCCGCCACGAGGCGCCGCTGGCCTCCATCAGCCTGTTCGCCGCGCAGACCGACTTCAGCGAGCCCGGTGAACTCTCGGTCTTCATCACGCCCAGCCAGATCGCGATGCTGGAAGCCATGATGCACAAGGCCGGCGTGCTCGAGAGCGCGCGCATGGGCGCCGCGTTCGCGCTGTTGCGCTCGCGCGATCTGCTGTGGGCGCCGGCGGTCGAGCAGTACGTGCGCGGCGAGCGCCCGAAGCTCAACGATCTCATGGCGTGGAACGCCGACGGCACGCGCATGCCCTGGCGCATGCACAGCGAGTACCTGGAGAAGCTGTACCTGAAGAACGAGCTCGCGCAGGGTACCTTCACCCTCGGTACCACACCCATCGACCTGACCACCCTCACCGTACCGATGTTCGTGGTGGGCACCGAGACCGACCACGTGGCGCCCTGGCGCTCAGCGTACAAGACGCGCGGCCTCACCCGCAGCCCGGACTACACTTTCCTGCTGACCAGCGGCGGCCACAACGCCGGCATCATCAGCGGCCCGGTGCATCCGAAACGCCGTCACCGCGTGCTCACCTGGCACAACGCCACCGACACGCTCACGCCCGATGAGTGGCTGAAGCAGGCGACGCTGCAGGAAGGCTCGTGGTGGCCGGTCTTCGCGCGCTGGCTCGCCACGCACTCCGCGCCGACGCAGGTGCCGGCGCGTGAGATCAGCGCCGCCGCCGGCGGCCTCTACGAGGACGCCCCGGGACAGTACGTTCGCGGGTAGCGCGCACGCGAGCGCGTGGCGCGCCGCACGCAGCGCTTAACAGATTCCCTGTAGCCAAACCCGCACGTCGGGTGCTTGAGACATTTGCACCCCGCACGACGTGCGCGTCTGATGGACACCGAGCCTCGTCATGGCGCGTGTCGCAGCCGACATCCGCCGTTCACGAGCCAAGAGCAAACCCGTCGCAAGGCGGGGACGCAAAGCCTCCGGTCTCAGGTGCGCCTGTGACAGCGGGGTTGCCGGTGA
Organism: uncultured Pseudomonadota bacterium; assembly: GCA_963806375.1. Classification (GTDB taxonomy): domain Bacteria; phylum Pseudomonadota; class Gammaproteobacteria; order Steroidobacterales; family Steroidobacteraceae; genus 13-2-20CM-66-19. The sequence goes on from CAWDXW010000005.1 coordinate 21,866, forward strand.
ACCGCACCTGCGCGGCTCATCGTGACGGGGCATCCGCCGGTGGATTCTCCTTGCGCCTCCTTCCCGCGCGACCCGTTCTCGGGGAGGATTCATGGAACGAACCGGACTTGAAGCGCGGCGGCTGTGGGCCCGCATTCTTCTGAGCGCCGCGGTGCTACTGGCGGCTCCGAGTGCCCACGGCTATGAGCGCACCCGTCACACGCTGACGATCTCAGGTACGCCGCCGGCGAGCGTCACGTGCGGCCAGAGCTACACCTTTACCCCCACTGCAGCCGATTCACGCACGCGCACCCTGGGATTCGCGATTGCAAACCTCCCGGCGTGGGCCAGCTTCTCGAGCAGCACGGGACAGCTGACCGGCACGCCCGCCGCGGGCAGCGTCGGCAGTTACCCGAATATCGTCATCGCCGTCAGTGACGGCACGCGCACGGCGTCGCTACCGGCATTCAGTATCCAGGTGCTCGCCGCGGCCGGTACCGCAGCACCCCCGCCGCCCGTCATCTCCGGCACGCCACCCACCAGCGTGATGGCCGGCAGCGGCTATGCCTTCCAGCCCACCTCGAGCGACCCGGCCGGCAAACTGCTGTCGTTCTCGGTGCAGAACAAGCCCGCCTGGGCCAACTTCAGCATCGCGAGCGGACAGCTGGCTGGCACCCCGGGCAGCGCGCAGACCGGCACGTACGCCAATATCGTCATCAGTGCGAGCGACGGGACGGCGGCCAGTGCGCTGCCGGCGTTCAGCATCACGGTGACGAGCCCGCCCGTGACCACCGGCACCGCCGTGCTCGCCCTCACGCCGCCGACACAGAACAGTGACGGCAGTGCCGTGACCGATCTGGCGGGCATGCGCGTTTACTACGGAACCGCGGCGTCCAGCCTCAACCAGGTACTGGATCTGCCCGGAACGACCGCGATGACGTACACGCTCGGCAATCTCGCCTCCGGTACCTGGTATTTCGCGGCCACCGCCTACACCTCGGGCGGTGAGGAAAGCAGCCCCTCGGCGACCGCCAGCAAGAGCATCCCCTAGAGAGGATCAGGCCCTGCGCCTTGAGCGCGTCGGTGCCTGACACAGACGCCCGGCGCCATAGACGCCTGCGACGAATCGGCGTCACAATGGTCCTCAGAGTCAGCGTCCGCATGCAGAGGGGACAGACGATGAGTGCAAAGCGCATTGCGTACGTGACCGGCGGCATGGGCGGCATCGGCACCGCCATCTGCCGGCGCCTGAGTCAGGCGGGCCACACGGTGATTGCAGGCTGCGGGCCGGGCTCGGCGCGCAAGGAGCGCTGGCTCGCGGACATGCGCGCCGCCGGCTGCGACGTGCACGCCTCCGAGGGCAACGTTTCGGACTGGGACTCCACCAAGCGCGCCTTCGATGTGGTGCGCGCCGAAGTCGGGCCGATCGACATCCTGGTCAACAACGCCGGCATCACCCGCGATGGCACGTTCCAGAAGATGACCAACGAGGCCTGGCATGCGGTCATCGAGACCAACCTCAATTCGCTCTTCCATGTGACCAAGCAGGTGATCGACGGCATGCTCGAGCGTGGCTGGGGCCGCATCGTGAATATCTCTTCGGTCAATGGCCAGCGCGGACAGTTCGGCCAGACCAACTACTCCACTGCCAAGGCGGGCATTCACGGCTTCACCATGGCGCTGGCGCAGGAGGTGGCCGCGCGCGGCATCACCGTGAACACCGTTTCGCCCGGCTACATCGGCACGGACATGGTACGCGCGGTGAAACCCGAGCGGCTCGAGAAGATCGTGAGCGCCATCCCCGTCAAGCGCCTGGGGGAACCCGCAGAGATCGCCTCCATCGTGGCGTGGCTGGTGAGCGATGAATCCGCGTTCGCGACCGGGGCGGACTTCTCGCTCAACGGCGGCCTGCACATGGGCTAGCCGCGCACACCACCCCGCCGCAACAGGTCATGCTCAAGGTCTGCGTCGTAGGCGCCGGTGCAATCGGCGGCTTCCTCGGCACGCGCCTGGCCGCCAGCGGCGCCGCGAGTGTCGCCGCGCTGGCGCGCGGCGCGACGCTCGTGGCGCTGCGCGATCACGGTTGGCGGCTTGAAGAGGCCGGCACCCTCACGACGGCACCCGTCGCACTCGCCTGCGACGATCCGTGCGACCTTGGGCCCCAGGACCTGCTCGTCATCACGGTGAAGGCGACGGCGCTGCCGGCGCTCGCGCCCCGCCTCAAACCTCTCATCGGCGCCCACACGCTCCTGCTGCCGGCCATGAACGGCGTGCCGTGGTGGTTCAGCCACGGCATCGCCGCGCTCGGGCCGGCACCGCTGCGAAGCGTGGACCCGGACGGGGTCATCAGTGCCGCACTGCCGGCCGCGCAGACCCTCGGCTGCGTGGTGCACGCGAGCGCGGCCACGCGCGCGCCCGGCATTGCCGTGCACAGCAGGGGAGAGCGGCTGATCATCGGCGAGCCTAATGGCGGGGAGTCCGAGCGCGTACGCACGCTCGCCGCGGTATTGCGGCAGGGGCGCTTTGAGGTCGACTGCTCGCCCCGCATTCGCTACGACATCTGGTACAAGCTCTGGGGCAACATGACGATGAACCCGCTCTCGGCGCTCACCGCCGCCACCATGGATCGGGTCCTGGCCGATGACCTGCTGCGCGCCTTCAGTGCCGCGGCGATGCGCGAAGCGGCACGGGTCGGCGCGCGCATCGGCTGCGAGGTGAGTGAATCCCCCGCCGAGCGGCAGGCCGTGACGCGCAAGCTCGGGGCCTTCAAGACCTCGATGCTGCAGGACGTCGAGTCCGGACGTGCGCTGGAACTCGACGCGCTCGTGGGCGTGGTGCGCGAGATGGGACAACGCGTGGGCGTGGCGACGCCGATGATCGATGCGCTCTTCGGGCTCACGCGCCTCTTCGGCCGCGTGCGCGGACTGTATCCGCCGCAGTAAAAACAGAGACTCACGCAGTATTTCTTGCGGATTTTCTCGCGCGCGCGCCCGACAGTTTTCGCTTTTCACGCGCAATTCCTGTAGCCAATTTCGCACGTCGCAATGTCGAGACATTTGCGATGCGCGCGCGTGCGCGTTTTACTCCCGCGCGAACGCACGATGGCACCGCCGCTGAGCACTACGCAGTGAAGGGCCACTTGCAAGGAAAAGCAACCCGTCGCACGGCGGGACGCAGGCCGCGCTCCGCGGGAAGGCGGAGTTGGCGGATGAGGCGATAAAGGACGTACGGGGGTGCGGCGAATCGTCTCTTGATTCTCAGGCGTGATCGGTCTCGTCACGCCGAGACTGCGTTTGTCGCGTGCGACCCATCGGCAAGGGGATATACGTGACGCAAACGCATTTTCGCGCGCTCACTCGGGGGCGCATCTTCACCCGTGTTGTCTTTTTTGGCCTGAGCGTAAGCTGTGCGACTTTCGCCGCAGCGAGCGTGGTCACGATCAGCGGCAAGCCCTACAACGCAGCCACGGTCGGAACCCCTTACACCTTCACGCCGACGGCCACCGATTCGGCCCACCGCAAGGTGACCTTCGCCATCACCAACAAGCCGCCCTGGGCCACCTTCAATTCAGCGACCGGGGAGTTGCACGGCTTCCCGCCCGCGAGCACGGCAGGAACCACCTATCGCGGAATCGGCATCGAGGCCTATGACGGCAGCAACTATGCGATGCTCTGGTTCGGCATCACGGTGAAGCCCTTAACGGGCAGCAGCACGCCCACGGTGAAGATCTCGGGCGCACCGCCCACCAGCGCAACCGTGGGCAGCACCTACCGGTTCCAGCCGACAGCGAGCGATTCCGCCGGCCGCACCCTGTCGTTCTCAGTCAGCAATAAGCCGAGCTGGGCGACGTTCAGCATCGCGACCGGCCTGCTTTCAGGGACACCGACGAGCTCGCAGACGGGGACGTACTCGAACATCGTCGTCAGCGCGAGCGACGGGACCTCCACGAGCGCGCTGCCGGCCTTTGGCATCCTGGTCTCGACGGCGACGGCCGCCACGGGCTCGGCGACGGTCCATTGGGCGGATCCCACGCAGAACACCAATGGCTCCACGCTCATGAATCTCGCCGGCGTACACGTCTACTACGGCACGTCGGCATCGGCCATGACTCACGAGATCACCGTGGCGAGCACCACGCAGACGAGCTACACCATTTCGGGGCTGACCGCAGGCACCTGGTATTTCGGCGCCACCGCCTACAACGCGAGCGGGGTCGAGAGCACGATGTCGGATATCGGCAGTAAAGCGATCAACTGAGCGGCGCCAGCGCGCGCGGCTATTTGATGAGGAATGGCACCAGCCGGTCGCGATAGCGCCGGCTGAGCATCAGCCGCGTACCGCGGCGCAGGACGAGTTCGCAGTCGCCGTGAAACAGCGGGTGCATCTCGGCGATGTGCTCGACATTGACGAGCGTCGAGCGGTGTACGCGCACGAAGCTTGACGGGTCGAGGCGGTGTTCGAGCTCTCGCAGCGGTCGCCGGAACGCGAAGCAACGGCCGGCGGCGTAGACCTTCACGCGCCGTGCGGCTGCCTGGACGAACTCGATGTCGCGCATTGCCAGCACGACGATCCTGCCGCGCTCGCTGAGCAGCAGCCGCGCGGGCCGCGCCGCCGCGGGAGCGCCGTCCTGCGCCGCCTGGATCAGCGACTTGGCGCGACTGATGGCGCGCCCGAAGCGCCCGTCGTCGACGGGCTTGAGCAAATAGTCGATCGCACCGGTGGCAAAGGCCTCCATGGAGCGATCGGAATACGCCGTCACGAAGATCACGTGGGGATGAATGCCGCGCTCGGCCAGCCGGCGCACCAGCTCAAAGCCATCGAGCCCGGGCATGCAGATGTCCAGCAGCATCAGCTGCGGTGCGTGTTCGCAGGCATAACCCACCGCCTGGGAAGCCGACGTGAAAGCCCCCGTCACCTCGATCTGCGGATCCGTGTGCAGGAGCTTCACGAGCCGCCTGAGCGCCAGCGGTTCATCGTCCACGACTACGGTGGCGATGCCCCCGTTCACCAGGCGTCCCCGGGATGCGCCAACGCGCTGCGGAAGAGTGCCGCGCGTGCCGTCCGCAGAGCACGCCTGCTGTGCAGGCGTTCACTGCTGCGACGGCGGACGCGGACCGGCAGTTCCCTCTGCGTGCGGCGGCAGGCCATCGCCAGAGTCTACGGCGAATCCTGCCGCCGCAGCCGGCGGGCCACCGTGAACAGCACTCGTTACGGCGCAGGTAGTCCGCAATTGCCGGCCGTTTCGCGGGCGCCGTGGGCTCAGGAACTCCAGCGCCAGTCCGCGGCGCTCTGGCGACAGCCGCCGCCCTGCGCACGCCAGGCGCGGCCGCGCACGATGCGACCGCTTGCGGCGCCCGTGGCTTCGCCGCCACGCAACGCGCGAATGCCGTTCACCCAGACCTCATCGACGCCGGTGGCGAGCTGGTGCGGCCGCTCGTAGGTCGCATGGTCCTGCACCGTCGCCGGATCAAACACCACGACATCGGCAAAGTAGCCGCTCCGGAGAGTGCCGCGCGCGCTGATCGACAGCGTGGCCGCCGGAAAGGCGCTCAGCTTGCGCACCGCCTCCGGCAGCGTGAGCGCGTGTTCCTCGCGGACGTACTTCGCGAGTACGCGGGCGAAGTTGCCGTAGGCGCGCGGATGCCGGTTCGACTTGAGAAACACGCCTTCCGGGGCGGGCGCATCTTCGTCCGAGTCAAAGCTGACCCAGGGCAGCGCCACTTCGCGGCGCACGTTGGCCTCGGACATGAGGAAATAGGCGACCCCGACGCGCGAGCCATCCTCGATCACGAGGTCAATCACCGCGTCTTGCGGGCTCACGCCGCGCTGCCGGGCCACGGCGTCGAGGGTCTTGCCGGTCAGAGGTTTCAGCTCCGGATTCTTGAAGGCCAGGAGCAGCGTGCCCTGCGCGCCCGCCTCGCCCAACAGGTTTTCCCACGACGGCGCCGGGTCGCGCATCTCCTGAATCACCCGCGCGCGGGTGGGCGCGTCCTTCAGCCGCGCGATCCAGGCTTCCAGGCCCCCGTCCTGCACCCACGGCGGCATCGCGGCATCAAAGCCGGTGGCACCGGCGGTGTACACGTACATGTCCGCCGTGATGCGCGTGCCGCGGCTGCGGGCGTCTTCCACGGCGCGGACCAGCGCATCGATCTTGCCCCAGTTGCGCTGACCGGCCACTTTCAGGTGATAGATCTCCGCGGGCGCACCGGAAGAGCGGGAAATGTCGATCGTCTCCTGCACGGCCTCCAGCAGCCGGTCGCCCTCGCTGCGCATGTGGGCGCTGTAGATACCGCCGCAGCGCGCCGCTTCGCTCGCCAGTGCCACCAGTTCCGGGGTCCTGGCGTACGTGTTCGGCGCGTAGATCAGGGCGGTCGTGACCCCGAGTGCGCCCTCCTCCATGGCCTGCCGAACGAGCGCGCGCATCTGCGCAAGCTGTGCGGGCGTGGGTGTCACGTCGACTTCGCCGAGCACCGCAGTACGTACCGTGCCCGCGCCGACATAAGAGGCCACGTTGGGTGCGATACCGCGATGCTCGAGCACGCGCAGATACTCTCCGAGCGTATGCCAGTTGATGGCATAGCGGATGTCGCCCTGACGCTCGAGGGCGCGGGCGCGCATCGGCGCACTCAGAGGTCCCATGGAGTTTTCGCCCAGGACCTCCAGCGTGACGCCCTGACGCAGGTCACTCAGGGCGCGACCGTCCACGATCAGGGACTCCTCCGGGTGCGCCAGCATATTGACGAATCCCGGCGCGACCGCCTTGCCCCGCGCATCGAAGCGCTCGCGTGCAGTCCCGGGCGCGTGCGGACCGACGTAAACGAGCCGGTCCTTGCGGATGGCCACGTCCCCTATATAAGGAGTGCCGCCGGAACCGTCGTAAATCGTGCCGCCTTGGATCAGCACGTCATAGGCGGGAGGCTCCCCGCGGGCGAGGGCCCCGGTCGGTATCCCGAACGCGAGGCCGATCCCAAGTCCTGCAATCAGCGTGCGCATTGCCGCGAGCCTTGGCGTGAAAGCGACAACCTTAGCCGAAGCGCGGCGTCAGCGGCGAGCGGCCATTTTTCCTACGCGGGTTGAGGCGGCAAACCTACACCCCGAAGCCCGGGAGTACCCGAAAATGGCGCCGCACGTCACGGCCGCAAAGGATTGGGTTCATGCCAACTGCACGCGACATCGCTCCGCAGCTACCCGGGGGCGGCATCAGCCGCAGGATGCGAGGTTCGATGCCTTTTCCGGGACCGAGGGATGAAGAGTGGGACGGGATGCCTGTCGCCGTGACGGACTCGGGAAGTATGGCCGGAGAGGATCTCCGGCCATACGCCCCTCGATACGAGGATTCCGAAGCCGCCACCGCTGAGCCGCCTTACTGGGCGACCTGGGGCTTTTATGAGCCACAGCGAGCCGTCTCAGCCGCCGCCGGGACCGCCCTCAGGGCGCGGCGTGGCCCGGCCCGGGTGCGGATCCACCACGGCCACGCTGACCACGGCGGGATCGTCGCGCAGCTTCACGTAGAGCTGGCTTGAAACCGGATGCGGTACCTCGAGCGTGCGTCCCGGGAAACCCTCGGGCACGCGCACCGCGCGCGTGAACTGCGCATCGCCGGCCACGGAATCGAGCAGGAAAAGATTCTGCCCGCTGAGCGTGCAGGGGTCGTCCGCGGAATCCGGGCACTCCAGGGCCTTCAGCAATGGCAGCCGCACGAGGGTCGCCAGCGGGTGCCAATCACCCGACACGGTATCGTTGACGCGGCGAAACCGCAGCGGCCCGAAGGCGGACGGACCGAGCGCCTTGGCGGGATCAAAGGTCGCCACCGCCACCCGGGCGTTCTCGAAGGTGAGGCCGTTGCGGGCATCGAGCACCGTAGAAAGTCCCGCCTCCGTCGCCACCTCGATGCGCTCGTCGCGGCCGAAGGTAGCCGGCGACTGCGCGCGCAACGAGAACGTGACCTGGGAATTCTGCGGCAGGTCCTCGGTACCCGCGAGGTGAATGTCGACTCCCCCGGAAGTGCCGAGGGGCTGCGCGCTCTTGTCGATGATGCGCGCGCTCGGACGCGGGGCCTCAATCGCCACCCGCACGTCGAGTAGCCGCCCGTCCTTGAGTGCGACCCGGCCGCGCGTGGCCTCACCCTGGCGCAGCTGGGCCACCGGTGCGCTGCGGCCCACCAGGGTCAGCTCGTCATGGCCACCGGTGGTGCTGAGCGTGCCCGGGGAAAATTCGATCCCGCTGACCACGAGCCCGTCGACCTCGTCCAAGCGGTTGCCGGTGAGGACCCCCTCGGTGTCACCCGCGTACAGCGTGAAACTCTCCAGCCGGCTCGCCTCGGCGTAGCCATGCACGGGAATCGTCCGTGGATGTGCTGCGCCCAGGTCCTGAACCAGGATGGCGAAGTCCCCGGCCGGTGCGTCCTGCAGCGGCACTTTGACCTCGAGCTCCCCGGCTGCGGTGCTTTTCCACGCCAGGCGCGTCTGCCGGCCGCTGCCATCGCGCAGGAATACCTCCGCCACGCACTGCGCGTGGGGTGCGCGCAGATGGATTGTGTCCTCGCGTCCGATCACCAGACCCGCCTCATCCTGGGCGGCGAGCTGCCAGGGCTGTTCGCGGGAATCGGCGAGTGCGAACGTGGGACCCTGATAGGCGTCGAATCCCCAGAATCCCCGCAGCGTGCCATGCAGGACGTCCCCGCCAAGCGCATCGCTCAGGACCGCCGTGTCGACGACAAAGCCGCCGCGCTCGGGGTCGGCCCGCGCGGGCAGCGCCACGATGCTGCCGTCCTTGGCGGGAATGTTCAGGGTCATCCCGTGGGCGAATCCGGTCGAGAACACGAGTGGCGCACCATCCACCGGCAGCACCAGCGGGTTGCGGCGTGCGCACAGCACTTCCTGTGCATCGACGGCGTGCAACGGCGGCAGCTGCGGACTGTCGATGGCCGGCAGCGCCAGCACCAGTACCGACAGCGGATCATGGAACGACGGGGCGGCGTTCAGCGCGAGCGCCAGCTGTCCTTCGTGCGCGGAGGCCAGCGCCGGGATGTACTGGTACTGCGCGGTGCGAAAGGAATCGAAGATCCGCGCAATGTCGAAGATCGAGCCGATGTAAGGGCCGTATAAGCCGGATTTCAGCTGCGTGGTATTGGCCGCGGCCATGGCCAGATCGCTCGCCGGGCCGGTGGTGAGCGCCTGCGCCAGTGAGGCGCTGTGGCCATCGTTCAGGATCAGGCTTTCGCGCCCCTGGATGAGACAGGAAGCCTGCAGGGACGCCATCTTGTCCAGGCACTTCTCGTCGACCTTGATGGCCAGGCTGCGGGCCAGGAGGGGCGCGGCTTCCTTCAGGCGCGCCGGGTCGCGGTCCGCGAGGTTGCGGATGGCGGCGAGGTACCCCTCGAGCCGCGAGCGATCCAGCGTCGCCTGATTGAGGTCCTGCGAAGTGCGCACGAAGGCACCCGGCCGGCCGCGCACCGCGTTCATGAGCGTCTTGAAGTCGCCGCCGGTCTCGGGGGCGAGAAAGACGAGCAACTGCTGCGCATCCTTCGGGACGTTGAGCGTCAACCCTTCCCTGGCGCACTTGCCATTCCAGGTTTCACAGCGCACGAACCACTCCGGCGGCGGCGGATTGGTGGCACCGCGCAGGAACGCCACGACCATGAGGTAATGGGCCTCCTGCTGCGCGGGCAGGTCAGCCTTGAGCCACAGCCGATCGCCCGCGGCCAGACTGGGGATGCGCGCGGCCGGCAGGGTGACCCCGGAGCGCGTGACCGTAAGCTCGAGCGTGGGCCCGGCCAGATCGAACGGCGCAGGGTCTGCGTACGCCTTCGGGAACGTCAGAGCCACAGCGCTGCTGGCGAGCGCAATCAGAAAACGGCAATCCATTGGCGCTCATTGTAGGAGCATCGCCGGCAATTGCATGCGCGCGATGCCACACATTGAAAAAGTGCCCCGCTGGAGCGGGGCACTTCAGGGAGGCAGATACTGCAGCGCTTCGCCGGCCCTTCAGGCCTTGGGCCTATAGCTGAACTTCTGTCCGGCGACGGCCGCCTGATACATCGCGCCGCCCTTGACGATCGTGAACACCGCAAAACCCTTGTAGTACTTGCCCGCAGTGCGTGCGTCTTTCTCGCCGCCGCTGGCACCGGCGCTCGCGCCGGCGCTGCCCGCGCTCGCGCCGGCGGCGGCCGTGATGGCCACGGCGTCGACGTCCGCTCCGAACTCGAAGTCGCCCTTGGTGAAGGCATCAAAGGCCCCTTTGTCCTCGAGGAAGACGATCTGGCTGTAGGCCTGGCCGCCCGCCTGAAAACCGACGCTCACCTGATTGACCGAGGTGTCGCCCACGTAACGGCCGTGCGCATAGACGCGGCCACTCCCGTGCGCCGCGCCCACCACGAGACCGCCCTTGCCCACGGTCGGAAACACGGCATAGCCGTAGCAGTTGTGGAAAAAGGAAGCGCTCTGGCCTGCGTTCTTAAAGAGCGCAACGGTGTCGCTGTATGGGTCGGCCCACGCGGCCGCGCCCCAGAGCATCAGCACCGCAGCCAGCAGGCCGGTGTATTTGCGTATCATCATGAATTCTCCTGGCGATTCTTAACTGACGAAATCCGGACACCGACCCCTAGTGTCCCCCCTCGTGCGGCGGCGCACCGTGGGGGGCAGGGGCAGCTTCGTGCGGCGCTGCGGCCGCACGCGGCGCCTGCGGCACGCCGCGCTGTTCGCTCGCATGGCGTTCCTGCAACTGCTGGGTCTGCTGCTGGTGCTGTCGCTCCATCGCCTGTGCGGCCTGGGCGTTCATTTGCTGCTGCCGCGCGTTCGCGTGATCGCGCTCCTGCTGCTGCGCCAGCGCGGCCCGCTCCTGCTCCTGGCGGGCCAGCAGCTCCGATTGCTGGCGGGCGGATTCGCGCTCTGCGCTGCTCGCCGACTGCGGCAGCGGCGCCGCGGGCGCGGGCCGCGGCAGCTCGCTGGCATGCACCGGGGCCCTGGGCGCCGGCGCGGCGGCCGCGTGGCCGGCCGCCGTCGTCGGTTGCGCGCCCCGCGCCGCCTCAGCGGGGGAGCGCGTCGCTCCGGCGGGCATCGGGCCGCCCGCGCGAGTCGCCCTCACCACATGCGTGGAGAAGTCGGCCGGCTTTGCGGTCGCCGCGATCGGGGGCTTGCCCTGGTTCACCGAAGCGAGCAGATCGCGCCGCGAGCTTGCGCTGTCGCGGTGCTGCGTCTGCTGCGCGGTGGGCGGTACGTGGCGCACCTGAGCCGCCTGTTCCTCCGCGGGGGTTGGGCGCGCCGACACCCCGCCCGGGCCGCCAACGTAACTGACGTGATTGACGGTCACGTTATTCACCACGGTTCTGTTGTAGACGTTGGTGATGTGGACATCCGAGACATTGTTGACACTGCGGTTGTAGTAGAACTGCCGGTCGCGCCAGTACCCGCCCTCGTAGCCATGACCGGGGTAGCCGTAGCCGTAGTTCACGCCGCCGTAGAAGCCGATCTGCGGTCCCCAGAAACCCGCATTCCAGACATAAAGTCCACTGGCCCAGCCCCAGTAACCGGGTGTCCACAGAAATCCGACCTCCGGTGGCTCGACCCAGGTGCCGGGCACCCAGAAATACCCGTCCGGACCGTAGGCCCAGTATCCCGGGGTCCAGATGTAGCCGGGCGCCGGAATGGGCGGCTGCTCGTAGACCGGGAGCGGCGGAGGGGCGATGTTGATGGACAGCGCAAACTCGGCATACGCGCTGGAGGCTGCGATCGACAACGCAAAGAGCAATCCGATTCCGTAAGCGAGGGCGCCACGTCGGTGCGTGCGCGAATTGTGACCGGCGACCATGCGACTTCCCTCGAGCACTTCCACGCGTGCGGGCAGCACGCCTGCACAGACTCTCATGTCAGTAAGCCTTGGCTCGATCGGGGGCACAGCCGAGTCAACGTAGGACGTGAGCTACAGAGTCTGCATGATGCAGTGCACTGGCATTCTCAGCTACACCGTATTCAGTTCGCGTTAAGCTGCATCCGCAGCCGGTGCGCCAAGTGCCGGCTGACCATCAGCCCGTGTGCTCCGTCCGGCGCACGGATGCACCGGAGATTCTGATGAAATATCGCCAGCTGGGAAACAGCGACCTGCAGGTGTCTGAGATCGGGTTCGGTTCCTGGCTGACGTTCACGGACACGCAGCGCAAGCAGACCTCGATCACCTGCGTGCGCCGCGCCTTGGAGCGCGGCATCAATTTCCTGGACACGGCGAACGTCTACGGGCGCGGGGCTGCTGAGACGGTGCTCGGTGAGGCGCTGGCGGGGGTGAGGCGCGACCGTTATGTGCTGGCGACCAAACTGTTCTTCCCGATGGGCCCTACCGACCGCGGCCTGTCGCGCCTGCAGGTACGCAAGCAGCTGGAGGCGTCCCTGCAGCGGCTGCGCGTCGACTATATCGACCTCTACCAGTGCCACCGTTACGACTTCGAAACGCCGCTGGAAGAGACCATGGAGGCGCTGACGCAGGCGGTCGCCTCGGGCAAGGTGCGCTACATCGGCTTCTCCGAGTGGCCGCTGGAGAAGATCGAAGCGGCGCTGGCGATGAAGAACGTGGCGCGCTTCGTCTCGAGCCAGCCGCAGTACTCGCTGTTACACCGTGCCCCTGAGGAGGGACTGCTGCAGCTGTGTGCGCGTGCCGGCATCTCGCAGGTGGTGTGGTCGCCGCTCGCCCAGGGGGTCCTGAGCGGCAAATACCTTCCCGGCGCTCAGGTCCCCGTGGACAGCCGTGCGGCGGATCGCTCCATGGGCGCTTTCCTGGATCCCGACTGGTTTACTCCGAAGGTCCTCACGGCCGTGCAGGCCGTGAAGCAACTGGCCGCGCGCGCTGGAATCTCGCTGGCGCAGTTCGCGCTCGCGTGGGTGCTCCGACAACCCGACGTGGCTTGCGCGATCACCGGCGCCTCGCGCCCCGAGCAGGTGGATGAAAACGCGGCCGCCTCGGAGGCTCAGGTAGACCCGGCGCTGTTCATGGAGGCCGAGAGACTCCTGGCCGTGCGCTGAGGGGGTCCGCGCGATGCTGCCGCACCCGATGGTTGTCCACAGGCGGACACCGGCTCGAACGCGATCGTGGCTTTGAGAGTGCGCGGGAACGCCTCCGCTGCATTTCGATATTCTCCGTGTCGCTGAAGGCTCGTGCGATCATGCCTCGTGCATGCATTTCCCAGGCGAGGTTGCGCGTGGTCGAGCGCAGAACCCCATCATCATCCGGTCGTGCGGCGCCGCCTCGGGGTCTGCCGGCTGCCGGACTGCGTGATCATTCCTTTGAAGAGACCGTCCACCCGGTCAGCACCGAAGTGGTCACGAACCTCGAACGGCTATCCGCCCTGGGCGCGGAATACGAGTATTTGCACCGCGTCTGCGGCAATACCCTCCCCTTTGCCCTGCATGAGTGGCAACTCGCCTGGTGCGATCATTTTCTAAAGCGCAAAGGGATCCTCGTCGAGCCGTTCTTCTGCGTGGTGCGCTCGGACAGCGGGGAGTGCGTTGCCATCGTGCCGCTGCTCGTGAAGCGCCGCAGCCTCGGCCCCCTGCAGCTGGTCAGCGTCGGTTTCACCGGAACAGATCAGGGTCTCACCGAGATCCGCAGCCCGCTGGTGAAGCCTGGTTATGAGCGCGCGACCGTGCGGGCCGTTCACGACAGCTTGGCGCAGGTCCCAGACTGGGATTGGATCGTTTGGAGCGCGCTGAACACGCCGATGGCGGCTGCGCTGGCACAGGAAGTCGAGCCGCAGTGGCTGGAGACGAGCGAGGACTACTTCCTGGATCTTCCGCCAAGCTGGCCGGAGTTTCGCAGCGGGCTGAAACGCAACGCCCGCGAAGCACTGCGTCACGGCTACAACGCTTTACGCCGTGACCACCATGCCTTTGAGTTCCGGGTGGCACGGGGGGTCACGGAGGTCCAGGCGGCGTTGGGCCGATTCCTGCAACTGCATGCGCTGCGCGCCGCCATGCCGTGGGGCCCGCGGCACCCGGACCGCTTTGCCACGGCGCAAGCCCGCACGTTCCTGTTCGACGTGTGCCAGCGGTTGGCCGCGCGTGATGCAGTCCGGGTATTCCAGCTGAGCATCGCAGGACAAACCGTAAGTTCACGCCTGGGATTCGTATTATTCGATACGCTCTACCTGTACTACTCGGGTTTTGATCCGGCCTGGGCGCGATACAGTGTGATGAACACGACCAGCGCCGAAGCCCTCAAATATTCGATCGCCAATGGCATCAAGACGGTCAACCTGTCACTGCATCGGGAGCGCTCCAAGCTGCGCTGGCGCCCCCGCCGGATCGAAATCCACTCGGCGCTCGTAAACCATGATCGCCTGAGTTCCCGCATGGCCTCCCGGGCCTACCAACTGATCCGCTCCGGCAGCGTGCGGCCCGCGCGTATGATCAAAGGGTTGTTCTGGAGTCACCGCAGCGGCAGTTAGTGGCGCAGCGGAGCGCGCGTGGGGCGGATTTTCCCGGCACTCAGGGACCCGACGGCGCCGGTACCTTGGCCAATGCGCTCTTGCAGTCCGCGGTGATTTTATCGGAATTGCTGCGCAGGCAGGCTGCCGCCTCATTCCCGCGCTTGCCGGGACACAGCTTCATCGCGTCGCTGCGGCAGGCCTTGCGCGCGTTCTGCACCTCCGCCGAACTCGGGGCCGTCTGCGCCTGTGCGAGGGCGGCGAGCGTCAATGTCACCAGAATCGACACAGATACCAGCCTCATCGGTCGTGCTCCTGGGCATACCTTCTCGGGTGCAAATCATACCCCGCGCACGCTCGGGTGGGAGCGCGTGGCGCCGTCGGCTCGTTCTACTGTGCCGTCATCTGGGTGATCAGCTCACCGAGTTTCGATACCTGGGTCGTCACATCAAAGCGCTCCACGGCACGTGGCACGAAACGTTCTGCCGCCGCCCGTGAGCTGGATTGGCCTCGTGTTCAAGTGCCTCCGCGAGCGCGGCAGCGATCGCGTGGCGGAATGACGGTTGACGGGGCTGTCGGCCAGAACCTCGCGCAAGCCGATACAACTGGTGCCGATCACGGGGACACCGGCAACCATTGCCTCCATGGGCAGCAGCCCAATCGCTTCCCACAGCGAGGGAATGGCTACCACGTCGACGGACTTGAGTGCGCTGGCCACATCTGGCACGTAGGGGAGAAAACTGAAATAGGGACTCAGCCCGGCGCGTTCGCAAGTGCTGCCCGCTCCTCGCGGATGAAGCCATCTTCCCCAAACGTCACGACATGCACGGGACGCTGACCGTTGGCGCGGGATCCGATCCCGCAGCAGCCGCATAGCCTCAACCAGATAGCGGAAACCTTTTTGGGCCATAAAGCGGCCGAAGAACCCACCAGCAGCACGCCCGATTCGAGACCCAGCTCGCTGCGCAGGTCGCGTGGCGCCGCGCGCAGTACGGGCCCGGTCAGCAATTCCGTTGTCGTATCATCCGTAGCCTGGAGCCGATACCCGGCCCCAGCTAAGTCACCAGGTTTTTTCCGGCCTCGTCGCCCACCGCATGAACGACGTCAACCAAATTCAAGAGAAGCCGAAATACCGAGTCGGCGCGAAATTCCCTTGAGACCGAGAAATTGAGAATTCTGGAGTATGTCGTGGATCGTGGCCAGGTGCGGAACGCGCCGCAATTTCGCGGGATGACCGCGGCAACACGCGGCAGTAAAGCCATGGGAATGGACCAAGTCACACCGCCCCGTCGGGCAATCTCGCGTGGTCCACGGCTTGCGCCAGCTTACGTTCGTGCAGCTTTCAGTTCGATGAATCGGACCTCCAGGGCCGCGAGATCCTGCTTGAGGACCTCCATCTCGCTCATGCGCGGGACCAAGCAGCGTCAAGCGCATACCGCCAAGCTTTTGTGCCAGCAGTGGATACACGTACTTGAGGTGCGTCCGGATGCCCCCGACCGGCCAGCGCACCACCAGAAGAACTTTCAGTCTGTCCATTTCCTAACCGTCGCCACCGCTCCGACACCATTTCAAAACACCGTCGTCCGCTTCTTCAGAGCGCAAGCACCGGCTTTTTTAGCACGGGGCTTCCTGCCATGCCCGTTCGCAGCCTACGCTGCGAACGCATTGCGTGCGAATCATCAGCGGCTTAGCAGCGTGCCGCATTGACCTCGCGACCGGCGTAAAACTAAGATCCCGCGCGGCGCATGGCCACCGTACCAAGCGCCGTAGGATCAAAGGCGGCATTGGTGTCGGCCGTGATCCGCGAATCCTCGCGCGGTCCGAGGCTCACAGCGCGCGATTCAAGCAATGGGGGGCCGTCACAACAGCGTGTTGTGGCGGTCGTTCAAGGGGAAGTTTCGCCATGGTTCGATTCCTGGTGCCGGTGCTGGTTCTGCTCGCGGGCTTGCCGCCGCTCGCGGCAAGCTCACAGACGGGTCCCCCGCCGCAACCCGCTGCGGCCCAGACGGCCGCCTCGTCGTGGCCGCATACGATCGTGCGCGACGGGGCCACGGTTACCGTCTTTCAGCCCCAGGCCACCGCATGGCCGGAGCGCAAGCGTTTGAGCGCGCGGGCGGCGCTCGCGATCGTGCGGCCGGGCGAACTGCATCCGCTCATGGGAACCATCGACCTGTCCCTCGCGACTGCCGTTGACGAACCCGCCGGCGTAGTCAACCTGGCGGACCCGCAGTTGATAGCCACGCATTTTCCGTCGCTGGATACGCAACAGGCCACGGCGCTGGAATCCAAGGTGCGAGCCGCGCTCACCGCAATGGATATTCGGCAGGTACCGCTTGCCTCGGTGCTGCTGAGCCTCAAGCAGTTACCCGTGACTTCAATTGTCGTCAGCAACGAGCCCCCGATCATCTTTTACTCCGAGCGCCCCGCGAGTCTGCTGGTGTTCGATGGAGAGCCGGTGCTGGTACCGGCCGGAAAATCCGGACTCACCTACGCGGTCAACACCAACTGGAACGTCTTCGTCGACCACGGTACCTGGTATCTCTTGAACAACGGGTTCTGGTTCTCCGCCCTGCAGGTGGGGGGACCCTACAGCCCGGTCGCACGCCTGCCGGAAGCCTTTCAGGCGCTCAAGACGGAGCCGCAATTCAGCACTGCCGCGCGGGCGTTACCGGCAAAGCCCTGGACGGCTAAAAGTCCCGTACCGCGGATCTTTGTCAGTCAGAAGCCCGCCGAGATCATCGTCACCGCGGGGGCGCCGAGCATGCGCGGCGTTACGGGCACCGGACTGCAGCGGGTCGTGAACACGCCGAATGTGCTCTTCTTCCACCCGGCCGAGAGTCTTTATTACGTGCAGTTGTCTGGCCGCTGGTTTTCCGCGCATGCGTTCACGGGTCCCTGGCGCTTCGCCACGGACCAGCTGCCGCCGGATTTCTCCCTCATCTCACCGGTCGGACCGGATGCCGCAGTGCTCGCATCCGTGCCGGGAACGATCGCGGCGCAGGAGGCCGTCCTGCGGGCACAGATCCCCACCACGGCCAGCCTCAAGCGCGAGACGGCCAAGCTGACGGTCGTTTATTCCGGCGCGCCGCACTTCGTCCCGGTCACCGGCACGACCCTGCTGTATGCGGTGAACACCAACACCTACGTATTGCAGATGAATGGAATCTACTACGCGTGCGAGGCAGGCGCGTGGTTCGTCGCGCCCGCGCCAGGGGGACCGTGGGTGCTGGCGGACAGCGTCCCTGCCGTGGTCTATACCATTCCGGCCACGAGTCCGGTCTACCCGGTGACCTACGTGCGCGTGTATGCGGTGACCCCTACCGTGGTCACCTTCGGCTTCACGTCCGGATACCTGCTCGGATACGTCAGTGCGGGGGTATTAGTGTATGGGACCGGTTACTACTACCCGCCCGTGATCATCGCGGGACCGATCCCGATCTACTATCCCTATCCCTACACCTACGCCGGGGCGGTCTGGTACAACCCCGGTACCGGCGCGTGGGCGCGCGGCGGCACGGTCTATGGCCCTTACGGCGCCGTGAGCGCGGGCACCTACTACAATCCGAATAACGGCGCCTGGGCGCACGGCGCTGCGGTCTACGGTCCCAACGGCGGCGCGGGCGCCTGGTCCGCATACAACCCGAGCACCGGAAGCTACGCGCACGGCAGCTCCTCGTGGAGCAACGGCAGCGGCACGGCCAACGCCAGCTACTACAATGCACGCACCGGTGTGTCAGGCGCGACGAACCAGAACGTCAACCCGTATGGTCGCTGGGGATCGAGCACCTTCTCCGGTGCGAACCAGAGCGTCAACACGCAGAGTCGCGCGAATGCCAACGGCCGCGAGGGCAGTTTCAATTCCTCCACGGGCGCCAAGGGTGCCGGCTACCAGAACAGCATCACCGGCGGCAGCGGTGGTGTGGTCAAGACGCAGAACGGGGATGTTTATGCCGGCCACGACGGAAACGTCTACCAGCATACCGACAGTGGCTGGTCGAAGTATGACAACGGCAGCTGGAACCCGGTGCAACCCGCAAACCATGCGAATCCCCCGGCCAACGGGGGCAGCACACCGGGTGCAGCGCACGGCGCGGCACAGCGCGGCAGCAGCGGCTCCCTGGATCGCAATAACTACCAGCAACTCGAGCAGGACCGACTGGGACGCCAGGCCGGGGGCGGTCGGTCGGGCAGCACGGGTCGCGCGAGTGGCGGCTGGAACCGGCGCTAGGCGACACCGTCCTGCCGGGAGAGATCACCGGCGCGCACACCCGGATCTCCGGCGGGTCGGGACCGTCGCACCGCGATGCGGCTACGCTGCGCATCCTCCCTGGAGAGCGCGGTCGTGACCCCGATCGAGCGCCGCATTTCAGCCAACGGCTTGTCATTTCAGGCGTTCGAATGCGGCACCGGCGATCGGCTCGCGCTGTGCCTGCATGGCTTTCCGTCGCACGCGACTTGCTGGCGCGAGCAGCTGCCGCTGCTTGCAAAGCTCGGGTATCACGCCTGGGCGCCGAACCAACGCGGCTACGGCGACTCCAGCCGCCCGCACGGAGTTGCCGCGTACGGAATCGATCATCTGCTCGATGACATCGCCGCCACCATCGATGCGTCGGGCGCCCGATCCACTGTCCTGATCGGTCATGACTGGGGTGGACTGCTGGCCTGGTTCTTTGCCGCGCGCCGCATGCGTCCCCTGGAGGCGCTCATCATCCTGAACGCTCCGCACCCCGCCTGCGCGGCCGTTGCGTTCCGTCGCTGGCGGCAACTGCGTAAGGGCTGGTATCTCGCGGCGTTCCAGCTCCCGTTCCTTCCCGACGCCTGCCTGCGATTCAACCACGCCTGGCTGGTGGGGCGCTTGATGGCCGGCGTGGCCGGATCCCGCCCAGTGTTCTCCGCTGCGCAGCTCGATTTCTATCGCGCGCAAGCGTGCCGGCCGGGCGCTGTCACGGCGATGCTGAACTGGTATCGCGGTTTGGTCCGGGGTGGTATCCCAGCTGAAATGAAATCCACGTTTCCGATCATTGATACGCCAACGCTCGTCATTTGGGGCGACGGTGACGTGGTCCTCGACATATCCTGCCTCGAGGGTCTGGACCGTCAGGTCTCGGATCTGACCCTCAGGCGATTGCCCGGCGTTTCGCACTGGGTCCAGGAAGAGGCCCCAGAGTCTGTCAACGAGATTATCGCCGCCTTCCTAACCAACCTGTCCGGGGCTCAAGCTGCCCTGCGTGTACCGAATCAGGAAACCGGTCTGCGTCCGACATGACATACGTGGGCCGTGTCGTGCGGGCACCGGCCTTTCAATCGCCTCACGTCGCTGCGTCCAGCGAACCGGTAACCCGGAATTACTTGGCCATCAGGCGAACCCGAGCCAGGTCCTGCAGGATGGTGTTCTCCTGAGTCTTTTCGTGGAGACACGATTTGACGATGTCGCCGATGCTAACGATCCCGATGACCCGACCCCACTCGAGGATTGGCACGTGTCGCGCCTTTGTCGCCGTCATCGTCTGCATCACCGACTGCACCGTGTCCTGCGCGCTGGCGATTGGGTTCTCCCGACGCATCACCTCCAGAACTGGCCGTACGAGCGCATCACCCACCTCTGAGTCAAGCGCGTGGACGATGTCACGCTCGCAGAGGACTCCAAGCAGGCGTCGGTCCGCGTCGAGCACCAGGACGGCGCCGACGTGCTCGCGCTTCATTAGCCTGATCGCGCTCCGAAGCGTGGCAGCCGGAGACACGCTGATCAGATCCTTGCGCTTCATCGTGAGTATCTGACTGATGCGCATTGCACCCTCCTTCTCGAGCAGGCCTCTGGCGCCTCAGACGGAGAATATCCCCGGGTGGGCCCGGTTGTGGAGCTCGCGCAGATTAAATTTTGTACACGCGCGCATCCGCGCGTTATGGCGCCACGGCAGAGGCTGCGCCGCCCGTCAAGCTGGCGCCTCAGACTGCGGCGGCGTGGGCCCGGCGGCCCACCGGTATGTCGATCGCCTACGCGGCCGGGATGCTGTAATCGGCCGGTAGTACTCCGATCATGACGGTCATCTCGCAGACGCGCTCCGAGATCCTCCAGCCGCGCTCCGTGCGCACCAGCTGGTCGTGATAGAAGCCTGCGTTGGTGACGATGTCCTGCGCGAAGTAACCACCACCGCCCTTGGGCCGGCCCATGGGGGCAAAAAAGTAGCAGCGGCAGCGGGCCCGGTCCCCCTCTACCCGCGGCATGATGTTCGTAATGTGATGCAGATTGATGGGCCACGGCTTGAGCGCACCATCCAGCCACTTCAACGCTTCGCGGTGCGGCATTCTTCCGGGGCCGCCGGTGCTAGCGTAGTCGATGGTGGCATCCGCTGCGAACACCTGATCGATCAGTCCCCACTCGCGCTTGTCCACCATCCATGCATATAAATAGAGCAGTTGCTCGATTTGCCTCACATCCTGGTCAGTCGCCTCGCTCATATCACGCTCTCCGATCTTTGGTTCTGGTGTTCGCGTTGGCCCACAGCCCACGCATGCAATAATTGAAGCGGGAACCTCCGGATATATCCTTCATCCAGCACCCGGCGCCAGCGCCTTGTTTGCAGCGTGTATATTGCTGCCGGAATTCCACCCTGCGAGATCTCAAGAATGCTGTACACGGGGCGTCCGCAAAGCAGTCGTCCAATGCGTCGCGCCATGTCGCCCAGGCTACCGGCACCCACAAGCCGCCGGCGCACGTGTGCGCGATTTTATATACGACGTCGCTCTGAAGCACTGGCCCTTCGTGATCAATAGCACTTTTCTCATAGCGGCGCGCCCTCATGAACGCAAGGCAGCAATGCTCGCGTTCGCCTGCAATTTTGTATTGCTCGGCAGTTACTACATCTTGCGCCCGGTCCGCGACGCCATGGCCACGGTTTTCGGCGTCGAGCATCTGCAGGAGCTTTTCACCGGCACTTTGATCCTGACGCTGATTTGCGCACCGCTGTTTGCGTGGTTCACCGACACCTTCAAGTTATCACGAGTGCTGCCCGGCGTATTCTGGTTCTTAATTGCAGACTTGGTGGTTTTTTATTTGTGTTTTCACGCGGCCCCGGACAGTCGCCGACTGGCGGCGGGGTTCTTCTGGTGGTTCAGCGTCGTCAATCTATTCATGATCTCGGTATTCTGGAGCCTGATCGTCGACGTGTTTACCGCGAACCAAGCTACCCGCCTCGTTCCGGCCATTGCCGGCGGCGGCAGCCTTGGAGCGATAGCGGGCCCCCTGCTCGCCAGCGCGTTTGCCAAAGTGATCGGGGTGAGCGGACTGTTGCTGATGGCCGCTGCGGGGCTGTGCCTCGTCGTCGTGCTGGTGCATGGGCTCATGCGCGAGAAGCATCGCATGCAAGAGCGTCATGAGGAGACACAGCGCTCGAGTCTGGATCATCAGTTGCAGGGCAGCTTGTTTGACGGCTTCCGCGCCCTATTCACATCTTCTTATCTCATGAACCAGGCGCTCTTCATTCTGCTGATGACGTGGATCGCCACCATCGGATATTTCCTGCAGACTGACCTTGTCGCCCGCTCATTCTCTGATATTGCGGCTCGCACCCAGGCGCTGGCCGACATCGACCTCGTCGTCAATGTCTGCTCGGCGGCCGTACTGATCTTTGGACTGAACCGCTTCATTGGTCGGTTTGGGGTTACCTCAAGTCTTGTGCTGAATCCGATCCTCATGGCGATTTCGTTTGTCCTCATGGCGCTCTCGCCAACGCTTTTGATGCTGCAATCGATGCAAGCCCTCCGGCGCGTGACGCAGTACGCGATCGCCCGGCCCAGCCGGGAAATCTGCTTTACGTTGGTTGCGCAGGAGAACCGCTACAAGGCCAAGAACGTGATCGATACCGTCGTGTATCGTCTGGGAGATCTCTCAGCCGCCTGGGTTCAGGCGGGCTTACGCACCTTGGGATTTGGCATGAGCGGGGCATTGGCCCTTGGGCTGGCGGTATCAGGCATATGGGGAGTCAGCGCCTGGGTCCTCGGACAGCAATATGAGCGCCGTCGCGAAGCACAAGAACCTGTAGCCGCGTGTGTAGCGACAGGCGGGTCGGCCGGGGACACGTAGGCTTCAAGTGTACTCGGTCGATTGCTGGACGACGCCGCCTGCGGTCGCGATGCCCGCAGGTCGTCGAGAAATCGACCATGCCTTTGCTGCGGTTGTCATCTGATGCGAGAGCAGGAATTGGCCGCTCGTCTCAACCTTGGTCATTGCGCTGCCGGCGGCTGCGCTGCGCTTCTACGATTGGGCCTTCTGGCCGTTCTCGGGCGATGAGACACCGTGGTTGTTGCTCAAGGGCGTCTTCAGGGTCGCGCACGGCTCGCTGTCGCGCACGGTGGCGACCGTGGCCGCCGTGCGTGTCGCCCTCCTTCCACAACACCTTTTGCACTGCTAAGAAACGCGCTACCACATGGTGGCGGCGTTCCTTGCTTCGCCACTTTCGTGGCGGGAGCGCGCATCTTCGGACCCCGGAGCGTCCGCTCCGCAGTTTTGGCGATTGCATGCGGCCGTCACGCCGAGCGCGCGGGTCTTACCCGTGGTTTTCAGATCAACTTAGGTCGCCGGAGGCACAGAAATTCCGACTGGCGCAGCTCGAACGCCGCTGGAGATGGTTTGACCGCCCGTCTGGTCACAGGCCCCGCCGACAACATCCGCGCTCGCTGATCCGCTGGGACCCTTCGCACTGCCCCAGAAGCTGCTTACGGCGTTGAGGGTGACCGTCGGATAGGGTGGCTGGGCCGGCGCCAGGAGCCCAATGTTATCCGTCACATATGCGTTTTGGTTAGTCGCCCCCAGATTCAGTATCGCGCAATGTCCGCTGGATCCCGATGGTCGGTTGCGATCGTTGCCGTAGAAGTTGTTGTTGGACAGAGTGAATGTACCGGGACCCGAATTGGAGAAGGTCGAAAAAAATCACTCCGGCCCACGATTCCCAATGGCCGAATTGTAGACAAAAGCTCCTGCGGGTGTGGTCCAGGAGAAGCCGGTGCCGTTGGCGATTGCCACATTTTGCTTAACAAGGCCAACAGTCGAGAGATCGAACCCGATCTGGTTGCCTGAGGCAAAATTGTCTCAAGCGTGACGTCATTAGCCGTCGCACCGTCTCCACAGCCGTCGCAAATGTCTGTACCCTTTGCGACAAAGAAAACCGTCTGCGTAAGAACCGCGACGTGTTTTCCAAGACAACCTGGAGGTTGTAATTAGGCGGTACACCAACTGGCCGTTAACAGTGCTCAACGACTCCCATCCGCAACAGTCCGTCGTCAGCGGCTCGATCCAGAATCCGATACCGCTGCCACTGGCACGGTTACCCTGAAACAAAATGCGCCCGTGGTAGCCGGGCGGGCAATCAAGGGCTGGGCATAACGAAGAGGCCGGGGGCACACCGTTGTATGACCCCACAAAGACGAAGCCCTGAGCGTCCCCCACGTCCACGTTGCCTGCAATCGTCACATTCATTGGTTGCGTACTGGCGCGAGTATTCTCGAAATCAACTACCACTCCGTTGCCCCCGCCGTTGTTGATCGTGAAGCCGTGGCCGGGAGCGCCAAAAGTTACACCAGCCGATGTGATGAAGACGGCGTTTTGAAATGTGGCAGCACTGTTCGCCTGAATAAAGGTGACGGCGGAGCCGTTGTTCGAATAGATCTGTACCGGCTTGGAGATACAGATGACGCAACTTTGGTATCGGCTCCATTGCCAGCTGCAGGTTGCGCGTGCTCATCACCCGGCCCGGTGAACGCTCCCGTGCCGTTTACATCACCGTAGCGCCCAGCACCGACGTAGATCACCTCGTTCGGCGCAGCATTGGCGACGGCCTGACTGATCGAGCGACACGGATCTGCGTTAGATCCACATGAGGTGCTGTCTGTGCCGAAATTGGTGACCACAACGCTGGCCGAGGCGACGAGACTCCACGATGCCAAGGGCAGAAGCAACAGCAGCGCCAATTGAGCGCTGAGCGATCAAGTTGCTTAAGGCTCACGGACTACCCCTATTACCCGGCGTTGCAAAGCAGCACAGCAGCGGGTGCAAGGGCTTCCGGCGACGTGGTGTTGATTGTTATGAATTGTAAGTTAGGACTGCACCCATTATGTTTGATGCATATTGCGCGCCAGTCAAGGTTCCGGGCTTCAAAACAACACGTTAGAAATAAACCGGCTGCGTCGCGTGAATGTCAGCGTAAAAGGCGTCGACGGCCAATCGGCGATTCGCCTGAAGCGACGGTCCGAGTACCAGCGGCCCCGCTGGGCCCCCTATCTGGCCCGAGTGCCGCACCGCTGGATCAACGACAACCGTCGGACTCAACGTGTCTAGGTTCCGACGGTCGCGTCTTCCACTTACGCTTCGGGGCGAATCCAAGAAGGGAAAGTAACCTACTGGGCTACCCCCTGAATTCAACGTGCAGGCGACGTTGTTCGGGGTCTTTTGAGCGCTGGCGACGTTCGTTCCACTTGGTACCTCGGCGCCAGCCGGTATAGGCGGTTGAATTCGAGGTCGGTGGCGTGTCCGGGATGATCCCGACTAATCCGCGGGCCGTGCTTCGATAACAACTGTATGGTGACTCGCGCGGTCCAAGTCCTCACGATTTGGACATTTGCTTCAACTCATTCTGATCTGGTGACGGCCAGCATCCTTCGGAAATAGCGGCAAGTAATGCATTAGCGCTTCAGCGAATCTTCTGAGGATCGTTGTCAATCGGCTGCGCCTCGTACGGTCGTTGTCTTCCTTCAATACGCAAGTAAACCGACGCGCCACCGCGCAAATTGCGCCACCAAAGGTCTTCTGAAGGTGCGAAACACCGAATGATGCCGTCGACGCGGATGTACCGCACAGGTGTCGTGTAACGACGCCCGCTTGTTCTCCCGGTGAAGGTAATGAGCATCAGATTCTTGCTCCAAAAGAAATGTATAGGGGACCGCAGCAACGTCCGCAGCACTGGGCCCACCAGTACAAACAGTGGCTTACGCTGGCGCACAAATCGACATTCCGAAAAGTCCCACGTTCAGCTCGAGCGGCACGTCCAGTCTCCCGCTTCAATCCATCTCGATACCGGAGCTACGCAGCGCCTCCTCGTATCGTTCACAGAGCGCGCTTCGAGCTCCTCCGCCCATCGAACGCACAGGATTAGCGAGACGAAGCCCGCGATGGAGCCCCCGAAGAGCAGAACGCGCCCGAAAAGCGGTGCAATCTGCATCACGATACCAATCGCGAACACGGCACAAACGAGACCCGCCGCCAAACCAATACCCATAGGCGCTGCGCGTATGCGAGACTTCATTGCCCCTCCGAGAGGCTCTTGCTTGTGGCACTCAAGAGGCGTCCACGCGGTAGATCCCGGCCTCCATGTCCGGCGAACCTCCAATGCGTGCTCCCACTTCAACCACTCCGATAGCGTTTTTGCTGTTCGTCGATCCGGTACTTCGCCAGCGCCACCGACTTCAGCTTCGTCGGGGAATAACCGCTGAACGCGTAAAGTGCTCACGTACCCCATAGATTTTGATGAGCAAATACGAACGCGCAAGCTCCGAGAGGTCAACGGAATATTCGACGAGACCGAACCGATCACGAACCGGCACATCCAGGCTGTAGCTGCTCACTAATTCAGTCAATGAGGGCAGGTAGGGTCGATAATCGGGATCACAGCTTAAAACCTCTGGGTTATGTCGCTCCCGAGGCCCGTACAGTGTCGCGCTAAAGCAGAAAGGCGCCGATCCCACGTGTATGCAATGTACTTGGATCGTTCCACCATCTTGTGCGAGGCGTGTAGCACAGCGGCCCATGTCGGCCGCTCGCAGCTCGCCGTCCAGCGCTGCAATCAGATGCCGTGCGATGACCTTTGTGAGAGTCAGCGAGTACTTCATTTGCAGCCGCACGGTGCGTAACCCGATCGCTTGAAAGGTCCGAATGGGCAGATCAACCGCCTGTTGAGTTGATCTGCGAGAGTCAGCTCGGAGCGACAGTCCTGAAGACGAGCACGTCGGAGTTCACACCGCGATACATGCGGGCGCCCGCGTCATCGCTAAGATCGAGCTGCGAGTGATCGACAAGCAGTACTTCATCCTTAGAGATTCCGTCCGCGCCGTACGGGGTAGCTCGATCCTGACGGGGTGATTTTCCCGAGCGCTTGCGTGATTGCAGGTACTTTAGGGCGTCGCCCGCGTATCCGTGCAGGAGCGCGCGCGTTGCCTGGCCGATTTCGATGGGAAAGCCTTCGCCACGACTGGCACCCTTCTCGGCAAGCGGGGGAGTCTGTAGCTCAAATGAAATCTCAATTGCAGCGGCGGCGCCCGGCTCGGGAGACAACGACTGTTGGATGGCGAATGCTGTTTTCCACGGCAACTGCGCAAAAACGATTACCAGGGCCCCCACAATCGCCAGGACGCGCGAGAAACGCGTCGCTCGCCGGTAGTACTGAAGACCTAGGATCAGCACGGCACCGAACAAGATGCCGATATGTTGGAGTAGATGCTGCAACCAGGCGACCCCGGTGTCGCATGTCGGGCAGCTGTCGGCGCCGACGAGGGACCCGTACAAGCTGAACGCCGTCCTGGCGAACACCGCGATGAGAGTGCCTGCGAGCACTACGAGTTCAGTCATGCCAGCGGTGGCGGCGGCGAGAGCCATCACGGGGATCAAGAGACAGACGATGACGTACAGTTCCTTGTATACGGCTAACACCAGGGCTCCCTTCAAGGGAAACCCCGCTGCAGACGCATGCACAAGATTCAGCAGCAGCATAGGCACACTGACAGACAGGACAACAAATAGAACTTTTGCCAGCAGCAGGTCGGTTCGCTTGAGTGGGACGGATTAGCCAGTCCTGATCGACTCCCGGGACGGCATCCTGTTGAACAACAGCGACCGCGAGCGTCGCAATGCCCACAAACCAGGCAACGGTCAAAGGGCCCAGGAGCTGAGCCGCGCCGAGTAATGACCGATAAGTCCTTGTTGGTACGTAACCCACTCGCGGCAGACTTGTATTAGCGTGACGAAGCCGACCATTGGCCACAACAGCTTCCAATCTTTCCGCAATATCTGCGCGATCATGTCGTTTCGGCCTTTACTTGGTCGCGCCATCGCGCGCAGCGCGCGCCATCGTGGTGAAGACGTCGCGGAGCGACGCTCCGCTCCGCATCGTGGAACCCCGCGGCGAGCAACAAGGGGCGCGCATGCTCGCGCAGCGCCACTACTGGCCCTTGAAATAGGAGTTGACCGGCGTCAATGAAGGCCACGTGCGTGGCAAGACGCTGGACCTCCTCAAGCTCGTGCGAGGAGATGAGAATTGACATCTCGCCCGACCGCCGCAGAAATCCAGCAATGATTTCGTCGCGCACCAGAGCGTCCAGCCCACTAAATGGTTCGTCCAGGATCAGCAGCTTGGGCCGGAACGGCAGTGCGCAGGCGAGCGCCATTTTCAGCCGCATGCCGTGTGAAAGCGCACCGATTCTGCGCTCGGCGGGCAGCCTGAAATGACTGAAAAGCTCGTCCTCGATGCTTCGATCCCAATGGGCGAGAACGCGCGCACGTATCTGAAGAATTCATCGACGCGCAGCCGAGCAGGAAACACTTGGCTCTCCGACACATAGCCAATTTGTCCCAACACCCTCGGACCTATCGCGCGCGACTCCACCCCCAGGACCCTGGCGCTTCCGCGGGTCGGTTCGACGATGTTGAGGAGGGCCTTGATGGCCGTCGTCTTGCCCGCCCCGTTGGCTCCGAGAAGCGCGAAAACGCTGCCTTGCGGCACAGCGAGGTTCAACCCACGGAGCGCGTCGAATCGACCGTACGTCTTCCAGAGGTCGTGCGTCTCAATGATCATCGGTAGTCGATCCATGCGATACCTAGCCGCGATGCGCCCGCAACGGACCCCGATGACTTTTCTGACTGTTGCTCACTGCGGCCCCTGGGAAGGTGTTCTTTTCGTTTGCACTACTGTTCATTCGACTTTGATGCCAGGACTGGACTCTGCTTGATGGACGGACGACGGAGGCGAGCTCCTCTCTCTCGGTAGCCGAACATCGACTTGGTTCTGGGCCTGCGACGAAATGCCAGAACGGAGGAAATGGCGCATTTTGCAGGACGCGCGGACATGCGGATCTAGCCTACAGAATCGACAACCACGGGAAGCCTGTGCCCTTCTAAACTCCAAATCCCATCATCCGTCTCGCAACAACATCTGCTTCGGGAACCATGTCCTCCGAAGATCAGTGCGAGGGCGAGTTTCAGGGTGGGAGCGGGACAGCAGAAGCTGATGAGCTCGCGGCGCTCATTAGCGCGCCGCTACAACACGTATTCGCAATGACCGGGCTGGCTGCGAGCCTATATATCGCGATAAGCAATCGGCGCACAGCTCGGCGGACATAACCGCCCTTTCGCCTGCGCCAGATGTCGCGTGCAAGTGGCTGCAACGCGGCGTGTAACCGCGACCGGGGTGGTCGCGCCACACTTCTTGCGATAGAGAAAATCGGGCTCATCGAAGCTCGTGGATAATCTTTTGATTTTTGGAGCGAGCGTTTTAAGTATATCCCAGCTGATCGGGGACTCATCGGTTCGATCTTGACTCGAAGACCAAATTGGGCCTTCCGAAGAACCGGAATACCCCACCTCTCGATTGCAACCCGTTGAATTAGCGCGTGTAGTCCCCTGCCGAGCTTGCGATCAAGCACACGTCTAAGTGAAGTGGGAGTAGGTCACCACCGGCCTCTGCACGAAACGGGAGCTAGAAATCGACGCTGCACACTGTGACGCTCAGCAGCTGGCGGGGGCAGTGTCGAGGGCGGGCGGCTGGGATGGCTGAGACGCGTGCTGCCCCTCCTGTGCTGAGCTATAAAGCTGGAGGCCATCGTCTGCCGATATTGCGGAAGGGACGTGCCGCCGTTCCCGGAGCCGCCCCACCCGGACTCTGAAATGGAAGCCCTCGTGGTCGCGCCCCGTGAGGCGGGTCGAATCATGCTCGACATCCTGGCAGTCGCGGTGATAGCTGTGCTTACGACTCTTCTCGCTTTCGGGAAAAGCGCGCGCCGCTGCAACAAACCGGTCGCCTGTTACATTAGCGCAGTCTGATGAGCGGCAGATGGGGCAACTGGTGATCCAAGCTGCTCGCGAGGGCGCGCACCATCGTTGCCGGGTGTTTCGCTCAATTTTCGGTCCGGCTGAGGAACCCCGATTGCGGCGCATGACCAAGAAAGCGACTGCGAGGGGAAGTACGGCGCCAACGTCCACCCAATCTCAGCAGCGGCGACTGCGCTAATCGCTTGCTTTGATGCTGTTCACTAGCAACCCCGCGTCCCCGCATTCCAGTGCTGTCCCGGCAGCGCCTCAACACGATATGCGCAGGCAATCAGCCGGAAACCATTGACGCCACGGGACACGGGTGAAGGGAAATCTGTGAAAATCTCTTCGGCTGAGGTGCAGTTCCGATACGTGAACGCCGCGGCAGCAAAAGTAACTGGGGGAGGTCACTGGGTGAAGTCGGAATATCTCGGTTGGCTCTTCGCGCTCTGCGCGGCCTGCGTGACAACGGAGCGCCGCGTGGCGCCGCCGCCCCGAGTGAGAGCCGTACGGGGGCCTTCGGACCCTCTCCGGACGGGCACGGCGCCGCGCCGGCGCGGCGTCTAGGCCGTCGGCATCGGTCGATCAGCTACGTAGGAGCTGAATAACAACTGATTCCGGACGGCAGATTCTCGCTAATCATATGATTTTATTGGCGTCCCCAAGGGGATTCGAACCCCGTTACCGCCGTGAAAGGGCGGTGTCCTGGGCCTCTAGACGATGGGGACCGGCGAAAAATCCCGCCGCGAAGCTTAGTGGTGGAGCCAGGCGGGATCGAACCGCCGACCTCTTGCATGCCATGCAAGCGCTCTCCCAGCTGAGCTATGGCCCCACTCGAAAGCCGGCGCAAGCTACGCACCGCCCCGTCTTGTCAAGCACTGCCTTGGCCGGCCGCCATAGGTCTGTGGCTACAAGCGCCGCATCGATGCGTGCGAGGCTGCGCGTGCGGCCGAGCAGCGCGAGCGTCGCATCGATCGGCGGAGATACTGCGGCCCGGTCACCGCCACGCGCAGGGGCTGCGCGATCTTCCCAAGGCCGCTGCCGAGTGCGTCGCAAGATCGTTGAGCCGCGCTGAATGGCAGCCGCTGTCCCAGTCCGCGAGCGCCGCGAGTCGCTCACGCGCCATGCCCAGCAGTTCCGGCGCATCCTCGCCGGTCAGGTGCTTGGCCCGGCCTTCGGATCAAGGTCGATCTGGTCGAGAAAGAAGAAGCGGCTGTTGTGCGCCATCTCCTTCAGCGTCTTCGCGCGCTCGCGCTGCGCGATGATCACGCCCTCGAGCAGCCCTGGTCGGCTGCTGTCACGCCCAGGCGCTGCAGCTGCGCGCGCAGGTAGGGCACCAGCGCCGCCGGCGCCGCGCGCACCATGTGTTGCTGGTTGAGCCACAGGAGCTTCTCGGGATTGAAGGCCGAGGCCGCCTTGTTCACATCGTGGATGTCGAAGGCCGCGATCATCTCCTCGCGCGTGAAAACCTCCTGGTCGCCATGCGACCAGCCCAGACGCGCGAGGTAGTTGAGAAGGGCGTCCGGCAGATAGCCGTCTTCGTCGTATTGCATCACGCTCACCGCGCCGTGGCGCTTGGACAGCTTGGTGCCGTCGTCGCCGAGGATCATCGACACGTGCGCATATTTCGGCGGCTTGGCCCCGAGCGCCTTGAGCATGTTGATCTGCCGCGGCGTGTTGTTGACGTGGTCGTCGCCGCGGATCACGTGGGTGATGCCCATGTCCCAGTCATCCACGACCACGCAGAAGTTATAGGTCGGTGTGCCGTCGGAGCGGGCGATGATGAGATCGTCGAGCTCGGTGTTCTGAATTGACGGGCCTTTGACCAGATCGTCGACCACGACTCGCCCGTCCAGCGGATTCTTGAAACGCACCACGGGTGCGATGCCCGGCCGCGGCTCGGTGCGCGCGCGGCAGATGCCGTCATAACGCGGCTTCTCCTTGCGCGCGACTGCGCCTCGCGCATGGCCTCCAGCTCCTGCTTGGTGCAGTAGCAGTGATAGGCTGTGCCCGCCGCCAGCATGCCGGCGATGACTTCCCTGTAGCGTCGAAGCGCTGCGTCTGGTAGAACGGGCCTTCGTCCGTAGTCAGCTCGAGCCAGTTCATGCCGTCGAGAATGACCTGCACGGCCTCGTCCGTGGAGCGCTCGCGATCGGTGTCCTCGACGCGCAGGATAAACTTGCCGCCCATGCGGCGCGCATACAGCCAGCGAAAAGGGCGGTACGGCGCCGCCGATATGCAGCAACCGGTGGGGCTGGGGGCGAAACGGGTGACGACGGTCATGTGGGGCAGCGGACCGCACTATAGCGCGGGGCGCGCATGTTACCAAGAGTCAACGGGCACTGCATCGCCCGCACGCAAATGGGGGTGCCGGATTAATTTGCCTTGTGCGGAAGCCACCTATAGACTTGCGCTCCCTCTAATGGGCGGTTAGCTCAGCGGTAGAGCACTGCTTTCACACGGCAGGGGCCACTGGTTCGATCCCAGTACCGCCCACCATAAAAAACGTCGGCGGAACAATGATCTCGGAAAGTCTCCTGGATCGTTGTTATTCCTGAATGGTCTCCTTGTGGGACATTTGGGACAGTTTTGGGACAGTACCTGTGGCGCGCGCGGGGTGAGACGCCAGCAAGGAGATCTATCCTATGGCGACCTTCGAGAAACGCGGCAAATTCTGGCGAGTCAAAATCCGCCGCGGTGGCGCCCCAGCGCAAACCCGTACCTTCGTTAGTAAGACACTCGCCCAGCAATGGGCGCGCACCGTAGAGGGGGAGATAGACAACGGGGTGCTCGTGGACCGCGGGGCGGTCGAGCGAACCTCGCTTGCGCGGGTTCTGGAGCGCTACCGCCTCGAGGTGACCCTCACCAAGCGCGGCTCTGCAGACGAAGACTCGGCTCGCAGTCGGTCTTCGATATCCGCGCGATGCCGCGCAGGCGGCTCCGGGACGACTTTAGTGTTAACCGGTCGATCGGGAACACCAGAACCCAACGCCATGTTTGGGCGCCCGCATCGTAGTGGTCGGCCCAGGATCTCAGATACCGGTCCCCAAGCGGGGCGATCGGTACCTACGCATGCTGCTGGATGGTGCTCGCGCACACCAAGGCCGTTGGTCGTGTTGCCATTGCCACCGGCCGACCCCTCGCTATACGGTCACGCCAAGAATGACATCGGTGGCTTTGAAAATCGCATTCACGGTCTTGCCCACAGTCAGCTCTAGTTCTTTGGCAGCCGCAGTAGTGAGAATCGCGACCAAAGTATCCTCCCCTTTGAGGGCGATCACGACCTCGGTGTTCACCAAATCCGTATGCAGGTCTTTGATTGTCCCGGACAGTAGGTTCCGGGCGGACAGCCGGAGGCCGCCGGTGTTCTCCGTCGTCAGAATCACTGATGACGCTCTGATGAGTGCGATGGCGTCTCTGCCGAGCTCAAGTCGCATCGTCAATGAGCGATCGCTGGTGATTAGAGTGACGATGCGTTCGCCGCCAGCGAGAGCCAATTGGATCTCGTCGTTGGCCAATCCTCGCTTGATGTGAACTATCCGCCCGGTGAAGTGATTACGTGCGCTCGTTAGCATCGGAGGCTCCGCAGATTAAAGTTTTTCAGCACGATGACCTTCGGTCCCCTGAGACTGTCGCGAGCCATAGAACGGAGCACCCCAAAACCCGATCCGATGCGTAGATGCAAATCGAGTATCAGCCCATGCGGGAGACAAATCGCAATCTGGCCGATCGCATCCGCCTCGGTCTCTACGGTCGCGATCAAATCTACATCGGGCAAATTCGAGATCAACTCTGATAGACGAGCCGTCAACGGCGAGGAGTCTTCAACAAGCAGCACTCGTAGCGACGGGTGGTTGGACATAATTCCTATCGGTCTAAGACCACCGACCCCCCATTTCTCGTATGCATTTTTGTTTGAAAGTGAGCGTACTGAACGGGACAGACTGTCAGCAACGAAGCGCTGGGTTTGTCAGCGCTATCTGACATTTTCTCTGGGTCGCTGTCCGAGGCGGCGGCGGCCTCTGGCTGCCTACAAGTGCAAATGCCGCAATCGCAGTGCATTCAATATTACCGAAACGGAGCTGAGCGACATCGCAAGTGCAGCGACGATCGGACTGAGCAGTAGACCGAAGGCTGGATAAAGAACGCCTGCAGCAATCGGGATACCGATCGAGTTGTAAGCAAAGGCGAACACCAGATTTTGGCGGATGTTGCGCATCGTGGCGCGGCTCAAGGCGACGGCCCGCACGATCCCTGCGAGATCGCCTTTTACCAGGGTAATCCCGGCGCTGTGGATCGCGACTTCGGTGCCTGTCCCCATGGCAATGCCCACCGCGGCTTCGGCCAACGCGGGAGCATCGTTCACCCCATCCCCAGCCATGCAGACAACGCGCCCCTCGGACGTAAGCTTCTTAACGATTCGGTTCTTATCCTGCGGCAGCACGTCGGCTTCGACTTCCTTGATGGCGAGCTTGCGCGCCACGGCCTCCGCCGTCGTCTTATTGTCGCCGGTCAGCATGACAATCCTCAGGCCGTCTTTGCGCAGGCTCTCGAGCGCTGCGCCCGTTGTTGACTTGATGGGGTCAGCGATGGCGATAACCGCACTGGACGTCTGGTCTAACGCCAGAAAGAGAGCCGTGGCGCCGTCACCGCGAAGCTTGTCCGCGTCGCCTTCGAGCTCACCGAGTTTGACGCCCAGGTTTATCATCAGCTTTGCGTTGCCCAGCGCCACCGACCTGCCGCCGACTTTGCCTGTAACGCCTGTGCCGGGGACGGACGTAAAGTCGGTCGCCGCTTGAATCGGAGCCCCGCGCTCGCGGGCCGCGATAAGAATGGCCGCGGCCAGAGGATGTTCGCTGGATTGCTCAAGACTGGCCGCGAAGTGCAGGATCTCCGACTCAGAGAGTCCTGCGGCCGGAACTATCGCAGTGACCCTCGGCTTGCCCTCTGTGAGCGTGCCCGTTTTATCCACAACCAGCGTATCCACCTTCTCCATGCGCTCGAGGGCGTCGGCTGACTTGATAAGAACGCCAGCAGCAGCGCCTTTGCCGACGCCCACACCAATCGACATCGGCGTGGCCAAGCCCAGAGCACAGGGGCATGCAATGATGAGTACGGAGACGGCCGCAATAAGGGCGTAGGACAGTGCGGGCGCGGGACCCCAGACGCCCCACGCGAAGAACGCAAGCACCGCTACGCCAAGAACCGCTGGGACGAAGTAACCCGACACCGTATCCGCCAATCGCTGAATCGGTGCCCGGCTTCGCTGCGCCTCGGCGACCATAGCCACGATGCGCGCCAGCATAGTGTCGGCGCCAACCTTGTCGGCGCGCATGATCAGCGAGCCGTTGCCGTTCACCGTGCCTCCGATAAGTGTGTCGCCGAGCTTTTTTGCGGCGGGCATCGACTCGCCCGTAACCATTGACTCATCTACCGCGCCCTCCCCTTCAAGCACTACGCCATCAACCGGCACGCCGTCGCCGGGCCGCACGCGTAGATGATTGCCGACTTGAACTAGCTCAAGCGCCACCACCTCATCCTCGCCGCCAGCTTTCACGCGACGCACAGTCTTCGGTGCCAGTTTGAGCAGTGCACGGATTGCGCCTCCGGTCTCTTCGCGGGCACGCAGTTCCAACACCTGGCCCAGCAACACGAGGACGGTGATCACGGCGGCAGCCTCAAAGTAAACCGAGACCGTGCCACCCATCCCTCGGAACCCAGCCGGGAACCTTCCAGGAGCCAGGGTCGCGAAAAGGCTGTAGAGGTACGCGGCCCCTGTTCCGAGCGCGATCAGGCTAAACATGTTGAGGCTGCGGTTTACGACCGACGCCCAGGCGCGTTGGAAGAATGGCCACCCCGCCCACAGGACAACGGGCGTCGAGAGAGCAAATTGAATCCAGGTAGAGATGCGTGGCGTAACCAGGTCATGTACGCCAAACGCACGGATGTGGCCGCCCATCTCCAGTACAAACACTGGCAACGTCAGGATGAGTCCGACCCAAAACCGCCGGGTCATGTCTACGAGTTCGCGGTTTGGACCGACATCCCCCGGTGGCGTCACCGGCTCCAGCGTCATTCCACAAACAGGGCAGTTGCCCCGCCGCGGTTGGCGGATTTGACGGTGCATGGGGCAGGTGTAGATGATCTCGGTCGATGCCGCGGCGGGAGTCTTAGTTGGATATGCTGCTGAGGCGATCCGTCGCTCGTCCCGAGCTTCCACGGGTTTTTCCGTGTCCCCGATGACTGTTGTACGCGTGTCTGTGCGAGCTATGTTCATGGAGCCGGCGTCTCCCAAATTACCAATCTAGAGGCTGAAATATATCGGCGCCAGATGTTGTTCAATAACAACCTGCAGCGCCCGCGTACTGGACGCGTGCGCAAAGGTTTTTTCCCGCCTCGTGAACTCCGATGTTACCGAGGTTGCTGCACGGAGCGAAGAGTTTCTCGGACAACCCGAACGTTTGCGGGATACCGACACCGTCGATGGCCGTGTCAACACCGCGCCATGGCGTTCGACCCTGAACGTCTTCTTCCCGCTAGCCAAGGTTACGGCGTCGGTCGGTCCGCGCCGTGTACCTGCTGAACACTAGCCACGTGATAGGGTCGGGTCCGCCGTTTCGGGGGCAGAGCAACGATTAGAGCGCTCGTCGCTGCCTTGCCTTCTGCCCCCTTGGTCCATCCGGACTGAAAACTCCTTCGAGACGGAGGTCCGCGTCATCGACACACTACCGAACCAACGCCCTCAATACAGAGGGTCATTGAGCGATGGGAAAACGAGGGCAGAGAAGTTCCAACCCAAGGCGCAGCGTAGAGTAATCGCTTCCCGTCCGCCGCAACCGCCAAAGCTGCAGTCGAAAAATGGGGCGCCGATGAAGCGCCTCGCTTACGTCGATACAGTAAAAGGTGCCTGCCGCCTCACCCGAGTTCCCGGAATCCACGATTACGGCTACCGACGCACCTCAGAGCCGGGCAAGCAGCATCGTCGCTTCGCCGTTATGCTCCATGAGCTCAACATCGCGTGGAATCCGGTTCTGCAACAGCTGCGCGACTGCGCAGCCGGCCGCATCAATGCCAGGTCACGAACCGCGGAGTTGTATCCGTTCGTGGCGCGACGGCACCGAGAGAACCATCGTTCTAATTGGCGGCTAGCGTGATCCACCGAGCGCCTCGAATCCGGAGATTACGTCGAACAGTTCTTCGTCGATGCTACTCTGGCGCAACTGGTGAAACGTAGCGTGAAGTTGTTCTAGCAGCTCGGTGATGTTCTTATCGGCGCGCTCCATGGCCGCCAGGCGGCTCGCGTTTTCACTGGCCAGAGATTCGGCGCAGGCCCGGAAAAGCGATATGAACAGGTATTCGCGGACAAGCGTGTGCACCGTCGCAATGGCGCTGCCCACGACCTCTGGCAAGTTGGCGGTCGGCCAGTGGGTCTTGGCCAGTCCTTGTTGCCATTGCGCATCGAGCGGAAGCAGCCGCTGGCAAATCGGTTCGTAGAGCGCTCCAGACAACGGTCGGTTATGAAACACCCATAAGGGCGCATTCTGACGCCGATGCGACTCACTTTCGATTTGAATCTGACTGACGAGCGGAGTGATGGCCTGGACCGAGTTGGGCACCGTGAAGAGCCCGAGCAGCGACAGGCCCGCGTCCGCCAGGCTCCCATGAACACGCTCTCCAACCGCCCAAACCTGAGATTTGCCGGGCAGGGTCGCGAGGGTCTTTACCGCATAGTCGGCCACGAGGTCGTTGAACTGACCGACGAGCCCTTGATCGGATCCAAAGACGATTGCGCTGACGGCGGGCCGGCCCCGTTCGGTCACGCGTTGGGCCGGTTCGTGTGCCCGAAAGCATGCGGCCAACCCCAGCTCCAGAGTCCGATAGTAATCGGCTAGCGCGTGTACCGATTTCTCGTATTGCCCGATGCTCGATGCGGCCAGAGCCTTCATCGTGCGGACGACGGATTGGAGTTCACCGGCACTGCTGATGTTGCGACGCAGGCTCTCCGCGGTGTCGCTCATGATCTACCCTGCGCTTCCGGCTTAGCCTGAAAAGGCAAGAGCGCCTGGCGGGCGATAGCAATGATCGCTTGCCGATTCTCTTCGCTCAACTTCTCGACGTTCTCGAATCGCGCGCGGATTTCCGCCGGGATGCTTGCTGCCGCTTTCTGGACGGCGTTCTCAGCCTCCGACATGCGTCCAAGCGCCACGCCGTCGAAGAGTCCTGCGGTCAATGCCAGCAATACCGCAAGCTGCGCGGGCACGGCGACGGGCGCACATTCCGCCTGCTTGAGGCAGGCGCGGATGCGACGTCCATGTTCAAGAATCTTGCCAGTGTGCTCATCCAGTCTCGCGCCGAACCTGGCAAAGTTCTCAAGTTCCTCGAACTGCGCGTAGGCGAGTTTGAGGTCACCCGCCACCGCACGGTAGGCGGCGCGCTGCGCTTTGCCGCCGACACGTGAGACCGACTTTCCGACATCAACGGCAGGCAGTACGCCCAATTCAAACAGCGACGGTGAGAGATAGATCTGGCCATCCGTAATGGAGATCAGGTTGGTCGGAATGTAGGCGGCGATATTCTGCGCTTCGGTCTCGATGATAGGCAACGCGGTCAAGGAGCCCCCACCAAGTTCTTCGCGCAAGTGCGTTGCGCGCTCGAGCAGACGCGCATGGATATAAAAGACATCGCCCGGAAAGGCTTCGCGGCCGGGCGGGCGCCGCAGCAGCAGAGACAGCTCGCGATAGGCGCGCGCATGCTGCGTGAGGTCGTCGTATACAACCAACACGTCACGGCCTTGTGCCATGAAATGTTCGGCGATGCTGGTCGCAGCGTAGGGGGCAATGAAAGCAAGACCTGGCGGGTCATTGCCCTCGGTCACAACGAGGACGCTGTACTCCATCGCGCCTTGTTCCCGCAAGGTGGCCAGGGCCTTCGCGACGGCGGATGCACGCTGCCCAATGGCACAATAGACGCACACCACGTTCTGGTCGCGCTGGTTCAGGATGGTGTCGATCGCAATGGCGGTCTTGCCGGTCTGGCGGTCGCCGAGAATCAACTCGCGCTGGCCGCGCCCAACCGGAATGAGCGCATCGATGACTTTCAACCCGGTCTGGAGAGGGACTGTGACCGGCGCGCGATCCATGATGTGCGGGGCCGCGCGCTCGATGGGTAATCGCTCGGTGGCGGTTAACGGTCCATTGCTGTCAAGCGGCCGTCCAAGCGGGTCGATGACGCGCCCTAGCAATCCATCGCCCACGACGACATCCATGACGCGGCCCGTACGCTCGACTTCATCGCCGGCGTTCAGATGCCAGTATTCGCCGAGCAGCACGACGCCGATTTCCCCCTCATCCACATTGAAAGCCATGCCCAGCAAATCGCCAGGAAACCGCACCAATTCTTCGAAGCCCACACTTGGGAGCCCGGACACCTTGGCGATGCCGGTGGCGATGCTGGTGGTCGTGCCTACCTCTCGAGCGGTCACTTGAGGCATGAACGCTTGCCTCGCCTTGCCTATTACGTTTAGCGTGCGATCTACAATAGTCTGTAAGCTATCAAGCTCACCGATCATTGGCGCTTCGCTTCGGGCTTGGGTCCGTCAGGCTTGTGTGCAGCTATGCCCTTCTCTTTCAAGAGCCCGCCAACACTCTTCTCCAGAGATGAGACGTAATCCGCGATGCTCCAGGCGATCTTTTGTCCACTCGTGGTGAGTTCGATTCCGCTGACGAGATTAGGCGTAGTTTCGAAGCGAATGTGAAACTCCGACGAGAAGGTCTCGTTGAGGCAGTTCTGTAGTGCGGCGCGTTGCGCCGCCGGAAGGTCAAATGCGCTGCGCACGAGCGCAGGTTCGTCGGCGGGCCTGAAGAGAGCGCGTAGGTTTTCTCTTGCCGTGCCATCCATCATGCGCAGGCGACGAATAAACGCTTCGCACATGCGCTCTTCTAGACTCTCCCCGGCAAGATCGCTCAGTGCCTTTCGCACAATCTCGAACACTTCCTGTTGGATCCGCTGAGCGATGCCTTGATTGATGGCCATCGCATCGGTTCGCAGCGCCTCTCGTCGCTTGGCGGCAAGAACCTCGGCTTCCTGTCTTGCATTCTCAAGGAGTCGTTGGCGCTCGGTGCTCGCTTCGTCCGTCGCCTTGGTCAAGAGCGCGGCGCGCTGCTGATCGAACTCATGATTCTTATGCTCGAACTCATCGCGCTCCCTTTGCGCTTGGGTTCTCTTGGCGTCTGCGTCCGCGAGTTCCGCAGCAATTTTCTTCTCGCGTGCATCGATGGCATTGAGAATGGGCTTGTAGAGAAAGCGTTTCAGTAACCACACCAGAATGATGAAGTTGAGAGCTTGCGCACCGACCGTGAACCAATCAATCAGCATTGGTCATTTTCCTACGGTTGGTGCGATAACGTGATTCCAGAAGGGATTGGCAAAGAGGAGAATCATCGACACCACAAAACAATAGATCGCAATAGACTCGATCATCGCCAAGCCAACAAACAGTGTGCGCGTGATTGTCGCTGCAGCATCTGGCTGCTGCGCCAGAGAACTCAGTGCGGTCGCGACGGATCGCCCTTCTCCGAGGGCGGGGCCAATACTCCCCAGTGCAATCGTCAGACCGGCGGTGACGATTGAAGCAATCGCAATGAGCGTCATGGGGTCCATAGTGTCTCCTCTCGTCGTTATCGTTCATGCTTTACTGATTGCTATCTGCGCCGGCTTGGATTTGCGACCGCGCGTAGCGGCCGCGATATAGACCGCCGCAAGGATGCTGAAGATGTACGCCTGCACCATGCCGGTGAGCAGACCGAGAGCACTCATGGCAATAGGAAAGATAAAGGGCGTGATGGTCAGCAAGATCGCGAGAATCATCGTTCCGCTCATCATGTTGCCGAACAGCCGGACCGCCAGGGCAAGCGTGCGGGACAGTTCGCTGATGATGTTGAAGGGGAGCATGATGATGGTCGGTTCGGCGTAGGATCGGATGTAGCCGGACAGCCCCTCCTGCTTGATGCCAAAGAATGGCACAGCCGCGAACACGCACAGGGCGAGCGCGGCGGTCGTAGAGAGCGAACCCGTCGGCGGCTCGTAGCCGGGAATGACGGTGCAGAGGCTGGCTAACGCGACGAATAGAAAGAGGGTTCCCAAAAAGCCGATATACGTCTTTGGCTGGCGCAGGCCGACATCTGCGATTTGCTTCTCGATCCCCGTAACAACGATTTCAAGCAGGTTCTGCCACCGGGATCGCTTCAGATCGGTGGAGAGCTTGCGCGTGATGATTTTGGAGCCAATGACCAGCACGAACATCAGTCCCCACGTGAAGGCAATCGTGCCGTTGAGCTTCAGGAAACCGTGTTGCCAAAGGATGATGTCATCGGGACTAAGGCGCACAGCTGCTCTCCGGCACTCGCGAGCGGTGTTGCTCTGCCGGCGGACGGGTGAGCCGCGTCACGATGAGACGTGCCAGCACAAAGCCTAGGAGACACGCCAGCCAGCGCCCCCAATTGTCACGTGCGACAAAATGGAATCCCGCTAGCGTAATGCTCATTCGCAGCAGCAGACTGCCGAAGAACCACACCGCCGGTCGTTGTGATGCAGCGCCGCGGATGACAGTCCACCAAAGGCCGCCAAAGAAGAAGACCCCGAGCAATAGCCCGGCGGCCAGCGGTAGTGCCAGAAGCCAAAGTTCATTCATTGCCATCCCCCTGCTCGTCTCGAATCGCCTTGTCCTCCTTGACAACCCAATGCCATGCATTGAAACAGCCGATGGCGAGCCCGCCGGCCAAAAGCGCCAGTGTCCAGGCGTGTCTCCCTGGATGATGTTTGTCCAGCCACATACCGAGCGCCGCGCCGAGTAACGTCGGAATCACCACCGACCAGCCGATCAGTCCCATCATTCCCAGGCCGAACCAGACGCCGGGCGTGGGGTGGCGCCGCGCCCTGAGTTTGCGCTCAGCCTTCGCGCCGACCTCCTGAGGAAGAGATGATGTCGGCTTCGCGAGCTTGGTGTTGGGGTCCATCAGTCCCTATGCAGGCGCGCCATACGCCGGATGAGATCGCCTTCCATCTTCGCCAATACCGAGCGCACGCTCTTTTCGCGCTCGTTCAGCGTGAGAAACTCTCGCTCCACCGCTTCGCGCAACTGGCCGAGCTCCGATCCATCCAGCGCCCGCCGCACCGATACGAGTACGTCCGGACCGGTCTTGACGAGTGCCCCTTCATCTACAGCCACAAAGACTTCGCCGCCTGATAGTGTCTCGAAGGTCAATATCCCGGGCGCCAGTGCTGCCACACAATCTAGGCGGTGCGGCAGGATCCCAAACGAACCCTCGCGCGTCTCCGCAACGATGCGAGACACGCCCGTCTCTTCGGCGAAGATGCGGAACGGCAAGAGGATCTTAAGATTCATGAACATCTGCGGGATCGTTCAAGCCGCCCTTCACGGCGGTTGAGACTGGTGCGGTCGGGGCAACAGGCGGAACGGGCTTTGCCTTTGGCCTCGCTTCGTCGATTGCCCCGATCATGTAGAGGGCGTCCTCCGGATCGTCTTTGAATTCATCGCGCAGGATGCGCTCACAACCGTCCAACGCGTCCTCAAGGCTGACGAGTTTTCCTTTAAGGCCGGTGAACTGCTCGGTCGTGAAGAAGGGCTGGGTGAGAAAGCGCTCCAGCCGGCGCGCACGGATGACCACGTTGCGGTCCCCTGCTGAGAGCTGCTCCAGCCCCAGCATGGCGATGATGTCCTTGAGTTCAGCGTACTGCGCGAGCGTCCGCCGGATATCCTGAGCAAGAGAGTAGTGCCGCTCACCCACGATGCCTGGCGTGGCCATCTTGGAACTGGATTGTAGAGGATCGATTGCCGGGAAGAGTCCTTCAGCTGCCCGCTTTCGTGAGAGCACGATCGACGCAGAGAGATGCGAGAAAGTATGCACTGCTGCCGGATCGGTGAAATCATCCGCCGGCACGTACACGGCCTGAATGGAGGTGATGGCACCGGTATCGGTGTTGGCGATGCGTTCCTCCAGACGCGCTAACTCGGTGCCCATCGTCGGCTGATACCCGAGCCGCGATGGCATCTGACCCATCAAGCCGGATACCTCCATGCCGGCCTGAATGAAGCGAAAAATGTTATCGACTAGCAGCAGCACATCTCGGTGCTCATCGTCGCGGAAATACTCCGCCATCGTGAGCGCTGCATGCCCGACGCGGAACCGGGCACCCGGAGGCTCGTTCATCTGGCCGAAAACCATCACCATATTCTTCAAGACGCCCGCCTCCTTCATTGCGTCGTACAGCTCCTGGCCCTCGCGACATCGCTCGCCGATGCCGCAGAAGATGCTCACCCCTTCATGATGACCGATCATGTTGTGGATCATTTCAGTTAGCAGAACCGTCTTACCGACGCCCGCCCCGCCGAATAGTCCAGCCTTCCCACCACGCTCGAGCGGCACGAGCACATCGATTACCTTGATACCCGTCTCGAAAACCTCCGATTTGGTCGAACGACGTGCCAGTGGCGGCGGAGCCCGATGCACGGATCGCCATTGGACATCGGACAATGGCGCTTCGCGGTCTATGGTGTGGCCGAATACGTCGAACATGCGCGAGAGAACGGCATTGCCCACTGGCACTCTTAATGGTCCGCCAGTGTCTTTCACTGCCATGCCGCGAGCGAGGCCTTGCGTCGGTGTTAGCGCAATCCCGCGCACGTGATGCGCATCCTGTTGCGCCAGAACCTCGATGACAATCTGATTTTGCGTTCCCGCGTGCAGCACGGAATAAATTTGAGGTAGGTGCTCGTCGAATCTTGCGTCCACGACGCTACCGCGCACGGAGACGACAAAACCGAGATTCGCTGAACCAGATCTGTCTTGTTCAACGGCGTACGTAGCCTTGGGCTCTGTGGCAGCAGGTCGCATAGTGAGCGCTGCTTCCGTCTGCAGTGCCGAATGTGTGAGATGACACGGATGAGGCAGGTTAACTGTACTCCTATCAGAGACGGGTTGGGGAGGGTTCAGGTCGCCCTGAAGAGCCGCTCCTCGGTCCGGTGGACATCCTCCGCGGGAGCGAATAGCGACGCCTTGGGGCAGCGGGCCGCGGCCGAACCAGCTGTGCGCGTCGGACCGGATGCAAGTGCAGAAGGGCGGAAATATTAATCCATTCACGCGCCTCGGCTTGGAAGGATGACGCGGAACCCCTCAATGAGCCATCAACACAGAAACTCCGGCGCCGCGATCAAGAGTCGATCGGCTGACATTCGGTCGGCACCGGTGGGGGGAGTAGAGGGCGCATTACGAGCGACCACCGATCCGCCGAGTGCGCTTACTCTTCACGCTGGGTCCGTCCGGCAGGCCGCACGCAATATGGGGCGGCAGGTAAGACCCTGGACGATGATTGAGAACGCGACCACCGCGAAAGTGACGACTACAATCGGGTGGCGCCACGGGTAGCTCTCGGGAATGCTCAGGACGAGCGCCAGACCAAGGGCACCGCGTAAGCCACCCCAGACAAGCGCGTGCTGTTGTGCGGCACCGACGCGGCTAGGGCCTCGACAAAACAACGCACACACGGGGTACACGGCCGCCATGCGGCCGGCGAGAACGGCCGATATCGCGACTACCGACGTCCACCAAAGACCCGCGAAGTCCTCCCTGCCCTCAGTGAGGCCAATCAGCAGGAAGACGAGCGAGTTCGCGATAAAGGTAATGAACTCCCAGGTTGAGCGGACGGTGCGATCCCCCGCTTCCGAAAAATAGCCCCAGCGAGGAGCAAGATTTCCGAGCAGCATACCGGCGGTGAGCGCGGCTAGAATTCCGGACCCGCCGAACTGCTCAGCGACTAGGAACGAGCCGTATGCCGCAACGGCGGTCAGCGTAACCTCTATCAGGTGGTCATCGGTCCGCCCGATGATCGCTAGGGTGACGGCGGCCACGAGCGATCCTGCCAACAGTCCAATCACCAAGGTCGCACTGAGCGCAATACCGACTGCGCTGTAGGTCAGGGGTGCCCCGGTGACAAACCCGATCGCGATGGCGAACAGGATCGCCGCGGTCCCGTCATTGAGCAGGCTCTCAGCCTCAATC
Source organism: uncultured Pseudomonadota bacterium (assembly GCA_963806375.1). Classification (GTDB taxonomy): domain Bacteria; phylum Pseudomonadota; class Gammaproteobacteria; order Steroidobacterales; family Steroidobacteraceae; genus 13-2-20CM-66-19. Next base: position 66,402 of record CAWDXW010000005.1, read on the forward strand.
AGTAGAGCAAGTCGGCCGCGCGCTCCGATCTCCTTGAGCGTCGCGAGAACAGAGACCGGATCCGTCGCCGACATCAGGATGCCGAAGAGGAGGCCGGAGGATATCGGCCAGTGCACAAGACCCCTCATCAGCGCGCCCGTCACAACAGCCGACAACAGCACACCAACGGTCGCAAGCAATACGACGAGCGCAAAATTTCGTCGAAAAGCGTCCCAGCGCAACTCAAATGCGGCTTCGAAGATTAGCGGTGGAAGGATGCCCGAGTAGACGAGTTCCCGGCTCAAGATAAGTGTTGGATGCCACGGTAGAAGGGCAAGGCCGATACCGGCCAAGACCAGTCCGACGCTGTACGGAACGTGCAGTCGGCGCGCTAACACGCCCACCACGCTGGCAACTAGGAGCAGGACTGCCAACGGTGCGATGCTACTTGTCACGGGGCACGCAGCTCCTCGGCTGGCGGCCCGACCAGCACGAAGATCCTGTTGCCACGGTCCTGCTCCGCCGCAACACCCTCAAGCATGGTAAGGGAAATGCGCAAGTCTGCAAGCGCTGCGATGGCGGGCCAACCCTAATATTTCAGCGTCTTGGTTCTGCGATGTCCTCCTTTAAGGAAGGTACTCCGATGTCGCGTATGGCCGAAGAGGGCGGGAAGCGAAACTGGGGCGAAAGGCGACGGCTTCAAGCTGGTTCAACTGCCCGAATTCATGCCCGGCGTGGTAGCACGTTACAGCCTTAAGATGAACGTCGAAATCGGCAGATGAACTCAGCGCAGGGCGTGAGCCGCCGCTCCCATGATCCGGGCTTGGCCGGACGCCTGCACAAGAACCGCCACATCGGTGGCATCCGGCGGCAGTGAAGACACAGGTACGTGAAATCTCTGTGCCTCACCCCTCCATCGTCCCAGAGCGCGGATAGCACGCACGATATTGAACTCTTCGAGGGTGCGGCCGGCGTTTTCTCCGCGGCCGATCACCGAAACCGCATGGCGCAGGTATGGAATGAGGACTACATCGCCCGGTTTCGCATCTGGACGCGCACCGATTTCCACCAGTACCTCGGCCTCGCGCACGGAGACTGTGACCGGTACGCCATCGTGATTCTCGCTCAGCGCGCGCGCAATCGCCCGTTCATCCGGGCCGAGCTGATCGTCGCGTCCGTCCACGACAAGCTGCGGTGTGTAGACCGAAGAGCGGCCCAGGTTCAGGGCGTAAACGTTCTGTCGTTCAACCGACTGGGCCAAGGCAAACCGATCATGCCAGCCGAGCTCGTCCCAGTAGTTCACATGAAACGATAACGCCAGAACATCTGACCGTGCGCTGAGTCTGCCGACATACGCCTCAGCAGGCGGACACGAGCTACAGCCCTGTGAGGTAAACAGCTCGATCACCACCGGACGCGGTTGGGCATTCGCAACTCCAACGCAGCACAGCACCGTGGCCGCAGCCAGGTATCGTCGCAATGAACGTGTCATCGAAACCCTTTCGCCGCAATTGCCACGGCCTCTAGACCGGGGACGGCGGCCGAATATTGCGTCCCGTCCTGTGGTGAACCAGCCGGCACAGAGTTTGGACTATGTACTGAGCGCGCTCGCCAAGCCCGCAGGTCATCGTTCCAAGATTAGTACGGTGGCTGGCGGTCATGGTCACTCGGAGGAATCGTTAACGTTTTGCTTTGCGGCGCGTCCCGCGTGCGCTGCCGGTCGAGAAGCACGTTCAGCAGGTTGTCCTGAAAATTGATATTGCCGGTAAGTCGCTCGTGGTTCTCGCAGAGAAAGAAGGCATAAGCGAGCGGGAAAAAAAGCGCGTCGTTACGTGGTGCGACCGGATTGAGTGCTTGGCGCGCCAGCAGAGAAGGCTTGGTGACTTCGCCGTCCCCCGGCTCCAGCATCAGTCGACCATAGTCGACGCCAGGTACCTTAGACCGTACATCCTCTGGAAATAGCCGCGCCTGCGAAGCACCCGCTTGTTGCTCTATCACGATGCGCGCAGGCGTCAGCACGCAATCACCGCCAAATACCACAAATTTGACCGGGGAGCTCGGCTCCTCGAAAGTCACCGACCAGATGAAGCGGCGCGCGCGCTCAAGATTACGGGCAAAGTAGGCCTGCAGCGCCGAAATGTACGCATTTGCTTCGCTCGGCTCTTTGAAGCGAGCGCGCAAGCGGCCAACTACAGTTGGATCAAACACGGACCACTGCATGCGCTTCCAGGTGGTCACGTCATAGAGGTCCAGGTCCAGATCCTTGCCGCTAGGGTCTACTGACCAGTCAGTCAAGGGATGCGGCAGAAGCTCGTAGATACTCGGCATGGTTGCCAGTACCTCCGGTTCAATTCGGCGCAGTCCAACCCTGTGACCCAGGAGCATGCTCTGCAGCGAACTCACCGAGCCCAAATTCGGTGTCCCCAGTAACACCGCGGTGCCGACTTTTTCCGCGCCACTCATGTTGATGGGAAAAGCGCCATCGCCATCCAGCGCATCGACCGTACCGTAGCGCAGGTAGTAGCGAGTGATGAGGCCGCCCATGCTGTGGGCGATCACATTGACCTTCAAAGTCGGATCATCATAGTCGCGACGAATCTGTTCGATCAGCGCATCAAGACGCTTCGCCGTCGTGACGTTGTCCTGTCGCCAGTCGTAGGCGAAAACATAGAACCGCCGCACTTTCGGATCGGCGTGCACGCCGAGTTTCCCGGGAACGAATCCCCCCGATTTCCGCAGTGTCCGCACGATCGCCCCGTAGAAATCGGAGTTCAGGATCTCTTCAAAGAGGCCCCTCGCTTCCAAGCCGTCATCGATGGGTCGCAGAGTCACCGCATCAAAGGGAAGTGCCAGGTCTTGTTTGGAACCGGCCAACAGCTGCAGCGGCGGTCCCGGCCATACTTCGCTGTGCTTGCGCTTGTCGAAGAGTCGCGAACCGAGAGCTCCAGGAATCAATATTACGGGCGGCGTGCGCGCCTCTTCCATGCCGGAGGCATAGAGCCGACTCAGATCCGGCGTCTTGTCACTGTGACATGCCACCGCCAACCCGGTGAGCACTACCGCGCAAATGCATCTCGCCGCGATCTCCACTTGGCCGAGGACTCGCGCTATATCACTACGCACCGGCGCACCTCACATAGCATGAGGATGCAATGCGGAGCGCGGCGCAATTTGCTCTTCACCACGCCTGCATCTTCCGACGTGTGGCTGAGGAATACGTCTTTGGACGACTGGATCACCAACGCCCTGCTCCTTGCCGTGGCGGCGGGCTCTCGCGCGGAGCCGCCGTTCTCGCCGCCAGGGGGAGCTTATCCGAATCCTAGCGGCGGCTTCCGGGCAGCCCTTCCAACCGAGTCAACGGCAATCGCAACCGCCTGACCGTTTGCCCGGCGAGCAACGGCCGCCGGGCAAACTGAAGCGAATGAGGGACCTACTCGCTGATTGCCACGCCAAGTCGGTGACACCGATGGGGGTCGACGTTGCCGCAGGAGTAAGATCACGTGGGCGTCGATGGTGAATACGGCAACATTCGGCAACATAACCATTGCCGCCGGCGCTATAGATCACGGCAAGCCACTTGCTGTTGTGGGAGACCGTGATGTCCGTCGGTGCCCCTGGCAAGGGGAGAGATTTGTAGAGGACTCGTCTTGTGGGGGCACCGGAATCCGGTGCCGCCACGCGGCCCGGAGTCTTCGGAGCTCAGCTCTGCCCCTGATTGCCCTTAACGACCTCACAGTTTTGATGGTCTCGTTTGAGCGAGGCACAGGCCGAATCGGCCTCATGACGATCCATCAGTCCCGACATCAACCGATACTCTTTGTTCGATGAGTCAGGTGACACGACATCAAGCTCTTTAAGAATGTTATTGAATCGGGACTGCAGCTTCGCGCGCTTACGTTCTGCGGCGACTTTATTCTGAAAGGCGCCTAGCTCCGCTCGATACTCGCCTTGGAGCGCCGCAAGCTTCTGACGCGCCTGATCTGCCTCCAATCCCTGTGGGTAGCTTTGCAGAAACGCCTGCAGTGCCATTCTTGACCCGGACGATTGCGCGTTTCTCCACGCGTTTGCCCGATCCAAAGCCTGTATCTCGTTCCGCGCCGCTTGTGCATGGGTACCGTATGGCTCGGCCGCAAGATATTGCAGGTAGCTGTCGACCGAATTGGCGCGCTGAGCCGTCTGCCAAGCCGAGTCGTCCAGCAGTGTCCCGATGCGTTTTCGCGCCCACGCCGCGTGCTCGTCGCCGGGATGCTTATCGATATAGGTCTGGTACGCTGCGACGGTGTTCTCGGTCCTCGCGTTGGCCCAATCCTTATTTGTGTTTGCGGAGCTGCATGCCGTCAGAACGCCGTAGAACACTAAAGGCAGCAGGAATTTGCGGGTCATGATCGTAGACCTCCACCACTCAATCTCACGTCAGTAACGAGACGACGCTCTGCTCTCAGCGCATGCCGAATGCCCGGATACCGCCCATGAACATATACGATACACTGTGTTTCGTAACTTGGCTAGAGTGACATTCGAGACCGGCGCCATCAGCAGATGCGATGAAGGCGCCCCGCTACACTCGGCTCTAATCCCTTCGTTGGTTAGCGGAAGTGAGAACTAGTTAACATTTTGCGAGTCGGTGTACTCGCGTCTTGTGCTGCGATGTGTCCACTCTGCGCGGCCACGGTGGACGAGTGCGCCTGGATGGGATTCAAAAATCGATAAACGACGCGGGCAGTGAACCCAACGCAAACGGCGCCCATGCCGAGCATTGCCCAACGAATGAATTTTACGTGGGCTCAAATCGTCTGGTTGCGGTCTGCTGAACTTGAGCTTGTCCGCGCGGCGTTGTCGAAGCCCCGCAGGCAAGCCACGATATGCCGCTCCTTACGGCGTCTCGATGCTTGGCCAGATCAGTCAATCGCGCGTTCGCGCGTCCCCAGTCGACGAGTTCATGCAGACAGGCCGCAACGTAAGTGGTTCGACCTGCATAGTAGTCGAGATAGTACGCGTGCTCCCATAAGTCGATGGCGAGCAGTGGAAAGTGGCCAGCAGCTACCGGCGACTTACCAGCAGACGTGGTCATGACCTGAATGCGCCCACGGTTCCACGTCACCCATAACCAGCCGCTTCCCACTAGGCTACGCGCCTCAACCTTCGTGCATTGTTCAAACGCAGCAAACGTGCCGAAAGACTGGCGAATGCCTTCATCGATCAATCCCCATGGCCGCCCGCCTCCGCCCGGCCGCAACGACTGCCAGTACAAATCATGGCTCCACGCTTCGGAAGCCAGGGCACACAGGTACCGATTGCCGGGGTATCGGGCCGTAAACTGCACCAGCGACTCCAGTGGAAGCGACTCAAGATCAGTGCCTCTCACCAGGGCCGCAGTGCGCTCATAGCAGTCGCGATGATGCTGCACTAAGTGATAGCGAACCGTTTCTCTTGAAATAACTGGTTCCAGCGCATCGAGTTCATAGCCAATCGTCAAGGTAAGTGCCCGAACGGGATTCATTGCTACGACTACCTGTTTCGTTCTGCTGTCTCGTGAGACGACCGCATGGTGCTCTAAGTTCCAAATAAAGGCTCTTCCGCGCCTTGCAACAGTGTGATGCCCCCAGCACGCGATGGAATGCTTATCCAAGCTGCGGCACATGGAGGTGCCCCGCGAACGCGAATGGAGGTGCGCCGCCACGCAGCAGCGCCGAGTCCATCGATCGATAGCTAGCAGATTCCGATTGGGTGTCTTTCTGTTTTAGCAATGTTGCCTTCGTAAATAAACTCGCGCCGCGATGCGAGTCAGCAGCGTTGCGTTCCTGTTGAGACAGCGGGTGCCTCAGAGAGCTCACAACCTGTAGCCCACCGAATCGTAACCAAGTGTTGCGCCCTCGATTCGCGGCGACGGCAGCGGCGGCGCTAGCGTTTGTTCTTTTGCCGGTTGATCCAAAGCGGCCTCAGATGGCTCTGCCGGACTGTCGCGTGCCGCTTAAGAGACACCAGCCATGCCCTCTCGCACCTGGTTGCGCCGATAACGCAACCGTTCGGCTCCCCGTTAGAAGCGCATGCTCCCGCACATTGGTCGATTAGGTCCCTGGAGCAATAGACGACCGAGCAACCGCACCCTCGGTCGATAAAACCCCCTGTGCTCGATATAGCTCACCAAGGAACTCGACAAAAGTCCGCACCTTGCTCGGCGGGGGCCCGTGGGCAGGAAAAACAGCGTAGACCGGCGTTCGCGGTGCTTCAAACTCAGCCAGCACACGATGCAATCTGCCGCTATCAAGCGCATTTTGAACCAACCAGGTTGGTAGTACGGCGAGTCCGGCTCCGGCAAGTACGGCATCAACCAGCGCCTCTTGATTGTTCGTGCGCATTCTGCCATTGACCCGCACCGTGACCTTCCGCCCCTGCTCCTGAAAACTCCATTCGTCGGCGCGCAGATAGTGCGTGAAGTGCATGCAGTTATGCCCTGCCAGGTCGCTCGGATGATTTGGCATAGGATGGATATCGAAGTACTCCTTTGACCCTACTACCGCGCGCTGCACGTAACCCAACCGACGCGCAGTTACCGTTTCCTTCTGGAGCGCCGCGACGCGGACCGCAACATCCAGACGTTGCTCGGACAGTGACTCGCAGTGATCGCTCAAGAGCAAGTAAAACGATAAGCGTGGATAGCGCTCAAGAAACTGCGCCATCGAGGGTGCGACATGATAGCGACCGAATGTAACCGGCGCAGTGACTCTCAGTTCGCCGGCGGGCGCTTTCGCATGACTTTGAACGGCGGATTCGGCCTCCCGAATTTCGTCGAGAATTGTGAGGCAGCGGCGATAATACAAACGTCCTGCGTCAGTCTCGGTCAAGCCCCGAGTAGTGCGCGCGATGAGGCGCACTCCAAGGTCCCTCTCGAGCGCACTTAGCATTCGGCTCACAGTCGGCAGAGAAATACCGAGGGCCTCTGAGGCAGCCGACAGGCTACGACGATCAACAATCGTCGCAAACACACGCATCGCCTGCAGTCGATTCACCGGTGCCTCATCCTCTTGCAAAGTTCACAACAATGGTAAGCGTCCGCTTCCGAGTGTCACTTAGCGGGCGTGCTCATATCAACTGAGCCGACCGACGTCCGGTTTCGCGGGAGGTGCGGGCGAAACAAGCGGCGCAAACGGCTTCAGGCCCCGTTGCCTTTTTGCCGTGTCTGTGCGCCTTCGCCTCACAAGTGGTTCTGGGCACTACCGCAAACCCGCGTGAGAGGATCTTGCTGATGGCTTCACGCGCGATAGAGAGGCGGATCGACGCAGCAAAGCACCGACATGTGATGCAAGACCTCACCGAGCTCAATCGTCCCAAGGGCCAACGTGGCGCCGAAGCTTCAGGCTAGGCTGTCATCGGATCCCTAGATCTGCACCCAAGGCCCGCAGCAGCCTACCGAAGTTCAGCCTTTACTCACGCGGCCCGCCGCCGAGAGGCCCAAAAAGGCCTCCCCGTCTTAGTTGGCGAGTCCTCTGACGATCCGCCACCTTCCAGTGCTTGGCGCTCATTCTTCCCGTACTCACCTGAGAAGCAGTCCCGGTAGGTCTATTCACATGATCCCTGGTCTGCCATCCATCCTCATCGCACAAGAATTTGGATTGTTTTGCGAAACGCAAGACAGTGTTTCACAGCGTTGAGTAACTTAACCCCCACACCTGCGTTAGAAATGCAGTAGAGCAAGCTCGTCACACGATTGCGGGATTGCAGCGACGTCGACAAAGGCCGTTTCGACCGCGAGCTAGGCGGAATACTCGCAGATGCCCCTATGATTCATGTACTCGAGAACTTTCCCACCAACGTCGTCGCCCTTCTTTGCACCGGACGCGTTACCAAGCGCGACTACGAGACCGTCGTGACGCCCAATGTCACAAGTGCCTTCGAGCTACATCGCGAAATTCGTCTCTACTACCAGACGACTTCCGACTTCAGCATGGAGCCAGACGCGGCGTGGGAAGATTTGAAGGTGGGTGTTGAGCACCTAACCCGATGGGAACGGATCGCGGTGGTGACCGATGTGAACTGGCTCCGGCGTGCCGTTCAGGCGTTCAGCTTTCTACTACCGGGCCGCATTAAGGTGTTCCCGTCTTCGGACACGGCTGCGGCCCGCCAATGGATCACGAACAGTCCGGCGAACTACACGAGCTCAGCCGCCTAACACGCTGATAGATGAAACTCAAGAATATCGACCTAGGCGTTGCCCTTCTCGCATTTCTCGTTGGGGGCGTGCTGGCCCTTGCTGTACCGTTTCGGCTGCTAGCGTCCGCCAGCAACACCGCAGGCCAACCAGAAAGTCTACCGACCTACGTCGCAGTACCGCAGGCGCCGGATTATCGGCGGATTGCCGCCGCTAACGGGCCGGCGGTTGTTGGAATTGACGCCTCAGTGAGGACACACACCACGATTCAACTGGACGGGACCCTCGATCTGGGGGCTGACACCGCTAAGTTCTCACCCAATGATCCGTTCTTTCGCTTTTTTCGTGACTTGCCGATTCCTCACGCTACCGTGCGTGCCGACTTGGTGGGATCGGGCTTCATCGTCTCATCGGACGGTGTCGTTCTGACGAATGCCCATTTGGTGCGCGACGCGAGCGCTGTCTCTGTGATGCTGGCCGATCGGCGCAAACTTCACGCCAGAATCATCGGAATCGATCCTCTGCTCGACGTCGCGGTGCTAAAGATCGATGCCCATCATCTACCGACGGTCCGGCTCGGAAACTCGGGCGCGCTTGCCATCGGCGATTCGGTGCTCGCCTTGGGCGATCCGTATGATCTCGAGGAAAACGCAGTTGCCGGAATCGTCAGTGCGATGGGCCGTTCTGGCTCCCTCGTACCTTTCATTCAGACTGACATTGCGCTGCATTTCGGCAACTCCGGCGGCCCGCTGCTCGATTCAGAAGGTCGGGTGGTCGGCATCAACGCTCAGATCTATACGAGCCCCGAAGGATACCAGGGCGTTTCGTACGCAATCCCCATCAATGTTGCAATGAGCGTCGAGAGCGAGTTAGCACGGGTCGACCGGTGTTCCAACCTTGGGATTCGGGTCGAATCGCCAACGCCGTCTGCGGTGTCAGTGCTTCAGTGCCCGTATACCAACGGTACCCTGATCGCGCGCGCAGCACTCGATAGCAACGTAGCCAACGCCGACAAGCCAAGCCTGTGATGACACCAGTAGAAGTCTTACAGAACAATCGCGTTCTAACCGCAGGCTTGGACTGTTGCCCACCGGTGCTTCCTCTCAGCCGAACCCCGGGGCGATTTGGCCCGCGAATGTGCGCACCCCTATTCGTATTGAACGCGGCCGCCACGCCGGCAGCACCACCGGCGAGGATCAGCACACGCCGACTCTTGTATCTTCGTGAGGTATGAACCGAGCGACGAGGTGCGTGATCGCAGCTCCGACATGCACCGTGGGGCCTTCGCGACCAATAGATGCGCCGCACGCAAGGCCGGCAGCACCCGGCCGACCACGACGTGCGGTTGCAGGAGCGCCTGGCTTTGCGCTTCCGATTCCGTCCGCAGCGCGAATATCGTTTGTGGAATCCCACTGCCCTCCGCGCCCTTGAAGTGGCGCCGCGTGAGCCAGGCGATGGAGAATAAGCCCAGCGGAGTCAATATCCGGGGCCAGAAACTCCCAAACGCGATCGCGCGCCGAAATAATGCCTGTGCGGCATCCGCAAGCTGGGCAAAACCCACGGCCGCAATACCGACACCGGCCGCGGCGGCCCAAAGAACCAGACGTCCCTGCTAATGCGCAAATGAGAGAAAGGGACGGATCCGCTGGTAAACGTCTTTCACGCGGACGGTTACAGGGCAGCGCGTTGTGCGATTCGCAAAACGTAGCCAACAGCGTCTTGCATCATGCGGCGGCCCAGCAATGCATGACCAAAGAGAGTTCGGTAGTAAAAGGGTCCGGTCAACATATCAAGCACCAACTCAATATCTAAATCCCCGCGCGTCTCGCCACGCGCCTGAGCACGTGCGAAAGCCTCACGCATCGACTGGCGTCGCGGGACCAATACCTCGCGGCGTACCAGTTCCGCGAGTTCCGCATCTTCGGCCATATCCGCCACGAGTCCTGCCAGTGCCTGCCCAAGCGGCCCGGAGAACGCGCGCACGAGAGTCCCGACCGCCGCCTCGAGATCCCGCCGTAGTTCGCCCGTGTTCGCCGCCGGCTGATCGCCTAATTCGCTGAGAACCGCGTAGGTCACGAGGTGGCGTTTGCTGGGCCAGCGACGATAGAGGCTCGTGCGCGCTCTCTTCACCTTCCGCGCGATACCCTCAATCGTGACTGCACGGTAACCGCGATTGCGCAGTGCCTCTAGGACAGCCGCAACGACATCCCGGTCGATTGAGTTGTCGCGAGGTCGACCCAGGCCCTCTTCGATCGGCATCCGCCGCACGTGTGAGACTCGGCCGGAAGACAGCGGGAGCCGTTCTCCCTTAGGACGCTGACCAGGCCGGTTTTGCAAACGTGTCCCGCGTCGATCGAGTACTCCTCGTTCGATTCCTCTAACACTCCGGTTACTCATGGTTTGAGGGTCTGGTGAAGTCACGGTTCGAAAGCGTATGAGCGTCGTCTTCCAGAGTGGACGCATTCGGTAGAGTCTCGTTAACGGGCACGATCACGGGCAACTCCTTGGTCCTGACGCCACGTGCCTCCTTCGGGAGCGCCCCTTGGGACGCAACTGCCGCTGGGCCTTCAGCTGGAGGCATAGCCCCAGGGGCCGGCGTCTTAACACTGAGGAGCGCTGTGCTTACGACGGCGGGATCATCACGCAGCTTAATATACAGCCGTCCTTCTGCTGGACGTGGAATTTCAATCGAGTGATCGGTGAATCCGTCCGGAATCGTAAGGGGCTGAGTGAATTCCGCATCGCGCGATACGGAGTCAAGCAGAAAGAGATTGTCGCCGGTCAAGGTACAAGCGCTCTCTAGTGAGGCAGGACAATCAACCCCGGTAAGATTCGGCAGTCGGACCAGCGTTGCCAGCGGCCGCCAGTCGCCGGCAACGCCGTCGATGATCCGTCTAAAACGTAGCGGCCCAAACGCCGACGACCCGAACGCCCTCTCCGGATTCAGGGTCGCAACCGCAGTTTTTGCACTCTGCAACACAACGCTTCCTGCCTGGACGCCGAGGACGACAGAGCACGCGCCATCCGTGGTTGCCACTTCGAGTTTATCCCCGTGCCCGAACAGGGGTGGCGACCGCGCTCGCAAGGAGAACGTCAGTTCGGCATGTAGCGGCAGCTCATGCTCGTCGGAGAGGTTTATATCGCTGTCCGACGCTGCATCCGACAGCTTCACGGTCTTGCTGAGCAGAACCGCGCTCGGCCGCGGTGAATCCACTGATACCTTGACCTCAAGGGTTCGCCCGTCCTTCAGTGTCACCGTGGCCTTCGACTCCTCACTCTGCGTAAGTGCGAGAAAAGCCCTCCCGCCTTCAGCCAGTAGGCCGAGCTCGTCATGGCCGTCAATGGTCGATAGCGACTCCGGAGAAAATTTTGTGCCTTGGAAGGAGAGGGTCTCAACTTCGTCAAGCCGATTGCCAGTGAGAAACCCCTCGTTGTCTCCCGCATGGACGGTGAAACGCTCAAGGTGCCCGGCTTCCGAGAACGCATGAACTGACAACCGTTGGGGCTCGGGAGCCCCAAACTGCTTGATCAGCAAAGTCATATCTCCCGGAATCGTCTCCTGCAGTGGAAGTTTGACCTCGACTTCCTTCGCGCTCATCCTTTTCCACTCGAGCTTCCACTGCTTCGCAGTGGCACCAACCAGGGTCAGTTCCTCAAGACAGCTCACGTTGTCAGCGTGAAGGTGAACTGTGTCGGGGCGCCCGACGATCAATCCCGCCGAGTCCCGCGCACCGAGACTCCACTCTTGCCCACCCGCGTTCGCAAATTGAAAGTCTGGACCCTCGAACGTATCGAACCCCCACTGGCCGTGCAAGGAAGCCTTGGTAGCTCCGTGTGAGACGACAGTGCTTAAGGCTACCGCATCCACCACGAAGCCGCCTCGCGTCGGGTCAACTCGGGCAGGAAGATCGAGTAATGATCCGTCCTTATTGAGAAACTGCAACTCCAAGTCGTGCGCGTACGCGGTGGAGAAAACGAGTGGAGCCCCTTCGACGGGCAGCACTACGTGATCCCTACTCGTGCAGAGAGCCTCAGCCGGATTGACCGCGCGCAGCGGTGGAAACTGCGGGGCTCCGATCGCGGGTAGCGCTATAACCAAGACCGACTTCGGATCATGAAACGAGGGCGGCGCGTTCAGGGTAAGGGCGAGCTGGCGACCGTGCGCGGATGTCAGCGCCGGGAAGTACTGATAATGCGCCGTGTGTAATGAGTCGAATATCTTGGCAATATCGAATATTGAACCAATGAAGGGCCCGTAATAACCGGATCTCAGCTGCGGAGTGTTGCTAGCCTCAATCGCCAGATCGCTCGCGGGCCCTGAAGTAAGTTGCTGCGCAATCGAAGCCGTGTGGCCATCGTCCACGATCAGGGCTTCACCGCCTTGGGTCAGACAGGGCGCCTGGAGAACCGCAATCCTTCCGAGGCACTTTTCGTCTACCTTTATCGCAAGACTGCGTGCCAGGAGTGGCGCAGCCTCTTTGAGGCGGGACGGATCGCTGTCCCCAAGATTCCGAATCGCTGTCAGATAAGCTTCCAGCCGCGAGTGGTCCAGAGTTGCTTGGTTAAGATCCTGCGAGGTGCGCACAAACGCACCGGGTCGACCCCGCACTGCGCTGACAAGCGTCTTGAAGTCACCGCCTGTCTGAGGTGCCAAAAATACAATTAGTTGCTCCGCGCCCTGGGGTACCGTCAGAGTCAGACCCTCTCTGGAGCACTTGCCAGTCCACGTTTTGCACTGAAAGAACCAGTCCACTGGAGGTGGGTTGGTCGCCCCCCGCAGAAAGGTCGCCACCATCAGGTAGTCAGCGGACTGCCGAGGTGGCAAGTCCGCCTTCATCCATAGTCGGTCACCGACGGCGAGGCTGGGGACTTGCGACGCTGGCAGAGTTCTGCTGCCGCGCATGACTTCCACTTCGATGCTAGGGCCGGACAAATCGAAGGGGGCCGGTTCTGCAGGTGCCAGGTTCAGGGTTATGAGCCCTAGAGCCAAAGCCAGAATCGCTTGTCCGCGGGCTGGGTGCATGCCACGCTGCTGGGACGCTGCTTGTATCATTTACGCGACATACTGTAGCGTATCCGCTCGGAAATTTCCTGTGAAGGTGTGCTCACTCTGATGTTCCTGCGAGCTTCAAGACCAACTGGCGCTGCGAAGTCCAATAGGCGACCCCCGTACTGACCTGCATCTGCATGATGTTTGCGTCTGATGTTCACTGCTGGAGCCCCTGGGTCGTCGTGGCCCTTAAAAAGACGCGAGACTTCGGTCAACTGCTTTGGTTGCGAGCCAGTAATAAGTGGCTCGCGGCACCGGTCTATTGGTGAGCGCGTTTTTCAGCGCAACTTTCAGGCGATTCGGAGATGTATATGAAAACTCTGCTTGCCCTGGTCACGACGACGTTAGTCCTGCTTACAGCAACGGCACTCGCCAATGAAGCACCGTACAATGCCGCTGCGTTCGAACGACTGATTTCCCAAGGCCAGCCGGTCGTAGTCGACTTCCACGCTGACTGGTGCCCGACCTGTCGCGCCCAAGCCCCCATCGTCCGGGAGCTTCTGGCGACACCCGAGCTGAAAAGTGTCACCGTCCTAATCGCCAACTACGATACGGAGCTGGCGTTGCGCAAGTCCTTAAACGTCTCCACGCAAAGCACCCTCGTTGTATTCCGCCACGGCAAGGAGGTAGCGCGCTCAACGGGGGATACAAGTCGCGACGGACTCGCGGCGCTGTTGCGACAGGCGACTTCTTAAGGCGTAAGGCGGCTTGCCTTATGGACTTTGGAGTAGGGACTTACGGGATCGCGCTGATTGCTGGGCTACTGACGATCCTGTCGCCTTGCGTCCTACCACTGGTTCCGATCCTCATGGGCTCTGCAGTCACCGCACACCGGCTGGGGCCGTGGGCTCTCGCGTGCGGCATAGCACTGTCGTTCACCCTGGCGGGTGTGTTGCTGGCCAGCGTTGGCGCATCACTCGGTCTGAATGGGGATACCTTCCGGCAGGTGGCCGCATCGCTGTTGATCGTATTTGGACTGATCCTCCTGTCGGCCCGCCTTCAGGCGCTATTCGCGGCCGCTACGGCGGGCGTCATCGGCTCGGGAAATACGCTCCTGTCCCGATTCACGCTTCGCGGGCTGGGGGGGCAGTTTGTACTGGGCCTACTTCTCGGGGTCGTATGGAGCCCGTGCGTGGGCCCCACCCTCGGTGCCGCCACGACGCTCGCCAGTGAAGGGCGGAATCTCGCACAAGTATCGCTTCTGATGGCTGTCTTCGGACTGGGGGCCAGTGCCCCGTTGCTCGTGATCGGTTCCCTATCGCGAGCAACACTATTGCGGCACAGAGGGTCCCTCAACAAGACCGGCCGGCATGGAAAGCAGGTGCTCGGCATCGCGTTGCTCTTACTTGGAGCCCTTATTCTCACTCACGCGGATCATCGGCTCGAAGCGTGGCTGCTCGACCATTCGCCCGCCTGGCTCACCGCGCTCACGACCAGGTACTGATGCAGGGATCGAGTTCCCCGTACCAACACGTGTTGCATCGGGGCGATTGAGGGCTGGCTAGCCCAAAGCATCGGAATCGATCTCGTCCGCGATGCAGGCTGTCCGAATAAGTGTCTTTCACATTCTGCAACTGTAAGCTCAAGTTGAGAACTCCGGAAGTCCGCGCCGGTCTGGTAGCTAGAGAGAGGCCGCGGAGATTAATCGATGTCCTCTGTAAGCATCAATCTGACAAGCGTCGCTATGTTCTTCGCGATCGCCGCAGGAATAGGCAACGCTTCCCCGTTACAGGCTCCAGACACTCCGGCTATCTGGGTCCCGCACGCGATAATCCTTGATCTAGACAGTCTCCCGAAGCGGTATTCGTGCGACGAGCTCTGGTACCGATTTAGAGCATTATTGCTGAGTATCGGTGCGCAGCCCACGAGGGTGATGCCTTATCATTGTGATAGTCGATCTCCCAGCGTGGAACTGCAATTCTCGATACCACGGGCCGCTCAAGCAGCCGAGGTGCGCTATTCCGACCTGCAGGCTGTGAACGATACGGTCCTCCTCGAGCCCGCACGACCCGCCCCGTTTGATGCAGCAGATTGTGAGTTGATGCGGCAGATTAAGGACCAGTTGTTCCCGACGTTACCGGTTCATCTAGTAGATTTCCGGCTGAACTGTCTTACTCCGCAAACCAGTCGCCACTACCATGTTTCCCTGCAAACTCTCTTACCCCGGTCGCAACAACGGCAAATTCACGGGCCCCTAAGCACCGAGTTCGTCGGGTCCATGGCTGGCGTCGGCTCCCCTGAGATGTCCCAACGAAGCACCCGTGAAATTGCACGGTGATCTGCGCGGGCGGACCTCTTTTGGGTGTCGCTGGCTTGCGCAATTGCGCTTTTGCGGACAGCCCGGGCGGTGAAAGCCAAATGGACAAGGCAGCATCAGGATGATCGGAGACCCCGAAATGCCAACAGCGGCGGGCGGCGCTCGGGAACCGGGCGAGGACTCGGTAGAGGTGGAACTGACTGCCGCTCAGCAGCTCGAAGTCTCGCAGGCCGCCACCGAAGCTGCTCGAACACCGGAAATCGTACCGGGCAAGCCCGGGTACGACAGCTTCGTTTGCAGACGGACGCAACGGATTGATATTGTGAGTACACTAACCTTCGCCGCGCTGGTTTTGGGTATCACCGCGGCAAGCTCATGGCACGCCTTGATCGGGCAGCCGACCGCTCCCGCTTCCACTGTCGCAATCGCTGTTCCGCTGGCCCCCGCTCGGGCAGTTAACGAGCAGCCGCGGGGTCCTGTGTTGCAAGTGATTGCCGCTTTGCACGACAGCTCGGTTGGTCGTGGTCCCACTCTCCATGGACAGCGCGACGCCAATCGCCCCCTCATTACCGACGACGGCGATTTCCGCGGACGCGCCGTTCGCCACAACGTAAAGGAGCGAGACAATAGAGTCGGTCGGAAAGTAGACGTGACGAACGGTCTCATCGTACTCGTGCAAGACCGTCCCGAGCGGTAGCAAGACAAGCCTAAGATGCGGGAATAATCGCTCGCGTTCCGCTGGCGGTACGATCCGTTGCGCATTCACTTCAAAAGGATTTAAGAGCGGGTGAGGATTGGAAGGCTTGCGACGAGCAAGAAATGCGAGTGACTGACTCGAGCCCTCAAGAACGTCCGCTAAGAAACGGTTGCAGTGACCGGGTTTGACCGGGAGGCGCCTGACACAGTTCCAGATACCGGAGGCTCATCAAAGGCTGTCTCAGGGCCATGAGCCGCGCGTCGCGAAAACAGGCGCTCGGACAATTTTGGGACAGGCAGATCGTGACATTGCGTGATATCAAGTGACATCAGGGTGATACCGAGTGCCTGTTGCAATTGGGATCCCGGCTCGCATATGGTTGACCTGTAAGCCCCTACCTTCCGTTTCACACGCAGGGGCCCTTGGTTCGATCCCAGTACCGCCTACCACAGATCGGCGAGATCATTCAAACTCTGGCCGAGGCTTGGCGACTGCGCCTTCCGCGGACTTCTACCGTGCCGGCGCAGCTCATCGGAACACGATTCGGCGGCAGGTATCGAACAGATCGGGATCGGATCCAATTCGAACCGACCTGAGTCGGGCTGCGATTGCTACCAACCCTGCCGCTCATGCGGTGGATTGGAGGTCGAACCCTCGTGTTTGCAGGTCGGCCATCTTACTGGGCGACCGCTCCCCACTGCGCTAACGTGGTTCGAGGAATAACCGACAAACGCGTGAAGTGGGCACGCACCGCATAGATTTTTATGAGCAAGTAGGCTTGCTCGAGCTCGGAGCGGTCCACCGGATAGCGGACGAGACCGAAGCGATCACTCAGAGGGACATCCAAGCTGGAGCTGCCCACCAGGTCCGTCAATGAGGGCAGATAGGGCCGGTAATCGGGGTCACAGCTCAAGACCTCTGGGTTGTGTCGCCCCTCGGGCCCGTACAACGTCGCACTGACGCAGAAAGGTGTCGGTCCCAGGTGCAGGCAGTGGATTTGGATCGACACATCATCTGGTGCGATACGCGTAGCGCAGTGTCCCAAGTCGACAGCCTGCAACTCGCCGTTTTGCGCCGCAAGCACGTGACGCGTGATGACCTGCATTAGCGTCAAGGAGTGGTTCATCTGCAGCCGCACGGTGCGTAACCTGATGGCTTGATAGACGCTGCTGGGGATGTCAATTACCTGACGAGTTGGACCGCCCGAGTCGGCCACGCCAGGCTTGGCACCCGTGAAGATAAAAAGGTCAGAATTCACAGCACGGTACACACGGGTTCCGAACTCGTCGCTAAGATCGAACTCCGAGTGATCGACGAGCATTACCTCATCCCCAGACATTCCGCTCGCACGCAGGGGTAGTTCGATCGTGGCAGGTCGATTGCCCGAGCGCCTGCCTCCTTGTAGGTATTTTGCCGCATCGTCCGCGCTCCCGTGCAACAGCGCGTGCATTGCCTGTCTGGCTTCGATTGGAGCAGCACCCGCACGACTGGGTGCATTCTCGGCGAGCGGCGGCCGCGGCTCGGATACAACGTCAATCCCAGCCGCGGCGCCCGGCGCTGGCGCCAGCGAGCTTTGTATCGCGAAAGCGGTCTTCCACGGCAACTGCGCGAAGACGATTACGAGAGCCCCGGCGACAGCTAGCGCGCGCGAGAGTCCGGTCGCTCGCCGGTAATACTGCATGCACAGGATCAGGACGGATCCGACCAGGATGAGGAAATGTCGCAGCAGATGCTGCAGCCAGGCGACGCCACTGTCACACGTCGGGCAGCTGTTGGGACCGTCGAACAATCCGTACGCACTGAAGGCCACTGCGAACACGGCAATCAGAGCAATCCCGAGTACGATGAGTTCGGTCATGCTCGCTGTGACTGCCGCAAGGGCCAGTACCGGGACCAAGAGGCAGACGATGACGTACAGCTCCTTGTATGCGGCCAGACCAAGGGCGGCAGTCAACGGAAATCCCTCGGCGGTCGCTTTGGCAAGATCCAGCAACAACATCGGTAGACTGACGGTCAAGACGACAAACAGAAGCTTGGCCAACAACAGCTCGGTTCGCTTGACTGGACGGATCAGCCAATCTTGATCGACTCCCGGAACTGCATCCTGGTGAACCACGGCGACCACGAGCGCCGCGATACTCACGAACCAGGCAATTGTCAGAGGACCCAGGAAGGCCGCAGCGGTGGCATCGGCACTAAAGATTCCCGGTTTATACGTGACCCACTCGCGACAAACCTGTATGAACGTGACGACAGTGACCATCGGCCACAGCAGCTTCCAGTCCTTACGCAATATATGCTCAATCATGACGTTTCCCGTGGTGACCGGGGTGCGCCATCGCGCGCCGCGCGCGCCATCGTTGTGAAGACATCTCGCAGCGACAGGTGCTCCGCAACTTCGTGCCCCGCGGCGAGCAGCAACGGGCGCGCGTGCTCACGCAGCGCGGCCACGGGTCCCTGGAATAGGAGTCGCCCGGCGTCAATGAAGGCAACGTGCGTGGCGAGGCGCTGAACTTCTTCAAGCTCGTGCGAGGAAATGAGAATCGACATTTCGCCGGCTCGCTGCAGGAAGCCGGCAATTATTTCGTCGCGTACCAAAGCGTCCAGTCCACTGAAAGGTTCGTCCAGGATCAGCAGTTTCGGTCGGAACGGTAGCGCGCAGGCCAGTGCCATTTTCAGCCGCATGCCGTGGGATAGCGCACCGATCCTGCGCCCGGCTGGCAGCCTGAGCTGAGTGAGCAACTCCTCCTCAATGCTCCGGTCCCAGTGCGCGTAGCATGCGCGCACATATCGGAAAAAATCGCCCACACGCAGCCGTGTCGGGAAGAGTTGACTCTCCGATACGTAGCCAATTTGTGCCAATACCGAAGGACCGATGGCGCGCGAGTCCACTCCAAGGATACTCGCAGTGCCGCGCGTAGGTGCAATGATGTTGAGGAGCGCCTTGATGGCCGTGGTCTTGCCCGCGCCGTTTGCTCCCAGAAGCGCAAAGACGCTGCCTTCGGGCACGGCAAGGTTCAATCCACGAAGTGCGTCGAATCGACCATATGTTTTCCAGAGGTCACGGGTCTCAATGATCATCGGTGTTCGATACCTGACACGATAAATACCCACAAAATTCTGCCAGAGCGTTGCGGCGGCCGCTTGCTGTGCGCTCCTTGCAACCGCGCCGGTGAGAGCGCTCTTTGCTGGAGCCATTGCCCATTTGTACGACTGTTAGGAACACGATAATCCATACTGACCCTGCGACTCTGGCAGGCTCGCGAGCGCCGTAGCGGCAAACGCACACTACGGGAGCGGTGAATCATTGCCCCGCAGATGCACCACATTCGGGGCGTTCTCGGTGTTTAGGGGTGGGTAGCGTAATTCCGAACCGAAGTGCATGAACCGATAGATGCGGTCGCTATCGAGGCCCAGTTTTCGGTCCAGAACCAGCTCGAAATTCTCCCCAAACTGTCCACGGTTGATCTCATGAACCAGACGCGCTTCGCCTGTAAAGCGACTACCGTAGTTCAGATTGTCGTACTCATCGAAGTACACCACGCAGCCGTTGGGCAGATGCGGCATTAATCGTTCCATCACCACCTTTGCCGAACTGTAATAATCGCAGTCGATCCAAACGAGTATCGGTGGATTGGATTTCAGACTCGAAAGAAACTCGGTCGTTATGCTTTCCTCAAAGTACCCCTTGTGGATCTGGAAGTTGCGGTACTTGGCCGCGCAGTAGGTGCGCAGATCCTCATACCTGCCGCGGAATTCGCCAGGCGCCCAGGAGTCTCCGCCGACAAGGTCGAGATCCTTAGCGTCGACCGCGGGGGGCATTCCTTCGAAGGAGTCGAATGTATGAACCATGATTCGGTCCTCCATCTCGAGATAGCGCGTGGCGTGCAGCATTTTGGTAAATGCGTATCCGTCGGAAGTGCCGAACTCCAATATCGAGGCGTTCCCGCGATAGTTGTTGCGGAACTCGCGCAGCACAGCATAGACGTGGTCAATGCGATAAAACGTGTTTAGAGAAAGCCGTAGGATTCGGCGCGGTCGCTCAATCACGCCAAGATAGATCGCCGTGCGCAGGTAG
The DNA here is from genome assembly GCA_963806375.1 of uncultured Pseudomonadota bacterium. GTDB lineage: Bacteria > Pseudomonadota > Gammaproteobacteria > Steroidobacterales > Steroidobacteraceae > 13-2-20CM-66-19. The sequence goes on from CAWDXW010000005.1 coordinate 86,612, forward strand.
TCTCCAGGAATCAGTCTAGAGAGTCCGCGCAATACCCTCAGCAAAGGCGAGGGATTGGGGACGTATGCGTTCTCGGACATGGCTGCTCATCTCCCGTTAGCAGGGCATTGACTCGGCCCTGGGCTTGCGACGAACGCCGGGGATGAAAATGGCGCAAATGGCAGAACGCGTAGCGGTGCAGTAAGCAATCGACAATTACGAAATGCCTGCGCCCTGGTAAAGATCAAAATCCCGTCATCCGTCTCGCAACAATCTCTTCTATGAGGACTAGGTCCTCCAAAAAATCGGCGGGAGCGGCGGATTTCAGGGTGGAAGCGGGACAGAGGAAACGGATGAACTCGCGGCGCTCATTAGCGCGCCGCTACAACACGTATTGGCAACAACAGGGCTGCCTGGCAACCGATACATTGCGATCAGCAGTCGACGCACTGGCCGCCTGACATAGCCGCCCTTGCACCTGCGCCAGACGCTGCGTGCAAGTAGCTGGAACGCACCATGCGGCAGCAAGCGGGGCGGCCGGGACACACTTTCAGCAGTGGAGGAAATTGCAATCATCCGAGCTAACGGGAGGTACTTATTCTTGAAGCTGAATGAAAACCGCGATCTGATTCTATGCTTATGCGTCGCCCTACGCCGGCCTGAACGAACCGAATCTCGTGGCCCCCATACAAATAGCGGCTTCCAAGACGTCCGGCAAGCTCCATCCGCAGAGATCCCCAGCCTTGACTGACTCGGCACTGCGGCGCCGCTCGCCTGGCCGCAAGCTGCACCGCAAGATACGGAGGCCGATTCACAGGCCATCGCCCGCTGGCACTTGCCAGCAGCGGAGTCTCAGGCGTGACCGTATAGCGATTATCGGGCCCTAAATGGGCTCAGGCCCACGACTCGGAAGGCTCTGAATTCTCGGCATTTCCGACCGGTTGGTTCCAATCAGCCAAGCGCCTCTGGATGAGAATATCTTGGCATTTGACATTCGCGAGACGCGGACTATTGTGAGGCTGGTACTTCGCCGACGTTCACTTCAATCGCGTGGAAACGCGCAGGTAATGAGGGATTTGGTCGTGAAGGAACGGACCACCTACCCGGCCAGCCATCCGCATCTGCAAGGCGTGGACCCGAAAGTTGCGGCCCCAGACACTTCAAACGACACGGGGATTGAGGTTCACGAAGAGACGTGGAGCGCAGTCACTGCGCAGCACCTATACAAGATGCGCTGTGAGTGTGGACGCTCGTGGTTTGAGCTTGAGCTTCCTGAGATCGTTAAGTGTCCCGCCTGCCACAAACTCGGTTTGGTTTCCCACCTGGGTTAGAGCTTAGCGCAGCTGCCGCCGCATTCACTCCCTCGAGCCACCCGATTAAGCCTGCCATGAAAAGTCGTTTGTGGTTAGGCTCGTCGGCTGCTGAGGCGGGCAGGCGGCGAAGCGTTAGGGACGGCAGAGGCGCCGCGATTCTCAACGGCTGGACATCGCCGGTCGACGGACGCTCTTATCGGCAAATCAGTCGACCGTCAGATTGCCTCGCACAGAATTTATCGGAGCGATCATGAAGCCTGTATCCGGAGCATCGCTGGGTATGGGCATGAGCGCCGGCCTGGTGACGTACATCTATGCTTTCAACATTTATGTGCACTACGGCCCCCTCTTCTGGCGTGTCATTTTCGGCGTTGGCGGCATCACCGGAATCGCTTCCGTGTTCATTTGGGCACGGCAGGTCCAAATGCGCTGCGATCAATGCGAGAGGATTTTACGCGAGCATGGAATCACCCCGCCCTAAGTTTCAGCTGAGATGTGAAAGCCCGCGGCGCTCAGTCCTTATCGTCCACGCGACGCACAAACTCCTTGAGTGCTACACGCCGATCCTCGAAGAGGTCGTAGTTCAGAGGTTTATCTGGTCGCCCAAGGTGCAGCGTCAAGTGACGCGATTCGGCGATTAGTCGCAGCGTTCGAACATCAACGCCATAAATATAGGGTTTTTCAGCCCCGAATGGCGGCTTATGCACTGGTACACCGATGCCGAAGTCGCGCGCCGACGTGCCACGCAATACAAGCTCGATGCGCTCGTCGTCGGCCTGCAGCGTGAGCGGTTCAGTCGCGCCGGTTGGGACCAGCTGAGAAACGCCCACCGACCAGAAATATGCCAGGACGACGTAAGTGACCTTACCGCTTTGGTCCACAGCGGCCGCGGCGAGCGTGATGTAGTCGCCCCCGTTATCCCGGGCGCCTGGGACCTCATGGGCGAAAACCAGCGGCCGTCCCACGACAGTAATCGTCGCGCCGGTCTCCTCATCCAGATACTCAAGGGGTTGATTCCCAGCCGCCAGCGCCACAGCCGCACCAGCTGTCATCACCAGCGCTGCGAGAGAGCTTGCTGCGACATGACGTGCTCGCGTGGTATCGGTTTGCATTCCAAGGTCATTCCGTCGCTGGACGTCAGAATCCAAGCATCTGGGGGAGCCACTCATCGCGCATCCAGGACGCGGGCATTGAAGTGAGTCGCAGCATGATGCATGTACCCACTAGCCGTCGCAGGCCGCGCGCTGCAGATAAGGTGCCGGGAATGGTCAGCGCCGCGCATCCCACGATTTCTTCTTATGTCGCGAGCACGGCGTGGCCACGCCCCGGCCCAGCGAACGGTGCAAAGCTCGTGCCAATAGAGTCAACTCCCTGATTAGCAGCAAGGACCGTCGGCGCTGAACACGGGGCATGTAAACTCGTCCGACAGGGCAGCACGCACTCACGCAGGCGCTCAAACGCAGATGGTTGCGGAATCCCGCTGGTGCAGCAACCCCAACTTGTCCAACGCTGGCAACAGGACGACGAGCCGTGCTGGGTGCAAGGTTCGGCGGCGCCATGCTGTACGGCGGGACGTTTGGCGGGTTGCTTCGGCCGCCACATGGCGAAAGGCGCTCTTGGAGCTGCGGATGACCGGCCGAACGGGGTTACCATGTGGGCATCCGCGTGGGCGGCCGTGGATGATATGACCATGAACGCGCAGGAATCGCGGACCGTCCAAAAGACCTTGGAACAGCCGAATGTCCACACCCAATGGATCGGCGAGTTCTATACGGCCGAGAGCAATCCCTTCTACGAAGCTGCATTTGACCACATTGCAGCGCAGCTAGCCTCCCGCGAAAAGGCGTGCTTTCTAGACGCCGGCTGCGGTGACGGCGTTCAGACGGTCAGGCTCGCACAGCGTGGCTTCCCCGTGTTCGCGCTCGATTTCTCAGAATACATTATCGGCAAGGCACGCGAGAACGTCGCCACAAACAAGCTAGAGCGGATGGTCAGATTCCAGACGGGTAGCCTGCTGAATCTGCCCTTGGAGAATCGCAGTTTCGACTTCGTGCTGTGCTGGGGAGTGTTGATGCACATCCCTGAAGTCGAAAAAGCCATCGCAGAACTCGCCCGTGTCGTCAAACCGAACGGCTTCCTAATCATCACCGAAAACAACATGTGGTCGCTCGAGTCCGTTCTTGACAGGAGCATTCGTCGAGTCCTCGGTAAAAGAATTCTGCGGCGCCTACGCGGCAAGGAGCCAGCCGACTACCGGATTACCCAGCCGGGAGTGGAGTACTGGCGTCAGACCGACGCAGGTCCCCTCATGTGCCGGGAAGCGCGCATTTCGTGGCTCATCGCGACAGTCGCGAGTCACGGTTTTGTACTCAGGGAGCGCGTGGCAACGGAATTCACCGAATTGCACGCCTCAGTTCAGGCGCAAATCCTGAAACGCTGGCTGTGGAAACTCAACTTGTTCTGGTTCAAGTACATTCGCTTGCCCCAGCCCGCCAAGGACAATCTGCTGCGCTTTCAAAGGAGCGGCCCGTGAGCTCGCGAAGGCTTAGCTGACGGCCATTAGGGGTTGACTGCCAGACAAACATACCGCTGCGCCCGACGGCCGAGAGGCACTAATTTATTGTTTTTGTGCCAATGTTGGAACTAGCACCCAGCGTGCCGTCGCTTGTGTACGCGGCCACGCTAAAATACCAAGTCCCGGGAGAAAGATTCGCAACGACAAAGGTCGTCAGGCTCGGATCTGACAACACCTCTGTGCTGTTCATGGCGCTCGTGGATTGCCCATAGAAAACCTGGTATCCCGCAAGATTCATCAGCGTTGTCCCATCAGTGTTTTGCGTCACGGGCGTCCACACGAGCGTAGCGGCGCCGTTACCGCCCGCTACATCCTCCCCACTGCCGCTGCTGTTCACGGCGGCTTTCCCAGTGGAGACACCGACACTGCCGCAAGCAGCGAGGCTCAGCGCGATGACTGCGCCGAAGATGCCGCAGCACCGGTGCGAGAAACCGCCCATGTCCGCATTTTTCATTCAAGCGCTCTCATAGGTGGCACGATACCCCAGCTATCTGACCGGAATATACGTTCCTCGCGCTCACGGGCACCAAGCCAACTGTTCCGTTCCCGCGTTCCTATTGGGTCGCCTGCGCGGGAGTTCGTTGGAAAGAAAAACTCCGGTTTCCGCGTGTACGTAAGCTTGGGCTGCACCGTAGGAATGCTCTCTAGACTGCGCCGGCTGGTGTGGCATTCGCTTGAGCAGTCTTCGCGCCGTCTCTCCCCGAACGCACCGCATGCGTCATCCCAGATTTGCCCCGCGGAAACTCAGGCCTCCAAACGAAAAGAAACCGGCGCGGTGCTCACCACCCGCAGCCCACGGAGCTTGCGTGACCCAAGTGATACCGGAGCTAGACTGCGATGTGATTTGCCTGCTTCTAGAATCAGTGCCTGACCCAGGAAGTGGCCCTGGTAAGGATGTCGCACACAGTTCGCCTGTCTCCAGGCTCAGACTGCCGCATTGCCAATTTTCATCATGAACATAACTCTAGGCAATTCGATAACACGTCACAGTTCAGGGGCAGCGGAAGCCAGCGGTCAGGTAGCGGGGCGTACGATCATCGTCATGGTCCACGAGCAATATCTGAAGCAACAAGAACAGGTCGCGCGCTGTTTCCGGTGGGGTGGCGTGTTGGTCGCAGGTGTTGCGCTGGCCGTTCTGTGTCCCGCAGTTATCTGGCGCGTATTCTTTCTCGTGTGGGCCGTTGCTGCAGTCATCCCCATACTGTGGCTGATGTCCTGCGTACTCGTCGCGAGCGTGCGAGCGGCATTGGCCCATTTCCGGGGCGAAGGCCCAAGAAAGACCTGGGACCTGCCAAACACCTCATGGCGATATGATTCTGCCGCATCAGACCAACACGAGCATTCCACGCTGCGGCTCTAGACGATTGCCTGGATTTTCATGCCGTGTGAATCTCGGCACAACCGCCGATGTACACGCCACGAGCTCCACTGACCGCCCCGGCGGCACCGCGACGCAGGTCTCACATCCCGGTACTTCCCGTTTCGACACCGACGGGTTTCGCAAGTGAGCCGCGTTGTTCCGCTGACGGGCCTAATGCGCTGCAGTAAAACGGGATATCCCTGAGGGCTTGCCGCCCGCAAAAAGTCCCTTAGTGGCGCTGCCGGGTGGTTTGCAACCCACTCGCGGGGACCACCGTCGCCAGAAAGCGACGGTGTGATATGTGCAATTGGACGTGGTATATCGGCCGGCAGCGATCGGGGGGAAGAGCATGGTTCCACAACAGATATCCCACGCATTGGAACTCGCACTCGAGATTTGCCTTGCGTACGCCGCCTTCTCCGTCTTATGCACCGGATTGTGGATAGCCCTCGTTGAGTATCGCAACGCCGCCAAGCGCAGACATCAATCGGCTGAATCATCAGCAGGCAGTCAGTCGCAACCGCCCGGCGCGTAGCGCACACTAATCCCGCAAGATGACGCGTAGGGTCGTTCCTTGGTTGCGCGTTACCATCTAATCATTCGGGGAATATTCCCTCGATCGGTTTCGCATCCCACGGGGAAGAAATCTAATAATCAGTGCTAGATGCACCCGCGGGCGGGCGCGAAGACTGCACTCACGAAGCCAAATTCCATGCCGGACGCGGACCCAACCGCATAGGCAAAAACCCGACGCTCAATTGCAGTGCCGAGCGTGGTATCGATACAAGTCCTGGCAGACATCAAAAGTAGGACGTGCGTCGGAAAGTCATTCTTGACGCTGGTCTGCGCTGCTCGCCTACCACTTTCGCGGGGTCCGTGGTCAACGCACTCCCGGTGGACTGCAAAGCTCAGTAAGCTTCACCGCTCACCATGAAAGTTCTAACCAATGCCTTTTGGCTTTCGACCTCCCGATTACTCGCCGATGTGCTGAGCTTCGCGCTATTCACGGTCATTTCCCGCATCTTTGGTCCGGCCGGTACGGGCGAATACTCCTACGCGTTCGCCGTCGCCACTCTCCTTGCCCTCACCTCGACCGCAGGTCTCGAGGACTATGGCATTCGTCAATATGCGCGTGCCTCCCCAGATCATCGCGCGCAATTATGGTCTAACATATTTTCGACTCAGTGTGTTCAGTTGGTTGTCGGCCTGATTGCCTTAGCGATCTTCCTGTTGACCAGCACAATCGGAACGCAGGGCCGCTTGGTTGTGCTGGAACTGTCGATCTATGTGATCGGCTGGAGCATGTCGCGCACGCTGTTCGTGCCCGCGATGGCGGCCCAGGCGATGGTACGACCCGCCATCACGGACCTGAGCTGTCGTTTTGCTGCCATCCTCTGTGCGCTTCTGCTGGTCTACGCAGCGCATCCGCCACTGCCGTGGATGCTGGCGGGATTCCCCGTGGCCGGTGTCACGCTCGCGGTGCTGGCGTTTCGCAACGCGAAGTCACATGGCGCCGATCCGCGCCTGACCCAATCATGGCGAGGAGTTATCGCTACGCTTCGCGGCACATCCTCTTTTGCGGGCTCCGAGATTCTCAACCAGTTTTATGCACGCGCCGATTTGCTTCTCATTGCGTATTTCTTGGGAAATGCCCGGGTTGGGCTATACGCCACCGATATCAAATTCGTCGAAGTGGGACTATTGCCGCTGATCTTTTTTGGGACTGCCGCATATCCTCTGCTGAGCACGCTCGCGGGTCGCGGCTCACTCGAGTTCCGGAATCCCGCACGCGATTTCACGCGCATTGTGTTCTTTTTCAGCGGCTGGCTGGCGGTGGGGATCTACTGGCTCATTCCGCTGCTCATCGTGCCACTGTTCGGCGAGCAGTTCGCACCGGCGATCCGCCTGCTACCTTGGGTAGCATTGTTTGCCGTCATGAAAGGATGGGAAGTCGCGTTCTATCGGCTCCTCTACGTAATCCATCGGCAGGCGTACTACCTGGGAAGCCTCCTACTAGGCACCGTCTTCATCGTGTTGCTCAATCTACGCCTCATCCCCCCGTACGGGATTCTCGGTGCCATTCTCGCCGCAACGGTTAGCATCTTCGTCGTCGATGCGATCTGCGCCTTTGTTATCCGCCGAGCTATAGGCACGGCATTTATAACTCTTAGCTTCCTACGCCTGATGCTTGCTCTCTCCCTTACTGCCGCCGCCGTTATGGGTGCCCAGCAGGTGTTGCACATCGGTCCCTGGACGACGGCCCTGATCGCCTGCGTTCTATTTCCGCTAGTCGGTATTCTGCTGGGTCTTCTCCCGAACCCGCGACACAGCCAATTGCTGCGGCAGCCCCAGGCGGGGCTCTCATGATTAAGCCTACGGCTTCCGTACCCAGGGTTTACTGGCTGACGGAGGAATTCTTTCCTCCCGAGCGGGGCGGAACCGGCGTGATCGCGTCGCGCCTCGCTCAAGGCCTCGCGAAGCGTGGGATCCCGATACAGGTAATAACGCGGCAGACGCTCCCGCTGTCCGCGGAGCGCGAGGCCATCAATAACGTTCAAGTCCGGAGGATTCGGCCCGCCGGACGCCTGAAAGGCGCTGGCTGGCGCGCGCTTCCTGCCATGTTCAGCTACATGACGCGGATCGTGTTCCTGCTGATGACGGAGTCGCGCCAGTACGATGTGGTCTTCGTTTCCGGAATGAAGGTTATCCCGCTGGCGGCCGTGCCAGTTTGCCGACTCCTCGGAAAGAAATGCGTGGTCAGGGTGGAATCCCCTTTTGAGATCGTGGAGCCTATTTCATCTGAGAGCCTGGGGATGATGCGTAAGGGACGCGGTCGAATCCTGGGTCAGGTTTTAGAGTTCTTTCAGCGGAAAACGATCACCCGCGCCCATTGCGTCGTAGCGATATCGGACGACATCGCGCGGCTTTTGCAGCGCTTTGAACCGCCGCCCGCACGTATCTTAAGTATCCCGAATGCAGCCGACCTTGATCTGTACAAGCCCTTACCTGCGGGCGAAAGAGAGCCACTACGCAGGCGTCTAGGATTGCCGCTCGGTCGGCCCACTGTGCTCTACGTCGGCAGACTGTCGCGCGCAAAGGGCCTGATGATGCTGCTAGAGGCCTGGCGCTCCGTTACCGCGAGGCATCCCGATGCGCTCCTGGTGATGGTGGGCAGCGGTAAGGGATCTTGGGATGACTGCGAGAACGACATCGTCGACTATGTCCAAGCGCACGGTCTGACAGCCCATGTGACCCTCACGGGTCAGAGCGAGCGTGTGCACGACTACCTACAGGCCGCCGATCTGTTTGTTTCTCCGAGCGACTATGAGGGATTCTCATTGACTTTGGTCGAGGCGCTCGGCTGCGCCATCCCGGTAGTCACAACCGCCGTCGGTGCGGCTCCGCAGATTATCCGTGATGGCATCAATGGCTTTCTGTGCCCACCGAAGAACGTCGAGGCTCTGAGTGCGGCAATTGAACTCGCACTGCAACGCAAGGAGAGCTGGTCCAGCATTGGTCAACTCGGCCGGGAAGCCGCGGCGGGCTTCGACGTTCCGCATGTGGTCGAACAATACCTCGGCCTACTGAGCGAGCTGCAAGACTGACGCGCCGCTGGGCCGATGCGTCCGGTCACCCGTGGCTCTGGCGGACACGGGCCCAGGCAGATCGCAGGTAATGCACGAAAACACGCCGGAATTCTGCCGGTGAGAATATGAAGCGATTGCCGTCGATCAGTGTTAGGTCACCGACTTGCGACAGTGTGTGCAGACCGTCGGGATACGGCCCCATAGGATCGGGTTCAACGGTCCCCGCAAACGTCTCACAGAAAGCCGTCGGGCTCAGTGCTACAACACGGTTGATGACGATTCTGCCGCCATAGCTTCTGGAGCAATCCTGGGCTGGCCGATACAGCACACCGTCCTTGTAAAATGGAGTACCACCGGGTCGCGCGGAACGAATATCAATCTTCACCGGATTTCCGGCGTGAGGGTGCCACGGTCCTTCGAGCGCGTTCGCATACCACAGGTGCAGCTCGCAGCTAGCGCCCTTGGCGGTCGGCTCCGAACCAGCGAGCCACCACGTGTCCTCATGACGGAACAGCGTGGCGTCTACAATAGACATACCCTCAATCAGGTTTGCCACTTTGACCCATTGGTCAGGAAAGCGCTCGACCTCGTAAAGCGCGACCTCCCCCGCCTCGTGAGTCTCCGGGATGCATAGGAGGCGGCCTTCGGCCTCCACGACGTAGGGATAAGACAGGTGTACTGGCGGCTGCGGACCGATCCGCACGGCAGCGCGCTCCTCGCCGTGCGCGGGATCCAGAGCAGCGATAGTCCCGCGGTTGGTGCGATAACTGAAGTACTCAAACAAAATGATCAGACGGCCGTCACGCACCACCCCAAACGGGTCGGCCTGGAATTCAAAACTCCTTGGACGGGGCAGCCATTGAACCGCTCCGGCGTGATCAGCGCCCAGGAACGACGAGATCGGCCGCTCGACACACGCGATGTTCCAGTGGTCGTGCCGAAACAGAGAACGCCAGCCTTCACGCGCCATCCGCGCTGCAATCCGGAACTTACAAATAACTTCCTGCGAGCGCGTGGGTGCAGCGCGCCAGGCGGCATTGCTGACTACACGTTGGTCGGTAAAGAGGCCTGTGATGCCACTGCGAATATCAACACATACCTGGCTCGGCCACTGTGCGAACCGTGTCCCCAGTTGTTGCCGGTTGCCCTCGTAAGACAGAAGGTTCGTGCGCAGGTGTCCCTGACGCAATACGATCACCGAATCCATATCAGGCTGCAAACGCACCAGCAGCGCGGAAGACACCGGCTCGGCCTCGTAAACCTCCCAAAAACCCGGCGGTCCCCCGCGGTACTCCGTCCAGTCGCCAAAGTGGTATGCCCAGACGCCAAAGCGCGCGGCTTCGAGAAGGCTGAACAGGCACGGCGCGACGGCAAAGCTAAGAATGAAATCCAGGTCGTAGCCTCGCACTGTCTCGACCACTGCCTCGCCCAGCAGCCGGCGATCCGCCGCCACTGGAACCCTGGGCAGCCGTACCACGGGCAACGACGCGAGCGGATCTGGCAGAGCGCTGGAACTAGGCGTTGGAACGTTTAAGGTAATCAGCAGGGCGGCGTGGACATCCGCAACCGCCAGCAGTTGCGCCAGGCAACGCAGTTGCCAGGGCTCGAAACCCGCTCCGTTGCAGATGATCCCAAACCGAATCTTCAAATCACCCTCTCGGGGGCGGCCGGTTCAAAACGCTGTTCTTCCCGCATGACAATCGGACATATTCTTTGCTGGCTGGCGTGCTATCGGCCACCGGCAAAGAGTGCCATGATGACCAATCGATGCGAAACCCGCTCGAACGGGTCTGCGATGCAAGAAAATCGCGACAATTCTGCGCCCTCTGCTGCTGATACAGCGCCCGAGCACCGTATTACCGCTCTTGATGGCTGGCGTGGCATTAGCATACTCATGGTGATTGTCGGACACCTGGTTGACTACCGATACTGGAGCGGGCCACCCACCACCTTCTCCTACCGACTCGCTGACGCCCTCTCCACGAGCGGTGTCTGCATATTCTTTACCATTAGCGGCTTCATTATCACTCGCCTTGCTTTGAACGAGCAGCGCAGCCACGGAGACTTTTCGGCACGTCGCTTCTACATTCGCCGCATCTTCCGCATCGTGCCGCCATTTTTCCTCTATCTGGCATTTGTACTCGTGGCGGGAACGTTGAACCTGATTGCACAAGACCACCGTGCAACGTTGATCGCCGCCGCCTTCACTTGCAATCTACCCGGCATCGACTGCGGATGGTTTGCCGGGCATTCGTGGAGCCTGGCCTACGAAGAGCAATTTTATCTGCTCTTCCCGCTCCTGTTTCTGATCCCAGAGCGCCTCATCAAAATCATCGTGGGGGTTCTCTTTGTTATGTTCGTGACCGTTCCCATAGTGCGGTACGCCCTGCACCTCGGGCCGCTGTGGTGGGCCGTCACACACGCGACGTTCAACCTTTCATTCTTATGCGCCGGTGTTCTGCTTGCATTCGGTGCGAACGCGGTGCAGCGGTTCTGCGGCACCCTGCATGCAGCCTATGTTGCGGGTTGTGCGGCAGTGGTGTTTGTCGGTCTCATGTTTCTTGAGGCCGTTTCGCGGGGTCCGGATGCCTGGGGGACGGTGATCTTGTCCCGAATGCTTCTTCTGCCGATTCTCGCTCCCGTCAGTATCGCGTGGCTGCTCGGCAGTACACTCTACATGTCCAACTGGGCCACGCGCTTGTTGCACATGCGGTGGCTGAGATTTATCGGCTTGATCTCCTACAGCCTGTATCTATGGCAGCAGGTTTTTAGCGGCCGCCCTGAGGATTACCCCATAAGGAGTCTGCTACTGTTCCCGCCGATCATGCTCATCTGCGCCATGCTGTCCTACTACTGGGTGGAGCGACCGTGTATACGGGTCGGCAAGCGCATTGCCTCGCCACTCGGCCGGCGCAGTTCGCCTCCCATGCGACCGAGCTCGCCAGCCGAGACCCCAGAGCGCGCGGTTGGATGATCTGTCGCCGGTAGATGCTCGTGCAATCACTGACTCCCGTGTAGCCATAAGTACCTGCGATCTACGGGCGAGCGGCCGGCCACGGCGCTGCCCCACCCATAGCCGTTCATTGCCGCACAGCTAACGCGGCTGAGACTGACGCACCGTGCCTCAAGCGAACGCTCCCGAAGGACGCTTGGGGGCGCGCCGCTCAGCAAGCGGTCAGATCAGCTAGCATGCGCTCATTCGACTGGGCCGAAGAGATACCCATGCCGCTAAAGCCGAACATCCTGATCTTAATGGCTGATCAACTCACGCCTAAAGCCCTGCCGGCATACGGAAATCGCGTGGCCAGAACACCGCATCTTGATGCGCTCGCAGAGCACGCGGTCGTGTTCCGTTCTGCGTACTGCAACAGTCCGTTGTGTGCGCCATCGAGATTTGCCTTTATGTCCGGTCGTCTGCCTTCGGCCATCGGCGCCTACGACAACGCGGCAGAATTTCCGGCACAGGTGCCGACCTTCGCTCATTACCTGCGCCTCGCGGGCTATCGAACGGTGCTGAGCGGAAAAATGCACTTCTGTGGCCCCGATCAGCTGCATGGGTTTGAGGAGCGGCTGACCACAGATATCTACCCTGCCGATTTTGGCTGGACACCGGACTGGCTGAACTTCGAAAAGCGCCCGAGTTGGTACCACTCAATGGACTCAGTTACGCAAGCCGGCCCTTGCGTACGTTCCAACCAGATCGACTTCGACGACGAGGTCGTGTTCCGCGCCCGCCGGCAGCTGTTCGACATGGCACGCAGCAACGATCGGCGGCCGTTCTGCATGGTCGTCTCCATGACCCATCCGCACGACCCGTTTGCAATTCCCCACGAGTACTGGAATCGCTACCGCGACGCCGACATCGATATGCCGCGTTTGCGCATCGCCGCCAAGGATCTCGATCCCCACTCCCGGCGGCTGCGGCATGTCTGCGGCATGGAGACTCAGGAGGTTACTGACGCGCAGATTCGCGCCGCACGGCATGCCTATTACGGCGCGGTTTCGTATGTGGACGATCATATCGGTTCACTCGTGACGGCCCTAGGCGACACCGGATTTGCAACGGACACGATCATCATGGTCCTCGCCGACCATGGAGAAATGCTCGGTGAGCGTGGGCTGTGGTACAAAATGAGCTTCTTCGAGGGGGCGTGCCGGATACCACTGTTCATACATGCGCCACACCTCTTTGCCCCGCGCGCAGTCTCTGAGTCGGTTTCCCTGATTGACCTTCTGCCGACCCTGGTGGAGTTGGCGGGTAATGGAAACTCAACGCCCATGGTCACGGAGATTGAAGGTCGTAGCCTGCTCCCGCATTTGCAAGGACGCGGTGGTCACGATGAAGTGCTCGGAGAGTACTTGGCCGAGGGGGCTATTGCCCCCATCGTGATGGTCCGCAGCGGACGCGGTAAATTCATACATTCGCCCGTGGATCCGGACCAATTCTACGACCTGGCCGACGACCCGGACGAGCGGCGTAACCTTGCCGCAACCGCCGGCGACCATGCGGCGACGCCCCTTCGTGAACGCGTGCGACGCACCTGGTCTCTGGACGCCCTGCGCGATGAAGTACTCGCAAGTCAAAAGCGTCGCTTACTCGTCGACGCCGCCCTGCGCCTTGGGCGCCAGACATCCTGGGACTACCAGCCCGTTTTCAACGCGAGCCAGCAGTATGTTCGCAATTCCAAGTCCCTCGATGAGCTGGAGGAGACCGCACGCTTTCCGCGCGTTACCCACGAATGAGCCGTCGAGCCTCTTCAGGTACGACCGAGCAGGCGCTTTGTCAGCGCCGTGAAGGTGCGCCGCTCACCGGCATCCAGCTCGTCTTGGACGACGAGTACGCGTTGCAGAGTTGCTCGGTTGAGTCGCGCGCCGGGAATGTCAGCAAAATTGACCTGTGCCTGTGATTCGGTCTTTGTGCCAAGCAGGACCGTCGAGACCTCAGGGAAGGACAACGGATACGCAATCGCCGCGCGTACCATCGATCCGGCCTCCGATTCAAGAAAGCGGAAGCGCTGGACCTCGTCGACAGTTCTCTTGATCTGCGCCTGCGACCAGGAATGTCGTTGATCATTCGGATCCGGGAACGTCGTACTCGCCGTGAACTTCCCGGTCAGAAATCCCTCTTTGAGCGCTGAGCGTATCAGCACCGCAAGGCCGCTCTTGCGCAGTCGTTCGATTCGAAGTTCGAAAGGATCCGGGTCCAGGAGGCTGAAGGGAAGCTGCACGCCGTCGAGTATTCCGACAGCGATTGCCTCATAGATATTATGCGCCGAATAGACCGATGCTCCGATGAAGCGGACCTTGCCATCCCTTTTTAGACGATACAGCTCCTCGTACGTGCGGTGCTCGGTCGGCAGTGAGTGGAGCTGATAGAAGTCGATTCGATCCGTACCCAAGCGCTGCAATTGCTGCTCGAGCGTCGCGGTGATGCCGGCAGGCTGGTAGGAGTACTTTGTCGCGAGAATCCAGCGACTGCGTCGGTCCCGCAGGAACTCTCCGAGAACCACCTCCGAATCCCCATAAACCATGGCGGTATCCACGAGGTTGCAGCCCAGCTCCTGCGCGCGTGCCAGGGCACGGAGCGACTCTGCGCGGTCGACATTGCCGTAAGCGCGGCCCCCGATCGCCCAAGCGCCGAAACTCACCTCCGAGACCTCGAGACCAGTGGCGCCGAAGCGGCGATACGGCATCGTACCGACGATGGTGACAATCGGCGGCGCCTCGTCCGGGATCGCTCCATCCCCGACATACGCCTGTTCCTTGACTCGACGCCAGATTCGGCCGACCACGCCGACACCTAACAAACCCGCCAGGCCGCCCGCCAACAGCACCTTCCGGCGCGTGGTTGCCTGTGACCTGTTCACTTGCTTAGCCAATCCCTTGGCCGCCCGGGCCTCAACAGGTGCGCTCATGATCCAAGCTGGAATGCCTGACCTTAGTTTTTACGATCGCGATCAAGAGGATACCCAAAATAACGATCGCCTCGGGCACCTAATTATGTTGTGCCACAGCTCGAGTTGACGGCCTGTGCTGGCCCGGGCACCCTTACCGTAGTGGGTATCAGTGCGCGAACCGCCCGCGACCAGAGAAACGGTCGCATGGAAGAGGCGGAACATACCTGAATAAGAATAAAGCGGAATTCAACACTGTGCGGGACTTAAAGGACGAGTCGGAAACGGACCTCGAAAAGACCGACGAACTCCCGTCGCTCGATGTCGCGTCGTATGAGGCGGCGCTTAGCGCCGGTATCCTAAGCCGCGATACGACCGATTCCGAGGCGACGGATACCACCTCGGAAATAAACCGGCCACAGCCCCTGACAGAGCTGCCTCCGCCCGAAACGCTCCGGGATATAGAAGCGTGGGTCGCAGAGCAGGAAGCACGCGCCCGCACCTACGAGCGGGTGCTGGCGGAACTCGAGGCCGCGCGCAGCGAATCCCAGGCACGGGCCGACGGACTGGCACTCGAGCTCGAGCTCGCGCAGAAGACGCTGCACACCGCGCTCAGTCGCGCCAACGAAGGCGAGCGCGCTGCGCTCGAGCACGGCGCCCGCGCGTGTGCCGCCGAGGAACGCACCGCAGAGTTGCAGGCGGAGCTCGAGGCGGCGCGCCGCGAACTCGCCACCGCAGCCGAGCGGGTTAGCGCCACCACGGCCGAGTTAGCGCAAACCAACGAATCCCTCGCCACCAAATCGCGCCAGCAGGACGAACTGAGGCGGCAGCAGTCGGAGCTGACGCAGGCGCTGAGCGAACGCTCTGGCCGGATCACACAAGTCGAGCGCGAACTTGCCACCCTGCGTGCCGACATCGCCGACCGCAATCGTGAACTCGAGCAGCGTGCCGAACACATCGCCACGCTGCAGAAGGAGAATGAATCCCGGCAGATGGCGGCCGATGCCGTAGTGCAGGAGCGCGACGCACTCGCCATGCGCGTCGCCGGCCTCCTGGAGAATGTGCAATCGAATGAATGGAAACGCAACGTCTGGGAAGGCATCTGGCACGACCTGGACGCTGAACTCGTCGATGCGCGCACCCTGCTGGACCGCGCTGAAGCCGAGCGCGCGGGCGTCGCCGCGACGCTCCACAACGTAAATGGGCAGCTGGCGGCACGGGAGGCGGTCATCACCCAGCTCGAGGCGGATCGCTCGGCTCAAAGGCTGGCGCTCTCAGAACTCACCGAGAGCCGCAAACACGAGCAGCACAGTCACGCGACCAAGACGCAGGAGTTGCGCGTTTACGGCGAAACGCTGGCGGCTGAAATAAAGAAGCTCGAAGAGCGCTGTCAGCGCAGTACCGAGTTCATCACCGCCCGCGAACTGGAACTGTCAGAGGCGCGCACCGCAGGCGCCGCGCTGGAGGAAATGCTGCGAACGGTGCAAGCGAGCGAGGCGGCCCATGCGGCGCGAATAGCAGAACTCGAGGCGCTTACGAGCAACCTAGGACACGCGCTACAGGCGCAGACAGAGGCCACAAGTCGTGCGAATGCGACGCTCGAAGCTCGAGAGCGTGATCTGGCGGAGGAGCACGCGCGCGCAGATGCGCTCGGAGTCCAAGTACAGGCGGCGGTACAGCAAGCGACTGATCTAACAGCGCTCGCTCAGTCGGCCGAGGCGGCGCTTAGCGGACAGCGTGAGCAGCTCGCGACGAGTCAAGACCGACTGGCCAGCTTCGAGCGCGAAGCCATGCACCAGTCCGAACGCCTCGCCAACTTACACGCCGAGCTCACTCAAGCCAAGGACCTCGCAGAGCAGGCAGAGGCATCACGACACCTGGCCGAGAACGAACTTGAGCGCGTGCGCAACGAGCTGCGCCGCGAGACCGAGCGAGCCGCCACACTCGATGGCACGCAGCGGAAGCTCGCGCTCGAACTGGAGCGTACGCGCGGAGCTCTGGACGAACGGGAACTGCAAGTGCGTCGTCTCGAGCGCTATGCGACCAGCACGTCCCAGGTGTTGAGCCGCATTCGTGTTGGTATCGAGCGCGACAGCAATCCCCCATCGTCGGAAACGATCGAGTTCCCGGATGGCCGCGCGACCCTCATCCCCCTCGACGACAGCGACGCGCCGGCATTGCCGCTGGCCCGGCGCACTACGATTGGCCGCGCACCAGAGAGTGACCTGTGCCTGACGGATTCCTCCATCAGCCGACGCCATGCCGTGGTGACCATCGGGCCCAAGGGCGCCTTCATCGAGGATGCACACAGTGTGAACGGAGTGACCGTAAATCGTCGGCGCATCCGCCAGGCCCGGCTTGCCGATGGCGATGTGATCGAGCTTGGGCTGAGGCGGTTCCGATTTACGACGTCGCCGACTGGCAAAAAGGCGGGAGGATCCCTGCCCTCCGCTAATTGAGCCGGTACGGCCTCACTTCACAGAGGGAAACCAGCCTTGCGGCTCCGATCACCAGGATCCGAGACACCAGGGTAAGTGCGTAATCTCTTCGCAAAGCTCCGGACATGCCAATCAGATTACTCCTTGCCTTAACGTGCGCGCTGACCCTCATCGCGGCCTGTGGCGGCGGCGCGCCGAGCTCTGGCGGTACCGTTTCTCCAGGCAACCCGAGTCCGCCTCCCCCTCCGCCAAGTCTGGTGGCGCCGACCATCACCACTGCGCCCCTGGATGCCGTCGTCAAGGAGGGTCAAACGGCGAGCTTCACGGTGATCGCGTCAGGAACGGCGCCGCTCTCGTATCAATGGCAGAAGAACGACGCACCCATTGCCGCCGCCACGGCGAACAGCTACACGACCGCGCCCGCCCTGAGAACCGATGACGGCGCGCGATTTCGGGTCGTTGTCAGTAACTCCGTGAGCAGCGCGACGAGCACCGAGGCCAAACTCTCTGTAACACCCGTTCCATCAGCGTCGACGAAGGCTGACGTCATCACATTTAAGAATGATACGTCGCGCACGGGGCAGTACCCGTTCGAGAGCACGGGTCAGTGTACGCGTTCGACAGTGACACTCTCGCGCTGCTCTGGAAGGTCACGCTGTTAGCTGCCGGAGAAAGCACCAGTGAGTCTTTCGGGTGCGACACGATAACGCCAGAGATCGGCATCACGTCGACCCCGGTGATCGATCGCAGTGCCGGTCCGAACGGCACGCTCTATGTGGTGGGCATGTCGTTGGACAAGTCATCCAATTACCATCAGCGGTTGCACGCACTCGATGTTACAACGGGTGCTGAGCGTCTCAGCAGTCCCGTCGACATAGTGGCTACCTTCACGGACGGCAACCGCACGACGACCTTCAGCCCGAGTCAGTACGAGGAGCGTGCCGCACTACTTCTGAACAACGGAACCATTTATACGACGTGGTCTTCGCATTGCGATACACCCCCGTACGGCGGCTGGATCATCGCGTACAGCCAGGCCAGCCTCACCCAATCGGCCGCTTTGAATCTAGGGCCAGGCAGTAGCGGTGACTCGTCCTCTTCGGTGGGTCCGGGAATCTGGATGAGCGGCTCGGGGCCGAGCGTCGACTCCGCGGGCGGCCTCTACCTGCTGACGGGGAACGGCCCGTTTGAAACCACGTTGAATGCCAATGGTTACCCGGTCGGCGGCGACTTCGGCAACTCGTTTGTGAAGCTTGTCGCCTCGGGTTCCACGTTGGGCGTCGCGGACTACTTCACCATGGCAAACGTCGGCACGGAAACGGCTGCCGACCAGGATCTCGGCTCAGGCGGCGGGCTCTTGCTACCGGATCTCGTCGATGCGACCAACACCGTGCGCCACCTGCTGGTCGGTGCCGGCAAGGACGGCAACCTGTACGTCGTAAACCGGGACAACATGGGCAAGTACTCCGCGGGCGGTAATGCCATCTGGCAGGAGGTTGACGGCGTACTGGGCTACGGTGTCTGGGGCTCGCCGGCCTACTTCAACCAGAGTCTCTACTATGGCGAGAGGCTCGGATACGTGAAGGCTTTCAGCATCGCTAACGCCCACGTTTCGAGTGCTCCCACATCGCACTCCGGTACCAAGTTTGGTTATCCGGGCAGCTCGCCCGTCGTTTCAGCCAACGGCGCTGCAAACGCTATTGTCTGGGCGCACGAGACAGCAACCGTAGCGGTCTTGCACGCGTACGACGCATCGAACCTGGCGACCGAGCTCTATAACAGCAACGAGGCGTCCGGCGCACGCGATCAGTTCGGTCCAGGAAACAATTTCATAGCCCCGGTGGTCGCCAACGGCCGAGTGTTCGTGGGGACGCAGAGCGCCGTTGCCATATTCGGGCTGTTGAGCAGCAAGGCCGCCGCCGGATCGCAACCCGCACAGCGACTGCGTAAAGCGGCAAAGGAGCGCAGCACGGCTCGCTGAGCGGCTCCGCGGAAGAACAAACTCTATCCACGGGAGGCGCTCGCTCACGAGCTCAGGCTGCCTCCTCATCGTCGGCATCGCCCAGAAAGCCGCCGCTCTGATGCGCCCAAAGCCGGGCGTACAGGCCACCGTGCCGCAACAGCGTCGCATGATCTGCCATCTCGACGATGCGCCCCTGATCGAGCACCACCAGCCGATCCATCGCCGCGATGGTGGACAACCGATGTGCGATGGCGATCACCGTCTTGCCCCGCATGATCCGGTGCAGGGCACTCTGGATTACGGCCTCGACCTCGGAGTCGAGCGCGCTGGTGGCCTCATCCAAGAGCAGAATCGGCGCGTCCTTGAGCATGACCCGTGCCAGCGCAATACGCTGCCGCTGGCCTCCGGAGAGTTTGATGCCGCGCTCACCCACATGGGCGTCGTAGCCGCGCCGGCCGTGCGCATCCGCCAGCAGAGGAATGAATTCCGTGGCCTGGGCATCGGCCGCCGCACGCTCGACATCCGCCTGCGTCGCATCGGGGCGCCCGTAGAGGATGTTGTCGCGCACCGAGCGGTGCAGCAGTGAGGAGTCCTGCGTCACCATGCCGATCTGCGCCCGCAGGCTCTCCTGCGTGACGTCCGCAATGTCCTGGGAATCGATCAGGATGCGCCCGCTCTGCACGTCGTAGAAGCGCAGCAGCAGGTTGACCAGCGTGGATTTGCCAGCACCGGAACGTCCGACCAGGCCGATCCGCTCCCCGGGAGCGATCTCCAGCGTGAAGTTATTGATGACGGCGCTGCCGCGCTGCACGTTCTGATACGAGAAGTTCACCGCCTCGAAGCGCACGCGTCCCGGTCCGCGCCTGAGCGGCACGGCGCCGGGCTTATCGAGCACCAACGGCATACGCCCCAGGGTATTGATGCCGTCCTGCACGATGCCGACATTCTCGAACAGGCCGGTCATCTCCCACAGCACCCAGTGGGACAGGCCATTCAGCCGCAATGCCATCGCCCCGGCCGCGGCGATCGAACCGATGCCCACGAGCTCGCGCGTCCAAAGCCACAGGGCCGTGCCGACGACGCCGATGATGAGCAGCATGCTGAGGGTCTGGTTGACGATCTCAAATCCGCTGACCAGCCGCATCTGGCCAAACACCGTGCGCAGGAAGTCCTGCATCGCCTGGCGCGCGAAGCCGGCCTCGCGCGCGGAGTGGGAAAACAGTTTCACGGTGGTGATATTGGTGTAGGCGTCGCTGATGCGACCGGTCATCAGGGAGCGGGCATCCGCCTGTGCCTTGCCGACGCGCGTCAAGCGCGGGACGAACCAGGCCACGGCGAGCGCATAGCACAGCATCCAGCCGAGCAGCGGCAGCAGCAGCCACGCATCGAAGCGACCGATGACGAGCCCGATGGTCACGAAATAGATCGCCACGTAGACCAGGATGTCGGTGACGCTGAACCAGAAATCGCGCACCGCGAGCGCCGTCTGCATCACCTTCGCCGCCAGGCGCCCGGCGAATTCGTCCTGGTAGAAGGTCAGGCTCTGCGCCAGCATCAGGCGGTGGAAGTTCCAGCGTAGCCGCATGGGGAAATTGCCGGCGAGGCTTTGGTGCTTGATCATGGTCTGCAGCGCCACGAGCGCGATGCTGCCCATGAGCACCGCGGCGATGGCCACGAGCCGCGCCCCGCCGGTGCTCCACAGCTGCTCGCGCGGCAGCGCTACCAGCGTGTCGACGATGTGCCCGAGCAGTGCGAACAGCGCCGCCTCGAACACGCCGATCAGTGCGCTCAACAGCGTGATTGCGAGCAGATAGCGCCGCAGGCCTTGCGTACAGGCCCATAGAAAGGCGATAAAGCCGCGCGGCGGAACCGACGGCGGCGTCTCCGGGTAGGGATCGACCCGGCGTTCAAAAAACCCCATCATCTGGGCGGGACTCGCTTGGACTGCAGGATGAGCGGATTCTACCGCGCCGACAGGGTAAATCCGCGACCACCGGTGCGTCGCATCTGAGGCACAGGATATTTCCGGCACTTCACTTAAACCGCTTGGGGCCCCGCAGTTCTTTCAGCACCCGTGTGCCGCGGCACGCTCAGAATGAAGGCCCCACTGAAATTGCGCCGGCAGCGGATACCATTGACCCGCCCATTCCGAAGCGGGCGCCCACGCGGCGCTGCACGGCGGCTCCGCTGCGCGTGGCTCGCGGGACTCATGCTCACGCGCGTCGCCGCGGCCGACTCGGGCGCCGAGACACCGGACGCTGACAAGCACCTGCAGCAGGTCACGGTCGAGGCCCACGGCGTGAGCAACATGGACGCCGCCTCCGCAGGCGACGTCGATCAGGCCAGGATCGCGACGGAGCCCACCCTGCGACCCGCTGCGGTGCTGGAGAATGTCCCCGGGCTGATCGTCACGCAGCACTCCGGCGAGGGCAAGGCGAACCAGTACTTCCTGCGCGCCTTCAACCTCGACCACGGCACAGATCTCGCGCTGGAAGTCGACGACATGCCGGTCAACATGCCGAGCCATGCGCACGGCCAGGGGTACGCGGACCTTAACTTCCTGATCCCGGAGCTGCTCACGGACCTGCACTACAAGAAGGGCCCCTACTACGCGGACGAAGGCGATTTCGCCACCGCAGGCGCGGTGCGCCTCGCGCTGGCGCACGCGGCACCGGACAGTATCTCCCTGGGCTATGGGCAGGACGGCTATCGGCGCGCGCTCGTACTCACTAGCACGCCCCTCGGGGAGGGCACGCTGCTCGCGGCCGGTGAGGCCTATCGCAACAACGGGCCGTTCGAGTACCCGGACGACTACCAGCGCCTGAACGGCCTGCTGCGCTATTTCGGTGGCAGCGCCGATGACTACTTCACCCTCACCGCCATGGCCTACAGCGGCCGCTGGAACGCGACCGACCAGATCCCCCAACGGGCGCTCAGCGAGGGACTCCTCGGACGCTTCGGCAGTCTCAATCCGAGCGACGGCGGCGAGAGCACCCGCACAAGCCTGTCGTTCCTGCGCCTGCTGCGCACCAACTCCGGGGAAGTGGCGATCTCCGCCTACGTCATCGATTACGGGCTGGATCTGTTCTCGACCTTCACGTATTACCTCCAGGATCCGACCTACGGAGACCAGATGCTGCAGCACGACGATCGGGTCGTGTACGGTTTCAAGGCTTCACGCTCCTGGTTTGGCAACCTGGCCGGCGCGTCCATGTCCAATGTCATCGGCGTGCAGGGGCGGCTGGACGACATCCGCGACGTCGGCGTGTTCCCCACCTACCAGCGGCTCGCACTCGGCACCACGCAGAATGCGGGCGTGGTGGAATCGGGCGCCGCCGTATACGCGGAGAACACCGTGCAGTGGACCCCATGGCTGCGCACCGTCCTCGGCGCGCGCCTGGATCGCTTCGACTACAACGTCACCGACAAGATGCTCAGCCCGACGGGCGCCTGCAGCGATCCCCTGGGCTGCGACACCGGCAAGCAGCACGCCGCGCTCTTCAGCCCGAAGCTCGGCGTCGTGCTCGGCCCCTGGAACAACACCACGGTGTTCGTCAATCTGGGCGACGGCTACCACAGCAACGATGCGCGCGGCGTGACCCGCAGCGGCACCAACCCCGAGGCGCAGCCGGTCACACCCCTGACCCGCGCCACCGGTGCCGAGGTCGGCCTCGCGACGGCGCCGCTGCCCCGCTGGAACACCCGGCTCGACGTGTTCCTCCTCAAGCTGAAGTCGGAACTGGTGTTCGATGGCGACGCCGGCGTCACCTCGCCCAGCGGCGCGACGACACGCACTGGAATCGAGTGGGCCAACACCTGGCGCATCAACCAGTGGCTCGCCACGGACTGGAATGCGGCCGTCACCCGGGCGCGCTTCGATCAGACTGCCGGGCCGGATGATCTCGGATGCGCCCTGGCGGCGCCGAGCCATCCGTGCGGGCAACCGATCGCCATCTATGGCCGTTACATTCCCAACAGCCCCACGAACGTGATCGATGCCGGTGTGAGCGCCGGGCGCGACATCGGCTGGTACGCGACGCTGCGCGCACGCCATTTCGGCGAGTCACCGCTGGTCGAAGACAACAGTGCGCGCTCGCCGGCATACACGACGCTCGACGCGCAGATCGGATTTCACTCCGGGCATCACTGGCAGGCCGCGCTGGATGTCTTCAACCTGGGTAATGCCGGCTGGAATGACATCGAGTATTACTACGTGTCGCGGCTGCGCACCGAAGCCGTGCCGCAGGCGGATTACGTGGCTCATCCGGGTGTACCGCGCACGCTGCGCGCGCACGTGCAGTATCAGTTCTGACACGGCCCGTAGGCCGACGCTGTGACGCTCGCGCGCGCTTTTGCAGGTGGCACGGCGCACGCACCTGCGCCACCATCACACGCACGACGGCCCTCCTGCTGAACACGTGAGGTACAGTCCAGGGAGAACCGCATCCTTGGCGTGGGGAATTACCGATGCCACGCAGGTGGTTTCGGCGTTGAAGACGTCGAACCTGGCCAGCGAGCCCGAACAACGGTGAGCGCCGACGGGCGGCAGACGCGTGGCGAGCGTCCGGCACCGCGTGCTCACCGGGGCGCCACGCGCGCACGTTCCGGCGGTCGCGCCGGCGCACCGCGCCCCAGCACGCGCGCGCCCAGACGGAGCAGCGGTCTCTCGATGCCGTAGTAGCTCAGCGCGGCGCAGGCGAGCGTCAGCATGAGCCGCCAGGGGGGGACTGCAGCGCGCCCAGCACCGCAGAACGCTCATCGTCCCAGACGAAGAAGATTTCCTGCCACAGGTACACGCTATAGGAAATGCGGCCGAGCCAGGCGAGCGGCTGCAGCTCGAGCACCCGGCCGAGCCAGGTGCGCGGATGGCGGACGGTGCCGATCAGCAGCAGCGGCGTCGCGGCGGCGGTCAGCACCGTCGCCCCGCACACGATCTTCCAGTCGAGCCCGCTGAACAGCACGCTGAAGAGGGCCAGCGGCAGCGCCACCGTGCTGATCCCGGGGCGCGACAGCAGTTGGATGAGACGCGCCCCGGCCGGGGTTGCCTCGGCCAGCGCCGCCACGCAGCCCCACATGATCCAGGAACCCTCGATGTCCGAGCGCACCCACATGTAAGGCGAGTAGGCGACGTGATAGCGCACCACGATGCCCAGCCAGACGCCGAGCAGCAGCGCGATCGCCACCGAGCCCGCCAGCCGGCGCGGCCCGAGCAGCAGAAAGGCGAGCGGCCAGAGCAAATAGAAATGCTCTTCCACCGCCAGCGACCAGAAGTGGGCGGTGTACCAGCTCTGCGACGCCATCGCGAAGTTTGCGTACCCGAGGAGCGCTGCCACCCAGCCCGACCCCGAGACCGCCAGCACCCCGCATAACCCGAGCGCGCCCACCACGAGCAGGAACACGATCGCCGCCGGCTGGATACGCCACAGCCGGCGCAGGTAGAAGCCGCCGAGGCTGATCGCACCGAAGCGCAACTCCTCCTGCAGCAGGCGCCGCGTGATGAGATAGCCGCTCAGGGCAAAGAACAGGTGCACCCCGCCGCGGCCGATGGGGTCCTTCAGCCACGCATAGCATTGGGGATCGAACGCCCCGGCGTGAGCGCTGAGCGCGAATCCCGCCCGCAGCAGCGCGTCGCCGCCGTGATCGAACAGCACCAGCAGGATCGCAACCGCGCGCCACCCATCCAGCGTCGGGATGCGCCGCTCGGCAGCGTCCACCTTGGACCTGGCCTCGGACACCTGGCCGTTTCCACCTCAGAGGCCGCGCTGCCAGCACGGTTGCGAGCCCGGCCCGGACGCGGCAGTTTCTCCATTGCGAGCTAAAGTCAGTCTGACACAGCGTGCCGCCCGTTAGAGTGGACGGACCCCTATTCGCCCTGCTCCTGATCCCCTACATTGCGTCCCATGCCCGTCGCAATCCGCGAAGCTCAGGTCCACGACGCACTGACTTATCCCTTTCCGGAGCCGCCAGGCTCCGGGGAAGTGCGTGAGGTCCACCCCGGGGTGCTGTGGCTGCGCATGGCCTTACCCATGGCCGGCCTGAACCACATCAATGTCTGGGCGCTGGCCGATGAGGACGGCTGGACGCTCATCGACACCGGGATGCAGACGCCCGAGACGGCACAGGCCTGGCAACGCGCACTGGCAGGTCCCCTGCAGCAGCGTCCGGTGAAGCGCGTGATCTGCACCCACATGCATCCGGACCACATCGGCATGTCCGGCTGGCTTACGCGGGCGCACGATTGCCGGCTGTGGACCACCCGCCTGGAATACGTGACCTGCCGCATGCTGGTCGCGGACACCGGTCGCGAAGCCCCAGCCGATGGCGTGCGCTTCTACCGCGCCGCGGGCTGGGACGCCCCGGCCCTGGAGCATTACAAGGCGCGCTTCGGCGGCTTCGGCAAGGCGGTGCACGCGCTGCCGGACAGCTTCCGGCGCGTGGTGGACGACGAGGAGCTGACGATCGGTACCCACACCTGGCGGGCGGTCGTCGGCCGCGGGCACTCCCCCGAGCACCTGTGCCTGTACGCCCCGCAACTGCGGCTCCTGATCTCCGGCGACCAGGTGCTGCCGCGCATCAGTTCCAACGTCTCGGTGTTTCCCACCGAACCGGACGCCGATCCGATGCGCGAATGGCTCGAGTCCCTCGCGGCCATCCGCGGGCGCGTCAGCGATGACGTGCTGGTGCTGCCCTCACACAACGAGCCGTTCCGCGGACTGCATGCGCGCCTTGAGGCGCTCAGCGCCGGCCACGAGCGGCGGCTGGTACGCATCTGCGAGGAACTCGCCACACCCAGGCGCGCCATCGACCTGTTCGGTGTCCTGTTCCGCCGCGGCGTGGGAATGGACATGCTCGGCATGGCGACCGGGGAGAGCGTGGCGCACCTGAACTGCCTGATCGGCCGCGGCCAGGTGGCGCGCGAAGCCGATCACGCGGGTGTGCTGTGGTATCGGCGGCGCTGACTGCGGCGGGAAAGCTGCTTGCGCGGGCGGGAATTGCGTAAGATCCGCCCACGAATGCTGCCACCAACATCTGACACGACCGGCGCCGAACCATCCCGTTGCGACGTCGCCCGCCGGCGACAAACCGAAGTACCTCGCGTTACCCGCCTGCGCTCCGCCCTGTGTGCGGCGCTGCTGGCGTCATGCGTTGCCGCGCAGGCAGAGATCGTTGATGCGCCCGAGCCGCCAGCGCCGGTCCCGGCCGAAGCGGAGAGCGACGGCTACCTACACACGCTGCTGACGGACGGCAAGGCCTACTTCACCGCGCCGCTGCGCTGGGATGGCAGTGACTGGGGCTGGTTCGCGGGCAGTCTGGCCGCCATCGGCGCCGCACATCATTACGACACCCAGGTGCGCACGCACTTCATCAAGACCGAAGGCCCGACGGTGGGCTCGACGAAGTACGACCTGCAGGACGCGCTGCCGGCGGTGGCGGTGCTCGGGGCCACCTGGGTGTGGGCCGGCTTCACCGAAAGCAGCGCCGGACACCGCGAGGCCTGGTCGATGCTCGAGGCCGCCAGCCTGAGCAGCGTCACGAGCACGTTGTTGAAGTACGCCGTGCGCCGCGAGGATCCGTACCAGACGAGCGACCCCAATGAGTGGGAGAAGAGCGGCGGTGCCTCGTTCCCTTCGCTGCACACCAGTGCGGCCTTCGCCATCGGCACCGTGCTCGCGGAATCCGGCAATGACGAGGTCCGCTGGATCCGGCGTGTGCTCGGCTACGGGCTGGGCGCCGCCACCGCCTACGAGCGCCTGAAGCACAACCAGCACTGGCTGTCGGACACCGTCGCCGGCGCCGCCATCGGCATCTCCAGCGCGCATTTTGTCATGAATCGTCACGAACCCGGCACTTCCGAGAGCGCCTTTGCGCTCGTGCCCGTCCCGGGCGGGGCGATGCTCACCTACCACCGCAACCTCGACTGACCCGCGCGCTCAGCGCACCAGCTCGTCGCCGCCCTGCAGCGCCGCGGCCTCAGACTCGTGCGTCGCCGCCGTGCCGATCACCTGCCCTGCCTGCGAGCGCAGACGCAGCCACGCAGCCCGCGCCTGGCGGCGGATCTCATCGAGATCGTACTGCGGGGCCGACGTTGCGGCGCCTGCAGTGTTTGCCTCGCGCGCCGCGACGCGCTCCTGGTACTGCGCACGCAGCCGCTCGGCCACCTCGCTGCGCACTCCGCGCCGCTCGATCTTCAGGTGCATGAGCGGTATCGCCGGCGTGGGCTCGCGCGCGATCCCCTGGGCGGCGAGGCTGCGGTGATCGACCCGGGCGGCGAGGTTGGCGGCCCGCAGGGCCTCGTTGGTGAGGGTCGCCCAGCGTTCGCGCACGTGCATGAATTCCTGCCGGTGGTCGGGGAGTGCACGCTGGCGCCGCTCGCGTGGCGCCATATCCAGACCCGCCTTGGCGCCCAGCCCGGTCGGGGTGACTTCGCGCGTGGTCGTGAGCAGGTGCGCGTGGAAGTTGCGCGGGTCCCCTCCCGCACGGGGCGCGTGCACCGCCAGGTCGACCGCGACCCGGTAGCGCTCGGCCAATTCCTGCGCGAAGGCGCGCGCCAGCGCCAGGCGCGCCACGGGCGGCAGCTCCGCCGGCAGATTGACCTGGAACTCGCGCGCCACGCGGCCGTTGTAACGCTTCTCGGCGTGCTCGGCGGTGTTCCACAGCCGCTCGCGGTTGCCGGCCCAGGGCAGTGCCGCGGCCGCGTACGCCCGCGGCACGAAGATCTCGGCGTGCAGCACGTCGCGGCGGCGGCTGTAGTTGTGCAGCTCGCCACTGCGCTCATCGCGGAGGCGCTCGCCGGCGCGGTAGGCGGCGGCCGCAGTGGCGCGGCGGCCGGCGGCCCGACCCAGGGAGCTGATCTGCAGGTAGAAGATCGCCATGCTCAGCGCGCCGGCGCAAAGCTCACGCGCAGCCACTCCGGTGCGGCGGCGGTCTTGAGGTAGCCGCTGAGGTCGGGCAGCTGCTCGAGCTCTGCCGCCAGCACTGCGCTTTCGATGAGATGCTGCTGGCTCACGTTCACGGAACTGCGGGCGCCGCGGCTGAAGGGGCCTTCCCGGCCGCGCGCCGTGTGCCGGCGGATCACTTCCCGTTCGCCGATGAGACGTGCGGCGAACTGCGAAGTGCCGCCGTGCTCGCTGCCGGCGCAGCGCAGGATGAGCGTGTTGCCGCAGTTCTCGACGATGGTCTGGGCCTCGGCGGCGCCGTAGGTGGCCGAGACCTGGGCGATCGACTGGAAGCCGAGGACGCAGCGACCGCCAAACTTGCGCAGCCGCGCCAGCGCGTCCTTCAGCCCGTCGATCGCGCCGAGCGAATCGAGCTCATCGACGATGAACCACAGGCGCTGGTCGTGCCCGGGGCGCGTCATGGCCTCGAAGATCGCCAGCCGCATCCACGTGGCGATGATCGGTGCGCAACGCGGCGAATCTGTGTCGGCGCCGTAAGGCAGGAACAGCGCCCCGCTGCCCGAGTGCACCCAGCGCCGTACCGAGAACGGGCGCGCGCGCTGCGCCTGCACGTACTCGAACGCTGCCGCAGCGGAGGCCGCGACCGCCCGGATCGAGCCGAACATGCGGGCATTTTCCGGCTCGAGGAACGGCTGCGCCGGCGAGCCCGCCACCAGCGCACGCAGCTCCGCGGCCGGCGCCACCGTCAGGAGCCGCCACAGCTCACGCGCATCCGTGCGTCCGTGCTCCCAGCAGTGGCGCGTGACGGCGCTGAGGAAGGTGCGTGCGTAGCCGCGCCACTCGCGCCCCGAGCTGTCCTCGCACGAGGGGATGAGACCGCTCGCCAGCTGCTCGACATCCCAGAGCGCGGCCACCTCGGCGAAGGGATCCCACTTCGCCGAGCGCGCATCGAAGGGATTGAGGATCGACATCGCCGCGCCGTGGCGTGTAGAAGCGTGCCGCATAGCCGCCGTCGGCGTCGGCGACCACCGCCCGGTCACCGCGCTCCAGCGCGCCTTGCAACAGCGCCGCGATGGCCGTCGACTTGCCCGTGCCGGTCATGCCGATGAGCTTAAAGTGCCGGCCCTCCTCCGCGGCGGCGACGGGCACCCCGGCAAGGCCGACGCCCCTGACCGCGGCGTGCGCGCGCCGCCGCACGGCCTGGCGCGCGCGCCGCCCGGTGAGCACCCGTGCGCCGCGCTTGTACCGATCGGCCGGCCAGCGCCGCCGACGCACGCCAGGGCGATGAGCAGCGTGAGGGCGGCCACGCCGGGGAGGAAGTGGTTCGCCCAGGGGGCCCAGTGGCAGCGGCGCCAGCGTCACGGCGCTGCCTCAGTAGCCCTTGACGATCGCGTAGTCGGCGCTCTCGCCATAGGCAACGACGCCCCGCGATCGATGCGCACGCACAGCCGCGCCGCCGCGCCGCAGCGGCGCAGCTGCATGCGACCGCCCTGCTGCGCGAGGCGCGCCAGGCTCGCGCCGAGTTCCGTGCGCGCGGCGCGCAGTCCTTCCACCTCGGCGCGGCTCGGGAGCATCCACGCGGCGAGCCCGAGCGGGATCGCCGCGGCGAGCACGCCGAGGAGAGCGCCGACGGCGAGCTGGCGCAGACCGCGGCGCGCGCCGGCGCTGCGCAGCAGTGCCACCGTGCGCTGGGCCTCCTCGAAGAGCGCCTGCAGCTCCTCATCAGCACCGCGCGCACCTCATCGCGCACCACCGCATCCAGGCCCGCCGTGTGCTCCTGCAGCTGCTCGAGCGCATGCCCGACCAGTGCGCGCTGCGACTCGACCGCCTCCATCAGCAGCCCGATCCGCACGGTGGTGTCGGCCACGGCGCGTTTCAGCGGTAGTCATGTCCGGGTGTCTCCTGGGCGCACGGCGCGCGCGGGCGCGTGGCGCCGGCGACGCGCGGGCAGTGCGGATACCGCAGCGCGCGCGGCGCCCGGCGCGCGCGAGCCGCACGCGCACGCCACTCCGGGCGCGAGGCGATCTTCAGGTAGCCGGCCAGATCCGGCAGCTGCTCGATCTGCGCCCCCATCACGGCGGCCTCCAGGCCAGGTGCTCGCTGCGGGTGACCGCAGGCAGCGATTTCCGTGGCGCGGCGCGAGCGCGAGCTCTGCACGCGCAGCACCTCGCGCTCGCCGATCAGGCGCGAGGCGAACTGCGAGGTGCCGCCGTGCTCGCTGCCGGAGCAGCGCAGGATGAGCGTGTTGCCGCAGTTCTCGACCAGCGTCTGGGCTTCCCCGCTGCCATAGGTCGAGGACACCTGGGCGATCGACTGAAAGCCGAGCACGCAGCGACCGCCGAACTTGCGCAGCCGCGCGAGCGCATCCTTCAGCCCGTCGATCTGCCCGAGCGCATCAAGCTCATCGACCACGAACCACAGGCGCTGCTCGCCCTCCTCGCGATTCATCGCCTCGAAGATCGCCAGCCGCATCCAGGCGGAGATGGTCGAGCGCAGCGCGGCGATCTGGCCGGCGCGATACGGCAGGAACAGCACGCCGCGCGCCGCTGCGCCGCCGGCTGCGGACGCGGCCTCCTGCTGCACCCAGCTGCGCACCGCCAGCGGAGCGCTGTGCTGGCGCGCGACGTACTCCAGCGCGCCGACCGCCGAGCTCGTGACCGAGCGGATCGAGTCGAACATGCGGCCGTTGTGCTCCTCGAGAAAGGGCTGGGCCGGCGTGCCGGCCACCAGGGTGCGCAGCTCCGCGGTGCCGGCGACCACCAGCAGCCGGTACAGCTCGCGCACGTCGCGGCTGCCCGCCGCGTGCGCCTGGGCGGTGACCGCGCTGAAGAAGGTGCGCGCGTAGCCGCGCCAGCTGCGATCCGACCCTGCGTGATCCGGAATGAGCGAGCGCGCCAGCTGCTCGACGTCGTAGTCGTTGCTGATCTCGGCAAACAGGTCCCACCTGGCCGAAGCGGCCTCGAAGGGATTCAGGATCACATCGCCGCGGCGCTGCATCGTAGAAGTGCCGCAGGTAGCCGCCGTCCGGATCGGCGATCACCGCACGGTCGCCGCGCGCAAGCGCCGCGGTGAGCAGCTCGCGGATCGCCGTGCTCTTGCCCGTGCCGGTCGTGCCGATGAGCTTGAAATGCTTGACCTCGTCCTCGCGGCGCCAGCGGTATGCCGGCGAGCGTGATGCGCCCGCGCGCGGCGGCGCGGCCGGGCCCCGTGGACGCCGGCCCGCGGACGGTGCACGCGGCGGCGCATCGAGCACCACAGCGCCGCGCTGGTGCACCGCTGCCGGCGGTGCGCGGCGCGCCAGCAGCCGGCCGGCCCCATAGCCGAGCGCGGCACTGAACGCCGCCGCCGCGGACACCTCGAGCGCGGCACTGCCCGCGGCGAGGCCCCGCAGCAGCGGCGCCGCGACCGAGATCGAAAGACCGGCGAGCGCCGTCACGGGTGCGGCCAGGAGCGGGGGACAGGAGCCATTGCCGCAGCGGGCGCCCGCCCGCGGGCCAGGGCCGCCAGCAGCGGCCCCTGCACCGCCCCATAAGCGCTCAGGAGTCCCGGCCAGCCCGTGCAGTGCGCTCATGCGCGGCGCTCGCCCCGGACCGGTGCCGACGGCGCACCCCGCGCCGCCCGGCGCTTGCGCGCCGGGTCGAACCACACTTCGCGGATGACCCGGCGGTGCCGCTCGAGGGCGCACTGAATGACCACGTCGATGAGCAGGTACAGCAGGCTCTTGATGTCCGCGCGCGCCAGGCCGCGGCCGCCGGCGCTTTGCTTGACGAGCAGCATCAGCTGCTCGAAGGCCAGCTCAGCGCTCGTGGCGTGGACGCTGGTGATCGACCCGGGGTGGCCCGAGTTCACGTTGCGCAGATAGTCGAAGGCCTCCTCGGCGCGCAGCTCCGCGAGCAGGATCCGGTCCGGGCGCATCCGCAGACAGCACTCGAGCAGCTGCTTCGGCGTCACGCGCGCGAGCCCCTGGTCATCCTTGCTGTAGTACAGCCGCACGTGGTTCGGGTGGCCGTCGAGCACCAGCTCGCGCGCATCCTCGATGCTCACCAGCCGCTCATCGCCCGGAATCTCGCGGATCAGCGCCTTGGTCCAGGTGGTCTTGCCCGAGCCCGTCGCGCCGGAGACGATGATGTTCTTGCGGGCCCGCACCGCCAGGCGCATGAAGCCCGCGTAGTCGCGCGCCGCGTGCAGGCGCAGCAGCTCACCGTCGGCATCCGGGGCGTGCACGCCGGCGGGCACCGTTGCGCGCAGCGCGCCGGCGCAGCTGAGCTCCTCGATCGACCAGACCGTAGCGGCCGGCCGGCGGATGGTGATCGCGACGCAGCCGAGCGTGGTCGCCGGCGGCAGCACGATCTGGACCCGCTCGCCCGAGGGCAGCCATGCCGACAGCAGCGGCGCCGACTCATCCACCCGCTGGCGGGTGACGTTGGCGATCAGCTTGGCGAGCCGCCGGCACCAGTCCAGATCGGCGAACGGCAGTTCCGCGCGCGACCAGCCCGAGCAGGTTTCGATAAAGGCTTCCCGCGGCCGGTTGATGCACAGCTCCGTCACCTCCGGGTTCGCGAGCCAGCGGGCGCAGCGCCCGCAGGGTGAGATCCAGCGCCGACAGCTCCGCCGGTGCGCCGCGCACCGCGCGCTCACCCGCCGGGGACGGCACGCAGCTCATACACGGACCTGAAGTCCACATCGCGCGCCACCAGTACCTGGATGCGATCGCCGTTGGCCTTGATGATGGTCGGCGGGATCTGCACCGTGTCCTTGAGGACCTCGGTGAGAATGTCCGTCGCACCGGCGGGCGCATAGATCACCGTGCCGCCCGAGGCGCTGGCGGCCTGCACCCCGGCCTGCACCGCGCCATCTGACGACCGAGATGAGGATCGCGGCGCCGAAGCGCTGCCAGAAGTGCCGCTGCACCTCCCCGCTGATGCCCGCGCGCCCAAGCTCATCGGTGCCCGGGGAGTCCAGCGGGACCACGACGCCGGTGGGCGTGCGCGCCTGCGTCCACAGTACGAACAGCCGCGCCTGGCCCTGCTGCACCTGGCCGCGGGTCTCGCCGACCAGCTTGGTACCGCGCTCGAGCAGCACCACCTTGCCATCGGCGCTGAAGGTGTCCATCGCCGTGATGCAGGTGGTCATGCCCGGGAGCGTCGAATCGATGGCGGTCTCCAGGGTGCAGTCAAGAAACGCACCCTTCGGCAGCAGAAAACGGCCGTCGGGCGCGCGCTGCGCCTGCGTCGCCGGCGCCAGCGTCGGCACCAGCAGGCCCCCCAGTGCGGATGCGTGCTCGGCGGGCGCGCCCGGGGACCCCGCAGGCAGCTGTGCTACGGCCGCACCTCCGGAAGCCGGCACCGCCGCCCTGGGCGCTTCACGCGCGAATACCGAGCCCGACAGGCGCCGCTCGAGGGCGGGCCGTCCTGCGCTCTGGGCGGCCCCAGCGCCGCCCGGCGGCGGCGCCGGCGGCAGCGGCAACTCCGGCGGGGAACCGCTCATGGCGGCCGCTAACGCCACTCCCGCGCCGGTGGCCGCCGGCACCGGGGGGAGCGGTGTCACGATGGGCCCGAGTGCCGGCAATCCCATCTCGGCCTGGGCGCGGGTCGCCGCCGTCGCCGGCGCGCGCGCCGGACGGGCCAAGGCGTGGGCGTAGTACCAGCTCAGCGCCGCCACCCCGACGCCGATCATGAGTGCGGCCGCCAGCAGGCTGCTCGCGCGCGACTGCAGACTGCGGGCGAGGCCGACCAGGGCCGCAGCGCGCTCGCCGCGTACCTCGCCCTGGGAAGTCCCGGCGGCCGGATCCGCCGCTGCGGACCGGCCCTTCAGATCGTCCCGGCTCACGGCGGCGCCCCGCGCGTCACGCGCCGCACGCCCGGCGCGAGAGTGCCTGAGGAGAGCTGCTCACCACCGCCGGCAAAGCGCTGGTTGACGATGCAGCCCACCAGCTGGCCGCGGCGCACGATCAGACGCCGGGCGACGCGGTGCACGACGACCTCGCCGTTGTCGATGGTGAAATTCAGCAGCGACTCGCTGCCGTCGTCGTTGTGCACGAACAGCGCCGGCAGCTCCTGGCGCGCGCCGAAGCGCAGATGCGTCTGGATGCCGTCGTCCCAGGCCGCCGCAGGCTTCAGCCCCGCACTGCCGCAGTATCCGTACTCGAGGTTGTGCGGCCGCGTGGCAGGCGCCTGCGACAGGGGGCGCTCGACACTTCCTGGCGCTACCGCTGTGCCCGCGCTCACCGGATAGACAAAGCGCAGCACATAGACGGCGTCCCCGGGCGTGCCCTGCGGACGGCGCGCGCTGGCCAGATACTCGAAGTGGTAGCTGCGGCGGTTGGTGAGTACCGTGAGATTGGTGTCGACGCCGGCCGCGCGCGGCTTCAGGAACAGGTGATTGTCCTGCGAGGCGAAGGCGAGACTTTCC
The DNA here is from genome assembly GCA_963806375.1 of uncultured Pseudomonadota bacterium. GTDB lineage: Bacteria > Pseudomonadota > Gammaproteobacteria > Steroidobacterales > Steroidobacteraceae > 13-2-20CM-66-19. The sequence continues at coordinate 121,029 of CAWDXW010000005.1, forward strand.
ACATCCCCGGCGCCGAGTCCGACGAAACTCTCACCGGCCTCGAATTCCAGGTCGATCTGGAAACCGACGTAGCCCTGCAGCCGGTACACCTCGTCCGCCGCGTACACCGTAGTGCGAATGCGTGCATCCCCGCCCTCCGCCGCCGCACCCAAAGCGGCGACCCGCAGCGCCAGCAGGCCCGCCCCGATGGCGCGCGCGCGTCCGGGGCGGCGCGGTCGACGCTGCCGACGTTGGCGGGCGCTCATCCGCCCCGCTCCCCCGGGTTCGGCGCCTGCACCTCGGGCTCGGTGGTGAGCTCGATGACCTTGAAGCCGAGGGGATTCCAGCGGCGCACCCGCGGATCCTGCGACGGCGTCGTGAAGACGTACTGGATGCTCGCGATCCAGTGCGTGAACCGCTCATCGGTGCCCCCGCCGGCGCGCTCCGCCGTCAGGTAGCGCACCTGCGCCAGGTCGGTGACGCCGCTCGCGCGCTGAAAGAAGCTGACCGACTGCACCTGCACCCGCACCGTGCTGCCATCCTTGTGAACGTTGAGGGGCGAGGCCGGGTTGTGCGGGTTCCACAGCGCATACCAGGCCTGATTGCGCTGCGCGCCATGGAAGGCGCCACATTCCTCGTAGTCGCTCTCGGCGGTGGCGTAGTTGAAGCGTTCGCAGACGCTGATGTAGTGCGTGAGGAAATAGCGCGCCACGGCGGGCTCGAGCGGCGCACCGGTGCGATAGGCGGGCACCACGTCGACCACGCCCGTGGTGCTGTCGACGCGCACCACGAAGGGCTCGACGCGCTTCAGCGGCATGAGCAGACCGAGCGCCAGCGCACTCAAGAGCGCGCACAGCCACCCGGCAGCTGCCACGATCCAGGCACGCCGCGCGCTGCGTGCCGCCACGAGAAACCGATCGGCGTCCCAGCTGGCCGCTTCGGCGAAGTAGGCCGTCAAGGGCTCAGGGCTCATCGCGTTCGTCCGGCACCGCGGCGACAGCCGGCCCGTTGATCGGCTCGAGTGCACCGGTGCACTGCCGAGCGGACGTGGCACAGCCGCACAGCAGCACGCCTGCGAGCAAGGCCGCGGCGAGTGCGCAGGTCGCCGCCGCCATCCGGCCGCTGCGTGCGCGAGTGCCGCTCATGGTGCGCTCCAGTTGCCGCGCTCGACGAGCGCGGGCACGGCCGCTGCCGCGCCCGGGCGCACCGCGAACGCCAGCCCGCCACGGCCGGCGGCACCGCCCTGACGCAGGCCCCAGCTGACGAAGCGGCTGGTGAGGCCGAAGGTGCTCAGGGCGATGCCGCCGGCCAGCGCGGCCGCGATCGGCATCACCTGGCGCAGCAACAGGAACACCAGCACGGCCACCAGCACCATGTCCAGGGCGTCGACGGTGAGGATCGCCGTGCCGCGCGCGGCGGTCTGCTGCGCGTACGATGCGACGATCTGCAGCAGCAGCGCCGCCACCAGCACCGTGAGAATGCTGATCAGAGCGTAGTTGGCCAGCTGCGCCAGCCACGCCTCGAAGAAGCGGCGGGTTGCCTCGAACAGTAGCAGCCCTATGAACAGCGGCCCCAGTGCCAGGAGCACCGCCAGCGCCACGCTGGACAGCGCCACGAGGAACATCGCGTAGACGCACAGCAGTCCCATCAGCAGCCACACCGCCGCCCCGGCCACGTAGAACCCGAAGTCTCCGCTGAGCACCCCGCCGTTGTTCCACAGCTGACTGGCGACCGCACCCCCGCGGCTCCAGATGACATCGAGGGTGGTGACGGGGTCCGCCGCACCGATGATGGTGGCCGCCAGCTGCGCCGGGGCGCGGTAGAAGGTGTCAACGATCAGGCTGTTGTACAGCCACAGATCAACGCCCACACCGATGACGACCGCGAGCGTCACCAGGCGCTGCAATCCGGCACCCAGGGGCTCCTCGATGCGACCGGTAAGCTGCAGATAACCCCACACCATCACGTACACCGTCGCCAGCGTCACGATCGCCGGCTCGAGCACCGACGCCACGCGCGCGGTGTTGGTGCCGATGTAGCTGCCGAGCTCGCCGTTGAGCCAGGCCCAGAAGGTTGCAAAGAAGCCCATCGCCCGCGTCCCCGGCGCGCCTAGGGATGTGGCGCAAAGCGGGCGGCAAACTGCCCGTGTCCCGCCACGATCAGCTCGCGCTCGTGCTGCAGGTTCTCCTGCTGCTGCGCATGGACGGCCTGGAACAGCACCTGCAGCTTCGTGCCTTCGTTCTGCAGCATGGCGTTCTCGGCGGCGATCCGCGCCTGCAGATCGAGTGCGGCCTTCTGGTCGCCGGCGTGGCCGATCGTGGCAATCAGCTGCTCAAGCGATGTGAAGCGCCCGCTGGAATTACTCAGCGCTTCCTGCGTCAGCCCCTGCAGCAGCGCTGCGGCCTGCCGCTGGTTGAGCAGCTGCGCGGCAGCCCCAGCCGGCAGGCCGGCGAGCTGCGCCGCGGAGAGCACCGACTCGGATCCCAGGGCCTCGCGCACGGCGGCGGCGAGGGGCGCGAACAACCCGATGCCCTGGGCCGCGCTCTGCAGCGCGCCCCAGTCCGTGGGGAGGTAGTTGCGCGAGATCCCCGCGAGCAGCCGCTCCATCCCGCGATCCCCCGTCATGGCCTGAAACTGTGCCTGCGCCTGCGAAAGCTGCGCGCGCGCCGTGGCCAGCTGCTGCTCGAGCGTCTGCGCCTCGGAAACCAGTTGGGTGAGGGAAGCGACATCGATCACGGCAAACTGCGCATGCGCCGCGGGGGCGGCCGCGCACAGCAGCACAGCGGTGAACCAGCTCACACCCGGAAGGCTCTTCATCAGCGTTCTCCTCTTGGCATTGGGAGTTACAGCGCGGCGGCAACCCCGATCTCATCGATGAACCAGGGCAGCCACTGGTGCGGCTCCTCGCCGTGCTGCGCGATCAGCCGCCGCGCCAGCGCCACGTGGCGCGCCCGGCCGGAGATCACGGCAAGTTCTGCATCGCAGCCCCTGAGATCGAGCCGGCAGACGACGCTGTGATGGCCCTGCTTCACCAGAAAACTGCGCGAACCGGGCTCGAGCTGCTCGCGGATCAGCTTGAACTCGCGCTCGCTGACACCGAGGCCGTCGGTGTACTCCGCGGCACTGGCCTCCGCGTTGGGGAAGAAGACCTTGGTCGGTGTCTGCTCGATCAGCGTGCGGCTGATCGGGCTGGCGAGCACGTCACTGGCGCTCTGGGTTGCCAGACACATGACGGCGTTCAGCTTGCGCCAGGTCTTCGGCCCGTCCTTGGCGAAACTCTCGAAGGCCGGATCCGACAGCAGCCGCCAGAACTCGTCCATCCAGCACACGAGGCGCCGGCCATCCAGGAGCTGGCGCACGAGGTGGAAGATGTAGAGCGTCAGCGGCGCGCGCGTTGATTCGTGGTCTAGGAACTCGGTGACGTCAAAGCCGATGACGGCTGCGTCCGCCGAGGCGCCCGATGAGGCCGTCCGCGGGATTGTCGAAGGCCCAGGCATAGTCGCCCTGGGTCGACTCGCACCAGCGTGTCAGCCGCGCGTGCACGCCCTCCGGGTCGGTCGGATCCAGAAAATCGACCAGCCGCGACAGGCGACGCGCGGGGGCGTCCAGCGCCAGCGTGCCGCGCAACGCCTGGTCGAGATCGGCATTCTCGCGGGCCGTCAGCGCCGCGCCCGAGCGGCGCACCAGCAGGCGCAGCCAGGTCTTGAGAAATTCCACGTGCTGCGGCGTGTCCGGCAGCTGCAGCGGGTTGAAACCGGTCGGTACTCCCTGGCGCAGCTCGAGATACTCCCCGCCCAGCGCCCGCACCAGGATCTCGAGCCCGCGGTCCTTGTCGAATAGCACCTGCGTGACCCCCTGCCGCAGGAGCAGTGTCACCAGGAAGCCGATGAATACCGTCTTGCCCGAGCCGGTCGGGCCGCAGATGAGCGTGTGACCGGTATCCTTGCGGCTGCCGCCGTCCGGGTCGGCCGGATCGCTGGCGTGCAGCGAGAAGTAGTAGGGCGAGCGCGCACTCGTGCACAGCAGTGCCAGCGCATCTCCCCAGTGATTGCCGCTCGCGCGTCCGGTCGGGTAGTTGTGCCAGGGCACCATGGCGGCAAAGTTGCGCGACGTGATCGGTGCCTTGCGCGGCCGGACGGCGAAGTTTCCCGGCAGCTGCGCCCAGAAGGCCGCCTCCAGCGCCAGATCCTCGCGTGCCACGGTCATGCCGGTATCCGCCAGCAGGCTGTGCGCCAGCGCAACGTTGTCGTTCAGCGTCTTCAGCCGCCGCGCATCCGGGATATCGTCGCCGGCGTCGAGCTCGGCCAGCACCTGCAGCGAGAGATGGTGATCGCCCATGGCAAACTCGTTGCTGGCCAGCCCATCGAGCGCATCTTTCAGCTGCGCCGCCTGCGAGACGGCGAAATCCCCGGCGTTGGCCATGCGGTAGAACTGCCGCTGCAGCAGCGCCTGCCCGGCGGCGCGCGAGAGAAAGGTGAACGACTGGGTCAGCACCAGCGAGAAGGGCGCCGACAGCAGGCGGTTGTACATGCCGACCACGGTGGGAGTCGGGTACTCCTTGATCCCGAGCAGCGCCCCAACCCGCGTAGCGACCGGCGAGCGGTACTCGATCGCTTCGTTACCGAACATGACGCGGCTGCTGGGCAGCGCCTGAGCGAGCGGTCCGCCCGGCAGCGGCACGCGGCACGCATCGCCGTTGACGAGCAGCGCCAGAAACTCCAGCAGCGCCGAATACCAGCGCGGGCCGACGCGGTAGACGCCCAGCGGCTCAGGCTCGTAGCGTGCCAGGGACGCGCGTAGCGTCTGGGCGAGCTTTTCGCACGTTTCCAGCGCCGTGGCGCGTTCGCGCCTGAGTTCGGCGTGGCCGGAGCGCGCCAGCAGCCGCGCGAGCAACCCCGCCGCCGCTCCGGCGGCGGGCCGGTAGATCAGCGTCAGGTACAGCTCGTTGGCCATCAGCGTCTGGCCGGCGAGCCGCTCGCGGTAACGCGAGGCCAGGCGGGCGGCGAAGTCCTCACCGGCGACGGCCGCCATGCTCGCGCGCACCGGGCGGCGCACCAGATGCGTCCACAGCGACAGCTCGGCGCTGGCCAGATTGCGCCACAGCACGTTCAGCCGCTCGTGCCAGGCGTTGAGCTGCGCATCATCGGCGCTCTCGAAGCTCGCGCCGGCCAGCCGGAAGGTCTGCAGGTAGTCCCCGCGCACGCTCGTGATGACCGCCGGGGCGAGGTGCGCGCTGTAGGGAATGTGCTGCGCGGCATCGCGCTCGCGGCGCAGTGCCGCCATGCGCGCACCGCTCAGCACGGGCCGTGCATCCCGGCCCGGAGCGTGACCGGCCACTCCGGCCGGCCGCGGCGGCGCCCGCGCGCATCAGGCAGATCCAGCGGCAGCGGCGTGTAGCTGCTCGCCTTCCACAGCCGCAGCGTGGTCAGCAGCGCCGGCAGGCGCACGCGCCCCCACAGCAGCAGCAGGTCAAACAGCCGCGGATCGCGGGCGCACAGCAGCGCACTAACTCCGTGCACCGGCAGGCACAGGAGCAGCGTCAGGAGATTGCGCGTCAACAGGAAGGCCTCCATGGTGAACACCAGATTCGCGAGCAGCGCCGCGTAGGTGACGCCCCAGCGCATCGGCGGCCGTGTCGCCCCCACGAAGAGGATGTCGGCCGTGAGGCCCGCGTTACGCGCACTCACGCTCAGACGCCGAACATGCCGCGGACCCAGCTCACGATCTGCGGCGCACCGAAGGCGATCGCGATGCCAAGAATCGCACCGATGCACCAGCCCCAGGACATGCGGTTCGCCATGGCCATCGCGCCGAGCGCCATCACCAGGATCACGGCGATCGGCGTGAGCCAGGCAAGGATGTTGGTCTGGAGCGCCGTGGCGCCGGTCATGAAGGGCGAGCCCTGCGCCTGAGCAGCGGCGAAGGCCGGCGCGGCCAACAGCACCACGGCGGCGTAGTCATGAGCGATGCGGAGACGGCGGCGCTGCGAATGCATGGAGTGCTCCTGCGCGACACTGCGTTAGGGTTGAGGCGGAAATGCCGGGGGAGGGAGAGTCTAGGCATGCGCGGCGCGAAGGGAATCGCAGCAGCACGCGCGTTCATGCAGAAACGCGCGCCGGCCGAGGTGCGCTTGGCGCGGGTTGTGTATCTTCCGCGGCACGCTCATTCGCAACAGGTGCCCCATGAGTTTTGCCGAGGCGATGCGTGACGAGGTGTCGGTGGAAGAGTGCCTGGATGAGCTCGGCGAGGCGCTGCGCGCTTTCGAGCACGTGCCACCGACGCTGCTCGCGGTGGCGCTGCGCGTGCACCTGGAAGCGCTGTTGCAGGCGCTGCTCGAGAGCCGCCTGTGCACGCGCGCGGAGGTGCGTGCCTTCGTCAAGGAGCTTGAGCGCGAGTCTCTCGAGTACGGCGAGGATTGATGCGCGCGTGGCCGCCGCGGTCACGGGACAAGAATGCGCGCCGCGAAGCCGGGCCGCCGGGCTCCTACAGCAACGCGGGCATGCGCTCGGCGAGGAAGTCGATGAACGCGCGTACCGCAGGCAGCATGCCGCGGCGGCTCGGGAACACCACGTGCAGGACCCCCTGCGGCGTGTTCCATCCGGGCAGCACGTGCTGCAGTGCCCCGCTGCGCAGATCCTCGCGCACCACGCTCTCCGGCAGCAGCGCGATGCCGAGGCCGGCGAGCACCGCGGCGCGCAGCACGACGAAGTCCAGACACGCCATGCGCGGCGCGTGCGTGCCGTGCGCCACCTCGCCCCCGGGACCCACGAGCTCCCAGTCACGCCGCTCGACGTCCGCCGCGTGTCCGAGAGTCTGATGCTCGGCCAGCTGGGCCGGCGTGGTGAGGGCTGGTGCGTGCCCGAGATAGGCGGGACTTGCGACGAGGAACTCGTCCACCTGGCGGAACACCCGCATGACGAGGCCGTCCTCACCGCTCGGGCGCGCGCGCACGCGCAGCGCCACGTCAAAGCCCTCACTCAGCACGTCGACCCGGCGGTTGCTCGCGTCGAGCTGCAGACGCACCAGCGGGAACTGCACGAGGAACTGCGGCAGGAGCGGTGCGAGCGCGGACTGTGCGAGTGCGACCGGACAGCTTACCTTCACCACCCCGCGCGGCTCGGCGCGTGCAAACTCGACCGCCTCCAGCGCCGCGTCGGCCTGCGCCAGCATCGCGCGCGCGTGCCGGTAGACCTCCTGTCCGACCTCGGTCACGGCGAAGCGTCGCGTGGAGCGCTGCACGAGGCGCACGTTCAGGCGTGCTTCGAGGGCAGCCACGTGACGCGATATGCGGGACTTGGGGATCGACAGCGCGCGCGCAGCGCGGGCGAATCCCCCGTGGTCCACGAGTTGCGTGAAGTAATAGAACCCCTCTAGTGGCTGCACACGCTGTCCTAATGGGACTAAAAATAGAACGATCTGTTCCGAAATAGCTGGATTACCAACGATTGTTCCATGAAGTAGCCTACTCCAAGTCCAAACAGGCTTCTAGGAGACGGCGATGAAGGTACTGCACGTGGATTCGAGCATCCTGGGTGACGCCTCGGCGAGCCGCGCCCTCACCGGCGAGATCCTTCGCCGCCTCAAGGCCGCCCAGGCCGATCTGGAGGTCTCGTACCTCGACCTTGCCGCCCAGCCGCTGCCGCATTACTCGGCCGCCTCATTGGCCCCCGGCGAGGGGGCGGAAGGTGCGCGGGATGCCGCGGTGCTGGAGGAGTTCCTGCGCGCCGACGTCATCGTCATCGGGGCACCGCTCTACAACTTCAGCCTGCCCTCGCAGCTGAAGGCCTGGATCGATCGCATTACGATCAAGGGCAGGACGTTCCGTTATACCGCGCAGGGGCCGCAGGGACTCGCCGGCGGCAAGCGTGTGATCGTGGCGATCGCTCGCGGCGGGGTGTACGCGCCCGGCGCCGGCACGGAGTTCGCCGAGTCGTATCTGAAGTTGCTGTTCAACTTCCTCGGCATCACCGACCTCACGTTCGTGCGCGCCGAAGGCCTGAACCTCTCAGCCGCCGAGCGGGAGCACAGCCTGCAGAGCGCCCGCGCGAGCATCCCGGACCTCAGCCCCGGCGCCCGCGCGGCTCTTGCCGCCTGAGGCACGCGACCCCATGTTGGGCCCATCCTGCGGCCATCTTTCACGGAGATCCCTCATGACCCAGACCTCAGCGCCAGCCCGCACGGTGCGTCAGATCGTGCGCGGCCTGCCCACCTCCGATGGCGCCGGCGTAAAACTGCGCCGGGTCATCGGGCAGCCCCAGCTGCCGGACCTGGACCCGTTCCTCATGCTCGATGAGTTCGGCACCGATCAGCCCGAGGACTACCTGGCGGGCTTTCCGGATCATCCGCACCGCGGGTTCGAGACGGTGACCTACATGCTCGATGGCCGCATGCGCCACCGCGACAACCACGGCAACGAGGGCGTGCTCGTGCCGGGCAGCGTGCAGTGGATGACCGCCGGTCGCGGGCTCGTCCACTCGGAGATGCCCGAACAGCAGGAGGGTCGCATGCGCGGCTTTCAGCTGTGGCTGAACCTGCCGGCGCGCGACAAGATGACCGCGCCGAAGTACCAGGAGTTCGGCCCGGAGCGGATCCCGAGCGCCACCCCGGCCGCCGGAATCACGGCGAAGGTGATCGCCGGTCACGTCGCCGGCATCAGCGGCCCCATCCAGCAGCCGGCCACGGACCCGACCTACCTCGACCTGGCGCTCGAGCCCGGCGCCGTGTTCGAGCAGACACTGCCGCGTGATCACGCCGCGTTCCTGTATGTGTTCGAGGGCACGATTGCGGTCGGCACGGAGCAGAAGGCGGTGGCCGCGCACGAGCTCGCCGTGCTCAGCGACGGGGCACTGATCCGCCTCACCGGCGTGCGCGCCGGAGCCGACGGCAAGGCCGCGCGCGCGATCCTGGTCGCCGGCCGCCCACTGCGTGAGCCGGTGGCGAAGTACGGTCCCTTCGTCATGAACACGCGCGCCGAGCTGCAGCAGGCGTTCGCAGACTTCCAGAGCGGCAAGTTCTGAAGGGCGACGTTCAGCGCGGCGGCGCGCTGAACCCGTAGCGCGCGAAGATTTCCTGCGCGGTCTGGCCGCGCAGGAAATCCAGGTAACGCGCCGCTTGCGGCTGGCCCCGCGCGGTCACGGCCGCCGGATACACGATGGGCGGGTGGCTATCGGCCGGAAACACGGCTACCACCCGTACGCGCCGGTCCGCCTTTGCATCGGTCCCGTATACGATCCCGAGGGGTGCGTCGCCGCGCGCCACATAGGCAAGCGCCGCACGCACGTTCTCCCCGCGCGCCAGGCGCGGTTCCACTGCCTCCCAGACGCCAAGCTGCGTGAGCGCGGCGCGCGCATACCGGCCCGCTGGCACCGAGTCCGGATCCGCGGTGGCGAGGCGCCCGCCCGCCAGCGCCGCGAGCAGCGGGAAATGGACACCGATCTGCAGCTGCACGGACTGCTGTCAGCGGAGCGATCAGCACGAGCGCGTTGCCGAGCACGTCGCGTGCGGGTCGCGCCGCGCAGCAAGCCGCGCGTGTCGAGATAATCCATCCACTCGCGGTCGGCGGAAAAGAACACATCCGCGGGCGCGCCGGCCTCGATCTGCTTCGCCAGCAGCGACGTTGCGGCATAGGAGGTCTTCACGGCGATGCGGGTGGTGGCGCTGAAGGCGCGATCGACATCCTCCAGCGCCTCCGTGAGCGAGGCGGCGGCAAACACCAACAGTGTGGCGTCCGGCCCGCCGGGAGGGCCGGGCGGCGCCGCGTGGCGCCATCAGGAGAGGGCTCGTCAGACAGACCACTGCGAGAAGAAAGCGCAAGCTCCTTCGGGGCATTCTTCCGATTGCCATAAATCACCGCCTTCGTTAAGAGCTTATGTCAGCTTGGCCAACATGGCTGACGCAAGCGGAGCAGTTTGCCCGATCCGGCCCGGGAGCGATCGTTTCGAACTGCTACCTGTGGCAGCGGTGCCACCTGAGGATGGCGCGCACAATGAGTGGATGTATCGGCAGGTGTGCTAACGGATCGCGGGTGCTGACGGCCACCGCCGGCCGCGGGTTGCGTGCGTGCGTGTTCGCATCGCGACCCCGCGTGCGGGGGGCAATGCTGCGCGCTCTGCGGCGCCTCGGGTTGTCGCCGTCAGCGCCGCCGCCGATGAGGCGGCGGCGCCGGCGCTGCTCGCCGGAACGACCCGGGCGGCGTCCGGGGGTGAGATACCGGATATCGAGGAGATCGCGAACGTGCGGCCGCCGCGCTACGGACCGCCCGAGGAAACCCCCGGCATCCCTTCGGACGCGGCGCTGGAGCGCGATCACGCGGTCATCGGCCAGGTGCTCGTCGACAACCAGAACATCTTCAACCTCGAGGACCCGAAGGACGACAAGAAAGTGTTCCGGCTGGCCGACCGGCTGCACATCAAGACGCGTGCGAGCGTCGTGCGCTCGCAGCTGCTGTTCAAGCCCGGCGACCCCTACTCCGCGCGCCTGGTGGAGGAATCCGAGCGCCTGCTGCGTGCCGACTGCTATTTCTACGACGCTTGGATCCGCCCGGTGCGCTACCACGACGGCAAGGTCGATCTGAAGGTCACCACGCGCGACGTGTGGACGCTCAATCCCGGCTTCAATTTCAGCCGCAGCGGCGGCACCAACTCCAGCGGCGCGAAACTCGAGGACGCGAACCTCCTCGGCACTGGCGCGGCGCTGAAATTCTCCTACGAGAACAACGTCGACCGCTCGGGCTCCTCCGTCGATCTGTCCGACAGCCACGTCTTCAACAGCTGGACGGCCGTGGACCTCAGCTACGGCAATTTCAGCGACGGCCAGACGCGCGGCTTCAACGTCACGCGTCCGTTCTATGCCCTCGATACGCGCACCGCGGGTTCGTTCGCGGCCCTCAGTAACACCCAGATCGATCCGCTCTACGACCTGGGCCAGCTGGTCGATCAGTTCCAGGACCGGCACGAACTGGTGCAGGCCTATTACGGCTGGTCGGCCGGACTGCAGAACGGCTGGGTGCACCGCTGGACCGCGGGCCTCACCTACGACGAGCACGTGTTCGCACCCGTGAGCAACATCAACGGCACGACCAACCTGCTGCCGGCGGATCGTCGCTTCATCTATCCCTTCATCGAGTGGGACCTGGTGCAGGACAATTACCTGAAGCTCTGGAACCACGACCAGATCGGCGCGCACCGAGGATTACAGCTCGGCGCTGACCGCCAGTGCGCGGCTCGGCTGGGCGGCCGCGGGGCTGGGCTCCAGCAGCAGCGCGCTCATCATGAACGCCACGGCCAACAAGGGCTTTCGCGAGGGCAACTCGACGCTGCTGCTGAACGAGCGATTTCTCCGGGCGCCTGGAGGGCGGCTCGCTGCGAGAACGGCCTTCTGGATGTGTCCGCGCGCTACTACGTGGAGCAGAGCAAGAACTGGCTGTTCTTCAGCACCTTCGCCGGGCACCAAGGGCTGGAACCTCGACCTCGACAACCAGATTCTCCTCGGCGGCGACAACGGGCTGCGCGGCTATCCGCTGCGCTATCAGGACGGCACGGCGCGGGCGCTGTTCAGCGTCGAGCAGCGCTACTTCACCGACTGGTACCCCTTCCGGCTGTTCCGGGTGGGCGGGGCGATCTTCTACGACATGGGCCGCACCTGGGGCGACCCGCCGCTCGCGCAGCCGAGCCTGGGGTTGCTCAAGGACGTCGGTTTCGGGCTGCGCTTCGGCAATGCGCGCTCAGGCCTCGGTAACGTCGATTCACGTCGATCTGGCGTTTCCGCTCGACGGCGGCACGGGCATCCGCAAGGTGCAGTTCCTGGTGCAGACCCAGGCGACCTTCTGAGCGCCGCGCGCGCTCAGCGCTTGAAATTCGAGCCGGCAGCCGGGTTTGCCGGGCGCGGCGCCCGCAGGCATCTGCGGGGGCAGCACTTCCACCGAGAGCGTGAAGGTGCGCTTCTCGGTGCCGGCAAGCGCGCCGACGTTCACCACCTGACGCGTCACTTCCTCGCCGCGGTCGTTGCGCACCGCGATCACGACGAAATACTCCCACGCCTCCTGCAGCGGGGGATGGCGGATGACGCCCTCGACGCGCAGCGCCGAGGTGGCCGCCACCTGGCGCTTCGCCGCTTCCTGGTCGAAGCGCAGGTGGTGCATGCAGCCCGGGCAGATGCTCAGGCTCTCGAGGATGGCCGCCTTGCAGTGCGGACACGTGCGCGTCTTGCCCGGGGTCACCGGGCGAGAAGCCACGCTCATGCGTTGCCGAAGCCCTTGGTATCGCTCTTGCCCGCGCGCGCCTCGCCCTCGTAGCCGAACTCGACCTGGCCGCGCATGCGCGATCCGGCCGCCACGGTCAGCGAGCCCGCCTTGACGTCGCCGTTGATGACGCCCGACTCGAGCAGCTCGACCCGCTTGGCATTCTCGATATTGCCGATGAGCTCGCCCGAGACGCTCACGACGCTCGCCTTCACGTGGCCTTCCAGGCGTGCACCCGCGTCCAGGGTGACGTTCCCCTCGACCGTGCACATCCCCCTTGAACTTGCCGGCGATGCGCACGTGGCCGCGTGCCGGAGATCTTGCCCTCGATGGTGAGGTCGGAGGCGATATGAGATTCCTTCATCTCGTTGCGGTGCGGCGCCGGGGCGGGCGCGGCGGGCCGGGGCCGGGCGGCGGGCGGCCTCGGGGGTCAGCGAGGCCACGTTGGCCCGCTCAGGCGCATGGGCCGGCGCGGGGGCCGGGCTCGGGGCGGCTGGGCTGGTTCCGGTATTCGAGTCTTTCCAAAGCGCCATGGATAGTCCCTGTGGTAAATGAACGGTGGAAGGTACCTGCGGCCATAGCTTGGGGGGAAGTGTCTCCCGAGGCCGACGGTCGTCAGGACCCGTCCGCCAAGATAGAGTTCACGTCTGCCGAAAGCTGCGACCAGAGTTAAGTGTAAACCGCGAACCGGTGCGCGAGCATGTGTCACGGCTCTCAATCTGAATAAAGAACCCTGCCCCCTTTAGCGCTCCTGGACCCCCCATGCCCGTGAGTCCGAAGTCCATCCACCTGATCGCCGCCGCCCGGCCCGAATTTCATGAAGGTGGCGCCCCTCTACCACGCCCTCGAGCGCGAGAGCTGGTGCCGGCGCGGCATCGTGCACACCGGACAGCACTACGACGCGAACATGTCGGACGCCTTCTTCCGGGACCTGCGCCTGCCCGAGCCCGCGCACCACCTCGAGGTCGGCAGCGGCACGCATGCCGAGCAGACCGGCCGCACCATGATCGCCTACGAGGGGGTGTGCCAGAGCGCCCGCCCGGACGCCATCGTGGTGGTGGGTGATGTGAATGCGACCGCCGCCTGCGCCATGGTCGGCGCCAAGCTGTGGATCCCGGTCGTGCACCTGGAGGCCGGCCTGCGCAGCCGCGACCGCCGCATGCCCGAGGAGATCAACCGCCTGGTGACGGATGCCATCGCGGACCTGCTGTGGACGCCTTCCCCGGATGCGGACGCGAACCTGCTCGCCGAGGGGGTGCCCGCGGAAAAGATCGACTGCATCGGCAACATCATGATCGACTCCTTCGAGATGCTGCGGGCGAGGATCGAAACCTGCGACACGCGCGAACGGCTTAAGCTCGACCGGCCCGTACGCAGTCGTGACCCTGCACCGTCCCTCGAACGTGGATGAGCGCGAGAAGCTCGCCGAGCTGGCTGCGGCGCTGGTGGCGATCTCGCGCGAGCTTACGGTGGTGTTCGCGGTGCATCCGCGCACGCGCCGGCGACTCGAGGATTTCGGGCTCCTGGACCCGATCACCGCAACCCCGACCATCCGCGTCACCGAGCCGTTGAGCTACATCGAGTTCATGAACCTCGTGATGCACTCGACGATCGCCATTACCGACTCGGGCGGGGTGCAGGAGGAGACGACTTACCTCGGGATCCCCTGCGCCACGCTGCGCGAGAACACCGAGCGTCCGATCACGGTTTCCGAGGGCACGAACCGACTGCTCAAGCCCGATGGCCTCGTGCCCGCGGTGCGCGAAGCGCTCGCCGGGCGCTGGCCGAAGGGGAAAAGACCCGCGCTGTGGGACGGGCACGCGGCCGAGCGCGCGGCGCTCAGCCTGCACACGCGGATTTTTCCCGCCGCCGATTAGCCGGAGCGCCGGCGCCTAACTATCGATCAGCCCGAGCAACTCGGCGGTCTTTTCCCGCATCAGGCCTTCATCCGCACGCGATTCCACGTTCAGCCGCACCAGCGGCTCGGTGTTGGAGCCGCGCAGATTGAAGCGCCACTGCTTGAACTCCATCGACAGGCCGTCGGTGAGATCAATCGCCGTGGTCTGGCCCTCGTACTGGGCCCGCACCCGGGCCAGGATCGACTTCGCGTCCGTGCGCAGCTTGCGGTTGATCTCTCCGCTCGCGGGAAACAGCCGCATGCGCTCGCCCACGAGCGCGGACAGGGGCTTGCCGGTCGCACTCATGACGCCCAGCACCAAGAGCCACGGGATCATGCCGCTGTCGCAGTAGGAAAAGCGGCGGAAGTAGTGATGCGCGCTCATCTCACCGCCGTAGGCGGCGTCGACCTCGCGCATCTTGGCCTTGATGAAGGCGTGGCCGGACTTGCACAGCACGGCCGTGCCGCCGTGCCGGCGCACGATGTCGAGCGTGTTCCAGGTGAGGCGCGGGTCGTGGACAATGCGCGCGCCGGGCTCCAGCGCGAGGAAATGCTCGGCCAGCAGCCCCACCAGGTAGTAGCCGTCGATGAATTGCCCGGTCTCGTCGAAGAAGAAGCAACGGTCGTAATCTCCGTCCCAGGCGATGCCGACGTCGGCACCGTTGCCGCGCACGATGTCCGCGGTCGCCGCCTGGTTCTCTGCCAGCATCGGATTGGGCACGCCGTGCGGAAAGTGGCCGTCGGGATTGTTGTGGGTCTTGATGAACTCGAACGGCAGGTGCTGCTGGAGCGCATCCACGATGAGTCCGGCGCCGCCATTGCCGGCATTGGTCACGACCTTGAGCTTCTTCAGCTTCTTGAGGTCGACGTAGCCGAGCAGGTGCTGCAGATACTTCGCGCGGATGTCCAGCGGCTCCTCGGTACCGGGGCGCGCCGCCTTGGGGGGCAGCTGCCCGGTCTCGATCAGGCGGCGCATCTCTTGCAGTCCCGTATCGGCGCTGATCGGCCGGGCCTCTTCCCGCACGAACTTCATGCCGTTGTAGTCAGGCGGGTTGTGGCTGGCGGTGACCATGATGCCCCCGTCCAGCTGCTCGGCGAAGGTCGCGAAGTACGACCCTTCCGTGCCCCACAGGCCGATGTCGAGCACGTTGGTGCCACAGTCCTTCAGGCCGCGCTTCAGGGCGCCGGCCAGCTGTGGGCTGGAGAGGCGGATGTCGTAGCCGACCGCCACGCGGCGCGGCTGGACGAAGGCGGCATAGGCGCGTCCGATGTCGTAGGCGAGCGATTCGTTGATTTCATCCGGGATGCGGCCGCGGATGTCGTAGGCCTTGAACGAATTCAGATTGCTCATGCGTGTGCCTTACTTGGTCGTTCCCTGGCGTCCGTAGCGATCTTCCAGGCGCACGATGTCGTCCTCGCCCAGATACGATCCGGACTGCACCTCGATGATCTCCAGCGGGATCATGCCCGGATTCTCAATACGGTGTTTGACGCCCACCGGGATGTAGGTGGACTGGTTCTCCTCGAGTAGGAACTGCTCCTCGCCGCGGGTGATGCGGGCGGTACCGGCGACGACGATCCAGTGTTCAGCGCGGTGGTGATGCAGCTGCAGTGAGAGCGTGGCGCCGGGCTTGATCTTCAGGCGCTTCACCTGGAAGCGCGGCCCGCTCTCCAGGCTGTCGTAGCTCCCCCAGGGACGAAATACCTCGCGGTGCAGCGAGTGCTCGTAGCGGCCGCCCTCCTTCAGTCGCTGCACCAGTTTCTTCACGTCCTGGACGCGCGACTTCGGGGCGACCAGCACCGCGTCCTTGGTCTCGACCACCACGTGGTCCTTGAGTCCCACGGCGGCCACGAGGCGGCTCTGCGCGTATAGGTAGGAGCCCGAGGTGTCCTCGTGAATGACATCCCCGTGCGTCACGTTGCCCTGCGCGTCCGCATCGCTCGCCTCGTGCAGCGAGGACCAGGAGCCGACGTCGCTCCAGCCGGCCGCCAGCGGCACGACCACCGCGTCCGCGGTTTTCTCCATGACCGCGTAGTCGATCGAGTCGCTCGGACAGGGCCCGAACACCTGCGGATCGATGCGCGTGAAGTCCAGGTCCGTGTGCGCTGCGTTGAACGCCGCCTCGCAGACGCCCGCCATCTGCGGGGCGTGGCGGGCAAGCTCCTCGAGGTAGCGGCGCGCACGGAAAAGGAACATGCCGCTGTTCCAATAGTATTCGCCCGACCGCACGAATTCGCGCGCGCGCTCGAGGTCGGGCTTTTCCACGAAGCGCGCGATGGCAAAGACGGCCCCGCTCGCCGCGCCGCGCTGAATATAGCCGTAGCCGGTCTCGGGACCGCCGGCCACGATGCCGAACGTCGCCAGCTTGCCGGCCTGCGCCGCCGGGAGCGCGGCGCGCACGGCCTGCCGGAACGCGTCCGGATCGCGGATCACGTGATCGGCCGGCAAAACCAAGAGCATGGGGTCGACCGCCGCGTTGGCGGCGCGCGCCCGCGTCAGCGCCGCGTGTGCGGCGAGTGCGATGGCCGGGGCGGTGTTGCGGCCGAAGGGTTCCAGCAGGATCGCCTGGGGCGTGACCTGCTGTTCCAGCAGCTGCTCGGCCACCAGGAAACGGTGCGCCTCGTTGCACACGATGACCGGCGCGGCCGTGGTCAGCCCACGCAGCCGCAGCACGGTTTCCTGCAGCAGCGTGCGCGCTCCGGTCAGCGGCAACAGCTGCTTCGGATACAGCTCGCGCGAGAGTGGCCAGAGCCGCGTGCCGGCCCCTCCGGAAAGAATGACCGGGGTGATCATCGGGCGCGCCCCTCAGGCGCCGCTCAGCGGCTTGCCGCGACCGATGGCGTAGTAAGTCAGGCCGAAGCGTCCCACCATCGCCGGGTCGTAGAGATTACGTCCATCGAATATTAGCGGGGCTTTGAGGATCTGCTTCAGCCGCTCAAAGTCGGGGCTGCGGAACTCCTGCCACTCGGTGACGATCGCGAGCGCATCCGCCCCGGCGGCCGCCTCGTAGGCACTGCGGGCGAGCGTGAATCCGGCGCGGTCCCTGAACAGGCGCTGCGCCTCGTCCCCGGCCACCGGATCGTAGGCGCGCACCGTGGCGCCGTTCTGCAACAGCAGCTCAATCAGCGTCACCGCGGGAGCTTCGCGCATATCGTCGGTGTTGGGTTTGAAAGCCAGTCCCCACAGGGCGATGCTGCGGCCCTTGAGAGTGCCACCAAAGTGGGCGCGCATCTTATGGAACAGCACGGCCTTCTGGCGCTCGTTGACCGCTTCCACCGCATCGAGGATCTGCGGCTCGTGGCCGGCCTCGTGGGCGGAGCGAATGAGCGCCTGGACGTCCTTCGGGAAGCACGAACCACCGTAGCCGGTGCCCGGATAGATGAAGCTGTAGCCGATGCGCGGGTCGGAGCCGATGCCGATGCGCACCTTCTCGATATCCGCGCCCACGCGTTCGGCGATGTTGGCGAGCTCGTTCATGAAGCTGATCTTGGTGGCCAGCATCGCGTTGGCGGCGTACTTCGTCAGTTCCGAGGAGCGTATGTCCATGACGATCAGGCGGTCATGATTGCGCGTGAAGGGCTCGTACAGCGCCCGCAGCAGCTCGGTAGTGCGCGGATTGTCGGTGCCCACGACGACGCGGTCGGGTTTCATGAAGTCCGCGATCGCCGCGCCTTCCTTGAGGAACTCGGGGTTGGAGACCACGTCGAACTCGAGCTTCACGCCGCGCTCATCGAGCGTGCGGGCGAGTTCCGCGCGCACCTTGTCGGCGGTGCCGACGGGTACCGTCGATTTGGTGATGACGATGCTGTAGCGGCTCAGGTGCGTGCCGATGGTGCGGGCCACCGCGAGCACGGAGCGCAGGTCGGCCGAGCCGTCCTCCCCGGGAGGCGTGCCGACGGCGATCAGCTGGAAGAGCCCGTGCTCCACGCCCTTCACCGCATCGGTCGTGAATTCGATGCGGCCCGCCTCGGCGTTCCGCTTGAGGAGCGCGTCAAGCCCGGGTTCGTGGATCGGGACTTCGCCGCGCTTCAGGCGTTCGATCTTGCCCGCATCGACGTCCACGCACACGACGTGGTTGCCGGCGTCCGCCAGGCAGGCCCCCGTCACCAGGCCCACGTAGCCTGACCCGAAGATGGTCACTCGCATTACTTAAGTTCTTGAGTGTAAAGGAAGAAAAGGAAGCCTAAAGGAAGGGCACGCCGCGCTCAAGCACGCCGGGGTGAACTCAGGAGCCTCAAGGGCTTAGGCGCCGGGAGTCTGTCCCTGCGTGGGCTTGCCGGCTTCCTGCAGGCGTCGCTTGGCGGCGAAATCGGCAACCTTGGCCGCCGGGGCGTGCGGCAGGATCGCCTTGCGGGTCCAGACATAGTCGCGAATATCGACGTCCGCCTCGTACTCGGCCACTGACTCAGACAGCAGCGCCAGCGCGCGATGGCAGTCGAAGCTGGCAAGCGCCACCAGCAACTCGTTCAGAATCTGCTCCATCCGCGGCCAGGCGAGGCGGTGCTCCATGGCCCGCATGATCATCGGATGATCGGTACCGGTGACATTGGTGCCGATCAGCAGCTCCTCGAACAGCTTCTCCGCGGTGCGCAGCCCGGTGTACTCGATTTCGATGTCGCCGTCGGGGTTGTTGGCGTCGCGCACCGTCAGACCCATGAGATTGATCAGGCGGCGCGCCAGATCATCGATGCGCACCGGACGCCCCATGTCGAGCACGAACACGTCGCCGCCCTTGGCCATCGAGCCGGCCTGAATGACCAGCTGCGCCGCCTCGGGGATGGTCATGAAATAGCGGATCACGTCGCGGTGCGTCACGGTCACCGGGCCGCCGCGGCGGATCTGCTCCTGGAACAGCGGCACGACAGAACCGGAGGATGCCAGCACGTTGCCGAATCGCACCATGCAGAAGCGCGTGTGCGTCGTGCGTTCCTGCAGCGCCTGCAGCACGAGCTCCGCCAGGCGCTTGGTTGCCCCCATGACGTTGGCGGGATTGACCGCCTTGTCGGTGGAGATCAGCACAAAGGTCTCGACCCCGGTCTCAAGCGCTGCCTCGGCCGTGTACCAGGTGCTGATCACGTTGTTGTGGATGCCTTCCACGACGTTGTGTTCGACGATCGGCACGTGCTTGTAGGCGGCAGCGTGATAGACCGTCTGGACGTTGAACGCGGCGAGCACTTCGCGGACGCGGTGGCGATGGTGAGCGTTGCCAAGCAGCGGCACTACCTCCACTGTCAGGTTCTCGTGCGCGGCGACCTCTTCGAGCTCACGCTCGATGTTGTACAGCGCCAGTTCCGACATTTCGAACAGCACCAGCCGGCTCGGGCTCAGGCGGATGATCTGCCGGCACAGCTCCGCGCCGATCGAACCGCCCGCTCCGGTGACCAGCACGCACTTGCCACGAATGCACGAACCGAACAGGCGCGGCTTGGGCGGCACCGGGTCGCGCCCCAGAAGATCGCCGACATCGACATCACACAACTCACTGATCTGCGCCTTGCCGGAGATCAGGTCAGAGAGATTCGGCAGCGACTGCACGCGCACGCCCAGCGGCTCGAGCTGCGCGAGGATCTCGCGCCGCCGCCGCCGCGTGGCAGCCGGCATGGCGAGCAGCACCCGATCGATGCGGTGCTGCCGCACCAGCTCGCGGCAGGGAGTCAGAGTCGTAGACGCGCAGGCCGCTGATGCTGCTGCCCTGGAGCGACTTCTTGTCGTCAATGAAGGCCACGGGCTCGAAGTCCGGTCCGCCCAGCAGCGCCGAACACACGCGCGCGCCCGCATTCCCGGCTCCGTAGATCGCCACCCGCGCCGCCGCCCTGCGGTTGCTGCTGCTGTGCAGGAACAGGTGACGGGCGACGAAGCGGCTGCCGCCGACGTACAGCAGCGCGAGCGCCCAGTAGATGCCGAAGGCGGAAAGCGGAATCTGATGCTGTGCGAAGAAGCGATCGAAGGCAGCCAGCACCAGCACTGACAGGCTGACGCCGGCCAACACCGTGAGCATCGCCTTGGGCCCGACGAAGCGGATCACCGCGCGATACAGTCCCAACACCGAGAAAAAAAGCAGCGCCGAAAAGACGGCGACCAGGAAGTAAGCGAGCGTACGTGCGAGCAGCGGATCGGGCGAGTCAAACTTCAGTGCCAGTGCCGCCCACAACGCGGTGGGGATGGCGATGGCATCGGTCGACGCCATGATGAGGCGCTTGGCGCCCCGGGGCAGAGCCAGGAACGCTTCGGCCGTATTCACGGCGATCGTGTGTTGCCCCGCTGCTGAACGCTGGTCCTTCATCCGGTTGCTATCTTATCGCTTGTTGGCCGCGCGAAAGTAGCATTCGCGCCGGCGCAGCGGCTGGGAATTGTAAAGGAATCACAGTGTTCCCCTCGCCCCAAGGCAGGTAAGATACTTCCGACACCGCGCCTGATCGCAAAACGGATTGCCGAGTGTTTGGTTGACGATGCAACATCCGCGGCGCGCCGTCTCCAGCTGGCAACACGGAGAATCCCGCTCTGGACAGACGAGATGCTATCGCCGGTGCACTGGGCCTCTTGGGCGCTGACATTGCTCTGGCTGGTGAGACTGAGTCCTCGGCGCGTGCCACCCCGGGACGCGGACCCGTGGGAGCGCGCCGAGGGCGTCGCTGTCCTCCAGGATCGCTTTGTTCCCGGGGACGTGTCAGCCGCCTGGCGCGCGGCGCTGCCCTCGGGACACCAGGGGGGCTCGCCCCGCGTTCGTTTATTGCCTCGCTTGCGCGCCGCGCCGATCGACCTACAGGAGGCTACGCTTCAGCCTTGCGGCGATGCCCGTGGCGTCGGTGCGTCCCCCGCCCTCACCAAGCGCCCCCAGCGTTGTGCTGCGGGATGCGGCCCGGGCAACCGCGTGTTGACGCTGCGGTCGGAGCGACAACGCACGCGCGGGTCATACGCGCATCAGCGCCGTGCCCAGCAACGGCGTGACACCGTAAGCGAGACGGTCAGCCCGCTCGCCGCCCGTGCTGCTTGATGCGCATCCTATTTTTCTCTGATCATTTCTTCCCCGAGCCCTCCGCCCCGGCGGCGCACGTCTACGAGCGCGCCAAGCTCTGGGTCGCACAGGGACATTCGGTCACCGTGCTATGCAGCGCGCCCAACTTCCCGGAAGGCCGGTTGTTTCCCGGCTACCGCAACAGGCTGCGCAGCATTGAATCGCTGGACGGGATCCGCGTAGTCCGCGTCCTGACATACATCAGTGCCAACGAGGGCACCATTCGTCGCACGCTCGATTACCTCTCGTACGCCATCTCAGCCTTCCTCATGGCCTGGCGCGAACCGCGGCCTGATGTAGTGATTTCCACCTCGCCACACCTGTTCGTGCCGCTGGCCGGCGTGATGTACGCGTGGCTGCGCGGTGTCTCGCATGTGTTCGAAATCAGGGACCTCTGGCCGGCGAGCATCGCGGCCACCGAAGCACTGCGCGGCGCCCCCTTCTCCTTGCGCACGCTGGAGAAACTCGAACTCTTCCTGTACCGGCGTTCAGCTCGCATCATCGCACTCACTGTGGCCTTCAAGGCCGACCTGGTGCGCCGCGGCATCGCGGCGGAGAAGATCGACGTGGTCATAAGCGGCGCCAACCTTGAATTGTTCAGGCCGAACATGCCACGCGATCCGCAGCTCGAAGCCGAGTTCGGGCTGCAAGGACGCTTCGTCGTCGGCTATCTCGGTACGCTCGGACTGGCACACGGCCTTGAAAACGTGCTCGAGGCCGCCGAACGGCTGCGCGGCACTGAGGTCACCTTCATGTTTGTCGGCGTCGGCGCCGCCAAGGTGGACCTCGAGCGCAACGCGCACGAGCGCGGGCTATCTAACGTGCGCTTCGCGGCGCGGCAGGAGAAGGCGTCGATGCCGCGCTACTGGTCGGTATGCGACGCCTCCCTCGTGCACCTGCGGGCGTCGCCGCTCTTTGAAACCGTCATTCCGTCGAAGATCTTCGAGGCGATGGCCGTCGGGCTGCCGACCATTTACAGCGGCCCGCGAGGGGAAGGTTCGCACATTGTGGAGCAACATGGTGCGGGGCTCGTCGTCGCACCGATGAATCCCGCCGCACTTGCCGAAGCTTGCCTTCGGCTGGCACGCGACTCGCAGCTCCGGGCGCGGCTGGCGACTGCCGCGGCACGCGCCGCGCCGCTTTATTCCCGCACGCGCCAGGCGCAGGACTGTCTTGCGGTCCTGGAACGCGCCCTTAGCGCGGCGGCGGTGCGCCGGTGAACGCAGCGCCGCGGGTCATCGTCACCGGAGCGGACGGCTTCATCGGCCGCCATTTGCTTGACGAACTCCTGGGACGGGGCTACTGCGTGCGCGCCGTAACGCGCCGTCCGCTGGCACCGCACGCCTCGCTGGAAGTGTGTGTTATCGACGACATTTGTGCGGCGCCCTGGGAGCCGATCCTCAGGGACGCGGAGGCGATCGTGCACTTGGCGGCCGTTGCCCATCGTGGCAGCCCGCGCACGGAGGCGCAGGTGTTGCGCATGCGCGCGGTCAACGTCGACGCGGTCGGCGCACTGGCACGTGCGGCAGCGACCGCCGGCGTCCGGCGCATGATCCTATTGAGCTCAATCGGTGTACTGGGCGCGACTTCCGGTTCCGGGTCCTTTGATGCGCGCTCGCCGCCAGCCCCCCATGATCTCTAGCGCGCACGAAACTGGACGGCGAGCGTGCCGCAGCGACCACCGCCACCGCAGTTCCCGAGCTGTGCGTGGTCCGAGCGCCGCTCGTTTTCGGACCTAAAGCCCCAGGAGATTTCGGCCGACTGGTCGCTTCGATCCAGCATGGCGGGCCGCTTCCGCTGGGCGCGATCCGCAATCGTCGCAGCCTGGTCAGTGTGTGGAATCTGTGCGACTTACTCATCGCTTGTCTCACCCATCCGGCTGCCCCAGGTGCGCCGCTGCTGGTGGCCGACGCGCCCGCCGTGTCGACGCCGGAATTGGTGCGCCTGTGCGCCGAAATGCTTGGCGTCACTGCGCGCCTGTGGCCGGTGCCCGTCGGTGTGCTGCGCCTCGCCGCCGCTGCCGCCGGGCGCGAGGTGGATTTCATGAGACTCTGTGGGAGTCTTACCGTAGATGACCGCGACACCCGCCGGCGGCTGGGCTGGGCACCCCCGCTCGATCTGCGCGCAGGACTGCGGCAGTCTTTACGCCTTGGTCCTAGGGTTGATCTGATGTCACTGAATGACCCCGCAGTACCGACGGCGCAATTGCTCCGGGAGAACGTTTGGGGTCACACGCGCAAGGTAATGTTGCTACGCAATGCCTGCGATCGGTTGCGCTCCCGTCGCGGTCGCGGCCTAAGCGTCCTTGACGTGGGCGGGCCGCGGCTACGCGGTGACGCGCTATCTAGGGCGCGCCGGGGATGAGGTGCTCGGCATCGACCTCCACGAACCGAACATCCGCTACGCGCAGCATTCCTTTGCCGGTCCTGGACTGCGTTTCGAGTGTCGGAGCGCGGAAAGTCTGATTGACGCGCGTGCGCAATACGACGTGGTGGTGCTTGCTGATGTTCTGGAACACCTCGATCAACCGGGCGTGGTGCTGGCGAACTGCCGCCGACTGCTGCACGCGGATGGGCTGTTACTCATCACCGTGCCAAACGGCTACGGGCCGTTCAAGACCGAGAGCGCGCTGGCACGCTTGCCGGTACTGGGTGCGCTGCTGCTGAAGTGCACCGAGTACCTCGTGGCTGCACTCAACAAATTCGGACCCCTCAAGGGCAAATGGACCGACGCGCTGTCGGAACTCCCAGCTGATCTGCCCTATAACGCCGAGTCGCGCCACGTGGACATCTTCACGCGCCGCCAGCTAACTCGGCTGGCGGCTGATGTCGGCATTCGCATGAGTTACGTAACGGGACTATCATTTCTGAGCGGCCCCTTCACGAACTTCCTGCTGGGTGCTTCAGCCGGTTTCTGCCGATGGAACGTGGCCGTTGCCGGACGCCTGCCGCCAGCAGTCGTCAGCAGCTGGTTTTTGAATGCCAGCCGGACCCGCATCCGTAGCGCCCACAGGCGTAAGGAGCTTCGACTTCCGCGCCTCCCGCGCCGCAAAGAAGTGCGAGCGCGGCCAGTGGCAGCAGTCCCACCAGCACCAGGATCCCTGCCCACTCCGGCCGTCGTGTCGCTAGCACCGCTAACGGTGCAAGCCAGAGCAAGTTCACCCCGAGCAGCAACAGCGTCACGCGGCGGTGACTGCCCAACCGGCGCGCAAGTTGCTGATAGGCGTGGCTGCGATGCGGTTCGTGAGCGCGTCTACCGCGCAGCACGCGACGCACGAGGGTTGCGGTTGTGTCCGCAAAAAAGGCGCCCCCGAGAATCAACCAGACCCAAGCACCAATCGGACTTAGCCTCGTTGCCGCCAAGGCAAACACGCTGATCACGTAGCCCATAAAGCCGCTACCGGCATCGCCCATGAAGATGCGCGCTGGGGGCCAGTTCCATACAAGAAATCCGCCCGCCGCCGCCGCAAAACTACGGCCGAGGCGGCCACCGCCCCCTGCATACCGGCGGTCAGGGCAGCCCCTGCGAGGGCGACAAATACCGCCTCTGAGGCGGCGATGCCGTCAATCCCGTCCATGAAGTTAAAAAGGTTCAGTGTCCATACGACCCCCAGCACGGCGATGCAGAAGCCCAAACCACCCAGCTGCACCGTCTGCGCCCCGATTTGCAGCGGTGGCAGACCCCCGAGGCAACTCACCGCCCACCCCCCGCAACAAAATGAAGCACCAGGCGGACACCTGGCGACACCGTGTGGCGGTCGTCCACAAGGCCTACCGCCGCCACGACGACCCCGCCGAGCAATGCCAGCAGCAAGGGAGTATCGATGACGCCGGCGGCGCGCTGCCCGCACGCCGCCACGATCACGACCACGACCACCGCGACGCCTCCCCCGCGCGGCGTCGCGATCGTGTGCGAGCTGCGCGCAGTGGGCACGTCCAATACCTCGTGCGAGATTGCCAGGCGGCGAACATAGCCCGTTAGTGCGGCCGCGGCGGCGAATGCGAAAATGCCGGTCACAATTAGCGCGGTCACCGCTTAACTCCACTCGATGGTCGTGCAGAGCCTCGGGCCGTGAAAACGCACGCGCAGTGCGCGCGCCGGCTCGGCGCAGCCAAAGTGGGAGTGCCAGCTGGACTCATAGACGTCGAGCGGCGCGCCCTGCGAGAATCTGAAGTGCAGACGCCGTCCGTTCGTCGTCACAATTTGCACCGTACCCTGAGTCGGGTCGTGCGCTGCAAGCGTCAGCTGCGGATGCAGATGAAAGTGCGCCACCGCAGGGGCGGGAGCCCCGCTGATAGAGTCCTCGATGCGCAGCGCGCCGGCGCGCAGTTGCCAGCTGCGCGCGTGCAGGTTCTGCCCGCCGAGTCGAGCATAGCCGTCATGGGTAGCCCGAACCGCAGGCGCCTGGGGATCGGCGCTGAAGGTGACGTCGCGAAGCCGCGCCCGGCGTGCGACACGAAAGGCGTGCCATACTTCGGAAGAATTTTCCTGCGCCACGACCACGGTGTTATGCGCTGCCGTGCCCCGCTGGCGCAGGCGCTCGGCTCCGACCTCATACAATGAGGTGCCGGAATTGACCAGCACCCGTTCGGCTCCGAGACTGAGTTCGAAACTGAGCGTGTCGGCGTGGGCGTGACCGGGCAGATGATCGGGGCCAATCGCGCCACAGTCGGCCAGCACCAATGCGTCGGCGACACTCAGGCGCGCGTAACCACTATCGGCAAGCAGCAGTGACCCTGCCGCTGCGGGATGCGGGGGCAATAGCAGCCGGTGCGCGTAATGCTCAATCTGTGCAGGCGCCGCTGCCATGCCCAGCGCCGCGTCGTTGAAAAACGCAATCTCTCCGTCCGGATGCACCATGGCCGCCAGCCAGGTGCGCATCGCTTGTGCGTACGCGTGCCAGCGAGGCGGAACTTCATAGCCGTAACACCTCAGGATGTTGCAGCTATCAAGCAGGTCCTCCAGCACGAGCGCGTGATACATCGGACTGCGCTCATAGTGGCCGCCGTCAGGCAGAATCTGCTCCTGCAGCTGCCCGGACAGCAAGGCCCGTCCGCGCGCGAGCCATTTATCCGCCTCGGAGCCCTGGAAGAACGCCCCGGCGAAAATCAGTGCCCGCCCGTTGGCGATGAGGTGGTTGCCGCCCAAGTGCCATTCGAGCCGCCGCATGAGCCAGCGCGCCTGCGTTGCAAGACTGTCGCTTATGGCCTGCTCGGAAGTGCCGCCCCGCAGCAGGAACTTGATCCAGTTGACCACCCGGCGCGACAGCGGGTATGGCTCCCAGCCAACTCCGGCACCCGCCGGGTTCTCGCAGATCCAGCGCTCGATCCACGCGTGATGCCAGGCCGCGCGCGCGGCCGCATTGGTGGCGTTGAGGTCGTCGAAGTAATGCAGGTGATAGCGCCAGAGGCGCGGCCAGCGAGGATTATTCCAATCCACGGACGCGCTGATGGCGTGACTCTCGTTGAGAAAGCAGAACGAGTCGGGTCCCAGCATGCTCGGCGCAGGTGCAAGCGGCGCGGTGAACTGTGATTGAAGCGACCGCAGGGGCGGTGCGGCGCCGAGCCTGGGGCGCGGTGCCAGCTGCGATACCAGACGCGCGCCGCCAGCTGCGACGGGCGCAGAATTTCGCCGTGTAAAGAACCCTGCCGACGCGCTCTAGCATGTACCGTTGATCCCTCTGCGCCTGCGGCCATCGGAGCCCTATGATTCAGACTCGCCCATGCGATACTGACGAGCATTGGTACCGAAGGCTCAACCCGGGGATCATCGCAGGATTGGATTCGGTCTGCAGCGCTTCCCGCGGGCCGCCAATGTACGAGACTGAAACTGCATGTTGGTTGAAAAGCATCCGCAAGCGCTTTCAAGGCACAACAACTTCGACCTGATCCGCCTGCTGGCGGCGTACCAGGTCGTCGCGATACACGTCAGCGACCATTTGCAGATTTCAATCCCGGGCGTCGTGACATTTTTCCCGGGCGTTCCGATCTTTTTCATCGTCAGCGGCTTCTTGGTGAGCGCCTCGCTCGCGCACTGCGCAAGCATCGGCGAATATTTCCGCAACCGCGCGCTGCGTATCTATCCGGGGCTGTGGACCATGACGGCAGTCACGCTGTTGCTGCTCACGCTGCTGGGCTATCTGAACTCGAGCACCCCGAAACTGAAACTGCTCGCCTACATTGTAGGCCAGACGACGTTTTTTCAGCATGTCGACGGCGGCCTGGGGATGTTTCGCGGCTTTGGTACTGGCAGCGTCAACGGCGTGCTGTGGACACTCGCCACCGAGCTGCAGTTCTACGTGTGTTTGCCGCTGATGTTCTATCTCACGAACCGCTTTCCGCGACGGGCCGTCCTGCTGCTGACGGTCAGTCTTTGCGCCTCAGTGCTCCTCTACGAGCTCGAACTGCCCGCCTGGACCGCGCCAGGCTGGAACAAGGCGAGCTTCGCGTGGCTCGCGCTCACGTTTGTCTACATCTCGGTAGCCACCCATCTTTTTGGTTTTCTGATTGGGGTGCTCTTTTATGTGAAGCTGCCGCTGCTATTCCGCTTCGTACGCGGGAAGTTTGCCTACTGGGCGATCACCTACGCCGTTTTTGTGCTGCTCGCCTGGAAGGTGTTTGGGCTGGTCGGCTGGAACCTGGAGAAAAATGCCCTGTTCATGCTGACTGAGCGGCTGCTGCTGGCCGGTCTGATCTTTTCGTTCGCCTTTTCCTTCCAAGGCCTCGCTCACGCACTGCTGCGTGGCAATGACATCTCCTACGGCGTTTATGTCTATCACATGCTGGTCATCAACACGCTGCTCGTGTTCGGCCTGAAGGGCTCCTGGCAGTACGGGGCACTCACCGCAGTCATTACGGCACTGGTGGCCCTCGCGTCTTGGCGCCTCGTGGAGAAGCCCGCATTGCGCCTCAAGCGGCGACCGCTGCCGGGCGCCGCCGGTGCCGAGAGCCCTGCTCCGCCGCTCACGGACAAGCCGGCAACGCTACGCTGACGAGGCCTACCCCATCGCCACCTCGCACGAGAGACGTACCATGGATCGACGCCGCGCCATCGCAGCTGCCTTAACCCTCGCCGCGGCCGAGAGCGTGCGCGCCCAGGACCAGGCCAAGGCCGCCGCTGGCGCAGCGACAGCACTGGAGCGGGCGGCGAAGGTGACCATCATCCGGGATGCCTTTGCCCCGGGTGACGTGCGCCGTTATGGCGCACTCGGTGACGGCTCGGCCGATGACTCGGCCGCCTGGCGTGCGGCCCTGAGCACCGGGCATCGGGTGCTCGGCGGGGGTTATGGGCAAGTGTACCGGCTGGATCAGAACGTGCCGGTCACGCGTGCAACGGTGATCGACTTTGAGGGCGCCACGGTACGACCCCGTGGCGCCACCTTCGCATTCGTGCGCACGCCGCCGCCGCCGACCGTGAGCGCCACGGTTCTGCGCGGCGCGACACAGGGCAGTCGCGCGCTAATGATGGACCGCACTGTGGGATTTCGGGTCGGGCAGTCGGCGCGGCTTATATTCAACGACTACCCGACACATGACCCCTCCTCGTACCCACCCTCCTGGACTCACATCGCTGCCGTGCGCCCGGAGGCAATCGAGCTGGATACACCGCTGCAGGTTACGTACGCGCTCGGACCGCCGCTCACGCTTGTCGCCTACGATCCGGGCGCACTGGTGGAACGGTTCGAATGCCGCAACGGCATCTTCGACGGCTCCGAGTCGACCAACGATGCGGGCACCGGACAGGCGCTGCGCATTGGCGGTGCAGAGCGGGTGGCCGTACAGAGCTGTGAATTCCGCGACTTCCGTAATGCAGGTCAGTACACCTGCGCAGTCGAACTGTTCACCAACGTGGACGCACTGCTCAGCGACTGCCGCTTCACCGGCAGTGTGAGCCGTTTCGACATCTGCGACATCCAGGAATCGCGCTTCGCGCACTTTGTCAACAATCAGCTTGACGGCTCGCACTTCGGCTGCAACATCACGCGCGTGGACAGCGGCCTCTTTGCAAATAACTCCCTGCAGGGCCGGCGCGCCTTCGAAGCCGCCATCGGACCAACCGTACGCTCAGTGCGCGGACTCAAGGCCTATGGCTGCGCGGCCATCCGCATTCTGGGCAACCACCTAGCCGACTACGAGAGCCCTATCAAGGTAGAAGCGTGCTTTCGCTACGACATCAGCCACAACACCATTTTCAATGGAGGCCTTTCCCCCTATAGCGGCCAGATTGCACTTAACGTAGGCTCGATTGCGCCGGGCACGAACATGCGCGACGGACGCATCATCGGCAATCACGTGGAGTGCTGCGGGGGCATTGGCATCGGTGTAGAGACCGACTCTCCGGGTGGTGTGTGTGTCAGCGGCAATATCGTGCGCGCAACGCAAGGCCGGGCCATCAACATCAACGTGCCGAACGCAATCGTGTCGGGTAATCGCATCGAGGACTGGGGGCTGCGCAACGCCGGCGACGCGGCGCTGCAGATTAACGGCAGCGCCAGCATTGTCGACAACCGCTTCGCGAACGCGAGCCTGAGCGCACTGCCGTGCATTGTCACGACCGGTGCCACCGCCCATTTAGTCATGCGCGACAACGTCAGCGAATCAGGCAACCGGTTGAGCTAAAATGCGAACCGGTGCGGCGTCCAGATGGCGGCCGCGCTGCTATCCCCCGATACCAACGACACGGCGTAGCCGTAGGCAATCGGAGTAAAGCCGCTTCGGCATGGATCGGTCCTCACGGTGCCGTCCCAATTCGCGGTCGCGCTGCTGGAACCCGTCGCGCACTGGATGGCGTAAAAGCCCGACATCGGCCCGTCCACTGAAGTGCCGACGAGATCGAAGTACGGCACCAGCGATGCGACCGGCGCTTCCTCAAAGTCATTGATGGTGCCTGGCACGTACACCCCGAGGAACAGCGTCGGATAGTCAAGATAGTAGGCCTTCGCGTAGAGATTGCCGGAGTTGGTGAGGTAGACGTATGACAGCGAGCCAAAATCCACGCTGCGAGCCGCGGCCGAAATCTCCTCGATGGTGGCGGCTTGCGCGGAGCCATTGAGCGTATAAAGCCCGAAGGTGGCATCCACGGTCACCCAGCGGTCGTGATCCGAGTCCAGGACCTCGACCAGCTCGTGGCAGTCCGGGGAGCTAAAGCAGACGCCGCGGGCGCGGTACTGCAAGGGGAAATTCGCGTCCGTGAGTTCGGCCAACAACGCATTCGAGAATGCCACGCAGTCGACGGCACCCACATCGGCGGCGGCGGCCACGATCGCGAGCGGCGTGCCGTCGTGGGGCTGGTTGTCGAGGTCGGCCATCTGGCGCACCGTTCCCCCGAGTGAGCGCGCCACCGCCAGCATGCCGGCTACGCTCACCGTGGAATTCCCCGCAGTGAAGCTCAGGGTCTGAGACCTGCTGAGGTTCGCGGTGTAATAGGTGGATAGCGTCGCGGTGATCTTCGTGCCGGCCGGCAATCCGGCAACCACGCGCATCGAGCTGTGGATCGTACCGGTATCCAACAGTGTCGAGGCGTCGGAGGCATTGACCAGCACCAGCCGGTAACCCTGCGCCACCGGATCCGCCGTCCAGGCAATCGGACTGTCGGCATCGGCCGTGGCGTTGTTTGGCGGATAAGTAAATGAAGCCCCGCTCACCTGTGCATCGGTGCGGAACGTGGCGTATGTGCCGCGCGGATAGAGCCGGGCGGGAGCGCCGTGGACCATCCGGACGGCACGGCGCGCACCCGCGCGTACACGACGCCTGCGGCGGGCAGGTGCGGGGGTGTCACCGACGTGGCGGTGATTGCTCCGGAGTCGAAGATATCGTTGGCGCCGTAGGAGCTGCCGAGCTGCAGTTGGTAGTACGCCGCCCCGGAGACCGCCGACCACTGAAAAGCCTGCCCGCCTGTGACCGACAGTTGCCCTGCGGTCGGATAAATGAACTGCGGGTAACCGGCCGGCGCTGGGGCGGGCTGCGAGATGCCGCTATTTTCCCCAGGCGACGAACTGCCACCGCTCCCGCCACCGCCGCCGCAGCCAGCGAACGTCAGAAAAAACAAACCAGACGCGAAAAGCCAGCGGCCGGTCGCGGAAGTCCCGGCTGTATGCGTGCCAAGCATCATGGTGATGTTAGCAAACGTGGCCGGCGCGCGACGGTTGACGATATGATCTTCAAAAGTGCTTCACAGTTCTTAAGCAAAGTGCCTCGCTCACCTCAGGTTGCCGACTGCCGTGCCGCCTCGAGCGTAATCCGCGAGACTTCAACAATCTCCTCAAAAGGGATCGGGCTCATCGAACCGCCACGCACCGCGGCGATGAAGGCTTGTACGCAGGCACGGTTGCCCTTGTCCTGGCGCGCCGGAAGGCCAGCCGCGGTGCGGAGAAGCTCTCAAGGGTGCGAAAGTTATTCAGCCGCAGCGTGCGACCGGCCATAAACACCTCGATGCGCTCCTTCGGGAAGGCGCGGGCGCCGTTGGCAAAGTAGTGGACGGTGCCAATCGAACCATCGGCGAAGCTCAGCGCGATCGAAACCGATTCACTTAGCTGGCCGCCAGGGGACGGCACTGCCACCGTGTTGACGGCTACGATCGGCTGGGCGATGAGGTAGCGCAGCAGGTCGATGAAGTGACAGACCTCACCCACGACCCGGCCGCCCCCGACGAGCGGCTCCTGGCTCCAGTGCCCGGGCGGCAGCGCTCCGGCGTTGATGGTATAGACGAGGCAGCGAGGTCCGGGCAGCCCGCAAGCCGCTTTCGCAGCTCGACCGCGAGCGGGGCGAAACGCCGGTTGAACCCCACCATGAATACCGGAGCCCCGCCGCGCGCGCGCGCCGCATCGTAGGCTGCACCGACCTCCGCGAGCTCGGCGCTGCTTAAGGCCAGGTCTCTCGACGAAGACGTATTACCGGCGGCAAGCGCCTCACAAGCGTAGCGCGCGTGGGTGTCGTAACGCGTTGCGATCACCACCGCGTTGACCTCGACCGCCGCGAGCGCAGCGGCGGCGTCGGTCAACAGGTAGGCAAACCCCGCGCGTCGCGCCGTCCAGGCGCTGAGGGTCGAGCCCGAAGATACAGCGTCTCGAGCTGGGCGCCGGCCGCACGCAACGCCGGCAGCAGATAACGGCGGGCGTAATTGTCCGCCCCGATCACCGTCACCACCGGTGTGGCCGCCGGCGCCGGCGCACCGAGCACCGGCACGGTCACCGCAGGTGCGGTTTCGTCAGTCGCGCCGTATGACAGCAGGATGCCAGCGCGTTCTCGTCTCGAAGGAGCGCGTCATAGGCCTCGGTGACGCGCTCGAGTTCGAAACGATGTGAGATCAGCGGCTGCACCTGCAGCCGCCCGTTGTCCAGTAGCTCCAGCACGGCCTCGAAATTGCGCTGCTCGGTCCAGCGCACGTACGGTAGCGGATAGTCCTGGCCGCGCGCCTCGTAATCGGGATCGTAGCGCCCGGGGCCATAGCTGCAGGAGACCTGCAGGCTCAGCTCCTTAGCGTAGAAGTCCGCCCGCGACAGGTTCAGCCCCGCGACGCCCACGAGGATCAAGCGGCCGCGCTTGCGGCTCATGTGTGCGGCGTCGCGCACCGGCACATCACTGTCGGTGGCCGCCGTGATCAAGACGCCATCGGCGCCGCGTCCGCGCGTAAGGTCGAGCACGGTGCCCGGCACATCCGTGTCTGCCCCGGTCAGCACGTCGGTCGCTCCAAAGCGCCGTGCGAGCGCCAATCGATCCGGGCGCTTGTCGATGGCGATGACGCGGCAACCGGCAGCCGCCAGTATTTGAACGGTGAGCAGCCCGATAAGCCCGGCGCCGATCACCGCGAAAGTCTCCCCCAGGGTCGGCGCCGCGAGTCGGATGCCCTGTAGACCAATCGCCGCCGGCACGACGAAAGCCGCCGCATCGTCGCTCACCTGCGGCGGCACGCGCGCGCACAGGTTGGCCGACACCCGGGCCCAACTGGCGTGCGGTGCATTGGACACGACGCGGTCGCCGACGCGCACGTTGCGCACCTCGCCGCCCACGCCCATGACCGTGCCGACGCTCGCGTATCCGAGCGGCAGCGGCTCGTCGAGCTTATTGAAGGCTGCCTCGAGCACCGGACCGATGCCATCGGTGCGCAGCCGATCAAGCAGCAGCGCACGCGCTCCGGTTGCTGGCGTGCCTTACCGATCAGCCCCGCACGCCCGAATTCGAGCAACATCCGCTCGGTACCCGCTGACAAGAGAGAGCGGCGTCCGCGCACCAGAACCTCAGCCGGTCCGGGGTTGGCGCGCGGCAATTGCAGCAGCTCGATGGATCCGGTGCGCAGGTGCTGAACCACCTGCAGGACCGGCCTCGCGGGCTCAGTCAAACCACTGCTCCACGCGCGGACGCGGCAGCGGCGCGTGCGCGGCCGTGGCGCCAGGCGCTAATGCCCAGGACATAGGCTGCGCCCAGAAGAAATCCAAGCACTGCCCCGACCATCACGATGTGCAAACGCTTCGGCGAGAAGCGCTGGTCGGGCAAGCTCGGCGGATCAAGCACGCGCAGCGCGAACTCACGGCGGCTCTCGGCCGCCACCTCGTGGCGCAATTGCGATTCGAGCAGCGCCGAGGCGATCATGCGCATGCTCTGCTGTGATCGTTTTCGACTTTGCTCGAGAGTAGCGCGATCGCACGACGTGAATCCTCCAGGGCTCGCTGCCGTAACGATTCGTTGACTTCCTGAATCAGAGCCGTGGCCCAGCTGCGCGCTATCTCCGGCGAAGGGCCGCGCACCGACAGGTGTATAAAGTTAGTACGGCGGTCGATGTTGGCGACGCGGATGTCATCGAAGCGCTTGACGGCAAGATCGGGTGACGGCCCGGGAGGACGCGGCATTGGTTTGATCGGTGGCGTGAGGATAGCCATTTAGCGAGCGGCGCCGCCCAAGAGCTACCCTCGGCGTTCGCCTCAGGCTTCCACTTGCCGGCGGCTTGGTCCCAGAGCGTGGGAAATAGAAACTGCATCACCCCATGTTCGCTCATGAAGCGCAGCGTCAAATCACGCGATTTGAGCACCTCCACGGACTCTTCGACTGACGTCGCGCCGCCAGCAAGACCCAGACCGCCCACCAAGCCTCCGAGTTGACCGGCGATGCTGCCCAAAGCGCCGCCGAGCTGCGAGGAATCATCCTTGACCTGGGCCAGCTCAGCGTTCGACTCGTACATTACCGGGCGCGTTAGGGCATAGAGCGCGCTGACTATCGACGCTGCGAGCACGAAACCAACGAGCGCCAGGCGGCGCGACCACAGCAGCATCGTCAGGCGGCGCAGGTTAATCGACGGGGTTGTCATGTAGAATCACCGGTGCTTTGTTTGCTGATCCCGGCGCTCGCAGCGCCAACTCCAGAAGCCGTTGCGTCGCGATGAGCAGCAGCAGCGCCGCAATCCACCACTTGTATCCGTAGGAGACATTGAAGGTGCCGACGAGATCACCCTGGCTCAGGTAATAACACGCTGTAACGGCGCCAATGAAAGCCGAAAACACCACCGGATTTCTCACCAACCGGCGCATCTGACCGGCAACCGCGATCCAAGCCCCCATCAGGAGCATTGTAACGAAAGACCAAGGATAACCGGCCTGCGCGTAGGCCATGACGTGCGCGGCGGCCGGCGCAGCCCCCTGCGCCCAGGTCTCGTGGGGATACATGAAGTTCGCGACCATCTGGTTGGAGGGAACGCTCGGGCCGATCCCGAACGCGCCGAGGCCGAGATCGATTCCCACGAACGGCAGCTGCGCGGGAAACACCGCCAGATAGAAGGGCACGTCGGAAGCCTCGCGGAAGATGATGTTGTAACCGCTTATGGCCAGATCCAGCGCGTCGCCGCCGGCCAACAGAGCGTTCGAAACGGTCAGCACCAGGACACCGCCCACCACCGCGCTGATCAGACCGCGCAGCCGCATGATACCGAGGATCTGGGCAGCCACCACCGTCTCAATGCCGTAGATGAGGACGTTCGCCTTGGTAAGTGTCGCCGCATAGAGCAGCACCAACGCTGCCGACAGGGCAGCGAACAGCGACCACCAACTCGGTTTGCGGGTACGAGCTGCGTTGCACAAAGCCAGAATCGCGATCGCCGGGATACCCATGTAGATCGCTGCAAAGTGCAGCGTGCCGAGACTGTCGAACATCTCGACCCGCAGCGCGATATTTTCGCGGTAGAAGCCTTCGCTGGCGAAAAGGCCGACGCTGGAGTAACCGTGCAGTGACAAATTGACGAAGCAGAACACGCACATGACTGCGCCCACGAGGGTAGCCGTGAGCACGTCCACGCGCCTACCGAGCCAGTGCCGTATCACCATGGCTGGCTCGCGCATGAAAGGATAGAACCAGAGCGCGGCGGCACTCGTGACCAGCACCGGTCCCCAGACCATGAACCAGTAGCCCCAGGAGTCTCCGGGCGTGATCCACTTCGAATCCATCGTCGGATAGGTGGCAGCCCAGAGATCGCGAATCAAGGGAACGGCGAGGATGGTGGCGCCGATGCAAGTGGTCAGCACATAAAACGTGAGAAAGACGCCGAGCGGCGCGCGCAGCGGCACGGGGGCGCGCCGCAGCAGATACGCCGCGCACAGGAGCGCGGCCGTGGCGCAGATGGTGCCGGCAAGCAACGCCTAATGCTCCGCAACCGCGCCGCCCGGGGCCACTTCCGGCAGACCAAGCCGCTCCAATCCCTGCAGCATCGCGGCGACATGATGCCCCCAGGTGTAGCGGCTGAGCGCCAAACGTCGCGCGTTGCGGCCGAGCGCGTTTCGCAGCGTGGCATCGGCTGCCAGCCGTTCGATGCCGCCCATCAGCGAACCAACATCGCCAGGGGGCACGAGAGCCGCAACTGCCTGCGTTCCGGACGCGTCCTTCAGGTTCGCAAGCTCGGGCAGTGTGATCGCCGGTCGCAGCACGTCACCGATCTGATCGAGGTCGGAGGCCACGATCCCGCGACCCATTGCCATGTACTCAAACAGCTTGGTGGGGGAGCCGAAGAAGCGACTGCCGTCCGCATTGGCGACGTGCGGGGACAGGAGCAGATCCGAGGCTGCCAGGTAACGCGGCGCCTCGCGCTGCGGCACGAGACCGGCGAGCCGCACGTATCGCTCGGCACCGGGAAGCGCCAGTGTCTGGAGAACGAGCGGCATTTTCTGCCCGTCTCCTATCAGCAGAAACCGCAGCCGCAATGCGTCGAGCCGCTCGCGGCGCTCCAGAATCATCAGACGAATGGCGCTGGCAAGCACATCGACGCCGTGCCATTGCCCGAAGGTGCCCACGAAGGTGGCGACTACGTCGCCGCTCTCGAAGCCAACGTCGTGACGGGTACGCGCAATGGCTTCCGGGGTAAATCGCCCCGGATCGAAAGCCTTCGGATCGATGCAATTGGGATAGGTAACAATGCGCGCCGCATCGACGCCGCGGGCCCGCAGCTCCTCGCGCAGTACGTCCGAGACGGTGACGATGAGATGCGCGTGGCGGATGCTGACCTCCTCCGCGAGCTCGGCGGTCTGCTGAAAGCGCAGGGTTCTGCCCCAGTTCTTGGCAACCCAGGCTTCAGAACCGTTGTACTCGAGCACCAGAGGCACGCCTAAGCCTCGCGACAAAGTCACACCGGTGAAGTTACCAAGCGACAGCCGCTGGTAAATGAAACATGGGGAGCGGGGCCTAAGCGCCCCACGGATGAGGTGCAAACAGCGCCGCCCAAAACGGTAATGACTCATCTCAAGCGGCATGGCCAGAATCTTCGGCGC
The DNA here is from genome assembly GCA_963806375.1 of uncultured Pseudomonadota bacterium. Taxonomy (GTDB): domain Bacteria; phylum Pseudomonadota; class Gammaproteobacteria; order Steroidobacterales; family Steroidobacteraceae; genus 13-2-20CM-66-19. The sequence goes on from CAWDXW010000005.1 coordinate 157,901, forward strand.
CGGCAAGGTCACCAACTCCGCACGTTCATCGACGAGCAGTCGACCGCCGGCGGTGAAGAGCATTAGCTCATATCCGGCGTCCATCAGCGCGTTTGCGACGCCTGAGATATGACCCACCGAGCCACCGGCCTTCACACCGAACCATAGGTTACAGTTGAGATAGGCAACCCGTCGGTTGTTGACTGTGCCGCGCGTAGCGCAGCGCGGCTGGCGCCTAAGACGGCGCAACTGCAGTTGGCTGACGCATAGATCGAATGCCGCATGGGCGGACTCGACCACCAGGCGCAGCGCGTGCCACGCGGCACGCGCACGGTTGAAGGGTTTCGTCTGCAAATTGGCGTCGAGCGTCTGAAGATGCGTGGCACGCGTCAGCACGGCCATAAGCTCGAGGATGGGCAGCAGCGCAGTGCTGGACTCATCTTCGGTCGCAACCGATAGGCAGCTCGTCCTGATGGCACGCAGTTGCGACAGCAGGTTCCATAGCGAGACCTGGCGCAGCTCGGCGACGTTAATGAGCCGGAACGCGCTGCCGTAACGCTCCTCGAGCCTTTGTTTGAAAGCGCGGGACAAAGGGTAGTTGGACAGCACTACCTGCTTTTCGATAGGTTCAATCACGCTGAAAACCGTGCCCTAAGACGCCGCTGCTTGGCGATGCCTACGATTACCACGCAAACCAACAGAGCCCCGAGGGACTGGCTGAGCCCTGCCCCGACCGCACCGTAACTGGACGTAAGCATAGCGCCACCTACCAGTGCAGCGGCGAGCCCCGCGACCCAAGCCATGACCACGGTCCATGGATAGTGACGGGCCACCAGATATTGCGACAGGACACTGACGATGGAGTACGCGAGCACGCTCGGCAGTAGACCCCAAAGCGCTGCCGCAGCGCGCGAATATTCGGCGCCAAACACCAGTGGCAGAATCAACGGGGCAAATACCGCGGCCATGATGCACAAAACCAGCATCGCAACGGTGGTTAGCAGCACCGTTGAGCGTACCCGGGGCCATAGGTCCTGATCTTGACGCACCAGCATCGGATACAAAACCAGCCCGACGGAGCCGGGAACAATGAGGAGTACATCCGCGACCTGGGAGGCGATCGAATACTGCCCGAGCTCTTTCGTGCCGGCAAACAACAACAGACTGGCGCCCGACCGCTGCAACAGGTACGCGACGGTCAGCGGCGCAGTACGCACGAACGGAGAATCCCAGTCCGAAGCGGATCAATGCCGGGGAGAAGCGCACCGGCCCGACGCGCGGGATGCGACCGTAGCGACCAGCCCACCGCCGTCACCAGCGCGGCCACCGCAGTAGCCAGCAGAAACACGTGCACCGAACCGTGCCACAGGGCGCAGGCGACGATGGCACCCGCCGACAGCACGGTACTGGCGATCTGCCACAGATTCACTGCACCAAAGCGCTCTTCGGCCACCAACAAACTGGCGCCCAGATTCCAAAGCAGCGTAGCGGCGGCGATGATACCAATCGCCCACAAGGTGGAGAACGGTACCCCGAGCTCACGCTGATCGGAGCCCGCCAGATCAGCACGATCGCGGTGGCGACTACGGCAAGACTGTGGCCAGAACCACGCTGTTTGCCAGCAACGGACTTATCCGCGCGCGGTCCCGCGCCCCCAAAAAGACATTGCTCGACCCAAGCCCGAAGTTACAGGCCTGCGCGAGGATGGTGGCAGCCGTCATGACGGCAAAATATTGACCCCGCCCCTGGGGTCCCAGGCTACGCGCGGTCGCGATGCCCGCGACCAGACCGCCGATCACGGTACAGACCCGCGCGACCACGGTGCCCGATACACTGCCCGCGAGCAGCGTGGCGGCCGGACCATACCCTTAGCGGCGTTTGGTCGCGCGTACAATGACGTACCAGCCGCCGAAGCGCAGCCAGCGCTCCAACCGCTCTTTCGACACTTTCTGCAAAACCCAGGACACTGGCGGCGGGAAGTGACCAGCGTCCACGCAATGTGTACTGACACTCACCGTGTCGAAACCGGTAAACAGTGCCCGCGCTTGACCGCGGGAGTAGACCTTCACCAGCGGCAGCGCGTCATTATCGGTACTGCGGTATTCGATCTCCGACAATAACCGGCGCTTGCCCTTGAGAAGCAGACCAAGCCTCAGGACTCCCCGCCACAGAATCGTCCACAACCAGTAGAACCAGGAGTCGCGGTGATACAGGCCGATCACCGCCACGCCGCCCGGCCGCAACACGCGCAGTACTTCCTGCATCGCGACCGCGGTGCCCGGAGTGTGGTGCAGCACGCCGAACGAATAGACCAGGTCGAAGCTGTTATCGGACCAGGGGTTGCGTTCGGCATCACCCAGGCGCGCCTCGGTCTGACGGCCATGAAAGCCGAGGTGGCGCTGCGTGTGGCGCAGATGCTCGGCTGACAGATCGAGGGCGTGTGTGCGTGCCCCCGCCAGCGCAAAACCCAAATGATCACTGCCGAGTCCGACGCCGATCTCGAGCACGTCCTTTCCGGCCCAGCGCGCGGCATCGATCACCAACGGGAGCCACGGCGCATACACGTCGTAGCGAAATCGACGCACGGACTCATACCATTCCGGCGTCTCAGGCGTCAGGGGTGCCGCCGTCACCGCCCCGCACGGATCGGTGTCCCATTGCTTGCGGGCCTCGAGCTTGTCGTCAAACGCTGTCAATGCCGGTCCTCTATGAACTCCATAATGGTCGTTAGCGCCAAATCCGCCACCGGCCCACGGGCGCTGCACACCAGCCGTGGGGCAGGCACCACCACCCCATAAGACGGAGCGACGCGCCCCTGCTCTTCGGTCAACTGCCAAGCTTGGGAGCCTGCCCAACTGATGCTCAGGCGTCGCCCCGACCGATGCTGACACTGCGCGGTACGCGCCGTCAGCTCCAGCAGATTCCAGCCGGGCGCGAGCTGCAGCGGGATACGGATCCTGTGGCTACCGCTTCCCTCGAACGTGTCGCGGATGCACACGGCTCATGCCGTCGCGCCGCAATTCTAACCGACGTCGGGGGGTGAGAGGTTGCGCCAGGCGACGATAGCCGCTGTGGCCACCCTCGAACACGAGCGCGCCGGGTCCTCGGATACGCTCGGGGCCAGCGGTTGCGCATCCTCGTGCAGCAGCCACAGCAGCTGCGGGCTGACGAAGCGATTGATCTCCTCGCCATCGATTTGCGGGGTGTTGTGGGCCTGCGTCGAACGGAAGTAATTGCGCTCCTCGAAGGAGGCCGTATAGACGTAGCAGCCGGCCTCGGAAATCACGGGCAAGCCCGCCAGGGTGGCCTCGAATGACAGGATGTCGTTGTGGCCGTGGCCACCCCTGCCGGCAAGCCCGACGCGTCCACAATCGATAAACACCTGCGCCCCGGGTGCCCGCAGAATGAACACGCCCCCGTGCGTAAAGGCCTGCACTGCGGGCGCCGGCGGCGCCGGCGGTGCGGGCTCGAACCCGCCCGCACCGTAGAGCCACAGCGCCTCGTCCCAGCCGCCGCACGCCAGTGCGGCGAGTTGCCGGTCCTGCAGAAATACCGCCGTGCAGGCGACCAGATGGCGGTGATCGGTGATCGAACCGGACCCCAGCGGCAACGCGCGCGCGTCATCGGCGTCACCCCACAGCGGCGCCTCCCCGTCTGCGCGCGTATAGGCGGCGCAGAAGAGCGCCGCCGCGCGCAGGCGGGCGCGGTAGCGCAGGCTCACCCGGTGCCCCCGATGTTCGGCATGCAGTGCCGCTAGCAGGAAGAGCTCACTGACCAGGCGGTGGTACGCCGAGGATGCCTCGAAGTCGACGCCGTCCTCCTCGATCTGCACGATGATCTCGCGCTCCAGGTCCGCCAGTGCCCCGGCTCAACCAGCGTCCGCCCTCCGCACCGCCAAAGAAGGCACCCGCCACCACCAGTGCGGCGCAGTCCGCGGTGAAGTGGTTACCGTTAAGTTCCGCGCGCTCAATGTTGCGCGCCACGAACCGCGCATGTGCATACAACGCGCTGAGAAATGCTCCCCGGAAGCCCTCATCGGCCCAGGCCCTGGTTGCTGCGAATACGCGGAACAACCAGATCCAACTGAAGATGCGCAGCGCCGGTTCCATGGCAATTGCCCAGTTGACGCCGCGCCCCACCGGGTTGGCCGCGAGCCATTGCTGCAGCACGTCCCGGGCCGCGACGGCAAAGCGCTCCTCGCCAGTCAGCAGATACGCCTGCCCTGCCGGGATCAGCCACTGCAACCGCGAGAGCTCCCACGGGACCTTGATATCGCTCGGGCGCTGGGCATGGACGGTCGGAATGTCGCGAAAATACCCGGGTGACCAGCGCGCGCCACTCTTGAAGTCAACGTTCCAGCTGATGGGGTCGCCCAGCGCGACAAGGCCGGAACCGAGCAGGTCGACCTCGTGCCGCAGCGCCCGCTCGGCACGCTCGAGGATGACGGCCGTCGCGCCAGGCGTCAGCTGCTCGAGCGCCGCGCGATCGAGCGCGGCATTGGCCATCGGCCAGCCCTGGGTGGCAAGTCGCTCCCACAGCGCCGCCGGCGAGCGGTCCGCGGTGCGTGCAGCTACGGTGGTGATTGAAAAGGTGCGCGCTCTGAGCGGCTGCGCAAATCGATCAAGCTCCCGGTAGGCCTCCGCTGCCGCCCGTCGCAGCAGATATCCAGGCGGCTTCTTCAGCAAACGCAGCGCTCGCAGTCCCCATGTGCTCATGCCGCAAGAGCCGCACCGGGTCGCCGCTCGATCCAGTAGCCATACCAGGCCGCCAGGTTAAAGAGCGTCCAGATGTAGAGGCTGTTGTCACGCCGGCCGCCGCGATGCTCGGCACACAGACGCCGGATGTAGGCGGCGTTGAACCAATTGCGTTTCAGCAGTGGGCTGGACAGCAGCTCCGCTTCCACCCGCCTGCCAAAATCGCCGCGCAGCCACTGCGTCATGGGCGCGCCGAATCCCATCTTGCGGCGATCGATGATCTCATCCGGTATCAGGCCGCGGACCGCCTTCTTGAGCAGATGCTTCGCCGAGCCGCCGCGGACCTTGTCGCGCATCGGGATATCCATCGTGAACTCGACGAGCTCGTGATCGAGAAACGGCACGCGCGCCTCGATCGAGGTCGACATGCCGATCTTGTCCACGCGCATCAGCAGCAGCTCCGGCAGCCGCAGCTTGAACTCGTTGTAGATCATGCGGGTGAGGGCGTCCTGTCCCGGATGCGCCGCGTCAAAGGGCTCGAGGAAAGAACGTACGATGTTGAACGAATCCGGCTGCAGATACGCCGGCGGCAGCAGGCCGCTGTCGAGCACGCCACTGGCCGCGGTACCGCGCGGCAGATTAGCGGCGTTCACCAGTTGCCGCTTCATCCGGTCCCAGAACACGGTGGCGCCACTCCAGAAGTGCTCCCGGTCGCGCGCCGCGCGATCGACGATGTCGGCGTAGACATCCAGCGACGGACGCAAGCGCGCCAACGCCCCGAAACCCTGGGCCGCCGCGCGCTGCAGTGCGCCTGGCAGTCGCCGAAAGGGTGTCCAGTAGCGCTGATGAAGCTGCAGATAATCCATATAGCTCTGGTATCCGCAGAACTGCTCGTCCGAGCCTTCGCCCACCTGGATGACCGTGGTGCCGCTGTCGCGTGCCAGCTTGGAAACAAAGTAAAGCGGAATACACACCCAGTCGGCGATCGGCTCATCCTGGGAATGAATCAGGCGATCCAGATACCCCTGCATGTCGCGTTCATCGATCAATACCGTGTGGTGGTTGGTGCCGAAGCGCCGCGCCACGAGGTCCGCATACTCGAGTTCATTGAGATGGGTATGGTCACGGAAGCCCACGGTGTAGGTGTCGACCGGGCGGTCCATGAACTGCGCCATCAGGGCCACATTGGTCGAGGAGTCGATGCCGCCGGAGAGGAACACCCCGAACGGAACGTCCGAAATCATGCGGCGCGCCACGCCATCGCGCAGCCGCCGGCGAATACCGTCGACGTAGAAGTCCTCGCGCGCGGCCGCATCCAGGCCTGCGATCGCCTGTGGGTCAATGCCGCGACCGGGCGTGGCGTCCCAGTAGCGCTGCGCCATGACCGCCCCGCGGGGGTCAATCTGCATGAGATATCCCGCCGGCAGTTTGTAGACGCCCCGAAACATCGTCATGGGCGCGGGAGTCGTGAGGAAACTCAGATAGTGGTAGAGCGCCAGCGGATCGACGTCACGCTCAAGCCACGGCAGTTCCAGCAGTGCCTTGATCTCGGAAGCAAACGCTATGCATCCCGGTCCCCAGGCGACATACAGCGGCTTTACCCCGATGCGATCGCGCACCAACGTGAGCACGCGCGTCCCGGTATCCCACAGTCCGAACGCATAATCGCCGGCGATGCGCTGTGCGAGTCCCGCAGCGCCCCACTGTTCGTAGCCGTGGACCAGCACCTCGGTGTCGGAATGATCGGTGCGGAAGCGATGGCCCGCGTCGCGCAGCTCCTGACGCAGCGCCAGGTGATTGTAGATCTCGCCGTTATAAGTTACCCATACCGAGCCATCCTCGTTGCACATCGGTTGCGCGGCGTTGGGATTGAGGTCGATGATCGACAAACGCCGGTGAGCGAGCACCGTGTTGCCATCGGGCGACCGCCATAAACCGGCGCCGTCGGGGCCGCGATGCCGCATCGTGTCGCGCGCGCGTATTACCACGGCGTCGCTGGGCGTTTCTCCCGCACCATACTGAACCAAGCCGAAAATCCCACACATGGATCAGCTTCCTTGCGCTGCCGGAGCGACGCTGCACTCGAAGAGATGGTACCAGCCAAGCAACGCGCCGCAGGCGTTCAGCGTCATCCCGTCCGGATGCAGATGTTTACCCAGCAACGGCAGGTAATTTTGGACAAAGCCGCGCTTATGGTAGCTCTCCACTCGGAACCCGCAGGCGCGCAACAGCCGCGCGAGAGTTTGGCGTGAGCGGATGCGGATTGTCACGGGCTCACCCAGGGGACTGAGTTCAGCCTTGTGGCTGCGCCAGTCATCCAGAGCGCAACGTGGGTGGCGTTGCGCCAGCCAGGTCAGGCACAGATATGCGTTGAACAAGCTGTACTTGGAATACACGCCAAGCAGCAGCCGCCCGCCCGGTGCCAGCAGATCACGCACGCGCTGCAGGTAGGCTGCCTCGTTCGGAATGTGGTGCATCACGCCGAATGAATAGGCGAAGTCATATTTTTCGCGAAACTCGGTCGCCAGCAGATCGCCGCACACGAGTGTGGGGGGTGCCAGGTGCGCCAGGGCGAAATTTGCCTGCGTAAGCTCCAGATGGCGTGCCGTCACGTCGATGCCCGTATACACGGCGCCGCGTTGCGCCATGGCGACCGCATCGGTGCCGTTACCGACCCCGATTTCCAGTACCCGCCGTCCTGCCATGCGCTCGAAGTGAAACAGGGGAGGAATAAACGGTGTCTCGTAGCCGTAGCGGTAATCGCGCAGATCCTGGAAATACTGGGCCGTACCCGGCGCGGCCTGCGAGCGAAAACTGCCCACCGGCGCGCGCGTCCACAGCGCCACGGCCGCTTGGTGCGGGCCGCTGAGCGACTGTGACGTCGAAGCCTTCGTCATACGGGCAGCGCTGCGGAAAGGTCCTGGCAGCGCTCGTCGCGGATCCGCTGTTCCACGGCAAACGCGAGGCGCATGGCAGCCAGCTGGTCCTCGAGCGGGATCGGCCAGGGCTGACCCTGGCGCAAGGCGGCGCCCAGGGCCTGAAGTTCCTCGAACTGGCCCTTCTGGACGCTCCCTGAGCTCCACAACGGCGCGCTGCGTGCGCTGCTGAGAAGCGTCTTGTAGTCATCGAGCGAGTACACCTGCCCGTCGCAAAAGACTTCCATGCGCTCCTTGGGATACTCCTTAGCGCCGAGCGCGGTGTAAGTCAGCGTACACAGCGAGCCATCGGCATAACGGGCCGTGGCCGTGAAGTTGTCGTCACGGCGAAACTGTCCCGTACGGCCGCCGATGCTGAGCGCGGTGCAGTCGATCCACGTGGAGCCCGTGATGGCCTGGAACAGGTCGTAGATGTGACAGGCCTCGCCGATGTTGCGCCCCCCGCCCTGCGGTCCGTGCACCCAATGGCTCGTGGGAATGTAGCCGGCGTTCATTCGATAGGTAACCATCAGCGGCGCGCTGCGGGAACTGAGCGCTTCGCGCAGCCGCGCGACGGCGGGCGCAAAGCGGCGATTGAAGCCGGTCATCAGGACGGGCGCGCGCTCGCCCTGGCTGCGGTAGAAGTGCTCGATCGCAGCGAGCTCCTCCTGCGTGAGGCACAGCGGCTTTTCGACGAATACGTGTTTGCCGGCTGCAAGCGCTTTGAGCACCAGGGATGCGTGCTGGTCGTGCCGGGTGGCGATCAACACGACCTGCACTTGCTCATCCTGGAGCACCTGTTCCACGTCGGTCGCCGCGTAGGCCGCGCCGTAGTGCGTTGCCACCGCCTTGGCGTTGGCGCCACTGCGGCTGACCACCGCGCGCAGCGCGAACTGCTGACGCAGCTTGACGAGATTCGGCAGATGCATCCCCTGCGCAAATCCTCCCGCCCCGACCAGCGCGACACCGATGGCGCCCGAGGACTGTGCGGGCCGCGGCAGCGCCACACTACGCCGTTCCGCGCCTTCCCGCGCCGGATAGGCGAGGACCGCAATCATGCGGGCATCGGACTTCAGCTGCCCGTAACCCTCGGCGGCACGGTCCACCTCGAATATGCCGGTACGCAGAGGCCCAAGCTGCACCGCCCCGGCGGCCAGCATGGCCAGATACGCCTGCATGTTGCGGTTCTCGGTCCAGCGCACGTACGGGAGCGGGTAATCCTGGCCGCCCTCTTCGTACTCCGGGTCATAGCGGCCCGGCCCGTAGGAGGTCGATATCAGCAGGTCGAGTTCCTTTGCGTACAGGTCCGCGCGCTCGATCTGCAAGCTGACATCACCGACCACAATCACCCGTCCCTTGCGCCGGCAGGAACGCAGCGCCTGCGCGATCACCTCCGGACTTGAGCTGGATGCGGTGATGATGACCGCGTCAGCGCCGACGCCCTCCGTGTGTCGGTGCACCTGCGCGACCCAGTCAGGGCCCGGCTCGAGTGTCAATTGCAGGCCCAGCTGCGTTGCGATCCCAATGCGCGCCACGTTCACGTCCACGCCAATCACGCGACAGCCGTTGGCACGCAGCAGCTGGACGGTCAGCTGGCCGAGCAAGCCGAGGCCCAATACCACCACGGACTCACCGAGCGTCGGCTGGCAGCGGCGCACCCCCTGCAGGGCAATCGCTCCTAAAGTAACCGTGCTGGCATCAGCCAGATCGAGCGCGGCAGGCACGTGCACGGCGAGATTCACCGGCACACTAATGAACTCAGCGTGGTTGGCGATGCCGGCACCGGCGCAGGCCACGCGATCACCGCGCGCGAAGCCCTCCACGTCTGCACCCACTTCATGCACCTCGCCTGCGGCCGAGTACCCGGTCGGCGTGCCCGCGGCCAGCTTGCCGCTGATGCGCTCCCAGGTCCGCGTCAGCCCCTGGTCGCGCACCATCTCGAAGGCCTTGCGGACGTGATCCGGCTGCTTCAGTGCCCGACGGTATAGCGGCAGCGCTGAGGTGCGCAGCCCGGCGAGCTCGGTCCCGGCGCTGACGCACGAGTAGGCCACGCGCACGAGGATTTCCCTTGGCCCCGGACTCGGGGCGGGCACTTCCTCGACGATCACGGCGCCACCGCGCACGAGAACCTGCTTCATTTGGCTATTCCTCAGGCACCGGTACCGCCGGCCGGTGCGCCCGCCGCTAAAGCGAGTGTACCGCCAGCACGGCAATGGCCACGTTGTAGAGGATCTGCGTCACCTGGGTCCACAGCGGCAGGGCGGGGATGTGCTCGGTATCGAGCGGCACGACGATGGTATCGCCGGGTTTGATGGATACCGAGGAGCGGTAGTCGAACCAGCGGCTGCCGCCCTCGCCCGAAATAACATTGCCGCTTGCGCGCACGATGTAGATGCGAGCGCGGTCAGCACGTCGCGTGACGCCGCCGCTCAAGGCAATGTAGTCATCCCGGCCGAGCTTGGGATTGTAGAGATGCGAAGTTGCATTCTGCACTTCGCCGATGACGGTCACCTGCTGCTGGTAACGTGGCACGATCAGCGTGTCTCCATCGTGCAAGACCACGTCGTAGGAGGAACCCATGGGCGAGCGTTCCAGGCGCGGCAGGTCGATGACCAAACGCCCGACCGCCTGCGCGTTCTTCAGCTGCCCGAGCAACGACTGACCGACCGACATCGCGGTCGCCGCGCCGGCCTGATTGGCGGCCGCGGACTGCAGAGCCAGGATCGCCAGGTCACGCTGCATGCGGTCCGCCAGCAGGTCCAGCTGCTGTTGCTCGCGACGCTTGAGCTCATCACGGGTGAAGACGCTGCCCTCGGGAAAGGCGTACGTGGTCAGTCCACCGGCACGGTTGATGACCGACTTCAGCGTCTCGCCGCGGCGGATGGTGTAGGCGCCGGGAAAGCGCATCTCGCCGCGCAACACGACTGTTTCCTGCTCGCGCCACTCCGGGACTTCCTTGACGGTGAGACTGTCAAAAGCCTGCAGTTCGATGTTGGCGGTGACGTCGCCGTGCAGCGCCGCCACCAGATCGACGTTGATCAGCTGGATGCGGCGCGACTGCCCGTCAACGACCTCATAGCGCACCAGTTCCGCGCTGTGCCCGTAGGCTGAGTCAGCCGTGCCGCCGCCGGCGCGGACCAGGTCACTGACGTGCATACCCGGCTCGAGCGGGTAGTCCCCCGGGACCTTGACGAGGCCTTCGACGTGGACCACCTGCGAGGGTTTCTGGGCGTTGCCCTGCAAGCGCAATTCATCCATCACCGGCTGGATCACCCGGTCGCGCCCCGTGGCAAGATCAAATACGGTGACGTGATCGCGCGGCATAAGTTCCGGATCCGCTGCGGTACCGGGGGCTGCGAGCGCCAGCCCGAGATCTGCGGAAAACACCGCAACGTGTCGGTCGGGCGCAGTCTCACGGCGGATCAGCACGTAGTGGATATCGGCGTTGGGGCGTAGCTGATCCACCGAGCGCACTACATCGGTGAGGCGAATGCCCTCGTGCCAGGCGAACGCCTGGGGCGAGTAGACGTGACCTTGGACTAAGATGCCCGAGTCCAGAGTGGGACGCAGGCGCGCCACCTGCACAAGATCGCCGTTACGCAGCAACTGCGCGCGCGTGAAGGCCGCCACGTCGACCGGCAACACGACGCGGCGCTGGTTGTTCTCCTCGATCCGGGTGAGCGTCACCGTCGCGCGATCGGCGTCGGCCGTAAGTCCGCCGGCCAGCTGGATCAGTTCGGCGACCGTGGATTCGCCTTTGAGTTCGTAAATGGCGGGCCGACGCACTTCGCCATCGATCCCGACGGTAGATCCCACCGGCGGGATGAATATGACATCACCCTGCAACAGCTTGGCGTCGTCCTTGGTATCACCGCGGATCAGCAGGTCATACAGGTCGAGACGCCGAACTAACTCCCCGTCACGCTTAAGCTGCACATTGCGCAGCGAACCGACTGTCTTGACGCCCCCGGCTGCATACAGGGCCGAGGTCACGGTGGCCAGGCCGCTAACGGTGTAGGAACCCGGCCGCTTCGCCTCGCCGAGCACAAACACACGTATGGCGCGCGTGTCGCCCATCGAGACGCTGGCGCGGACCCCGATCAACTGATGTTCGATGCGCGCCTCGAGGGCCGCCTTGACGTCCGTAAAACGCTGACCGCTGACATTGACCGGACCGATATCCGGGAGATTGACGTGACCGTCGCGACTGACGGTCAGCTTCAGGCTGCGATTCTGGTTGCCGTAGAGCTGCACATCGATCTCATCGCCGGCGCCGACGATGTAATCCGACGGCAGGGGCACGTTGCTGAAGGGCGCAAAGGTCGAGGGCGGCTTCTTGCCGAAGAGATCGTAGCCGAAGGGCTTCAGGCCCTCGGCGCCGGACTTGCGCAGCGGCAGGTGCGCCAGATGAATGTCGAGGCCGAGCAAGGCCGGCTCGACCGACAGGCGCATCGTGGCCTGCTCGTCGCTGAGTCCCAGGACGTTAATGGGCGCAAATCCAGGTAGCGTCAGAGCACCGTCGTGCGAGAGGCGGTAGGGATTTCTTGATCGGATCAGATCCACCAGCGGCTGCAGCCGGTCGCGCTGTTGCTGCGTCTGCAGATCCGGCGCCGGCGCGGAAGCCGCCGGCGGCGTCGCGCCGGAGGCGGCGATGAGGCTTGCGATCTGGGCCTGAGCGGCCGGGTTGGCCGCGACGCTGGGTGGCAGTGCGCCCGCTCCAGGAGCGAGCCCTGATCCGGGCGGCGCCGCGGCAGCCATTGAAGGTGGCTGCGTGGCGGCCGGTTTGTTGCCGGGCAAATCGGCCAGCACGATCACCCAGTCGTCACCGTTGAGCCCGGTTTCCTCGACCGTGGTCTCCTCGGCGCCGCTCTCGTCGTTCCCCGCCTGATTCCGGGTTGACTGGCCGCGGCGGCCTTGGGCTCCCTGACTGCCTTGACTGGCGCCGCCCCCGCCCAGCAGGCCCAGAATACTGCCGGCGCCGCCGCTGACGCCGAGTTGCTTCATGATCGTATCCTGCTGCTCGGGCGAGAGGCTCTGAAACATCTGCAGCAGATCGGCAGAGCCGCCGCCGCCGCTGCCGCCAAGCGTCTGCGACAACGCCAGGTCGGCAGGAGCGAGCCAACAAAGGGCCATCAAGAGGCCCCATAGCAGAGGCTTACGCATGCCGCAGCGCGGCGCCCGCCCCAGGGAAGCTTTGTTCTGCCCAACAGATCGCACTGGAATCGACCTCACCTGGTCATGCAAAGTCCACGATTGTACTGAAGCGCGCGCACAGGGTCTTAGGAACCGACGCTGCGCGGCGTTCGCCGTGGAATGCACGAGTGACAGCCATGACGAGAAAGCGGGGCAGATGAGCGTTGCCGGAATGCCCGCCGACATCGCCGCCGCGCGGCTTTCTTGCTCAACTACCCATGTCTAGGCGCGCCAGCGCGCTACGGTTTGGAGCAGTTTCAGAACGGCGGGGGCCGCACCATGAGCTCCGTCAGGATCCTCAACCGCTGGCACGAGCAGCTGCGTGAGCTTCTTACCGAGTTCGACCCCCCACTGATCGAAAGCATTGATGCCCCACACCACGCTCTGCGTGAAAACGCTGTGCTCGTAGAGGGCGATCAGGCGCCCCAGGGCGGCCGGACCGAGACTCTGAAACAGCACGATGGTGCTCGGCCGGCTTCCCGGGTCGACTTTGGCGTTTACCAGCGCCTCGAGCCGTGCCGGCGGGAGGCCCTGGCGCTGCAGCTCCGCGCGGACCTCCTGTGCCGACTGGCCGTTCATGAAAGCCTCCGCCTGCGCCAGACAACTGGCGATGGCGAGGTTCTGCTGCGGTTGGTTGCCGCAGGAGGAACGCACCGGCACCAGAAAATCGAGGGCGGCACGCGGTGAGCCCTGATGCAGCAACTGGAAGAAGGAGTGCTGGGCATTGTTGCCCGGTTCACCCCAGATGACGGCCGCGGTCCCGGACTCGACCGGCTGCCCGTTGAGCAGCACTGACTTGCCGTTACTTTCCATCTCCAGCTGCTGCAGGTACGCCGGAAAGCGTCGCAGTGAATCGTCGTAAGGCAGCACCGCCAGCGTCGGCAGGTTCATGAAGTTGATGTTCCAGACGCCGATCAGTCCCATGAGGGCCGGCAGATTCTCCACCCAGGGCGCACTGCGGAAGTGCTCATCCATCTCATAGCCGCCGCCAAGGAAATCAATGAAATTAGGCGCCCCGATTGCAATCGCGAGTGAGACCCCGATAGAGGACCACAACGAATAACGGCCCCCGACCCAGTCCCACATCTGAAAGCGATACTGCGGATGCACGCCGAAGGCGTCCATGGCCTGGTGGTTCACCGAGACCGCGGCAAAGTGTTGCGGTACCGCCGCGTCGCCGAGGCGCTCGGCGAGCCAGGCGCGTGCGGTCCTGGCGTTCGTCTGTGTCTCGAGCGTAGTGAAGGTCTTGGAGGCCACGATGAATAGCGTCGTCTTCGGGTCGGCGGACTCGAACACCTCGGCGAGGCGCACCCCGTCAATGTTGGAGACGAACTCGCAGCGCGGACCCGCGGCGCTGAAGGCGTGCAGCGCCTGGACGGCCATCGCCGGACCTAAGTCCGAGCCACCGATCCCGATGTTGACCACCAGCCGGAAAGCCTCGCCGGCGCTGCCACGGATGCCACCGCTGCGCACGCCCTCGGCGAACGAGAGCATGCGCGCACGCTCGCTCATGACCAGCGCCTCGATCTGCGCGCCGCCAATGCCTGCGCCGGCCGGCTGGCGCAGCGCCACGTGCAGCACTGCGCGGTCCTCGCTGGTGTTGATGTGCTCGCCCCGCCACATGGCGTCGATGCGCTCGCGCAGGCCGACGCTGTCCGCCAGCTGCACGAGCTTGGCGAGCGCAATCTCATCGAGCCGCTGCCTGGAGAAATCCAGCAGCAGGCCGGCGCGCTCGCGCACGAAGCGCTCGTAGCGCGCCGGGTCACGCTCGAACAGCTCGCGCACCGGCACGGCCTCGAGGCGTGCGGCTTGGTTTCTGAGCTCTGCCCAGATCGGCGTACTTGCGCCGGGACGAACGGAAAAAGTCATCGGCTCTCCTTGGCGTCCCCGCTGCGACAGCGGCGGCCGGCACACCGCGACGCGCACTCAGCGCCGATAGTAAGCGCTGATCTGCTCTACGACATACTGCAGCTGTGCTTCGCGCAGTTCCGGAAAGATCGGCAGCGCGAGCGTCTCGGCGGCTGCCTGCTCGGCGTGCGGGAAATCCCCGGCTTGGTACCCAAGGTAGGCAAAACACTGCTGCAGGTGCAACGGTACCGGATAATAGATTTCCGTGCCGATACCGCGCTCGGCCAGGTACTGCCGCAGCGCATCGCGCTCGCGCACCCGGATCACGTATTGGTTGTAGATGTGGCGTGCACCCGCGAGCGCGTACGGCGTCTGCAGCGCGGCGCCGAGCCGCGCCGCGGCGAAGGCCGCGTCATAGTAGGCCGCGTTGCGCTGCCGGCCGGTGCTCCACTCATCCAGATGACGCAGCTTGATGTTGAGCACCGCGGCCTGCAGCTCGTCGATACGGAAATTCCCGCCGATGAAGGCGTGAAAGTACTTGGGCTTGCCGCCGTGAACGCGCAGCACCTCCATGTGCTCGGCCAGCGCGGCATCGTTGGTGACACACATGCCGGCATCGCCGAAGGCACCGAGGTTCTTGGTCGGGAAGAACGACAGGCATCCCACGTCGCCGAAGCTGCCGGCCCTCGCCCCGGATGGATCGGCGGCACCGATCGCCTGGGCCGCGTCCTCGATAACCTTCAGCTGGTAGCGGCGCGCGAGCGGCATCAGCGCCGCCATGTCAGCCACCTGCCCGTAGAGATGCACCGGCATCAGCGCCCGCACCCGGCCGCCGGTGCGGCGGTTGATGAACTCGCCTGCGCGCTCCAGGCAGTGCTCGGCCAGAAACTGGGCCACCGCGGCAGGCGCGAGGTTGAAAGTCGCCGGATCGATATCGAAGAACAACGGCCGCGCGCCGGCGCGCACGATGGTGCCCGCGGTGGCGAAGAAGCTGAAGGCGCTGGTGATGACCTCGTCACCGGCACCGATCTGGAGCGCCATCAGCGCCAGCAGCAGCGCATCGGTGCCCGAGGAGACGCCGACCCCGTGGCGGCACTGACTGTAGGCGCCCACCGCGGCCTCGAGTTCCCGGACCGCGCCGCCCAATATGAAATGCTGGCTCGCGCACACCTTGGCGATGGCCGCCTCGATCTCCTGCGCGAGGGGCTGGTACTGAAGCTTAAGATCGAGCAGCGGCACGTGCATGGCGGGCGCGGAGGCAGAGGCGTGACTGGCCATGGTGGTTTCGGTCAGCGCTGGTAGCCGTAGTACTCGCAGAACCAGTCGACGAAGTTGCGCACACCGACTTCGATAGAGGTCGCGGGCCGATAGCCCACATCGCGCACCAGATCCTCGATATCGGCAAACGTCTCGGGCACGTCGCCGAGCTGCAGCGGCAGGAAGTTCTTCTGCGCCTTGCGCCCCAGGCACTCCTCGATCACCTCAATATAGCGCAGCAGCTGCACCGGCTGATGATTGCCGATGTTGTAGAGCCGATAGGGCGCGGAACTCGTCGCCGGATCGGGCGCGTCGCTGCGCCAGGCCGGATCGGGCTGCGCGATGCGCTCGCAGACACGGATAACGCCCTCCGCGATGTCTTCGACGTAGGTGAAGTCACGACGGTGGTGGCCATGGTTGAAGACGTCGATCGGCTTACCCTCGAGGATGTTGCGGGTAAACATGAAGAGCGCCATGTCCGGCCGCCCCCACGGGCCGTAGACGGTGAAGAAGCGCAGCCCGGTGGTCGGCAGCTTGAACAGCGCCGAGTAGTTGTGCGCCATGAGCTCATTGGCGCGCTTGGTCGAGGCGTACAGCGACAGCGGGTGATCGGCGATGTTGTGCACCGAGAACGGCATGTTGGTATTGGCGCCGTACACCGAGCTCGTCGAGGCATATACCAGGTGCTCAACTTCGTTGTGGCGGCAACCCTCGAGCACGTTGAGCGTGCCGGTGACGTTGCTACGGATGTAGGTGTGCGGCTCCTGCAGCGAGTAGCGCACGCCGGCCTGCGCGGCCAGATGGATGACGCGCGCGAATTTCTCGCGCGTGAACAGTGCACGCATGCCGGCGTCATCGGCCAGATCGAGCTTCTCGAAGCGAAAGCCGGGCTGCACCGTCAGGCGCGCCAGCCGCGCCTGCTTGAGCGTCACGTCGTAGTACGCGTTGAGATTGTCCAGGCCCACGACTTCGTGGCCGCGCGCGAGCAGCTTGTGGGCGGTGTGCGAGCCGATGAACCCGGCCGCACCGGTCAGCAGCAGCTTCATAAGCGTCCGTCGACGGCCGCCGCCGGGAACACGTGCTTGATGTCGTAGAGCACGTGGTTCTTCTTGCACAACCGCCGAACGCCACGCGCGCCGAGCTCGCGAAACTGCCGGTGCGCGACCGCCACGATCGCCACGTCGTAGCGCCCCGGCTTGAGCTCGCGCACGGTGCGCAACCCGTACTCGTGACGGCACTCGGCCGGGTTCGCCCAGGGGTCGTAGACGTCCACCCGGGCGCCGTGGCTCTGCAACTCGCGCACCACGTCGACGACCTTGGAGTTGCGGATATCCGGGCAGTTTTCCTTGAAGGTCATGCCCAGCACCAATGCGCGCGCGCCATTCACGTGGATGCGCTTGCTCGCCATGAGGCGGGTGATCTGCCCGGTGACGTACAGCGCCATATTGTCGTTGAGGCGCCGCCCGGCGAGGATCATCTCGGCGTGGTAACCGATCTCCTGGGCCTTGTGCGTCAGGTAGTAAGGATCGACGCCAATGCAGTGGCCACCGACCAGGCCGGGGCGAAACGGCAGGAAGTTCCACTTGCTGGCCGCCGCATCGAGCACCTCCTCGGTGTCGATGCCGAGGCGGTTGAAGATGAGCGCGAGCTCGTTGATGAGCGCGATGTTGACATCGCGCTGCGTGTTCTCGATCACCTTGGCAGCCTCGGCCACGCGGATGGTGGAGGCCTTGTGCGTGCCGGCGGTCACGATGGAGCCGTAGAGCCGGTCGACGAAGTCGGCGACCGCCGGTGTCGAGCCCGAGGTCACCTTGCGGATGGTCGTCAGGCGGTGCTGCTTGTCGCCCGGATTGATGCGCTCGGGGCTGTAGCCGGCGAAGAAATCGCGGTTGAACTTCAGGCCCGAGACGCGCTCGAGGATCGGCACACAGATCTCCTCGGTGCAGCCCGGATAGACCGTCGATTCGTAGATCACGACCGCACCGCGGCGCATGACCGAGCCCACGCTCTCGCTGGCGCGCTGCAAGGCGGTCAGGTCCGGGCGTTTGTACTCATCGATCGGTGTCGGCACGGTCACGATGAAGACCTGGCAGCGACTGAGCTTCTTCGGATCACTGGTGAAGCTCAGGCGGCGCGCGGCTGTCAGCTCAGCGCGCGTCGCCTCGAGCGTCACGTCCCGCCCGCGACGCAGCTGTGCGATGCGGTCGGCCTTGACGTCAAAGCCCACGGTCTCGTAGTGCTTGCCAAATTCGACCGCGAGCGGCAAGCCGACGTAGCCCAGCCCGATGATGCCGATGCGGCATTTTCTGATCTCTGGAGTCATAACTTTCTCAGGCACTGGAGCGCTGCGGCTGCGTGGGCAGCTCGCCTGTGCTTGGCTCGCGCACCTCGCTCAGGCCCCACAGGCAGCGGCCCCCACTGGCCCTGGTGATCAGGGCGAGCATCGCCTCGTGCGCGGCGAGCTCCTCGGCGCTCGCGGCAAGCACGTGCAGCGGCACCGCCGTGCGCAACGGCACGCGCACGCTCCGCGCCCCGTCGTGGCCGTGGGCGGTCGAGTCCTCTTCCATGAGCGCAAGGGCCGCCTGGCCGCCGGTCATGGCCAGGTACACGTCCGCCAGGATGCGGGCATCCAGCAACGCGCCGTGCAGTTCGCGCGCGGAGTTGTCGACGGAGTAACGCTTGCACAGCGCATCCAGGCTATTGCGCTGTCCCGGATGCAGCTCGCGCGCGAGCGCCAGTGTGTCGAGAATCTGGCACAGCGAGGTCATCTGGCGCCGCTCGCCCGGCAGGCGCGCAAGTTCCGCGTCGAGGAAGGCGACGTCGAACGCGGCATTGTGGATCACGAGCTCCGCGCCGCCGAGGAAGGCGAGCAGCTCCTCGGCGATCTCGGCGAAGCGCGGCTGTCCGTCGAGCTCGGTGCGCGAGATGCCGTGCACGGCGAGCGCGCCATCGTCGATGTCGCGCTCGGGATTCAGGTAACGGTGAAAGCTGCGTCCGGTGGAGCGTCGGTTCACCAATTCCACGCAGCCGATCTCAATGATGCGGTGATTGAGCTCGGGTTCCAGGCCGGTAGTTTCAGTGTCGAGAACGATCTGGCGCATGAGGGTCGGGAGTCTACCGCATGGAGTGTTGCATGGCGTCGATCGCTTCATTTGCGAGCAGATCGACGCGCTCATTGCCGGGCACGCCGGCGTGCCCGGGTACCCAGTGCCACTCGAGCCGGTGCTGCGCGCACAGCGCATCCAGGCCCTCCCACAGGTCCTGGTTCTTGACCGGTTTGCGCCCCGCGGTACGCCAGCCGCGCGCCTTCCAGGCCGGCAGCCATTCCAGAATTCCGCGCATGACGTACTGTGAGTCGGTGTAGATGTGCGCCGTCACCGGACGCTTCAGCGCCTCGAGTGCGCGTATCACTGCGGTCAGTTCCATGCGATTGTTGGTGGTGTGCGCCTCGGCGCCGCTCAGTTCCTTCTCGTGGGTGCCGAGCATCAGCAGCGCCGCCCAGCCACCGGGCCCGGGATTGCCGCGGCACGCACCGTCGGTGTAGATCTGGATCACGCGCCGGAACGCGTCGTCGGCTTCACGAGAGCGCCGATCACGCCGGCCTTCTCACGCACGCGCGGGCGGATGGGCGTGCCCGTGTAGATGCGCTTGCGTGCCTTGAGCAGATAGGCGCCGGCGGGCAACGGATAGGTGAGGCCCGCGCGCAGCATGCGTCCCGTGCCCTCCCCCGCCGCCAGCCCCCGGCTCCACGGCCCCAGGTACAGGTAGCGTTGCTCGCTCAGCACTTCGTAGCCCAGCAGCACCAGCCACTCGCGCACCAGCCGCTCCGACAGCAGGCGCCGCATGCCCGGCGGAAACCCCGCGCGGCTCCAACGCGCCCGCATACCCCACAGACTCCAGGGCCGAAAGCCCAGGAGCAGCAGCTGCCCCTCACCCACCAGTACCCGATCGACCTCGCGCAGAATTGCGTACGGGTCGGGCGCGAACTCGAGCGTGTGCGGCAGCAAGGCGGCATCGATGCAGTCGCTCATCACCGGCAGCTGCGAAGGGCGGGCGAGAATATCGGCATCGGCGGCGAGCGCCGGGACGCTCAGCAGGCTCTGGTGCCGCGTGCGGCTGCCGGAGAGCAGCTCGCGCTTCGGGCCCCACGCCCCGATCTGCAGCAACTCCCAGCCGAAGACGTCCTCGAGCGCGGCCCCCAGCAGCTCCGCCTCGGCCGCAAGCAGCGCGCGGCCGAGCGCGCTGGCCCACCAGGCCTTGAGAGCCGCGTCACGATCCGCGATGACTGAAGTGCGAACTGGCACGATAGAAAAGCTGGCAATACTGTGAAATTAACGGTTAAATTCCCGGCCTTGAACCAGTAGCGTCCTTAAGACGAATAAGGACCCGTGCCCCGGCGCGGGAAAAGTAGCACGCCGACAGAGGGTACGGAACTTGACCAGGCCTAGACTGAGAAACCCGCGCCCCGCGCTTCTCATTCTGACGCTGCTCGCGCTGTGCGCCTGCGCCCACAGTCCCTCTAAGGCCCCCCGACCGCCTGCGGCGGTCGCGGTGCTCCCCGCGCAGGCCGCGGCCCCCGCTTCGGCTGCCGCCGCAACGGCGCCCGGCGCCGGCCCGTCCGCGCCCACCGCGGAGCCGCTGGCGGCAACCCCGGCCTCCGCCCCGGGCACCCCGGCAACGAGCCCGCTGACGGGGGGCACTGAGGGCACGCCGACGCAGGTGGCGGGACTCGCGCCCACGCAGTACGGAGATCTGTTCGACCGCATGCGTGCCGGCTTCAAGCTCGACGACGGGCTGAACCATCGCGCCGTCGACGACCAGCTGCGCTGGTACGCGAACAACCCGGAATACCTGCAGCGCGCCTTCGGGCGCGCCGACCTGTATCTGTACTACATCGTCACGGAACTCGAGCGGCGCAACATGCCGCTTGAGCTCGCGCTGCTGCCGGTGGTGGAGAGTGCCTTCGAGCCCTACGCCTACTCGCCCGCGAGCGCCGCGGGTCTGTGGCAGTTCATCCCCGGCACCGGCTCGCGCTTCGGGCTCAAGCAGGACTGGTGGTACGACGGGCGGCGCGACATCGTCGAGTCGACGCGCGCTGCGCTCGATTACCTGCAGTACCTGCACGATGAATTCAACGGCGACTGGCTGCTCGCCATCGCCGCCTACAACTGCGGGGAGGCGATGGTGGAGCGCGCCGCGGCGGCGAACCGTGCCGCCGGCCGCAGCGTCGATTTCTGGAGCCTGTGGCTGCCGGGAGAAACGCGCGCCTACGTACCGAAGCTCCTGGCGATGAGACGCCTGGTGAGCGATCCGGAGACCTACGGGATCGCCTTCAGCCCGATCCCGAACCAGCCCTATTTCGCCCGCGTGCCCACCGACGGGCAGATCAACATGAAGCTCGCGGCGCAGATCGCCGGCATCAGCCCCGCGGAGCTCTACGAGCTGAACCCGGCGTTCCATCGCTTCGCCACTGACCCTTCGGGCCCGTTCTTCCTCCTGCTGCCGGTCGAGGCCGCGGACGTGTTCGCCGAGAACGTCGTGCAGCTCACCGAGGAGCAGCGCCTCGGCCTGACGCGTTACACCGTGCGCCACGGGGACTCGGTGGTGTCGGTGGCGAAGCGCTTCAACACCACCGCCACCGTGATCCGCGAGATGAACGATCTGCCGCAAGGCCCCCTCACCGTCGGCGAGGACGTGCGGGTGCCGAGCGCGGTGACGGATCTGCCGGCGAAGGTGATGCTGGCTGCCGCGCAGGTCGATGGTGGCCACGGCCGCACGCGCACGCGCGCGCACGTACAGGTGGTGCGACGCGGCGACTCGCTGTGGACCATCGCCCGCCGTCACGGCATGAGCGTGGACACGCTCGCCCTCATGAACGGCATGCATCCGGATGACGCACTGCGCGCCGGGCAGCACATCAAGCTGTCGCAGGGCTCGGGCGCGCCGCACAAGGTGCGCCACATGACCTACACGGTGCGCGACGGCGACACCGTCCCGCAGATCGCACGGCTCTTTCAGTGCAGCGTGCCGCAGCTGCTCGCCTGGAACGGCCTGAGCTCCAACTCCCACATCCATACCGGCCAGAAGCTGCACATCCACCTCGGCGCGCGCCACGGCTGAAGCGCGCGCCGCGGGCCGCGGCCCTTTACGGCATAATCCGTGCCGGAGGGCTCCAACATGGGTTTCCTGAGCGGCAAACGCGCCTTCATCGTGGGCGTCGCCACCGATCGATCGATCGCCTGGGGCATCGCCCAGGCCATGCAGCGCGAGGGCGCCGAACTGGCGTTCTCGTACGTGAATGACAAGATGAAGGAGCGTGTCGAGCCGCTCGCGCACTCGATTGGTTCGCGCCTCACCATGCCGCTTGACGTGATGGACGATGCGCAGATCGATGCGGCGTTCGCTCGGCTGCAGAGCGAATGGGGCCAGCTCGACATCCTGGTGCATGCGGTGGCCTTTGCCCCGCGCGAGGCCCTCACCGGGAAATTCGTCGACGCTACGACCCGGGAGGGCTTCCGCGTCGCCCACGAGGTCTCCAGCTACAGTCTCACCGCGCTCGCGCAGCGCGCGCAGCCGCTCATGGCCGGACGCGCGGGAGCGCTCGTGACACTCTCGTACCTGGGCGCGGTGCGCTCGATCCCGGGCTACAACGTCATGGGGCTCGCCAAAGCGAGCCTCGAGGCCAACGTGCGTTTCTTGGCCGCGGACCTGGGTCCCCAGGGCATCCGCGTCAATGGCATCTCTGCGGGCCCCATCAAGACCCTGGCGGCCGCCGGCATCCCGGGTTTTCGCAAGATGCTCAGCCGCGTCGCCGAGGTTGCCCCCATGCGCCGCAACGTCACGCCCGAAGACGTGGGCAACGCCGCGGCATTCCTGTGCTCGGACCTGGCGGCGGGGATCACGGGCGAGATCCTCTACGTCGACAGCGGTTTCAGCACCGTCGGCATGAGCTTCCCGCTCGAAGCGGAGGGCTGAGGAGCCCGTGCTGCAACGGGTGGCCTGAACCGCTACTCGAAGGCCTTGGGGTTTTTCTTGACGTCGGCGGTGCGCCGCACTTCGCTGAGATAGGCGAGCACGTCGTTCTGGCCCTGGTTCTGGGCTTCGCGGTCGGCGCGCTGCGTGCGCCCCTGCGGATCCGGGTTCGCCACCGTGCGCACGGCGCTCACGGCCAGCACCGCCGCACCGCCGTTCTCGAGCGGTACCGCGCTGAAGATCGCCTTGCCCGCAGGCGGCGGCGCCATCGCGAACGCGGCCTGCCGCAGCGGCGCTGGCACGGACGGGTCATTGCGGCCAATGAAGTGTGCCGGCTCCGCGGTGGCTTTCAGGCCCTGTGCCACGGCATCGAACACGGCCCCGCCCTGCAGCTGCGTGCGGGCCGCCTGCGCCGCCTTGAGGGCGGCTTGCAGCGCCTGCTCCTTGGTGATCGTGCCGACGATGGTTTCACGCACCTCGCTGAGCGGCACCGGCCGCGGCGCCCGATGCTCAAGCACCTTGGTGATCACCAGCCGATCGTCGGCGAGCAGCACCGGTCCTGCGATATGCCCCACCGCGGTCGGCGGGTCGGCGAACAGCACCTCCTGTAGCTGCGGCGCCGCGCCGAGCGGTGCGCCGCCGGCGCCCTTGAGGAACGTCGTGATCTCCCCGTGCTCGAGGTGGTATTCCTGTGCGAGGACGTTCAGGTCCGCGTGCGGCTCGCCGAGCTTGGTCTGCAGCTGCTCCTGAATCTCGCCGAAGCGGTCCGTGGCGCGGTCGCGGCGCAGCTGCGCCTCGAGGTCCGCGCGCGCCTCCTCGAACGACTTGCCCTTGGCCGCCTGCACCTCATCGAGGCGGATGATGTGGTAGCCGTACTGGGTCTTGACGGGCCCCTTGATTTCCCCGACCTGCATGCCGAAGAGCGCATCCGCAAAGGGTGCGACGAAACTGCCGCGCTCGGCCCAGCCGAGATCACCGCCATTCTTCGCCGAGCCGGGATCCTGCGAGTACTGTTTGGCGAGCTCGCCGAAGTCCTTGCCCGCCTTCACCTGCGCGAGCACCTGCTGGGCCTGCGCGAGCGCCGCGGCGTCGTCCTTGCCCGTGATGAGAATGTGGCGGGCGCGACGCTTCTCCGGCACGAGCAGGTGGCTCTTGGCCTTGTCGTAGGCCGCATGCACATCGGCATCACTCACGGTCTGCTGCCCGGTGAGGGACTCCAGACGCAGCTCCGCGTACTCGAGCTTGTCGGACTCAGGCGTCATGAACTGAGACTGGTGCGCCTTGTAGTAGGCCTCGACCGCCGCGTCGTCCACTTTCACGCTGCCGGCGAACTGGTCTGCCGCGAGGGTGAAGTAGCGCACCTCGCGCTGCTGATCCTCGAGCGCGCTCAGGCGCGTCAGCTCGGCCGCGGTGAGGAAGTTCGAGGCGCGGATGCCGCCTTCCAGGTGCAGGCGGCGCATGTCCTGACGCAGCTGCGTCTCGAAGCCCGCAAGCGGTATGCCCGCCTGGGCCAGCGCCGCCTTGGCCGCTTCGGGGGAATACTGGCCGGCGATCTGGAACGCCGGCTCTTCCTGGATGGCCTGCCGCAGCTGTTCCGGGCTCACCCGGTAGCCGAGCTTCTCGGTGCGCTCGGCGATGAGCGCACTGCTGATGAGGCCCTCGAGCGTCTGGTCCTGCAGCTGCGCACGCAATGGCGCGGGCAGCTCGGCACCCCCCAGCCGCCGCTGCCAGGACACCTGCGCGCGCAGCCACGCCGAGCGGGCGTCCTCCAGGGAGATCTTCGTGCCGTTGGCCTCGGCGGCGTAGTTAGAGCCGCCGACGTTGAGGTTGACGATGCCGTAGGCCCCCCAGGCGACGAACACCAGGGAGAGCAGCCCCATGACCACGTACGCAAACCACCGGTGGTGCTTGCTGCCCTTGAGGGCGTCTCCGATCCGCTGCAGCATGTTTCGACTGGACTAAGTGACAGATGGCGGAGCGGACGGGACTCGAACCCGCGACCCCCGGCGTGACAGGCCGGTATTCTAACCAGCTGAACTACCGCTCCGAATTTTGGGGGGCGAATCCTAACGGATTGATCGATAAGGCCACAAGCGCTTTCACACCGGCAGCTCGGCCGGGCTGCGCCTTAGGGCACCGAGCCCACAGGCCCACCGGCGTCAACCGATGTGCCCACAGCGCGCTGTGTTCCTCGGGAGCATCAGGACATTACGTCGCCAACAGGCGACGGGTGGCGCAACGGGGATGTTCATCAGGCACAATGTATTCAAAGGACTTTTAAGGATCCTGCGCATGAAGCTGAACGGTATTAATCTTTCCTGCGCCGCGCTGGTGCTCCTGGGCGCCGGGCCGGCGTTCGCGGCCCTCGGGGGTGCCCTGGAGTCGGTGCAGGCCGACCAGGCCCACATCAAGGGGGCCCTGCGTGTGACGTCGAATTCCGGCTTCACGGTCCACCAGATCAGCACGGCCTACGGCACCTCGGTGCGCGAGTACACCGGCCCGGATGGCACGGTGTTTGCGGTGGCGTGGGACGGGCCGGTGAATCCGGACTTCGAGCAGCTGTTCGGCAGCTACTACGCCCAGTATCTGCAGGCCGCGGCCGCCGCGCACGGCAGCCACCGGCACCTCTCCCTCCAGCTGGCCGACCTGGTGATCCAGAATCATGGCCGCATGCGCGCCTTCGCGGGCCGCGCCTGGGTGCCGTCGCTGCTGCCGCAGAACGTCACCGCCGACGACATCCGCTGAACGCCGTCGCGCGCCTTTTTTCGAAGGATTGAACACCGCTATGCGTAAGTCCCTGAGCCTCGCCTGCATCCCCCTTCTGGTGCTCACCGCCTGTGGCGGGGGCGGCAGCTCCAACATCGGCCCCACGCCGCCTCCCTCGGGGCAGGTCATCGCCACGCCGGGTCCCCCGAACGTCGAGCCGGTGATCCTCGACGCCGGACCGGCGAATGGTCCGAACTTCAACACGGCGTTCGTGACCGTCACGGTGTGCATACCGGGCGGTGCCTGCCAGAGCATCGATCACGTCGAGGTCGACACCGGCTCGACCGGCCTGCGCCTGCTGCATGCGAGCGCCGGTGGCGAGCTGACCCTCAATCTGCCGCCTGCCACCGTACCCGGCGGCATGACGCTCGCGGAGTGCCTGCAGTTTGCCGACGGCTCGAGCTTCGGCCCCATCGGGTATGCCGACATTACGATGCCGACTTCGGGCAAGACAGCCACCAACGTCAGTGTGCAGGTCATCGGCGCGCCGGGCTACACGGTCCCGTCCGGCGCCTCCGGGTGTCCGGGCACGCCGGAGAACAACGTCGCAGCCTTCGGCGCCAACGGCATCCTGGGCGTAGGTCCCTTCGTGCAGGACTGCGGCACGGCTTGTGCCGACACGATCAACTTCCCCGACGGCTGGTACTACACCTGCAACACCACCGTGAACCCCGCCACCTGTGCGGCCGCGAGCGCCACGCTCGCGCAGCAGCTGCTCAACCCGGTCTCGCTCTTCAGCACCGACAACAACGGGGTGATCGTCGAGCTGCCGGAACCGGCGGTCGGCGGCGCGACCAGCTTGAGCGGCGGGGCGCTCGTGTTCGGTATCGGCACACAGGCCAATAACGGCCTCGGCAGCGCGACGGTGCTCCTCATCGATCCCACGAGCGGGTTCGTGCAGGCGAGCTTCAATGGTACCTCCGGGCCTGAACGCCGCCCTGGACAGCGGCTCGAACGGTAACTTCATCACCGACAGCAGCATCCCCACGTGTCCCACCGCCACGGGATGGTATTGCCCCACCTCGACGCTCAACTTCACCGCGACACTGACCTGCGCCGGTGGTGCCACTAGTGCTGCCGCCCTCTTCTCCGTCGAAAACTTCGAGAGCCTGTTCAATGCCAATCCGTCGGCGTCGGTGATGCCGAATGTGGCAGGGGATACTCACCCTGCCCGCCAACACCCCGAACGCCATTCAGTTCGACCTGGGCATGCCGTACTTCTTCGGGCGCAACGTCTTCACGGCGCTCGAGAATGCGGCCACCCCCGGGGGCACCGGTCCATACTTCGCGTACTAGTTTCTGCGCGCCCTAGCACGCGTGGCTGGGTGGCGGCCGCAGGGCGCGGGCGCCCTCGTCCGCGTGGCATCATAGGCGCATGAGCGCACTGCAGAAGACAGTCACCGCGGCCTTGCTGCTGCTGCTGGCCACCGTCGGGTATGGCCTGTGGATCACGCGCGAGGCGGCGGTGCCCGCGCCGGGCCTGCCGAGCGTCGCCGACAGCCGCGTGCCGGTCATCGACGAGGGGCCACTGCGCACCGCGCAGCGCCTGGCACGGCTGGCGAACACCGCGGAGGAACGGCCGCTCGCGCAGGCCGCGGTGCAGGCGGCCGACCACGAGCTCGACCTCGCCTTCATGGGCGCCCTGCACGGGATCCAGGCCCATCCCCCGGTCCTGAGCCCCGAGGCGCTGAAGATCCAGGCGCACATCGCCGATGCCCAGAAGCGCCTGGCGGGCGACACGGAGCTGCTGGAGAAGCTCGCCCAGAAGATGGGCAAGGCGACCGAGGCGGAGCAGCAGGACCTGCAGGATCAGCTGGACCTGGTGGGCTCGCAGATCGAGATCGAGAAGGACGAGATCCAGGAGGGGAACGACGACCTGCTGGCCGCCGGCGGTGACGTGCACCAGCGCATCCAGAAGGCGCAGGCGGAACACCTCGCGGCCGAAAACAACACCGCGCCGCCGGCTGCCACTGCCACGGCCTCCGCCACCGCCCTGTCGACGCTGCACGGCATGGTGGCGCAGCTGCGCCAGTGGCTGCAGCTGCGCGCCAAACGTGCAACGCTCGAGCAGGCGCGCCACGAAGTGGCCGCCGGCGCTGCGAAACTGTCCGAGCAGCGGGCGCGGATCGCCGCCGAGTTCGCGAGCGTGCAGCAGCAGCTCGTCGAGCTGGGCGGCAAGCCGCCCGCGGCAGCCACGCCGCCCCCAGGGGGGCTCACGAGGCCCGGCGGCGCCGGCAACGCTCCGCAGGCGAATTCGCTCCTGAGCCTCACGCGTCGGGTCGCCATCGACCAGCGCCGCCTGATGGTGCGCGATCAGCGCATCAGCGCACGCCAGAAGCTCTCCGACATCTATGCCAAATGGGACAACGTGGTCGCCGACCGGCAGCGCACGGTCCTGCGCGCGTTGCTCCGCCGCGCCACCGTGGTACTCGCGGCGCTGCTCCTGCTGCTGTTTGCCGATCGCTGGCTCACGGGTCTGCTCGGGCGCGCCCGCAACATCGATCGGCGCCAGCTCGCCACGTTGCGCAGCGTCATCGGTGTCGGCCTGCAGGTGGTCGCGGTGCTGCTCATCCTGTTCATGCTGATCGGGCTGCCGGGCCAGTTCGGGACCATGCTCGGCCTCGCCGGCGCGGGCCTCACCGTCGCGCTGAAGGACTTCATCGTCGCCTTCATCGGCTGGTTCGTGCTCATGGGCAAGAACGGCATCCGCGTCGGGGACTGGGTGGAGATCAACGGCGTGAGCGGCGAGGTGAAAGAGCTCAGCGTGTTCCACACCGTGCTGCTCGAGACCGGCAACTGGACCGACGCGGGTCACCCGACCGGGCGGCGGGTGACCTTCACCAACAGCTACGCGATCGAAGGCCACTACTTCAACTTCTCCACCACCGGCCAGTGGCTGTGGGACGAGCTCACGGTCATCGTGCCCGCGGGCCGCGATCCGCAGCCGGTCGTGAATGCCATCCAGAAGGAGGTCACCGAGGCCACCGCCGACAGCGCGCGCGAGGCGGAGCAGGAGTGGCAGCTAGCCTCGCGCGGCCTGCGCGGCACGACGCTCTCGGCCAAGCCCGGCATCGCGGTGCGCCCGGCCGTCGGCGGGGTGGAGATCGCCGTGCGTTACGTGACGCGCGCGTCCGAGCGTTACGCGATCCGCGCGCGCCTGTATCAGGCCGCCGTGCAGCTGCTCTCCGCCAAGCCGGCCGCGTGACCGCCGCGACGCCCGCCCTCTTCCTCGGGCATGGCAACCCGCTGAACGCGATCCGCGAGAACGCCTGGACGCGCAGCCTGGGGACAGCTCGGCCGCGAGCTGCCGCGTCCGCGGGCGATCCTGGCGGTCTCGGCCCACTGGTATATCCCCGGTTGCGCGGTGACCGCGATGGCCACGCCGCGCACCATCCACGACTTTGGCGGCTTCCCGCCCGAGCTGTATGCGGCACGCTACCCGGCAGCGGGGGATCCGGCACTCGCCCGCCGCGTGCAGCAGCTGCTCGCGCCGCTGCCGGTGGCGCTCGATACGGGCTGGGGACTGGATCACGGCAGCTGGGCGGTGCTGTGTCACCTGTATCCGCAGGCGGACGTGCCGGTCGTGCAGCTGAGCATCGATGCCCGCGAGCCACCCCAGTTCCACTACGAGCTCGGCGCACGCCTGCGCACGCTACGCACCGAGGGCGTCCTGATTCTCGGCAGCGGCGACGTGGTGCACAACCTGCGCGCGTACGCCTGGGGTGAACGCGTCCAGGAGCCGTACGAGTGGGCGGTGCGCTTCGAGGCGCAGATCCGCGAGCGGTCTGGCGTCCGGCGAGCACGCCGCGCTCGTCGACTACGCCGCCCTGGGCGAGGCTGCCCGACTCTCGATCCCCACGCCCGAACACTATCTGCCGCTGCTGTACGTCATGGGCGCGAGTTACCCTGGCGAAGCGGTGCGCTATCCCGTCGAGGGCATTGACGGGGGCTCGGTTTCCATGCTCGCCGTGCAGTTCGGCTGATGGCGCCAATGGGTGACAACCCTGGCGACGCGGCCTCGACGGCTACGCGGCCGTTGTCGGAGGCTCCGCGGGAGCGGTACGCAAGCGGATGCGCCAGCGAAATGCGCACCGGGTGCAGGGCTCTCCTGACGCGGTTGTCGCGCCAGGAGCCAGCGCACGATGCGCCGTGCCTGTGAGGTTGGCCCACTGCCCGCCGCTGACAAGGGGCTGTGATTTTGCAAATGTCTCGCGCAGCGCCAGCGTTTCGGTGCGCGGGCGCATCGCTGGAGCGCATAGGCCAGAGCATCCCTCAGCGAGCGCGCCCACTCGATCCGGGGAAAGCGCTGATCCACAGATACGACAACGACACATCGGAAAGGTGCGGCGCCGGTACGCATGCCGTAGCTGCCAGTGACACACGCGCGCCAGGCGCTCGAGCACCGCGCGTGGGACACAGCGGAAGTAGCGATCGGTCAGCAGCAGCGGCGGATATGCCCACCACAGATCCGGATCCGCAGGGTCTGCGCCTGAAGAACAGTCGTCCCAATCGCTGGACTCATGTGTTAGGGTAGGCGCGCGATGTCCTGCAGATGCAGCAGCCTTACGGCGCGCAAGGCCAGCGCTGCCAGAGGCGTGCAGCAAGAGGTGCAGGAGCAGGCTGCTGCGCGAGGCGTAGTCATTGATCCCGGGTACGGCGCATCCGGCCACATGAGCGCGCTGATATCGAGGGGCGCAGCGGCAGGATTCGCGGATCGCACTGTGCAGTTCGATTTTGATGGGTTCTCGCCGTGCTCGCCGAAAGCCGGCGGGGCCCTGCCGCGGCGAGCGTCGGGCTCAAACGCCTGGTGCTTCCAAGTCACATGGCCCGGGTGATAACCCGAGCTCGGCCAGCAGCTTGCGCGGCGCTCGCCGCGTGAGGTTCGGTGACCAGCAGATCGAGGTCAGCCATCGGGCGCTCGCCCGGCGATAGAAGCTTGTGCCCGTGCAGCGCGGCGCCCTTGAGTGCAACGAGCGGCACGCCCCGTTCGCACGGCGCCGTATCCACCTGTCGAAGGAGACCCTGAAGGCGCGGCTGGCGCCGCGCGATCTGGACGCGCTGTTCGGCCAGGAACGCTGCCAGCCCGGAGGCCCCGGCCAGCGCGTTCCCGTAACCATGAGGCCGCTGACACCGTGCATCGCCACGATCGCGCGCGCGATGCGCCATTCGGATTCGGACCACTCGGGTGCGGCGGCCTGCGGCTGCGCGAGCTCGTGCGCGATGAATTCGGTCGTGTCGCGCATGGCCCGCTGCATCACAGCGAGTGATACGTCCGCTCCCGGAATTGGTCCGTCGGAAGTCATTACTCACGCGTCAGTGCGATGACGAAGTCCAAGAAGGCGCGGACCTTGGCCGACATGAGTTGTACGGAATGATGGTACGCGTAAAGGGGATACGTTTCCTCGGCCCACTCCGGGAGCACTTGAACAAGCCGTCCGGCGGCGAGGAGCTCGCGCGCGTTGAGTTCGAGCATCTGCGCGATTCCCTGCCCCCCGAGACACGCCCCGAGAAGCGAACCAACTTCGTTCACCACCAACTGTCCAGACGCGTTCACGGCAACGGGCTTCCCTCGGCGCTTGAACTCCCACCCGAAATGGCTCCCGCTGGAGGGATCTCGCATCAGAAGACACTCGTGCTTCTCGATGTCGCGCGGAAGGCGTGGCATCCCGCAGCGCGCGACGTACGCCGGCGATGCACAGGTGATGACACGCGTGCGCATGAGCAGACGAGACTTCAAGGCCGACGGTTCCGGGAGACCAAACCGGATGCTGACGTCAAACCCTTCGCGAACCAGATCGCCCATTCGATCGCGCACCGCGATCTCCACGGAGAGCTCAGGGTGCTTTGCGAGGAACGGTTGCAGATGAGGAGTCAGTACGAAGTGACCGATGCCCGCGTCCACGTTCACCCGCAGGTGGCCGCGAACCTGGGTCGAGGTGCGTCCCACCTCGATTGTGGCATCCTCAACGGCGGCCAAGTGGGGCGCGACCGCCTCGTAGAAACGAAGACCTTCGTCGGTCAGCGAGATGGAGCGGGCGGTGCGACGGAACAGGCGTACGCCCACCCGATACTCGAGGCGCGCGACCGCACGACTGACCGCAGATTGCGTCAGGCCGAGCGCCTCACCCGCGCGCACAAAGCTGCCCGCCTGCACGACGGCGCTGAGGACGCCAAGTCCGTCCAGCGAGTGCCTGGCGAACCCACGAGGCCTACTTTTGTTCATGCTTAGACTTCAAAGTATGCACGTGCAGAAGGCTTGGCGCAGCCTCAATATCTCAGGGCTGGAACGCCGTGGCGGCGCGACGGATCAGATCTACGAGAGGACCAAACCATGCCAGTGGATCGAATTTCGCCCCTAATTTTGGGCTGCCTGGCAGCGACATGGCTGATCTGGGGGTCGACTTATCTGGCCATAAAGTTTGCCTTGGCGAGCTTTCCCCCGTTCTTCCAGATGGGTACCCGGTTCGTGCTGGCAGGTTCGCTGTTGTTGCTTTGGGCGCGATGTCGCTCCCGAAAAACTGCCGACTCCCCTGCAATGGCGTAACGCATCGGTCATCGGCACGCTGATGCTCGGGGGCGGGATGGGGTGCGTGGCCTATTCCGAGCAGTCGGTGGCCTCAGGGCTGGTAGTGGTATTCATCGCGATCGTCCCGCTCCTGACGGTGCTGGCAAACCTGGCCTTCGAGGTAAAGCCTTCGCGCCTGGAGGTCCTGGGGATCTCCATTGGACTGGCGGGCGTGCTATTGCTTGCACGAGGGCATGGCTTTTCGGCTTCGCCAGGTGGCTTGATCGCGGTCAGCATTGCGACGCTCAGTTGGTCGACGGGCAGCGTGCTGAGTCTGCACAGGTTTCCGCTAGCGCCTGGCGCGGGCGGCTTTGCGAGTGAAATGATTTGCGGGGGCGCAATTCTGCTGGTGATCTCAAAGCTAGCGGGGGAGCGCTTCTACTGGCCGCCGCAGCCGTTGGCTTCCGTGGCATGGATGTACTTAGTCGTTTTTGGGTCGCTCATTGCGTTCACCGCCTACATGACCCTCTTAGCACGCACCGGGGTGGCGCTGGCCACAAGTTACAGCTTTGTCAATCCCGTCATCGCACTGCTGCTTGGCGTTGGCTGGGGTGGTGAAGCGGTGACTCATCAGGAATGGCTGGCTGCCAGCATCGTTGTTATTGGTGTCGTGACATTGGTAGTTGGAAAGCGGAGAGATCAGCTGCTGAAATCCGGCAGCGCGCAGCCGGCGGTTGACCGATGAGCGTGCGCAGTGAAAGCCGCGCACTCAGAGGGCGTCAGCGCGCGGATCGTCACGCTGCTGACGCTGGCAGCGTTCATCAACTACGTGGACCGGGGCAATCTCGCGACTGCGGGACCTCTGATCCGCGACCAGTTTGCGCTTTCGAATACGCAGCTCGGACTACTGCTGTCGGCGTTCTTCTGGAGCTACGCGCCCGGGGCGTTACCGGCGGGCTGGCTCGCCGAGCGGCTTGATGCGCGATGGGTACTCGCCGCGGGTCTTGCCGTATGGAGTGTCGCAACCGCACTCACGGGTCTGGCGAGCGGCTTCATGATGCTGTTCGTTCTTCGGGTGATCCTCGGCCTCGGCGAGAGCGTCATGTATCCGGCAAGTTTTAAGATCCTGGCGCGTGAGGCGCTCGATGACGAGCGCGGTCGTGCCAATGGCTGGATGGCCGCCGGTCAGCTGTCGGGGCCAGCGTTCGGCACCTTCGCGGGTGGCCTGCTGATGGCATGGTTCGGCTGGCGCATGGCGTTCGTCGCGGCGGGCTGTGCCTCGGTGTTGTGGCTCTGGCCGTGGATACGCACACCGCGTGCCGCGACTGCAGGGCCTACGCGCGCAGCTCTCGACGGGCCGCCGACGCGGACATTGCTTCGCAGCCGGGAGCTGTGGGGGTCGAGCCTGGGAGGGTTCTGTGAGGCCTATGTGCTCTATCTGGTTTTGAGCTGGCTACCCATCTATCTGGTGAAGACGCACGGCCTAAGCATGGCGCAGATGGCGCCGCTTGGCGCCGGCGTCTACCTGCTGTCGGCCGTCACTTCGGTCTTCAGCGGCTGGATGTCGGACCGCTGGCTCAACGCCGGCGCGAGCTCCCATCGCGTGCGCAAGATCGCCCTAGTCACTGCGTTCGGCGGTCTGGCCGCCTGCCTGAGCGTGTGTGCTCTGGGCGGCCCTCTCGCCGCTCTGGCCGCCATGGCCGGATGCGGACTCTGCCTTGGAGTCCTGGTTCCGACCATCTGGGCCAGCACACAGACACTTGCCGGGGCCGGAGCAGCGGCCCGTTGGATGGGAGTGCAGAATTTTTTCACGAATCTTGCCGGAATTTCTGCACCGGTGATTACCGGCGTGGTGATCGATCGAACCGGCAGCTTCTCGTCTGCTTTCCTGATTGCCGCGGCAGTCGCGCTCGTCGGAGTGCTTGCGTACGGTGTCATCGTGCGTCGAATTGAGCCCGTCGCCTGGCATGGAATCGATGACCGCGGACTTGTCCCGGTAGTCACGCGTCGCCGGTAGCGGAGTCTTACGATTTGGACTCCAGCGAATTACAGGCGCCGGACCCTCTTGTTGCGGCGAACGGGAGACTCGGCCTCGTACGGAACCCGATTAGTGCACGGCAGTGGTGAACTTCCTGGGTGCCGCTGACCCTCCCGACAGGGGAGGCCACAGCCAGAGTATGTCGATGCACGGCCCCGAGTGCCCGAGCCGCTGCACGAATTAGAGCTTGTCGACCTTGCAGCGACCTTGATGGCCTGTTGAACCAAAGGGAGCCAGTGCCCGTTGACGCGCGCGAGGTCCACGAGGAGAAGGCGTGTGCGCCGATAGGCATCGCAAGTCCGCATCCATCCACAGGCATTCGAAGTCGAGCGTGGCACTGACTCCCGTCACGTGACCTTGATCCGCATCGCCGGCGTGTAGCCGATCCAGTGATGCTCGGGGCGGAACGGACCGCTGACGTCCACCCAGTAAGTACGTACTTGCTGCTTACCCCGGTACACCTTGTTCTGGTGCGCGGTGTCAGTGAGCACGGCGTCGTCGGCATACAGGCTCATCATCAGTTCGAGATCCTTGCTGGGAAGGACGCTGCCGGCGGTGTGGAAGATGATCTCGATATTCCGGACCGCGAGGATGTCCGCCGGTGGGCCGCTATCGCCCTGCGGTTCGGCGAGGGCGGGCAGGCACAGCAGCAGCACAAGAATGAAGGGTCGGTTCATGTCGATGCTCCCCGAGGGTCGGCGGCGAACGTTATATCGCCCGGCGATTTATTGGTGGGTGCTGACGGGATCGAACCGCCGACATTCGCCTTGTAAGGGCGACGCTCTACCAGCTGAGCTAAGCACCCGGGCCCAAGGCGCCGCGAGGCGCCTGCGCACATTCTAATGCGCCGGCGGCACGTCCTGCTTGAGGCGACGCACGCCCCGGCGTGCCGGCTTGTCCTCGGCGGCCGCGACCGGCACCACGGCCGGGGTACCGTCCGCGCTCTGCTGCGGCATCGGCTGCTGTGTGAGGGCCACGGTCAGCACCTCGTCGATCCACTTCACCGCCTTGATCTCAAGGTTGCCCTTGATGTTGTCCGGGATCTCGACCAGGTCCTTCTGGTTCTCATCCGGGATGAGGACGGTCTTGATGCCCCCGCGGTGTGCCGCAAGCAGCTTTTCCTTCAGTCCACCGATCGGCAGCACTTCGCCGCGCAGGGTGATCTCACCGGTCATGGCCACGTCCGAGCGCACCGGGATGCGCGTGAGGGCGGATACCAGGGCGGTGCACATGCCGATGCCGGCACTCGGTCCGTCCTTGGGTGTCGCCCCTTCCGGGATGTGCAGGTGCACGTCGTGCTTCTGGTAGAACTCCGGCTCAAGACCCAAAACCTGGGCACGGCTGCGCACCACGGTCATCGCGGCCTGGATCGACTCCTGCATCACCTCGCCCAGCTGCCCGGTGTGCTGGAGCTTGCCCTTGCCGGGCACGACCGCAGCCTCAATGGTCAGCAGCTCGCCGCCCACTTCAGTCCAGGCAAGTCCCGTCACCTGCCCGATGCGGTTCATGTCCTCGGCCTTGCCGTAGCGGAAGCGCCGCACGCCGAGGAACTTGTCGAGGTTGCGCGGGGTGACCGCGACCGACTTCTGCTCCTTCTTGTGCAGCAGCATCTGCTTGACCGCCTTGCGGGATATCTTGGCGATCTCGCGCTCGAGGTTGCGCACGCCCGCCTCGCGCGTGTAGTAGCGCACGATGTCGAGCAGCGCCGGGTCGGAGACCTTGAGCTCATCGGGCTTGAGCCCGTTGTTCTTCATCTGCTTGGGCACCAGATAGCGGCGCCCGATGTTCATCTTCTCGTCTTCCGTGTAACCGGGCAGACGGATGACCTCCATGCGGTCGAGGAGCGGCGCCGGGATGTTGAGCGAGTTCGCCGTGCACACGAACATCACTTCCGACAGATCGAGGTCGACCTCGAGGTAATGATCGTTGAAGGTGGAGTTCTGCTCCGGATCCAGCACCTCGAGCAGCGCCGAAGAGGGGTCGCCCCTGAAGTCCATCGACATCTTGTCGACTTCATCCAAGAGGAACAGCGGGTTGTGCACGCCCGCCTTGGACATGTTCTGCACGATCTTGCCGGGCATGGAGCCGATGTAGGTGCGGCGGTGGCCGCGGATCTCGGCTTCATCGCGCACGCCACCGAGCGACATGCGCACGAACTTGCGGTTGGTCGAGCGGGCGATGCTCTGTCCGAGGGAGGTCTTGCCGACGCCCGGCGGACCGACGAGGCACAGGATCGGCCCGCGCAGCTTGTCGACGCGCTGCTGCACGGCGAGGTACTCGACGATGCGCTCCTTGACCTTCTCCAGGCCAAAGTGGTCCTCATCCAGCACCTTCTGCGCGCGCGCGATGTCCTTGATGATCTTGGTACGCTTCTTCCACGGCACCTTGACCAGCCAGTCGATGTAGTTGCGCACCACGGTCGCCTCGGCAGACATCGGCGACATCATCTTCAGCTTGTTCAGCTCACCGGTGGCCTTCTCGCGCGCCTCCTTGGGCATGCCGGCCTTGGCGATCTTCTGCTCGAGCTCGCTGATCTCGTTGCCGCCCTCGTCCATCTCGCCGAGTTCCTTCTGAATGGCCTTCATCTGCTCATTCAGGTAGTACTCGCGCTGGCTCTTCTCCATCTGCGCCTTGACGCGGCCGCGGATGCGCTTCTCGATCTGCAGCACGTCCATCTCGCTCTCGATGGCGATGAGGATGTGCTCGAGGCGCTTCTTGACGTCGAGGATCTCGAGGACCTTCTGCTTCTCGGCGAGCTTCAGCGACATGTGCGCCGCCACGGTGTCCGCCAGGCGTCCGGCCTGCTCGATGCCGGCGAGCGCGGTGAGCACCTCCGGCGGCACCTTCTTGTTGAGCTTCACGTACTGCTCGAACTGGGAAATGACCGAGCGTGCCAGCACGTCCATTTCCTTCTCGTCGTAGGTCTCCCCGTCCGGCAGGAGCGTCGCATCGGCGGCGTAGTACTCGCCGGCGTGCAGCTTCTCGATGCGCGTGCGATCCACCCCCTCCACCAGCACCTTGACGGTACCGTCGGGGAGCTTCAGCAGCTGCAGCACCGTGGCGAGCGTGGCGATGCGGTACAGGTCATCGGCCTTGGGGTCATCGACGTCGGCCTGCTTCTGCGCGACCAGCATGATGCGCTTGTCGGTGCGCATGGCGACATCGAGCGCGAGGATCGATTTTTCGCGCCCCACGAAGAGCGGCAGCACCATGTGCGGGTACACCACGACGTCGCGCAGCGGCAGCACCGGCACGTTCTGCAGTTCAGCGGGCGGGGAAGTCTGTGCAGTAGGTTCGGACACGCTCAAGCCCTCGATGGACCCATGGACAAGCGGACTGCGTCTGTCAGAGCGCGGCCGCTGGCGTTTGTGACGGTAGTGTAACGGGAATTGAGGCGCAGGCTGCGCGTTTCAAGAGTGACGCGCTTCACGCGCGGCGCGTTCCGCGCATCCTGCTGCGCGGCAGCGACGTCAGTGATGGTTCGACCCTGAGGCGCGCCGCGGCTGCTCGGCGTCTTCGGAGCCGTAGACGACGTAGGGCTTGGTCTGCCCGTCGATCACCGTCTCATCGATCACGATCCGTGCCACGTTGCGCATCGAGGGCAGCTCGTACATGGTATCGAGCAGCACGGTTTCAAGGATCGTGCGCAGGCCGCGGGCGCCGGTCTTGCGCTGCATGGCGCGATGGGCCACCGCCCGCAGCGCCTCCTCGCGGAACTCGAGCTCCGCGCCTTCCATCTCGAACAGCCGCCGGTACTGCTTGGTCAGCGCGTTCTTGGGCTCGGTGAGGATCGAGATGAGCGCGCCCTCGTCGAGTTCGTCCAGGGTCGCGACCACCGGCAGACGGCCGACGAACTCCGGGATCAGCCCGTACTTGATCAGGTCCTCGGGCTCGACGTCATGGAACAGGTCGCTGCCGTGCGGGCGCGTGTTCAGGTCGCGCACCTCGGAGGTGAAGCCTATCCCTGACTTCTGCGTGCGGTTCAGGATGATCTTTTCCAGGCCCGCGAAGGCGCCGCCGCAGATGAAGAGGATATTGCTGGTGTCGACCTGCAGGAATTCCTGCTGTGGGTGCTTGCGGCCGCCCTGCGGCGGCACCGAAGCGATCGTGCCCTCGATGAGCTTCAGGAGCGCCTGCTGCACGCCCTCACCGGAGACGTCGCGGGTGATCGAGGGGTTGTCGGATTTGCGCGAGATCTTGTCGATCTCGTCGATGTAGACGATGCCCGTCTGGGCCTTCTCGACGTCGTAGTCGCACTTCTGCAGGAGCTTCTGGATGATGTTCTCGACGTCCTCGCCGACGTAGCCGGCCTCGGTGAGCGTCGTCGCATCCGCGATCGTGAAGGGCACGTTCAGCAGGCGCGCGAGCGTCTCCGCCAGCAGCGTCTTGCCGCAGCCGGTCGGACCGATCAAGCAGGATGTTGCTCTTGGCGATCTCGACCTCGTCCTTGGCGCGCGCCGTGCCGCTGCGGGTCTGCAGGCGCTTGTAATGGTTGTACACCGCGACCGAGAGCACCTTCTTGGCGCGCTCCTGGCCGATGACGTACTCATCGAGTACCTTCTTGATCTCGTGGGGCTTGGGGAGCTTGTCGCGCGCGCGCTCGGCGCGGTCCTCGAGCTCCTCGCGGATGATGTCGTTGCACAGCTCGACGCACTCGTCGCAGACGAACACCGAGGGACCGGCGATGAGCTTGCGGACTTCGTGCTGGCTCTTCCCGCAGAACGAGCAGTACAGGAGCTTGCCGTCGTCGTGACGGTTGCGGGAATCTTCAGTCATCGAGGTCCCTCATTGGCTCCGCGCCGCGCAGAATGCAAGTCCACGTGGCGCAGTTTCTTATAGCACGGTGCCCGCACCCGAAGCAAAGCGCCCCGGCACGGCTAAGTCCCTTGGCAGTGCTCGGGATTATATGACGCGGTTCACCACTTTGACATTTGCTGGCGCCGCCTTCGGCACGCCGGGACGGCTCAGCCCTTGCTTGAGGGCACCGGCAACGCAGCGACCCGCGCTTGTCGAGCACGCTGTCCACCAGCCCGTACTTCACCGCCTCGTTCCAGTCCATGAAGCGGTCACGGTCGGTGTCCTGCTTGATGCGCTCGACGCTCTGGCCGGTGTGCTTGGCGAGGATGTGGTTCAGCCGGTCGCGCGTGTCGAGCATCTCCTTCGCGTGGATCTCCATGTCCGCGGCCTGGCCCTGAAAGCCGCCCAGCGGCTGGTGGATCATGACGCGCGCGTGCGGCAGGCAGTAGCGCTTGCCGCGTGCGCCGGCGGCGAGCAGCACCGCTCCCATGCTGGCGGCCTGGCCGATGCAGATGGTGCTCACGTCGGGCTTGATGAACTGCATGGTGTCGTAGATCGCCAGCCCCGAGCTCACCACCCCGCCGGGGGAATTGATGTAGAGCGCGACGTCCTTCTCGGGGTTCTCCGACTCCAGGAACAGCATCTGCGCCACCACGATATTCGCCATGTAGTCATCGACGGGCCCGACGATGAAGATCACGCGCTCCTTGAGCAGGCGCGAGTAGATGTCGTAGGCGCGCTCGCCGCGCGCCGTCTGCTCGACGACGATGGGGACCAGGTTCAGATTGCGCTCGTTCATGTGCCACTCACCTCGTCGTGCTGTTCGCCGGCGCCCGCGGGCGCTCCCAGGGATTCGTGCGCATGGTCATGCTGGTCATGCTCATGATCATGTTGGGCCTCACCGAAGCCGGTGAGTTCCTTGAAGGTCATCGGCCGCTCGGTGATCTGGGCCTGCCCGACCACCCAATCGATCACCTGGTCCTCGAGCACGGCCGATTCGATCTGCCGCATGGCATCCTGGTTCTGCAGGTAGGCGCGGCGCGCCTGCTCCGGGTCGGGGTAGCTCTCGACCAGCTCGGTGAGGCGCTCCTGGACGCGCTCGCGCTCGACCTTCATCGTCCTGGCTCTGCACGATGTGCGAGATCAGCAGTCCCAGGGCCGCCCGCCGGCGCGCCGGCTCCTCGAAACGCTCGCGCGGCGGCAGCGCGCGCGCATCGCGGATCGCCCATGCGCCGCGCGGTGTCCAGCTGCAGCTGCTGCACCTGCTCATCGATCAGCGCCCGCGGCAGGTCGACCGGATTGTTGCGGTAGAGGCCCTCGAGCACCTGCACGCGCAGCCGGTTGCGGATCACCCCGGCCAGTTCACGCTCCATGCTCTTGCGGACTTCGACCCGCATCTCCTCCAGGCCGCCCTGTTCCACACCGTAGGCGCGCAAGAACTCGGCGTCGACCTCCGGAAGGGACTGCTCCTCGACTGCCTTAATGGAGAGGTGCAGGTCGGCGGACTGACCGGCCAGGCGCTTGTTCGGGTGGCTGATCGGGAAGGTGGCGGCGATCGTGCGGCTCTCGCCCGCGCGGGTGCCCTTGAGGCCCTCCTCGAGCTCGGGCATCGCCTGACGCGCCCCGAGCACCACGCGCACGTCCTTGAGGTCCCCGTCCTCGATCAGCTTGCCGCCGATGCGTGCCTGGTAGTCAAAGAGCACGCGGTCCCCCTCGCGCGCCTCGCGCTCCACCGGGGTGAACACCGGGCGCTGGCGGCGCATGTTCTCGATCATGGCGTCGACGTCGGTCTCGGTGACCGCCGCCGCGGGCTTCTCGATCGCAAGCGTCGCCGGGGAGCTCACCTGGATCTCCGGCAGCACCTCGAAATGTGCCGCGTACTTGAGGTCGGTTTCCGGGCCGAGCGCGATCGGCTCGATGCGCGGGCCGCCGGCCGGACGCAGCTTTTCCTGACTCACCGCCTCGGCGAAGGAGGTGCGCATCAGATCGTTCAGCACCTCGGCGCGCACCTGCTCGCCGAACTGCTTGGTGATCACCGCCAGCGGCGCCTTGCCGGGCCGGAACCCCTTCAGGCGCGCCGTGCGCGACAGCTGCTTCAGGCGCTGCTGCACCTCTTTGGCGACCTCTTTGGCGGGTACTGCGACTTCCAGCCGCCGCGTAAGTCCGCCGGTGTCGGACAGGGAAACTTGCATCAATTCAATCCTTCAAAACCTGCGGGACACCGCGCCCGAAGCCGCATACGAACCTAAAAAAGGACCCTGAGGAGAGCGGTTGCGACAGGCGAGGCTCGTACCTCCCTCGCACCGCCTTCCCGGCCAATGACTTAGCCACGTCGTGACCCGCCGGGGGGGTGGAGTATTTTGGCATAGCGGGCACCCCTTGGCACACCCCGAGGGATTTACTGCCTTTCCCCGGCGGACCCGCGCTGCGGGCCATCAAAGCAGGATTCCAGCGCGGGCGCACTGTAGGCCGCCCCCGCGGGGGACAGGTGGTCCGCATCGGAGTACAGCGACTGGCCATCAACCTTATAGAGGCA
The DNA here is from genome assembly GCA_963806375.1 of uncultured Pseudomonadota bacterium. Taxonomy (GTDB): domain Bacteria; phylum Pseudomonadota; class Gammaproteobacteria; order Steroidobacterales; family Steroidobacteraceae; genus 13-2-20CM-66-19. The sequence continues at coordinate 199,401 of CAWDXW010000005.1, forward strand.
GGCCGACCCTGGGCACAGTACCGACTTCGGGTCGGCGAACCTCAGTAGGCCCTTCTGCGCGAGCTCGCGCACGTCATCCTCCATCTGCCTCACGGGTGCCAGTGCATCTTCGTGCGTGATGGCAAGAAACCCATCGCTTATCCCGCGGCGGTGCGCGATGAGCAACGTGTGCGGCACGGGATATCTTAGGTGCGGAACGTCGAAGACCACGCACACCGTACCGGTGCCTGAGCCGACAAGGCCCGCGACCGTGTGGCGCATCGCCGCGGCAAAGGCCCCGCCAGGCGCGGCGACCTTGAGTTCCGGCGCGGCCTCAAAGTCCTGATCGTCCCAGCGACCAGCCAGGATCACGAGCCGCGGCTTCAGATTCCGCACGAAATCGGCCACGGCGGCATTGAACGCCGCGCAGCGTGCCTGCGATTCCGCGTCGCCCGCGCGGTCGCGGGCCGCCAGAAGCGGCCAGCAAGTGTACTTGGCGGCAAAATACAAAGTCAGGTGGTGACGCCCGCTCAGCTGCTCTAGTGCTGGCAGCAACGCGAGCGCATGACTATCGCCCCACAGTACGGCGCTCGCGACGGCGGCTGCCGGGCCTACCCGACAGAGCTGACCGGCGCGGATTTGCTCGGGAGAGAGCCTGATGCAGGCCGCTACGGCGGAAAAGTCCGGCGCGATCAGAAACGCACGCTCGGGTGCCGGGAAACGCTGGGGAAAGCCATCCGACCGCCACAGCAGGCAGCCGACCGACAGCACGAGCACGCTGGCCGTGGTTGCCCCGAGGAGCAACCCCCGCCGGGTCCTGAACAGCGCGCCTTGGCGCACCGGCTGTTCGATCAGGCGCCAGCTGAGTGCCGCGAGCGCGAAGGTAGCGCCGATCACGCCGGCGCGCTCGAGAGCGGTCAGCGGCGTAAGACTGTAGTAGGCGGCAAAGGTGAGGAGCGGCACGTGCCACAGATACAGCGAGTACGAGATGAGTCCCACGAATACCAGGGGTTGCCAGGCGAGCAGCCGGCTCCCCGCACTCCCCGCCCCGGTCCCGGCCGCCAACAGTGCCGCAGTGGCGGCGCACGGCAGCAGTGCATAGGCGCCCGGGTAGGCGATGCGGTACGGATCGTAGAGCCATACCGTCGCGGCCAGCGCCGCGAGTGCCGTCACCGCCGCCGTCTCGCGCACGGCACGCGACCCGGGAGCCACGGGCTTTAGGGCGAGGAGTCCGCCGAGCAACAGCTCCCAGGCGCGCGTCGGCAGCGCGAAGTAATTGATGCCCGGCCGGTAATACGAGGCCCAGACGCAGGCCAGGACCGATGCAAGTGCCAGGACGGTAAGGACGCGCGCCTGGCGCTGTGGCAAATATCGCTCGATTGCCAGCAGAAGCAGCGGGTACAGCAGGTAGAACTGCTCCTCCACGGCGATCGACCACAGATGTCGCAGCGGCGTCCACGGGAAACTGCGCGCGAAATAGCCGCCGGCTTCGGACCAGGCGGCGAGGTTGCTGAGAAACAGCGGTGCGGCGGCCAACTGCTTGCCGAGCCTGATCAGCTCCTGCGGCGTGAATAGCAGCCAGCCCACGAGCGCCACCGCGGCGCAGGTAACCAGCAGCGCAGGCAGGATGCGCCGGGCGCGCCGCGCGTAGAAGGTGGCCAGCATCTGGCGCGCTCCGAGTACGGAGGAGGCGCGCAGAAACTGCGTGATCAGGTAGCCGGAGATGACGAAGAACACGTCGACGCCGACGTAGCCGCCCCGGAAGCCCGGAACGTCGGCATGAAAGAAGATCACCGCGAGGACCGCGAGCGCGCGCAGACCATCGATGTCCGGGCGGTACGCAACGGCGTACCCGCGCTGCGGCGCGGAGCTCATGGCAGTTGCCGGTGTCCCTGGTAGAGATCGCTAAGTGTCTGATCGACTGGTGAAGGTGGTGCGAAAGGAGAGACTCGAACTCTCACGGGTTTCCCCACTGGGTCCTAAGCCCAGCGCGTCTACCAGTTCCGCCACTTTCGCCCATGCCCCCCGGTCGCGGGCTTTTCCGGCCGCCCGCACCGGTCGGCCGCGCATTTGGGGCGGCGAGTATAGCTGATGCTTTCGGGCCACTCGGGCCTGCGCTGCGCTCCACGGCCCGGCGGCTGTAGACTGCGGCGGCCGCGGGCGCGGGAACATCGGCTGCGCGCCTGCCGCGCGGGATGACGCACCGAGCGCACGCATCCCAGAGCCGCGGGGATTGGTTGGGTAACATTAATAGATTCAATTGGTTAGCACGCGCAGAGTGCGCGTTGCGCGACCAATCGCACCGCCAACCTGAAAAATGCCGGGCACCGGTGAACCGGACTCGACCGCGGCGGGTACTCACTCCGCGGTGGAGTTACGTGTCGTTCTCTTTCCGGCGACACCCTTGTAAGACACTGTGACACTCGCGGACAATCGCGGCGAAGGTAAGGAACGCCGCCGTGCCGTCTGGACTAAGAGAAAAACCTAATGCGCTCCATTCTGGTTGGGCATTCCTACTTTCTGCGGCTCGATCCGAAGCAGCTCGAGCGCGCTAAGCCGTATCCGCCCCTGGCGACGCTGCAAGTGGCAGCGGCGCTGCGCGAGAGCGGCCACGCGGTGGCGCTGTTCGACGCCATGCTCGCCCCCGATCTCGGCGAGTATGAACGGCAGCTGGCATCGTTTCGGCCCGAAATCGTCATCCTCTACGAGGACAATTTTAATTTCCTGACCAAGATGTGCCTGGCGGCGATGCGCGAAGCCTGCTGCCAGATGATCGCGGCAGCCCGCCGCTGCGGGGCGCGGGTGATCGTCGCCGGTTCCGACGCCACCGATGCACCCGAGCCGTACCTGCACGCCGGCGCCGAAGTGACCTTGATCGGCGAAGGTCTTGCAACGCTCGAGGCCCTGATGCGGCGCCTCGACGAGGACGTCGGCCTCAATTTGGCGCGCCTCACGGAGCGTCTCTCCGGGCTGGCCTTTCTGGAAGGTGATGGCCGTGTACGACGCATCGCACCCGCGCACGGTCCGATCGCGCCGGCGTACCCGGAACTGCCGGCCTGGGACCTGATCGACGTCGAGCGCTACCGAGCGATGTGGGTGCCGGCGCACGGCCGTTTCAGCCTGAATGTACACGCCTCGCGCGGTTGTCCGTTCCGGTGCAACTGGTGCGCCAAGCCAATCTGGGGCAACCAGTACGCACAACGTACCCCGGAGGCCGTCGCAGCAGAGTTCGCCTATCTGAAGCGTTCCTACCAGCCGGACCACATCTGGTTTGCCGACGACATCTTCGGCTTCCGGCCCGCATGGGTGACGCGCTTCGCGCAGGTGCTCGAGCAGCGCGACGCCAAGATGCCCTTCACCATCCAGATCCGTGCCGATATCACCAGCGAGGCGATGGCACAGGCGCTCGGTGAGGCCGGCTGCGCCGAGGCCTGGATCGGCGCGGAGAGCGGCAGCCAGCGTATTCTCGATGCCATGAATAAGGGCACGACAGTCGCCGAGATCCTCACCGCGCGCGAGCGCCTCCGGGCCCGGGGGATCCGTGTGGGCTTCTTCATCCAGCTCGGCTACCTTGATGAACAGCTGCCCGACATACTCGCCACGCGCGAGCTGCTGGCGGCCGCGCGCCCGGACGATGTCGGCGTGAGTGTCGCCTATCCCTTGCCCGGCACCAAATTCTACGAGCAGGTGAAGGGACAGTTCCTGAACGGCAAGACGCACTGGCGCGACAGCGGCGATCTGGCCATGATGTTCCGCGGCACCTACAGCTCGGACTTCTATCGCAAGATCCGTGACCTGCTGCATGAGCAGGTGACCGCCGGCCTGCTAGACAGAGCTGGCCAGCGCGAGCGTTACCGTCGGGCAGAGCGGCGGCTCACGCGCCAATGGGCGGCGCTGCAATCGAGCGAAACAAGTTTCCGGGTCACCCCCGCGCTGGGGTGACGCCCCGCGCTTCCCTCATGGGTCAAATTCTGCTGACACACGGCTACTTCCTCTCGGAAGACGAGAAGGAACAGCAGATCATGAAGCCGTATGCGCCGCTCGGGCTTTTGTATCTGTCCGCCTATCTCAAGTCTCGCGGGCACCGTGTTGACGTGTATGACAGCACCTTCGGGACGCGCACCGAGCTGGTGGCGCAACTGGAGCACAGCCCCGGCGGCGTGCTGGGCATCTATACCAACCTCATCACCCGCAAGTCCGTACTGCAGATCATTGCGGCTGCCAAGGCCTGCGGCTGGCGCGTGATCCTCGGGGGACCCGAGAGCGCCAACTACACAGACGAATACCTCGGCGCCGGCGCCGATGTCATCGTGCTCGGCGAGGGTGAGCTGACCCTCGATGAGTTACTGCGCGCGCTGCCCGAGACGGGCGCACACGCGCTGCACGCCGTGCGCGGCATTGCCTTCCATGATGACTCGGGACAGGTAGTGCGCACGTCCGCGCGGCTCAAGATCCCCGATCTGGATGCGTTGCCGGTGCCCGATCGAGCCGCGATCGACCAGCAAAAGTACGTCGAGGTGTGGCGGCGTCATCACGGCGCCGGCAGCGTCAACCTGATCACCGCGCGCGGCTGTCCCTACAAGTGCAACTGGTGTTCGCACGCAGTCTACGGCTACTCGCACCGGCGCCGCAGCCCGGCGCTCGTGGCCGCGGAAGTGGCCAAGATCGCCGAACGCTACGCCCCCGAGCAGCTGTGGTACGCGGACGATGTGTTCACGATCAGCCATCCCTGGCTGCACAGCTATGCTGCGGAGTTGCGCGCTCGCGGGCTGCACCTGCCGTTTGAGACCATCACGCGCGCCGATCGCCTGCAGACCGAGGCCGCAGCCGAGGCATTGGCCCAGCTCGGCTGCTACCGCATCTGGATCGGCTCTGAGAGCGGCAGTCAGCGCGTGTTGGATGCCATGCAACGTGACGTCAGCCTCGCGGAGGTGCACCGCGCGGTGGAACTCGCGCATCGCTACGGCATGCAGGTTGGCATGTTCCTCATGTGGGGGTACGAGGGCGAGGGGATCGAAGACATCGCCGCCACGGTCGAACTCGTTCGCCGTACCAATCCGGAAATCTTTCTTACCACCGTCTCCTATCCCATCAAGGGCACCCCCTACTTCGAGCGCGTGCGTGATCGCGTTCGCCTGCCGCTTCCCTGGGCCGAGGCTTCCGATCGGGACTATCTGATCGATGGACGCCAGGGGCGCGAATACTTCCGCCTGGCGGATGTGTGGCTACGCAGTGAAGTCGAAGCCAGCCGCATAAGCGCCAGCAACCCGGCGCGCGCGGCCGACCTTGAACTGACGGCGCGCCGGGCGCGCGAGGAACTGGCCCGGCTCGCGTGACGGTGCGGCTGCAAGGCGCCTCCCAGGCTTGGGCACGATGAGCTCCGCCGAGCGCATCATCACCGGTAGCGACTACGTCGCCGCACTCAGCGCGCGTGCCTCGGATCGTCGTTATCGCGCCCATTTTCAGCGGCTCACGCTCAGCCTCGTGCCGGCAGGCGCTGCGCTCTTTGATTTCGGCTCAGGACCGGGCATCGACGCGCGCCACTACGCCGAGCACGGGCGCAGGGTGAGCGCCTACGACGTCGATCCGCTCATGAGCGCGCATCTCGTCGCGCACTGCGCGGACTTCATCGCCGGTGGCGCGATTACGCTGCACCGGGGCGCTTACCCGCAAACTCTCACGAGCATGGCCGCTGGCCGTGAATTCCCCGTGCACCTCGTGACCTCGAATTTCGCGCCGCTCAACCTCATCGATGACCTGCGGGAACTGTTCGCGCTGTTTGACCGGCTCATCGTCCCCGGCGGCGCGGTGCTCGCGAGTGTCCTCAATCCCTACTACCTCGGGGATCTGCGCTACCGCTGGTGGTGGCGCAACGCGGCGCGCCTGAGGCGCGAGGGTCGCTACGCGGTCGCGGGCGCGCAAGCCCTGATCTGGCGGCGGCGTCTGACGGATTTCGCGACGCAGAGCGCTCCACATTTCGTGCTCGAGCGTGTCTTCCCGGGAAACACCCGCGGCGTGCGCTTTCCCGCGCCGGCGCTGCCACTGCGCCTGAGCACGTGTCGCTTCATGTTCCTGTTATTTCGTCAGACGCACTGAGGACGCAAGTCCTGCGCCGCCGCTTCAACCCTACCGCCCGGTGAGCTCGGCGTAGATCGCCTCGAAGCAGCGCGCGGTATGGTCGGCGCACTCCCGCTGTGCCCGCTCGTACGCGGCGCGGGCGAGGCGCAGGCGCAGCTCCTCGTCCCCAAGCACCGCGACAGCGTTGCGCGCCAGGGCGGCGGCATCGCCGACCGGACTCACCAACGCGGCCTCGGGCGCCCACTCGGGGAGCTGTCCCACCGCGGTACCGACCGTGGGCACGCCCGCCACCGCCGCCTCCGGCAGCACGAACGGACCGGCTTCGTGACGCGAGGAGACCAGCTGCAGGTCGGCGGCTTCCACGAGCGGCCGCAGCTCGCGCTGCGTGAGGAAGCCGTGGTAGCGCACGTGCGCTGCGAGCCCGAGCTCGCGCGTCAAAGCCTGCACCTGCCCGTTCAGGGTGTCCTCCCCGACGACTTCCAGGGTGAAGTCGACGCCGGCTTCGCGCAGTTCGCGCAGCGCCCGCAGCAATGTGGGCTGGTCCTTGACCCGGTTCAGGCTGGCCACGTGAATCAGCCGCGCGGGTGCACCGGGCGCACGGCGCCGCGGAGCACGCGGCGGCCACCACTGCAGGTCGACCCCGAGCGGCACCTGCCGGGCCGGGACCCCGAGGGATCCCGCCGCGGCGATGATGGAGCCACTGGCGGCGGTCACGGCGGAGGCCAGGCGCAGTACCAGCGCCTCCCTGAGCCTGCCGCGCCACGTCAGGCGTCCACCGTAACCGATGTCCCGCAGCGCCAGCAGTTCGCCACCGGCGACGTGCACGACGCTCGGGAGGCGCAGCAGGCGCGCCGCCGTCACGGCGACCAGACCCGGGGATCCGGACCACAGAGCGTGCAGCAGGTCAAAGCGCCGCAGAGCGTGCCGCGCGCAGATGCTGCGCACCGCGCGCCGGGTCGTGTGGCCGGCACCGACATTGCGCACCTGCGCGCCGAGTAGCTGCCAGGTGCCGGGGGCCGGTTCCTGGTGCAGCGCAAATACGTCCAGCTCGTGATGCCGCACGAGGCGCCGAATCAACGCCAGCAGCGCCGGGATGACCCGATACTCCCCGCTGCGGTCCACGCCCCCCGGCACGATGAGTCCGATTCTCATGGCTCGGAGCGCACCAGGAGGTCCTCGAGCGCGTCGACCGATTCCATCGGATGGCGTCCGCGGCGTAACGCGAAGGCAGGCAGCGCGCAGGCCCGCGCGCTGAAGGCGCTCCAGCCCGGCTGCGCGCGCGCGTACGGCTGCTCCTTGGCCAGCCGGCTGCGCAGCGCGCGCTCATTCAGGCGGATGAGCCGGCAGCGATCCGCGGGCGCTGCCGCGGAAAGAAACACCGTCGCGACGATACGCGGCGGGCTCATCGCGAGACGCCAGGACGCAGTGCGCAGGTCCATTTCGAACTTGACGACGCCACTGCGGCGGCGGATCAGCGGCGAAGCGCGCACCGCGCGCGCCACGACCGGCTCAAGAAAGCGCAGCGAATCGGCGCGCAGGTGCAGAAAAGCACCGATTCCCGTGGCGCGCAGAGACCGCGGCGCGACGAGCACACTGTCTTCGGCGAGAAAGTCCCAGCCACATTGCAGTGCATGCGCGGTCAGCGTCGACTTACCTGAACCACTCGGGCCAAGGAGCAGCACACCCCGGTTGCCACGCGCGACGCAGGCCGCGTGCAGGGGCACCAGGCCCTGCACGCGCGCGGCGAGTGTATAGACAGCGAACTCCAGCAGTTCATAGCGCACGTTGTACGGGAAGCGCAGCAGCCGCTGCGGTAGCACGATCAGCGCCGCGCGCAGCGCGGGCGCGATGGCGGCAAATGCCGAGCCGAGCGCCGCCCCGCACAAAAGGCCCTCCGCGGCCAGCGGCTGCACTGGCGGGAGCGCGGCGCGCGCGGGACCGTCCTGCGTCACGATCAGGCGCACCCGAAACCGCGGGGGACGCGCCGCGAAGCGGTGCGCCGGCAGGAGCCGGTACGCACTGCGTACGATCTGCAGGGCCCGCCCGCTGTCGGTCTCGAATACGAAACGCCCGCCGAGCAGCTGCGCGTGCTCGCTGAACCTCGGGTGGCGGCGCTCGGCAAACGGGTCCACAGCCAAACCAGACGCGGGCACGTGCCTCATGTGCGCAGCGCCCGGACCAGGCTGCGCACTACCCGTGGCGTGCAGGCGCGCGCCGAGGCCGCCAGCGCACCGCTCCACCAGCTCCCGTAGCGCCATGAATAGGGCGCGCTGGCGGCCAGGGTGCGCAGTGCCGCCAGCCGTTCCCCGCTGAGCGCGTGGCTGCGCGCCAGGCCGGCGGACATGGCGGCGCGCTGCGCGCGCAACACGGCCGTGAAGCTGACATCGGGGTCGGAGCGCAGGGCCTTTTCGACCACCCGGCGCCGGTCGCGCCACGCGATGACGTCACTGCCGCCATGCAGGCCGTGGCGACGGATCAGCGTGAGCGGTTCGTCAATCCCATCGAGTTCACTGCGCGCTGCGAGTCGCAGCCACAACTCATCGTCGTAGCACATGACGAGTTCCTCATCGAGCGGGCCGGCTTCCTCAAGCAACCTGCGCACGACGACCACGCTGGCCATGGCGATCACGGCGTCCGTCAGCAGGCGCGCGCGTACCCAGCCGGAGGGCGCCGCCCAGTGCACGCGGCGCGCCGCGCTGAACGGCCCACCGTCCACGTCAATCAGGCTGAAAGCGGTACAGCTCCACCGACGCTCCGGATGCGCCCGCAGGGACTGCACCTGAACCTCAAGTTTGCGCGGCAGCCAGAGGTCGTCCGAATCAAGAAACGCGACGTACGCGCCGCGGGCTGTGCCCAGCGCAGCGTTGAGGCTCACCGCGGGACGGCCGCTGTGCGCGAGCCACAGCACCTTGATACGCGGATCCGCAAGGCTTTCCAGGTAGTGACGCATGGGTGCCGCGGAGCCATCATCGGCGATCAGCAGTTCCCAGTCAGTCAGTGTCTGAGCCATGACCGAGGCGATCGTCGCCGGCAGGAATTCCAAGCGATCAAACGTCGGCAGGAGGATCGAGACCTGCGGCACCGCGCGCGGCTCCATCAAAGCGGCGCGGGTCCGCGCGCGTGCAGCTCGCGATAGGCGGCGGCAAAACGTGCACCAACCGCGGCGCAGGAGATGTGCGCTTCGAAATGCGCACGCACGCGCGCGCGGCTCGCGGTTCCGACAAGCGCAGCGCACTCCTGCAGCGCCTCGCCCAGCCTGCGCGTGTCCCCGCACTGCCACAGCCGTCCGACTGTGCCCTCCGCGGTCAGCGCCCGGAATGACGGAATGTCCGTGACGACCGGTGTCACACCACAGGCCAGCGCCTCGATCAGCGAGTAACCACTGCCTTCATGATGACTGCCGAGGACGAACAGGTCCGCGGCCCGCATGAGCTGTTCGATGCGCTCGTGCGAGACCCGCCCCAGCAGGTGGACACGGTCGCGCAGTCGCTTATCGCCGCGTATCGCGCGCTGCACTTCCTGCAGCAGCGGGGCGCTCGCAAAGCAACACCACAGCTGCAGTTCCGGCAAGAACCGCGCCGCCCGACTCACTCCGGCGAGGACGGTGAGCGGATCCTTGTTCGCGTTCAGATGCCCCACCCACAGGATGAGCGGCCGGCCTGCGGTCGCCGTGAGGCGTTGCGCCTCCGCCTGGTCTGCGGGCGTGAAGCGACTCGTCGACTCAGGAATCTCATAGATGCTCGTATGGCGGTCGATCAGCCCCGCGGCGAGGAACGGTCGCGCCTGCGCGCGCGCGCAGAAGGCCACTCCCGAGACCGCCGCGGCGGCGCGGCGCCATGGCGCGCGGCGCCAGAAGCGCGGCACATGATCGGCATGATCCTGCAGCAGGATCGGTGTCTGGGGCGCCAGGTGTGCCAGCGTGCTCACCTCGAGCGGAAAGCCCAGTCCGTGCACATGGTGCACGTCCGGCGCGAGCCCCTGCAGTACCACCGCGAGTCTCGCACTTTGATCCGCCTGCGCAGCGCATTGACCGAAGGAGAGAAAGTGGTAGGTGATGCCGCTGCGCTCGAGGATACCTTCGACTTCGGACGCCTGCACAACGCTGACGCGCACCCCGCCCTGGGCGGCGCATTCGGCGATGTCCACCAGCGAGGGCCAAGCGCTCAGCAGCTGCGCCGGGGGACGCCCGCCCGGGTCGACGAAAAAGCTGATTTGCGCCACGTGCAACGGGGCGCTGGCCGCACTCATCCGCGCTCGCTCACAGACTCAGGGCGCGCGGGTCCCTGACGCGCACGAGCTTCTTCGACAGATCAAGTTCCCACGGTCGATCGTATCTGCGGTAGCGGAAGCGCCACGAGGCGAGCGCGGCCAGGGCTGACTTACCCCAGGTCGCTGAGCGCACATCGATTACGGTGGGAAAGCGGCAGCCCAGAACCGTCTCAAAGTCGCTGATGCGCTTGCGCAGACGCTCGGACAACCAGGGTGCATTCTTGTGGCACCAGTACGCCAGCCACTGCGGCTGCGCCCAGCCATCGGCGCTGTCGGGAAAGACCACCGGGCGACCGAAGGCATCCAGCAGATCACTCGTCGAGCGCACGGTCGCGCTGTGACTCGTGGCGCCCGCCGGTGCCGGCAGCGGGGTGTAGATGTAGATCATGATCTCGACGTCCGGATAACGCCGCTTGATCAACCGGATGAACTCAAAGGTCTTCTCGGTCTCCCCTTCCGGGTCCTGCGGGGGCGCAAGCATGAAGGACAGCTCGGGCGTGACACCATGGCCGCGGCATACCTCCACGGCCGCAAGGGTCTGATCGAGGTGCGTGCCCTTGCGCACCTCGTGCAGCAGCCATTCACTCGGGGACTCCGCACCGATGTACGCCATGCGCAGGCGACTCTTGCGCAGCAGCTCCCAGGAGCTCTCGGACATGTTCACCATCGCATCCGAGCGCGCAAAGCACCACCACGGCAGCCCGAACTTGGCGAGCACCTCAAGCAGCGGCACCATGTCCACTTCACGGTCGAAGAAGTTGTGGTCGTAGAACTGAATGGCATCGGCGCCGAGCCGTGTCAGTAGCCTGAGGTCTTCCTCGAGTCGCGCGCCGCTCGGCAGTGCCATCTTGCCGCGATACATCGCCGCCACCCCGCAGAACGTGCAGCGGAAACGGCACCCCAACGCGGCCTGGTAACCCGCCGTGCGGCGCCCCAGGTAGGTGTGCGACAGATACTGCTGCGGATTTGCCAGCTGCTCATAGGGCAGCCGGTGCGCGAGGCTCGCGGCGGAGAACGGCCGCAGCTTGTTGTGCACGATCCGCGCTTCGCTGCGCCAGCTCAGGCCGGGAATATCATCCAGCGGAGACCGGCTCGGTTGCGCCAGGGCGCTGAGCAGCTCGGCGAAGGTGTCTTCGCCTTGTCCGCGGACCGCATAGTCGACGTAATCCACGTTGAGCGCAGCCTGCGGACAGTTGGTCGGGAAGGCCCCGCCCCATACGATCGGGAGCTGCGGCGCGGCAGCGCGGATACCTTTGGAGACCGCGATGCCGGAACGCAGCTGCGGACCGCCCATGATGGTGACGCCAACGGCGGCAAAACGCCGTTCGCGCACCAGACGCTGTGCCGTGGCGACAAAGTCGCGATCGACATTCCCATCAAGCACGGTGGCCGCGTAGCGACCCTCGAGTGCACGCGCCAGACTCATCACGGCGAGCGGGAAACGCGCGCTACGCCGGGCGGTGATCGTCGGGTTAATCAGCAGGACCTGCGGCAACTCGCTCATGACAGCCGTTCCCGCGGTTGCAGCCACTGCAGCACGACCATCTCGATCGGCCACCGGTAGTCGTCACGGCGGCAGCGGTAACGGGCGACCCGCTGCAACGGACTACGGCCCGCCGAAGCACGCTGCCAGGCGAGCTCCTGAAAGAACTTGAAACGCTCGATCAGCTTGAACTTCGCACGGTTGACCCACGGCCCCGGCTCCCCGGCGACGTAATCAAACTGCGCCCATTCTCCCAGGGAGTCCGGCAGCCGGAAGCCCTTGCCCACTGCCTCGAGCACGATCGCGCTTCCCGGGTAGGGCTTGAAGTAGAAAATGGGTGTTTCGAAATCCGGGCTCATGGCACGCAGCCGCTTGGCCGCATCGATGGTGGCCCGAACGCTGGCATCGCTTTCCTCGGGAAATCCCACGATGAAGGGGAAGATCCCCGCAATTCCCAGCTCGCGCATGCGTTCAGCAGTCTTGAAGACCTGCGGCAGAGTAATGTCCTTGCGAATCCGTTTGAGCATCGCTTCATCGCCAGACTCCACGCCCACGAGCAGGCGCCTGAGGCCGGACTGCTTGCAGAGGCGCCAGACGTCCTCGGGCAGGCGGATTCCCTGGTCGGCACGCATGGTTGCCGCCCAGGTCACATGGAGATCGGCCTCGACCATGCTGGCGGCTAGTGCGCGGATGCGCTCGCGCTTGGTAAAGAAGGTCTCGTCCTGGAAGTTCACGTCCGTGAATCGATAGCGCTCCCAGAGCCGCCGCAGCCCACTGGCGATCTGCTGCGGCTCGAGTCCCACCCATTGGCGACCATAGACGTAGGGATCTGAGCAGAAGGCGCAGCGAAAATTGCAGCCCTGGGAGGAAATGTAATCGAGCTGGCGTTTGCCCTTGAGCTCGAAATAGCGTTCGACATTGATGAGGCTGTAGTCGTGCGCTCGAAAACCCTCGACCTCGAGCAGCGCCCGCGGGGGATTCTTGTGCACCTTGCCGCCGGGCAGGCGCACGATGCACCCGGCGCAGCCCTCGAGTGATCGGCCCTGTTCCAGTCGCGCCACGATTTCGGCGAAGGTCGCCTCGCCCTGCCCCTGTACCGTGACATCGACGCAGGGTTCAGCCAGGCATTCGATGCCGAACATCGAAGGGTGCCAGCCCCCCCAGATCACCGGTAGGTCGGGACGGGCACGCTTGGCGGCGCGCGAGATACGCAAAGCGTCGGAGATCGGCGCCCCGGTCAGAACGGTCACGCCGAGGCACACCGCGCCCTGCAGATGAGAGGCCACGGTGTTCTCGGCGTCCGGATCCAGACGGCCATCAACAATGATGACCTCGTAGCGCGCCGGGTCGAGCTCGGACCCGACGGCAAGGAGCGCCAGCGGCATCGTGAAGAACACGGCCTTCGGGTTATAGAGCACCACCTTGGCGCGCGCGCCGCTCATCGCGGCACCGCGCTGAAGAGGGCCATGCGCTCACCGATATAGCGGCGCTCCGCGACGACCGCAAGTCTGAAGCCGTACCGCCGCAGTTGTTCGAGGAACGCCGCGGCGATCCCCAGGGTCGACAACAAAATGAGCGCGTGTCCGCCCGGCCGCAGATGGCTACCCAGCTGCGCTGCGAAGCGTTCGGCCGCATCGTTCGAGCGCCAGGCGCGGTCGCGGTCGCTGCGCGGCGTGCCGCGAAAAAACGGCGGATTGAACAGGATGAGGTCAAAGCGCTCACCCTGCACGGGCGCGAACAGATCCCCCTGCCGCACCTCGATCTTGTGTTCCAGCTGATTCAAGGCGACATTGATCTGCGCACAGCGCACCGCCGCCGCATTGATGTCCACCGCGACCACGCGACGCGCACTGCGGGCCGCAAAGATAGCGCACACGCCGGATCCCGTGCCCAGGTCGAGAACGTCACCGTGGCCGGGGGCTCCCTCGGGGGCCAGTACTGACGCAAAGAACTCCCCGGAGCGCAGCAGCTTCGGATTAAAGACGCTCGGGATCACGAGAATCGGCGCACCGTGCACGTGCTCGAGCCGGTAGTCATCGTAGCGAGTCTTACCCGTCAAGCGGTACCCGAGCGACACGCAGCGCACGAGCCACGAACTGGCGAGCGCAAAGCGCATGGGCCGTAGTGCGGCCGCCACCGAAGCCGATTCCTCGCTACCCTCAGCCATCAGTGCCAACCCCGGTCAACATGCCCGGCCACACGCGTTCGCTTGGATCGCGCCACATGGAGCAGACGCAACGTGCGCATTCGGGGCGCGAGCCGCCGCGAATCGCCGCGCGCAGTTCGAGCATGGCGCCGCTGTTGAGGCTCTGGCGCAGCGGCTGGGGCGGCAGCCCGTCGCTCGGGCCGTTGATGAAGAAACATGGGTTTAGCTTACCCTGCGCCGAGAGCACCGCGGAGAACTCCGGTGCGTTACAACGGACCTGCGGATAGTGAGCCAGGCCGCGAATGGCGGCAAAGTATTGGTAAATGCGCCGCAGTTTGGGCACGTCCTGGGCGATGAACCGGTGCTGAAAGTCCTGGGCGCACTCCACCTCCAGGTTGCGCAGCAGCTGGTCGAACACGGGCAGATCCTCGGCGCCGAGCGCCAGATCCGGCGCAATGCCGTTTTGACGCGCGAAGGCATGCGGGTTCGCCACGTCGACGGCGAGGAATGACACCTCGTGGGCGCCCAGTGCGTGCGCGGCTGCGACGAAAAGCGGGAGCTCCCGGTAGTTCCCGCGCTGCAGGGTGACGCGCACGCTCACCGGCGTTCCTAGCTGCGCAACGGCGCGGATGCCCTCGCAGACCTTATCGAATGCGTCCACCCCCCGGATGGCGGCGTAGGTCGCCGGATTCGTGCCGTCCAGGGATACGGTGACCGAATCAAACAGCGCATGCACGCGCCGGGCGTGCTTCGCCAGCGACAATCCGGAGCTCAACAGCCACAATTTAAGCCCCTGGCCGCGCAGCAGCTCAGCGATCTGCGGCCAGTGCGGATTCAACAGCGGCTCGCCGCCGGATATCAGCACGACCTCGGTGCGCAGGCGCGTCAGGTCGGGCAGCAACTGCTGCACCGCTTCTAAGCCCAGGTCGGCTGCGCCGTGGCGCCAATAGTCACACGTTACGCAGCGCGAGTTGCAGCGTTCGCTTAGGTACAGCGTGACCAGCGGCAGCCGCTCGAGCGGCCAACCACATCCTGAGGCCTGCGCGCCCAGGTCGACCACGGTGTTTGCCGGCGCGTGAGTCGTCATGTCTGCCCCACCGTGACAGGCAGTCGCGTTGCCTCGACGATGTAGTGATCCGCGCACGAGGCGAGCGGCGAACAGCCCTGCGCCATATGCTCCAGATGCGTCAGCGCCGCGAGCATCTGCGGCCGGCGATTGAGCCAAGCGGCGGCGTAGCTCGGGGGCAACGCAAAGCCAAGCGGGCTCAGGCTATCGACACGGAAGAACGGTTGCAGCATGCGCTTCACGTCGCGGGGCATGGGGTACGCGATGGTAAGGCCGCGCCAACTGGCCGAGTCACGCAGGCGGCGCCAGGCCTTCTTCGGCTCAGCACGCAGCAGATACCAGCCCCATTCCCAGGGTACATAACGACCCATCAGCACCCACACGAGTCGTGCGCCGGGCTCAAGCTGCTCGGCAACGCTCCTGATCACTGAGGGTAGTTCGATGGTGCAGTTGAGCGCGCCAAAATTGGATAGCGTCCCATCGAACTTCTCGGCCGTACGGATACTGTCGAGTTCCTCCATCGGCAGGCAGCGAAAGTCGATTCGCTCGCTGCAGCCTTGTACGCGAGCTTTCTCGGCGGCGACCCGCAGCATCGCGGGCGAGGCGTCAATGGCGAGCACCCGCGCCCCGCGGCAAGCGAGGCGAATGGCATCCTCGCCCGTTCCGCAACCGATCTCCAAAACTCGGCGCGCACCGGCGAGGACCCGATCCAGCCGCGACCAGACCAGCGCACGCAGCACGCTTCCCAGGGGCGTGCTGGTGAAGCTCGCGTCGTACTCCGGAGCGAGATCATCAAAGGCATGCGCGCGCACAGCTATTACCCCCGGCATGTTCTTGACAGTCTGTGTCCCGGGCCCTCCAACTGAGTGTGCCCGACTCATGCCGCCGGTTCAAAGGATCCCCGTAACGGATACCCCAAGGCATCCGCAGGGCGTCGGTTCGGCGCTGTTGCCCTGATCAGCGTGGAAAACCGCGTGCGGGAGGTGCTGTTCTGGCGCCGACGCCCGTATTGCGACGCGGGGGCCCAAAATCCGCGCGCCGGCAGCTTGCCGGCGCGCGTCAGCGGGAGGAACCTACTACTTGCCCTTAATCAGATCCTGCGCCCGCTGTTGCGCATCCTTGCATTCATCTTGGGTCATCTCGAGAAAGCCCTTGCCCTTGCAGGAGTTCTGCCCCTTGCAGGCGTTATTGGCGCTCTTACAAGCGGACTGGCCTTTACACGCATTCACGCCGGTGCAATGGATCTTCGCATCAGAGCCAGCGACGGCGGTGCCGACAGCGCCAGCACTCAGAAGGATGGCGGCCGCCGCGGCAATTGCTGCACCGGAGGTAGTTTTCAATCGCATGGTGGATTCTCCCGTGGGTAGGTGATTTGGACCCCTAGAGGTCTGTTCAGCGTAGAAGACCGGCGCGGCGGGTGATTTCTTACTCGAGCTCTCGTTCTGCCGAACTCCGTAGCGCGGATCGTGCTGCGGCCGCAGGGCGGCGTACAAACCCGAGCGGCAGAGTAAAGGTTGCGACAGCGCCCGCGGGTCAGCCGGAAGTGCCGACTTCGGGCGGGTCTTACCTTGGCTGGATAAACCTTGAAGTAGCCGCTGGGGATCGTTAGATTTCGACCCCAGTGAATTTCGACACGCTCGTCGCTACTAAACTGATCCTGGCCACTCAACGGTCGCGCTTTCGCGGACTCGTTGGATACAGCGCGGATTTCTTTCGTGAGCACGGCGACCACCGCCCCTTTCCCCAAGCGGAGCGCGAGTGCGCAGCTTTCCGCGATTTCTTCGAATTCTTCCCTGAATTCGACTTGGCCGTCGAGGTTCACGGTAAGGACGTGCTTGATTTCGGTAGCGGGTACGGCGGGCGTACCGTCGAATACGCGCGACTCGGGGCAAAGCACATTGCGGGGGTGGAGATCCCCGGGCAGCACGTGGGGCTGTCAGCGCAATACGCTCAATCCCTCGGAGTCGAAAACGTTTCCTTCTTTTCCGCGCCTGACCCCACCCGCATTCCGCTCCCTGACGCATCTATCGATATCGTCGTGAGCTACGATGTGCTTGAGCATGTGCAATCACCGCCGGCATCGGTGCAGGAACTCAGCCGTGTGCTGAGGCCGGGGCGGGAAGGCATTCCTGGTGTTTCCGGTGTACCTCGGAGCGCGGTCTCACCACCTCGACTATCTAACTACACTTCCGGGCCTCCACTGGGTCTTCAGCGCGGAGTGCCTCGTGCGCG
>CAWDXW010000006.1:0-352384 GCA_963806375.1 uncultured Pseudomonadota bacterium
CAAGATATTCAATGCACGCAATTTTCTGACCAGTTCTCACCGCCTCAACCCGTCGAGCGCCTGGCTGACCAGGGCGCCGCGATCTGGATCCACCGTCCACTGCTGGCACGATAAGTTGCGCCGCTCCACAGGTGGACCCAGTTTCCCCCAGGGAGATAACGCGTAACAGAAACCGCTCCCTCATCCAAAACAGGCGCTATGAGGAAGTCTGGTCCCAACATGTACTGGTATCGAAGCTCATAGACGTTCGGGTCGTCCGGATAATGCAGAAACAAGTGACGTACGACAGGATGGCCAGTTTCGAGGCCTCATCGACCAACGTTTTGCGATAGAACGCCAGCGATTTGAAGAAAGCGCGAACCGCGCAAGATGGGAGAGCGTTTCCGCGTCCGTGTCGACCTGCGCGCTGATCGAAGGAACGAGCCCCTCGTGCGTGCGAAACAGTGCGGTGAATGCGTTCAGTTCCATCCAGCGCATCAGCAGCTCTTTCGAACGCGCGATCACCGGATAATCCTTGAGCTCGGCAGCGACGAACCCACCGGTATCGCTGTGGAGGATGCTGAAACCGGATATCCGCCGGACAGGATTCCGACAACGGCGGTCTTGATGCCGTCAATTCATCCCACGTCTGTAGCTGGTCACCCAGCCATCCTGCCGTCGAATATGCAGGGCTCTTTGCGAAACCCAAGCGGTTCCAGAACAGAAAGTCATTCCCATGGCCGGTCTCGTCGATGGCCTCGCGCTGCACTTGCGCCCAGGCTTCCGGATAGTGGTTGTGCCAAAAATACGGATCGGCTCCCGCATAAAGATCCGCGTCGAACGGAAGTGCCTCGCCAAAGTCGCCCATCCATCCCGATGCCTTGGCTTTGCCGATCATCTCGTCCTTGATGACCTGCTTTATCCAGAGCCGCGCATCCGGATTGCTCAAATCGATCATGCCAGCGTTAATGCTGGAATTGATATAAGTAAACATCGTTCCGTTCTGCATGACGAGATATCCTTTGCCGAGAGCTTCCTGATACAAGTCGCGTGGGCAATCCTGGCGATCGACAGAATCGCAGGACACTGGGACGAGAAACGGATTGATGTAAATGAAAATGCGAGCACCCAGCCGGGCGAGCTTTTCCACGATCTGGTCCCAATCAGGGTAGAGTGCGGAGCTCAGCTGCCAGTTCCACAGGACCTGATGTCCGGCGGCGTTGTCTTCGTTCCCGACCAATCCTGAATCCAGAGGCCCACGAGTGGGACGTTTGCGTCTATGAGCTTGGCAAGGAGCGCGTTTACGGTCGCGCTGCCGCCCTCGGTCGCAACCATGACGCCTTCGTGCGCCCAGCAGGTAGAGCGCGCACACGGCCGGAATAGGAGGTGTATTCCTCGATGAGGTCCAGGGGCGTAGCGCCGAAAAGGATGCGTCCGGTCATGGTACCGGAGAACAGTTTGACCGCCACGTAGTCTGCCGCACGCATGTCGAAAACGCTGAATTCCTCGTTCTCGAGAAACAGCGAACGAAGCTGGCTGGTGATGTATTGCGGAGCGGGAGCCTCGGTGAGGTAGGGAGTACCGCCGGCTTCGTCATACAGTAGATCGACGAGCTGCGTAACGAGCGGCAATCCCCGGCCGATTCCATGCTCCTGAACGATGATGGGGATGATGTTGCCCTTCTGATTGAAATAGGTGAGCTGCTGGCCGAACCCAAAAAATGCTTCGTCGGCCGAGGAAGCGTAGCTGAGGAAAATCCGGTTGTACTGGTCAACGGAAGCACCTTCCGCCTGGATGAGGAACTGCAGCTGGTTTTTCGCGGCCGCGCGGAAGGCCATTCGGAAACCGATCGTCGACTTGGAATCGGCCAGCGTGCCGTGGACTTCGATGCTCGATGGATCGATCACCTCTACCGTGTCGACACTGCTGAAGAAATACTGAGAGGAAACGGTATCTGTGACGTCGAACGAACCGAGTGGATTCCCGCGCTCCCGGAAAACAGCAGTGCCGGTGCCCACGGCAAGAAATGGTTGACTTGGGATCGACCTCCAAAGAGAGCGACGGGGATGTGTACGGTGACGCACGCTGAGCTGCGTACGTGATACGTCTACGAGGAAGCGACCGACTCTGAATGTACGCTTGGTAGTGACAGGGGTGCTTGTCGTTTCGGGCGAGACGGCGAGCGTTATCACTCCGACGGCACTAGCAATACCCTTTATGGCGCTCCGTCGAGACACGTCGCTGATCGAAGAGGAACGATGAGCGCATGCGCGCAGATCTCCACCTGCTCTAGGCATTACGCCTCCTCAATCGTGTGTAAAGCGGATCGCTGCGCAATTCAGTTGCGGCTCGCGCCCGGGATCGTCAATCACCACCATCATCGATCGTTATACAGCGACTTTCAGGAATCCTTTAAAGCGCTTCGGGGAACTGCTGGGTCGCTGCGTGGTCTGACTCTATGACCCCGCGTACCTCCATATACAAAGAGTGGGTAGAATCCCACCCGCGGACGGTCCGCCGAGCGCTGACGCTCGCCCCCGCAGTAGGCCTTTTGGCGATGCGGGATCACTTCCAGAAAGAGAATCGAAAGAAACGCTAAGCTATTGTTTTTATTGGTTCCCGGGAGAGAACTCCAACCTCGACCTTAAATTCCACCGCAATCATAGTCTTATCGCGGTGGGACTTTTTCAGTTACCCACGCTATTCGCGCGCTGGGGTGTGAGCGGCTGATATCGCTTGCGTCCCAATGAGCGCGACTGATGCCGAGTGCGGGCTGAAACCGCGAGTGGGCCCCCAGGGTGCTGACATCAGCCGTATCAGCGGCGCTTCATTCGGAACCATTCAAGGTATCTGTCCTCACACGCCACCTTGGTAGTACGCCATTGACGTACGTACGCCAGCGGCGTATAAATAATCTGTGATCCTAATCGAAACCTCGGTTTTTACGCGATTGGTCACTAAGACGCTCTCCGATGAAGACTATGCAACGCTCCAGCAGTGGCTGGTTGACAACCCGGATGCCGGGGATCTTGTCCGGGGCGGCGCAGGAATGCGAAAAGTCAGATGGGCTCTGCCTGGCGGAGGTAAGAGCGGCTATTCGCGTGTTGTACTACTGGCGCGTGAGCGCTGAGCAGATCTACTTGCTCTTCTTGTTCGCCAAAGGAGAGCGGTCTGATCTTACGCCCGAACAGGTGCGAGAGCTGGCCAGATAGGTGAGGGAACTGAAGTGAAGAAAGCACTTTTTGAGGAACTGGTGGCAAGTGTCAAGCAGGCGACTGAAATTGCACGTGGGGCGCGCACGCCCTCGCGTACATTCGAAGTCAATGCAGCGACGATCAAGCAACTGCGTAGCCGGACAAAGCTTAGTCAACCGGAATTTGCGGCTTTGCTCGGTGTGGAGCTTAGTACACTTCGAAATTGGGAGCAGGGGCGGCGCGAACCTACTGGACCTGCCAAGGCGTTGCTACGCGCGATCCGCAACGATCCGGAGCACGTTATTAGAGCGTTGTCTCGAGCTGCCTAACCCTAACTCAGTGTCAGGAAAAATGGGGACAGCTCACCAATATAAGATACCGATTGTATTGGCTCTCCCAAGCAGGACGAACCCCGCTCCCGTTTGTGATAATTACTGCCCATGAATATTGAGCTGTCGCCAATCGAGGCACGCATTATCGGCTGCCTCATCGAGAAACAGATAACGACACCCGACCGTATCCGCTGTCATTGAACGCACTGGTCAATGCCTGTAACCAGAAAAGTAACCGCGATCCGGTCATGTCGGCGGACGAGGCGGCGATCCAGACCACCATGGATCATCTGATCAGAAGCACCTCGTGATCGAGAAGTCAGGCTTCGGCAGTCGGGTGCCGAAGTACCAGCACCGGTTCTGCAACACCGAGTTCGGGTCACTGAAGTTCACGCCGCAGGAGCTCGCGATCGTCTGCGAGCTGCTCGTCCGCGGATCTCAGACCTCCGGAGAGCTGCGCACCCGCGCGGCCCGCATGGCGTCCTTTTCTGAGGTGGGGCAGGTCGAGGCGGCGCTCGAGAGCCTGAGCAGCCGCGCGGATGGCCCGTTCGTCCTGCGGCTGTCACGCGAGCCCGGTCGCCGCGATTCGCGCTACGCGCACCTGTTCAGCGGAGCCGTCACGATTCCCGCCCTCACGGAGGAGTCGATCAGGGGACCTTCAGTGGCCTCGGCGCCCGCGCCTTCCCGCCTCGAGCGCTTGGAGGAAGAGGTGCAGCAACTAAAGGAAGAGCTGACACACATCAAGGCGCGGCTGCCGCCGCAGTAGAAAAATACCTTGCAGTGAACGTCATCTTCGTTGCATCTCGAGCATCGTTCCAACGTCCACTATGTAGAACATTGAGAGCTCTGCTCGCCTGGCGGGATTTGGGCCGGGTGCTGCCTGTCGGTCTCCGTCGCCCGATTTCCGGCTTTGGACTTACAACCCATTCCCGCCGGTGCTGACCGTCAGCTTCGCCGGATTCGAACCGCGGCGCCGGTGATCATTATGGCCTGCTTGTCGTCGAGCGCCGTTCTGAACTGAAACAGGGACGATCTACAGCAGCCGAGATGGAGCGGCCTCGCGTGCGTCACCCGATTGGCGGGAGAAGCGTGTCACTGCAGGACGGGAGTCAATCCAAGCCATGATGTCGTCATCTAAGCCGCGGGGACTTCAAAAATCGTTGAACGCGTCTCGGGGAACCGCTGAGTCGCCCCGTGGTCCGACTTACGACCGCGCGCAACTCCATATAGAAAGAGTGGGTAGAATCCACCCGCGGACGGTCCGACGAGCGCCAACGCTCGCCCCGACAGCCCATATCGGCGCTGCCAGATCACTTCCAGAAAGAGAATTGAAATAAACGCTAAGCTATTGTTTTTATTGGTGCCCGGGAGAGGACTCGAACCTCCACGGTGTTACCCGCTAGTACCTGAAACTAGTGCGTCTACCAATTCCGCCACCCGGGCAGGTGAGGAAGGCCGCGCAATGTACGCACGGGGTCGGAGGCTGTCAAATTGAAGGGACGCAGGGGAAAGTCCACGCGGCGCACGCACGGCGCCGCGCCGGCCGCCAAGGGACATCAGGGCGCGCGCGGCCGCAGCCACAGGCCGCAGCACGCCAGCGCCCGCTCGCGTGCCCCGACCAAGAGCGACACGGCGCGCCCGGGAGGCCCGAAGCCCGGCAGCAGCGCGGAGGGCATCGTCAGCGCCAATCGCGCCGGCTACGGCTTCGTGCGCATCGAGGGGATTAAAGAGGGTGTGTTCATCTCGCCGCCACAGATGCGCGGCGTGATGCATGGCGATCGGCTGCGGGTGAAACTGGCGCGCGATGCGACCGAGCGCTGGTCCGGAACCGTCGAGGAGGTGCTCGAGCGCGGCGTCACCGCGTTTCTGGGCACCGTCGAGATCCAGGGGCGCAATGCCTGGGTGAATGCGGCCGACCGGCGGGTGCAGCTGCGCTGCGCGGTGGCGCCGGCGGATCTCGAGGGCGCACGCGGCGGCGACTGGGTGATCGCCAAGGTCACGCGCCATGCCGGCCCGGCAGGCGCGGCACAGGGAGTCGTGCTCAAGCGCCTCGACCCGGACCGTCCGGTCGAGCTGGCCACCGAATCGGCCATCGCGCGCTTCGATCTGCCGTGCGAGTTTCCCGCCGCCGCGCTGCGCGAGGCGCAGGCGTTCGGTGCGCAGGTCGACGCGCGCGCGGCCGCGACCCGCATCGATCTGCGCGAGCTGCCGCTCGTCACCATCGACGGCGAGGACGCACGCGACTTTGACGACGCGGTCTTCGCGGAACCGCATCCCGAGGGCTTCCGTCTCATCGTCGCGATCGCCGACGTCAGCCATTACGTGCGGCCCGGCAGCGCGGTGGATACCGCGGCGCAGGAGCGCGCGACTTCGGTGTATTTCCCGACCCGCGTGCTGCCCATGCTGCCGACGGCTCTGTCGGATCACCTGTGCTCGCTGGCCCCGAAGGTCGACCGGCTGTGCTTCGCCGCGGACATGCTCGTGAGCCGCAACGGTGCCCTCAAGAGCGCGCGCTTCTACCCCGCGCTCATGCGCTCCGCGGCCCGCCTCACCTATACGCAGGCCTACCAGGCGCTGTTCGAGGGACGCCCCGCAGCGCGCGAGCAGCTGGGGGCGCTGCTGCCGAAGCTGAGCGTGCTGGTCGATGTCTACCGGGCTTTGCACAAGGCGCGTGCGCACCGCGGCGCTCTGGACTTCGACGCCCCGGAGGCCGAGTTCGTCATCGATGAGGCCGAGCGGGTACGCGGCATCGAGCTGCGCTCGCGCAACGACGCGCACCGGCTCATCGAGGAATGCATGATCCTCGCCAACGTCGCGGTGGCGCAGGCGCTGCAGAAGGCGCGCGAGCCATCGCTATACCGGGTGCACGGGCAGCCGGAGGCGGAGAAGCTCGAGCGCCTGACCTCGACCCTGAGTGCGCTCGGGATCGATGCACGCATCCCCGAGCGCGTGAGCACGCGCGACCTGCAGGCGATCGCGCGCCGCGTCGGCAGCGCTCCGGAGCGCGCGTTCGTCGAATCACTCGTGGTGCGCGCCATGCCGCAGGCGGTCTACCAGCCGACCAACATCGGGCACTTCGGACTGGCGCTCACGCACTACGCGCACTTTACCTCCCCGATCCGCCGCTACCCGGACCTGGTCGTGCACCGCACGCTCAAGGCACTCATCGGCGACACCAGTGGCGCGGCGGTACGCTATGACACGCCGGCGCTGGAATCCCTGGGGGAGAGCACTTCGCGGCTGGAGAAGCGCGCCGATGAAGCCGATCGCTATGTGTCCAACTACCTCAAGTGCACCTACCTCAAGGAGCGCATCGGCCAGACCTTCCAGGGACTCATCACCACGGTGGTCGAGTTCGGCTGCTTCGTGCAGATCCTGGACGTCTCCGTCGACGGGCTGCTGCACATCGACAACCTGCGCGACGACGACTACGTGATGGAGGACCATGGCCACGGCTGGCGCGGCAAGCGCAGCGGGCGGCGCTTGCACACCGGCACGCACGTGCGCGTCATGGTGACCGCGGTGAACCCGATCGAGGGCCTGATCGATCTGGCACTGGCGGAGGAGGGCTAAAGGATCCGCCCTATGGCAGAGAAGGGCACGCAGACGATCTACGGCCTGCACGCCGTGCGCCTCATGCTCGAGCGTCATCCGCAACGCGTGCTCGGGGTGCGGCTGGCCGAGCACCGTGGGGACCCGCGGGCACGCGCGATCGAGGAACTGGCGCGCCGCCAGGAGCGCCCCCTGGCGCGGGTGAATGCCCAGGTCCTGAGGCAGCAGCTGGGCGAGGTCACGCACCAGGGGGTGGCGGCCGAGGTGCTGCCGCTTCCAAGCTGGAGCGAGGATGACCTGCTGACGGCGCTCGCCGGCGTGCACGCCCCGTTGCTGCTCGCCCTGGACGGCGTGCAAGATCCCCACAATCTCGGGGCCTGTCTGCGCACCGCGGACGCCTGCGGCGCGCTGGCCGTGATCGTGCCGCGCGATCGTGCGGCGCAGCTGACGCCCGCCGTGCGCAAGGTGGCGGCAGGCGCGGCGGAGACGACGCCGGTGGTGGTGGTCACCAACCTCGTGCGCACCCTCAAGCTGCTCAAGGAAGCGAACCTGTGGGTGGTTGGCGCGGACGCCGCGGCTGAGCAGCAAGCCTGGCAGCTGGATCTGACGGGAGCCCTAGTGCTGGTGCTGGGCGCGGAGGGCTCGGGACTGCGTCACCTGACGCGCGAGCACTGCGACTTCATGGCGCGGCTCCCGCAGCTCGGTGCGGTGGAGAGCCTCAACGTCTCGGTCGCCGCGGGGATGCTGCTGTATGAGGCGCTGCGACAGCGGCGCGCGCCATGAAGGCGGTGCTGGCCAGGGCGTTTGCGCCCCTGGAGCAGCTAGTGCTCGAGGAGGTCGTGCCGCGCAGCCCCGGCCCGGGTCAGGTGGTGATCGCGGTCCGGGCCTGTGGCGTCAACTTTCTTGACGGGCTGATCGTGCAGGGCAAGTACCAGACGCGCCCGCCGCTGCCGTTCTCTCCGGGAGCCGAGGTGGCCGGCGTTATCAAGGAGGTGGGCCCGGGCGTCGCCGGCCTCACGCCCGGCATGCGCGTGCTCGCGGTGCCCGGTTTCGGCGGCTTCGCGCAGGAGCTGCTGACGGAGGCCGCCGGCGTGATGACGCTGCCGCCCGCCATGGACTTCATCACCGCCGCGTGCTTTCCGGTCGTGTACGCGACCTCGCTCCACGCACTGCAGGCGCGCGCGCAGCTGCGCGCGGGGGAGACCCTGCTGGTGCTGGGGGCGGCCGGCGGCGTGGGACTGACGGCGGTGCAGATCGGCCGGCTCCTCGGGGCGCGCGTGATCGCCGCGGCCTCGAGCGAGGAGAAGCTGGCACTGTGCCGCGAGCACGGGGCGGATGCGCTCATCAATTACGCGAACGCCGACCTGCGCGAGCGCGTCCGGGAACTGACCGGCGGCAAGGGCGTCGATGTCGTTTATGACCCCGTCGGTGGCGCGCTGGCGGAACCTGCGGTGCGCAGTCTTGCGCTCCTTGGGCGTTACCTGGTCGTCGGCTTCGCCAGCGGCGAGATCCCGAGGATCGCGCTGAACCTGCTGCTGCTGAAGCAGGCCTCCCTCGTGGGGGTGTTCTGGGGCGCGTACGCGCGCGCGCGACCCGAGGAGAACGCCCAGGCGTTCGCGCAGCTGTTTGACTGGTATGCGCAGGGGCGCCTGCGGCCGCACATCTCGCGCAGCTTTCCGCTGGAGCGCTATCAGGAGGCGCTCGACGTCGTGATGCACCGGCGCGCGCAGGGCAAAGTGGCGCTGCTGGTTTCGTAACCCCGCGCGGGCAAGGGCGGCCATGTCAGGCACGGTGAGCTTCACGCAGCACGGGCAGATCGCGGTCGCGGTAATCGACAATCCGCCCGTGAACGCACTCTCGCACGGCGTGCGCGTGGCACTCATGGCGGCGCTCGAGCGCCTCGAGCAGGAGGCCGGCATCGCCGCGCTCGTCCTGCGCGGCGCCGGCCGCAACTTCTCCGCCGGCGCCGACGTGCGCGAGTTCGGCCGCCCGTTCGAGCCGCCCGAGCTCAACGAGGTGATCGAGCGTACCGAGCGCTGCGCCAAGCCGGTGATCGCGGCCCTGCACGGCAACGCGCTCGGCGGCGGCCTGGAGCTTGCGCTCGCCTGCCATTTCCGCATCGCGCTCAGCGACACGCGCCTGGGGCTGCCGGAAGTGAAGCTCGGCATCATCCCGGGTGGCGGCGGCACTCAGCGCCTGCCGCGCCTGGTCGGCGCCCGGGCCGCGCTCACCATGATCGCCGAGGGTCAGGACCTGGTGGCTCCCGAGGCGCTGCGGGCCGGACTCCTCGACGAATGTGTGACCGGCGAACTCGAGGCGGCCGCGCTGGCCTTTGCCGCGCGCGTCCTACGCGAGGGACACGCGCTGCGGCGCACCGGGGAGCTTGCCGCACGGCTCGATGAACCGGAAGTCTTCGCGGAGTTCACGCGCCGCCTGGGGAAGAAGCAGCGCGGATTCAGCGCGCCGCTCGAGGCCGTCAAGGCCGTGCGCCTCGCCTACGAGCTGCCGTTCGCGCAGGGACTGAAGCAGGAGCTCGACCTGTGCATGACGCTGCTGAACGGCGCGCAGTCGCGCGCGCAGCGCCATGTCTTCGCCGCCGAGCGCGAGATCGCCCGCGTGCCGGGCCTGGGCTCTGACACCCCGCTGCGCGAAATCGCCACCGCGGCGGTGGTCGGCACCGGGGTCATGGGCCGCGGGATCGCGATGTGCCTAGCGAACGCCGGGATCCCGGTGCAGCTGCTCGGCCGCAGCGCGGAGGCACTCGCCGCGGCCGGCAAGGCCATCGGAAAGATGTACGAGAGCGCCGTGGCGCGCGGCCAGCTGACGCAGGCCCAGACCGAGGAGCGGCTCGGCCTGATCGCCGCGACGCTGCAGATCGAACAACTTCGTGCAGCGGATCTGATCGTCGAGGCGATCGCCGAGGAGCCGGCCGCGAAGGCCGAACTTTTTGGACGCCTGGGCGCCATCGCCAAGGCCGGCGCGATCCTCACGAGCAACACCTCGTTCCTGGATGTGAACGCGCTTGCTGAGGCGAGCGGACGTCCGCGGGACGTGGCGGGCCTGCACTTCTTCAACCCGGCCCAGGCGATGCGGCTGCTCGAGACCGTGCGGGCGCGGCAGACCGCCCCGGAGGTGAGTGCCACGCTCCTCAGGCTCGGGCGGCGCCTGGGGAAGATTCCCGTGCTGGTGGGCGCGGCGGAAGGCTTCGTCGCCAATCGCATGCTGGCGCGGCGCTCGCGCGAGGCGCTCTTCATGCTGGAGGAGGGCGCCTTACCGCAGCAGGTCGACCGGGTGCTCACGGACTTCGGGTTCCCGCTCGGGCCCTTTGCGGTGGCCGATCTGGGTGGACTCGACGTGGTGCTCGCGACGCGCCGGGCGCGCTTCGCACAGCTGAGCGCGCGCGAACGCGCCGACGATCTTCTCGAACGGCTCAATGCGCTCGGCCGCTTCGGCCAGAAGAGCGGCGCGGGCTGGTACCGTTACGATGCCGAGCGCCGCCCGCTCCCGGACCCGGCGGTCACGCAGCTCATCGAGGACCAGGCGCGCGAGCGCGGCATGACGCGCCGCACGCTCAGCGACGCCGAGATTCTCGAGCGCTGTGTGTATGCGATGATCAACGAAGGCGCCCGGTTGCTCGCAGACGGCAGCGTGCCGCGTCCCCAGGAGATCGACGTGATCTGGGTGCACGGCTTTGGCTTTCCGGCCTACCGCGGCGGTCCGATGTATTACGCCGACCGCATCGGGCTGCCGACGCTGCTGGGCCGGCTGCGTCACTACGCCGAGGCCGTGGGCCCGGAGTACTTCGCGCCGGCGCCGCTCATCGAGCAGCTGGCAGCCGAGGGGCGCGGCTTCTACGGCTGAGGCGCCATCGCCATAAATAAAGGAGTGCGCTTGCGTGGACTTTGAACTCAGTGAGAAATCCAGGGGCCATCTGCAGCGCCTGGGCGCGTTCATGGACGAGCACATCTACCCGAACGAGGAGCGCTTTTATGAGCAGCAGCGCGCGGGGGATCGCTGGCAGGAGCCGCCGCTGCTGGATGAGCTCAAGGGCCGGGCGCGTGCGGCCGGGCTGTGGAACCTGTTCCTGCCCGACTCGGGCCACGGGGCAGGACTTTCGAACCTCGATTACGCCCCGCTGTGCGAGCTGATGGGACGCGTCAAGTGGGCGCCGGAAGTGTTCAACTGCGCCGCGCCCGACACCGGCAACATGGAGACGCTCGAGCGCTACGGCACTGCCGAGCAGAAGCGCGAGTGGCTCGAGCCGCTGCTGGCGGGCGAGATCCGTTCGGCCTTCGCCATGACCGAGCCGCGGGTCGCCTCGAGCGATGCCACCAACATCGAGAGTTCCATCGTCCGTGACGGCGACGCCTACCTCATCAACGGACGCAAGTGGTGGACCTCGGGCGCCGGCAGCCAGCGCTGCCGGCTGTTCATCTTCATGGGCAAGACCGACCCGGCCGCGCCCAGGCATCGCCAGCAGTCGATGATCCTCGTGCCGCGCGCCACTCCCGGGATCACCATCCTGCGCCACCTGCCGGTGCTGGGCTTTGATGACGCCCCGCACGGGCACATGGAAATCGACTTCAGGGACGTGCGCGTGCCGGCGACCAACCTGTTGCTCGGGGAGGGGCGCGGCTTCGAGATCGCGCAGGGACGGCTCGGGCCGGGCCGCATCCACCATGCGATGCGCCTGATCGGCGTCGCCGAGCGCGCGCTGGAGCAGATGTGCCGGCGCGTGAAGTCCCGCACCGCCTTCGGGCGGCCGATCGCCGAGCAGTCGGTGACGCTGGAGCGCATCGCCGAGTCGCGCATCAAGATCGACCAGGCGCGCCTGCTCGTCTATCACGCCGCCTGGCTCATGGATACCGTGGGCAACAAGGCGGCGCGCGCCCAGATCGCCATGATCAAGATCGCCGCCGCCGATACGGCTTGCCAAGTCATCGACTGGGCCATCCAGGCCCACGGCGCGGCGGGCCTCAGCGACGACTTCCACCTCGGGCACGCCTATGCGCAGGCGCGCGCCATCCGCATTGCCGACGGACCCGACGAGGTGCACCGCAACCAGATCGGCCGCCTCGAGCTGGAAAAATACTGAAGCGGTATGGGCGCGGACGATCTCGCCGGCACGATGCCGGTCGCCGCCGAGCAACGCTTCGATGCGGCCGCGCTCGAGCGCTACCTGCGCGAGCACATCCCCGGCCTGCGCGCGCCGCTCGAGGTGCGCCAGTTCCGGGGCGGGCAGTCCAATCCCACCTTCCTGCTGCGCGACGGCGCGGGGACGCACTACGTGCTGCGCAAGCAGCCCGCCGGGCCGCTCCTGCCCTCGGCGCACGCGGTCGATCGCGAGTTCCGCGTCATCAGCGCGCTCCACGGCACTGGCTTCCCGGTGGCGCAGCCGGTGTGCTTCTGCGCCGATCGCGCCGTGATCGGCACGCTCTTTTATGTCATGAGCTACGCCGCCGGGCGCAACTTCTGGGACGCGACGCTGCCGCAACTCACGCGCGCGGAGCGCACCGCGATCTATGCCGAGATGAACCGCGTGCTCGCGCAGCTGCACACGCTCGACTTCGCGGCCATCGGACTGGGCGACTACGGGCGGCCCGGCAACTACTTCGTGCGCCAGATCGGCCGCTGGAGCAAGCAGTACCGCGCCTCCGCGACCGAGCCGATTCCGGCGATGGAAAGACTGCTCGCCTGGCTGCCCGCGAACATCCCCGC
The DNA here is from genome assembly GCA_963806375.1 of uncultured Pseudomonadota bacterium. Classification (GTDB taxonomy): domain Bacteria; phylum Pseudomonadota; class Gammaproteobacteria; order Steroidobacterales; family Steroidobacteraceae; genus 13-2-20CM-66-19. Next base: position 12,776 of record CAWDXW010000006.1, read on the forward strand.
CGACGATGAGACCACGCTGGTGCACGGGGATTATCGCCTCGACAACATGATCTTCGCTGCGCGCGAGCCGCGGGTGCTGGCCGTGGTTGACTGGGAGCTCTCGACCCTCGGCCACCCGCTCGCGGACTTTTCCTATCACGTCATGGCCTGGCGTATCCCGGCCGGCGAGAGCCGCGGGCTCGCCGGCATCGACCTGTCCGCGCTCGGCATCCCCACCGAGGCTGAGTATCTTGCGAGCTACTGCCGTCACACCGCACGCCCGGGCGTCGAGCCGCGCGTCTGGGAGTTCTGCATGGCCTATAACCTGTTTCGCATCGCCTGCATCCGCCAGGGGATCCTCAGGCGCGTGCTCGACGGCACCGCGGCGAGCCAGCACGCGCGCGAGGCGGGCAGCAGGGCGCGCGAGACGGCCGAGCTCGCCTGGCGGCTGATCGAGGAGAAGCTCGGGGGCTAGCGGCGCGTTACGGCAGCATTTCCCGCACCATCATCTGGATGATCTGGTTGCGCTGCGCGCGCGAGGCCTGCTCGGTTTTGTACAAGGCGCGCAGGTAGGCAACATCCCAGTCGCTCAGGCCGCCCGGCGGTGGTTGCGGGGGCGATGTGCTGAAGAGCTGCAGGATCGAGGGGGCGCTGCCGAAGTCCGCGTCCGGATCGGACTGAGCGAAACTGAGCATCGCGACATAGTCGGCCAGCTGACCGTAGCTGAGTCCCTGCACCCGGCGCAGGTCGACGACCACGATCACCGACTCGAACACGTCCACCGCCTCGAACTGGATGCGGGTGCCCTTCGCGTGACGGTTGGTCGGAAAGTAGCTCATCCCGAGTGCCGAAGCGGCGTCGAGCGGACCACCGCCGGGCTCCGTGGTGGCCGCGTTGTACCAGGCCATCACCGCGCGGCGGTGAGTGAGGAAGTGCTGCACCTCCGCCGGCGGGGCGTTGCCGTAGAGTCCGCGGTCGCGGTGCCGCCAGCTCTTCAGCATCCCGATGGGATCTTCCGTGGCGACGATGTCGAGGTTGGGACTGCACTTCTCGCCGGCCAGCGGCACGGCGGACTCGCGCGCGATCTGCGACAGTCGCGTCAGCATGAACTCCCCCTGCGCCTGCGGCAGTCCCGCGACCAGCGGACATACCGGCACGATCCAGCGCCTGAGTGATCGATCAAAGTTCGGATGCGCCAGCTTCTGCACATAGGTGGCGACGCGCTCCTCGAGCGCCTGGCGGTGCGCCTCGACGGTGACCTGATCGAGGGGCTGCACGGGCTCCGCTGGCGCGGCGGCCGCGGCCACGGCGCCGGTCCCGAGTGCGGCCAGGAGCAGCGGAGGGAGGCGTCGCGCGGGCGGCATGCAGGGGGCGTCCTGGCGGTCAGTGGACCCGGGGGAGGGAACCTGGCGCGAGGGCCGCGGTTGACGCGTTCACGGTGCGAGGCGCCGCAGTTGTCCCGTACGCGCGGCGAAGCGCCATCCGGCCGCGGTGTGCTCCAGCACGTCGCGGTAGACGACACTGCCGACGCGCCCGTTCGCTCCCACACCGAGTCCCTTCGACAGTGCCCGTACCGTGCCGTCAGCATCCTGACTGACGATGATGTTGGTCGCATGGTGCGCGAGCGGGTGGGCGGCGTCCGGTCCGCTCCACAGGGCGCGGATCGCCGCGGCGCCGTGCACCACACCAAGCCCGAACTCGCGCATGTCGTACACGGCATGGTCCGTGAACAGCTCCTCCACGCGCGCCCAGGCACGCTCATCGATCACGTGGCCGTACAGCGCGAGCAGCTCGTGGATGGCGAGGGTGTCGTGAACTTCGAGCATCAGGCCTCCGGCGTCACGACCGCCCGGCCGAGCAGCGAGCCCTGCGCGAGGCGCGCGTAAGCCTTGAGGGTATCGCCAAAGGCGAAGCGTTCGGTGTCATTCACCAGTCTTCCCGCTTCCGCGAGCGCCACTACCTCGCGCAGGTCCGCAATCGTGCTGCCGGTGAAGTTGAAGACCTCGCCGTCCTTGGGCAGCAGGTGGAACCACGGCAGGTTCAGCCGTCCCATCCCGGCGCCGATCAGCCCATAGGTCCCGGTGCGACGCACGGCGGCCAGTCCTGCGGTGATGGTCGCATCGACGCCCACGAAGTCGAGCACGGCCTCCGCCCCGCGCCCGCCGGTGAGTGCCCGGAGTTCCGCGGCGGTGTGCTCGCCGACGCCCTCGAGTGCCTCGTGCGCCCCGAGTTTGCGCGCGTAATCCAGGCGCACGCGGTTCACGTCGACGACGATCACCCGCGCCGCGCTGAGCGCGCGCAGCAGCTGCACGGCGAAGCTCCCCAGGCCCCCGGCACCGATAACGACCGCGCTCGAGCCGCGGGGCAGCCGCGCCAGCACGCGCCGCACGGCGTGCATCGAGGTCGCCGCGGCGTCCGCCAAGGGACCTGCGGTGCGCGGGTCGAGCGTCCTGAGCGCAATGAGCGGGCGGGGGCTCGTCAGGTGCACGTAGGGGGCCAGGCCGCCGTCGCGCCCGTAGCCGCGCCCGGCGCTGCCCTCGTCACAGTTGTTGTCCTGTCCCGCACGGCAGTACGGGCAGGTGCCGTCCGAGTGGGTGGCCACGAGGATCACCGGCTGCCCGTGCGAGAAGCCACTCACCCCCGCGCCGCTCTCCTCGACCCAGCCGGCGATCTCGTGGCCGAGCGTGAAGGGTACGCGCCAGCTCGGAAAGGGCGGGGCCACGGCCCCGGCTTCCATCATGCCGACGTCCGAATGGCACAGGCCGTTGCCGGCGACCTTCACCAGTACTTCACCGGCGCCGACCGCCGGCACGGGAACTTCCTGCAGCTGCGGGGGGCTGCCGAACCCGGTCAGCCGCCAGGCCGGCATCATGCGTGGTGTGGACATGCCCCTAGTATGCCGGCCGGCGCGCGCGCCGCCAGCCACTCCTCCGGATGAGGTACGTCGCCAGGCCCGCAGCGACAGGCGCAGGGGATGTGTGCGAGATTCACCGGCATGAAACGCTGGCAGCAGCGACCGGCAGGCTCCAACTGGGGCGAGTTCGGCGCGGACGATCAGCGCGGGCGCATGAACCTGCTCACGCCGGCGCGCCGCCTCGCGGCCGTGCGCGAAGTGCACGAGGGACTGGTGTTCTCGCTCAGCCTGCCGCTCGATTATCCGGGCGGCCCCGGTCTGTGGGAAACGCGCGCACCGCCGAGGCTTGCGGCCACGCGCTTCAAGGACGGCCGCTCGGCCTATCCCTTCCACATGTCCTCCTATGCGGCGCGCGCCACCGATGTGATCTGCGATGACGAGGTCACCTTAAGCCTGCAGTACTCCACCCAGTGGGATGCGCTCGCGCACTGCGGTTCGGAGTTCGACGCCGACGGCGACGGGACCGCCGAGGTGGTGTTCTACAACGGTTACCGCGGTGGCGAGCACATCGCCAGTCCCGCTGCCGGCGGCGGTGCCGGCGCCGGCGCACTCGGCATCGAGAACCTGGCGCGCGCCGGCGTGCAGGGACGCGGGGTGCTGCTCGATCTTAAGGCCGAGTACGGTCGCAAGCCTGCGCGCGTGGGCTACGAGGCGCTGATGCGGCTCATGGAGCAACAGTCGGTCGAGGTGGAGGACGGGGATTTTCTGTGTCTCTATACGGGCTTTGCGGATCTTGTGCTCTCGATGCGCCGGCAGCCTGATCCGCAGGTGTTGCACGGCAGCTGCGCGGGGCTGGACGGCCGCGATGAGCAGCTGCAGCGCTGGATCGCCGACAGTGGTCTGGTGGCGCTGTGCGCCGATAATGCCGCCGTCGAGGCAACCGGTGAGATGGGCGGTGCGGGCGGTGAGCGCCGTGCGCTGCTGCCGCTGCACGAGCTGTGCCTGTTCAAGCTCGGCATTCACCTGGCGGAGCTGTGGTACTTCGCGGAGCTGGCGCCCTGGCTCCGCGCGCACCAGCGCAACCGGTTCCTCCTGACCGCGCCCCCGCTCGACCTGCCGGGCGCCGTCGGCTCCCCCGTCACCCCGCTTGCGACCGTCTAGCCCCTCCGGCCGCGGCCGGTTACGGCGTGTCGATCCCGAGCGCGTGCCGCGCGGCAATGTAGCCGAAGGTCATGCCGGGCCCGAGGGTCGCGCCCGCGGCCGGATAGGAGTGGCCCATGACGCTCGCCGCGAGGTTGCCGCAGGCGTACAGGCCCGTGATCGGTGCACCGGCGCTGTCCAGTACCTGCGCATGCTCGTTGGTCGCCAGGCCCCCGTTGGTGCCGATGTCGCCCGGGTAGACCGGCAGTGCATAGAAGGGCGGCCGCTCGAGCGCCCGCAACGTCGGGTTGGGCGTGACCTTCGGGTCGCCGTAGTAGCGGTCATAGGCGCTCTCGCCGCGCCGGAAGTCCGGGTCGGTGCCGCGGCGTGCGTGCTCGTTGAAGCGCGTGATGGTCGCCTGGAGCCGCTGCGGCGGCAGCTGCGTCTTCGCGGCGAGTGCCTCCCAGGTGTCGGCACGCACCAGCACCGCCCTCAGGTTCTTCGGCTGCAGCCAGTCCGGCAGGTCCGGGATCAGCGGACCCAGCGGGTAGCTTCGGCGCCAGGTGGCATCGAACACCATGAATGAGGGAATCGTGCGCGATTGTGGGGCGTCGTGGCGCAGCATCTCCTGGCCGGCGACGTGGTAGGACGCCGCCTCGTTCATGTAGCGCTCGCCGTTCTGGTTGACGATGATCGCGCCCGGCAGCGCGCGCTCGAACGCCATGAGCCGCGCGCGCTCCTCGCCGGGCAGGCTCATCGAGGTGCCCCACCAGGCGGAGTCCATGTTGAGCGTCGCGGCCCCGATGCGCGTGGCCGCGACGAGCCCTTCGCCGACGTTGTTGCTCTGCGAGCCGCTCCAGCGCGGCTCGGGGGACTGCGGCAGGTACTGGGCGCGCAGCGCCGCATTGCGCTCGAACCCGCCGGTGGCGAGTACCACCGCGCGACGCGCCGCGACGCGCAGCGGGCGGCCCTCATGCTCGATGAGGGCTCCGCTGAGGCCGGCGTCGGTGCGGATGAGCTCGGTGAGCGGCGCGCGCAGCCACAGCTGCCCGCCGGCGCGGCCGAGCGAGAGCTTCAGCCGCCCGAGCAGTGCATTGCCGAGTGTCAGGCGCCGGTCGCGCGCGGAATGCAGGCGGTGCGGCAGGTCGAGCAAGTAGTTGCCGAAGATCGTGAGCGCCGTGCGCCCCCATCCGGGCAGGCGAAACAGCAGTATCCCCGTCTCCTCGAGCGTCCAGCTGACCCGTCCCATGAACTGCACCGCGGGGGAGGGCGCGCGCAGCGTCGCAAAATCCGCGCCGAGCTCGCTCGCGTGCAGCGGCAGCGCTTCGAGGGAGCGCCAGCCGCTCTTGCCGCCGGGCATCTCGGGGTGATAGTCCGCGTACGGATGCGCGCGCATGCGCACCGCACTGTGCGCTTCGAGCCAGGCGACCATCTCGCGGCCGCGCCGCACGAAGGCCCAGATGCGCGCGTCCGTCACGTTCGCATCCGTGAGCGCGCGGACGTACTGGAACGCCTCCTCGGGACTGTCCGGGTGACCGCCCGCGAGCGCCTGCTGCGTCGCCGGGATCCAGATGACGCCCCCCGAGGTCGCGGACGTGCCCCCGTACTGCTCGCTCTTCTCGGCGACGATGACGCGTGCGCCGCTCGCGGCGGCGACCACCGCCGCCGTGAGCGCCGCCGCGCCGGAGCCCAGGACCAGCACGTCGGTCTCGAGGTCCCAGGCGCGCTCCTCGGGCAAGGCGTCGGTCCCGGGGACTCTAGGCCGCCGGCACGGCCGCGGACGGGGCGGCCGCGCGCTCCCCGGGGGCGCGTGCCGCGTGGCGGTAGAGCGTGGTGCGCTGCCAGGAGCGGCGGCCGAGGCGCGTGGCCAGGGCTGCGAGCTCGGCCGCATCGAGCTGCTGACCATTGACCCCGCCGGCTGCGCGCGTGATCGATTCATTCATGAGCGTGCCGCCGAGGTCGTTGGCCCCGGCCTCGAGGCACAGCGCCGCCCCCTGCGGTCCCATCTTCACCCACGAGGCCTGGATGTTGGGGAGGTGCGGATGCAGCGCGAGGCGCGCGACTGCGTGCATGAGCAGGGCTTCGCGCAGCGTGGGACCTGAGCGGGTGACGCCCCTGCGCCACAGCGGCGCCTCCATGTGCACGAACGGCAGCGGCACGAACTCGGTGAAGCCGTGCGTCTCGCGCTGCAGGTCGCGCACCGCGATCAGGTGGCGCGCCCAGTGCTCGACCCGCTCCACGTGCCCGAACATGATCGTCGCGGTGCTGCGCAGCCCGACGGCGTGCGCTGCGCGCATGACGGTGAGCCACTCGGCGCCGCTCAGCTTGTCCGGGCAGATGACGGCCCGGATCTCCTCATCGAGGATCTCGGCCGCGGTGCCCGGCAGGGTGGCCAGGCCCGCAGCGCGCAGCTCAGAAAGGTAGCTGTGCAGCGGGCGCCCGAGGGTGCGCGCCCCGTGCAGGATCTCCAGCGGCGAGAAGGCGTGCACGTGCATCGCAGGCACCGCGGCCTTCACCGCCCTCACGATCTCGAGGTAGGTGTCGCCCGTGTAGTGCGGGTGGATGCCGCCCTGCAGGCACACCTCCGTGGCGTGCGCTTCCCAGGCCTCGCGCGTGCGGCGCGCGATCTCGGTGAGATCCAGCCGGTAGGCCGGGCCGCGCAGGTCGCGCGTGCTGCGTCCCTTTGAGAAGGCGCAGAACCCGCAGTGATACACGCAGATGTTGGTGTAGTTGATATTGCGGTTGACGACGTACGACACTCCGTCGCCGACGGTGGCCTGCCGCAGCTCGTCCGCGGCACGCACCACCGCCTGGAACTCCGCGCCCTCGAGCGTGAACAGCCGCGCGATCTCGGCTTCGGCGAGCGCCGTACCGGCTTGTGCGCGCTCGAGCACCCGCGCGAGATCCGCGGCCACCTGCGGCGCGCGCGCCCGCGCTGCGCCCAGCAGCGCGTGCAGGCGCGGCGGCACCGGCGTGCCGGCGCCGGCATACCAGGGGTCGGTGCGCGCGCGGCCGCTCGCGTCCGCACGTCGCAGCACCGCGGGCAGCAGCCCCGCATCCACCCAGCGCTGCGCCACGCGCGCGTACGCCGGGATGAGCGCCAGGCGCTCGCTCAGGGTTCGTCCGGCGGCCGCGGTGTCGCGCTCGAGCGCCTCGAGGTGTGGCCAGGGCGCCTCGGGATTGACGTGGTCGGGCGTCACCGGGGAGACCCCGCCCCAGTCGTTGGCGCCGGCGCGCAGCAACGGTGCCAGCTCCCCGGGGCGCAGGTTGGGCGGCGCCTGCAGCGACATGGTGGCCCCGAAGATCAGGCGCGCCACGGCGAGCGTCCACAGCTGCTCCTCGAGCGCCGGCTCCGGGGCGAGCGCCATGCGCGTGCCGCGCTTGGCGCGGAAGTTCTGGATGATGAGTTCCTGCACGTGCCCGTGGCGCGCGTGCAGCGCGCGCAAGGCGAGGAGCGACTCCAGGCGCTCCGCGCGCGTCTCGCCGATGCCGATGAGGAGCCCCGTCGTGACCGGTATCGCGAGCTCGCCGGCGGCCGCAAGCGTCGCCAGCCGTCGCGCCGGCAGCTTGTCCGGCGAGCCGAAATGCGGGCCGCCGCGCTGACACAGCCGCTCACTGGCGCTCTCGAGCATCAGCCCCATCGAAACCGACACCCGGCGCAGCGGCGCCAGCTCCGCGGCCGTCATGACGCCCGGGTTCAGGTGCGGCAAAAGCCCGGTCTGCGCCTGCACCTCGCGGGCGCAGTGCCCGAGGTACTCGAGCGTGCTGCCAAAGCCGAGCGCGGCGAGGGCCCGACGCGCGCTCGGGTAGCGCAGCTCCGGCTTGTCGCCGAGGGTGAAGAGGGCCTCCTGGCAGCCCGCCGCGGCGCCGGCGCGCGCGAGCTCGAGCACCTGCCCGAGACTCAGGTAGGGCTGCGGCAGCGCGCGCGGCGCCTGCGCGAAGGTGCAGTAGTGGCACACGTCGCGGCACAGCTGCGTGAGCGGGATGAATACCTTGCGCGAGTAAGTGACCGTGCGGCCGTGCCCGGCGAGGGTGAGGGACTCGGCCGCGCTCATGAGTGCGTCCAGGGGCGCGTGCGTCAGCGCGAGGGCGGCCTCAGGCCCGGGCGCCTCGCCCGCGAGCGCTGCGGCGATGATGTCGGAGAACCTTTTCACTCGTGCGACTTCAGACTTCTACCGCGGGGCGTTGTGGCTATGATACGCGCAGCCAGGGCGTGCGAATGCGGGTCGGCCGTGCCGCGCTCAGGATGCAGTAGTCCGAATTAGGGGGAGTATCCGCCGATGAAACCGGAAGTGGTCCGCAACGTACTCGAGTCCTACCTGCGCGCCTGGACGACCGGCGACAAGGCGCTGCTGTTGTCGCTGTTCGCGAGCGACTGCGAGTGGTCGGATCCGGTGGGCACGCCGCCGTTCAGGGGCCACGAGGGGGTCGGACGGTTCTGGGATTTTGCCCACCAGGACGCGAGTCGTACGATGGCGCCGAAGTTGAACCGCATCGTCGTGTGCGCCAACGAGGGCATCCTGAGCTTCACCATGCAGGTGCGGGTGCCGGCGCAGAACCAGGGGCTCGACCTGAACATCATCGACCGCTTCGTGCTCAACGAGGCGGGCAAGATCCGCACCGCGCAGGCCTACTGGGATGCCGGCAGCCTTTCGGTGCCCGAAGGCCTGCAGGGCTTCGCGCCGAACATCGACGAGGCCTACGACAAGTAGGCGCCCGGGCGTGGACCCCGTCCTGCCCGCGATCGACTTCGGCCGCGACCCGCTGCCGGACCTGGAGGCGCAGCTCGCCGTCCTGGTCGCGGCCGGGGAGCGCGTGGTCCCGGTGCGCTACCTCGGCGGCACGGCCTGGCTCATCCTGCGCCACGAGGACGTCGGCCGTGCCTTCCGCGACCCGCGCCAGTTTCCGGCCGCCGCGGCCAACCTGCGCTACTCGCTCCCGGTGCAGGGCCGCACCCTGCTGTGCATGGAGGGCGAGGAGCACCGCATCAGCCGTGCCCTGGTCGCGGACGCGTTCCAGCCGCGTGCCGTGCAGGCGCTGCTCGGCACGGTCCTGCGACCGCTGGCGCACGAGCTCATCGACGCCTTCGGCACGCGCCGCGAGCTTGATCTGGTCGCCGAGTACTGCCACCGCTACCCGCTGCGGGTGATCGCGCGGCTTCTGGGCATTCCCGCGGCCGACGAGGAGCAGCTGTTCGCCTGGGTGCGCGGCCTCTTCGACTATCCGTTCAACCCGCCGGCGGCGCTCAAGGCCCGTGACGAGGTGAACGCCTTCCTGCTGCCGCTCATCCACGCGCGCCGCCGCACGCCGCAGGCGGACCTCATCTCGCGCCTGGCGAGCGCGCATATGGAGGGGCATTGCTTGAGCGATGAGGACATCCTCAGCTTCGTGAAACTGCTGTTCCCGGCCGGCGCCGACACGACCTACCTCACCCTGGGCAGCATGATGAACGCGGTGCTGAGCGATGCGGCACTGCACGCGCGCCTGCGCGACGAGCCGCGGCTCATTGCCGCGGCGGTGGAGGAGAGCGTGCGGCTCTACGGTGCGGTCGGGCTGCTGCCGCGCTACACCGAGAGCGGTGCGCGACTCGGCGGCGTCGACATCCCGCCCGACTCCTGGGTGCTGTTCGGGGTGCGTCCCGCCGGGCGCGATGCCGCGCAGTACCCGGAACCTGAGCGCTTTGAACTGACACGCCATCCGCAACGCCTCGTCACCTTCGGGGGCATGCCGCACTTCTGCCTCGGGGTGCATCTGGCGAAGGCGGAGCTCGCCACCTCGCTCGAGCTCTTGCTGGCACGGCTGCCGGGCCTGCGCCTGGCGCAGGGTCCGATGCCGCAGACCTCCGCGGTGCTGCGCGGGGTGCGGTGCCTGCCGGTCGCCTTCGACGCGCTGCTGCCGGCGCGCTAGCCGAGGAACGCGTAGCGCGGGTCCGCGCGCAGGCGCAGCGCCTCGAGGTCGGCCGGCTCGTCCACGTCGAACGCCAGTCCCGGACGCCGCACCAGCGCAGCGGGCCGGCCGATGCGCGCGGCCTCGAGCTGGTGGCGCGCGCAGCTGCCTGCGCCGAACTGCAGGCGAAACGCCGTGGGCAGCGCCAGTGCCAGCGCATTCGTGCCGGTGCCGGTGTGATCCGGCGCGAGCGCGACGCCGGAAGCCTCGGTCGCCCGCTCGAGCGCCACGAGGTCCTCGGCGGAGAGCAGCGGCAGGTCGGCGAACACGATCAGCGCCCGCGTGGCCTGCAGCGTGAGCAGCTCCGGCAGCGCCAGCTCCAGGGCCGCGTTGAGACCGGTGCCGCCATCGCGCAGCACGTGCGCCGCCTGCGGCAGTGGCTCGCGCTCGGGAGACAGGATGAGCACGCCCGCCAGGGGCGCGGCGCGCACCGCCGCCAGCACCTGCTCGAGCATCGCGCCGATGAGCGCGGTGCGCTGCGGCTCCGGCAGCACGCTCGCCAGGCGCTGCTTGCCGCTGCTGCGGGCCTTCACGGGAACGAGCGCCCAGGTGCTCACGCGCGCACCAGCGTGGCGGCAAACCCGAGCACTTCGCGTGCGAGGCGCTCGCGGTCCGCGAGGCTCCGCATCAGCGTGTCGGTCACGTGCACCGGGACCTCGAACGCGTCTGCCTGCGCCGCATCGGCGCGGTCGAGCACGAAGCCGTCGATCCAGGCGGCGTAATGCCGCGCGACGGCGCGTGGGGTGGGCGGGATGCCGAGCTCGCGCATGATCTTGGCGGTCGGACCCTTGACCGCTTCTCCGCCGATGAGCGGCGTGACCGCGACGACCGGCACGCGCGCGGCCCGCACCGCGGCCAGCAGCTGCGGCACGGCGAGCAGCGGGCCGACGCTGAGGTAGGGATTGGAGGGACACAGGATGATGGCCTCGAGCGCTGCGCACTCAAGGGCCGCGCGCGCCGGCGGCGCGAGGCGTGCTGCGGCCGCACCCGGGTAGGCGACGCCGCGGACGCGCGGCGCGCAGCGCCGGCGCACGAAGTAATCCTGGAAGGCGAGCTCGCCCTCGCTGGTCGCAAGCTGCGTACGGATCGGCTCATCGCTCACCGGCACGATCGTGGCCTCGATCCCCAGGCGTCGCGCGAGGTCCGCCATGATCACGCTCAGGGTCGCGCCACCCTTCAGGCGCTGCGTGCGTTCGACGTGCAGCGCCAGGTCCGCATCCCCGAGTCGAAACCAGGTCTCACCGCCCAGCGCCTCGAGCGTCTGCATGAACGTCCAGGTCTCGTCGCGCCGTCCCCAGCCAAGCTCGGGATGGGCCAGTCCCGCGAGCGTGTAGAGCGTGGTGTCGAGGTCGGGGCAGATGTGCAGCCCCAGATGCTCGAAGTCATCGCCCGTGTTGACGATGACGGTGAGGGTGTCCGGCGGCAGCACGCGGTAGAGGCCGAGCGCGAGCTTGGCGCCACCAACGCCGCCAGAAAGCGCGACCACCCGGGGCCCGCTCACCGGAACAGGTCCTCGGCGAGCGGCCGGATGAGCACCGCGGCGGGGCTCGCGGCGGCGTGGCACTCAAAACCGCGCACCAGCACCGCGGGCGTCCCCTCGGCCGCCTCGCCCAGCACCAGTCCCGCGGCGGCCGCGAGCGCATCGGCGAGCGCGACCTCGGTGACTTCCAGCGGCCGTCCGGCGCGGTCGAGCTCGCCGCGGCGGTCCAGGAGCGCCGTGACACCGGCGGCCGCGATCGCCACGTTCACCACGCCGCGGCGCCAGGGGCGCCCGAAGCTGTCGCTGATGATGAGGCCGCAGGCGACACCGACGCGCTGCGCGAGCGCGGCGCGCAGCGCCCGCGCGGAGGCCTCCGGGTCCTGCGGCAGGAGCAGCACGCGCTCCTCCGCCCCGGCGACGACGTTGGAGCGGTCGATGCCGGCGTTGGCCATGACGAGGCCGAGCCGATGGCGCACGATCAGGAGCCCGCGCTGCGCGCGCAGCACCTCGGTGGACTCGGCGAGGATCAGTTCGATGAGGCGCGCGTCCTTGCCCGTGATCGTGGCGAGCTCTGCGGCCCGCGCGCCGGGGACGACGTCGGCGAGGCGCACGTAGCGGCCTTCCGCCTTGGAAACAACTTTCTGCGCGACGACGAGCACGTCGCCGGCGAGGAGTGTGAGTCCGGCACGCGCGAGCGCCTGCGCGAGAAGCGCGGCGAGGTCGCTCCCGGGAAGCACCTCGGGAAGGTCGCGCAGCGCCGTGAGCGTCAGCGACGGCGGGGCGGCGCTCATTCGTCCGGCGGCTCCGTCAGTGCCCCGGTGATGCGGATGCCCGCACCGTCCACCTGGTAGGTCTTGTTGATGAAGATGAGCACGGAGGTGAGTGCCTCGGCGGCCGCGGCGTTGGCGAGCGCACCGCCGTGCAGGCCGCGCAGGCCCGCGGCGCGCGCCAGGTCCACGGCGCGGGCCCGGGACGCCCTCTGCTCGCCGAACACGAGCACGTCGCAGTCGATCGGCGCATCGGTCGCGAGCTTGTGGGCGGCGACGCTGTGGAAGGCGGCGACCACCGTGACCGCGGGGCCCAAGAGCAGCTGCGCTTTCACGGCGGCCGCGCCTTCCTTGGGCAGCTGCACGCGCATGACCTTCGGGGGCACCAGCGGCACGGTGGTATCGATGAGGAGCTTGCCGGCGGCCGCGGCGGCGACCTCGCGCAGCGTGTCCTCGTGCGCGGCGTACGGCACGGTCACGACCAGGATCTCGCCTTGTGCCGCGGCCTCGGCGTTGGCGCCCGAGCCCACCGTGGCGCCGAATTCGCGGCTGAGCAGCGCCGCGGTGGCCTGCGCGCGCGCCGCCTCGCGCGAGCCGATGATGACGGCGAGCCCCGCCTTGACCCAGCGCCGCGCGAGCGCGGCGCCGAGCTTGCCGGTGCCGCCGATGATGGCGATGCGGGCGGCGGGCGTGATGTTGGTGGCGGGTGCGGACATTGGTGCTGCACGTTCAGGCCGCGCTGGCCCGAAGTGTCGTTCATTTCAAGGATTCGTGGTGACGGGGCTCGACGCTATAGTAACCAAGGGCTGGGAGCGGCGCGCGCCCGGGGGGAAGTGATGACACAGGTGGCGATCGGCCTCTACGGCCTGCAGAGCTGGTTTGGCGGTGACTTCGCCCCGGTCACCGAGATCGTGCGCGTCGCGGAACACCAGGGCGTTGACCTGGTCAGCATCACCGATCACGTGGTGATGGGCGAGAACCTCCAGAACTATCCCTACGGCCGCTTTCCCGCCCCGCTGGATTATCCCTGGTACGAGCCGCTCACGGTGCTCGCGGTGCTGGCCGGGGTTACGCAGCGCATCCGCCTCTCGACCGGTGTGGTGATCGCGCCGCTGCGCTCCGCGGTGCTGCTCGCCAAGCAGCTCGCGACTCTGGATGTCATGTCGCGCGGCCGGGTCAGCATCGGCCTCGGCGTCGGCTGGCAGAAAGAGGAGTACGAGGCCTCCGGGGTGCCCTGGGAGGGGCGCTACGCGCGCCTCATGGAGCAGCTGCAGGTGTGCCGCCTGCTGTGGAGCCAGGCGCCGGCGAGCTTTCGCGGCGAGAGCGTGAGCTTCGAGAAGATCTATGCCTACCCGCGTCCGGTGCAGCCGGGCGGCGTGCCGATCTGGCTCGGGCTCTCGCCGAGTGATCGCAACATCGAGCGCATGGCGCAGTACGCCGATGGCTGGATCCCGATGGAGCAGGATCCGCAGAGGCTCGCGCCGGTGATCGCGCGCCTGCGCGGGGAAGTCGCCGCGCGCGGCCGCGACCCGCAGGCGTTCACGGTGCGCGTGGTGCCGCGCTTCGTGTTCCGCGCCGACCACACCCCGGACCTGGAGGCGACGCTCGCCGGCGTGCCGGCGCTGGTGGAGGCCGGGGCCTCCATGGTGGAGCTGTTCCCGGCCGCGTTCTGCCGCGGGCCGGAGGACTTCGAGTCCTTCTGCACGCGCCTGGTGGCGCTCAAAGGCTCCTGAGGAACTTCAGCAGCGCCAGGTTCACGGCCTGCGGTTCCTCCTGCTGCACGAAATGACCGGCGCCGGGCACCAGCACCACATCCCTCAGGTTCGGCACGCGCCGGCGCATGATGTCGATGGCATCCGCCGGGATCATCTTGAGCACCACGTCCTCGGCGCCGGCAATGAACAGCGCCGGCTGCGTGATGTTGGCGTCGGCATAGGGCGCGCCGAGTTCCCAGTTGCGATCGGCGCAGCGATACGAGTTCAGGCCGCCGATGAAGGTGCGCGCCGGATCTGCGCGCGTGTACTCGGCGAGGAAATAATCGAAATCCGCCTGGCTCAGCCAGCGCCACGGCAGCGCAGGCGCGGGCGCGAGCACGTCGAGGTAGCCGGTGCCCGCGGAGGGGTACTGGCTCCAGTCAAGCAGGCGTCCTTGTGCGCTGAGCGCGTGCAGCAGGCGCAGCAGGAACTCGCGCGGCTGCGCGCCGAGCTCGCGCTCGGGGGGGCCGACCTCCTGGAAGTAATGCATGTGGAAGAAGTGCTGCCGGGCAATGGCGGCGAAGGCCTGCGAGGGGCGCACGCCCGGTACGGCGAACGCCCCCTGGGGTGCGCCCGCGCTCGCCGCGGGCTTCGATCCCGCGCCGCCGCGGCCGGCGAGGTCGAAGTCGTACGGGCAGCTCATGATCACGAGCGCCGCCACCCGCTCCGGATGGCGCACGGCGAGATTGCAGACCTGCTGCGCGCCGAAATCGTGGCCGACGAACACCGCGCGCGGCGCCTCCAGCGCATCGAGCAGGCCGAGCATGTCCTGCATGAGCTGCTCGGCGTCATAGAGTGCCGGTTCGGGCGGGCGATCGCTGGCTCCGTAACCGCGCTGATCGGGGGCGAGTGCGCGCCAGCCGGCCGCGGCCACGACCGGCAGCTGGTGGCGGAAGCTGTACCACAGGCCCGGGAAGCCGTGGCAGAAGACCACCGGCACACCGCTCCCCTGGGCGGCCACGTGCAGCGTGATGCCGTTGCTGCGGATGCGTTGGTGAGTGAGGGGTTCCATGCCTCTATGATGGATAAGCTTTCAGGGAGCCGCCATGCCCAGGACTGACGAGTCGCCCGTCATCGCGCTGTGCTGGGGCACGCTGATCGGCACGCCCCTCGAGCCGCTGATCGAGGCGGCCGGCAGCGCCGGGCTCGGCGCGATCACGCTCACGGCCGGGATGTACGAGGCCTGCCGTGACGCGGGGGTGAGCGATGCACAGCTGCGCGGCCTGCTCACCCAGAATGGCGTGACGGTGCACGCCATCGATCCGCTGATCGGGGCGCTCCCGGGCACGCCGCGCCCGGCCGACGTGCCGGCGGAGAACCGTGCCTATTTCGAGTTCACCGAGGCGCGCTGCTACCGCGCGGCCGAGGCGCTCGGGGCCGAGACCATCAATCTTGCGCATTTCGGCGGCGGCGCAGTCTCCGAGCAGGCCTTCGTCGACTGCCTGGGGCCGCTGAGCGAGCGCGCCCGCGCCCACGGGCTGCGCCTGACGCTTGAGTTCCTGCCCGAGAGCGCCATCCCCGACCTCGCGAGCGCGCTGCGCATCGTCACGGCCGTCGCTGCCGGCAATCTCGGGGTGATGCTCGACACATGGCACTTCGCTCGCACGCACGGGACGGGCGAGCAGCTGCGGGCAGTGCCGCGGGGGCGCATCAGCGGCCTGCAGATCAGCGACCGCCGTGAGCCGCCGCCCGGCACCCCCTATGCCCCGATGTTCGGGCGTCTGCTGCCCGGGGAGGGGGAGCTGCCCCTCGTGCCGCTGCTGCGGGACCTGCTCGGGCGCGAACCGGGGCTCACGGTGGGGGTCGAGGTCTTCAGCGAGGCGCTCAAGGCGCTGTCCCCGAAGGAGGCCGCCGCCCGTGTGGCCGCCAGTACCGCCCGCGTCCTGAAAGAAGTCCGCCGCGGGGACGCCCCAACTCCTTGATCGGACAAGGAACAGCCGGTTCGGCCGCGTTGCAGCCGACGATCGCTTTGAGTATGCTTCGCGCCCCTTAATATCTAAGGGCGCGGCGCTCGGCGCCGTGTTTACTCCTTGCCACACCGGGCGAGCCTGACATCCGGGTGGCTTTAAACCGAAGGGAGCTTTCATGAGGCATTACGAAGTCGTTTTCCTGGTGCACCCGGATCAGAGCGAGCAGGTGCCCGCCATGATCGAGCGCTACAAGAGCATGATCGCGGCCGGCAACGGTCACGTGCATCGCCTGGAGGACTGGGGTCGGCGCCAGCTGGCCTATCCGCTCGCCAAGGTGCACAAGGCGCACTACGTGCTGATGAACATCGAGACGGATCAGAAGACCCTCGATGAGCTCACCGGCGCATTTCGTTTCAGCGATGCGGTGCTGCGGCACCTGGTCGTCAACATGGACTCCGCCGTCACCGATCCTTCGCCCATGGCGAAGGCTGCCGACGAGGAGGGCGAGGGTGGTGGCCGTCGGCGCGAGCGCGCGCGCGATGAGGCCGGCCCCGCCGGCGATGATGACGACAACGCACCGGCCGAGGGCGCCTGAGGGCGCAGGAGAGATACACCATGGCAATGTCCAGAGGACCCGGCGGGGGCAGTGGCGGCGGTAGCCGCTTCTCGCGTCGCAAGAAGTTCTGCCGCTTCACCGCCGAGGGCGTGAAGCAGATCGACTACAAGGATCTCGCCACGCTCAAGGGCTACGTCACCGAGACGGGCAAGATCGTGCCGAGCCGCATCACCGGCACCAAGTCCTTCTATCAGCGGCAGCTCGCAGTGGCGATCAAGCGTGCGCGTTTCCTCGCGCTCCTGCCCTACACCGACCAGCACTAAGGGAGCGGCGCAATGGAAGTCATTCTGCTGCAGAAGGTCGCGAACCTCGGCAACATCGGGGATCGCGTCAAGGTGCGCTCGGGCTACGGTCGCAACTTCCTGCTGCCCGAGGGCAAGGCGACGCTCGCCACCGCCGACAACGTGGCGCGCTTTGAGGCGCGGCGCTCGGAGCTCGAGCGCCTGGCGCGCGAGCACCTGACCTCGGCGCAGGATCGCGCCGAGGCGTTGAAGGAATTCAAGCTCACCATCCGCGCCAAGGCGGGCACCGAGGGAAAGCTGTTCGGCTCCATCGGCACGGCGGATATCGCCGAGGCGAGCACCCGCGAGGGCTTCAAGGTCGAGCGCAGCGAAGTGCGTCTGCCGGCCGGTCCGCTGCGCATGGTGGGTGAGCACACCGTCAGCGTGCACCTGCACGCCGACGTCGACGTGCCGCTGCACATCACGATCGTGGCTGAAGAGTAAAGGGCAGGCACTCCGGGGTGGCCGGTTCCGCCAAGGCGCGCGGGGAGTCAGGCTCGGTCGCCCTGCTGGATGCGCCGACGCCGCCGCACTCAGTGGAAGCTGAGCAGGCGGTGCTCGGCGGACTGCTGCTTGATCCGCAGGCCTGGGACACCGTCGCCGATCGCGTCGTTGCCGACGACTTCTATCGCCCCGACCACCGCCTGGTCTTTACGGCCATCGGCGAACTCGCCGGCGAAGCCAAGCCTTGCGACGTGGTCACCGTCTCGCAGCAGCTCGAGCGCACCGGCAGGCTCGAAGCGGCGGGGGGGCTTGCCTACCTCAGCTCCATCGCGCGTGACACGCCCACCGCCGCCAACGTGCGCGCCTACGCCGACATCGTGCGCGAGCGCTCGCTGCTGCGGCAGCTGATCCGTGCCGGCACCGACATCGTCTCCGCGGTGTTTAACAACGACGGTGAAACCGCACGCTCGCTCGTCGATCGGGCGGAACAGAAGGTATTCGAGATCGCGGAAGGGAGCTTTCGCAAGCGTGATGGAGCCGTTGCGGTGCGCACGCTGCTGCCGGGCGTCATCGATCAGATCGATGAGTGGCACAACAATCCGGACAAGCTGCGGGGCCTACCCACCGGCTTTACCGAGTTCGACAAGCTCACCGGCGGCCTGCGCCCGGGGGACCTCATCATCGTGGCGGGCCGACCCTCGATGGGCAAGACCACCCTCGCCGTCAACATGGCCGAGTACGCCGCCGTCAACCCCAACACGCGCGCTTCCGTGGCCATCTTCAGCATGGAGATGCCCTCCGAGCAGGTCATCACGCGCATGCTCGCCTCCATCGGCGGCGTGCCGCTCAACAGCCTGCGCAGCGGGCGCATCACGGACGAGGACTGGGTGCGCATCACCGGTGCGACCAGCCAGCTCTCGGAGGCGAAGATCTTCGTCGACGAGACTCCGGCGCTGAATCCCACCGAGCTGCGCGCCCGCGCGCGGCGCGTGAAGCGCGAACATGGCCTGAGTCTGATCGTGGTCGATTACCTGCAGCTGATGCAGGTGCCCGGCACGCAGGAAAATCGCGCCACCGAGATCGCGGAGATCTCGCGTTCGCTCAAGGCGCTCGCCAAGGAACTGTCGGTTCCCGTGATCGCGCTGTCGCAGCTGAACCGGGCCGTCGAGCAGCGCGAGCACAAGCGACCCGTGATGTCAGATCTTCGCGAATCCGGCAGTTTGGAACAGGATGCAGACATGATCCTGTTGATCTACCGCGAAGAGGTCTATGACCGAAACACCACGAAAAAAGGCATCGCGGAGATCGATCTCGTCAAGCACCGCAACGGCGAGATCGGCACGTTCCTCCTGACTTTCCAGGGCCAGTACACCCGCTTTGCTAACTACGCCCCTGACTCGTACGCGGAAGGTGTCCTGCGGTGAGTCGGCTGATCCGGGCCGTCATCGACACTCAAGCCCTGCGTCACAACCTGAAGGTCATCCGCGCGCGCGCCGGGCGCGCGAACGTGATCGCGGTGGTCAAGGCCAACGCCTACGGGCACGGCCTGGTGAGCGCAGCCCTCGCCATCCAGGATGCGGCCGCCTTCGCCGTGGCGCGCCTGGAGGAGGGTATGACGCTGCGCGCCGCGGGCATCACCTCGCGCATCGTGCTGCTCGAGGGTGTATTCAGCCGCTCGCAGCTGGATGATGCCGCCCACGACCGGCTCGATCTCGTCGTGCACGACCCGCGCCAGATCGAGCTGCTGGAACGCGCCGGCGGCGCCGGGCAGTTTGCCCTGTGGATCAAGGTCGACACCGGCATGAACCGCTTAGGGTTTGCGCCGCGGGACTTCCCCGCAGCGCTCGAGCGCGTCCGTGCGCTGCCCACGCCGGCGCGCGAGCTGCGCCTCATGACGCACCTGGCGTGCGCCGATGAGCGTGACGGGTGGGTCACGGGCGAGCAGCTGCGCCGCTTCCAGGACTGCACGCACGGGCTTTCCTACGAGACCAGCGTCGTCAATTCTGCGGGTCTTCTGAGTGATGCGGCGCCGGCCAGCCAGTGGGTGCGGCCGGGGCTGGCGCTTTACGGGGCTTCACCCTTCGCCGATGCGACCGCGGCGGATTTCGGGTTGCAGCCCGTCATGACGCTGATCAGCACGGTGCTCACGGTGCGCCAGGTGGGGCGCGGCGAGCGGGTGGGCTATGGCGGCGCGTGGAGTGCGCCGCGTGACTCGCGCATCGCCATCATCGCCGCAGGCTACGGCGATGGCGTGCCGCGCAGCTTCGAGACCGGCACCCCGGTGCTCATCCATGGGCGGCGCGCGCCCCTGGTCGGGCGGGTGTCGATGGACATGATCGCGGTGGACGTGACGGCAGTCCCCGGAGTCGAGGTCGGCACCTCGGCGGTGCTGTGGGGGCAGGACCTGCCGGTCGAGGAAGTGGCCCGACACGCGGGCACGATCGCCTACGAACTGCTGTGCAGCGTCAGTCAGCGCGTGCCGCTCGAGCCGCGCTGAAGAAAATTCCTGCGGGGTGATCGGGCGGCGGCGCGACCGGAAGGCCGCACCGCCGCACCCGGATCAGTTGACGAAGAAGCCCATCTTGACGCCGGCCAGCTGGATGACGTCGTTGTCACTGAGCTTGGTGGCGTTGGAGCCGATCGGCGTGCCATTCAGGAGTGGGAAGTCATCGGGCTTGCCGCTCTCGACATGCACGATGTAGTAGGACTCGGCGCGCCGCGTGATGGCGGCCACCTGGATACCCGGACGTCCGAGCGTGGTCAACGCCTTGCTGAGCTCCAATTCGCGGCCCGCGAAGGCGCCGGACAGCACCTGCAGCTTGGCCTTCTTCACCGCGGCGGCGCCATCGAGCGCCCGGGCCTTGCCGGTCGCGCTCAGGGAGGGACTGCCGGGCTTATCGGCCGCCTCGGCTGCGGCGCGCAGCTTCTCCACCGGGCGGGCGGAGGGCTGGATCACCATGGTCTTCTCGAACTCGTCCTGCTGCTCGTCGTCCTCGACGAAGCGCAGCTGGTGATGGCCGACCGTGATCACATCGCCGTGCTGCAGGGCGTGCTTCTTGATCAGCTTGCCGTTGACGTAGGTGCCGTTGGTGCTGTTCAGATCCTCGAGGAACGAGTCATTGAGGATGTTGATGATCAGCGAGTGGTGACCGCTGACGGCTGCGTTGTCGATGCGGATGTCATTATCAGGGAGGCGCCCAATCGTGTAGCGCTCCTTGTTCATGTTGTATTCCGCCATTACCTGGCCGTCCAGGCTCAAGACCAACCTTGCCATGTGTTCCTGCCCCTATCGCGTGTCAGCCGAACCAACCCAGGATCTTGTCGAAAATCTTCGTCCGAGCCGGAAAAGCATCCATGATGTGCGCCATGACTACCGAGACGTTGTCGCGGCCTCCATTGTCATTGGCCAGTTGAATCAACTGCTTGGCGACCGTATCCAGATTAGCACTAAAGGTGTTTATGGTTAAATGAATATCTTCGTCCTCGACCATGTCCGAGAGCCCGTCGGAGCACAGAATGAAGACTTCGCCCTTGGTCGCCGGAACTTCCTGAATTTCCACATCTACGCTCGCCTCGACGCCCAGCGCCCGGGTCACGTAGTTCTTGTTCGCGGCCCGCTGCGCCTCCTCGGCGGAGTAGAACCCCCGGTCGACCAGCTCCTGCAGCAGGGAGTGATCCATGGTCACCTGCTCGAGCTTGTCGCCCCGCTGGCGGTAGAGGCGCGAGTCGCCCACGTGGGCAATCGTCACCTTGTTGTCGAAGAACAGCGCCGCGACCACCGTCGTTCCCATGCCCTCGCACTGCGGCTGCGTGCGCGCGGTCTGGTAGATGATCTTGTTCGCGCGGCTGATAGCATCGCGCAGAATGATGTTGGGTCGGGAGAGGCCGGATTCGCGATCGGGCACGCCCAGGTCCTCGCGCTGCACGTGCTCGCGCACCAGATTGACGATGGTCTTGACGGCGATGCCGCTCGCGACCTCGCCGGCGTTGTAGCCGCCCATGCCATCAGCCAGCACCAAGAGGCCGATGTCCGGATCGACCGCAATCGTGTCCTCGTTGTGCTCGCGCACCTTACCGGTATCGGACAATCCGACGAAGCGCAGCTTGTTCCTCAAGCTCATGCCTCGACCTGGTCCGCCAATGGCTTACCGAATGTGATGCGCGTCACTTTCCCGTCCCCGAATGGAGCCGGCATAAGCTAGCATCGCCGGCAGAGGGTCCGAGTGGTTTTGGTCACAAAAGACGCCTTTCGACCCGTCCCGGCGCGAATCCTAGCTGAAAGTGGAGCGGTGGCGCATAAATGGCCCGCCTGAATCCGGTGTTCGTCTGCAGCGCCTGCGGGGGCGAGACCCTGAAATGGCAGGGCCAGTGCCCGCTGTGCAGCGAGTGGAATTCTCTCGAGCAGCGCAGCGCCCCGCGCACGCGACCCGCCGCTGCGGCCGCTCCGGCGGCCGCCGTCGCCCTGGGCCCCCTGTCGCAGGCGATGGGCGGCAGCGGGCGGCTGACGAGCGGCGCCGCCGAGCTCGATCGGGTCTTGGGCGGGGGCCTGGTCACCGGCTCGGTGATCCTTCTGGGCGGGGAGCCGGGGATCGGCAAGTCGACGCTGCTGCTGCAGGTGGCCGCGCACGTCGCCCAGGGGCGCCCGGTGATCTATGCGAGCGGGGAGGAGTCCGTGGCGCAGGTGAGCCTGCGTGCCGCGCGCCTGGGCCTGAGCGCCGCGGCGCTGAGCCTGGTCTGCGAGACTGATCTGCCGGCGATCCTCGCGCTCGCCGGCGAGCAGCGGGCGGCACTGCTGGTCGTGGATTCGATCCAGACGGTGCAGTCCGGCAGCGCCGGGACCCTCGCCGGCGGCGTCTCGCAGCTGCGCGAATGCACCGCCGAACTGGTGCGCTTCGCCAAGTCCTCGGGCTGCGCCGTGGTGATCGTCGGCCACGTGACTAAGGAGGGCACGATCGCAGGTCCGCGGCTGCTCGAGCACCTGGTGGACACGGTGCTGTACTTCCAGAGCGAGGCGGCCAGCCGTTACCGCATCGTGCGCGCCACCAAGAACCGCTTCGGGGCGGCGAACGAGCTCGGCTTCTTCGCGATGACCGCGAGCGGACTCAAGGAGGTGAAGAACCCGGCGGCGATCTTCCTCGCCCGCGCCCCCGAGGCCGCCCCGGGCAGCATCGTCACGGTGACGCGCGAGGGCGGGCGGCCGCTGCTGATCGAGCTGCAGGCGCTGGTGGACCGGATGCGCTTTGGCGCGCCGCGCCGCGTCGCGCAGGGGCTGGACGCCAATCGCCTGGCGATGCTGCTCGCGGCCGCGAACCGCCACGCGCAGGTCTCGCTCCAGGAGCACGACGTGTTCGTCAACGTCGTCGGTGGGATCGAGATCACCGAGACCGCCTGGGACCTGCCGGTGCTGCTCGCGCTGGCATCGAGCCTGGAGGACCGCGCCATTCCCGCGCACGTGGTCGCCTTCGGCGAGCTCGGCCTCACCGGCGAGGTGCGTCCGGTGGCCTACGGCGATGAGCGGCTGCGGGAAGCGCAGGCGCAGGGCTTCCGCACCGCCATCGTCCCCAGGGACAACGCGCCGCGCAGGCCGCAGAGCGGCCTGCAGGTGATCGGCGTCACCCGCATCAGCGAGGCGCTGGCGGCCGTGCGCGCGCCGCCCTAGAGGCCCTTCACCACCGCCGGCGGCCGCACCCGCACGGTGCGGATCGCGTTGTCCGCGATCTGCAGCACCTCGAACTCGTAGTGGCCGACCCGCACCATCGTGCCGCTGTCGGGGATGGTCTCCAGGTGCTCGAGCAGCAGCCCGTTCACCGTCTTGGGTCCCCCGGTGGGCAGCTGCCAGCCGAGCGCACGGTTGAGCGCGCGGATCGTGGCGCTGGCGTTGACGATGTAGACACCGGGGCGCTCCAGGTGCACGTCCTTGTGCGTGATCGTCGCAGGATCGGTGGTGAACTCGCCCACGATCTCCTCGAGGATGTCCTCGAGGGTTACGAGCCCCTCGATGTCCCCGTACTCGTTGACCACGAAGGCGAAGCGGCGGCGGTTGCGCTGGAAGTGCCCGAGCTGCACGTTGAGCGCGGTGCCCTCGGGGACGAAATAGGCCTCGCGGCCGCGGGCGACCTCGATCAGGCGCTCGCGCGTGAAGGTACCGCGCACCAGCTCCTGCGCCACGCGCTTCATGTGCAGCAGTCCGACCAGGTTGTCCAGTTCGCCCTCGTACACCGGCAGCCGCGTGTGCGGGGTCTGCCGCAGCTGCGCGAGGATGTCCTCCCAGCGCTCGCTGAGGTCGATGCCGGCGATCTCCTGGCGCGGCACCATGATGTCGTTCACCGTGATGTGCCCGAGGTCCAGGATCGACAGCAGCATCTGCCGGTGGCGCGCCGGAATGACCGGCGCGGCCTCGGTGACGACCGTGCGCAGCTCCTCGGCGCTCAGGGACTGGTCCGAGCGCGTCTCGCGGCCCACGCCGAACAGGCGCAGGAACCCGTAGGCGAGCTGGTTCGTGAGCCACAGCGCCGGGCGCGCCACGCCGACCAGGACGCGATAGACGGCGGCGGCGTGCAGTGCCACCCCCTCGGGCCTGGCGGCCGCGTAGATCTTCGGCGCGAGCTCGCAGAAGACGATGACGATGATCGTCAGCAGCACGCCGGCGAGCGGCACCGCGTAACGCTCCCCGGTGCGCTGCGCGAGGATCGTGGCGATGGCGGAGGCGAACACGCTCGCCCCGGCCAGGATCACGAGGTTCGCGCCGAGCCAGTCATCGGGCTTCTGCAGCAGCCGCTCGAGCGTGCGCGCCTGGCGGTCGCCGGACTGTGCGCGGTGGCGGATGCGGAAGCGATTGACCGAGAGCATCGCCACCTCGGTGCCCGAGGAGAACGCGACGATCACAAGGAGCACCAGGAGGGCCAGGATCAGCAGGAGCGGCGTGCGATGTGAAGTTCAAGGCGGACCCTTTCTCGCGGTCTTGGGACATCCCGCCTCGGCACCGGGGCTGCCGCGCGGCTGCAGAACGCAAAGCGAGCGCTAGCATAAGAGCTTCCGGGGCCGGAGCGGGAAAAGGCGCCCCGCACCCCTATAATCGTTCGTCACGCACCGCCACGACGGCCGACGAACGCGAGCACCATGTTCGACACCCTGACCCAGCGCTTCTCCCGCACCATCGAAAACCTGCGCGGCCGCGGGCGCATCACCGAGGAGAACGTCGGGGAGACGCTGCGCGAGGCGCGCATCGCGCTGCTCGAGGCCGACGTGGCGCTGCCGGTGGTCAAGAGCTTCATCGAGGCGGTGAAGGCCAAGGCACTCGGCGCCGAGGTGCTCACGAGCCTCAGCCCGGGGCAGGCGTTCATCGGCATCCTGCACCAGGAACTCGTCACCCTCATGGGCGGGGGCGGCGCGGGCTTCCAGCTGCGGGCCCAGCCGCCGGTCGTGGTGGTGCTGGCGGGGCTCCAGGGCGCGGGCAAGACCACGACCGCCGCCAAGCTCGCGCGCCTGCTCATCGAGCGGCAGAAGAAGCGCGTGCTCCTGGTGAGCACCGACGTGCGCCGTCCGGCGGCGATGCTGCAGCTGCAGCGCCTGGCCGCCCAGGTGGGCGCGGAATACTTCCCGGCCGACGCCGGCACGCCCCCGGCGGCCATCGCGCAGGCCGCGCTGGTGCGGGCACGCACCGGGGTGTTCGACGTGCTGATCGTCGACACCGCCGGCCGGCTGCACGTGGACGAGGCGCTGATGGCGGAGGTGCGCGCGATCGATGCCGCGGTCCCGGCCGCCGAGCGGCTGTTCGTCGTGGACGCCATGGCCGGCCAGGACGCGCTCAACGCCGCCCGCGCCTTCGGTGCGGCGCTCGATCTCACCGGCATCATCCTCACCAAGGCGGACGGCGATGCCCGTGGCGGCGCCGCACTCTCGGTGCGCCAGATCACCGGCAAGCCGATCGTGTTCCTCGGCGTGGGCGAAAAGACCGAGGCACTCGAGCCCTTCGATCCCGACCGCATGGCGTCGCGGATCCTCGGCATGGGCGACGTGGTCAGCCTCGTCGAGCAGGTGCACAGCCAGGTCGATCATGCCAGGAGGCGCAGCGCCTCGCGGAGAAGGTCGTCAAGGGCAAGGGCTTCGACATGCTGGACCTGCGCGGCCAGCTCGAGCAGCTGCAGAAGATGGGCGGCGTCGGGGCGCTGATCGACAAGCTCCCCGGGGCGATGGTGAAGAAGGGGGCGGTCTCCGCCGAGCAGGGCGACACGCGACCTGCGCCGCCAGATCGCCATCATCAATTCCATGACCCCGCAGGGAGCGGCGCAACCCCGGAATCATCGACGGCTCGCGGCGGCGCCGCATCGCCGGCGGCTCGGGGGTGCAGGTGCAGGACGTCAACCGCCTGCTCAAGCAGTTCCTGGAGATGCAGCGCATCATGAAGAGCATGAAAGGCGGGGGGCTGCGAGCGCCTGCTGGGGGCCTTCAAGGGGGGCATGCCGCCGGGGTTTCCGGGCCGTTAGCGCAGGCGCGGCCGCGACCACCGGGGTCCGGGCGAGGGTCGGCGGGCCTGCCGGCGCGGAACCCCGCGCCGGACCTGGAAAAACTGGCGCCGCTGCACTGGCTTGCGTAGAATCCGCGCTCTTTTTTGGGGGCCCGTTCCGCGGCCTCCCGCTACTGACACGAGAGCGATACGAGCATGGTAACGATTCGCCTGACGCGGCGCGGGGCACGCAACCAGCCCTTCTACCACGTCGTGGTCACCGACAGCCGCAAGCGCCAGGGCGGCCCGAGCCTGGAGCACGTGGGATTTTTCAATCCGATCGCGCGACGTGAGTGAGCAGAAGCTGAAGCTCGATCTGCCGCGCATCGACTACTGGGTCGGCCAGGGCGCGCAGCCCTCGGAGCGCGTGGCGCACCTGGTGGCTTCCTACCGCAAGCAGGCGACGGCCTAAGCCCGAGGATGCGGGCTGTGCGGCGCATGCGGCCTCGGTAAAAACAGCGTGCGGCGCGCGGGAGAGCAAGAGGCGAAAGCCGTGGAGTGGGTGGAACTCGGACGCCTGGGCGCGCCTTACGGCATCAAGGGCTGGATGCACGTCGACTCGCACACCGAGCCGCGTGACGGCTGCTCGAGTACCCGGTGTGGAATCTCAGGCTCGCCAAGCGGCGAGCGCGTACAGCGCCGGCACCTGCCGAGGGCCGTGCGCACGGCGCGGGCCTGGTGGTGAGCCTGGAGGGCGTCGCGGACCGCGAGGCGGCGGCAGCAGCTCACCGGGGCCGTGGTGGAGATCGAGCGCGCTGCGCTGCCGGAGACTGCCGCGCGGCGAGTTCTACCGCGCGGACCTGGTGGGTTTGCGGGTGAGCAACCTCGAGGGGTGCAGATTGGGGCACGGTGAGTCACTTCATCGATGCCCCGCGCGGGGCGGTGATGGTGACGAAGGAGTCTTGCGGGCGCGAGCACTGGGTGCTGGCGGTGCCGCGGCACCTGAAGCGCGTGGATCTCGCCGCCGGCGCGATCCTGGTGGACTGGCCGGCGGAGCTGGAATAGAAGGCTCCATGAAGATCGAGGTGGTGACGCTCTTTCCTGGGCCTGATCGAGGGGGCGCTCGGCTTCGGGATCATGAGCCGCGCGCTGGCGCGCGGGCTGTTGAGCGTCGGCACCGAGGATCCGCGCGCGTATGCGGCGGATGTGCACCGGACCGTGGACGACCGGCCCTACGGCGGTGGCCCGGGCATGGTGCTCAAGCCCGAGCCGCTGGTGGCGGCGATCCGCGCCGCGCAGGCCCGGCTGCCGCCGGGGAGTCTGCGGGTGTGTCTGTCGGCGCAGGGCGAGCCCTTCACGCCAGGCGCGCGCGCAGGAACTGGCGGGACTGCCGGGGCTGCTGCTGGTCGCGGGCCGCTACGAGGGCCTCGATGAGCGGGTGGTGGAACTGGCGATCGACTGTGAGCTGTCCGTCGGGGACTACGTGCTCTCCGGCGGGGAGCTGCCGGCGCTCACGGTGATCGATGCGCTGGCGCGGCTGCTGCCGGGCGCGCTCGGGCGATGAGCGCTCGAGCGTCGAGGATTCGTTTGTACAGGGGCTGCTCGACTGGCCGCACTACACGCGGCCGGAAGTGTTCGAGGGCCACAGCGTGCCGCCGGTGCTGTTGTCCGGGGATCACGCGCATATCCGCCGCTGGCGGCTCGAGCAGGCCTTCACCCGCACGGTGGAGCGGCGGCCCGAGCTCCTCGCCCGGGCAAGGCTTGCGCCGCAGCTGCGGCGCGCATGGGATGAATTCCTGGCCGCACGTGCGGCCGGCGAGACCGATCGAGGTGAAGTGCTATGAGCAAGATCATTCAGGAAATCAACAAGCAGCGCATGACCCGCGAGCTGCCTGCATTCCGCCCCGGCGACACCGTGGTGGTGCAGGTGAAGGTGGTCGAAGGCGACCGCGAGCGCGTCCAGGCCTACGAGGGCGTGGTCATCGCCAAGAGCAACCGCGGACTGAACTCCTCCTTCACGGTGCGCAAGATCTCCCACGGGGAGGGGGTGGAGCGCGTGTTCCAGACCTACAGCCCGGCGATCAGCGACGTCACGGTGAAGCGCCGCGGCAGCGTGCGCCGTGCCAAGCTCTACTATCTGCGTGACCTGTCGGGCAAGGCGGCGCGCATCGAGGAAAAGCTCTGACCTGCACCGCTAGCCCGCACGGCGCCGGCGCCCGTCGCGGGCCCGGCGGCAGCACAGCACCTCATGACACTGCGTTCGTTCTTCTCAAGGTTATGGCGCGGCCTCGACGGGTTGCGCAAGGCGCTGCACCTGATCCTGCTCCTGGTGCTGTTCGGCGTGCTGTTCGGCGTGCTGCGCGGCAGCGTGCCGCTCGTGCCGAGCAAGGCCGCCCTGCTCATCGCCCCGGAGGGGCCGCTGGTCGAGCAGCTCTCCGGCAACGCGCGTATGCGGGCGCTCGATGAGGCACTGGGGAACGAGCGCCAGGAGGCGCTCCTGTGGGACCTCACGGATGCGATTCATGCGGCGGCTTCCGACCGGCGCATCCCGGTGCTGGCGCTCGACCTGGACAAGCTCGAGAGCGGCACCCAGCCGGCGCTCGCCGAGCTGGCCGCGGCCATCCGCGAATTCCGCGCGAGCGGCAAGAAGGTCATCGCCTACGGCGTGGAACTCACCCAGGAGCGCTACTACCTCGCCGCGCAGGCGGACGAGATCTACCTCGACCCGATGGGGTTCGTGCTGGTGCAGGGCTATGACCGCTACCGCATGTACCTCAAGGACGCCCTGGACAAGCTCGGCGTCGACATCAACGTGTTTCGCGTCGGCGCCTTCAAGAGCGCGGTTGAGACCTACACGCGCACCAGCATGTCCCCCGAGGACCGCGAGGAGAGCCGCGCGTATCTCACGGCGCTGTGGGACAGCTACCAGGAGGCGGTCACCAAGGCGCGCAAGCTGCCGCCGGATGCCCTGGCCAAGTACGTCGACACCTTCCTGCAGACGGTGCCGGCCGCCAAGGGCGACGCGGCCAAGGTGGCCCTGAGCGAAGGCCTGGTCACGGGCCTGAAGACGCAGCTCGAGGTCGAGCAGCGCCTGACCGAGCTTGTGGGTAAGAACGATGACGGTGATTCCTTCAGCGGCGTCTCCAGCGACGATTACCTGCGGGTCGCCAAGGCGGAGAGGAAGCTCAATATCGGCAGGCAGAAGGTCGGCGTGATCGTCGCGGAAGGCGAGATCCTCGACGGCGATCAGCCCCCGGGCACGATCGGCGGGGACTCCACCGCACGGCTGATCCGCGAGGCGCGCTTCGACAAGGAAGTCAAGGCGGTCGTGCTGCGGGTCGACAGTCCCGGTGGCAGCGTGCTCGCCTCCGAGGAGATCTACCGCGAACTGGTCGCTCTGCGGGCCGCCGGCAAGCCCGTGGTCGTGTCCATGGGCGGCTATGCGGCTTCCGGTGGCTATTACATCTCGGCCCCCGCGGATGAGATCTGGGCCAGTCCCGCCACGATCACCGGCTCGATCGGCATCTTCGCCATCATCCCGACCATCGACAAGACGCTCGGCAAGATCGGCGTGAGCGTCGACGGGGTGGGGACCACCGCGCTCTCGGGGCAGGCGCGCATCGACCGGCCGCTGAGCGAGGGCGCACGGGCGGTGCTGCAGGCCGTTACCAGCCACGGCTACGAGGAATTTGTGGCGCGCGTTGCCAGCGGCCGCAACAAGACGACCGCGCAGGTGGACGGCATCGCACAGGGGCGCGTGTGGGCCGGAACCGACGCGCGCCGCATCGGGCTGGTCGATCAGCTCGGCTCCTTCAACGATGCGGTAAAGGCGGCCGCGCGGCGCGCCAAGCTCACCGATTATTCCACCAAGTTCATCGAGCCCAAGCTCAACTGGGCGGAAACCCTGGCGATGAACCTGCGCAGCGAAGTCATGAAGGCGTTCCTGCGCGCCGACCCGGACCAGGCCGCCATGGCACGCCTGGCGCAGCGCCTCGACCCGGTGACGCACCAGGCGGCGCTCCTCAGCCGCTTCAGCGTGCCGAACCGCCTGTACGCCTACTGCTTCTGCGAAGTGCGCTGACGCCCGGCGGGCGCGCCGCGCCGCCGCCGCGGTCAGTGGCGCGACCTGAGAGTCGACCAGTCGAGGATGACCTTGCCGGACTTCCCCGAACCCATGGTCTCGAACCCCTGAATGTATTCCTGCACCGGGAAGTGGTGCGTGATGATCGGCTCGAGCTTCAGCCCGCTCTGCAGCAGGCTCGCCATCTTGTACCAGGTCTCGAACATCTCGCGCCCATAGAT
Source organism: uncultured Pseudomonadota bacterium (assembly GCA_963806375.1). Lineage (GTDB taxonomy): Bacteria > Pseudomonadota > Gammaproteobacteria > Steroidobacterales > Steroidobacteraceae > 13-2-20CM-66-19. The sequence continues at coordinate 42,695 of CAWDXW010000006.1, forward strand.
CCCCTTGAGGGTCAGGCCCTTGAAGATCACCTGGTTCCAGTCGATCGCGGTGTCGTCGGGGGGGATGCCGAGGATCGCGATCGAGCCGCCGTGGTGCATGGTGCGCAGCATCTCGCGCAACGCCGCGGCGTTGCCGGACATCTCCAGTCCCACGTCGAACCCCTCCTGCATGCCCAGCTCCTGCATGGTCTGGTCGAGGGAGTCGCGCTGCACGTTGATCGCGCGCGTGGCGCCCATCTTGCGCGCCAGTTCCAGGCGGTAGTCGTTCACGTCGGTCACCACCACGTGGCGTGCGCCGGTGAAGCGCGCCACCGCGGTCGCCATGATGCCGATCGGACCCGCGCCGGTGATCAGCACGTCCTCACCCACGACGTTGAAGGCGAGCGCCGTATGAGTGGCATTGCCGAAGGGGTCGAGGATCGAGGCGATGTCATCGCCGATCGAGTCGGGGAGCTTGAAGGTGTTGCCGGCCGGTATCGCCAGGTACTCGGCGAACGCGCCGGGGCGGTTGACGCCGACGCCGATGGTGTTGCGGCACAGGTGCCGCCGCCCGGCGCGGCAGTTGCGGCAGTAGCCGCAGGTGATGTGCCCCTCGCCGGACACCCGGTCGCCGCTCTTGAGCCCCTTGACCTCCGAGCCGAGCTCGACGATGCGGCCGCAGTATTCGTGGCCCACCGCCATCGGCACGGGGATGGTCTTCTGCGCCCACGCGTCCCACTTGTAGATGTGCATGTCGGTGCCGCAGATCGCGGTCTTGGCGATCTCGATCAGCACATCGTTCGGCCCGACCCGGGGTTCGGGAATGTCGGTGAGCCAGATGCCGGGCGCGGCCTGCTCTTTGACCAGTGCTTTCATCGGTATTCTTTCGTCTGACGGATGCGAAGAGTGCTTCAGCGAATGACGCCCAGCTCGCGGCCGACGCGCGCGAACGCCTCGAGCGCCTGCTCGAGCTGCGCGCGCGTGAGCGCCGCGGACATCTGCGTGCGGATGCGTGCCTGCCCCTTGGGCACCACGGGGTAGGAGAAGCCGATGACGTACACACCCTCCTCGAGGAGGCGCTCGGCCATGCGGCCGGCGAGGGCGGCCTCGCCGAGCATCACCGGGATGATCGGATGCTCCCCGGGCTTGAGGTCGAATCCCAGCCGCGTCAGGCCCTCGCGAAACAGGCGCGCGTTTTCGAACAGGCGCGCGCGCAGCTCGGGGGTATGCTCGATGAGCTCGAGCACCGCCAGGCTCGCGGCCGCCACGACCGGCGGGATGCTGTTGGAGAACAGGTACGGCCGGGAGCGCTGCCGCAGCCACTCGACCACCTCGCGGCGCGCCGCGACGTAGCCGCCGCTCGCCCCGCCGAGGGCCTTGCCGAGTGTGCCGGTGAGGATGTCGATGCGTTGCGCCACGCCGCAGTGTTCGGGTGTGCCGCGGCCGCCTGGGCCCATGAAGCCGGTGGCGTGCGAGTCATCGACCATGACGAGCGCGTCGTACGCTTGCGCCAGGTCGCAGATCTGCGGCAGGCGTGCGAGGAAGCCGTCCATCGAGAACACCCCGTCGGTGGCAATGAGGCGCGTGCGCGCGCCCTGCGACTCGCGGAGACAGTGCTCGAGTTCTCCCATGTCACTGTTGGCGTAGCGCAACCGCTGCGCCTTGCACAGGCGGATGCCGTCGATGATGCTCGCGTGGTTGAGGGCGTCCGAAATCACCGCGTCGCGCTCATCGAGCAGCGTCTCGAAGAGCCCGCCGTTGGCGTCGAAGCAGGAGGAGTAGAGAATCACGTCCTCCATCCCGAGGAAGCGCGCCAGGCGGCGCTCGAGTTCCTTGTGCGTCTGCTGGGTGCCGCAGATGAAGCGCACCGAGGCCATGCCGTAGCCGCTGTCATCGAGGGAGCGCTGCGCCGCAGCGCGCACCGCCGGGTGGTTCGCGAGCCCGAGGTAGTTGTTGGCGCACAGGTTGATCACCGCGCGTCCGGCAACCTCCACGACCGCGCCCTGCGGGCCCTCGAGCACGCGCTCGGGCTTGTACAGGCCCTGCTCGCGCAGACCCTGCAGCTCGGCCCGCAGCCGCGTTATGAGCGCATCCTTCATCGGCGAATTATACTTGAGGACCGATGAGTGAACCTGCAGACGCCCACCCGGGTGCCGCACGCATCGATCGCTGGCTGTTCGCCGTGCGGCTCGCTGGGCTCGCGCGCGCTCGCCACCGCGGCGGTGCGCGGCGGCCGGGTGCACGTCAACGGGGAGCGGGTGAAAGCGGCGCATGCGCTGCGTACCGGTGATCGCGTGACCTTCATGCGCGGGGCGCTGGAGTTCGAGTGCACCGTCGCCGCGCTGCCCGGGCGGCGCGGGCCCGCGCGCGCGGCGACACTATGTTATGAAGAGACGGTGGCCAGCCGCGCGCGCAGCGCGGAGTTTACCGCCCGCATGAAGCTGGCGGCTGCGCTCGTGCCGCGGCCCGATGCGCGTCCGGACAAGCGTCAGCGGCGGCGGCTGCGCCGGCTGCGGGGTCGCATTTAAGACCCCGCGCGTCGCCGCAAAGCATGTGGGTCCGTGGGTCAGGCCCCACACTTGCTTGGCTAAGGCGCAGCCGGCGAGGGCCGGCGCGCGAGGTGGGCTCATGACGCTCAGCGTATTCGACATCTTCAAGGTCGGCATCGGGCCGTCGAGTTCCCACACCATGGGACCGATGCGGGCGGCGCGGGAGTTCGTACTCGGGCTTGAGCGCGACGGGCTACTGGCGCAAACCGCGGAAGTCGCGGTGCGCCTGTACGGCTCGCTCGCGCTGACCGGGATGGGCCACGGGACGGACCGGGCGGTGCTCGCCGGCCTGGAGGGCGCCTGCCCGGAGAACGGTCGATCCGGACAGCATCGAGTCGACCGTGCGGCGGATCCGCGAAAGCGGCCGCATCCGGCTCCTGGGCGCGCACGAAGTCGGCTTCGATGAGCCGATGCAGCTGCTGTTCATGATGCACGAGCGGCTGCCGCGCCACTCCAACGGCATGCGCTTCACGCGCGCTCGCCGCCGGCGGCCGCGTGCTGCGCGAGCAGGACTATTACTCGATCGGCGGTGGTTTCGTGGTGCGCGGCGACGAGGCCGAGGCGCCGCGAGACGCGCGCCCACGCCGCGCCGCCGTATCCGTTTACCTCGGGCGAGGAACTGCTGCGGCTGTGCCGCGAGCACGGGCTGGAGATGTACGAGCTGATGCTCGCCAACGAGCGCACCTGGGCGCCCCGAAGCGGACGTGCGTGCGAAGCTGCTGCAACCTCTGGCGGGTGATGCAGGGCTGCGTCGAGCGCGGCTTCCGCCAGTCCGGGCTGCTGCCCGGGGTGCTCAAGGTGCGCCGCCGCGCGCCGCGACTCTACCGCATGCTCACCGAGAGCGGCACCGTGAAGCCGCTGGACGTCATGGACTGGGTGAACGCCTACGCGCTCGCCGTGAACGAGGAGAATGCCGCTGGCGGCCGCGTGGTCACCGCGCCGACCAACGGCGCCGCCGGAATCGTGCCGGCGGTGCTGCACTACTACTGCCGCTTCGAGGAAGGCGCCAACGAGGAGGGTGTGATCCGCTTCCTGCTCGTGGCCGCGGCCATGGGCATGCTCTACAAGCGCAACGCCTCCATCTCCGGTGCCGAGATGGGCTGCCAGGGCGAGGTCGGGGTCGCCTGCTCGATGGCGGCCGCCGGGCTCGTGGCGGCGCTGCAGGGCACGACCGAGCAGATCGAGAATGCCGCCGAGATCGGCATGGAGCACAACCTCGGGCTCACCTGTGACCCGGTGGCAGGCCTGGTGCAGATCCCGTGCATCGAGCGCAACGCCATGGGCTCGGTGAAGGCGATCAACGCCGCTCGCCTGGCCATGCGCGGGGACGGCTCGCACAAGGTGTCGCTCGACCAGGTGATCGCCACCATGCGCCAGACCGGGATCGACATGTCCACCATCTACAAGGAGACCTCCCAGGGGGGCCTGGCGGTGAACGTACCGGAGTGCTGAAGCCGCGCCCGCGGGCGCGGCGCTGCCTTCACCCGAACAGGCCGAAGAGGCGCGGCGGGGGCGCCTCGCGCTGCACCTGACGCACGGCTGCGGGGCTGACCCCGGGCCAGCCCTCGCACTCCAGGCCGATCGAGCACAGCGCCGCCGTGCCGAGCCCGCCGCGCTCGTCCCGGGGCAAGAGGTGCTGCACCAGCTCGGATACGCCCGGATTGTGGGCCACGACCAGCAGGTGTGCGATGCGCGGCCCGGTGCGCTGCACGAGCGCGAGCAGGTCGGCGCAGGTGGCGAGGTACAGGGCCTCCTCACGCTGCACGCGCCGCGGGGGCATGGCAAGCTCGCGCGCCACGATCTCCGCGGTCTGCTGCGTGCGCCGCGCCGGACTCACCAGCACCAGGTCCGGCACCAGTTCCAGCTCGAGCAGGCGCCGCGCCATGAGTTCCGCCGCGGCCGCGCCGCGGCGGCTGAGCGAGCGCTCCAGATCGGGGATGCGCGGCGTCCTTCCAGCGGGCGTCCGCGTGTCGCATGAGCGTGAGGCGCCTCATGCGCTCAGCGCTCACGCCGGCAGTTCCACCAGCACGCGCCCGTTCTCCACGCGTGCCGCGAAGGTCTGCAGCGGCTCATAGGCCGGGGGCGTGAGCGGCTGGCCGGTGCGCAGGCAGAAGTGCGCGCCGTGCCGCGGGCAGATGATCTGGCAGTCCTCGACCTGCGCGTTGCCGAGCGTCTCGCCGTCGTGCGTGCACAGGTCCTGCACGGCGTACACGCTCTCGCCGCAGCGCACGATCGCGATGGCAAAGCCCTCCGCGAACACCGCCAGCGGCTCAGTCTCACTCAGGTATTTCGCATCCCCCACGTCAACCCACTTCGAACTCATGCTGGTCATCCGCCTCTTTAGAACATCCCGGTCTGCAAGCGCGCAGCCTCGGTCATCATGCTCTGATTCCACGGCGGGTCGAAAGTGAGCTCCACCTTCACCTCGCGCACGGTGGGTATGCGGCGGATTTTATCGCGTACGTCATCGACCAGGATCTCGCCCATCCCGCATCCCGGGGCGGTGAGCGTGATTTTCACCTCCACGGTGCGCGTGCCATCCTCGTTGGCCTTCACGTCACATTCGTAAACCAGTCCCAAGTCCACGATATTGATCGGGATCTCCGGGTCGTAGCAGGTGCGCATCTGGTCCCACGCCAGCTTCTTCACGTCCTCTTCGCCGGCGCCGGGGGGCAGTTCCGGGGCCTTCACCGCCTCCTGGCCGATGGCGTCGGCGTCCTCGCCGGAGATGCGGAACAGATTGCCGTCGATGTAGACGGTGAAGCTGCCGCCGAGCGCCTGGGTGATGTAGCCGGCCTGCCCGGGCTTGAGGTTCACTTCCTGCCCGGCCGGCACGATGACCGCGCGCACCTCGCGGTTTACGACGAACGGCTCGTTTTCGTGTTGCCGGCGCATGGGTGCGTCTTACTCGGTGGAGACGGTGGCCGCGCCGTGCTCGAGGGCGGCATTGAGCGTGTGCCAGCACAGGCTCGCGCACTTCACGCGTGCCGGGAACTCGCGCACACCCGAGAGCGCGGCGAGCTTGCCCAGATCGGCCGCGTCGGGCGCCTGCGGCTGGGTGAGCAGGGCGTGCACCCGCTCGAACAGGGCACGCACTGCGGCGCGGTCCTGGCCCTTGACGGCCTCCGTCATGAGCGAGGCGGAGGCGGTCGAGATCGCGCAGCCCTTGCCCTCGAAGCGGATGTCCTCGATGCGCTCGCCGTCCATGCGCAGCGAGACCGTAAGCCGGTCCCCGCACAGCGGATTGTGGCCTTCCGCATGCGCGCTGCCCGCGCCCAGGGTGCCGAAATTGCGCGGTCGCCTGTTGTGATCGAGGATCACGTCGCGGTACAGATCCTGCAGGTCCATCAGCCGAACACCTCGCGCGCGCGCCTGAGAGCTGCGACCAGGGCGGTGACGTCGGCGTCATTGTTGTAGCAGGCGAAGGAGGCGCGCGCCGTGGCCGGCACGCCGAAGAAGGTCATGACCGGCATGGCGCAGTGATGGCCGGTGCGCACCGCCACCCCCTCGGCATCGAGGATCGTGCCCAGATCATGCGGGTGCACCCCCTTCATCGTGAAGGAGAGCACCGAGGCCTTGTGGGCGGCGGTGCCGATGAGCTCGATGTCCGGCAGCTGCGCGAGCTCCGCGGTGGCGCGCTCGAGCAGCCGCTCCTCGTGGGCGGCGATCGCCGCAAGGCCGAGGCCCTCGACATAGTCCAGGGCCGCGGCCAGCCCGACGGCGCCGGAGATATGCGGCGTGCCGGCCTCGAACTTGTAGGGCAGCTCGTTGAAGGTGCTCTTCTCGAAGGAAACGGTGAGGATCATGTCCCCGCCTCCCTGCCACGGCGGCATCGCCTCCAGCAGCGCCTCACGGCCGTAGAGCACGCCGATGCCGGTGGGGCCGTAGAGCTTGTGCGACGAGAAGGTGTAGAAGTCCGCACCGAGCGCGGCGACGTCAACCGGGGTGTGGGGGACGGCCTGGGCGCCGTCGATGAGCACCAGCGCGCCGTGCGCGTGCGCCGCCTCGATGATGCGCTTCACCGGCAGCACGGTGCCGAGCGCGTTGGAGACATGGGCGACGCCGACCAGACGTGTGCGCGGCGACAGCAGCCGCTCGAACTCCTCGAACTCGAGCTCGCCACGGCGGTTGATGGGCGCCACCTTCAGCGCGCAGCCGGTTTGCTCGCACACCATCTGCCACGGCACGATGTTGGAATGGTGCTCGAGCGCGCTGATGAGGATCTCGTCCCCCGGCTTGAGGCGCGGCCGTGCGTAGGCCTGGGCGACCAGGTTGATTCCCTCCGTGGTGCCGCGCGTGAAGATGATCTCGCGCGTCGAGCGCGCGCCGATGAAGCGCCGCACGCGCTCGCGTGCGCCTTCAAAGGCCGCCGTCGCCGCCTGGCTGAGCGCGTGCACCCCGCGGTGCACGTTGGCGTGCGAGTGTGTCTCGTAGTGCTCCACCGCGCGGATCACCGCCAGCGGACGCTGCGAGGAGGCCGCGCTGTCCAGATACACGAGCGGACGCCCGTTGACGCGCGTGGCGAGTATCGGGAAGTCGGCGCGCACCCGTTCGACATCAAAGCGCGGCGGGCGGGCGCGGGCGGCGGGTAGAGCGGACATTACAGCAACTCCTGGAGGGTGCGGTCCCTGAGGACCTGCGCGAGCTGCTCCTCGATCTGGTGGCGCAGCTGCGGCACTTCAATGCGTGCGAACGCATCGGCGAGGAACGCCCACTTCAGGAGCCGTTGCGCGGTGTCGCGCTCCAGCCCGCGTGACAGCAGGTAGAAGAGCATGTTCTCGTCGAGCTTGCCGGCGGTGGCACCGTGGCTGCAGCGCACATCGTCGGTGTAGATCTCCAGTTGCGGGCGTACGTCGATCTCGGCCTCGGCGCCCGCCAGGAGTCCGCGCAGGGACTGCTGCGAATCGGTGCCCGCCGCCCCCGGGGCCACCACGATCTTGCCATTGAAGGCAACGCGCGCGCGGCCCGCGGCGATGCCGCGGTACAGCTGCTGGGTGCGCGCCCGCGGCGCGCGATGCTCCACCTGCGCGAAGGTATCCTGCACCTGCTGCAGGTCGCCCAGCGCCACCGCGGCCATGATGAGTTCCGCGTGCTCGCCGGCGAGCTGCACGGATTGCGTCGAGCGCGCCGCGCGCGCGCCGGTGCTCACCGCGTGCAGCCGGTAGGCGGCCCGCGCCGCGAGACTGACACTGAGGGTATCGAACAGGGTGCTGGCGCCCGACAGCGCCTGCAGGCGGTAGTGCGTCAGCTGCGCCCCGCGCGCCACCTGCACCTCGACCGCGCAGTTGACGAAACTACCGTCCGCGGTGGCGCTCACGTGTCGCTCGATGAGCTCGAGCTGCGCCTCGGGCTCCAGCTGCACCTCGAGACGCGGGTAGCTAGCACCGGCGCTCGCAGCCGCGCTCGCCACGAACACCAGTTCGAGGCGCTGCGCCCGGCCGGCGAGGATGTGCAGCAGCGCGCCATCGGTGGCGAAGGCGTCGTTGAGCAGCGCGAAGCGCTGCTCGCTGCCGCGCTTCACGTGCGGGTCGCCGCCGGCCTGCGGGGGCGCGGAGGCCAGGTTGGTGAAGGCCGTGCGCGCAGCACAGGACAGCTCGGGCGCGAAGCGCCCGTCGACGAACACGTAGCGGCCGAAGTCATCGATCGGTGCCGGCAGGCCCGCCACGGCCGGCGGGGCGGGCGTCGCGGCGGGCGGGTCAAAGCGCAGCCGCTCCAGTGCGCGCAGGTTCGTGTACTTCCAGTTCTCGTCGCGCGAGGTGGGCAGGCCCGCGCGCGTGAGCGCAGCCAGCGCCGCGCGGCGGCGGTAGTCGGCGGCGCCGGGCAGCGCCGCGGCCCGGGCGTAATCCTCTTCGATGCGGGCCGTGAGGGCGTTCATGGCAGCTCCGGTCAGGCAGCCTCGCCCGCCACCCACTCGTAGCCGCGGCGTTCCAGCTCGAGCGCGAGGCCCTTGTCGCCGCTGCGGGCGATGCGTCCGCGTACCAGTACGTGCACGAAATCCGGCACCACGTACTCGAGCAGCCGCTGGTAGTGCGTCACCAGCACACAGGCACGCTGCGGGGCGCGCAGCGAATTCACCCCGCTGGCGACGACCTTGAGGGCATCGATGTCGAGGCCCGAGTCGGTCTCATCGAGGATCGCCAGCCGTGGCTCGAGCACCAGCATCTGCAGGATCTCGTTGCGCTTCTTTTCCCCGCCGGAGAAGCCCTCGTTCACGCCGCGCGACAGGAAGCTGTCCTCGATGCGCATCAGCTTCATTTTCTCGCGCACCAGGCTCAGAAACTCGAAGGCGTCCACCTCCGCCAGCCCCTGGGCCTTGCGCGCCGCGTTGAGCGCCGCCTTCAGCAGGTAGACGTTGTTGACGCCGGGGATCTCCACCGGGTACTGAAACCCGAGGAACAGGCCGGCGCGTGCGCGCTCCTCGGCGGGCAGCTGCAGCAGGTCACGCCCCTCGAAGCGGACCGTCCCGGCGGTGACCTCATAGCCGGGGCGACCGGCGAGCACGTTCGCGAGCGTGCTCTTGCCGGAGCCGTTCGGCCCCATGATGGCGTGTACCTCGCCGCGTGCGACACCCAGGCTCAGGCCATTGAGAATCTTCTTGCCGTCGACGCTGACGTGCAGGTTGTCGATCTGCAGCATGCTTTCGGTATTCATCTTCAGCCCACCGCGCCTTCCAGGCTCACGGCGAGTAGGTTCTGTGCCTCCACCGCGAACTCCATCGGCAGTTCCTTGAACACTGACTTACAGAAGCCGCTCACGATCATGTTGACCGCGTCCTCGGCGCCGATACCGCGCGCCAGGCAGTAGAACAGCTGGTCGTCGCTGATCTTGGACGTGCTCGCCTCGTGCTCGACGGTGGCGCTGGGGTTCTTGACCTCCACGTAGGGGAAGGTGTGCGCGCCGCAGCGCGGCCCCATCAAGAGCGAATCGCACTGGGTGAAGTTGCGCGCGCCGTGGGCGCTCGGCAGGATCCGCACCAGCCCGCGGTAGGTATTCTGCCCGTGGCCGGCGGAGATCCCCTTGGAGACGATGGTGCTCTTGGTGTCGCGGCCGATGTGGATCATCTTGGTGCCGGTGTCGGCCTGCTGGTGATTGTTGACGGTGGCGACCGAGTAGAACTCGCCGATCGAACCTTCGCCCTTGAGCACGCAGCTCGGGTACTTCCAGGTGATCGCCGAACCGGTCTCCACCTGCGTCCAGGAGATGTGGGAAGCGCGCCCGCGGCATTCGCCGCGCTTGGTGACGAAGTTGTAGATGCCGCCGACCCCGTCCGCGTCCCCCGGGTACCAGTTCTGCACGGTAGAGTATTTGATGAAGGCGTCATCGAGCGCGACCAGCTCCACGACCGCGGCGTGCAGCTGGTTCTCGTCACGTTGCGGCGCGCTGCAGCCCTCCAGGTAACTGACGCGGCTGCCCGCATCAGCAATGATCAGCGTGCGCTCGAACTGCCCGGTATTGAGCGCGTTGATGCGAAAGTACGTCGACAGCTCCATCGGGCAGCGCACGCCGGGCGGCACGTAAACGAACGAACCATCGGAGAACACCGCGGAGTTGAGGGTCGCGAAGTAGTTGTCCGTGTAGGGCACCACGCTCCCCAGGTACTGCTCGATGAGATGCGGGTGCGTGCGCACGGCCTCGGAGAACGGGCAAAACACGACGCCGGCCTCCGCCAGGCGCTCCTTGAAGGTGGTGGCGACCGAGACCGAGTCGAACACCGCATCGACCGCCACGCCCGCCAGGCGCGCACGCTCGTGCAGCGGCACGCCGAGCTTCTCGTAGGTCTCGAGAAGCTTCGGGTCGACCTCGGCGAGGCTCTTGGGGCCATCCTTCTTCGCCCGCGGCGCGGAATAGTAGGAGATCCCCTGGTAGTCGATGGGGCTCACCTTGAGGTGCGCCCAGTGCGGCTCGCTCATGGTGAACCAGTGCCGCAGGGCCTTCAGGCGCCACTCGGTGAGGAACCCCGGCTCGCCCTTTTTCCTGGAGATGAGCCGCACCACGTCCTCGTCGAGCCCGGGCGGCACCGTATCCGAGTCGATGTCGGTGACGAAGCCGTGCTGGTAGCCGCGCGCAATGAGCGACTCCAGCTCGCGGTTGCTTTCTTTGAGCGGCTCGCTCATGAGCGCACCGGCGCACGCGAGGCCGCCGCCTTCATGTCGCGCTCGAGCGCGGGCAGTCGCGCTGGCGCCGCGTCAAGGCCTGCCAGCTGCGCGAGGCTCACGTCGTGCAGCGAGCGGCGGATCGCCAGATTGAGCCGCTGCCACACGCGCCCCACGCGGCAGCTGTGCTCGATCTCGCAGTGGCCGTGACCCACGGAGCAGTCGGTCAGCGCCACGGGCCCCTCGAGCGCATCGAGGATGGCCGCGGCGCTGATCTGCGCGGCCGGGCGGGCCAGCTGGTAACCCCCGTGCAGCCCGCGCGTGGACACCACCAGCCCGGTGCGCTGCAGCTGCTTGAGGAGCTTACTGACCGTGGGCGCGGCAATGTGGGTCTGCTCGGCGAGCGCGGCCGCGGTCTGCACGCGCGCCGGTTCCCCGGCGAGGGCGGCCAGCAGCACGGTGGCGTAATCGGTGAGACGACTGATGCGCAGCATCGGGGTACCCTTCCCAAACTAGGACTATTTTAGTACTGATTGCAGCCGGAACCAAGCCGGTGCGCGGGCCGGGCGGGGGGTGATTTGCTATCCTTGGCGGCCCCGCGTATCCGGGGCCGTTTTTCAGGGTTGCGGGCCGTCAGCGCTCCGGGACGCCCTTGAGAGCTGCCCGCCGTCCGCACAGGAGGATTACAGCGATGAATGCGACCGAGCTGATGCACACCGCGCGCGCCATGGTGGCCAAGGGCAGGGGAATCCTGGCCGCCGACGAGAGCACCGGCACCATCACCAAGCGCTTTGCCGGCATCAAGCTGGAGTCCACCGAGGAGCATCGGCGCGCCTACCGTGAGCTGCTGTTCACCGCGCCGGGCGCGGCCGAATCCGTCAGCGGCGTCATCCTCTATGATGAGACCATTCGCCAGAAAACCAAGGACGGCATGCCCTTTCCCCAGTACCTGATGAAGCAGGGCATGATTCCGGGCATCAAGGTCGACACCGGCGCCAAGCCGCTCGCAGGTTTCCCCGGCGAGACCATTACCGAGGGGCTCGACGGCCTGCGCGAGCGCCTCATCGAATACCGCAAGCTCGGGGCCCTGTTCGCCAAGTGGCGCGCGGTCATCGACGTCGGCGTCGCCATCCCGACGCACTACGCCATCGAGGCCAACGCCGCGGCGCTCGCCCGTTACGCGGCGCTGTGCCAGGAGAACGGCATCGTCCCGATCGTTGAACCGGAAGTGCTCATGGATGGCGACCACACGCTCGAGCGCTGCGACGAGGTCACCAACACGGTGCTCGCGACGGTGTTCCGCCAGCTGTTCGAGGCACGCGTGCTGCTCGAGGGCATCGTGCTCAAGCCCAACATGGTGATCTCCGGCAAGAAGGCGCCGCAGCGTGCCGGCCCCGAAGTGGTGGCCGAGGCGACGCTGCGCACGCTGCGCCGCCACGTGCCGCCGGCGGTTCCCGGCATTGCCTTCCTCTCCGGCGGACAGTCGCCGCAGGAGGCGACGCTGCACCTGGCCCTCATGAACCGCATCGGCGCGCCGCTGCCCTGGGCGCTGACCTTCAGCTACGGGCGTGCGCTGCAGGACACGGCGCTCAAGGCCTGGGGTGGCTCCGGCGCGAACGTCGCCACCGCGCAGCGGGAGTTCGGCAAGCGCGCGAAGTTGAACGGTCTCGCCGCCGCCGGCCGCTACACCGCGGAAATGGAGAGCCAGGCTGCCTGAGGTTCAGGGTCGCCTTAGCAATCGCGTGTCAATCCCGAGCACCCAGAACCCGCGCCCCGGCACGGCGACGGACGCGGTCGTCGACGTGCGTGACGTGCATTACGCTATCGGTGGACGGCCGATCTTCGCGGGCCTGGATCTCACGGTGCGCCGCGGCCGCATCACCGCGATCATGGGTCCCTCGGGTACCGGCAAGACGACGCTGCTGCGGCTCATCACGGGCCAGATCAGCCCCGAGCAGGGCCAGGTGCTGACCTTCGGCCAGAACGTGGCGCTCCTGGGCGCGCGCGAGCTGTACGCCCTGCGCCAGCGCCTCGGAATGTTGTTTCAGAATGGCGCCCTGCTGACCGACCTCGATGTGTTCGAAAACGTCGCCTTTCCGGTGCGCGAGCACACCGACTTGCCCGAGCCGCTGGTGCGCAAGCTGGTGCTCACCAAGCTGCAGGCGGTGGGACTGCGCGGCGCGGCCGGCCTGATGCCGGGGGAACTCTCCGGCGGCATGGCCCGGCGCGTGGCGCTGGCGCGGGCCATCGTTATGGATCCGGAAGTGCTCATCTACGATGAGCCCTTCGTGGGGCTCGACCCGATCTCCCTCGGCTTCATCCAGCGCCTGATCAAGCAGATGAACCAGGCGCTCGGCCTCACCAGCATCGTCGTTTCCCACGACGTGCAGGAGCTCTCCGCCATCGCCGATGACAGCTATCTGCTGTCCGCCGGCCGCGTGGCCGCCGCCGGGGCGCCCGCTGAGCTGCGCGACAGCACCTCCGCGGCGGTGCGCCAGTTCATGACCGGTGGCGCCGAAGGCCCGGTGGCCTTCCACTATCCGGCGCCCGACTATCTCGGGCAACTGCTGGCGGACGCCTGATGGCCGCCCGCGACCGCTTCCTGGTGGATGGCGTGCGGCGCCTGGGCGCCACGACGATCTTTCTGGGCCGCCTGCTGGCGCAGTGCCTGCCCGCGCTGGCGCGCCCGCGCCTCATCGTCGCCCAGGTCTATAACACCGGCGCGCGCTCGCTGATCATCATCATGCTCTCGGGGCTGTTCGTCGGCATGGTGCTCGGTCTGCAGGGTTATGATCTGCTGCAGCGCTTTGGCTCCGCGGACGTGCTCGGCAGCGCCGCAGCGCTCGGGCTGCTGCGCGAGCTCGGGCCGGTGATTACCGCGCTGCTGTTTGCCGGCCGCGCCGGCACCTCGCTCACCTCCGAGATCGGCCTCATGCGCGCGACCGACCAGCTCACGGCCATGGAGATCATGGCGGTCGACCCGCTGCGCTACGTGGCCGCGCCGCGCTTCCTCGGCGGCGTGCTCGCCATGCCGCTGCTGACGGCGATCTTCGGGGTCATCGGGCTGTTCGGCGCCCAGCTGATCGGCGTGCAGATGATGGGGATCGATGCCGGGGTATTCTGGTCGCAGACGCAGGAATCGGTGCGCCTGCACGACGTCAACGAGGGCATCGTGAAGAGCCTGGTCTTCGGGGCGGCCTGCAGCCTGGTGGCGGTCTACGAGGGCTACAACGCCGAGCCGACGGCCGCCGGCGTCGGGCTCGCGACCACGCGTACCGTCGTGGCCTCCTCGGTGCTGATCCTGCTGCTCGATTACGTGCTGACCGCGATCTTCCTGTAAGGGAAACCTACTGCCATGCGTGTAAATCCAACACTTGAGCTCGGAACCGGACTGTTTGTGCTGCTCGGCTTTGCGGCGCTGTTGTTCCTGACCACGCAGCTGCCGGCGAGCGGGATCAAGATCGGCGGCAAGAAGGCCACCTACCAGGTGAGCGCGCAGTTTGACAACATCGGGGACCTGAAGGTGGGTTCGCCGGTGACCATGTCGGGCGTGCGCATCGGCGAGGTGACCGGCATCGGCTTCAATCCCAAGGATTTCAAGGCGGTCGTGAAGATGCGCTTTGAAGCGCAGTACAACGAGATCCCGGACGACAGCTTCGCCGCCATCCAGACCCAGGGGCTGCTCGGGGGCAAGTACATCGGCCTGAGTCCCGGGGGCGATGATCAGTACCTGAAGAACGGCAGCGTCATCGAGCAGACGCAGTCGGCGATCGTGCTGGAGAGCCTGGTCAACAAGTTCTTCGCCAACTACGCCAGCAAGGGCTCGGACAGCAGCAGCTCGCAGTCCTCCTCAGATAACCAGGCCAAACCGGAGTCGAAGAAATGAGATACGTAACGCTGGTGGCGACCGTGTGGCTCGGCGGTAGCGCCGCGCTCGCGCAGGCGCCCGCGCCTGCCGCAGCAACGGAGGGCCCGACCGAAGTGGTACAGACCGCAGCCCAGAGCATGCTCGGCGATCTGGACAAGGACCGCGAGGGGTATCGCAAGGATCCCGCCAAGATCGACGGGCTGGTCAGCAAGTACCTGTTGCCGCACTTCGACACCGACTTCTCCGCAAAGATCGTGCTTGGACAGTACTGGAAGACCGCCAGTCCTGAGCAGCGCCAGCGCTTCATCGATGCCTTCTACCATTCGCTGCTGAAGAACTACGGCTCGGCGCTGGCGGAGTTCACCGCCGACCGGCTGAAGATCTTCCCCACCAAGGTGGACGGCGATGCGACGCGCGCCACCGTGCGCACCGAGGTCAAGCGCGACAACGGCGATCGCGTCTCGGTGAATTACTACATGCGCAAGACCGCCGAGGGCTGGAAGGCCTGGGACGTGGTCATCGACGGCATCAGCTACGTCAACAGCTACCGCGAGGACTTCGGGCCGCAGATCGAGAGCCAGGGGATCGACGCGGTGATCAAGCGCCTCGACTCGGGCGAGAAGCCCGAAGCGATCGGCAAGCAGACCAAGTGAGCGCACCGCAGCTTAAGCACGCCACGGGCGAGTTCCGGCTCGCGGCGCTGGCGGATGACCGCCTCGGGGCCTCGGGCCCGCTGACCTTCGCGACGGCGCGGGCTGCGCGGCTGGCGGGGCTGGAGGCGCCAGCGCTCCGGCGCGCAGGCGCTGCAGATCGACTGCGCCGGCGTCACGGCCTCAGACAGTGCCGGGCTTGCGGTGCTCTTGGACTGGCTGGCCGCGGCCAAGCTCGCCGGACGCAAGCTGCAGCTGCAGGCGTTGCCTGAAGGGCTCGTGGCCCTGGGGCGGATCAGCGAAGTTGAACCGCTGCTCGCGGCAAGGCGTGTAGCGCTCGCGGCACGCACTTTCAGTGCGGTGGCGGGCTCGTTGGTGCGGGCGCGCTCTTCGGGTTGGCTGACTTCGGCGCCGCGTCCTCGTCCGTGTCCTTCTGCGCCTCGTCGTACAGCCGCTGCTCCTCTTCGTTCTGCTGGTCCGTCGTGACCCCGCCGCTCACCATGAAGTCGCGGTGCTGCAGGTACACGTTACGCAGGAACGAGTACGGATCGTAGGAGCTGTCCAGGGTCTTATCCACCGACAGCAGCTGCGCGCGCCCGTCGATCTTGTCCACCGCCCACAGCCCATAGTCCCACCAGGGGTTCTGGATGTAGTGCCGCGGATTGCTGTATTCATCGGCGAGGCGGCCAAAGCCGTCGCGCACGTCACTCGGACCGAGGAAGGGGATGACGAAGTACGGACCACTGTGCAGGCCCCACTTGCCGAGCGTCTGGCCGAAATCGCGGCCGTTCTTGTCGAGGCCGGCCGTGGTGGCCGGGTCGAACAGCCCGCCGAGGCCGAAGGTCGTGTTCATGAGGAAGCGCGCGGTGTCATTGCCAAGGGCGCGAAACTGGCCCTGCAGCAGGTCGTTCAGCATGGTCACCGGATAGCTGATGTTGCTCATGAAGTTGCGCACGCCGGTCTGCATGAAGCGCGGCACGGCACGCTGGTACGTACGCGCTACCGGCCGCAGCACCGCCTTGTCGAGCTTGTCGTTGAACTTGTACGTGGCGCGGTTCATGCGCTCCCATGGGTCGCGCGGGCTGCGGGTCGTGCCCGGCGGCAGCGTGGCGCAGCCACAAAGCAGCAGACACAGCCAAAGCGCGGACGTGCGGGTCGTGGTTCGCATGGGGCTTGTTGGAATTCTCCGGGCCGGCATTGTAGCAGCCACCCGGCGCGCACCGGACGCCCGAAACGGGGGAGGGCGTCCGGCGTCAGGCTCAGCTATGGGGTCCGCCGCCGCCCTGCCGGCCCTGATCGCCGCTCTCGCTCACCTGACGCTTGCGCATCGACATCAGGTACTCACGCACCTCATCGAGGCGCGCCTGGTAGCGCGCGCGCTGGATGGCGCTCAGGTGCGGCGAGGCGAGTGCGAGCTGCAGCTGCTGCGCGGCGAGGCTCAGGTCCCCCCCGGCGATCTGGTATTCGCCCATGTAGAAGTAGGCATCCCCGGAGTCGCCGGCGGCGTTCGCCGCCATCGCAATCAGGCGGATCTGATCCGGGGTCGGGGCCACGTTGTTGAACAGGTCGAGCAGCAGGTTGTGTGCCTCCATTGGCTTGCCGATCGCCATCAGCTCCTGCGCGTAGCGCACCGTGACCGGTACGTTGCGTGGGAACAGCTGCAGGGTGCGCGCGAAGTAGGCCAACGCCTCCTTGTTGCGACCGCTCTTGGCGAGCGCCTGCGCGAACGCCAGGTGCAGGAGCGTCAGCGTCTCGTGCTGCTGCACCAGGGGCGTGAGCACCTTGACGGCGTCCTCGCCGCGGTTGTGCTGCGTGAGTTCGAGCGCGTAGCCATACAGCTGGGCCAGGTCGGCCTCCCCGCGGCTCACCTTGCGTTCGTAGGCGCCGAGCAGGTCGATGTCGGCGGGCGTGGATAGCACCCGCACGCGCTCGCGGATCAGCTCGTAGCTCTGCGAATCATGCTGGGTGCGCGGCGGGAACTGCGCCGCACGCGCCTTGGCCTCCGCGATGCGATCCGTGGTCACCGGGTGATCGATCAGCATCGCGGGGATGTACGTGACCGTCAGACCCTCGTGGCGGCTCATGGTCTCGAAAAAGCCGGCCATCGCATTCGGGTCAAAACCGGCGCCGGCGAGGTAGCCGATGCCGACGCGATCGGCCTCCATCTCGTTGTCGCGGGTGAAGTTGATCTGTGCCTGCGCGGCCATGCCCTGCGCCGCCGCGATCCCGCCCATGGCGGCCTGGCCGCCGCCTGCGGCCCCCAGCAGGATCGCCGCGATCATGCCGGCGGCGGTGGCGAGTGACTGCTGGCTCTGCGCGCGCAGCTGGCGGGCGATGTGGTGCTGCGTCACGTGCGCGATTTCGTGCCCCATGACGCTCGCCAGCTCAGATTCTGTGGTGGTGGCGAGGATCAACCCCTGGTGGATGAAGACGAAGCCCCCGGGCACGGCGAAGGCGTTGATGCTGTCGTCCTTGATGATGAAGAACTCGAAATCCTTGCCCCCGTCGGCGACTTTGCGACGCGAGGCGCTGGCCGAGGGTCTGGATGTATTCGCTGCACCTCCGGATCCTCGAGCAGCGCGCCCTGATCGCGCAGCTCCCGCGTCACCATCGCCCCGAGGCGGAACTCATCGGTGCGCGAGATGTAGGCGGCGGCGGGGCTGCCCATGTCCGGCAGGTCCGAGCCGGCCGGCGGTGCCGTGAGCACGATCGGCTTTGAGGCGGGCTGTTCGTCCGCAAATGCGCCTCCCGTGAGGGTGAGCATCGCAGTCACGAGCAGGATAAGAAGTCGACGCATGGTGGATTAAGACCGCCACTCGCGGTCCAGGTTTCCCGCGTTTACAAGCGCTTACACGCGCAGCGGTGAGAATGAACCTCTAGAGTACACCTACAGAATGTCGGACGCGAAGTCCGCCAGCCGTGACCGCTCCCCGCGCACCAGGGTGATATGCCCGGAGTGCGCCCAGCCACGGAAGCGGTTCACCGCATAGGTGAGGCCGGAGGTCATCTCCGTCAAGTAGGGCGTGTCGATCTGGGCGATGTTTCCCAGGCAGGCGAGCTTGGTGCCGGGACCTGCGCGGGTGATCAGCGCCTTCATCTGCTTGGGTGTCAGGTTCTGGGCCTCATCGAGGATCAGGAAGCGGTTAAGGAAGGTGCGCCCGCGCATGAAGTTGAGCGAACGGATCTTGATGCGGTTGCGCAGCAGATCGTTGGTGGCCGCACGTCCCCAGTTGCCGCCCTCCTGCGAGCCGGTGAGCACCTCGAGGTTGTCCATCAGCGCGCCCATCCACGGCTCCATCTTCTCCTCCTCGGTACCGGGCAGGAAGCCGATGTCCTCGCCGAGGGGAATCGTCACGCGCGTCATGATGATCTCGGCGAACCGGTTGGTCTCGAGCGTCTGCATCAGGCCGGCGGCCAGGGCGAGCAGCGTCTTGCCAGTCCCGGCGGGCCCCAGCACGCTCACGAAGTCGATCTCCGGGTCCATCAGCAGGTTGAGCGCGAAGTTCTGCTCGCGGTTGCGCGCAGTGATGCCCCAGACGCTGTGCCGCTCGTTGCGGTAGTCACGCAGCAGCTCGATCGTCGCGGTGTCACCGGAGATGCGCCGCACGATGCCCTCGATACCCTCCGGGGTGTCCTCGAACAGCCCCTGGTTCGGCTGCCAGTCGCGCACCGCGGGGCCGGAGATCTCGTAGTAGGTGCGTTCGGCATCCTTCCAGGAGCGCATGTCGCGGCTGTGGCTCTCCCAGAAATCCGCCGGCAGTGCCGCCATGCCGCTGTAGAGAACGTCCGCGTCCTCGAGCGTCTTGTCGCTGTAGTAGTCCTCGGCGTGCACGCCGAGCACCGCCGCCTTGATGCGCAGGTTGATGTCCTTGGACACCAGGATCACGCGCGCATCCTTCTGCTCGTTCTGCAGCGCCAGCGTCTGCGCCAGAATCGCGTTGTCGCCGCCGGCCCCGGGCAGGCTTTCCGGCAGCGCGCCCTGCATCTGGCGCGTCTGGAAGAACAGCCGCCCCGAGGAGGGTTTCTTGCCATGGTTGCCGCTGTAACCGGAGGGCAGCGGCAGGCCGCGGTCAATCTGCTCCTTGGTCGCGTCGCGCATCATGTCATCGAGGAAGCGACTCACCTGGCGCACGTTGCGCGAGGCCTCCGAGAGGCCCTTCTTGTGGGCGTCGAGTTCCTCGAGCACCACCATCGGCAGGTAGACGTCGTGCTCCTCGAAGCGAAAGATCGACGCCGGGTCGTGCATCAGCACGTTGGTGTCGAGCACGAACAGTCTGCGGCCGGCCCGCGAGCGGCCCTTCACGTCGCGGGCTTCGCCTGAGGCTGAGGTGGGGCCGGGTTCATAAACGCTGCGCTGCTTCAAGTACTTCCTCCGCGTGACCGGGCACTTTGACCTTGCGCCATTCCTGTTTGAGACGACCCGCCGCATCGAGCAGGAAGGTGCTGCGCTCCACTCCAAGGTACTTTCTGCCGTAAAGGCTTTTCTGTTTGATGACATCAAACAGCCTGCACACCTGCTCGTCGGTGTCTGCCAGCAGCGGGAAGGGCAAGGACTCCTTCGCTGCGAACTTGTCGTGCGAGGCGACCGGGTCGCGCGACACGCCCACGATCCGCGTGCCGGCCTTGCGAAAGGCGGCGGCGAGATCGCGGAAATCCTGCGACTCGCGGGTGCAACCCGAGGTCATGTCGCGCGGATAGAAGTAGATCACCAGTTTCTTGCCTGCGGCATCCTTCAGGCTCCACGTGTCGCCGCCCGTCATGGGCAGCGAAAAGTCAGGCACCTTGGTACCGGCCTTGATCTTGGACATCTCGCTTCAGGATTTTACCGGTTCGAGGATGGCATCGAGGTTGAGCGAGTCACAGAACTCCATGAACTCCTCACGCAGGTGCGCCACGTGAATGCGGCTCGGCACGTTGACGATCATCTGAACGGCGAACATCGGAGCTCCGGTGTGGGCGGCCGGGTAGCTGCGCGTGGACACTTCCGCGATGTCGATGCCACGCGTGGCAAAAAAGCCCGACAGACCCGAGACGATGCCGCTCTGGTCCAGGCACACGACGTCGATCGAGTACGGCAGCATGTCGGTGCGTGCCGTGCGCGGCTCGGTGCGCTTCAGGTGGATGCTAAGACTGCTGGTCTCCGCCAGGCGCTTGAGCTCGGTCTCGAGCTTCGCGAGCGCGTGCCAGTTGCCCGACACCAGCAGCAGCATCGCGAACTCGGTCCCGAGGCTCGCCATGCGGCTCTCGCTGATATTGCCGCCGGACTCGCTGATGACGCGCGTCAGCTCGTGAACCATGCCCGTGCGGTCGCCGCCGATCGCCGAAACGGCCAGGTGCTGCTTCATCTGTAGGTTGGCGTTCGCGGCTGCTGTTTCCGTTTGGCGAGCCTTGAGTGTACCGGTAGCGGGCAGCGAGCGCGACCTTTCTGCCCGCGGCACGGCTTGAGCTCTTGCCTCGGTGTGAGCTCCACTCGTAACATCCCACGCTTCCCCCGCGGACGTGCAGCTATCCCATGTTTTCAGGAAGCTTGGTGGCCATTGCTACACCTATGCATGCGCATGGGGCGATCGACTTCGATGCGTGGGCACGCCTGATCGAGTTTCACCTTGCCTCTGGTACGAGCGGCATCGTCGTCGCCGGCACCACCGGGGAGTCGCCCACCCTAACGGATGCGGAGCTGCGCGAGCTCACGCTGCGCGCGCGTGCGCAGGCGCACCAGCGGCTGCGCATCATCGCGGGGGCGGGCACCTCCAGCACGGCGAGCACCGTGGCGCGCGTGCAGTGGCTGCGCGAACTGCCGATCGATGGGCTGCTGCTCGTGACGCCGGCCTACAACCGGCCCTCGCAGGAGGGTTTGTTCCAGCATTTTGCCGCCGCCGCCACGGCCGCGGCGGGCACGCCGATCGTGCTCTACAACGTGCCCTCGCGCACGGCCGTCGACCTCAAGCCGGCGACCGCCGCACGGCTGTCGCGCGTCGCCGGCATCGTGGCGCTGAAGGAGGCGCTGCCCGAGGCGGCGCGCGTGCGCGAGCTCGTGGCCGCCTGCGCTCCCGGATTCACGGTCCTCAGCGGCGATGATGCCACCGCGCGCGAGGCCATCGCGGCCGGCGCCCGCGGGGTGATCTCGGTGACCGCGAACGTTGCGCCGCGGCAGATGTCTGAGATGGTGGCGGCCGCTCTGGCGGGAGAGGCAGAGCGTGCCCAGGCGCTCGATGCGCCGCTCGCAGCCCTGCACCGGGACTTGTTTCTCGAGGCCAATCCGATCCCGGTGAAATGGCTGCTCGCGCAGATGGGTCTCATGCCCCCTGGGTTAAGATTGCCCCTGACCCCGCTCGCCGAGGAATATCGGGCGCGCCTGCAGGCGGCCGCGCGCGCGGGCGGAGTATTGACGTGACGGATTTATCGAGGTGGGTGCGCATGAGGATGACTGTTCTGGCGGGGTTGCTTGCGGGGCTGACGCTCCTTGGAGGCTGTAAGTCCTGGCGCGAGAACGTCTGCCACAAGCCGCAGCCCTACCAGGCCGCGACCACCGGGACGCCGCTGACGATTCCCCCGGGGCTGGCCGCGCCCGATACCGCCAATGCGCTGAAGCTGCCGACCCTCAACGAGCCGGCACCGCCGCCGCGCAAGAGCAAGGACCCCTGCCTGGACGAGCCGCCGTCCTTCAAGGTACCCAAGAGCGTATCCGCGGCGCCGCAGGCCTGACCCGGGTGCCTGCGCGGCGTGCGGGGTGAAGGCGCATGCCTTATCATGCGGCGCCTTTTCAGCCGCACGGGCCGTGCTGCGGCACACTGAAGTCGCGGTGCAGTGCGTAAGTCGTTGATTGGAGAGGTGGCCGAGCGGTCGAAGGCGCTGGACTGGAATTCCAGTAACATCTCAACGGGTGTTCGTGGGTTCGAATCCCACCCTCTCCGCCACCCCGTTCCGGGGGCTTTTTCCTAGTGCCCGCCTGTGCCGGGCTTGGGCGGCCCCGCCGCCCGTTGCGGCAAGAGCAGCACGCAGCCCAGTACGAAGATGCCGAGCACGGCCGAGGCGAGCGGACGGCTCATGCCCAGGCCCCCCTGCGCCGGCGGCTTGTCGAAGAAGTCCCCGAGGGTCGCCCCGAGGGGGCGCGTCAGGATGAAGGCCGCCCAGAACAGCAGCACGTGCGAAAGGCGGGTGCGCAGGTACGCCACCGCCACCAGCGCAAGGGCCGCCCCGAAGAGCAGCGCGCCACCGCCGTAGCCGAGTCCGCCATCGGCCGCCCAGTCTCCGAGGGCCGTGCCCAGGGTCTGCGAAAACGTGATCGTGGCCCAGTAGAACGCCTCGACGCGCGGGGTGTTCACGGTGCTGACGGACACCGAGCCTTCCGTTCGGTACCACAGCGCCAGGCTCGCCAGCACGCACGTCAGCAGCAGCGCCGTGCCGCCGAGGTAGCCGATGCCGAGCGAGCGGTCGGCGAAATCCGCCAGCGTGGTGCCCGCGGTGGTGGAGGCGATGATCGTCGCCCAGTAGAGGAGCGGGCGGAAAGTGCGGGCGGCGATCTGCACGCTCACCAGCACCATCAGCACGGCAAGAAAGATGGCCGTGCTGAGCAAGTAGCCCAGATTGAGCGTCATCGAGACGGTGTCGCCGCCGGTCTCCCCGAGCGTTGTCGCGGCGACCTTGATGATCCAGAAGGTCAGCGTGACCGCGGGGACCTTGCTCAGGGCGCGCGCGGCGGTGTTCACGGGCGTCTTACCGGCCGGCCGCCGCCACCGGGGGGCCGGGCGCGGCCGCGCGGGTACCCTGTGGTAGCATCGCCGCACGGCGGCAGGCTGCCGGCGCGCTGATGAGCCCTGACTTCGTGATCCGTCAACATGGCGGTAGATTAATGGATCGCGACTCCCACAACAGCTCGCCCGCCCTGACGCGCTCGCCGGTTGCATGGACCATGGTGGCCCGCATTGGTTTCTCCGCGACGATTAGTCGTGAACCCCGTCAGGGCCGGAAGGCAGCAGCGGCAGCGGCGATGTCGGGTGCCGGAGCTTAAGCTGGTGCGGGCCGCCTCCAGATTCGCCCTTGCAGGAACCCATCGATGAGTTACACCGCGCTGGCGCGCAAGTGGCGCCCCAAGACCTTCGCCGAGCTCATCGGGCAGGAGCACGTGCGGCGCGCGCTCGTGAACGCGCTCGACAGCGGGCGCGTACACCACGCGTTCCTGTTCACCGGGACGCGCGGCGTTGGCAAGACCACCATCGCGCGCATCCTCGCCAAGTGCCTCAATTGCGAGCAGGGCGTGACGAGCGCGCCGGATGGCACCTGTGCCAGCTGTCGCGAGATTGACGCCGGGCGCTTTCCCGATCTGATCGAGGTCGATGCCGCTTCGCGCACCAAAGTCGATGACACCCGCGAACTGCTCGACAACGTGCAGTACGCACCTTCCCGCGGCCGCTACAAGGTGTATCTCATCGACGAGGTGCACATGCTCTCGACGCATTCCTTCAACGCGCTGCTGAAGACGCTGGAAGAGCCGCCCCCGCACGTGAAGTTTCTGCTCGCGACCACCGACCCGCAGAAGCTGCCGGTGACCGTGCTGTCGCGCTGCCTGCAGTTCAACCTCAAGCGCCTGCCGGCCGACGCCATTGCCGCTCACATGCAGCACATCCTCAGCGCCGAAGGCGTCCCCTTCGAGGCGGCGGCCCTGAAGCTGGTGGCGCAGGCCGCCGACGGCAGCATGCGCGACGGACTGTCGCTGCTGGATCAGCTGCTCGCTTTCGGTGGCGGCAAGGCGGGCGAGGCCGAGGCGCGCGCCATGCTCGGCAGCGTCGCGCGCGAGCACGTCGTGCGCATCGCGCAACTGCTGGGCGGCCCCGACAGCCACGCGCTCCTGCGCGGTGCACAGGCGCTGGAGGAGTTCGCGCCCGATTACGCGCAGGTGCTCGATGAGCTCGCAGCGCTGCTGGTGCGCGTCGGACTCCGGCAGGCCGTGAGCGGCTACGAGGGTGATGAACTGTACGAACCGCAGTTGCTCGAGCAGCTGGCGCAGCGGCTGACCCCGGAGGACGTGCAGCTGTTCTATCAGACCGCGATTCTCGGGCGGCGCGATCTGGCGCTCGCCCCCGACCCGCGCAGCGGTTTCGAGATGACCCTGCTGCGGATGCTGGCTTTCCGGCCGGTGCCCGCGGGCACCCCGGCACCGCAGCCGCGCACCGCGCACGCGGCGAGCGGTGCACCCGCGGCAGCTCCCACGCGCGCCTCCGCCAGCGTCGCGCCGGCCGCGGGCAGCCCCTGGGCCCAGATCCTGGCCGCGCTCGAACTCACCGGGGCGGCGCGGCAGCTCGCCAGCCACTGCGTATTCATCGCCCGCGAGGGCGCCGTCGTGCGCCTGGCGCTCGATCCGCGCAACCAGCTGCTGCGCACCGCGGCGCTGGAAGAGAAGCTGGCGCAGGCGCTGGCGCGCTATTACGGCGAACCCGTGCGGCTTGAATTCCAGACGGTCGCCGCAGGCCTCGAGACCCCGGCGCAGGCGCAGCGGCGCGCCTCGGACGAGGAGCTGGCCGCCGCGCGGCGCGCCTTCGAGGAGGATGCGGGCGTCCAGGGCCTGCGCGAGCGCTTCGGGGCAACCGTGCTCCCGGAGACCGTGCGGCCGGTAAAATGAACCACGTCAGTCAGCCGGCGCCGCAGCGCCGCAGAGGATGCACGTTCCCATGAAAGGCAATTTCAACAACCTGATGAAGCAAGCCGAGGCCATGCAGAGAAACATGCAGAAGGCCCAGGCGGAGATCGCCAACATCGAGGTGATCGGTGAGTCCGGCGGCGGCATGGTCAAGATCACCATGAACGGCCGGCACGAGGTGAAGCGCGTGCAGATCGAGCCGAGCGTCAGCGGCGAGGATCGCGAGATGCTCGAGGACCTGATCGCCGCCGCGGCCAACGACGCCGTGCACAAGGTCGAGGCGCGCGTGCAGGAGAAGATGGCGAGCCTCACTTCGGGCCTGCAGCTGCCGCCGGGAATGAAGCTGCCGTTCTGAAGCGGATGAAGCATTCGCCGCACCTCGCGCGCCTCATCGAGGCGCTGCGCGCGCTCCCCGGAGTGGGCCCCAAGAGCGCGCAGCGCATGGCCTTCCACCTGCTGCAGGAGGGCCGGCCGGGCGCGCGGGCGCTCGCCGAGGCGCTCGAGGCGGCGCTGGAGACGGTGACCCGCTGCCAGCGCTGCCGCATGCTCACGGAGGATCGCTGTGCGTCATCTGCGCGGCGACCCAGCGGGATGCGGCGCTCTTGTGCGCGGTGGAGTCACCGGCGGACGTAGTCGCGATCGAGTCTTCCGGCAGCTATCGCGGGCGCTACTTCGTGCTCATGGGTCATCTGTCCCCGCTCGATGGCATCGGCCCCGAGCAGCTCGGCATCCGCGAGCTCGAGGCCATCCTCGCCGAGGGCGGCGTGCGCGAGCTGATTCTCGCGACCAACTCCACCGTGGAAGGGGAGGCGACCGCGCATTACCTGAGCGAGCTGGCCGCGCGCCGCGGCATCCGCGCCAGCCGCATCGCGCACGGCGTGCCGGTGGGCGGTGAACTCGAGTACGTCGACGGCGGGACTCTGGCGCACGCACTCGCCGGCCGCCAGTCGCTCTAGCGCGCCGCGGCACCGCTTTGTGTCGGGCAGCAGCGCGCGCCGTGGCGCCGGTACCGGCCGCGCGGCGCCCGGGGCGGCCCCTTCAGGCAAGGAGGGACCCTTTCTTGAGCCCGGCCGAGCAACCCGCGAACGAACCTGCCCCACGCCAGGCCCTGTTGCCGTGGCTCGTCGCCGTAGCGTTCTTCATGCAGGCGCTCGATACCACCATCCTCAACACGGCGGTGCCGAGCATCGCACGCGCGCTGGACGTGGCGCCGCTCAGCATGAAGTCGGTGCTCTCGAGCTATTCGCTGAGTCTCGCGGTGTTCATCCCGATCAGCGGCTGGATGGCCAACCGCTTCGGCACGCGGCGCGTGTTCGCCGGCGCCATCGGGCTGTTCGCCCTGGGATCGCTCCTGTGCGGCCTTGCGCGCAACATTCACTGGCTGGTGGCTTTCCGCATCCTGCAGGGATGCGGCGGCGCAATGATGGTGCCGGTCGGACGCCTCACACTGGTGCGCGCCTTCCCGAAATCGGAGCTGGTGCGTGCCATGAGCTTCGTGGCGATGCCGGCGCTCGTGGGGCCGATGCTCGGTCCGCTCGCCGGTGGCTTCATCACCGGCTATCTGCACTGGAGCGTGATCTTCTTCCTCAACGTACCGATCGGGGTCGCGGGGCTGTAGCTCGTGTACCGCTTCCTGCCCGACTACCGCGAGAGCAGCCCGCCGCCGCTCGACGTCGCGGGGCTCGTGCTTTTCAGCTCCGGCATCGCGCTGCTTTCTTACGTGCTCGAGGTCTTCGGCGAGCACCGCCTGCGCGCGCTGCAGGTGCTGATGCTGCTCGTGCTTGCGCTGCTGCTGCTCGGTGCCTACGGCGTGCGCTCGGCGCATGCGACCGAGCCGCTCCTGCGGTTGCGCCTGTTCGACGTCCGCACCTTCCGCGCCGCGGTCAGCGGCAGCTTCTTCACGCGCATCGCCATCGGCGGGGTGCCCTTCCTGTTCCCGCTGCTGTACCAGGTCGGTCTTGGCTACACGCCGGTGCAGTCCGGGCTGCTGATGATGCCGCAGGCGCTCGCGGCCATCAGCCTGAAGGTGCTGACGCCGCGCATCCTGGCGCGGCTCGGCTACCGCGCCGTGCTGGTCACGAATACGGTGATGCTGGGGCTGCTGATCGGCCTGTTCGCGACCATCGGCGGATCGACCCCGGTATGGCTGATCGTGCTGCAGGCCTTCGCCTACGGGTTCTTCCAGTCGCTGCAGTTCACGAGCATGAACACGCTCGTGTACGCGGACGTCGAGGAGGGCGACGCGGGCAGTGCGAGTACCATCTCGAGCACTGCGCAGCAGCTGTCGATGAGCTTCGGCGTCGCCACCGCCTCACTGGTGGCGGCGCTGTTCGTGCCGGATCGTTTCCATACCACCGCGCCGCAGATGATCCGCGGCGTGCACGAGGCGTTTCTCGTGCTCGGCGTGGCGACCATCCTCTCGGCGGTGGTCTTCCGGAGCCTGCGCGCCGGTGACGGCAGCGCGATCAGTCAGCACCACGCCGGCGGCGCCGCGGGCGGCGGCACGCTGGCGCTCGCGGACGTGCAGCCGCCGAGCCAGCCCCTGGGGTGAGGCGCCGGCTTTATCCCGGGCGGCCGGGTCCGCGCGCGGCGCTGAGCTCCTCGTACAGGCGCCTCAGGCGCCGGTAGCTCTCGTAGCGCCGCGCGGACAGCGCGCCGGACGCCGCGCGCCGCCTGTACCGCGCAGCCGGGCTCGCGCATATGACGGCAGTCGGCGAAGCGGCAGCCGAGCGCGAGGCGCCGCACCTCGGTGAACCCGAGCGAGCGCTCATCGAGGGCGTTCACGGCCGGGGCGAAATCGCGCACGCCGGGGGAGTCGATGAGGGCGGCACCGTGGGGCAGGTCAAAGAGGCGTGCCGCGGTGGTGGTGTGGCGCCCTTCCTCCTCGCGCACCAGCTCGCCGATCGCCACTTCAGCCTCCGGCACCAGCACCCGCACCAGCGAGGACTTCCCCACGCCCGATTGCCCGACCAGGGCGGCGATGGCGCCTGGGGCGATGGCTGCGCGCAGCGCGTCGAGGCCCGCGCTGCTGTCCGCCGAGGTGTGCACGCTCGCGTAGCCGGCCTGCGCATAGACGTCGAGCTCGGCGCTGAGCTGCTCATCGAGGCCGAGGTCGCTTTTGTTCACGACCAGCGTCGCGGCGACACCCGCATCGGTGGCGGCGGCCAGGTAGCGGTCGACCACGTAGAAGTCCGGGACCGGCAGCGGGGCGAGCACCACGAGCAGCTGCGTGAGGTTGGCGACGACCGGCTCGGTCACGCCGCGGGCGTTGGACGGTAGAGCGCCGTGCGCCGCGGCAGCACTTCGATGACGTGCACCTCTTCGTGGTGCGCATCGATGCGGCAGCGCACCTGATCGCCGCACACGATGACGAGCGCCCGCCCGAACGGACGCGCGCGCAGCTGCTCCCCGGTCGTCGTGCGCACCAGCACCTGGCGGCCGAAGGCGGCGATGACGCGGCCGTCATGGTTTCCGGCATGGGCGGCGCGCGCTTGCGGCTCTGCTACACTGGCTGGGCACTTGGATTCGCTTTCCCCTGCACGCTATCACCTCCTGAGCTTCCATGCCGAGCGCCGAGAACCTCATCTGGATCGATCTGGAGATGACGGGGCTGAAGCCCGACAGCGACTCGATCATCGAGATCGCCACCGTCGTCACTGACAAGGAACTCGCCGTCATCGCCGATGGCCCGGTGATGGCGATCCATCAAAGTGAGGAGGTGCTCGCGCGCATGGATTCGTGGAACCAGCGCCAGCATGGCTCTTCGGGGCTGCTGGCGCGCGTGCGTGCCAGCCAGGTGACGCTCGCGGAGGCACAGCGCCGCACGCTCGAGTTCCTGGCGCCGCTGGTGAGCCCGGGCGCCTCGCCCATGTGCGGCAACAGCATCTGCCAGGACCGGCGCTTCCTGGCGCGCCTGATGCCCGAGCTCGAGCACTTCTTCCACTACCGCAACCTCGACGTTTCGACGCTCAAGGAGCTGGCGCGTCGCTGGGCGCCGGGGGTGTGCGAGGGCTTCGTGAAGCAGGGTGCGCACCTGGCCAACGCGGACATTCACGAGTCGATCCGCGAGCTGCGTTACTACCGCGCCCGGCTGTTTGCGCCGGCTTTCGCCGGCGACCTCCTGACGAGAACGCGGCTTTAGCTGCGCGGCGCGGTTCCGCGGCGGCTGGCCGAGGAACAGCCAGGTCTCGACCACCGTATCCGGGTTGAGCGAGATGCTCTCGATGCCCTGATCGAGCAGCCAGCGGGCGAGGTCCGGGTGGTCGGAGGGCCCCTGGCCGCAGATGCCGACGTACTTGCCGTTGCGGCGGCAGGCGCTGATCGCCATCGACAGCAGTTTGCGCACCGCCGGGTCGCGCTCATCGAAGTAGCCGCGCGACGATTGCCGAGTCACGATCGAGCCCGAGCGTCAGCTGCGTCATGTCGTTGGAGCCGATCGACATGCCGTCGAAGAACTCCAGATACTCGTCGGCCAGCAGCGCGTTGGTCGGCAGCTCGCACATCATGATGATCTTGAGGCCGTCTGTCGCCGCGCTTGAGGCCGTTCTGCGGCCAGCAGCTGCGTCACCTCGCGCGCCTCCGCGACGCTGCGCACGAACGGCACCATCACCTGCACGTTGGTGAGCCCCATGTCCTCGCGCACGCGCTTCGAATGCGCGGCACTCCAGCTCGAAGCACGGGCGGAAGGCTTCGTCGGTGTAAGCGCGCGGCGCCGCGGAAGCCGAGCATCGGGTTCTCTTCGTGCGGCTCGTAGCGCGACCCGCCGATGAGGTTGGCGTACTCGTTGGACTTGAAGTCCGAGAGGCGCACGATGACCGGCTCGGGCGCGAAAGCGGCGGCGATCTGGGCGATGCCCTCGGCGAGCTTCTCCACGTAGAAGCTGACCGGGTCGGCGTAGCCGGCGATCTGGGTGCGGATCTGCTCCTGCAGCTCCTCGTCCAGGCGGTCAAACTCCAGCAGCGCCCGCGGATGCACGCCGATCATGCGGTTGATGATGAATTCCAGGCGCGCCAGTCCCACGCCGTTGTGCGGAATGGCGGCAAAGTCGAAGGCGCGGTCCGGATTGCCGACGTTCATCATGATCTTGACGCGGGATCTTCGGCAGCGAGTCGAGTTCGATCTGCTTCTTCTCGAATTCGAGCAGCCCCTCGTACACGTGCCCGGTGTCGCCTTCCGCGCACGACACCGTGACCTCCTGGCTCCTCGCTGATCTTCTGCGTGGCGTCCCCGCAGCCCACCACGGCCGGAATGCCGAGCTCGCGGGCGATGATGGCCGCATGACAGGTGCGCCCGCCGCGGTTGGTGACGATGGCGGCGGCGCGCTTCATGACCGGCTCCCAGTCCGGGTCGGTCATGTCGGCGACCAGCACGTCGCCGCTTTGCACGCGCGCCATCTCGCGCGGCGTCGCGCGATCACGCGCGCGGTGCCCGCGCCGATGCGCTGGCCGATGCTGCGCCCGGTCGCGAGCACCCGGGACGTGCCCTTGAGGCGCATAGCGCTGGATGGTGCGCCCGGCGCGGCTCTGTACCGTCTCCGGGCGCGCCTGCAGGATGTAGAGCGCGCCGGAGGCAGCCGTCGCGCGCCCACTCGATGTCCATCGGGCCGCTGGTAGTGCTCCTCGATGATGAGCGCCTGGCGGGCGAGCAGCGACCAGGTCGGCATCGCTCAGGCAGAAGCGGCGCCGCTCCGCCTGCGGCACGTCCACGGTCTGCACGCGCGCGGCCGAGCCCTCCGGCGCGTAGACCATCTTGATCGCCTTGCCGCCGAGGTTGCGGCGCAGTACCGGGTAGCTTGCCGGCGCGCAGCGCCGGCTTGTAGAGATAGAACTCATCCGGGTTGACCGCGCCCTGCACCACGGTCTCGCCCAGGCCCCAGGACGGCGGTGATGAACACCACGTCGCGAAAGCCCGAGTCGGTGTCGAGCGTGAACATGACGCCGCTGGCGCCGAGGTCGCTGCGCACCATGTGCTGCACGCCGGCGGAGAGCGCCACGGCGCTGTGGTCAAAGCCCTGGTGCACGCGGTAGGAGATGGCGCGGTCGTTGAAGAGCGAGGCGAACACCTCGTGCACCGCGCGCAGCACGCCCGCCTCGCCGCGCACGTTCAGGAAGGTCTCCTGCTGGCCGGCGAAGGAGGCCTCCGGCAGATCCTCGGCGGTGGCCGAGGAGCGCACCGCGACCGCGATTTCGGCGCCGCCCGACATCAGGCGCAGCTGCTGCAGCACCGCCTGCTCGAACTGCCGGCGGCAAGGGGGTCGCGAGGATCCACTGGCGGATGCGCGCGCCGGTGGCGGCGAGCTTGGTGACGTCTTCGACGTCGAGGCTGGCCAGCTCGGCGCGGATGCGTTCATCGAGGCCGCCCTGCTGCAGGAACTCGCGGTAGGCCTGCGCGGTGGTGGCGAAGCCGCCGGGCACCTGCACGCCCAGGCGCGTCAGGGAGCTGATCATCTCCCCGAGGGAGGCGTTCTTGCCGCCGACGTTCTCGACATCGTGCATGCCCAGCTGCTCGAACGGGATGACGAATGCGTTCAAGGGTGCTCCTGAAGTCCCACGCGGGCGCTTGCCTTGGGCGCGTCGCGCGGTGAAACACTGCGGTCCCAGGCGCCTCAAGACGCGAAAGTATGCCCAAGCCGTGAGCCGTCGAACCGTCTTTTTTGTCTCGGACCAGACCGGCGTGACCGCCGAAACGCTCGGCCACAGCCTCATGACGCAGTTCGAGGGCCTGGAATTTCGGGCCGGTGACTTTGCCATTTGTGTCTGACCTTGACAAGGCGCAGGAGGCGGTCCGGCGCATCAACCGTGCCGGCGAGGAGAGCGGCGTGCGCCCGATCGTCTTCAGCACCCTGGTGCAGGATGAGTCTGCGCGACGTCGTGCTGACGGCGAACGCGCTGTTCCTGGACCTGTTCTCCGCCTTCGTCGGCCCGCTTGAGCGGGAACTCAACACGCGCTCGACGCACCGCGCCGGACGCGCCCACGGCATCGCCGACCTCGCCGCCTACACCACGCGCATCAACGCCACCAACTTTCGCCCTCGCCAACGATGATGGCACGGGCGGGGATTACGCTCACGCCGACGTGATCCTGATGGGCGTGTCGCGCGTCGGCAAGACGCCGACCTGCGTGTACCTGGCGCTGCAGTACGGGGTGTTCGCCGCCAACTATCCGCTCACCGAGGACGACCTGGAGGCGGGCGCTTGCCCGCGCGGGTGGAGTCCTTCCGGCGCAAGCTCTACGCGCTCACCATCAAGC
This sequence comes from uncultured Pseudomonadota bacterium, assembly GCA_963806375.1. Lineage (GTDB taxonomy): Bacteria > Pseudomonadota > Gammaproteobacteria > Steroidobacterales > Steroidobacteraceae > 13-2-20CM-66-19. Next base: position 74,719 of record CAWDXW010000006.1, read on the forward strand.
CCGAGCGGCTGCAGCAGATCCGCCACGAGCGCCGTCCCGACAGTCGCTATGCCTCGCGCCCGCAGGTGACGTATGAACTGCGTGCGGCGGAGGCGCTGTTCGCGCGTTACGCGATTCCGTCGCTCGACACTTCTGAGTCCTCGATCGAGGAGATCGCCAGCCGCATTCTCAGCACCACCGGCATCGAACGGCGGCTGCGGCCTTAGAGCGCACCGCAGTGTGCTGAGTTGCATATTGTGGCACGGCGCACGCGCTGTGTGCACGCGTGCCGGCAGGGTCGCACGGATTTTGCAAGCGGCGCGCGCGGCGAATGGCGCGCAATTCGCGCGCTGATCGGCTTGCAGCACCGGCTTCGTGCGTTATAGTCGGGGCGTGCTCGTAACCGATACACGAACCCTCGTCTCCTGGCGCGCGCGACCCCGCAGCTTCGTCGCGCTCATGGGACTTTACGAGAGCAACTTCATCCGCCTCGGCTGGCTCGCCGGTGAGTTACACACTGCTCGCCGGGCAATACTGCTCGCAGGTACCGGCGGACTGTGACCTCGTTCTCAGCGTCACCGAGCGCTCCCCGTACACCAGCACGGTGAGCCTCACCTACCTGCTGCCCGATGCGCACGGAGCTCTGCAATACCCCGACATGCGCGTACGCATCTATCACGATGCCCACCTGGTCGAGGCCCAGCAATGGGCAGACGTTCACACTCAGCCACTGCTGCAGGTGCTGCGCAGCCGTGCGGAGCGTGAACTGGATCAGCGCTGGGCGCGTAACATGATGTTAAATAAGTGGCTGGAATACTGCGTGGAGCGGGGTCATCGCTTCTCAGCCCGCACGGGGTCCGAAAGCCGGCGCTTGAGGAGGGGCGATCGACCGCCGCATCTCTCATGAAGGCGCTGCGACAACTCGGATTTCTCAAGCTCAGCCTACGCCCGGAGCGCGCTCCTGCGGGTGAGGATCACCGCGTGCTCGAGCTGTTCCGCAATCGGGCGGAGCTGAAGAAGGCTTACGGGGGCTTGCAGGACGAGAGCTTCCGTCTCAAGGACCTCATCAAGCAACAGGAGGGCGCCACGCAGCGCGTGCAGGAGATGCTGAGCACGCTCGAGGGGCGGCTCGGCAACGCCCGAGACCGCCTACGGTGCGCTGGTGTTCTATCAGCTGCGCGCCCTGTGGCAGTCCGGGCGCGAGCTGCTCACGCAGTTCGTCGCCGACCTGGCGCGCCAGCAGGAAGAGCGCGAGCGGCGCGTGCACCTGGCGCAGCACAACCGCCAGCAGTTCGCCCGCCGCCAGCACGCCGAAAGCAGCTCGCGGCCGCCCAGGCGTCGCACCAGGAAGCCGCCGCGCAGGTGGCGCAGCTCGAGGCAGAGCGTGCGCGCCTCACCCGCTTCTGGCACTACTTCAAGCGCCGCGCGCTCGAGCGGCTCATGCACGCCACCCAGGCGCAGCTGAATGAGGCGCAACCGACGCTCGGTCAGGCGCAGGCTGACCCTCGAGGAACTGGGCCGCGAGGCAGCGCCGGAGTTTCCGGGGTTGTCCCTGGCGGCACGCCGCTCCATCAATCTCGCGGCGATCGCCTACGCCGAGGTGCTGTGCCTGCGCGTGGCGACCCTGAAGACCCCGCTCGTGCGAACTCGCACGCGAGGCGACCGCGCAGCGCGAAGCCGGCGACGCTTACGGCGCGCCCCAGGAATGCGTGCTGCTGATGGGGCAGATCGCACGCGCACAGAAACTGATCGCCGAGCGCAACGGGCTGGCCGAGGAGAATCCGCGTGCGCGGCGAGCGGCTGCAGCGCGTGGCGCGCTACCGCACGGCCAACGACGGCTCCCCGCTCACCGATTCGATTGCGCTTTGCGAAGGCGACATCATGGAGCTGGCGCCGCTCGGCGCGGACGCCAAGCGCCTGCCCAACGTGCTCGCCGAGGACACCTGGGACCTGTTCCGGGTGCTGCTGCGCTGACGCGCGCGGCGCGCGGCGCGCGTTCAGCCGCTGCGCGCGGTCTTCTGCTGCGTGCCCGCCGGGGTGCGCGCGCCGGTCACGACGTCCGCCATGACCTGCGTCGCCTGGTCGAGCACGACGTCGGTCGTGTCCTTGGCCTTGTCCAGCTCCTCGACGGTCTTGTAGGGCGGGCAGGTTCTTGGCCGCACGGCGGCTGTTCTCGCGCTCCAGGCGCTCCTTGTCGATGTGCGTCCGCTCCTCGCGGCGCGCCTTGAGGTTCAGCGATACGGTTTTCTGCTCGCGCACTTCATCGAGCGCCGCGATGTCCGACACCAGCCAGCGGTAGTCCGGGTCGTGCTGCGCCCGCACGTCCTCCTCGGTGGCGAGCGTGGCGACCGACGGGGCGGTCGGCGGTGGCGCGCTCGCCTTGAAGGGCACCCCGGCGATGCGGTCCCAGGGCAGCGCCGACTCGAGGGCACTCTCGCCGATCTCCTTGGTGTCGATGGCGCGAGGCGAGCGGCACGTCCGGCTCCACCCCGCGGTGCTGGGTGCTCTCGCCCGTGACGCGGTAGAACTTGCCGATGGTCACGGTCAGCTGGCCATTGGTGGGCTTGGCGGAGAAGCGCGAGTCGAGCGGCATCAGGCTCTGCACCGTGCCCTTGCCGAAGGTCTTCTGGCCGAGAATCAGACCGCGGTGATAGTCCTGGATGGCGCCGGCGAAGATCTCCGAGGCCGATGCGCTCAGGCGATCCACGAGCACCGCGAGCGGGCCGTCGTAGGCGGCCTGCGGTTTCCGGATCATCGAGCACTTCGAGCCGGCCGGTGGTGTCGCGCACCTGCACGACCGGGCCATGATCGATGAACAGCCCGGTGAGCTCGGTGGCCTCCGGCAGGTAGCCGCCGCCGTCGTTGCGCAGATCGAGCACCAGCCCGTCAATGTTCTCGGATTTCAGCTCCTTCAGGAGCTTCGCCACATCGCGCGTGGTGCTGCGATAGTTCTTGTCACCGGCGCTCTCGGCGGCCACGTCGCGGTAGAACCCGGGCACGGTGATGACCCCGATCTTGAGGGTCTTGCCGTTGCGCGCCACGGTCTTCACTTCCTTGTGCGCCGCCTGCGCTTCGAGGGTCACCTGGTTGCGGGTGAATTCCAGGATCTTCTCCGGCGTGCCGGGCGCGGCACCCGCGGGCAGCACCTGCAGGCGCACGAGCGTGCCGGCCTTGCCGCGGATCAGCTGCACCACGTCGTCCAGGCGCCAGCCGATGACGTCCTGGAAGGTACCGTCCTTGCCCTGGCCGACGCCGGTGATGCGATCGCTGACATTGAGCGTGCCGGCGACCGCCGCCGGCCCCCCCACGAGCACGCTCATGATGGTGACGTAGTCGTCCACCAGCTGCAGCGAGGCGCCGATGCCCTCGTAGTTGAGGCTCATCTGGATGCGATACTCCTCCGAGGAGCGCGGCGAGAAGTAGCTCGAGTGCGGATCGAACGCGCGCGCGTAGGCATTCATCAGGTTCTCGAACACATCCTCCGGGCTCACCTGGTCGACGCGCTTGAGGACGCGCTCGTAGCGCTTGCGCAGCAGTTCCGCGACTTCCGGCCAGGTCTTGCCGGTGAGCATCAGCGAGAGCGCGTCGTTCTTGACGCGCTTGCGCCATAACTCGTCCATGGCGGCCGCGTCGGGCACCCAGTTCGCCTTGCTGCGGTCGAACTCGAAGGTCTCGTTCAGCGTCCAGTCCGGCTCGGTGCTCGAGCAGCGCGATCGCGTGCTCGATGCGCTCGCGGTTACGCTGCTGGAAGCGCGCGAACATCAGGTACGCCGGATCGACGTCCCCGGTGCGGATCATGTCATCGAACTGGAAGCGATAGGCGTTGAAGTCGTTGATGTCGCTTTGCAGGAAGTAGCTCTTCTGCCCGTCAAGAGACTCAAGATAGCGCTGGTAGATGACTTCGGACATCTTGTCATCGAGCGGTGCGCGGCTGTAGTGCGCCTCCTCCAGAATGCGGCCGATCTTGCGCGCCGTGGCCCGCTGACCGTCGCTGGGTGCGATCGCCCCCGCGGGGCAGCGTGGTGGTGCTGGCCGGGACCTGCACGGAGCCCGCCAGCACCAGCGCCGTCATGGCGAGGACGGCGGCGGTAATCCACCCGGAGGAGCGGCGTAGGGCTAAAGGCATCTTCTTAGGGCTCGCTGATTCGGTACACTTTAGAGCAAGGCTAGAGCGGGCAGTTCGTTTTTAGCAAGTGCGGTGCTCACAATCATGCGGCCTCTGGCAGCGCTTCTAGCCATCCTGACCGGTTCAGCCGTCGCCCTGACGGTTGGGCTGCTGCTCACCTGGATCACGATCCTGTTCCTGCCGGCCCAGGAGGCCCGTTTTGCGCCCGAGCACGGGGCGCTGCTTAAGGCGATCGGCGTCTTCGGGCTGTTTGCGACGATCGCGGCGCTGAGCCTCTATGGGGAGCTGCGGGAGCGCCACTGGCGCTTCGCCGCCCATGGCGCCACGCTCGCGATGTTCGGCGTGGCCGTCTGGGCCTACTGGCCGAAATAAGTCACGGGTGGCCGGGCGCTAGCTGCGCCGCGCGCGCAGGCCGCGCACGCACAGGCGCAGCAGCAGGATGAATATGGCCGGCCCGAGCGCCACCGCCCAGAAGACCGCCGAGCCGTGCAGCAGCCCGACGAAGAAGTCCTGCAGCAGCGCGAACGGACCCGCGTGCAGGTCCTGCCCGTGGGTGTAGGGGCCGAGCACGCGGTTGCCGGCGACCCAGATCAGCAGGGGCATCAGCAGCAGCCCGACTACCAGCGCCAGCGCAAATCCGAGCAATTCGCGCCGCGTGCGCGAGAGCGCCCGCAGGCGGTGGCGCAGGCCCCGGCGCGGTGGCGGATCCTCGGTGTCGGGCGGTGGCGGCATGCGTGGCATCCCTGGCTGGCACACTAACAGGTCGAGCGGTGCCTTGCGGGCGCGCATAATAACGCATGCAGAAAATCAGAGCCGCCGTCATTGGCGTGGGCTACCTCGGGCGCTTCCATGCGCAGAAGTACGCGCAGGCCGAGGACTGTGAGCTGGTCGCCGTGGTCGATGCGCGCCCCGAGGCGCGCGACGGCGGTCGCCGCCGAGCTGGCCACGCGTGCGCTGAGCGATTACCGCGAACTGCTCGGCAGCGTGGATGTGGTGAGCGTGGTGACGCCGACGCCGCTGCATTTCGCGATCAGCGCGCGATTTCCTCAGGAGCCGGGGTCCACGTGCTGGTGGAGAAACCGATCACGGAGAGCGCCGCGGAGGCGCGCGAACTGATCGGCGCTCGCGGCCCGCGCCGGCCGCATCCTGCAGGTCGGACACCTGGAGCGCTTCAACGCGGCGATTCTGGCCGCCGAACCGCACCTGAAGTCACCGCGCTTCATCGAGTGCCACCGCCTGGCACCGTACCGCGAGCGCGGCACTGACGTGAACGTGGTGCTCGATCTGATGATCCATGACATCGACATCGTGCAAACGATCGTGGATGCGCCGATCACGAGCATCGATGCGATCGGCACGCCGGTGTTCTCCGGGCGAGATCGATATCGCCAATGCGCGCATCCGCTTCGCCAACGGTTGTGTCGCCAACGCCACCGCCTCGCGCGTGAGCCTCAAGACCGAGCGCAAGATGCGCATCTTCGAAGACGATGCCTACCTCTCCCTGGACCTGCAGCAGAAAATCCTGACCCTGATCCGCAAACGCCCCGCCGGGGAGGCGAGCGGGGCGCTGCCGGTCAGCATCGAGGAGCAGAGCCTCGAGCCAGGAGATGCCCTCAAGGCCGAGATCGACTCCTTCCTCAAGTGCGTGCGCACCGGGGCGCCGCCGGTGGTGACCGGCGAGGCGGGGCTGCGCGCGCTCGAGACCGCCACGCGCATCACCGAGCAGGTCGAAGCCGCCCTCGCACAGCGCCGCCAGTAAGGTCGCGTTCAGGGTCACGCTGCCGCGCGCCGGCTGCTGCTGGTGCTCTTCTGGGCCGGCTGGCTGACGGTGCTCGCGAGTACCTTCATGGTGAACCACTTTGACCTCTTCGGGCTGCGCCAGGTGACCGGGTACCTGCGCGGTGTGCCCTATACACACGTCGGCTTCAAGCAACCGCTGCTCTATCGCTTCGTGCGCCACCCGCTCTACCTGGGGTTCCTGTTCGCGTTCTGGGCGACGCCCACGATGACCCAGGGGCACCTGCTGTTCGCGCTGGCGACCACGGCTTACATCCTGCTCGCGATCCGCTTTGAGGAACACGATCTCATCGAGGCGCTGGGCGATTCCTATCGCAGATACCGCGAGCGCGTCCCGATGATCGTGCCCTTCACCAAGAGATAGACGGCCGGATCCACTACAATCACGCCTTTCGGGGTACCGCAACGGGTAAGGACATCGATGGCGCAGCAACCAGAGCACCTGATGCGGCCCCCGCGGCTGGTTACCGTGGCGGCCATCCAGATGTCCTGTGGGTGGGATGCGGCCGCCAATATCGCGCGCGCCGAGCAGCTCGTGCGCCAGGCCGCCGCGCGCGGCGCCCAGATCATCCTGCTGCCGGAGCTGTTCGAGACGCCGTACTTCTGCATCGAGCAGGACGCCCGTCACCTGGCGCTGGCCACGACACTGGCGGACAACGGCGCAGTGCGCCACTTCGCCGCCGTGGCGCGCGAACTGGGCGTGGTGCTGCCGATCAGTTTCTTCGAGCGCGCCGGGCGGGCGTACTTCAACTCCATCGCGATCCTCGACGCGGACGGCGCCAACCTCGGGCTGTACCGCAAGTCGCACATCCCGAACGGCCCCGGCTACCAGGAGAAGACCTACTTCTCCCCCGGCGATACCGGCTTTCAAGGTATGGAACACGCGCTTCGCGCGCCTCGGTGTCGGCATCTGCTGGGACCAGTGGTTTCCCGAGACCGCGCGCGTCATGGCCCTCATGGGGGCGGAACTGTTCTTCTTTCCGACCGCGATCGGCAGCGAGCCGCCGCCCGCGCCGCCGGTGAATTCGCGCGAGCACTGGCAGCGCACCCAGCAGGGGCACGCCGCCGCCAACCTGACGCCGCTGATCGCCGCCAACCGCTACGGACTGGAGCGCTCGCTGCAGGACCCGCAGAAGCTCTACATCCGCTTCTACGGCTCCTCGTTCATCGCCGATGCCATGGGCGAGAAGGTCATCGAGGCGGGCGAGGAGGGCGATGCGGTGCTCACGCACACCTTCGATCTCGAGGCCGTCGGGCAGCTGCGCGACAACTGGTTCGTGTTCCGCGACCGGCGTCCGGAGCTCTACGGCGCGCTCCAGTCGCTCGATGGCGAGGCCCGCTGACGCGGATCCGCGCCGTGCCGGGCGCAGTGGCGCGCAGTCCAGCGCGTTCCCGGCCCGACGGGCCGGGAACTCGCCGCATTGGTGGAGGCGGGGGGACAGTGTCTTCCGTGGCTTTCGCCACGGCCTGGACTATGCCTTCATCCGTACGCTTGCGGCGACGGATGCGGAGCGTGTTATCCGGCTCAAAGCTACGAGCCGGATCCTAGTGCCCGCCCCGGGGAAGCCCTCGGCGGGTCTATGAGTCTCTAGAGGGCAGGCCTGAAGTTGGCCTTCTTCCTACCCCTCGGCGTTGCCATGCCGCCCCGCGAGCGAGGACGGCGTCAGGTTTCACCGATGTGAGCCCCGTTGTCAGCCGAACCTTGCGGTCCGGCGCGACCCTTGATCGAACCCCCGTCCGTAAGTCCTAGACTTCAGGATCTACGTACGTAGCTCACTCTTTGGTTCTCGCGCGACGCTACCCGAGGAGCAGGGAAGACGCCACGCCAGCGGGCAGTGACTCTTAACGCTTCGGCCTGTTCGCAACGCCGGAGCGCGATCCTGTGAACGCGTCCCCTGATTCAGTCGCACAGGCACGAACTGGTCAGAGGTCAGCTGCGTTTAGGCAGCTAGAGCGTAGTTGTCGTCGTTGGCAACTATGATTTGCAGCAGTTATTTACGAGGGAACTGCAGCCTCGGTACGCCCCTGAAGGTTCGCAACCCACGTCGAATCCGGTCGCCCCCAATCAGGTAATGCCATCACAGCATACCCCATACGCCCGGCGGGGACCGGAACCCAGCTAAAGCTTAAGCGTGACGTTTTATCGGGCGATGCCGTACGGTAAGGTAGCGTTACGTTAACTCATGCCAGGGACGGTCCCCCGATGCGCATTCCGGCCTCGCTCCCCGCGGCGTGCCTGCTGTTCGGCTTCGCCACTGCCCAGGCTGAGGACGCTCCGGCGCCGGAGTTCACGGGCGACCCCACCTGGGCCTCGCGCGGCCAGCTCGGCTTCTCCAAGACCGCCGGCAACAGCGACACCACCGCCGCGAACTTCCTCTTTCACGCCGCCCACACGGTCGGGGATGAATGGAAGTTCCTGATGGGGGCGGAGGGCCTGTACGGGGCGACCCATGGGGAGACCACCGCCCAGGCGTGGGCCGTGCATGGGCAGGCCAACTACAACCTCACCCCGCGCCTGTACTGGTACGGCGGGCTGCGCTACGACGATGACCGCTTCAGCGGTTTTGCCTACCAGGCCGCGGTGACCACCGGCATCGGCTACCAGTTCATCAACACCGATGACACCAAGTTCACCGGCCAGGCGGGCGTGGGCGGGCGACGGCTACAGCCTGAGCTGCTGGTGAAGGACTCAACCGGCGGCATCATCAGCAGCACCAAGCTCGACTCCACCAGCGATGCGGTCCTCGATGCGGGACTGAACTTCGAACACTCCTTCAATGCGGCCACCAAGCTGCTGGCGTCCGCCTCGGTCGAGTCCGGCAAGGACAACACGCTCACCACCGCGCGAGTGTCGCTGCAGGTGAAGATGACCTCGGTGCTGGCGCTCGCGGCCGGGGTGCAGATGACGCGCAACAGTCAGCCGCCGGCGGGCTCGGTGTCCACCGACACGCTGAGCACGCTCAACCTGGTGTACGAGCTGAAGAACCCGAAGCTCGCGCCCGAGTAGGCGCTCAGCCGCGGCGCAGGAGACGTGCCTTGTCGCGCGCCCAGTCGCGCTCCTTCTCCACGGCGCGCTTGTCGTGCTGCTTCTTGCCCTTGGCGAGGCCGAGGGCGAGCTTGGCGCGGCCGTTCTTCCAGTACAGCTCCAGCGGCACGAGCGTGTAGCCGCGTCGCTCGACCGCGCCGATGAGGCCGCTGCAGCTCGCTCTGGTGCAGCAGGAGCTTGCGCGTGCGCACCGGGTCGGGAGTCACGTGCGTGGAGGCCGAGGGGAGCGGGGAGAGGTGCGCGCCGATCAGGAAGGCCTCGCCGTCGCGCAGGTACACGTAGGCCTCCTTGAGCTGCGCGCGCCCGGCGCGCATGGACTTCACTTCCCAGCCCTGCAGCGCGAGCCCGGCCTCGTAGCGCTCCTCGATGAAGTAATCGAAGCGGGCCTTGCGGTTCTCGGCGATCAGGCGGGGTTCGGCGACGGCTTTGGTCATGGAGTGGGCGTAATGGGACAATGTCAGCATGCGAGAGGTTAAGCGTTCGGCGCTGGTGAGCCAACCGCCGGCGCGGGTGTTCACGCTCATCAACGAAATCGAGCGCTATCCGGAGTTTCTGCCCTGGTGCACGCACGCGCGCGTGTTGTCGCGCACGCCGGCGGAGATCGTGGCAACGCTCGGCGTGCGCCAGGGAGCGCTCACCGGCGAATTTACCACCCGTAACACGCTCGTGCCGGACCGCAGCGTGCACATGCACCTCGTGAGCGGCCCGTTCCGCGCCCTCGAGGGCGACTGGCACCTCGCGCCGATCGAGGCGCACGGCTGCCGCGTGGAATTTGCGGTGCGCTTCGAATTCAGGAACCGCCTGTCGGGACTGCTGCTTGAGCCGCTGTTCGCCCAGACCATCGGCTCGCTCGTGGACGCGTTCGTGCAGCGCGCGCGTGCACCGGCGTGAACGTGCCGCCGCGCAAGCGCTGCCTGGTCGCTTACGCGACGCCGGCGCGCCAGTACCTGTGGCCGATCGAGCTGCCGCCCGAGGCGACGATCGCGGCGGCGCTGGCGGCGTGCCGCGCTGCAGTGGGCGAGAGTGCCGACGGCGTGCTGATCCCCTGGGAGAGCGCCCCGGTGGGCGTGTTCGGCGAGCCGCGCGTGCGCACTGCGCCCTGCGCGGACGGGGACCGGATCGAGCTGTACCGGCCGCTGCAACGCGATCCGCGCGCGCGGCGGCGCGAGCGCGTGGCGCGCGAGCGCCGCGGCGCGCGCTAGATCTTCGGGAACTTCCCGATCGGCGCACCCTGCTCGGGCCCGAGCGGGGCGCTGTTCGGCACGTTGTCGCGCTCGAAGGTGGCGACCTTGTCTTCCTTGAAGTACACGATCACGTGGCGCTGCACCGGGCGGCGCAGGCGGCCGCGCTGGAAGTAGTAGAGGTAGTCCCAGCGGTCCTTGTCGAACAGGTCCGGCACCAGCGGTGTGCCGAGCAGGTAGCGCACCTGGCTACGTGTCATGCCCACCTGCAGCTGATCCACGGTCTTGGCTTCGATGAAGTTACCCTGCTGGATGTCCGGGCGGTAGACGCACCCGCTGGCGAGCGCGGCGAGCAGAGCGGGGGCCAGGAGGCGGGTAAAGATAAGGCGCATGCTTGACCGATAGGAGATAATAATCTTTTCAATCATACCTGATCGCGGCGCGCCGCAGCCCGCCAAATGCCGCGCAACCGCCGGAGTACTTCCGTGGAAGGCAAGGACCTGCGCAAGGCCGGACTGAAGGTCACGCTGCCGCGCCTGAAGATCCTCGAGATCCTCGAAGGCAGCACGACCCGCCACCTCTCGGCCGAAGACATCTATCGTGCGCTCCTCGAGTCGAACGAGGACATCGGACTCGCCACGGTGTACCGCGTGCTCACGCAGTTCGAGGCTGCGGGCCTGGTGACGCGGCACCACTTCGAGGACGGCATGGCGGTCTTCGAGCTCAACCAGGGCACGCACCACGACCACATCGTGTGTCTGGACTGCGGCCGCGTGGAAGAGTTCATCGACTCCGGCATCGAGGAGCGCCAGACCGCGGTGGCGCAGAAGCTCGGTTTTACGATCCGCGACCACTCACTGATCCTCTACGGGCACTGCCGGCGCACGAACTGCAGCTTCCGCAGCCGCAAGGCCGGCTGACGGCGCCGCCGGTGCGCGGGTGCTGAAAACCAAGAGCGTCCACAGTCCGGCGGCCGCGACTGACGGGCTGCGGGTGCTCGCCACGCGCTTTCGCGGCCGCGGCCTGCCGCGCACGCGCTACGACCTGTGGGTGCCGAGCCTGGGGCCGAGCGAGCAGCTGCTGCGTCGCTGGCTGCGCGGCGGGCTGTCGTGGGCTGCCTTCGCGCGCGCGTACCGCGCCGAGCTCTTCCTGCCGGGGCGCATCGATGCGCGCAACCGCACGGTGAAGAACCACGGCCAGAAGTTCCTGCTGCGGGTGCTGAAGCACCTCGGCGCCACCGGCACGGTGACCCTGCTGTGTCACTGCGGCGAAGCCGAACGACACTGTCACCGCCATCTGCTGGCGCAGGTCATCCGCGGCCGCCGCATCTGAAGGCGCGGGCGCGTTCAAGCGGGCGTGGCCTCGGCTCAGCGTCGCCGGCTGGCGGGCGGACGCCGGGTGCGCACCGTGTCCGAGCTGGCGGCCTCGGGCGCGGCCGCACCCAGCATGTCGCGCGCATGCTCGCGTGCCTTGGCCGAGACCTCGATGCCGCCGAGCATGCGCGCGAGCTCCTCGACCCGCTGGTCCACCGACAGCTCGGTGAGCGTGGTGCGCGTGGTGCGCCCGTCGGTGAGCTTCATCACGCGCAGGTGGTGGTGGGCCTGGGAGGCCACCTGCGGCAGGTGGGTCACACACAACACCTGGCCGCGCGCCCCGAGCGCGCGCAGCTCGCGCCCGACGATCTCCGCCACCGCGCCGCCGATGCCCGCGTCCACCTCATCAAACACCATGCAGCGCGAAGCCTCCTGGGTACATGACACCTGTACCGCGAGTGACAGGCGCGAGAGCTCCCCGCCGGAGGCGACTTTCGCGAGCGCGCGCGGCGGGGAGCCGGGGTTCGCGCTGACGCGGAACTCGATCTGGTCGATGCCGTGCTGCGTGGGCTCGGCGTTGCCGTCCTGCGTGACGTCCACTTCGAAGCGCCCGCCCGCCATGCCCAGTGTCTGCATGCGGGCGCTGATGTCGCGGGCGAGGGCGCGCGCGGCGGCCATGCGCTTGCCGGAGAGCTCGAGCGCCTGCGCGCGGTAGTTCTCCAGCGCCTGCGCGAGCTCCTTGCGCAGCTGTGACAGGTCTTCCTCGGCGCGCTCGAGCGCGCCGAGCTCGCCCTGCAGCCGCCTGGCACGCTCGGGAAGCTCGCCCGGCGCGACGCGGTGCTTGCGCGCGAGTTCCTCGATCGCCGCCAGGCGCCGCTCGAGCTGCTCCTGGCGCGCAGCGTCGGTGTCGAGGCTCTCGCTGTAGTGCTGCAGCTCGCGCGCCGCCTCGCGCACCTGGATCTGGGCTTCCTCCAGCATCGGCTGCACCGCGGCGAGCTTCGGATCGAGTGTGGCGAGGCCCTTGAGCATCGTGAGCGCGCGGCTGATGGCGCCGTGGGCGCTCGCACCCTCGCTCTCGTACAGCAGCGCGAGCGCCCCCTGGGCGCCTTCGGCGAGGCGCCCGCGGTTGGCGAGGCGCGCGTGTTCCTCGGTGAGCCGCTCGAGCTCCCCGGGGACGAGCTGCAGCGCGGCGAGTTCCTGCGCCTGGTAGCGCAGCAGCTCGAGCTTCGCGTCGCGGTCGCGGGCGCGCGTCTCCAGTTCGAGCGTGCGGTTGAGGAGTTCAAGCCACACGCGGTGGGCGATGCCGACCTGGCTGGTGAGGGCGGTGAGCCCCGCGTAACCGTCCAGGAGCTCGCGCTGTGCCGCGCTGCGCGTCAGGGACTGGAACTCATGCTGACCGTGAATATCGATGAGAATGTTGCCGGCCTCGCGCAGCAGCTGCACGGCCACCGCCTGCCCGTTGAGGTAGGCACGCGAGCGCCCGTCGGTGCCGACCACGCGCCGCACCTGCAGCTCGGCGCCGGCGTTCACCGCCTGCGCCTCGAGCCACTGCTTGAGCTCGCGCGGCGCGCGCGAGAGGTCGAGGGTGCCGGCGACCTCGGCGCGCTCGGCGCCGTGGCGCACGACCTCCGCGCCCGCGCGGCCGCCGGCGAGCAGCTGCAGCGCATCGACCAGGATCGACTTGCCGGCGCCGGTCTCCCCGGTGAGCACGGTCAGCCCGGGACGCAGCTCGAGCTCCACCGCATCGATGATGGCGAAGTCACGGATCTGCAGGTGCGTCAGCATGCTTTAGCGCTCGAAGCTGCCGCGGCCCCAGTGGAGCTTGGAGCGCAGCAGCCCGAAATACTCATGGCCCGGGGGGTGCAGCAGCGTCACGCGCTCGCGCGCGGTGCGCACCTCGAGGCGCGCGCCGGTGGTGAAGTCTCCGAGCATGGCGCCGTCGCAGATGACGTGGGCCTGCGTGTCCGTGCGCGCCGCGAGGGCGATCTCGATGACCGATTGCGAGGACACTACGATGGGACGGTCGGAAAGGGTGTGCGGACAGATCGGGGCGATGACCAGTGCCGGCAGGTGTGGGTCGACGATCGGGCCGCCGCAGGAGAGCGCGTAGGCGGTCGAGCCGGTGCCGGTTGCGACGATGATGCCGTCCCCGCCGTGGGAGTTGACGAACTGCCCGTTGATGCGCGTCTCGAAATCCAGCGTGCGGCCGGTGTCGTGCTTTTGCATGACCACATCGTTCAGCGCCAGGGCATGGGCCACCTGGCCGTCGCTTTGCTTCAGGCGCGCCTCGAGCAGCGGGCGCTCGTCGGCCTCGAGGGCGCCCTGGAGCGCCAGAGCCACCGAGGCGAGCATGTCCTGGGGCATGACGTCGGTGAGGAAACCGACCCGGCCGCGGTTCACCCCGAGCAGCGGCACGCCATGGCGCGCCACCAGCCGCGCCGCGTACAGCAGCGTGCCGTCGCCGCCGACGGCGATCACCAGGTCCGCGCGCGGCCCGAACTGCGCCTCCGGCACACGCGCAACGCCGGAAGAGGTGAGCCTCGCGTCCTCGCTCACCAGCACGGTGACGCCGGCGGCAGCGAGGTGCGGCAGCAGGGCGCCGACGCTCTCGGCGACGCGCATATCGGAGAATCTGCCCACTAACGCGCAGGTGCGCACCGGAAAGGCCATGGCCGCCCTTGACTTAACCCCGCAAGCCCCGAGGCGGGGCCTTTGTAACATGCGGTGGAAGGTCCGGGCCAATGCCGTAAGTCACATCTTCGCCGCCGCTACGCGGCCCGCGGGCGCGTAAGCTTGCTTGACGGTCGGCGAGGCGCGACGCTAGCGTTTCACTGTGCACCGCGAGCCGCCGTGAGTGCGGCTTAAGAGGTCTATGGCACCCGAGGCTGCGGAAGAACCCCTAGGCGAGCGGGCCCAGCACCTGCTGCGCATCCTGATCGAGAGCTACATCCGGGACGGCCAGCCGGTTGGCTCGCGCGCGCTGTCGCGCGAGTCGGGCCTGCAGCTGTCCTCCGCCACGGTGCGCAACGTCATGGCCGACCTGGAAGAGCTCGGCTTCGTCGCCTCCCCCCACACCTCCGCCGGGCGCATCCCGACCGACAAGGGCTACCGCTTCTTCGTCGATACGCTGCTGCAGCTGCGGCCCCTCGATGCCTCCCTGAGCGAGCAGATCCGCCGCCAGCTCGAGGCGAGCCGCGAGGCCCCGACCGACCTGATCGCGACCGTCTCGCAGCTGCTCTCCAGCGCCACCCAGCTGGCCGGCGTCGTGACGCTGCCGCGCAGCCGCGCCCAGGTGAGCCAGGTCGAGTTCGTGGCGCTGGCCGAGAACCGCGTACTGGTGGTGCTCGTCTACAACGACCGCGAGGTGCAGAACCGCATCATCCAGACCGAGCGGCGCTACTCCTCGGATGAACTCAAGCGCGCCTCCAGTTACCTGAACGAGCAGTTCCGCGGCCGCTCGCTGGCGGGGGTGCGCGAGGAGATCCTGCGGCAGCTGTCCGAGGACCGGGCGCACATGAACCAGATCATGCTCGATGCGATCTCGGTGGCGCAGCAGCTGTTCGAGAGCGGCGAGGACAAGCTCGAGTACGTGATCAAGGGCGAGACCAACCTCATGGGCGTCGCCGACCTCACGAACGTCGAGAAGCTGCGGCGCCTGTTCGAGGCGTTCAACGAGAAACGCGACTTCCTGCACCTGCTCGACCACAGCCTCAAGGCCGAGCGGGTCCAGATCTTCATCGGCCACGAGTCCGGCTACCGCATCCTCGATGACTGCAGCGTGGTGACCGCCCCCTACGCCGATACCGACGGCGTGGTCGGGGTACTGGGGGTCATCGGCCCCACCCGCATGGCCTACGAGCGGGTCATTCCGATCGTCGACATGACGGCTAAACTGCTGGGGGCCGCCTTGAATTCGCGCCGCTGACCCCCACCCGTTGGGGGGTGGCTCCCACGCCCGGAGAAAGCCGCGGGCGGGGGCGTGGGCAGCGCTTTTTTTGCGGGCTGGAAGCAGCGGGAAGGATCAACAACGATGACGGCGAACGAGCAGGAGCGGCGCGACCCGGCCGCGGAAGCCACCACCGTGCTGCCCGAGACGGCGGCCCAGCTGGTCGACCTGGAGCGCCTGCAGCAGGCGCTCAGCGAGTCCGAGGAGCGCTCCAAGGCCCACTGGGAGCAGTACCTGCGCGCGGTGGCGGAGCTGGACAACGTGCGCAAGCGCGCCCAGCGCGACATCGAGTCGGCCAACCGCTACGGGCTCGAGAAGCTCGCCCAGGAACTGCTGCCGGTGAAGGACAGCCTGGAGCTCGCGGTGCAGAACGCCGGGCGGGCCGACAGCGCGAGCCTCAGGGCCGGCTCCGAGGCCACGCTCGCGCTGCTCGGCAAGGCGCTCGAGAAGTTCGGGGTCAGGGTGATCGAGCCGGCCGGGGAGCCGTTCGATCCGGAGCGCCACGAGGCGATGATGGCGCAGGAATCGGCCACCGCCGAGCCGAACTCGGTCCTGCAGGTGGTGCAGCCGGGGTACGAGCTCAACGGGCGGCTACTGCGCCCGGCCCGGGTTATCGTGGCGAAGGAGCCCTCCCGGCCTTGAAACCCCCCAAAGCCACCCTTACGAAGTGGCCCTAGAATGTCTCTCTTTCTGAAAGATTCTCGCGGAGTGCACTCATGGCAAAGGTAATCGGCATCGACCTCGGCACGACCAATTCGTGCGTGGCCATCATGGAGGGCGGCAAGCCCCGGGTCATCGAGAACAGTGAAGGCGATCGCACGACCCCCTCGGTCGTAGCGCTCACCAAGGACAACGAGTGGCTCGTCGGTCAGCCGGCCAAGCGCCAGGCGGTCACGAACCCCCACAACACCCTGTTCGCCATCAAGCGCCTCATCGGCCGCAAGTTCGACGACGAGGTGGTGCAGCGCGACATCAAGATGGTGCCCTACAAGATCGTCAAGGCGGACAACGGCGACGCCTGGGTCGAGGTGCAGGGCAAGAAAATGGCGCCGCCGGAAGTCTCCGCGCGCGTGCTCATGAAGATGAAGAAGACCGCCGAGGACTACCTCGGGGAGTCCGTGAGCGAGGCGGTGATCACCGTGCCCGCCTACTTCAACGATTCCCAGCGCCAGGCGACCAAGGACGCCGGGCGCATCGCCGGCCTCACGGTCAAGCGCATCATCAACGAGCCGACCGCGGCCGCACTCGCCTACGGCCTGGACAAGGCCGGGGGCGATCGCAAGATCGCGGTCTATGACCTCGGCGGCGGCACCTTCGACGTCTCGATCATCGAGATCGCGGCCGTCGACGGTGAGCACCAGTTCGAGGTGCTCTCCACCAACGGCGACACCTTCCTCGGCGGCGAGGACTTCGACCTGCGCATCATCAACTTCCTCGCCGAGCAGTTCCAGAAGGAGTCCGGCGTCGACGTGCGCCAGGATCCGCTCGCCATGCAGCGCCTGAAGGAGGCCGCGGAGAAGGCGAAGATCGAGCTGTCCTCGACGCAGCAGACCGACATCAACCTGCCCTACATCACCGCGGACGCCTCGGGCCCGAAGCACCTGAACATCAAGCTCACGCGCGCCAAGCTCGAGTCGCTCGTGGAGGACCTGGTACAGAAGACCATCGGCCCGTGCCGCACCGCGCTCAAGGACGCCGGACTGGCCGCGAACGACGTGGCGGAAGTGATCCTGGTCGGCGGCCAGACACGCATGCCGCTGGTGCAGAAGTACGTGAAGGACTTCTTCGGCAAGGAGCCGCGCAAGGACGTCAACCCCGATGAGGCGGTGGCCGTGGGCGCCGCGATCCAGGCGGGCGTGCTCGCCGGCGAGGTGAAGGACGTGCTGCTGCTCGACGTGACGCCGCTGTCGCTGGGCATCGAGACCCTCGGCGGCATCATGACCAAGCTGATCGAGAAGAACACCACGATCCCGACCAAGGCCTCGAACACCTTCTCCACCGCCGACGACAACCAGACGGCGGTCACCATCCACGTGCTGCAGGGCGAGCGTGACCGCGCCGCGGACAACAAGTCCCTGGGCAAGTTCGACCTCACGGACATCCCGCCCGCGCCGCGCGGCATGCCGCAGGTGGAGGTGTCCTTCGACATCGACGCCAACGGCATCCTCAACGTGTCGGCCAAGGACAAGGCCACCGGCAAGGAGCAGAAGATCGTCATCAAGGCCTCGAGCGGCCTGAACGAGGACGAGATCAAGCGCATGGTGCGCGATGCCGAGGCGCACGCGGAGGAGGACAAGCGCTTCCGCGAGCTGGTCGACTCGCGCAACAAGGCCGACGGGCTGATCCACGCCGTGGAGAAGTCGCTCCAGAGTCTCGGTGACAAGGTCGACGGCGCCGAGCGCGCCCAGGTGGAGAGCGCCGTGTCGGATCTGCGCACCGCGCTCAAGGGCGAGGACAAGGCCGCGATCGACAAGAAGGCCGAAGTCCTGGCGCAGGCCTCGGCCAGCATCGCCCAGCGCGCCTACCAGGCCGAGCAGGGCGCAGCCGGCGGCGGCGGCGCCGAGGGTGCGCAGCCGGGCGGCGGCCCACAGGCCGCAGGCGGCGCTGGTGCCAAACGCGACGATGTCGTCGACGCGGAGTTCGAAGAGGTGAAGGACCCGAATCGCAAGGCCTCCTAAGCGGTAACGCATGGCGAAGCGCGATTACTACAAGGTCCTGGACGTCCCGAAGTCCGCGACCGAAGCGGAGATCAAGAAGGCCTACCGGCGCCTCGCGATGAAATACCATCCCGATCGCAATCCTGACGATCGGGAGGCCGAGGAGTCCTTCAAGGAAGCCAAGGAAGCGTGCGAGGTGCTCACCGACTCGCACAAGCGCGCCGCGTACGATCAGTATGGGCACGCGGGCCTTGAGGCGGCCGCGCGCGGCGGCGGGCGCGGCGGCTTCAGCTCCGACACCTTCAGCGACATCTTCGGCGACGTGTTCGGCGATATCTTCGGTGGCTCCCGGCGCGGCGGGCGTCAGCAGGTGTTTCGCGGTGCGGACCTGCGCTACGAGCTCGAGCTGGAACTGCCGCAGGCGGTCTTCGGCCACCAGGTGGAGATCGAGGTGCCGCGCCTGTCCGAGTGCGAGACCTGCCACGGCACCGGGGCGGCCAAGGGCTCGACCCCCGTGACCTGCGAGACCTGCGGCGGCGCCGGCCAGGTGCGCGTTTCCCAGGGCTTCTTCCAGCTGCAGCAGACCTGCCCGCGCTGCCGCGGCTCGGGCACCATGGTGCGCAACCCCTGCGACACCTGCCTGGGGCAGGGGCGCGTGCGCCGCACGCGCACGCTGTCGGTGAAGGTGCCGGCGGGCGTGGACACCGGCGATCGTGTGCGCCTCTCGGGTGAGGGCGAGGCCGGACGCAACGGCGGTCCGCCCGGGGACCTGTACGTCGAGGTGCACGTGCGCGAGCACGCCCTCTTCGAGCGTGACGGGGAGCACCTGAGCTGCGAGGTGCCGGTGAGCTTTGCCACCGCCGCCCTCGGCGGCAGCATCGCCGTGCCGACGCTGGAGGGCGATGTGACCCTGAAGATCCCGGCCGAGACGCAGTCCGGGCGCGTCTTTCGCCTGCGCGACAAGGGCGTGAAGCCGGTGCGCGGCGGCGCGCGCGGGGACCTGTTCTGCCGCGTGGCGGTGGAGACCCCGGTGCACCTCTCGGCCGAGCAGCGCGAGCTGATCAAGAAGCTCGATGAGTCGCTCAGGGTGCACGCCGCCCGGCATGCGCCCCGCGAGAAGGGGTTCCTCGAGGGCGTGCGCCGCTTCTTTTCCGGTTCCGACGAAGGCTCCAAGCACCCCCGATGAGCGCGAGCGCCGCCCCGCGGCCGATCTGCGCGGTCCTCATCGGCGCAGGCGGACGCATGGGGCGGGCGATCCTCGCCGCCGCCGCCGAGTTTCCGGCGCTGACCTTTATCGGGGCGATCGCTTCCCCTGACAGCGCGCTGCTCGGGCGCGACGCCGGCGTGGCCGGCGGCGGCGCGCCGGCTCATCTCATGATCACGAGCGAGCTCGCCACCGTGCTGCCGCGTGCCCACGTGGTCATCGACTTCAGCCACGGCCAGGCGACGCGGGCGCACCTGCACGCCTGCCGCGCCGCCGGCAAGGCGCTGCTGCTCGGTACGACCGGGTACCCGGGTGCACTCGAAGCGGAGTTCGCCGCCGCCGCGCGCGAGATCGCGCTGCTCGTGGCTCCCAACACCAGCCTCGGGGTGACGTTGCTGCTGGAACTCGCGAGCCGTGCGGCCGCAGCGCTGCCCGGTTTTGCGCCGCGCATCCTCGAGACCCACCACCAGGACAAGCGCGACGCGCCCTCGGGGACCGCGCTGGCACTGGCCGCAGCGCTGCGCGCGGCGCGCATGCCCGGCAGCGCGGCGGCCGCGATTCCCATCGACTCGCGCCGTGAGGGCGAGGGGGTCGGCGAGCACACGGTGGTGTTGTCAGGACCCGGCGAGGAGCTATTTTTGGGCCATCGTGCGCAGGATCGGGCGATCTTCGCCCGCGGGTGCGCTCGCGGCCGCGCTCTGGCTTGCGTCCCGGCCCCCGGGCCGCTACGCGATGCGGGATGTGCTGGTTGGTAAAACAGGCACTTAGGGGACTCTTCGCCGGCGCGCATCACGAGCGTAAGTGCCGGGAGGGCGGGATTTTTCCATGGACACAAAAGCCTTAAAGCCCGTAAAATTTCTGCCTAATCCGTGTACGGGTTAGTCCAAGCAAAGGCGGGAGGATGTTCACAGGAACTCCTCCCGCTTTTGTGTATCTGCGCCAGGGAGAATTGATCACGTGAGCTTACCTGCGGTGCTCGCGCTGGCCGACGGAACGATCTTCCGCGGCCAGTCGATCGGAGCCAAGGGCAACACCACAGGCGAAGTCGTTTTTAACACCGCCCTGACCGGTTACCAGGAAATTCTCACCGACCCGTCCTACGCGCGACAGATCGTCACGCTCACCTGTCCGCACGTCGGCAACACCGGGACCACGCCGGAGGACCTGGAGTCGCCGCAGATCTACTGCGCGGGGCTCATCATCCGCGACCTGCCATTCCTGGCGAGCAACTGGCGCGCCAACGAGTCACTGCCGGAGTTCCTCGAGCGCGGCCGGGTCGTGGCCATCGCCGGCATCGACACACGCAAGCTGACGCGCATCCTGCGCGAGAAGGGTGCCCAGGCCGGCTGCATCATGACGGGCGAGCAGGTCGATGAGACCGCGGCCGTGAAGCTCGCGCGCAAATTCCCGGGCCTCAAGGGCATGGATCTCGCCAAGGTGGTCTCGGCCAAGAAGAGCTACCAGTGGAACGAGGGCAGCATCTGGCCGGAACCGGCGCGTGCGCCGATCCGCGCCAACCAGCGCCTGCACGTCGTCGCCTACGACTTCGGCATCAAGCGCAACATCCTGCGGGTCCTTTCCGATGGCGGTTGCCGCATGACGGTCGTGCCGGCGCAAACCCCGGCCGCCGAGGTGCTCGCGCTCGAGCCCGACGGGATTTTCCTCTCCAACGGGCCGGGCGATCCGGAACCGTGCGACTACGCCATCAGCGCCACGCAGAAGTTCCTCGAGACCGACCTGCCGGTGTTCGGCATCTGCCTCGGTCACCAGATCCTGGGACTGGCCGCCGGGGCGAAGACCGTGAAGATGAAATTCGGTCACCACGGCGCCAATCACCCCGTGCAGGACCTCGACAGCGGGCGCGTGTTCATCACCAGCCAGAACCACGGGTTCGCCGTCGATGAGACGACGCTGCCCAAGGTGGTGAAGGCGACGCACCGCTCGCTGTTTGACGGCTCGCTCCAGGGGCTCGCCTACACCGACCGCCCGGCCTTCAGCTTCCAGGGCCACCCGGAGGCGAGCCCCGGCCCGCATGATCTCAAGCCGCTGTTCGAGCGCTTCAACCACCTGATGCTGCGACGCCTGCAGGCGCAGCTGAAACTGGCGGAGGATCACCTGCGCCAGCGCGCCGGCAGCCGGTAGGCGCGATGCCCAAGCGCACCGACATTCACAGCATCCTCATCATCGGCGCCGGCCCGATCATCATCGGCCAGGCGTGCGAGTTTGACTACTCGGGCGCCCAGGCCTGCAAGGCGCTGCGCGAGGAGGGCTACCGGGTGATCCTGGTGAACTCCAACCCCGCGACCATCATGACGGACCCGGAGATGGCGGATGCCATCTACATCGAGCCGGTGAACGCCAAGAGCGTGGCGCGCATCATCGAGAAGGAGCGTCCCGATGCGCTGTTGCCCACCATGGGTGGCCAGACTGCCCTCAACACCGCGCTCGATCTGGTGCGCGAGGGGGTGCTGGAGAAGTACGAGGTCGAGCTGATCGCAGCTTCACGCGCCGCCATCGACATGGCCGAGGATCGCGAGCTGTTCCGCAATGCCATGCGCGAGATCGGCCTGGCCACACCGCAGTCGCAGATCGCCCGCAGCCTCGAGGAAGCGCTCGCCATCGCCGGCGAGATCGGCTACCCGGTCGTGATCCGCCCGTCCTTCACCATGGGCGGCAGTGGCGGCGGCATCGCCTACAACCGCGAGGAGCTCGAGGAGATTGTCGAGCGCGGGCTCGATGCCTCGCCCACCGGCGAGGTGCTGCTCGAGGAGTCGGTGATCGGCTGGAAAGAGTTCGAGATGGAGGTGGTGCGCGACCACAAGGACAACTGCATCATCGTCTGCTCGATCGAGAACTTCGATCCGATGGGCGTGCACACCGGAGACTCGATCACCGTGGCGCCCGCGCTGACGCTCACCGACAAGGAATACCAGCGCATGCGCGACGCCTCCGTCGCCGTGCTGCGCAAGATCGGCGTCGACACCGGGGGCTCCAACGTGCAGTTCGCGGTGAACCCCGAGGACGGGCGCCTGCTGGTCATCGAGATGAACCCGCGCGTGTCGCGCTCCTCGGCGCTCGCCTCCAAGGCGACCGGCTTTCCGATCGCCAAAATCGCCGCCAAGCTCGCGGTCGGTTACACCCTCGATGAGCTGAGGAACGACATCACCGGCGGCGCCACCCCGGCCTCCTTCGAGCCCTCGATCGATTACGTGGTGACGAAGATCCCGCGCTTCACGTTCGAGAAGTTCCCGGCCGCCAATGACCGCCTGACGACCCAGATGAAGTCGGTCGGAGAGGTCATGGCCATCGGGCGCACGTTCCAGGAGTCGCTGCAGAAGGCGCTGCGGGGACTGGAGACCGGGCTCGACGGGCTCACGCCCCTGCTCACGCTGCCGCTAAGTGATGAGGACGCCGACCGGCTCGCCTACGAGCTGCGCTCCCCGGGCGCGAACCGTCTGCTGTACGTCGCGGATGCCTTCCGCGCCGGCTGGACGCGCGAGCGCATCCACGAGTACACCAACATCGATCCGTGGTTCCTGGCGCAGATCGAGGACCTGATCGCGCAGGAGGCCAGCGTACGCGCCGGGGCCCTGGGGGCGCTCGGTGCGGAGCGGCTGCGCGCGCTCAAGCGCAAGGGGTTTTCCGATGCCCGCCTGGCGAAGCTGGTCGACATGCCCGAGAAGGCCATCCGGGACAAGCGCCACGAGCTGAAGGTGACGCCGGTCTACAAGCGCGTGGATACCTGTGCGGCCGAGTTCGCCACCTCCACCGCGTACCTGTATTCCACCTACGAGGAGGAGTGCGAGGCGCAGCCGACGAGCCGGCGCAAGATCATGATTCTCGGCGGCGGCCCGAACCGCATCGGCCAGGGGATCGAGTTCGACTACTGCTGCGTGCACGCCGCGCTGCAGCTGCGCGAGGATGGCTTCGAGACCATCATGGTCAACTGCAATCCCGAGACCGTCTCCACCGACTACGACATCTCCGACCGGCTGTACTTCGAGCCACTGACGCTCGAGGACGTGCTCGAGATCCTCGCGGTGGAGAAGCCCGAAGGGGTGATCGTGCAGTTCGGTGGCCAGACCCCGCTGAAGCTGTCGCGCGCGCTCGAGGCTGCCGGGGCGCCGATCATCGGCACCTCGCCTGACTCGATCGACGTCGCCGAGGACCGCGAGCGCTTCCAGGCGCTGGTGCGCAAGCTCGGACTCAAGCAGCCGGCCAACGCCACCGCGCGCAACGAGGAGCAGGGCGTGCTGCTGGCGCGCGAGGTCGGCTTCCCGCTCGTGGTGCGCCCCTCCTACGTGCTCGGCGGTCGGGCCATGGAAGTGGTATTCACCGAGGAGGACCTGCGCCTCTACATGACCCACGCCGTGCAGGTTTCCAACGACAGCCCGGTGCTGCTCGACCGCTTCCTCGACGTCGCCATCGAGGTGGACGTGGATGCGGTGTGCGACGGGGAGGACGTGCTGATCGGCGGTATCATGGAGCACATCGAACAGGCCGGCGTGCACTCGGGCGACTCCTCCTGCTCGTTGCCGCCGAACAGCCTGAGCCGCGAGACGCAGCGCGAGCTGCGCGAGCAGACACGCAAGCTCGCGCACGCCCTGAACGTCGTCGGCCTCATGAACGTCCAGTTCGCGATCCAGGCCGGCGTCATCTACGTGCTGGAGGTGAATCCGCGCGCCTCGCGCACCGTGCCCTTCGTCTCCAAGGCGACCGGGCTGCCGCTCGCCAAGATCGCGGCGCGCGTCATGAGCGGGCGCAAGCTCAAGCAGCTCGTCGGCGCCGTGGAGCGTGTGCCGGGCTACTTCTCGGTCAAGGAAGCCGTGTTCCCGTTCGTGAAGTTCCCCGAGGCCGACCCGATCCTCGGCCCGGAGATGAAGTCCACCGGCGAGGTCATGGGGACCGGCCGCACCTTCGGCGAGGCCTATGCGAAGGCGCAGGCGGCCTCCGGTGTCACGCTGCCGCGCCAGGGCGTCGCCTTCATCAGCGTGCGCGATCGCGACAAGGGACCGGCGGTGCTCCTGGCGCGCAAGTTGCTCGAGCGCGGCTTCGAGCTGGTGGCCACCGAAGGTACCGCGCACGCGCTCAGCGGCGCGGGGCTCGCCTGCCGCCGCGTGAACAAGGTGCGTGAGGGCCGGCCGCATATCGTCGACATGATCAAGAACGATGAGATCGACCTGGTGGTCAACACCACCGAGGGCAAGCAGGCGATCCGCGAGTCCAACTCCATCCGCCGCGAGGCCGTGCACCGCCGGGTCACTTACTACACCACGATTGCCGCAGGGCTGGCCACCTGCGAGGCGCTCGACCATATCGATGAAGTCGAGGTCAACCGCCTGCAGGACCTGCATCGCGAGGCGGCCATCCTATGAAGCGCACCCCGATGACGGTGCGCGGGGCCGAGGCGCTGCGCGCGGAGCTGAAGAAGCTCAAGTCCCACGACCGCCCGAACATCATCAAGTCGATCGCCGAGGCGCGCGGCCACGGCGACCTGTCGGAGAACGCCGAGTATCACGCGGCGCGCGAGCAGCAGGGCTTCGTCGAGGGCCGCATCGCGGAGATCGAGAACAAGCTCGCCAACGCCGAAGTCATCGAGCCGCACAAGCTCCCCAACACCGGACGGGTGATCTTCGGCGCCGTGGTGGAACTGGAGGACCAGGACAGCGGTGAGCGGGTCATCTACCAGGTCGTCGGCGAGGACGAGGCCGACATCCGCGCCGGGCGCATCTCCATTACCTCGCCGATCGCGCGCGCGCTGGTGGGGAAGCTGCAGGGCGAGGTGGTGGACGTGGTGGCCCCGGGCCGCACGCGCTCGTTCGAGATCCTGGTCGTGCGCTTGGAGTGACGCGGCTCAGGTGTCGGGTATGAGGATCTTTGGCATCTCGGCGCGCGGCCGGTAAAGGACTGCGACATTGCCGATGCGCTGCACGAGGGCGCTGCCGCTGCGCTGCGCCAGGCCGCTCATCAGCGCATCGCGCGCGTCGCGGTCTCCCCCCGGGGCCTTCACCTTGATGAGCTCGTGATCGTTGAGCGCGCGCGCGGTTTCGCGCACCACCGCCTCGGTGAGGCCGGCATTGCCCAGGCGCACGATCGGCTGCAGGGCGTGGGCCAGCCCGCGCAGGTGTTTTTTCTGGCGTTCGCTGAGCTCCGGGGCGGGGGCGGCGGCGGACCGAGGATCGGGTTTGCTCATGGGCGCCATTGTAGGAGCGCGGAACTTGTGCCGCACCGGCGCCAACTAATCTGCGGGTATTCGGGGTGGGCGCGCGCCG
This sequence comes from uncultured Pseudomonadota bacterium, assembly GCA_963806375.1. Taxonomy (GTDB): domain Bacteria; phylum Pseudomonadota; class Gammaproteobacteria; order Steroidobacterales; family Steroidobacteraceae; genus 13-2-20CM-66-19. Next base: position 100,240 of record CAWDXW010000006.1, read on the forward strand.
CGGCGCGCCACGGCGGACCCCGCCGCGCGGGAGGCCCTCCGCGGCAGGACGGGTCGGGGCGGCCCGGCTGAGGCGGCACGGCAGAATGCACCGCGCGCCTTGAAGGCGGGCGCGGCTGCCCTGATCAAGGTCTTTCGGGGTGCCAGGAGCTGGCAATCTGTGGGGTCGGCCCGGGCCGATTCGGCACGGCTAAGCTCCTGAAACGCGGGATTTCCCGCTCGCCCCGTTCGGAGAGGTATTTACTGGCCATGCAGTTTCGCTTGGTGTAGGTTCATTTGGGTCCCTTGGGAACCCACGCGTCAAAAAGGACGGAAGCCTTTGAATGATTTGACAAAGAACATCCTGCTGTGGGTCGTCATCGTGTTCGTCTTGCTGCTCGTGTTCAGCCGCTACATGCCGGCGGTCGGGCAACCGCAGGAGATCCCCTATTCGCAGTTCCTGGATGACGTGAAGGCCGAGCGGGTTGAGTCCGTGGTCATGCAGTCGGAGATGATCTACGGGACGACCAAGGAACATCAGACCTTCAAGACGCGCAATCCCGAGACCGACTACACCGCGCTGATCGGCAGCCTCTCCAAGGCGCACGTGAAGATCGAGGCGCGCGAGCCGAAGCAGCCGAACTTCATCGGGCAGCTCCTGCATGAACATGGCCCCCGCGTTGCTGCTGATCGTCGTCTTCCTCTACATGCTGCGGCAGATGCAGGGCGCCTCCGGCGGCCGCGGCGCCATGTCCTTCGGTAAGAGCCGTGCGCGGCTGCTCGGCGAGGACCAGGTCAACGTCACCTTCGCCGACGTGGCCGGGGTCGATGAGGCCAAGCAGGAAGTGGCCGAGATCGTCGACTTCCTCAAGGACCCGGGCAAGTTCCAGAAGCTCGGCGGCAAGATCCCCAAGGGCGTCCTCATGGTGGGCTCCCCGGGCACCGGCAAGACGCTGCTGGCGCGCGCGATCGCCGGCGAAGCGAAGGTGCCGTTCTTCACCATCTCCGGTTCTGACTTCGTCGAGATGTTCGTCGGCGTGGGCGCCTCGCGCGTGCGCGACATGTTCGAGCAGGCCAAGAAGCATGCGCCCTGCATCATCTTCATCGATGAGATCGACGCGGTCGGCCGCCATCGCGGCGCGGGCCTGGGCGGCGGCCACGATGAGCGTGAGCAGACCCTGAACCAGCTGCTGGTGGAAATGGACGGCTTTGAGGGCAACGAGGGCATCATCGTCATCGCCGCCACCAACCGCCCCGACGTGCTCGACCCGGCGTTGCTGCGCCCCGGGCGCTTCGACCGCCAGGTGGTCGTGCCGCTGCCGGACGTGCGCGGGCGCGAGCAGATCCTGCGCGTGCACATGCGGCGCGTGCCGCTCGGTGATGACGTGAAGCCGGGACTGATCGCGCGCGGCACCCCGGGTTTCTCGGGGGCGGATCTGGCCAACCTCGTCAACGAGGCGGCGCTGTTCGCGGCGCGCGCCAACAAGCGCACCGTCAGCATGGAGGAGTTCGAGCGCGCCAAGGACAAGATCTACATGGGCGCCGAGCGGCGCTCCATGGTGATGTCGGACCAGGAGAAGAAGATGACCGCCTACCACGAGGCAGGACACGCGATCGTCGGCTTCATCGTGCCCGAGCACGACCCGGTCTATAAGGTGACCATCATCCCGCGCGGCCGTGCGCTCGGGCTCACCTGGTATCTGCCCGAGGGCGATCGCTACAGCACCAGTCGCCGCGAGCTCGAGAGCCGCATCACCTCGCTGTTCGGCGGCCGCGTAGCCGAGGAGCTGATCTTCGGCGTCGACGGCGTCACCACCGGGGCGGCCAATGACATCGAACGCGCCACGGAGCTCGCGCGCAACATGGTCACCAAGTGGGGCCTGTCGGACAAGCTCGGTCCGCTCACCTATTCGGAGGAGACCGGCGAGGTGTTCCTCGGACGCACCGTGACCCAGCACAAGCAGGTCTCGGACGGCACCGCCCACGCCATCGACGAGGAAGTGCGGCGCGTGATCGAGGGCAACTACACCCGCGCCAAGACCATCCTCGAGAGCAACCTCGACAAGCTGCACACGATGGCCGAGGCCCTCATCAAGTACGAGACCATCGATGAGGACCAGCTGAAGGACATCATGGCGGGCAGGGCCCCGAAGCCCCCGGCGGGCTGGGACGAGACGCTCTCGAACAAGCCGCCGAAGGCCCCCCCGGCCGAAGGCCCCGCGGCCGGCGGCCCGCCGATCCCGGCCGGCCAGCACTGACCGCGCCCCGCGGCCGGCATGCCGGCACCTTCGCTGCAGCTGCGCTGCGCCGCACGCACGCTTGACCTGAAGTCCCCGCAGGTCATGGGCGTGCTCAACGTCACGCCCGACTCCTTTTCCGACGGCGGCCGCTACCGGGGCCTCGAGGCGGCCGTCGAGCACGGGCTGCGCATGGTCGAGCGAGGGCGCGGCCCTCATCGATGTCGGCGGGGAGTCCACCCGCCCCGGGGCGCTGCCGGTGAGCGTGGCCGAAGAACTCGAGCGCGTCGTGCCGGTGATCCGTGCCCTGAGCAGTGCGGCGGTGGTGCTGTCGGTGGACACCAGCAAGCCCGAGGTCATGGCGGCGGCGGCGGCCGCCGGGGCCGGCCTCATCAACGATGTGCGCGCGCTGCGCGCGCCCGGGGCGCTGGCGGCGGCGCGGGCCAGCGGCTGTGCGGTATGCCTGATGCACATGCAGGGCGAGCCGCGCACGATGCAGGAGGCGCCCGCCTACACGGACGTGGTGGCCGAAGTGCGCGCCTTTCTCGGGGAGCGCGTGGCGGCCTGCCGCGCGGCTGGCTTTGCCACCGAGCAGCTCGTGATCGACCCGGGGTTCGGCTTCGGCAAGACCCAGGCGCACAACCTGACGCTGCTCGGGCACCTGCGCGAGCTGACACGCGCCGACGTGCCGCTCCTGGCCGGCTTGTCGCGCAAGTCGCTGGTCGGCAAACTCACCGGGCGCGCCGCCGGGGAGCGCACCTATGGCAGCGTGGCACTCGCGGTGATTGCCGCAATGAACGGCGCGCGCATCATCCGTGCGCACGATGTGGCCGCGACCGTGGACGCCCTCAAGGTGGTCGCGGCGCTCGAGGGGGGAGGATGAGAACTTGACGCGTCGATACTTCGGCACGGATGGCGTGCGCGGCCGGGTCGGCGAGCACCCGATGACGGTGAACTTCGCGCTGCAGCTCGCCAGCGCAGCCGCACGCGTACTGGCGCCGGAGGGCGGCACGGTGCTCATCGGCAAGGACACGCGCCTCTCGGGCTACATGTTCGAGGCGGCGCTCGAGGCCGGGTTCGTCGCCGCCGGCGTCAACGTGATGCTGATCGGGCCGCTGCCCACACCGGCGATCGCCTACATGACGCGGCGCTTTAACTGCGACTTCGGCGTCGTGATCAGCGCCTCGCACAATCTCTACGACGACAACGGCATCAAGTTCTTCGACGCCTCCGGCGGCAAGCTCTCGGATGAGCTCGAGGAGCGCATCGAGGCGGAGCTTGAGACCCCGCCGCTGACCCGCACCTCGCGCAACCTGGGGCGCGCCACGCGCGCCGACCGCTCGCGCGCGCTGTACCAGGAGTTCTGCGCCGCAACCCTGCCGGCGGGGCTGGACCTGGCGGGGCTTAAGATCGTGATCGACTGCGCCAACGGTGCCGCCTACAAGGTCGGTCCGCGCATTCTGGCGGATCTGGGCGCCGAGATCGTGCCGATCGGCTGTTCACCGAATGGCCGCAACATCAACGACGGCTGCGGCGCGATGGCGCCCGACCTGCTGCAGCTCACCGTGCCCGGTGTGCGCGCCAACGTCGGGCTCGCGCTCGATGGCGACGGCGACCGGCTCATCATGGTCGATCACCTCGGGCGCATCGTCGACGGCGACCAGCTGCTGTACGTGATCGCCACCGCGCTCAAGGAGGCCGGAACGCTGCGCGGCCCGGTGGTCGGCACCGTGATGAGCAACCTCGGCCTCGAGCTGGCCCTGCGCGCGGCGGGCATTGAATTTCGCCGCGCCGCGGTCGGCGATCGCTACGTCCTTGCGATGCTGCGCGAGACGCAGGGCATCCTCGGCGGGGAGACTTCCGGGCACATCCTTTGTCTGGACAAGACCACCACGGGTGACGGCCTGGTGAGCGCCCTGCAGGTACTGGCGGTGATGAAGCGCAGCGGACGTGAGCTCGCCGAACTCGCCTCCCCGATGCGCAAGTTCCCGCAGGTGCTGCTCAACCTGAAGGTGGCTGAGCGCTTTGATCCGACCAAGGTTGCCGCCGTGCGCGAGGCGGTGGCGCGCATCGAGGCGCGTCTTGGGGGCGAAGGGCGCGTGGTGCTGCGGGCCTCGGGCACCGAACCGGTGATTCGTGTCATGGTCGAGGGGCGCGAAGAGGGGCTGACCCGCGCCGCCGCTGCCGAGCTCGCCGAGGTGGTCAGGAACAGCACGCCCGCCACGGCGCCGCAGAGTTAATATTATTTAAATCAGCCAGTTGCAGAAGCTCCGCGCCCCGCTGGTGCCAGCATTGCGTGGCTCCGGCTGCATCGCTATCATCGCGCGCCCTTAGTCACCCCAGCTGCACCAGTGCGGTGCGCGCGAGGCCGCTGATGCGCCACCCGATTGTTGCCGGAAACTGGAAGATGCACGGCACGCGCAGCGAGAACGCGCGGCTGATCGAGGAGCTGCTGGCCGGGTGCCCGGCGCGTCCCAAGGCCGCCGGCGTGATCTGCCCGCCGTTCGTGTATCTGCAGGAGGTGGCGCGGCTGCTGCGCGACTCCGCCTTCAGCCTCGGCGGCCAGGACGTGTGCGCGGATGCGCAGGGCGCCTTCACCGGCGAGGTGTCGGCCGCGATGCTGAAGGATGTTGGCTGCGAGTACGTCATCGTCGGGCACTCGGAGCGACGGCTGCTGTATCGCGAGAGCGACCAGCTGATCGCACGCAAGTTCGGCGCGGCGCTGGCCAAGGGTCTGATTCCGATTCTGTGCGTGGGTGAGCAGCTCGCGGACCGCGAGGCGGGACGCACCGGTGAAGTCATCGCGCGCCAGCTCGACGTGGTGCTCGAGCTCTCCGGCGCCACGGCGCTCGAGCAGGCGGTGGTGGCGTACGAGCCGGTCTGGGCGATCGGTACCGGGCGCACCGCGACCCCGGAGCAGGCCCAGGAGGTCCACGCCTTCATCCGCGCCCGGATCGGAGCCCGCGATGCTAGAATTGCGGCCGCCACGCGCATTGTTTACGGCGGCAGCGTAAAAGCCGGTAATGCGGCCGAGATGTTCGCGATGCCGGACGTCGACGGCGGGTTGATTGGTGGCGCTTCGCTTAAGGCTGACGAATTTCTGGCGATCCTGGCCGCTGCCGGCTCGGGCTGAGTGGGTGTTCCAATGTGGTTGACGCGAGTTTTGACGGGAGTGCAGCTGGTATCGGCGGCCTCGATCGTTTTCCTGGTGCTGCTGCAGCGGGGCAAGGGCGCGGACGCCGGCGCCGGGTTTGGCGCCGGCGCCTCCGGGACGGTGTTTGGTGCGCGTGGTGCCACGACGGCGCTGTCGCGCGCGACCGCGATCTTCGCCGCGATCTTCATGCTGAACAGTCTGTTCCTCGCCTATCTGGCGACACGCCCGAGCGCCGAGGCGCAGCGCACGCTGCTGGATGAAGCCGCGCAGAAGCCCGCCTCGCTCCCGGGCGCTGGCCGCAATGTACCGGCCGTGCCTGCCGCGCCTACGGGTACGCCGGCGCCAGTGCCGCAGGCGCCCGCGCCGGGGCCGGCACCCGCGCCTAAATGAGCACTCGCTGTACGCACGGATTCGCAACATCGCCGACGTGGTGGAATTGGTAGACACACTAGCTTGAGGGGCTAGCGCCGCAAGGTGTGGGAGTTCGAATCTCCCCGTCGGCACCACAATTGAACGCCCCGCCTCGTTCCGGGCCTGCGTTCGGGGCCGCGCCGGGACACCAAAACGCAGTTTGCGCTGCTACAATGCTGCCCCTCTTACGGGGGCAGGTCGAGGTTCGATCTGCCTTTTTTACGGTCGCAGGCGATGCTGTCGAACTATCTGCCGATCTTCATCTTCCTGATCGTAGCCGCGGGCCTGGCCGCGGTGCTCCTCATCCTCGGCACCGGCATCGGGCGCTACTTTTCACGCTTCCACGACGATCCGGCCAAGCGCTCCCCGTACGAATGCGGCTTCGAGGCTTTCGAGGACACGCGCAGCAAGTTCGACGTGCGCTACTACCTGGTGGCGATTCTCTTCATCGTCTTTGACCTGGAGATCGCCTTCCTGTTTCCGTGGGCCGTGGCGCTCGGCAAGATCGGCCTGTTCGGGCTTGCGTCCATGGGCATCTTCCTCGGCATCCTCGTGGTCGGTTTCGTCTACGAGTGGAAGAAGGGGGCTCTGGAGTGGGACTAGCGGGCCCCGACACGATTCCTGAGAACCCGGAGGCCTTCGCTCAGCGCGGCTTCATGACCACGCAGGTGGATAACCTCGTCAACTGGGCCCGGACCGGGTCGCTGTGGCCGATGACCTTTGGGCTGGCCTGCTGCGCGGTCGAGATGATGCACGCGGGCGCTTCCCGTTATGACCTCGATCGATTTGGAGTCGTGTTTCGTCCCAGCCCGCGCCAGTCCGACGTGATGATTGTCGCCGGCACGCTGGTCAACAAGATGGCCCCGGCGCTGCGCAAGGTGTACGACCAGATGGCCGAGCCGCGCTGGGTCATCTCCATGGGATCGTGCGCCAACGGCGGCGGTTACTATCATTATTCTTATGCCGTGGTACGCGGCTGCGACCGCATCGTCCCCGTGGATGTGTACGTGCCGGGCTGTCCGCCGACCGCGGAGGCCCTGGTTTACGGCATCGTGCAGCTGCAGAAGAAGATTGCTCGCACGAGCACGATCGCCGGTTAAGCGCGAAGGAGTGAGTTCGAGGTGAGTGAGCGTATCGAAGCTCTCGCCCAGAAGATTGACGCGCAGCTGCCAGGGCAGGTGCGCCGCGTGGCATCGCTCGAGCGCGAGTTGGCCTACGAGACCGACGCGGCCGCGCTGCTGCAGGTGTGCCGTGCGCTGCGCGATGCGCCGGAGCTGCGGTTCGAGAGCTCGTGGACCTCGCCGGCGTCGACTACCTGCATTACGGCCGCGATGACTGGCAGACCGAGAGCGCCACCCGTTCCGGCTTCAGCCGCGCGCGCGTGGCGCGCAGCGAGCCACCCGCGGCGGATGGGCGGGGCGCTTCGCGGTGGTCTACAACCTGCTCTCCATTACTCACAATCAGCGTGTGCGCCTGAGCGTACGCATCGCGGACACCGAGGAGCCGGTGATCGATTCGGTCATCGGGGTGTGGGCCGCGGCCAACTGGTTCGAGCGCGAAGCGTTCGACCTGTTCGGGGTGCTGTTTCGCGGCCACCCGGACCTGCGCCGCATCCTGACCGACTACGGCTTCATCGGCCACCCGTTTCGCAAGGACTTCCCGCTGATCGGTAACGTCGAAGTGATCTACGATGCCGCCAAGGGCCGCGTTGTGTACCAGCCGGTGAGCATCACGCCACGCGTGCTGGTGCCGAAGGTCATTCGGCACGATCACCGCTACGACCCCGCGCTCAAGGACTCCGGAGGGCCCGCGCTGATGGCCGCCGCTCCGCCCACCGAGATCCGCAACTACACCATGAACTTCGGGCCGCAGCATCCCGCGGCCCACGGGGTGCTGCGCCTGGTGCTGGAACTCGACGGCGAGGTCATCCAGAAGGCCGACCCGCACATCGGGCTCCTGCACCGCGGCACCGAGAAGCTGGCCGAGTCGAAACCTTTCAATCAGTCGATCGGTTACATGGACCGGCTCGACTACGTGTCGATGATGTGCAATGAGCACGCCTACGTGCTCGCGATCGAGCGCCTGCTCGGCATCACCCCTCCCGAGCGCGCCCAGTACGTGCGCGTCATGTTCGACGAGATCACGCGCATCCTGAATCATCTGATGTGGCTTGGCGCTCACGGCCTGGATATCGGGGCCATGACGGTGTTCCTGCTGTGCTTCAAACAGCGTGAGGAGCTGATGGACGTGTACGAGGCGGTCTCGGGCACGCGCATGCACGCGACCTACTACCGTCCGGGCGGCGTCTACCGCGATCTGCCGGATTCGATGCCCAAGTATCAGGCCTCCAAGTGGCGCTCGCAGAAGGACGCCGCGCGCATGAACGCCGCGCGTGCCGGCACGATGCTCGACTTCATCCAGGCCTTCACCGAATCCTTCCCCGCCGCCATGGACGACTACGAGACGCTGCTGACCGACAACCGCATCTGGAAGCAGCGCACCGTCAACATCGGAGTCGTCAGTCCCGAGCGCGCACTGCAGCTGGGGTTCTCCGGCCCGATGCTGCGCGGCTCCGGCATCGCCTGGGACCTGCGTAAGAAGCAGCCGTATGAGGTCTACGACCGCGTGGACTTTGACGTGCCGGTGGGCGTGAACGGCGATTGCTACGACCGTTATCTGGTACGCGTGGAAGAGATGCGTCAGTCGAATCGCATGGTGCGCCAGTGCGTGGAGTGGCTGAAGGCCCATCCGGGCCCGGTGATGATCGATGACCGCAAGGTGCGCGCGCCCTCGCGCGAGCACATGAAAGAGGACATGGAAGCGCTCATCCATCACTTCAAGTTCTTCACCGAGGGCTATGAGGTGCCGGCAGGGGAGACCTATGCGGCGGTCGAGGCGCCCAAGGGCGAGTTCGGCATCTACCTGGTATCCGACGGTGCCAACAAGCCCTACCGGCTCAAGTGCCGCGCGCCGGGCTTTCCGCACTTGGCGGCCCTGGAGGAGATGACGCGCGGGCACATGCTCGCCGACGTGGTCGCCGATCATCGGTTCGCAGGACATCGTGTTCGGGGAAATCGACCGTTGAGCACCGAGAGCACCAGCGTCACCGGCGCCCACAGCAAGATCGCGCTGCTGTCCGAAGCACACGCGCACGCGAGATCGACCACTGGGTGGCCAAGTTCCCGCCCGGGCGGCAGCGCTCGGCCTGCATTGCGGCGCTGCGCGCGGCGCAGGAGCAGAACCAGGGCTTCCTCACCGCCGAGCTCATGGATGCGGTGGCCGAGTATCTCAGGCTGCCGCCGATCCAGGTCTACGAAGTGGCGAGCTTCTATTCGATGTTCGAAACGCATCCCTGCGGGCGGCATCACGTCAGCATCTGCACCAACATCTCGTGCCTGCTGAATGGCGGCGAGGAGCTGGTGGCGCACGCGGAGCAGAAACTCGGCATCAAGCTCAACCAGAGCACCGCCGATGGGCGCATCTTCCTCAAGCAGGAGGAGGAATGCCTCGCGGCCTGCACCGGGGCACCGATGATGATGGTCGATCACGTGTTCCACGAGAACCTGACGCCCGAGAAGCTCGACAAGATCCTGGACGCGCTCAAATGAGCGACTACACCGACAAGATGAACCTCACCGTGTTCGAGCCGCTGCGGCTCGAGCGCTCCTGGACGCTCGAGCACCTACCGCTCGATCGGCGGCTACAAGGTCTGGGAGCAGATCCTCGCGGACAAGACCGCCGCGCGAAGCGATCATCGACAAGGTCAAGGCCTCGGGCCTGCGCGGCCGCGGCGGCGCCGGCTTTCCCACCGGCACCAAATGGAGCTTCATGCCGCGCAACTCGCCGGCGCAGAAGTACCTGGTGTGCAATTCCGATGAGAGCGAGCCCGGAACCTGTCACGACCGCGACATCCTGCGCTACAACCCGCACGCGGTGATCGAGGGGCTGGCGATCGCCGGCTACGCCACCAATACCACCGTGGCCTACAACTACATCCGCGGCGAGTTCCTCGGCGAGCCCGTGCCGCGCTTCGAGGCGGCACTGCAGGAGGCGTACGCCGCGGGGCTCCTGGGCAAGAACGTGCGCGGCAGCGGCGTCGACTTCGACCTGCACACCTTCGTCGGCGCGGGCGCCTATATCTGCGGGGAGGAGACCGCGCTGCTGGAGTCGCTCGAAGGCAAGCCCGGCAAGCCGCGCTTCAAGCCACCCTTCCCGGCAAACTTCGGCGTGTACGGTGCGCCCACCACGATCAACAACACGCTCAGCTTCGCCTCCGTGCCAACCATCCTGCGCAGGGGGCCGGAGTGGTTTGCGAGCCTGGGTCCGGCGAATTCCGGCGGCACGATGATCTACTCGGTCTCCGGGCACGTGGAGCGGCCCCGCAACATCGAACTGCCGCTGGGCATCCCGTTCGCGGAGCTGCTCGCCCTGTGCGGCGGCGTGCGCGGGGGACGCAAGTTGAAGGCCGTGATCCCCGGGGGCGTCTCGGTCCCGGTGGTGCCGGGGGAGATCATGCTGAAGACCAACATGGACTACGACGCGGTTAAGGCAGCGGGCTCGGCCCTCGGCACCGGCGCCGCCATCGTCATGGACGAGACCACCTGCATGGTGCGGGTACTCGAGCGCATCTCACGCTTCTACTACTCGGAGTCCTGCGGCCAGTGCACCCCCTGCCGGGAGGGTACTGGCTGGATGAATCGGCTGCTGAAGCGGGTGCTGGCCGGCCAGTCGCGGCGCGAGGAACTCGGGTTACTCCTTGATGTGGCCAATCGCATCGAGGGACACACCATTTGCGCCTTCGGCGACGCTGCCGCCTGGCCGGTGCAGAGCTTCCTCAAGCATTACCGGCACGAATTCGAGTACATGATCGATCATGGCGGCCGCAGCATGGTGAACGATTCGCGCGGAGCACGGGCGGCCTAAAGGCGCGCCCGCAAAACGGAAGCAGCTTGCATGGCGGATGACCTGGTCAACATCGAGATCGACGGCGTCGCGGTCAAGGCGAAGAAGGGCGAGATGCTCATCCGCGCCACGGACGCGAGCGGCGCCTACGTGCCGCGCTTCTGCTACCACGAGAAGCTCGCGGTGGCGGCCAACTGCCGCATGTGCCTGGTAGAGATCGAGAAGGCGCCCAAGCCCATGCCCGCCTGCGCGACGCCGGTGGCGGAGGGCATGAAGGTCTTCACCAAGTCCCCGAAGTGCGATCGGCGCGCAGCGCGCCACCATGGAATTTCTGCTGATCAATCACCCGCTGGACTGTCCGATCTGCGACCAGGGCGGGGAGTGCGAGCTTCAGGACCTGGCGGTTGGCTTCGGGCGCGACGTGTCGCGCTACCACGAAGGCAAGCGCGCGGTCCAGGACGAGAACCTCGGCCCGCTCATCGCGACCGACATGACGCGCTGCATCCAGTGCACGCGCTGTGTGCGCTTCACCGAGGAGATCGCCGGGATGCAGGAGCTCGGCATGATCGGCCGCGGCGAGCAGATGGCCGTGCGCACCTACATCGAGAGCACCGTGAATCACGAGCTGTCCGGCAACGTGATCGACCTGTGCCCGGTGGGGGCGCTGGTCTCCAAGCCCTACCGCTTCAGCGCCCGCGCCTGGGAGATGAGCTCGGTGCCGCTCATTTCTCCGCACGATGCGGTCGGCAGCAACCTGTTCGCCCACGTGCTGCGCGGGCAGCTCATGCGCGTGGTGCCGCGCGAGAACGAGGCCATCAACGAGATCTGGATCGCCGATCGCGACCGCTTCAGCTACGAGGGCGTCTACAGCGACGACCGCCTGCAGCGCCCGCTGGTGCGACGCGGCGCCCAGTGGGTCGAGAGCGACTGGGAGAGTGCGCTCGCCGAGGTCGCCGCCGGGCTGCGCGCACGGGCGCCCCAGCTCGGGGTGCTGGCCAGCCCCACCGCGACGCTCGAGGAGCTGTACCTGGCGCAGCGCCTGGCGCGCGCTTTGAAGTGCAATAACGTGGATCATCGCCTGCGACAGCGGGATTTTCGCGACAGCGCCGCCGATCCGCTCGTCCCGGGCCTCGGCATGCCCGTGGCGCAGGTCGATTCTCTCGATGCGCTCTTCATCATCGGCTCGAACCTGCGCCGCGAGGCGCCGCTGCTCGCGCACCGCGTGCGCAAGGCCGCCCGGCGCGGTGCGCAGGTCAATTTCCTGAATCCCGCGCGCTTCCCCTACCTGTTCCCGGTGCACAGCTACCGCGTCGCAGCGCCGGCGGACTTCGTGCGGGAGCTCGCAGGACTCCTCGGCGCGGTCGCGCAGCTCAGCGGCAAGAGCGTGCCGGCGCACCTGAGCGAGATCGTCGGGCGCACGCCCGTGAGCGAGGCGCAGCGCACGCTCGCGGCGAGCCTGCTCGCCGGCGAGAAGCGCGCGGTGTGGCTCGGAGCGCTCGTGGCGCGCCACGAGCGCTTTGTGGACGTGCGCGCGCTGGCGGCCGCGCTGGCCGCCCTCAGCGGCGCGAGCCTCGGCCGCATTGCCGAAGGTGGCAACGCAGTCGGGGCCTACCTGGCGGGCGTGCTGCCGCACCGCGAGGCGGGGGCGCGAGCCGTGGCGGCCCCGGGGCTCAACGCGCGCCAGATGCTGCAGGAGCCGCTCCCGGCCTATCTGCTGGTGGGTGGCATTGAACCGAGCATCGATGCGCTCGATCCCGAGGCGCTGCGCACGCTGGCGCGCAGTGAATTCGTCGTGGCGCTGACGCCCTTTGCCAGTGAGGAGATGAAGGCGGTCGCCCACGTCATGCTGCCGATCGGCACCTTCGCGGAGACCTCGGGCACCTACGTCAATTGCGAGGGCAAATGGCAGAGCCAGACGGGCGCGGCGGCGCCGGTCGGCGAAGCACGCCCCGGCTGGAAGGTGCTGCGGGTGCTCGGCAACCTCATGAACCTCGGGGGCTTCGACTACCAAAGCTCCGAGGAGGTGCTGCAGGAGGTGCGTGATCGCTGCGCCGACGTACACCCGGCCGGCTACCAGGGCACGCACCGGGTGACGGATGCGGCGGCCGGCGCCGATGAGGCCGGTCTCATCGATGTGCCCATGTATCAGACCGATGCGCTCGTACGGCGCGCACCCTCGCTGCAGCGCACGCGCGAAGGCCGCATGCCGGTCGTGACGTACTGAGCACTCGAGCCGCAGCCGTGCCGCAGACCCTACACACTTTATGGACCTCGCTGCCGGCGCTCTGGGCGTCGCTCCCGGACTACGTGCGCAGCACCGTCTGGATCCTCATCGTCACCGTCGCGCTGATCCTGTGCGTTGCATTCCTGACCCTGTGGGAGCGCAAGGTGATTGGCTGGATGCAGCTGCGGCGCGGCCCAAACCGGGTGCGCATCTTCGGCCTCCTGCCGGGCTTCGGGCAGCCGTTTGCGGATGTCATCAAGCTCCTCATCAAGGAGGTGGTGATTCCCATAAAGTCCAACAAGATTCTCTTTCGACTCGCGCCGATGATCGCGCTCATCCCGGCGTTTGCCGCATGGGCGGTGATCCCGCTGTCGCCTGAGCTGGTGATCTCCAAGGCCGATGCGGGGCTGCTCTATCTGCTGTCGCTCACCTCGATGGGCGTGTACGGCGTTATCATCGCCGGCTGGGCGACGAACTCGAAGTATGCGTTCCTCGGTGCCATGCGTTCCGCGGCCCAGATGGTCGCGTACGAAATCGCGATGGGCTTCGCGCTGGTGGGCGTGCTCATGGCCACCGGCAGCATGAATCTGGGCACCATCGTGCACACGCAGGCGGGCGGCTTTCTCTCCTGGAACTGGTTCTGGCTGTTTCCGCTGTTCATGGTCTATTTCATCTCCGGCATCGCCGAGACCAATCGGGCGCCGTTTGACGTCGCCGAGGGCGAGTCCGAGATCGTGGCCGGCTTTCACGTCGAGTACTCGGGGATCGCGTTTGCGCTGTTCTTCCTGGCCGAGTACGCCAACATGATCCTGATCTCGGCCCTCACCGCGGTGTTTTTCTTCGGTGGCTGGCAGGGTCCGCTGGAGGGCTATCCGGGGCTGGGCGCCACCTTCCTCGGGCAGCCGAGCTTCCTGTGGCTGTTCCTCAAGGTATTCGCGCTGGTGTTCCTGTTCCTGTGGTTTCGCGCCACCTTCCCGCGCTACCGCTTCGACCAGATCATGCGCCTGGGGTGGAAGGCACTGATTCCCGTGACGCTCGTGTGGATCGGCGTGGAGATGCTGCTCTCGGTGTACCACATCGGACCCTGGTCGCGGCCCTGGTTCCACTGATCGGACATACACATGGCCCTCAATCCCTTCAAGACGTTCCTGCTGCCCGAGCTGCTCAAGGGCATGACGGTGACGGCGCGCACGTTCTTCGAGAGCAAGTTCACCATCAACTACCCGGAAGAGAAGACGCCGCAGTCGCCGCGCTTTCGTGGGCTGCACGCGCTGCGCCGTTACCCGAACGGCCAGGAGCGCTGCATCGCCTGCAAGCTGTGCGAAGCGGTGTGCCCGGCGGTGTGCATCACGATCGACTCGGACGTGGGCCCTGACGGCACCCGGCGTACTTCCCGCTACGATATCGACCTCTTCAAATGCATCTACTGCGGCTTCTGCGAGGAGGCCTGCCCGGTAGACGCGATCGTGCTCACGCGCATCCACGAGTACCACATGGAGCGGCGCGGCGAGAACATCATGAGCAAGGACAAGTTGCTGGCGGTCGGTGAGCGCTACGAGGCGATGATCGCGACGGACAAGGCGGCCGACGCCCCTTACCGCTAAGACCCACCATGCTGATATCCGCGCTGTTCTACGTCTTCAGCACCATCCTGGTCCTCTCGGCCGTGGGCGTGATCGGGGCACGCAACCCGGTGTTCTCCGCGCTGGCGCTGGTCATGTGCTTCGTCACCTCGGCGGCCATCTGGCTGCTGATCGAGGCTGAGTTCCTCGCGGTGGTGCTGGTGCTGGTGTACGTCGGCGCGGTCATGGTCCTGTTCCTGTTCGTCGTCATGATGCTCGATATCAACCTGGCCGAACTGCGGCAGGGCTTCACGCGCTTCGCGTGGCTCGGCTGGCTGACCGCGCTGGCGGTGATCGTGGAGATCGTGGGCGTCGTTTGGGCCAGGGGCGCGCTCGGCGTCGATGCCAGCCGCGGGGCCACCCCGCACGCGGCCGATTACAGTAATACGCTGGAACTGGGCCGCATTCTCTATACCCGCTATGCCTACCCGCTGGAACTCGCGGCCATGCTGCTGCTGGTGGCCATCGTCGCGGCCATCGCGCTCACCATGCGGCACCGCCCCGGGCTGAAGCATCAGGACGTGGATGCCCAGGTGGCGGTGCGCGCGCAGGACCGTCTGCGCATCGTGAAGATGGACGCGGAGAAGAACCCATGATCAGCTTAGCGGAGCTGCTCACCCTGTCCGGGATCCTGTTCTCGCTGGCGGTCGCGGGCATCTTCCTCAACCGCAAGAACGTGATTCTGCTGCTGATGTGCGTCGAGCTGCTGCTGCTCGCGGCCAACTTCAACTTCATCGCCTTCTCGCGCTACCTCGGCGACCTGAACGGGCAGGTGTTCGTGTTCTTCGTGCTCACGGTGGCGGCGGCTGAATCAGCCATCGGCTTGGCGATTCTGGTGGTGTTGTTCCGCGAGCGGCGCAGCATCAACGTCGAAGACCTGAACACGCTGAAAGGCTGAGCCGCGCCCATGAATCCGAACGTGCTGCTCGCGGTGCCGCTGCTGCCACTGGTGGCAGCGATCATTGCCGGACTCGGCGGGCGCTATATCGGGCGCACCGGGGCGCATCTGGTCACCATTGCCGGGGTGGCGGTCAGCTGCGCCCTGTCCTGCGCAGTGTTGCGCGATATCTACTGGGGCGGCGTGCCCGCCTATGACGGGGCGGTTTACACCTGGCTGGTGAGCGACGGCATGAGTATGCAGGTCGGCTTCCTCGTCGACCGGCTGACGGCGCTCATGATGGTGGTCGTTACCTTCGTATCGCTGTGCGTGCACGTCTACACCATCGGCTACATGCGCGATGACCCGGGCTACACGCGCTTCTTCAGCTACATCTCGCTGTTCACCTTCTCGATGCTGATGCTGGTGATGGCGAACAACTTCATGCAGTTGTTCTTTGGCTGGGAAGCCGTGGGCGTGGTCTCCTACCTGCTGATCGGCTTCTGGTACACGCGCCCGTCGGCGATCTTTGCCAGCCTCAAGGCCTTCATCGTCAACCGCATCGGGGATTTCGGCTTCGTGCTCGGCATTGCCGGGGTCGCTTACTTCACCAATTCCCTGCATTACGCCCAGGCCTTCGCCGCAGCCCCGCAGATCGCGCAGGCACTGATCCCGCTGTCCGCGACCTGGAGTGTCAACGCGCTCACGCTCATCTGCGTGTGCCTGTTCATCGGTGCGATGGGCAAGTCCGCGCAGGTGCCGCTGCACGTGTGGCTACCGGACTCGATGGAAGGCCCCACCCCGATCTCCGCGCTGATCCACGCCGCCACCATGGTGACCGCCGGGATCTTCATGGTGGCGCGCATGTCGCCCCTGTTCGAGTACTCCGACGCCGCGCTGTCCTTCGTCCTCGTGATCGGCGCGACCACGGCGTTCTTCATGGGCCTGCTGGGCATCGTGAACAACGACATCAAGCGCGTCATCGCCTACTCGACACTTTCGCAGCTGGGCTACATGACGGTGGCGCTCGGGGTGTCCGCCTACGGCGCCGGCATGTTCCACCTCATGACCCACGCCTTCTTTAAGGCCCTGCTGTTCCTCGCCGCCGGCTCGGTGATCATCGGCATGCACCACGAGCAGGACATGCGCAAGATGGGCGGCCTCGCCAAGTACATGCCGATCACCGCCATCACCTGCTGGATCGGCGCGCTGGCGCTCATCGGCACGCCGTTCTTTTCGGGTTTTTACTCCAAGGATGCGATCATCGAGGCGGTCGGTGAGTCGCACCGCTGGGGTGCGAGCTACGCCTACTGGTGCGTGCTGTGCGGGGTATTCGTCACGGCGCTCTATACCTTCCGCATGCTGTTCATGACGTTCCATGGTCCGGAGCGCTTTCGTGCGGCACACGGTGCCGATGGGCGCCAGGACGCCAGCGCACCGGGGCATGAGACGCATCAGGAACCCGATGCGGGGCCTGGAGCCGGTCACGCCCCGCACGAGAGTCCCCTGGTGGTGACGCTGCCGCTCATCGCCCTGGCGATTCCCTCGGTGCTGATCGGTGCGCTGACGGTCGGCCCGGTGCTGTTCGGCAGTTATTTCGGCAGCGCCATTTTCGTACTGCCGCAGAACAACGTCGTCGGCAAGGTTGGCGAGGAGTTCTCCGGCGCCCTAACGGCCGCCCTGCACGGCTTCAGCGCGCTGCCGTTCTGGTTCGCCCTCGCCGGAGTGGTGACCGCGTGGGTGTTCTTCCTGTGGCGGCCGCAGCTTGCAGACGTGGCGGCGCAGCGCCTGAGCGCCGTACGCAC
This sequence comes from uncultured Pseudomonadota bacterium, assembly GCA_963806375.1. Lineage (GTDB taxonomy): Bacteria > Pseudomonadota > Gammaproteobacteria > Steroidobacterales > Steroidobacteraceae > 13-2-20CM-66-19. The sequence continues at coordinate 117,450 of CAWDXW010000006.1, forward strand.
GCTGCTCACGCACAAGTACTACTTCGACTGGTTCAACGAGCACGTCGTCGCGCCGCTGACCTGCCGCATCGGTGTCGGGCTATGGAAGGGCGGCGATGAGGTGCTGATCGATGGCGCGCTGGTGAACGGCACGGCGGCCGGCATTGGCTGGTTCGGCGGCCTGGTGCGCCGTGTACAAAGCGGCTACCTCTACTCCTATGCCTTCTGGATGATGATCGGGCTGGCGCTGCTGCTCGGTTGGTTCCTGGCGCACGCCTGACAAAGAACAAAGTCACACGATGCATGGTCTTCTGTCGATCCTGATCTGGCTGCCCATCGGCGCGGGCGTGCTCATCCTGCTGCTCGGCGATCGCAACGTCGCAGCCGCTCGCTGGGTGGCACTGCTCGGTTCGCTGGCCACGCTCGCCCTGGCGGTGCCCTTGTGGAGCGCGTTCGACCCGACCACCGCCGCGATGCAGTTCCCGCAGACCCTGCCGTGGATCCCGCGATTCAACGCCTACTACGCGCTCGGCGTGGACGGCATCTCCATGCCATTGATCGTGCTCACGGCGTTCATGACCGTGCCGGTGATCATCGCCGGCTGGAGCGTCATCGAGAAGCGACCGGCGCAGTACTTCGCCGCCTTCCTCATCATGGAAGGGCTGATGATCGGGGTGTTCTGCGCGCTCGATGCGCTGCTGTTCTACTTCTTCTGGGAAGCGATGCTGATCCCGATGTTCCTGATCATCGGCATCTGGGGCGGCCCGCGCCGGGTATACGCCACCATCAAGTTCTTCCTCTACACCTTCCTCGGTTCCGTGTTCATGCTCGCCGCCCTGATCTACATGTACGTGAAGGGCGGCAGCTACTCCATCGCGGGGCTGCAGGCTCTGCCGCTCACCCTCATCGAGCAGCGCTGGATCTTCGTCGCCTTCCTCCTGGCCTTCGCGGTCAAGGTGCCCATGTGGCCGGTTCACACCTGGCTCCCGGATGCGCACGTGGAGGCGCCCACCGGCGGCTCGGTGATCCTGGCGGCCATCATGCTGAAGATGGGAGGCTACGGGTTCCTCAGGTTCAGCCTGCCGGTCGCGCCGGATGCGAGCCGCGAGCTGGATCTGCTGGTCATCTCGCTCTCGCTGATCGCCGTGGTGTACATCGGCTTCGTGGCGCTTGTGCAGCAGGACATGAAGAAGCTGATCGCCTACTCCTCCATCGCGCACATGGGCTTTGTCACCCTGGGCGCCTTCGTGGTCTACGAGATCGTGCGCCATACCGGCAGCGTGCAGGGCGCGGGCATGGGGCTGGATGGCGCCATGGTGCAGATGGTGTCGCACGGGCTGATCTCCGGAGCGCTGTTCCTGTGCGTCGGGGTGCTCTACGACCGCGTCCACAGCCGCCAGATCGCCGACTACGGTGGCGTCGTCAACACCATGCCGGTGTTCGCAGCTTTCATGGTGCTCTTTGCTCTCGCCAACACCGGCTTGCCGGGCACTTCGGGCTTCGTCGGGGAGTTCCTGGTCATCGTCGCCAGCTTCCGCGCGAGCTTCTGGTACTCGTTCCTGGCCGCGGTGACACTCGTGCTCGGCGCGGCCTACACGCTGTGGCTGGTCAAGCGGGTGGTGTTCGGACCGGTCACGAGCCCGCGGGTCGCGGCACTGAAGGACCTGAACGGCCGCGAGTTCCTGGTGCTCGCGGCGCTCGCGGCGGCGGTGCTGCTGGTGGGCGTGTGGCCCGCGCCGCTGCTGAAGGTCATGCAGCCGACCATCCATCATCTGGTCGCCCAGGCGATCGCGACCAAGCTATGAGGTCCTGAAGACTCGCCATGCCCGAAACACCGTTCCTCTGGTCGAGCCTGGCACCGGTCACACCGGAGATCTGCCTGGTCGTGGCGATCTGCGCCATCCTGCTCATCGACGTGTTCGCCGGCGAGCGCCGTCCCGGACTCACCTCGACCCTGACGCTGCTGGCGCTCGCGGTGAGCGCCGCCCTGAGCGTCGAATACGCGCACGTGACCGAGCGGATCGTGATCCTGCAGGGCATGTACGTGGCCGATGAGCTGGCGTTCGTGCTGAAGCTGGCCGGGTTTCTGGTCGTGGCCGTGGCGCTTTTGTACTCGCGCGGCTACCTCATCCAGCGCAACATCCTGCGGGGCGAGTACTACGTGCTCGCACTCACGGCGCTGCTCGGAATCTTCGTCCTGGTCTCCGCCAACAGCCTGCTGACGGTGTACCTCGGAGTGGAGCTGCTCGCGCTGTCCGTGTACGCCCTGGTCGCGTTCGACCGGGACTCGGGGATCTCGGCCGAGGCGGCCATGAAGTACTTCGTGCTCGGCGCGATCGCCTCCGGAGCTCTGTTGTACGGCATGTCGCTCATCTACGGCCTGACCGGCACGCTCGACCTCGGGGAACTGGCGGTGCGCCTGAGCACGCCCACTTCACTCGGCGTCGTCATGGGGGTCGTGTTCATCGTCGTCGCGGTCGCCTTCAAGCTCGGCGCCGTGCCGTTCCACATGTGGCTGCCGGATGTTTACGAGGGCGCACCCACCAGCGTCACCCTGTTCATCGGCACGGTGCCCAAGATCGCCTACTTCGCGCTCGCGCTGCGCCTGCTCGCACAGGGGCTGGGCGGCACTCACCTTGGAGTGGACGCAGATGCTGGCGATGCTCGCGGTGCTGACCCTGGTGGTCGGCAACGTCGTCGCCATCGTGCAGACCAACCTCAAGCGCATGCTCGCCTACTCGACCATCGCCAATGTCGGCTTCATCGTGCTGGGCTTTGTGGCCGGCACGCCCGATGGCTATGCGGCGGCGCTCTACTACACGCTCGTCTACGTGCTGGTGGCGCTTGGATCCTTCGGTGTGATCCTGCTGGCGAGCCGCAAGGGATTCGAGGCGGACCGGCTCGATGACTACAAGGGCCTGCACCAGCGCGATCCGCTGCTCGCCTTTGCGATGATGTTGCTGATGTTCTCCACTGCCGGGGTGCCGCCGCTGGTGGGTTTCTGGGCCAAGCTGCGCATCTTCCAGGCGCTGTGGGAGACGCACCACCTGTGGCTGGTGATCATTGCCGCGGCGATGTCGGTGGTGGGTGCCTACTACTATCTGCGCGTCATCAAGCTCATGTACTTCGACGATCCGGTGGGTGCAGCGCCCCCCGGGACCGCACCCGGCGGCGTGCGGCTCGCACTGGGGCTCAACGCCTTGGCCGTGCTCGTGCTGGGCATACTGCCTGCGCCGCTGCTGAATCTGTGCGCGCGGATCATTCACTGACCTTGCCCGCAGCGGCCGGCGCCCCTACTCGATTTGACCTGCACAGGGAGGTAGCTATGAGTCTGACGAGACCGCCTTGGAGACCACGGACGGCCGCACTCGCGCGCGCTCGCGGCGGTGATGCTGGCAAGCTCGGCCCTGAGCCGGCCGCTGTACCGCCTCACGGCCACGGTGCCGCTGCCGGGGGAGGGCGGCTGGGACGACATGACCTTCGACGCCGCGGGGCATCGGCTCTTCATCGCCCACGGGACGCGGGTCGATGTCGTCGATTCCGATCGACTGGCCCGTAGCGGGGAGATCGCCGATACCCCCGGAGTGCACGGGATCGCGCTCGCCCCGGAACTCGGGCGTGGCTACGTGAGCGCGGGCGCCGCCGGCACGATCGTGGTCTTCGACCTCAGGACACTCGCGCGCCTGAAGGACATCAAGTCCACCGGCGAGAACCCTGATGCCATCGTCTACGACCCGGCGAGCCGGCGCGTCTTTGCCTTCAACGGCCGGGGCCGCAACGCCACCGTGATCGATGCGGTGAGCAACGAAGTCGTCGGCACGATCCCGCTGGAGGCAAAGCCGGAGTTCGCGCGCGCCGACGGCCAGGGCCGCATCTACGTGAATCTCGAGGACAAGAACAGCCTCGCAGTGATCGATTCGCGCAGCCTCAGCGTGTTGGCCAGCTGGCCGATCACCGGTTGCGAGGAGCCCAGCGGGCTGGCTCTGAACACGGCCGGCAAGCAGCTCTATGTGGCGTGCGCCAACTATGTCATGACGGTGCTGGACGCCACCTCCGGAGGCGTGCTGGGTACGGCTCCGATCGGGGGCGGTGCGGACGGGGCCGGCTACGATCCCGGGGCGCGCCTTGCGTTCGCCTCCTGCGGGGACGGGGTGCTGATGGCGATCGCGCCGGAGGCTTCCGGTGCGCCCAAGGTGGCGCAATCAGTGGCGACGCAGCCGGGTGCGCGCACGATGACCCTCGATGAGCGCACCCATCGGATCTTTCTCGTGACCTCGGACTTCGGCGAGGCACCGGCACCCACCCCCGAGCATCCGCATCCGCGCAGGTCGATCGTGCCGGGCACCTTCCGGCTGCTCGTGGTGGGGCAAGCGGCGGAGAAGGTGACGACGGGCGCGGCTGGCAGGAGTCCATGAAGCTAATTAGCTGGCGCAGTGTCGCCATCGTGTCCGTGCTGCTCGCGACGACGGCCGCACGGGCGGGCGCTGCCGGCCAGGAGGCGTCGAACCGCCTCGCGCGCGAGATCTACGCACAGCTCATCGAGATCAACACGACCGACTCGGTCGGCAACGTCACCGCCGCCGCCGAGGCGATGGCCAGGCGCTTCCGCGCTGCGGGGTTTCCGGCCGCGGACGTGCAGCTGCTCGGTCCGCGCGAGAACAAAAAGAACCTGGTCGTGCGCCTGCGCGGCACCGGCGCGCACAAGCCCGTCCTGCTGCTGGGGCACCTGGACGTCGTCGAGGCCCCGCGCGAGGACTGGGCGACCGACCCGTTCAAGCTCGTCGAGAAGGACGGCTACTTCTATGGTCGCGGCACGATCGATATGAAGAATGGTGACGCGATCATGGTGGCGACCCTGTTGCAGATGAAGCAGGAGGGTTATCAGCCGGCGCGCGATCTCATTCTGGCGCTGACCGCCGATGAGGAGTCCGGTACGGCCAACGGCGTGCAGTGGCTGTTCAAAAACCACCCGGAACTGGTGGCAGCGCAATTCGCGATCAACCTGGATGACTGGTCAATCCCCACCGTGAACGGTAAGGCGCTGGTCCTCAACCTGGATGCGACCGAAAAGCTATATGCCGACTACCAGCTCGCGGTCACCAATCCCGGCGGCCACAGTTCCGAGCCGGTAGCCGATAACGCCATCTACACCCTGACGGCGGGCCTGGATCGGTTCGCCGCTTACGAGTTTCCCTTCGAGCTGAATGAGGTGACGCGCGCCTACTACGAGCGGCGCGCCGCGGTCGAAACCGGGCAACGGGCGGCCGACATGCGCGCGGTCGTCAAGGAACCTCCCGATCCGCAGGCGATCCGGCGGCTGACGCAGAACGCGCAGGACCGCTGGATTACGCACACCACCTGTGTCCCCACCCGTCTGGCGGCGGGACATGCCAACAACGCGCTGCCGCAGCGCGCTGAGGCCGTCATCAACTGCCGCATTCTTCCCGGGCATTCCCCCGAGGAGGTGCGCCAGCGGCTGATCACGGCACTGGCCAATCCCCAGATCCAGGTGCGCTACATCGCCGCCAACGGCAAGGTCCTGGCCGCGGCGCCCGCCGCCGGCGCCCTGCCGCCCGCGCGCGTGCTGCCTGAAGTGCTCGAACCCCTGCAGAAAATAGCGCAGGAGATCTGGCCGCAGATTGCCGTCATACCCTTCATGGCGATCGGGGCCTCAGACGCGGTGTACGCGATGGCCGGAGGCGTACCCACCTACACCTTCGGGGCCGTCACCTACAATCCGGATGATGCGCGCGCGCACGGCCGCGACGAGCGGCTGGCAGTCGATGCCTTCTACAAAGAGAACGAACTGGTGAACCGTTACCTGCGGGCGATCACCGCCCACTGAGTTCGCGCCGCTTGCGCGCGACTGCGGAGCATGTGCCGCCTGGCCAGAGATTTCACTTCAGGGATCGTATTCATGAAGCTGCGTAACTTGAACGTGCTGGCGGCCAGCGTGCTCGGCGCCTGCATTTCCGGGCACGTCGGGGCGGGCGACTCTGCCTCCGATACCGCATCGAACCGGGTCGCGCGCGAGATCTTCAGGGAACTGACCGAGATCAACACCTCGGATTCGGTCGGCAGCGTCACCGCGGCAGCCGCAGCGATGGCGCAGCGCTTCCGCGATGCCGGCTTCCCGGCCGCAGACGTGGTGATTGCGGGCGGTCCGAACGAGAAAAAGAAGAACCTGGTCGTACGGTTCCACGGCTCCGGGGCGCGCAGGCCCGTACTGCTGCTCGGCCATCTCGACGTGGTCGAGGCTCGTCGGGAGGACTGGAGCACTGACCCCTACCGGTTCGTCGAAAAGGATGGCTACTTCTATGGCCGGGGCGCCTCCGATACCAAGGAAAACGATGCAATCATGGTGGCCGCACTTTTGCGCCTAAAGCAGGAGGGCTTCAGGCCCGACCGCGATATCATCCTGGCGCTGACCGCGGACGAGGAGGGGGGCTGCTGCAACGGAGTTGACTGGCTGATCAAGAACCGCCGTGAGCTGATCGCCGCGGACTTCGTGATCAATACCGACGGCTGGTCGCTGCGTTCGGAGAAGGGCGTGCCGATCATGTTCCGGCTCGGGGCCACCGAGAAGCTCTACGGCGACTACTACCTGTCGGTCACCAACCGCGGGGGCCACAGTGCCGAGCCGCGCGCGGACAATGCCATCTATGCGCTCTCGCAGGCGCTGCTGAACCTCTCCAAGTACCAGTTTCCGTTCGAGCTGAACAACGTCTCACGACCGTACTTCGAGCGCCTGGCCGCCCTGTCCGCGCCGCAGCGTGCGGCGGACATCCGCGGCATCCTCCGCTCCCCGCCCGATGCCGCCGCCGTGGCGCGGCTGTCGCGCGAGCCGAGCGACAATGCCGTCATGCGCACCAATTGCGTCGCCACCATGCTCGGGGGCGGTCATGCACCCAACGCCCTGCCGCAGGCCGCCCACGCCACCGTGAATTGCCGCATCCTGCCCGGCCATTCGCTGCAGGAGGTGCGCGAGCAGCTGGTCAGGGTCATCAACGATCCGCAGGTCTCGGTGCGCTTCGTCACCTACGAGGGCAGGGTTACCGACAAGGATCCTGGCTACACGAGCTTTGCGCCGCCGCCGCTGCGGCCCGAAGTCGTGAAACCGCTGGACCGCATCGTCGCATCGATATGGCCGGGTGTCCCGGTGTTCCCGTCCATGGAAGCTGGCGCCTCCGACGCCATCTACACCAATGCCGCGGGCATGCCGACCTACGGGATCAGCGGTATTGCGATCGACGTCGATGATGTGCGCGCGCACGGGCGCGACGAGCGTGTCGGGGTCGCCGCGTTCTACACCGGGAACCTCTTCTTCTATCGCTACCTCAGGGCGGTGACCTCGCCGTAGCGAGGCTGCGGCTGCGCCTTCGCGAAGCCGCGCCTCAGGAGGCGCGGCGCGAGATCGCCACGGCTGCGATCAGCACGATGGCGATGTTCAGCACCCACCACAGGAGCTGATTGTGAACGCCCGAGCCGCCGGGCTCCGACGCGGTCGGGGCCGCGAGCGCAACCCTGGCCGTGAGCAGCTCGCGTATGCCGTCGTGGGTGACCGCCACGTCCAGCCGACCCTCCTTCGCCGCCGGGTGGCTCGGCAGCGGCACGCGCCAGGCGCCGTCGGCCTGCGGCGTGGCGGGCAGCTCCTGGCCATCGATCGAGGCCGCAAGGTCGCTCACGCTCACGGGGCTTCCGGCCGAGCCCGCTCGCACGCGCAGGATCAGTGCGCCAGGCACGCTGGCCCCCTCAAGCGTCAGGGCTGCCGAGTGCGCCAGCGGCGCGAGGAGCGGCGTGGGCGGCTCGCCGCGCGGTGCCACCGCGGTGGCGGCCAGTAACACGACCAGTGGCCAGGGCAGGAAGACTCTCACGGCGCGCATGTTAACAGCCCGGCTCAGCCGCTTCCGCGCAGCTGCAGGTGCGTTTCCAGGCGCCCGAGCGCGGCGAGGAAGGCGCGTCGTTCGCCCGCGTTGAGGCAGCCGAGCAGGGCTTCCTCGCGTGCCAGCGCCAGGGGTACGAGCTGCGCATAGAGACGACGCCCGGCGACACTCAGACGCAGCTGCAGCGCGCGCCGGTCTTGGGGGCTTGCGGCCCGCTCGATCAGCCCGCGCGCCAGCAGCTGGGCGATCGCGCGGCTGACGCGCGTCTTGTGCATGCGGGTACTCGCGGCAATGAACTGGGCGGTGCAGCCGCGCTCCTGGCCTACGGTTGCGATGATGCGCCATTCCGGCACTTCGAGTGACGAGCGTCCGCGGTAGATCGCGGCGAGGTGTTCGCTGACGGCGTCGGCCAGGCGATTGAGCCGAAAGGGCACGAAGGCGGGGAGGCGCAGCGTGGGGCGCGGGGCGGTTCGCGGTGTCACGTCGGCTCAAGCTCCATAAAGTTGCGCGTGCAACCGTTTGGCGACATTATAATGCGTGCCCACGCCTGAGGGGAGGGCTTCATGATGAAAAGCGCCGGCAAGCGGCCCGCCACGGGCGCGCCTGAGCGGACCTATCTCAGCGGCTTCGGCAATCACTTCGCCACCGAAGCGCTGGCGGGCGCGCTGCCGCAGGGTCGCAACTCCCCGCAACGCTGTGCCTACGGGCTGTACGCCGAGCAGTTCTCCGGTACGGCTTTCACGGCTCCGCGGCACAGCAACCGACGCACCTGGCTCTACCGCATCCGCCCGGCGGCGGTGCACGGCGCGTTCGCACCCCTCGCATCCGCCAGCTTCGGCAGCCGCTTTGACGAGCTGCCGGCCCCTCCCAACCGCCTGCGCTGGTCGGCACCGCCGCTGCCGCGCGCCGCGACGGATTTCCTGCAGGGCCTGCGCACCCTGGCAGGCAACGGCTCCCCGGATGCCCACCGCGGCTGCGGCATCCACTGGTACGTCGCCAACCGCTCCATGCAGGGGCGCTTCTTCTACGACGCGGACGGCGAGCTGCTCGTCGTGCCGCAGGCGGGGTCGCTGCGCCTGCTGACCGAACTTGGAGTGCTCGAAGTCGCGCCGCTCGAGATCGCCGTGATTCCCCGCGGCCTGCGTTTTCGGGTGGAGCTTCTCGGGCCGGCGGCGCGCGGCTACGTGTGTGAGAATTTCGGCGCGCCGCTGCGCCTGCCAGACCTGGGGCCCATCGGTTCCAACGGCCTCGCCAACCCGCGTGACTTCAGCTCACCGGTCGCCTGGTACGAAGACCGGGAAGGGCGCTTCGAGCTGGTGGCGAAGTTTGCCGGGCGGCTGTGGACGGCGCCGATCGGGCACTCGCCGCTGGATGTCGTCGCCTGGCATGGCAACAACGTGCCCTACAAGTACGATCTGCGGCGCTTCAACACCCTGGGCTCGATCAGCTATGACCATCCGGATCCGTCGATCTTCCTCGTACTGCAGTCCCTCAGCGACACCCCGGGGGTCGACGACATCGACTTCGTCATCTTTCCGCCGCGCTGGCTCGCCATGGAGGACACCTTCCGGCCCCCCTGGTTTCACCGCAATGTCGCCAGCGAGTTCATGGGCCTGATCGAGGGTGTTTATGATGCCAAGGCGGAGGGCTTCGAGCCCGGTGGTGCCTCGCTCCACAACTGCATGAGCGGCCACGGCCCGGATGCAGCCACCTTCGCGAAGGCGAGCCATGCGGACACCTCGCGGCCCATGCACGTCGGTGGCACGATGGCCTTCATGTTCGAGACCCGCAGCATCCTGCGGCCCACGCCCTACGCGCTGCAGAGCCCGCTGCTGCAGAAGGACTACGACAGCGTGTGGCAGGAGCTGAAGCGAAACTTCAGGCCGCCGGAAGCCTCCTCCCGACGCGCGCGACGGCGGCGCGGATCGTGAGTGCGACGGCCGGCATCAACGCCACCCACGATCCGGGACTGAAGAGCTGGGTAGCCACGGCCAACACGCCCGACACCGACTTCCCGCTCCAGAACCTGCCGTTCGCCTCCTTCCGGCGCGCCGGCCGGGACGAGGAATTTCGCGGCGGAGTGGCGATCGGCGATCAGATTCTCGACCTGGGTGCAGTGCATTCTCTGGGCCTCTTCGAGGGAGGCGCGGCGCGGGCGCTGGCCGCCTGTACGGGAGCGGCACTCAATGCGCTCATGGCGCAGGGGCCGCAGGCCTCCACGGCGCTGCGGGCGGCCCTGTCAGGGGCGCTGCGCAGCGCCTCCCCGCTGGCGTCGCGGCTGCAGCCGCTGCTCGTGCCCCAGCGCGCCGCGGAGTACCGCGTGGCGGCCGACATCGGCGACTTCACCGATTTCTACGCCTCCATTCACCACGCCACGGCCGTCGGCCGCCTGTTCCGTCCCGACAATCCACTGCTCCCCAACTACAAGTGGGTGCCGATCGCCTACCACGGGCGCGCCTCTTCCGTACGCGTGTCGGGATGTGACTTTCACCGGCCGGTGGCGCAGCTCATGCCCGCGGGCGCCGAGGCACCGCAGCTGGGTCCCTCGCGGCGGCTCGACTATGAGCTCGAGGTCGGCATATTCGTGGGACGCGGGAACGAGCTGGGCACACGCGTAGTGCTCGAGGACGCCGAAGCGCACATCTTCGGCCTGTGTCTGCTCAATGACTGGTCCGCGCGCGATGTTCAGGCCTGGGAATACCAGCCGCTCGGGCCGTTTCTGGCCAAGAACTTCGCCACCACCGTCTCCCCCTGGGTGGTAACGCTGGAGGCACTGGCGCCGTTTCGGGTGCCGTTCACGCGTCCCGCGGCCGAGCCCGCCCCGCTGCCCTATCTGGATGGCGTGCAGCTGCGCGCGCAGGGCGGCATCGACCTGCGGCTGGAAGTGTGGCTCGAGAGCGCGCGCATGCGCAGCACCGGGATGGCGGCGCAGCGTCTCTCGGCCTCGAGCTTCCGCGAGTCCTGGTGGACCGTGGCGCAGATGCTGGCGCACCACAGCGTCAACGGCTGCAATCTCATGCCCGGTGATCTGCTTGGCAGCGGTACGCAATCGGGGGCGCGGCCCGAGGAGGCCGGTTCGTTGCTGGAACTGACCGCCGGCGGGCGCCAGGTGCTGCGGCTCGCATCCGGGGAAGAGCGCACGTTTCTCGAAGACGGCGATCGCGTCAGCCTGCGCGGCTGGTGCGAGCGTCCGGGCTGGGTACGCATCGGCTTCGGGGAAGCGGCCGCGACGGTGCTGCCGGCACGGTGGTCCTGATACGCTGCGCGGCGTGAAAACCTACCGCTACTACGATCTGATCCTTGGCGCGTATGTGTGCGTGCTGCTGTGTGCCAACCTCATCGGGGCCGCCAAGGAAACCACACTGCAGCTGCCGCTGCTCGGTTCGGTGACCTTCCTCTCCGGGGTGTTGTTCTTTCCGATTTCGTACTTCTTCGGCGACGTGCTGACCGAGGTGTACGGCTACGCTCGCGACCGGCGCGTGGTGTGGAGCGGGTTTGCTGCGCTGGTGTTTGCCGCCGTGGTCACGGCGGTCATCGTCCATCTGCCGCCGTCGGATTTCTACCGCGACAAGCAAGCGGCGGTGGAGACCATATTCGGTAACACCCCGCGCATCGTCTGCGCATCGATCATCGCCTTCTGGTGCGGCTCGTTCGTCAACAGCTACGTGCTGGCGAAGATGAAGATCTGGAGTCAGGGGCGCTGGCTGTGGATGCGCACCATCGGCTCGACGCTATGTGGCGAGCTGATCGACTCGGGGTTGTTCTATACGATCGCCTTCGCAGGCCTGTGGCCGCGGGCGCACCTGCTGCAGGTCACCGCGACCCAGTATGTGTTCAAGTCGCTGTGGGAGGTCCTGGCGACCCCGCTCACCTACTGGATCGTGGGATTTCTCAAGCGTGCCGAGCGGGAGGACTACTACGACCGCAACACCGACTTCACGCCGTTCTCGCTCAAGGCGTAGCCGGCCGGAAGGACTCGGCGGGGGCGCTGCAGCCAGCGCCCCCGCACACCTGGCGCGACGGCAGCGTTACTTGCCGATCTGTTTGCTGACCTGGTTTTCCTGCTGGTTCAGCGCGCGCTGCTCGGTCTTGGTGACATGACCACCGTTGGTGCTGGCCATCGTGCGCTCTTCCTGACGGATCGCGTGATCCTCACTGTGCAGCTTCTGGGCCTGCGCCTTGTTGATCTCGCCTTCCTTGCGCTCCTGATGAATGCGCTTGTCCTGGTTGGCCAGGCGCGAATTCACCTCGGTGCGGCGCGGATGGTCCTTCTGCCACTGAGTCTCGTCAGCCATTGCGGTGGCGGCGATGCCGCTAAGCGACAGGGCGAGGGCGGCGAGCGTCACGGCGCTGCGAACAGACTTAAACATGGTCGTATCCTCCTGCAAGGGCCTTCTATAGGCGGTCAGTATTGAGCCGAAAATCCCGGCTGCTGGGCGTTAACAACGTGGCACTTTCGGATCTGCTGACCTTGCTGACGGAAAGTTCATGCAGCCGGTACGCTCGTGACGCGGTTCACGCCCGCCGCGGCGACCCCGTTATGGAAAATGCGCAGCGCCGGAAGCGCAATGCGCTGTCGGTGGCGCTGCGTCGATCGCGCGCCGCCGCCGCAGGGCGGCGAGGCAGCGCGGGCACGAGGTTGTACGCGGCGCGCGCAGTAGTGGTGGCGGCGCTGCTGCTTGCGCACGGCGCGGGCTATGGCGCGGAGCGCGAGTCGCGCGATGACGCCTGGTGGACCGGCCCGCTGCTCGCGCCTTCGGCCGCGAGCCTGCCGCAGGGTCACGCGCTCATCGAGCCGTACGTGTTTGACATCGTGACCACCGGCCGCATCGATCAGAGCGGGGCGCATCATCCGGCCCCCGCCGACCAGGAGGTAGGCTCGCTGACCTACCTCTTGTATGGCCTGACCGACCGCTGCACGATCGGCATGATTCCGCGCTTCTTCTACCTCGATCCGGCCGGGGCACCCAACTCCTCCGGCCTCGAGTTCGGCGATCTCACGCTGCAGGCCGGCTACGCGCTCACCGCCTATCAGGAGGGCAGTCATGTACCGGCGCTCGCGCTGGTGGTTGATGAGACGCTGCCCACCGGGCGCTACGACCGTCTGGGTGAGGCAAGCGACGGGGTGGGCGCGGGAGCCTATGCCACCGGGCTATCGGTTTATTCGCAGGACTATTTCTGGATGCCCAACGGCCGCATCCTGCGCGCGCGCCTGGATCTCACCTACACCATCTCTTCCTCGGTGAACGTGCAGGGCGCCAGCGTCTATGGCACCGCGGGCGGCTTCTACGGTCGCGCCTACCCCGGGGATGGCGTCACGGTGGACGCCGCGGGCGAATACAGCATGACTCGCAACTGGGTGCTGGCGCTGGATGTCATCTACCAGTACAACGCCAATACGCGCCTGCACGGCAACATGCCGGGAAGCTCTGGTTTGCAGCGCGACTCGGGCTCTTCGTATTCGCTCGGCTTCGCCCCGGGAATCGAGTACAACTGGAGCGCCCGCGCCGGCGTGCTGCTCGGCGTGCGCATCATCAGCATCGGCCGCAATACTGCGACTACCGTCACGCCCGCGCTGGCCGTGAACCTCGTGTTCTGAGGCCTCACCGGCGCACCTGGGCGAGAAACCTGAACGGGGCCTAAAGGCGTTCCCGCCAGGCCCTGATTTCAGGGGTCTTTTGACGACGGTTCCCCGCCCCCATCCTTATGTCAGCCGCACGCAGGTGACTGCGTTTTAATACACGTAACCTTGAACGCGGACGCCCGCCCGGCGTCTAATGATCACGACCGGAAACTCTGCGAGTGGCCGGACGTAAATGGAGAGCACCGTGAACATCGCACGAGCGCGCCTTGGGATTCGAACCGCGGCAGCCCTGCTGCTCGGGATCGGAGTCGCCGCTGCGCCGGGCCTGACGTACGCCCAGCATGCGAGCGGCGGCGGCCATATGGGCGGTGGCCATATGGGCGGGGGTGCCCACTTTGGTGGCGTCCAGAGGGGCTTCGCCGGCGTGCATATGCCGAGCTTTGGTGGCGCGCACTATGCCGCGGCTCACACCGGCTATGCCTATCACGGTGCCGCCTACGGGTCTGCGCATTCTGGATACCCGTCGGCGCGCGTAGGCTACGTGGGTGGCCACTCCGGCTACGTGGGCCATCCGGGCACGGGCTACTATGGCGGCAGCCCTTATTACCGCGGCGGACATTACTGGGGTGGCGGTTACTGGCACGGTGGCTACTGGCCGTACTGTTACTACCGTCCGGGCTGGGCGTGGTACTACCCCGTGCTGCCGATCGGTTATGCGACGTTCTGGTGGGGCGGCGTGCCGTACTACTACTGGAACAATCTCTATTACACCTGGAATCCCGGCTATAACGGCTACGTCGTGACGGACCCCCCGCCGACCGCGGGGAGTGATGACGCCGGGGCGGCCGCGGGCGATGATCCCTCCGGCGTGACCGCGGCCCCTGCGGCTGCCCCGGCAGCAGGGTTTTGCCGGCGGCGCAGCGGCGGACCTGTACGTCTACCCGCGCAATGGACAGAGCGAGGCGCAGACGAGCACCGACCGCTACGAGTGCCACAGCTGGGCCGTCAACCAGACGGGCTTTGATCCGACGCGCAGCGGGCAGGCCGGTGGCAATCCGGAAGACTACCGACGCGCGATGGTGGCCTGTCTGGACGCCCGCGGCTACAGCGCGCGCTGAACCGCGGGCGATGAACACCGCAGCGCGGGGTCGCACGGCCGCGCCTCTTTATTCCCCCACCTGTACGGCCGGGGCGAACTGGCCCGGCTTGCCGTTGATCTGCAACATTACCGTGGCGCTCGAGCCATCGGCGGCGGCGATGTCCGCCAGGCCGTCCCCATTGAGATCGGCGATCGCGACCCCGAGCGGCTGTCCAAACCCCGGATAGGCGCTCGCGGCCAGGAGCGTCCCCGGGTGCGCCGGATCCTGCAGCAGCACCGAGATGCTGCCACTGGGAGCCGGTGCGAGACTGGCGACGACCACGTCGGGCTTGTCGTCGCCATTCAGATCACCGACCGCGACATCCAGCGACCCACCCGCGGTCTGATAGCTCGCCGGCGCAAGGAAGCTCCCGCCCGGTGCCTGCAGCAGGATCGACACGCCCGGGACGCCCGTACCATCGGTTCCCGGGCCAAAGTTGGCCACGACCAGGTCCGGCCGTGTGTCGCCATTCATATCCGCGACCTTGACCGACTGCGGTCCCGCGCCTGCCGGGAAGTTGACCGGACTCATGAACGTGCGCCGCTGCGCGGGCAGCTGGTAGAACACCAGCACCGCGCCGTTGTTGCCGCTGCTGTCGATAGCCGGTCGCGACGATATCGGCCGCGCCGTCGTTGTTGAGATCCGCAACCGCAACCGAGGCCGTGGTCAGTCCGGTTGGCAGCGACACCGGCGCGGAGAAACTGTCCCGGGTGCGTCGGATCTTGGTAAAGCACGATGACGCTGCCGCTGGCACTGAAGTCGGCAAGCACGAGGTCCGGCGCACCGTCGCCGTCGACGTCGGCGATCACGACCTGGTTCGGGGCACCGCCGGTGACGAGGTTGACCGCGGGCTGGAACGTGCCGGGGGTCGAGCCGGGGCGGTAGATCGAGACATTGCCAGTGATGCTCGCGATCACCAGGTCCGGCGATCCGGGGCCGGTAAGGTTGCCGACGGCGATGCTTGCGGGGTTGTAGCCGGTGCTCGGGTAGTGCACGCCCGCGCTGAAGGTGCCCGGTGAGCCCTTGCTGTTGAGAATGACGTTGGCGAAGCCGGGGTTGTCATAGAAACCCTGGTTGGCGGTGGTGGCGACCAGCAGGTCCGGGATGCCATCGCCATTGACGTCGGCGATCGCGATCGAGTTGGGGACATTGATGACGCTGACGCAGCAGTAGTTGTCATCGTTGCAGCTGCTGAGCGCCAGGGTTGCCAGCAGCAGCGCGGCCGCAGCGCTGATCCGGCGCCGGGCGCTTCCTGGGCGGTTCGCGAACCCCGGACTGTCCACCCGTTGTACCTCCCCTGATGCCGTCGCGCCCTCTGGCGCGGCAACGCGCGGGCGTGGCTAGCGTTGACCGGGCGTATCCTGCGGCCCGGCGTCCGCAAAGGGTACACTGGCGGGGGCCGCTGAGCACGGGCGACAGGCGAAATGGCACAGGGCAGTGACCGTATTGCGTTCTTGTTCGACGTGGACAACACCCTGCTCGACAACGACGCCGTCCAGGCCGACCTGGCGGCGCACCTGCAGCGGCAGTTTGGCCAGCGCAGCGCCGAGCGTTACTGGGCCATATTCGAGCAGCTGCGCAACGAGCTCGGCTACGCTGATTACCTCGGGGCCCTGCAGCGCTATCGTCTCGAGAACCTCGATGACCCGGAGCTGCTGAAGATCTCGTTCTTCCTCCTGGACTACCCCTTCGCCGAACGGCTGTATCCGGGGGCCCTGGCGGCACTGCGTCATTGCCGCGGCCTGGGCCTGCCGGTCATTCTCTCCGACGGGGACGTAGTATTTCAGCCGCGCAAGGTGCAGCGCGCGGGCCTGTGGGAGGCGGTGGAGGGCCGCGTCCTCATCTACCTGCACAAGGAACAGATGCTGGCCGCGGTCGAGCAGCGTTTCCCGGCAGCGCACTACGTGGTGATCGACGACAAGCTGCGCATTCTCACGGCGGTCAAGCACTCCTGGGGCGACCGCGTCACGACGGTTTTCGTGCGCCAGGGCCACTACGCGCTCGATGTGCGGGAAGTCGCGCGCTACCCGGCCGCCGACCTTACGCTGACGCACGTCCGGGAACTCATGAGCCTGAGCGAGGCCATGCTGCCTTAGCGTGGCATCGCTGGCCGCCAGCAG
This sequence comes from uncultured Pseudomonadota bacterium, assembly GCA_963806375.1. Lineage (GTDB taxonomy): Bacteria > Pseudomonadota > Gammaproteobacteria > Steroidobacterales > Steroidobacteraceae > 13-2-20CM-66-19. Next base: position 134,155 of record CAWDXW010000006.1, read on the forward strand.
TTAGGCTACCCGCACGCATCCCTTGGCTTGCGCTGCCAGGAGATTCAGGAGTCCCATGTCCGCCGACCGTCCGTGGCTGAAGCAACTGCACGACACCAGCGAAGCCCTGCAGGGCGTGCTCGGTGCGCTGCTGGAAGCGGAGCGGCACTTCTCCCCGCCGGCCTCACCGCTGGAGCGCCTCAAGCAGATCACCACCAGCCCGGAATGGGCGTGGCTGCAGCCGCTGTACCGGCTGATCGCGGATATCGATCACGCGCTCGCCTATGCGAAGGACCTGCCGGCCAGCGAGGCGGCGGCGATCGGTGCGCACGCGCGCGAGCTCCTCACCGGCGGCGGGGCGGCAGCCGAGGTGGCCTTTCTGGAGCACTATCGCCCGCTGCTGCAGAGTGCCCCGGCGGTCGCCATGGCGCACGCCGCGGCATTGCGCACGCTGCAGGTGCTGCCGGCGGAGGCGAGCAATCAGGCGGAGCGGCTGCACGCGCGTCATCAATGGAACGAGCGGCGGCGGTTCCTGCGCATGGAAACTCCCGGACGCGGCGCGTCCTGACCCGATGGAGGTTACGTCATGGCTCAGCCCGGCATTCCGGCATCACACCTGGATCTGTTCAACAAGAAAGCCTTCGCGCACCTGGCGACCGTAATGGTCGACGGCAAGCCGCAGGTGACCCCGGTATGGGTCGACTATGACGGCCAGCACGTGATCATCAATACGGCCGAAGGGCGCCTCAAGGACAAGAACATGCAGCGCGACGGGCGCGTCGCGCTCTCGATTGCCGATCCGGACAACCCGTATCGGTATCTGGAGGTGCGCGGCCGGGTGGTCGAGCGCACGCACACCGGCGCGGATGCGCACATCGACGTGATGGCGAAGAAGTATCTCGGACAGGATAAGTATCCGTTTCGCCAGCCGGGCGAGGTGCGGGTGCTCTACAAGGTGATGCCGGAGCGCTCCACCTCGATGTAAGACGCGTCAGTACTCCGAGTAGGAGCCGCCGTGAAAGCGAATCTGCAGTTCGTGGCGGGCGTAGTCGATGATGAGCACGTCAAAGGTGCCAAGCAGATCCATGCCGAGCGTGAGTGCCGGCGTGTCGGTGTATCCCCAGTGCTGGAAGACGTACATGTCGCCGAAGGTAATGCGGATGCCCCGCACCTTCATGCGGCCACCGAAGTCGATATCCGGTGCCATCAGGTAGTCACCGCTTTGGATATCCAGGGTGACACCCATGATGTCGGTGCGGGTCGTGCCGCGCGGCGCCTTGCGCATCAGGGCATTCTGCAGCGCGAGGTTGCCGACGGTTCCCTGGGCGCCGGTGTCGATGATGGCTTTCGCCGGCACCGAGCCCACCATCACGTCCGCGACCAGTAGCCCGCGCACGACTTTCAGCGGCACGGTGCTGAATCCGAAGCCTGCGTGCTCGCCATGTGAGCGGGTGATGGTGAGCCGGTCCTGGGTGAAGTCGGCATAGATGCGCTTGTTGGCGAGTCCTTCGCTGCCGAGCACCCCCTGCGCGCCCCCAAACACGTCGGCGAGCACCGGCAGGTGCGCGGGCCCCAGGAACAGATCCCCGACCTGGAGCGTTTCGACGCGGATGATCGGCACCACCGCGCTGCCGGTGAAACCGGTGACATGCGCGGCACTGTCGGGGTTGACCGGGATACCGAGCAGCTGCGCCGCGCTGGCGGTGATCGCCGAGCCGGTCGCGCCGGTGTCGAGCACCAGGCGGTAAGGTCCCTTGCCGTCGATCATCACCGGAGCCCAGATGCGGCCGATGCGATCGCGGCGGGTCGGTGCCACGTACTTCGGCTCGGGCGCCTGTACGACGACTTCGGCGAGGGCTTCCGGGCTCGCGGCGGGCGCCGGCGCCGCGGGCGGCAACGGCGTGTCGGCGCCGATGGGAGCCGAAAGCACCCCCAGCAGTACGGCGGACATGAGCGCGCGTTGGCGGAGCACAAAGTGCAGTAGAGCACCTTTATAGGGTGCGCTCCACATGTGCCGTCTCACATTCCACACCGTCCGCCTTGCCCCGGCATCGCTGACGTTCCAGCAGGCCCCGGCCGGGGCATTTGCGGACCGGTACCGGGGGTTCCATGACGAATTTCGCCCCGCCGCATGCGAATTTCGGGTGAATCGCGTAGCGCGGCCGCTACTCCATATGCACGATGCCCGAGGCCGCCGAAGTGCGAGTAGGCTTGGGGCCATCAGGGCGGTGCGGGCCGACCGGGGGATCGAGACTTATGGGGGCACAGGGGGAGCGCGTGATCCTGGTCACGGGCGCAAGCCGCGGCATCGGCCGCGGGACGGCGATCGGCATGGCCGCGCCGGGCACCACGATTTATGTGACCGGCCGCACCACGCGGCCCGGCAGTGCAGCGCTGCCGGGAACCATCCATGAGACGGCCGCCGAGATCAACCGTCGCGGCGGCCGCGGCATCGGCGTCGCCTGCGATCATGCCGACGATGCGCAGGTCGGGGCGCTGTTCGCGCAGATCGCGCGCGACTCCAAAGGGCTGGACGTCCTGGTCAACAATGTCACGGCGATTCCGGACGAACTGGTGCTGCCGGGGGGCTTCTGGGAAAAGCCGCTGACGATGCAGGCGATCCTCGATGTGGGATTGCGCTCGCACTACGTCGCCAGCTGGTACGCGGCGCCGCATGATGGTGCCGCGAGCGCCGCGGCCTCATCGTGATGATCTCCTCCCCGGAGCGCGCTGCTACCTGCACGGACCGGCCTACGGCGCCGGCAAGGCCGGCATCGACAAGATGTCCGCCGACATGGCGACGGACCTGAAGAAGCACGGGGTCGTCGCGCTCTCGCTGTGGGCAGCGCTCACCCTGACCGAGCGCTCGCAGGTCGCGATGCGCGAGCACCCCGGGGAGTACGAAGCCGTGATGGCGAACGCCGTGCACCCGGAATTCATGGGTCGGCTGCTCGTCGCGCTGCTGCGCGATCCGCAGCTTCCCGCGCGCTCGGGCAAGACCTGGTATGCCGCCGAGCTTGCCGAGGAACTGAAGGTGCAGGACGTGGACGGGCGTCAGCCGCCCTCCGACCGCGCCTTCCTCGGGTGAGCCGGCGCAGGTGTCCGGGGCGGTCATCGGCGGTTAGGGCAACGGAGAGAGTCTGCATGAGTGAGCTCGAAGAACTGCGCCGCCGCGTGCAGCGTCTGGAGGACATCGAGGCCATCAGGCGCCTGAAGGCGCGCTACCTGAATGCCTGCGACTCGCAGGATCCGGAGGGCGCCAAGAGCTGCTTCGCCACCGGCGAGGTCCTGATCGACATGGGGCACGTGGGCGTGTTCCGCGATCGCGAGGGCTTCGCGCAGATCTATCGCACCTTTGGCTGCCAGCCCTTCATCCTCGACATGCACCACGGGGCGAACCCGGAAATCGAATTCCGCAATGCCGAGCACGCCGAGGGCGCTCTGGGCGCTCGAATATCGCAACATCAACACGCAGGCGAAGACCGTCACCTTCGTCAGTCTCATCTACCATGATGAGTACGTGAAGCAGGGCGGGCAGTGGATGATCAGCAAGCAGCCGCTCGGAATTCAAGACCGCCCTGCACTTGAGCTACGCGAGCGGCACGCTCGAGGCGCAGCTGGCGGCGCGCTCGGTCGCCGGTGCGGTGAGCTACGAGAAGTAAGCAACGAAAGAGGACCCATGCCCTACCCACGCGCGGAAGTTGAAGCGGCCATCCGCGGGCTGGCGGAGGCCTTCAAGGAGGCCGAGCGCACCAACAAGTGGTCCTGGATCGCCGACAAGTTCTACCGCCAGGACTGCCTCTATACCTGCCCGTATGCGGGCGCGATGCCGGTCGTGGCGCGCAGCCGCGACGAGATCCGCGCCACGCACTACGGGCGCGACATGGACGTCGGCTCCGGCTGGGCCGGGCTGGAGCTTTCCGATCCTCAACTGGGCGATCGAGGGCGACCAGATCATCAGCCACTGGGTCAACCGCGGGCCGGGGCGCCGTCCCGATGGCAGCCTCTACGAGACCCACGGCGTCTCCTTCATTACCTACGGCGGTGACGGCATGTTTTCCTCGCAATACGACCTCTTTGACCTCGCCCACCAGATGCATCTGTGCGATGAGCTCGATGCGGCCGGGCTGCTCAGCCCGAAGCTGAAGGCCGAGTGGGTACAGCCGGTGAAGAAGCGACTCATGCACATGCTGGCGCAGGGGGCCGCGACATGAGCAGCCGACTCTTTCCCGAGGGGGCCGCGCTCGTGATCGGCGGCAGTGGCGGCGTGGGCCAGGCCGTGTGCCGCGAGTTCGCGCGCGCCGGCACCGCCGTGGCGGTCACTTACAACAGGAAGCGCGAGGTGGCCGAGCAGCTGGCCACGGAGCTGCGCGCGCTCGGCGCCCGCGCCAGCGTGCACCAGCTCACGATCGGCGATGCGGCCCGCGTGGAGGCAGTGGTGGAGGAGGCGGCCCGCGAGCACCAGCGGCTGCACACTATCGTCGTGGGCGCCGGGACCTTCGCCAAGCAGGTGCTGCTGTCGGAGATGACGCGCGAGCTGTGGCAGATGGTCATGGAGCAGGACGTCAACGGCTTCTTCAACGTGATGCAGGCGACGCTGCCGCGCCTGAAGGCGTGGGGCGGCGGCTCGTACGTGCACCTGGGCTCCGCCGGGCACCTGAGCTGGCCGGAGCGCGACGGCATATCGGTGGCGCCCAAGGCGGCCATCGAGGCGCTCATCACCGGCATTGCGCGCGAGGAGGGACGCCACAAGATCCGCGCCAACACGGTGCTCCTCGGCGTCATCGAGGCCGGGCATGTTCCTCGAGCTCACCAAGCAGGGCGTTTTCGACGAGGCATGGGTGAAGGAAGTGCACAAGAATCTCGCGCTCAAGCGCTGGGGCAAGCCCGAGGAGGTCGGCCATGCGGTCGTATTCCTCGCCTCGGACCGCGCCCTCTACGTCACCGGCCAGCGCATCGCGGTGGCGGGCGGCTACGGACTGTAGCGATGACCGCGGACGATTATTTTGCGATTCAGAACCTGATCTACCGCTACTGCGAGCGCATCGATCGGGCCGACTTCGCAGGCATTGGCGAGCTGTTCGCGCATGCCGCGATCCACGTGCCCGCGCTGCCCGAGCCGGTGCGCGGCGCCGCAGCCGTCACGGCGATGTACACCCAGTTCACGCGCGTGTACCCGCACACGGGCACCCCGCGCACGCGCCACGTCACCAGCAACGTCATCATCGAGCCGGATGGCGCGCAGGCGGCGCGCGCGTGGTCGTATGTGCTGGTGCATCAGGCGACCGAGGCGCTGCCGCTGCAGCCGATCATCGGCGGGGGCTATGCGGACCGCTTCGCGAAGGTGGACGGCGCGTGGCGCTTCACCGAGCGGCGCATGGACATGGACCTGTTTGGCAACTTGAGCGCGCACCTGCTGCAGCCGTTCGGGCCCTGAGGGGCCGCCGGCGGCGCGCGGGTACAAGGAGACCGGGCCCCATGAGCCGACCACTCGATCGCGTTGCGGCCGCGCAGCCGGCGACGCCTGCGCTCGGCGAGGAGCAGCGGCGCTGGGAGCGCGAGACGCGCGCGCCCTTCGTCGCGACGCATCCGGAGCGGCGCGAAGCCTTCGTCACCCAGGCGCTCAGGTGGCCCATCAAGCCGCTCTACACCCCGGCGGACCTGGACGCGGCAGGTTTTGATTACCGGCGAGACCTCGGCTTCCCGGGGGAGTACCCCTTCACGCGCGCCACACAGCCGAACGGTCACCGCTCGGACCTGTGGACGATGTCGCAGGTCACCGGCTTCGGCAAGGGCGAGGACTGGGCCAAGCGGGCACGCTACATGCTCGAGCAGGGGCTGCAGGGGCTGATCCTGGAGCACGACCTGCCGACCACCAACGGCTATGACAGCGACAACCCCCTGGTGGAGGGCGAGGTCGGCCGCGCCGGCATGGCGCTCGACAGCCTGGAGGATCTCGAGCGCGCCTTCGATCTGCCGTTCGAGAAGCTGCGCTACCTGATGAGCGTGTGCAACGCGCCGCAGCCGGTGAACCTCGCCATGATCATTGCGGCGCTGGAGAAAAAGGGCGTCGATCCACGGCGCTTCGTGCTGCACATCGTCAACGGCATCCTGATCGAGTACACCTGCGTGGGGCGCTACATCTATCCGCCCGTTCACGGGCTGCGCGTCGCGACCGACTGCATCGAGTACATCATCCGCAATCACCCTAACTGGGCCCCCATCTCGATCATCAGCGCGCAGCTGCAGCCGGCCAAGGCGAACCCGGTGCAGGAGCTGGCATTCTCCATGGCGATCGCGATGGCGTACATCGATGCCACGCTCGCGCGCGGGCTCGACATCGACACCGTGGCGCCATACTTTCATTTCGTCATCAACGTCGACATGGATTTCTTCGAGGGCATCTGCAAGCTGCGCGCCTATCGCAAGATCTGGGCCAGGCTCATGAAGGAGCGCTACGGCGCCTCCCATCCCGCGGCCCTCAAGATCCGCATGATGACCTCGCCCACGACCATTGCACTGACCCTGCAGCAGCCGCTCAACAACATCGGGCGCCTGGCCATCATGGCCACCGCCTGCGCGCTCGGCGGGGCGGGCGAGGCCATGACGACGCCGCTGCACGATGAGGCGCACGCCCTGCCGGCCGAGGAGGCCATCCGCGTCGGCGCCGCCCTGCAGCACATCGTTGCCCACGAGACCGGGGTTGCGGACACCATCGATCCGCTGGCCGGTTCCTACTACGTGGAGACGCTCACCCGGCAGATCGAGACCGCGGCCATGGCCGAGATCGACAAGGTCATGGCGATGGGCGGCGCCCTGCGCGCGATCGAGACCGGTTACTTCCAGCGCGCGCTGGGACACGAGCAGTACGAGCGCAACAAGGACCTCGAGGAGGGGCGCCGCAAGTGGATCGGGGTGAATCACCTCGTGCTCCCCGGGGAGCAGCGCCAGATCGAGATCTTCCGCGCCGATAACCGCATGGAGGAGGAGCAGGTGGCGCGCGTGCGTGCCCTGCGGGCGCGGCGCGACAACGCCGCGGTTGCCGCCGCGCTCGAGGCGGTGCGCGCCGCGGCGCGCTCCGGCGCCAACCTCGTGCCGCCCTGCCTCGCCGCCGTCAAGGTGTACGCCACGCACGGGGAGCTCTGTGATGCCATGCGTGAGGTCTTCGGTGTGCATACGCCCGACAGCCAGCTGAGCGGCGTGTGAGGCGCCAGCACGAGAGGCCGGCGCGGCCGCTGCGGGTGCTGCTCGCCAAGCTCGGCCTCGACACCCATACGGTGGGCCTCACCGTGGTCGCCCACGCGCTGCGGGATGCCGGCATGGAGGTGATCTTCACCGGCCTCAAGCAGACGCCCGAAGCCGTCGCCAGCGCTGCAATCCAGGAGGACGTGGACGTCGTCGGCATCTCCTCGCTGTCGGCCGGCCATACCCGCAGTCTTCCGCGCCTGGCGCGCCTGCTGCGCGAGCAGGGGGGCGGCGAGAAGCTGCTCGTGGCCGGCGGGGTGATCCCGCCGGAAGACCTGCCGCTGCTGCAGGAGGCCGGTTACGCGCGCGTGTTCACCATGGGAACCGATACGCGCGAGATCGTCGCCTACCTGCGCGCCTGGTGGGCGCAGCGGCTGGCTGCCGAGGCGGCCGGCTGCTGATGGACGTGGCGGCGGAACTGCTCGCCGGAAACGTCGCCGCCGGGGCACGCGCCATCCGCTGGCTCGATGACGGCGATGCGCGCGGACGGGAGGTCCTGCAGCGCATCTTCGCCGCGACCGGGCGTGCGCACATCGTGGGGATCACGGGGCCACCGGGGGCGGGGAAGTCCACACTCGTGGACCTGATCGTCGCGGCGGCGCGCCGCCAGGGTCGCAAGGTCGGGGTGCTCGCGGTGGACCCGACGAGCCCCTTCACCGGCGGCGCGCTGCTCGGGGATCGACTGCGCATGGGCCGGCACGCGCTTGATGCCGGGGTGTTTATCCGCTCGATGGGAACACGTGGGGAGAGCGGCGGGCTGTCGCGCGCGACCTACGATGCGTGCGCCGTGCTCGATGCCATGGGGTTCGAGCTCATCCTGGTGGAAACCGTGGGAGTCGGTCAGGAGGAGATCGACGTGGTCGCCCTGGCGCACTCCACCGTCATCGTCGCGGTACCCGGGCTCGGGGATGAGGTGCAGGCGCTCAAGGCCGGTCTCATGGAGGCGGGCGACATCCTGGTGATCAACAAGGCCGATCGCGAGGGTATCGAGCAGACGCGGCGGCACCTGGAGCTGCTACTGCACTTGCGCCGCGGTGTACGCGGCGCGCAGAGCTGGGAGGCGCCGCTCCTAACAGCGGTGGCGACCCGCGGGGAGGGAGCCGAGGCGCTCCTGGCGGCGCTCAGCGCGCACCGGGCGTGGCTGGAGAGCAGCGGCGAGTTTGCGCGGCAGAGCGCGCGGCGCAGCGAGCAGCAGTTCCTGCGCCTCACCCGCGCGGGTGCACTGCCGCGACTCATGCAGGGCGCGGAGGATCTGCTGCAGCAGGTGCGTACGCGACAGGTCGATCCCCACAGCGCCGCGCAATCACTGCTCGAGCGTCGGCTCCCCAAGGCCTAACACGGGCAGCGCTGCTCAGGCTCGCAGGCCGCCGCTGATGAACGCGATGAGCTGCTGGGTGAATTCCTCAAACTCGGCGCGCTTTGGCGCGGTGCGGATCGGGGCATCCACGCGCGCCCCCAGGGCGTTGGCGAGTGCGTGCTGCGCGAGGTCCGCGGCGAAGCGCCAGCGGCAGGTGAGGGCGTGTTCGTCCAGCTGCGGCAGCGCACGGCGCAGCAGCGGCCGAAAGAGCGCGAAGCTCTCCTCGATGGTGCGCACCAGGTAGGGGGAGCGATCAAATGACAGGCGCACGAGGAAGCGCAGTTTGGCGATGCTCACGGCAAAGTCCTCGGGCATGCCGGCGGTAAGGGGGCGCACGAGCGCCTCGACGATGGCCTCGAGGGGTGGGTTGGCAAGCCGCGCGAGCGCTGCAATCATGCGGGCGCGCTCCGCGAACATCCGCGGTTGCGCCCGCTCGAGCAGGGCCTGGATCAGCCCGTCACGGGTGGCAAAGTGATAGTGCAGGGCGGCCACGCTGTACCCGGCCTCGGTATTGATCGTACGCAGCGACACGGCGTCGATGCCCCGCTCGGCGAACAGCCGCTCGGCGGCATCGAGGATGGCCTCGCGGCCGGACTCCTCGTGCCGTGCCCGGGGGAGCCGCGCTTGACTTTTGGCGGTCACGGTTTGAGACTAGAACTTATCACTTGATAAGTCAACGCAAGCGGGGGAATCACGGCATGCGCGGAATCGCACCTTGACGCGGGCTGAGGCGGCTAACCCGACATCGGTGCCACTGCCGACGCTCACGCACCTGCAGCGTCTCGAGGCCGAGAGCATCCACATCATGCGCGAGGTGGTCGCCGAGTGTGAACGGCCCGGTGATGCTCTACTCCATCGGCAAGGACAGCGCGGTCATGCTGCACCTGGCGGTGAAGGCGTTCTTTCCGGCGGTGCCGCCCTTTCCGCTGCTGCACGTGGACACGACCTGGAAGTTCCGCGCGATGTACGAGTTCCGCGACACGATGGCGGAGAAGCTCGGCATGGACCTGCTGGTGCACGTCAACCAGGAGGGCCTGGCGCAGGGTATCGGGCCATTCACGCACGGCTCGCAGGTACACACCGACGTCATGAAGACGCAGGCCCTCAAGCAGGCGCTGGACAAATACGGCTTCGACGCCGCCTTCGGCGGCGCACGGCGCGATGAGGAAAAAAGCCGCGCCAAGGAGCGTATCTTCTCCTTCCGCTCCGCGCAGCATCGCTGGGATCCCAAGCAGCAGCGCCCGGAGCTGTGGTCGCTCTATAACGCACGCAAGCACGCCGGGGAGAGCCTGCGTGTCTTCCCGCTGTCGAACTGGACCGAACTCGATATCTGGCAGTACATCTACCTGCAGAACATTCCGATCGTGCCGCTGTACTTTGCCGCCGTGCGCCCGGTGGTCGAGCGCGACGGCGGCCTGATCATGGTGGATGACGAGCGCATGCCGCTGAAGCCCGGGGAGCAGCCGATGCTGAAGAAGGTGCGCTTCCGCACGCTTGGCTGCTACCCGCTCACCGGGGCGGTGGAGAGTGAGGCGGATACGCTGCCGGCGATCATCCAGGAGATGCTGCTGACCAGGACCTCGGAGCGCCAGGGACGTGTGATCGACCACGACGCGGCGGCGTCCATGGAGAAGAAGAAGCAGGAGGGGTATTTCTGATGGCGCACCAGTCCGACCTCATCGCCACGGATATCGGGGCCTACCTCAAGACCCACGAACACAAGAGTCTGCTGCGCTTCATCACCTGCGGCTCGGTGGATGACGGCAAGTCGACCCTGATCGGGCGCCTGCTGTACGAGTCGAAGATGGTGTTCGAGGATCAGCTGAGCGCACTCGAGCGTGATTCGAAAAAAGTCGGTACCCGCGGCGGGGAGCTGGACTTCGCGCTGCTGGTCGATGGCCTGGCCGCCGAGCGCGAGCAGGGGATCACGATCGACGTCGCCTACCGCTTCTTCTCGACCGAGCGGCGCAAGTTCATCGTCGCCGATACACCGGGGCACGAGCAGTACACGCGCAACATGGTCACCGGCGCCTCGACCGCCGATCTGGCCGTGATCCTGATCGACGCGCGCAAGGGGGTGCTCACCCAGACGCGTCGCCACAGCTTCCTGGTGCGCCTGCTCGGTATCCCGCGGGTGGTGCTCGCGGTCAACAAGATGGACCTCGTCGGCTACGCACGGGAGACCTTCGACACCATCGTGGCGGACTACAGCGCCTTTGCCGCGCGCATCGGTCTGCACGACATCACCGCCATCCCGCTCTCCGCCGTGTACGGGGACAACATCATCGAGCGCGGCGCACATATGCCCTGGTTCCGGGGGCCCACGCTCATGCAGCACCTCGAGGAGGTGCCGGTGGCCGACGCGACCACCGGCAAGGCGTTTCGTCTGCCGGTGCAGTGGGTGAACCGGCCGCACGCGGACTTCCGCGGCTTCGCCGGCCAGATCGCGAGCGGCAGCGTGCAGCAGGGCGATCGGGTCCGGGTGCTGCCCTCCGGCCGCGAGAGCCAGATCGCCCGCATCGTGACCGCGGACGGGGACCTGCCGCGCGCCCTGGCCGGCCAGTCGGTGACGGTGACCCTGACGTCCGAGGTCGACGTCAGTCGCGGCGATGTCATCGCCGCGGCCGGCAGCGCCCCGCAGGTCGCCAGCCAGTTCGAGGCGACCATCGTGTGGATGCACGAGGAGCCGATGCTGCAGGGGCGCGCCTACCTGATGAAGGCCGGCGCGCGCACCGTGACGGCCACCATCGCGCCGGTGAAACACAAGATCAACGTCAATACGCTCGATGAGCTGCCGGCCGAGCGGCTCGAGCTCAACGACATCGGCGTGTGCGAGCTCGAGCTCGACCGGCCGATCCCCTTCGAGCCGTACGCGGATAACCGCGCGCTCGGGGGATTCATCCTCATCGACCGACTGAGCAATGCAACGGTCGGGGCGGGTCTGATCAACTTCGCGCTGCGCCGCTCGCAGAACGTGCACTGGCAGGCGCTCGACGTCGACAAGCAGGTGCGGGCGCGCCAGAAGGGGCAGCGCGCGTGTGTACTTTGGCTGACGGGCCTTTCCGGGGCCGGAAAGTCCACTATCGCCAATCTCATCGAGAAGCGCCTGACGGCCCAGGGACGCCATACGTACCTGCTCGATGGCGACAACGTGCGCCACGGGCTCAACAAGGACCTGGGCTTCACCGCCCAGGATCGCGTGGAGAACATCCGGCGCGTGGCAGAGGTCTCCCGCCTCATGGTGGATGCCGGCCTCATCGTGCTCGTCTCGTTCATCTCCCCGTTTCGCTCCGAGCGACGCATGGCGCGCGAGCTCTTCGCCCCGGGGGAATTTCTCGAGGTGTTCATCGATACGCCGCTCGCGGAAGCCGAGCGGCGCGATGTCAAAGGGCTCTACAAGAAGGCGCGCCGGGGCGAGCTGAAGAACTTCACCGGCATCGATTCGCCCTACGAGGCGCCGGAGGCCGCCGAGATCCGCATCGACACCACCAGCGTGGACGCGGAGCAGGCAGCCGAGCAGATCATCCGCCACCTGGAAAGCCTCAAGTTCACCTCGCCCCCGTGAGCCAGGTCCCGCACCAGCTGCTGGCGGCGGTCACGCAGATTGCGTGGCGCGCCGGCCGCGAGATTCTCGAGGTCTACGCGGGCGGCGAGATCCTCGCGACGATGAAGGAGGATGCCTCGCCACTGACGGTGGCGGACCTGCGCGCGCACCGCCTGATCGAGGACGCGCTGCGGCAGCTCGCGCCCGAGATTCCCGTACTGTCGGAGGAAGCAAGCGAGCTGCCCTTTGCCGAGCGCGCGGCGTGGCCGCGCTACTGGCTGGTCGACCCGCTCGATGGCACCAAGGAGTTCCTGTCGCGCAACGGCCAGTTCACGGTGAACATTGCGCTGATTGAAGCTCACGCGCCCGTGCTCGGCGTGGTGCATGTGCCGGTGCGCGACACGAGCTACCAGGGGGTTCCGGGCGTGGGTGCCTGGCGCCAGTCGGCCGCCGGCCCGGCGTCGCCGATTCAGGTGCGCACCGCCAGTGCAGACCCGCTGCGCGTGGTCGGGAGCCGCTCGCACCGGGGCGACTCGCTCGATGCATTCCTCGGCCGCGTCGGGCCTTACGAACTTGTGCCCGTGGGCAGCTCGCTCAAGTTCTGCATGGTTGCGGAGGGCTCGGCGGACGTCTACCCGCGGCTGGGTCCCACCAGCGAGTGGGACACCGCGGCCGCGCACGCGGTCGTGCTCGGCGCGGGCGGGCAGGTGTGCACCCTCGAAGGCGATCCGCTGCGCTACAACACCCGTGAGTCGCTGCTCAATCCCTTCTTCGTGGCCTACGGACCGCAGGACCGCGACTGGCTTGCGCTGTTGCGCTGATGGTTCGCTGTTTTGCGTAATCTGGAGGGCCGCTTATCGCGTGTTCTGCTTGCCAACGGCTATTTTCAAGCTTAATCTCGCAATCACCGGCGCTGAATAACCACTGATTCTTCTGCCGCCCGGCTGGCGCGCCTGAAGTGCGCACACACTCTATATAGTGCTCCAAAACCTATGACAGTCAGAACCCTTGGCTACGTGGTGGTCGAAGCGTCGGATGTGGGCGCTTGGCGTAAGTTTGCCGTCGATGTCATCGGTCTCATGGAGGGGCCGCCCGGTCCTGACGGCAGCCTGCGGCTGCGTATCGACGAGCGGCCGTTCCGCATCGCGGTGGTGCCCGGCAAGCGCGATCGCTTCGTCAGCTGTGGCTGGGAGTTTCGCGATGCCGCGGCACTCGAGGCCGTGATCGGTACACTGAAGGCGGCACGCGTGGAAGTACGACGCGGCAGCGAGGCTGAAGCGCTCAACCGCTGCGTGCGGGAGATCGCCTTCTGCGCCGATCCCGGCGGCAACCAGCTCGAGCTCTTTCACGGACGCACATACGACTATGCGCCCTTCGTCTCCGCTAAAGGACTGAGCGGCTTCGTCGCCGGTGATCTGGGGATGGGCCATGCGGTGCTGCCGGCGCTGCAGCTGGCGGCGATGCACGAGTTCTACCAGCGACTCGGCTTTGCCGACACCGACGAGATGTGGCTCGCGATGAGTCCCAATCCGGCTGATCCGAAGCTCGGCATCCATTTCATGCACGCCGCCTGCCGGCGCCATCACAGTCTCGCACTGGCCGGCATGCCGGCGCCTTCGGGCTGCGTTCACATCATGCTCGAAGCACGCACGCTGGATGATGTGGGATATACGCTCGACCGCTGCGTGGCTGCCGGGGCGCACATCGCCTCGTCCCTGGGCAAGCACTCCAATGACTTCATGGTCTCCTTCTACGTGCGCACGCCCGCGGGCTTCGATCTCGAGTTCGGCTGCGACGGACTGCAGCCGGAGTGGAGCAGCTGGGTCCCCACACAGAGCGTGATCCCGGATCTTTGGGGGCACCGCTGGTCCCCGCCGCCCGCGTAGGCGCGCATGCTGGATAAGACGCTCACGGCCGCCGCAGTAGTCGGGACACTGCGGGATGGAATGACCATCGGGATCGGCGGCTGGGGGCCGCGCCGCAAACCGATGGCGCTGGTGCGGGCCCTGCTGCGCTCGCCGCTGCGGGGCCTCACCGTGGTCGCCTACGGCGGCCCGGAGGTCGGCATGCTGTGCGCGGCCGGCAAGATCAAGAAGCTCATCTATGGCTTCGTCTCCCTCGATGCGATCCCGGTCGAACCGTGGTTCCGGCGCGCGCGTGAGGCGGGCAGCTTCGAGGCACGTGAGCTGGACGAGGGCCTGCTGCAGTGGGGGCTGCGCGCCGCCGCGATGCGCGTCCCGTTCCTGCCGACCCCGGTGGGGCTGGCGAGCGATGTCATGCGCATGAACCCGGAGTTCCGCACCGTGCGCTCGCCCTACGCAGACGCCGAGCTGTTGCTGGCGATGCCGGCGCTGCATCTGGACGTCGCCCTGCTGCACGTCGATCGTGCCGACCAGCTCGGCAACGTGCAGACCGTGGGCCCGGATCCTTACTTCGATGAGCAGTTCGCCCGCGCTGCCGCGCGCTGCTACGTGAGCTGCGAGGAGCTGAGCGAGCGACTGGACGTGTCGCACAGCGACGCGGCCCGCTGCAACACCGTCGAACGCAGCTACATCAGCGGCGTGGTGCACGCACCCTTCGGCGCACATCCGACCTCGAATCCTCCGGCGTACGGATGGGACGCCACGCATCTGCAGGCGTACTGCGCCCTCGCGGGCGAGCCCGGCGGCTGGGAGCGCTATTGCGCCCAGTACCTCGGTGGCACGGAAGGCGAGTACCTGGCGCGCATGGGCGGCGCCGAGCGCTTGGGCCAGCTGCCCGTGCCGGTGTTCTGAGTATGGCTGCCGAGTACAGGCTCGCGGAGCTGCTCATCGTGGCGGCGGCCGAGGCCTGGCGCGGCAACGGCGAGGTACTCGCCTCGGGCATTGGCGTCGTGCCGCGCCTGGGGGCGAGCCTGGCGAAACTGACGCATTCACCGGAGCTGATGCTGACGGATGCGGAGGCGTTCCTGGTGGAGGAGCCCGTGCCGCTCGGCCCGCGCGGCGACTACCGGCCGCGTTACTCAGGCTACATGCCCTTCGCGCGCGTCTTTGACTGTGTCTGGGGCGGACGGCGCCACGTCATGATCGGGCCCATCCAGATCGACCGGTTCGGGCAGACCAATCTGTCCGGGATCGGCGCGCTTGAGCGGCCCAAGGTGCAGATGCTGGGGATGCGCGGCCTGCCGGGCAACAGCATCAGCCACCTGAACTCGATGTTCGTGCCCAATCACTCCCCGCGGGTATTTGTCCCGGGCGAGGTGGACATCGTCGGCGGGGTCGGCTACAACGCGGCGCGCTGGCCGGCGGGGGCGAACGCGACTCACCTCGACCTGCGCCTCATCGTCACCGATCTGTGCGTCATGGACTTCTGCGGTGAGGGCCACGCGATCCGGGTGCGCTCGCTTCACCCCGGTGTTGCGCTCAGCGAGGTGCAGGCGGCAACCGGCTTCCCGCTCTCGCCCGCGGCGAGCCTCACGACCACCGTCGCGCCAAGTGCCGAGCAGCTCGAGCTCATCCGCCGGCTCGATCCGCATGGCCTGCGGGCCCAGGTCCTCAAGGGCAACCCTCCGGGGGTGCGCCCTAAGAGTGCCTCGTGAGCGATCCACTCAATACGCTGCTGTGCCAGCGACTCGGTTCCCGCTATCCGATCATCCAGACTGCGATGGGCTGGGTGGCGCGTCCGGAGCTGGTCGGGGCCTCCTGCAACGCCGGGGCGTTTGGTTTTCTGGCCGCCGCGGTGCTGCATCCCGATGAGGTCGGGCCGGCCATCGACCGCGTGCGCGCGCTGACGGCCGCCCCGTTCGGGGTGAACTTCCACATGTTCCAGCCCGGCGCCGAGCGCATCGTCGAAATCCTCATCGAACGCAAGGTGACCGCGGTCAGTTTCGGGCGCGGCCCGGACAAGAAGATGATTGCGCGCTTTCGCGCTGCCGGAATTGCCTGTGTGCCCACCGTCGGTGCGGTGAAACACGCGAAGAAGATGGTCGACCTCGGCGTAGATATGCTGGTGGTTCAGGGGGGCGAGGGGGGCGGGCATACCGGCTCGGTGGCGAGCACGGTGCTGCTGCCCCAGGTGCTCGATGCCGTCAAGGTACCGGTCATCGCCGCCGGCGGCTTTGCCGATGGCCGCGGGCTTGCGGCGGCGCTCGCTTACGGCGCGCAGGGCATCGCCATGGGCACGCGCTTCCTGATGACGCGCGAGTGCCCGGTGCCGCAGCCCACCAAGGAGCGCTACACGCGCGCCACCACCGATGACATTCTCGTCACGACCAAGGTCGACGGCATGCCGCAGCGCATGATCCGCAACGAGACGCTCGCGCGCATCGAGAAGGCCGGGCGGCTGCGTATGCTGCTGCTGGCGCTCAGCAGCGCCTGGCAGCTCAAGCGCCTGACCGGTGCCTCGCTGACCGAGCTGCTGTCCGCGGCGCGCAAGATGGGTCACGCGGGCGACATGAGCTTCGGCCAGTCCCTCATGGCGGCGATTGCGCCGGTGATGTTTCAGCGCTCGATGATCTCCGGGGAGCCGCAGCGCGGCCTGCTGGCGACCGGGCTGGTGGCGGGGCGGCTCGCCGACCTGCCCACCTGCGATGAACTGATCCAGAGCATCGTGCGCGAGGCGCGCGCCCGCCTGGCGGCGCTGGGAGCGCCGCTCGCGGCCTAGTTTCCCCGCGGCACCCGCAGTTACGCAGATAAGGAGGCATCCGTGGCCATCCGCACAGACATCCAGGGGCACATCGGGGAGGTGGTGCTTGACCATCCGCCGGTGAATGCACTCGACAGCCGCGCGTGGAACGAGCTCGCCGACACCATCACCGCGCTCGGGGCCGACCCCGAGGTCCGCTGCCTGCTGGTGCGCGGGGAGGGCAAGGGCTTCTGCGCCGGCGTGGACCTCAAGGAGATGCAGCAGCATCCGCAACGCATCGTCGAGCTCAACCGCGGCAACTACCGCACCTTTCGCGCGGTGAGGAGCTGCGAGGTGCCGGTAGTGACCGCCGTGCACTCGTTCGTGATCGGCGGGGGCATCGGCATCTGCGGGGCGAGCGATGTCGTCCTCGCAGCCGACGATGCCTATTTCTCCCTGCCGGAAATCGATCGCGGCGCCATGGGCGGTGCCTCGCACCTCTCGCGCATGCTGCCGCTGCACAAGGTGCGTGCGGCATTCTTCACCGGCGGGCGCATTCCGGCGCGGAGGCCTACCGCCTCGGGGCGCTCGAGCGCGTGGTGCCTGCCAGGGAGCTGCTGCCGGAGGCGCGCGCGTTCGCCGCCGTGATTGCCGCGAAGAGCCGCCGCGCACTGGTGCTCGCCAAGGAGGCTCTCAATGGCATCGAGCCGCGCGACGTCGATCACGGCTACCGCTTCGAGCAGGGCTTCACGCTCGAGATGTATCTGCACGAGGACTCGCAGAAGGCACGCGATGCGTTTGTGAAGGACAGGCAAGCCCGCGAAGTACTGAAGCCCGTGGCGTTGAACCTGCAATTCACCCCCGAGCAGCAGCGCTTCCGCGCCGAGGTGCGCGCGTGGATGGGCGCGCACGTGCCGAAGGTGCCGCTCCAGACCCTGGAGAGCGAGGCCGGATTCGCGCAGCACCGCCAGTGGGAGCGCACACTGGCCCGCGGGAACTGGGGCATGATCACCTGGCCGCGCGAGTTCGGCGGCCGCGGTGCGAACCTCATCGACTGGCTGATCTTCGAGGAAGAGTACTACCGCGCCGCAGCGCCGCTGCGCGTCAACCAGAACGGCATCTTCCTGCTCGGCCCCACACTCATGGAATTCGGCACACCGGCGCAGAAGGCGCGCTATCTGCCGCAGATGGCCGCGGGGGAGGAGATCTGGGCGCAGGCCTGGTCGGAGCCGCAGTCCGGCTCCGATCTGGCCGCGCTGCGGGCCACCGCGGTGCGCGACGGGGACAGCTACGTCCTGCAAGGGCCACAAGATCTGGTCCTCGCGCGCCGCGTTCGCGGACTGGGCCTTCGGCATCTTCCGCACCGATCCGACCGCCGCACGCCATCGCGGCCTGAGCTTCATTCTCGTGCCGCTGCGGCACCCGGGCGTGCGGGTCCGCGGCATCCGCCAGATCCACGGCGAGCCTGGCTTCGCCGAGATCTTCTTCGAGGAGGCGCGCGTACCGCATCGACCATCGTCTGGGCGAGGAGGGCGCGGGCTGGCAGATCGCCATGGCGACGGCGGGTTTCGAGCGCGGCCTGATGCTGCGCAGCCCCGCGCGCTTTCAGGTGGCCGCGCAGCGGCTGGTGCAGCTGTGGCGGCGCTGCGCGGACGCAGCCGACCCGGGGCTCGTCGGCGCGCGTCGCCCAGGCCTGGATGGACGCGGAGGCTTACGCACTCAATACCTACCGCACGGCCAGCCGGCTGATGGCCGGCGGCACGATCGGCGTGGAGGCGAGCCTTAACAAAGATCTTCTGGTCGGAACTCGACCTCGGGCCTGCATCGCACCGCGATGAGCCTGCTCGGCGCACGCGCCGAGCTCTGCCTGCCGCGGGGCGCCGCTGCTGAATCTGACGACTGGCTGGAAGGTTTCATCTTCTCGCTCGCCGGGCCGATCTATGCCGGCACCAACGAGATCCAGCGCAACCTCATCGCCGAGCGGCTGCTCGGCCTGCCGCGCGCCTCAGCGTAAGCCATGGACTTCACCTTCAGCGAAGAGCAACGGATGATGGCCGCGGCACTGCGCGAGCTGGCCAGCGACCTGTGCTCATCCGAGGCGCTGCGCGCGCTGTTCGACGGTGATCACTCTGGGGCCGAGGACCGCTGGCGGCGGCTGGCGGAGCTGGGGCTCTTTGGCGTGCTGGCACCGGTGGGTGCCGGTGGCATGGGGCTTTCCGATGCGGACTTTGTGCTGCTCGCCGAAGAGGCGGGCCGTGCGGCGTTGCCCGAACCGCTCATGGAGCAGGCGGCACTTGCGGTGCCGCTGCTGGCCGGGCTCGCGCACGAACCGGCCGCCGCGGCACTGCTGCCGCGCCTCGCGAGCGGCCGGGCCCGCGTGGCCGTCGCCCATCCGTACAATCCGCTATGCGAGCGTCCCGCCTGGCGTCACGCACTGGCTGCTGTGCTCGGCGGAGGCGGTGACGCTGGCGGGCGCGGAGGAGGTTGAGGTGGTCCCGGGACGCTCGGTCGATGCGGGTCGCCGTCTTGGCGCGCCGCGACTGCGGGCCGGTCACGGCCGTCGGCTGGCGGGCGCGGACGCGGCGCGCCTCGCGACGACCGCCTCCTGAACCGCGGCGCCGTGCACACCGCTGCCCAGGGCCTGGGAGTCGCCGAACGCATGCTCGAGATGGCAGCCGCGTATGCCAAGGAGCGCGTACAGTTCGGGCGAGCCGATTGGCATGAACCAGGCCATCAAGCATCACCTGGCGAACGTAGCGGTCAAGCTCGAGTTCGCGCGCGCCGGTGGTGTATGCCGCCGGGACGCGCGTGGACGCCGATCGATGCACGCACTGACGCGGCCGTGTCCCATGCGAAGTTGGCCGCCTCCGAGGCCGCGGACCTGTCAGCCCGAACGGCAATTCAGGTACACGGCGCAATGGGATACTCGTGGGAAGTGGACCTGCACTTCTACATGAAACACGCCTGGGCGCTCGCCGGCAGCCTGGGGCGACCACAACTTTCACGCCCGGCGCCTGCAGTCATTGCTGTGCGGTGGTGCACTGGCGCTCGGACCCGGATCAGACATTTCGAAAGATCTGCCTAGAGGGATGGATGTTCGATGACCAACGAGGCTTACATTATCGGGGCCGTACGCACCCCCACCGGCAAGAAGAAGGGGACGCTCGGTGCGATTCACGCCGCCGATCTCGGTGCGCACGCGCTCCGCGCGCTCATCGAGCGCACCGGCATTGATCCGAATCATGTCGACGACGTCATCTTCGGCTGCGTCGATCAGATCGGCTCCCAGGCCGGTGACATCGCGCGCACCTGCTGGCTCGCCGCCGGACTGCCCGATCACGTCCCCGGCACCACCATCGACCGCCAGTGCGGCTCTTCGCAGCAGGCGGTGCATTTCGCCGCGCAGGCCGTGATGAGCGGCACCCAGGACCTGGTCATCGCCGGCGGCGTGCAGACGATGAACCAGATTCCCGATCAGCGCCGCCATGGTCGCCGGCCAGGCGTACGGGCAGCCCGATCCCTTCAGCGGTTCGCGCGGCTGGCGCGAGCGCTACGGAACCCAGGAGGTGTCGCAGTTCCGTGCGGCCGAGATGATCGCCGAGAAGTGGGACATCTCACGCCGCGCGATGGAGGAATTCGCGCTCGAGAGCAACCGTCGCGCGCTGGCCGCGCTGGCGCGTGGCGCGTTCGCGCGTGAGACCGCGCCGGTGAACGGTCTGAGCGCCGACGAGACGCCGCGCGTCGGGACGACGCTGGAGAAGATGGCGCAGCTGCAGCCGCTCACCCCGGGCGGGCGTATCACCGCCGCCGTGGCGAGCCAGATCGCCGATGGCGCCGCGGCACTGCTCATTGCCTCCTGGGACGCCGTGCGCCGCTACGGCCTCAAGCCGCGTGCGCGCATCCATCACATGTCGGTGCGCGGTGCCGACCCGGTGTGGATGCTGACCGCGCCGATCCCGGCGACGCAGCACGCGCTGGCCAAGGCGGGCATGGCAGCTGGACGACATCGATCTGATCGAGATCAACGAGGCGTTCGCGTCGGTCGTCCTGGCGTGGCAGCGGGAACTCAAGGTGGACATGGAGCGCGTCAACGTGAACGGGGGCGCGATTGCGCTCGGCCATCCCCTGGGAGCCACCGGCGCCAAGCTGATGACCACGCTGCTGCACGAACTGGAGCACCGCGGCGTGCGCTTCGGCCTGCAGACCATGTGCGAGGGCGGCGGCCAGGCCAACGTCACGATCATCGAGCGGCTCTGACATGGCCGGACTGTGTGCCGGCAGGATCGTCATCGTGACCGGGGCCGGGCGCGGGCTGGGGCGTGCCTACGCGCTCGGCTTCGCGCGCGAGGGTGCCCGGGTGCTCGTCAACGATCTCGGGACTTCGCTCGCCGGCAGCGGCCGGGACAGCGCCACCGCGCAGGCGGTGGTGGAGGAGATCCGCGCGGCCGGCGGGGAGGCGGTGGCCAACGGCGACGACGTGTCCGACTGGGACGGCGCGGGGCGGATCGTGGCCGCGGCGCTCGAGCACTTCGGCGGCCTCGACGTCGTGGTCAACAACGCCGGAGTCGTGCGTGACCGCATGTTCGTCAGCGCGACGGTCGAGGAGTGGGATGCCACCATGAAGGTTCACCTGCGCGGGCATTTCTGCGTCGCACGCCACGCGGTCGATTACTGGCGTGCCTGCGCCAAGCAGGGCAAGAACGTCGATGCGCGCATCATCAACACCTCCTCCGGGGCCGGGCTCAACGGCAGCATCGCGCAAAGCGCCTACGCCGCGGCCAAGGGTGGCATCGCCAGCCTGACCCTGGTGCAGGCGGCGGAGCTGCAGCGCTATGGGATCACCGCGAACGCGCTGGCGCCCGCGGCGCGCACGCGCATGACCGAGCAGGCCTTCGCGGAAAAGATGAAGCGGCCCGAGAGTGGCTTCGACGTCCAGGACCCGGAGAACGTCGCGCCCGCGGTCGTGTGGCTCGGCAGCACCGAGTCGCGCGCCGTCACCGGCTGCGTGTTCGAGCTGGAAGGCGGCAAGATCATGATTGACGAGGGCTGGAACGATGGGCCCCAGGCCGACAAGCAGGCCCGCTGGGAGCCGCGCGAGGTCGGCCCGGTGGTGGCCCGCCTGCTCGCGCAGCGGCGCCCGCCGAAGAAGGTCTACGGCACATGAGCGCGCCTGCCACGATCCCGCCGTATCCGCCGGGCCGCGCGCTGCTGGCCGGCAAGGCGGTGCTGGTGACGGCGGCGGCCGGCACCGGGATCGGCTTCGCCACCGCGAAGCGCGCGCTCGAGGAAGGCGCGCGCGTGTACGTCAGCGACGTGCACGAACGACGCCTGGCACAGACCGTTGAGCAGCTGCGCGCGATTGATCCGCAGCGCGTCGAAGGCAAGCTGTGCGACGTCACCCGCGAGAACGACGTACGTGCCCTGGTGGCGGCGGCGATCGCCACCATGGGGGGCATTGACGTGCTGGTGAACAACGCCGGCCTCGGCGGTTCCACCGCGGTCACCGAGATGACCGACGAACAATGGCACAGGGTGCTCGATGTGTCCCTCACCAGCGTCTTTCGTATGACACGGGCGACGCTGCCGCACATGTATGCCCGCGGCTGCGGCGCGATCGTCAACAACGCCTCGGTCCTGGGCTGGCGGGCGCAGGCGCTGCAGGCGCACTATGCCGCCGCCAAGGCAGGGGTCATGGCCTTCACGCGCTGCGCGGCGATCGAGGCGGCCGAACACGGGGTGCGCATCAACGCCGTCGCCCCCAGCATCGCTATGCACGCGTTCCTGAATCGGGTGACGAGCGAGGAGCTGCTGGCCGAGCTGAAGCGTCGCGAGGCCTTCGGGCGCGCCGCCGAAGTGTGGGAAGTCGCCAACGTCATCGTGTTCCTCGCCAGTGACCTGGCGAGCTACATGACCGGCGAGGTCGTCGCGGTGTCCAGCCAGCGCAAGCACTGAGTGAGTGACTGACATGACAGCCGCCGTATTTCGTTCCGCCCGCGAGTATCAGGACGCCGTGGGGCGCACCTTCGGCCCCACCGACTGGCTGACCGTTGATCAGCACCGCATCGACCTGTTTGCGCGAGGCCACGGGCGATGACCAGTGGATCCATGTGGACCCGGCGCGCGCGGCGGCGGGCCCCTTCGGCGGCACCATCGCGCACGGCTACCTGTCGCTCGCCCTGGTCAACTATTTCCTGCCGCGGCTGGTGCGCGCGGAAGGCCTGCGGCACGGGCTCAACTACGGCTGTGACCGCGTGCGCTTCCCGGCGGCGCTGCGCTCGGGCACCCGCGTGCGCGGGCATGCCGAGATCACCGCCGCGGAGGCGCAGCCCGACGGCGCGGTGCAGGTGAAGCTGCGCGTCACCCTGGAGGCGGAGGGCGTCGCCAAGCCCGTCTGCGTCGCCGATACGCTCAGTCGGCTGTATTTCTGAAAGTGTCCGGGAGAGAACCGTGCGCGAAGCTGTGATTGTTTCTACCGCGCGAACGCCGATCGGCAAGGCGTTCCGCGGTGCCTTCAACGACACCGAAGCGCCCGTGCTTTCCGGGCACGCCGTGCGCGAGGCGGTGCGTCGCGCCGGCATCGACGGCGCGGAAGTGGAGGACCTCGTGCTTGGGTGCGCGACGCAGCAGGGTACGCAGGGCTACAACATTGCCCGTCTCTCGGTGATCACCGGTGGCCTGCCGCCGAGCGTTGCCGGCATGACGCTGGATCGCAAGTGCGCCTCCGGCCTCATGGCAATTGCCACGGCCGCCAAGCAGGTGGTAGAGGACGGGATGTCGGTGGTGGTGGCCGGCGGCGTGGAGTCGATCAGCCTCACCCAGAACAAGCACCTGAACAGCTACCGCGCCCAGTCGCAGGCGGTGCTCGCGGCCTCGCCCCACATGTACATGGCCATGATCGAGACCGCAGAGGTCGTCGCGCAGCGCTACGGCGTCTCGCGCGAGGCCCAGGATCGCTACGCGCTGCAGAGCCAGCAGCGTGTGGCAGCCGCCTACGCGGCGGGGCGCTTCGCGGCCGAGCTCGTGCCGCTGGCCACCACGAAGAGCGTGACCGACAAGGTGAGCGGCGAGACGCGTACCGAGGAGGCCTTCCTCAGCCAGGACGAGGGCTTCCGCGCGGACACCACGCTGGCGGGACTCGGCGAAACTCGAGCCGGTCTTTAGCGGGGGCAAGGTGATCCAGAAGGGCGCCAACATCACCGCCGGCAATGCCTCGCAGCTCTCCGACGGTGCCGCCGCCGTGGTCATCATGGACAGCGAACTCGCCGCGCGGCGCAACCTGCAACCGCTCGGCGCCTACCGCGGCATGGCGGTCGCCGGCTGTGCGCCGGAGGAGATGGGCATCGGGCCGGTGTTTGCGGTGCCGAAGCTGCTGGCACGGCATGGCCTGAAGGTCGAGGACATCGGCCTGTGGGAGCTCAATGAGGCCTTTGCCGTGCAGGCGCTCTACTGCCGGGATCGGCTCGGGATCGACAACGAGAAATTCAACGTCGACGGCGGCGCGATTGCGATCGGCCATCCCTACGGCATGAGCGGCGCGCGACTCGTCGGCCATGCCCTGATCGAGGGCAAGCGGCGCGGCGTGCGCTGGGTGGTGGTGACGATGTGCGTCGCCGGCGGCATGGGTGCCGCGGGACTGTTCGAGGTGTACTGAAATGCCAGCGCGCCGCTACCAACGGGGTTCACGATGAGTACCGGGTCGGACTACGAGCTGGACGAGGTCGACCGCCACATCATCGCCGCGCTGCAGGTGGACGGCCGTGCGACCAACCAGCGGATCGCGCGCAGCCTGAAGATCTCGCCCGCGACCGTGGGCGCGCGCATCCGGCGGCTGGAGAACGTGAACGCCATGCGCGTGGTGGCGGTGACCGATTTCGCCGCGCTCGGCTACCAGGTGCTGCTCGCGGTCGGCATCGAAGTCCAGGGACGCGCGGCGGAGGAGGTGGCCGAGGAACTGGCGGCGCTGGAAGAGGTGTTCGCGGTGCACCTCGTCACCGGTGCGCGCGACATCGAGATTCTCGTGGCGCTGCACGACCTGGATGAACTAGAAGGTCTTCCTGCTGCAGGATGTCGCCAAGATCCGCGGCATCCGTGCACTCTCGGCCGGCATTGCCGCGGACGTCATCAAGTACGATTTCGACCGCGCGCAAATCGCATGAACAGCACCCTGCCGCTGCTCGACGCCCTGGACCGCCGCATCGTCGATCTGCTGACGGTGGACGCCCGCGTCAGCAATCGCCAGATCGCCGCGCAGCTCGGGGTCACCGAGGGTACGATCCGCGGGCGCATCAACCGCCTGGAGAAGGGCGGGGCGATCCGCCTCACGGCCGTCACCAACGTCGCCTTCGCCGGCTCGCCCCGGGTGGTGCTGATCGGCATCCAGGCGCAGCACGGGGAACTGCGGGCGGTGAGCCAGAAGATCGCCGCCATGCCGGAGATCGGCTGCGTCATCGTGATGCTCGGGCGCTTCGACATCCTGGCCATCGGGCTGTTCCGCGCCCTCGAGGACATCGTCGAGGTGGCCAACAACCGCATCCTCGCGCTGCCGGGCGTGCGTCACGTGGAGACCTCGATTGCCGTGAAGACGCTCAAGTACGACTTTCGCGCCGCCAAGATCACGCCCGTGCGCCGCGCGCCACAGCGCGCGGTACGCCCTAGCGCCACCGGAAGATGGTACCCATGGCTGACATCCCCACCCGTGACCTCCGCGGCATTCACCCCGCTGCGCATCGGCCCGCTGACGTTGCGCAATCGCTTCATCAAGTCGGCCACCAACGAGGGCAGCGCCAGGGGCGGGGTGCCCTCCAAGCGACTGGTCAGCTTCCACGAGGCGATCGCCGCCGGCGGTGTGGCCATGACGACGGTCGCCTATTGCGCGGTCGCCCCCGACGGGCGCACGTTCACCGACCAGATCACGCTGGATGATGCCTCCGTTCGGCACCTGCGCGTACTCACCGATGCCGTGCATCGGCACGATGCCGCCGCCTCGCGCGCAGATCACGCACGGGGGCTGCTTCACCTTCGTGCCGCCGACGGCCACGCGCGGCCGCTTTCTGCGAGCGGCGGTTTCAACAAGGTCGGCATCATGAGCGGGCAGTGGCTGCGGCAGGAGATGGGACGCGCAGATCTGGAACGCGTCGCCGGGGAGTTCGTGCGCGGCGCGCGGCTGGCGCGGGACGCGGGCTTCGATGCGGTCGAGATCCACATGGGGCACGGCTACCTGCTCAGCCAGTTCCTGCGCCCGCTCTACAACCGCCGCCGCGATGCCTACGGCGGCAGCGTCGATCGGCGCGCGCGCTTCCCGGTGCTGGTGCTGCAACGCGTGCTGGAGGCGGTGGGCAAGGACATCGCCGTCGTGTGCAAGATCAGCGTTACCGATGGGCATCCTCGCGGCAACAGCGCCGCGGATGGGCGCACAGATCGCCAGGGCCCTCGAGCGTGCCGGGGCGCATCTTCTGGTGCTGAGCGCTGGTCTGAATATCGAGTCGATCACGACGATGTTCGGTTCCTCCTTCCCGAAGGAGAATCGCACGAGCGTTGGCAATCCCGATCGTGGCCGCAGCGATGTTTATCCAGCAGTTCACCGAGCCGAAGAACGTCCAGTTCCGCGAGCTCTACCAGCTGGAGAACTCACGCCAGACGCGTGCGGCGACCACGATGCCGCTCGCCTACCTCGGCGGGGTCAAGAGCCTGCGAGGCACCGAGCAGGTGCTGGCGGAGGGCTTCGACGCCGTGGCTCTCGGGCGCGCGCTGATTCATCAGGCGGACCTGGTGAATGGCTTCGCCAGCGGTCGCGTGCGTGAATCCGGCTGTACGTCCTGCAACCGCTGCGTCGCCATGATGTACACCCCCGGAGGCACTTCGTGCGTGCTCGGGGAACCCGGGGATGCGCTCCTGAACGCTACCCCGGCGGCATCGTGAGCGCGACGCTGGAGAGCCTGCTGGCCGAGCGCGCGATCGCACATCAGCTGGCGCACATCGCGCGTGCCATGGACGAGCGTGCGTGGGAGGCCCTCGATGCGCTGATCGACGTGCAGGCGGGCGCGGATTTCGGCACCGGCAGGGTCGCCGGCCGGCCGGCGCTGGTGGCGCTCATGCGCTCGTTCCTCGATGACTGCGGGCCGACGCAGCACCTGCTGGGCAATCTGACGGTCGAAGTGGCGGGCGCCGATGCGCAAAGTCGCTGTTACGTGGCGGATCTGCATCTGGGCCGCGGCGCCAATGCGCATCTGACCTTCCAGACGCTCGGTGAATACCGCGACCGCTGGCGGTTGCGCGCCGGCACCTGGTGGCTCACGGAACGCATCAAGGTGAACCGCGCGCACCTGGGCTCGTTCGCGGTGCTCGGACCCGGGGCCGCCGAACTGGAGTCCGGGCTGAGGTGCGCTCAGCCCTGCAGGATGTCGCCGGGGCCGAAGTAGGCCTTCATGCTGGTGAACTTGCCGGCCGCATCGAAGGTCATGATGTCGATGACGCGCACCGTGACCGGGCCGATGCGGGCACTGAAGGCCATGGCCGCCGCGTTAGCCGTGCGAACCGCGCACCGGCGCGTCGAGCGCCAGTTTCGCGCCGGTGGCGATCGAATGCGTGTAGAAGGCGCGGATTTCAGCCTTGCCGCGCTTCACCGGGCGAGCCGACCGGATCCTCGACCGTGGCATCCTCGGCGTAGAGTGCGACGACCGCGTCGGCGCTGCCGCTGTTGAAGGCATCGATATAGGCCTGCATCGCGGCCTTCATGGTTTCCTGGCTGGGCATCGACGGGACTCCGTCGTGAGGGGCGAGCCAGCATACCTGCTCGGCACAGTCTCGTCGTGATCGTTCATTTGGGCGACGTAGCGGCTGTCGGTGCAGGGCACACTGCCCTTGATTACCCAGCGGGGCGAGGGGGTCTATTGGCAGGATGCGGGCGACTTGAGCGTCGATGTCCTGGTCGTGGGATCGGGAAACGGCGCCCTCACGGCGGCCCTTTGCGCCTATGAGATGGGCGTCCAGGACGTGCTGGTGATCGAGAAGACGTCCCTCTTTGGCGGCACCAGCTCGACCTCCGGGGGCGGCATCTGGATCCCCTGCAGCCGCTACGCCCGCGAAGCCGGTGCCAGCGACAGCTACCAGGAGGCGCTCGAGTACGTGCTGGGCTCCACGCCCGCGGGCGCCGTACCGCCGCGAGCTGCAGGAGACCTACCTGCAGCAGGGCCCGCTTATGCTCGACTTCCTGCACGAGCGTACCCGCGTGCGCTACGAGTCCCTCGCGCATTATCCGGATTACTGGTCGACGCTCCCCGGTGCCAAGCACGGCCACCGCTCGCTCGAGCCGGCGCCGGTGGCGCGCAGCGTGCTCGGGGCAGGAGGCGGCACGGCTGCGCGACACGCACCACATGATGTGGATGTTCGACCGCATCGCGATGACCCAGGTGGACGCGCAGGTCCTGATGGCGCAGTTGCCGGGCTGGAAGGGCCTGGCGGCGCGCCGCATCTGGGACCACGTGAGCGATGTCGGCCTGGGCGCTGCGCCACAAGCGGTCGCGGCGCATCGCCTGCGGCTGTGCCGGTATCGCACGCCTGCGCTGGTCGATGCAGGACCGCAAGGTGCCGCTGTGGCTCGAGGCACCGATGACGCGAGCTGCTCGAGCGATGACTCCGGGCGCGTCACGGCGTGCGCGCGTGACACACCGACGGCACCAGCGTCGTCGTGCGGGCGCGCCGCGCCGTGGTGCTGGCGGCCGGAGGCTTCGAGCACAACCAGCAGATGCGCGAGCAGTACCTGCCGCAGCCGACCGATGCGCGCTGGAGTGCGGCGGCGGGCACCAACACCGGCGATGCGCACCGCGCCGCCATGGCGCTGGGGGCCGACACGCGCCTGATGAACGGGGGCTGGTGGTGCTCCTCGATCCGCGCGCCGGACGATCCGGTGCCGCGGCTCGCGATCATGGACAAGTCCTACCCGGGCAACATCGTGGTCACGCGTCGCGGCCGCCGCATCGCCAACGAATCGCAGAACTACATCACCTACCAGCTGGAGTTCTATCGTCGCCACACGCGCCCAGGACCCGCAGGCACCCTCGTGGATGATCTTTGACGCCCGCTCGCGCCGTATGTACTTTAACGGCCCGCTGTGGCCGGTGCGTTACCGCCCGGACAAGCGCCTGCCGCAGAGCTATTTCAGCTCCGGGTTCCTGACGCGCGCGGCTTCGGTCCGCGAGCTCGCGCTGCGTGCCGGCATCGATCCGGAAGGTCTGGAGAAGACCGTGAGCGCCATGAACGACTATGCGCGCACTGGCAAGGACCTCGAGCATGGCCGCGGGGACGCAGAGTACGATCGTTACTACGCCGACCCACGCATCAAGCCCAACCCGTGCCTGGCGCCGATCGTGGAGCCGCCGTTCTATGCGATGCGCATCGATCCGGGTGATTTCGGCACGCATGGGGGACTCGTGACCAACACTGACGCCCAGGTGCTGCGCGCCGACGGCGTGCCGATTCCCGGACTGTACGCGGTGGGCAACTGTGCAGCCGCGATACTGCCCACGTATCCCGGCCCGGGATCGACCCTGGGTCCGGCGATGACCTTCGCCTGGCAGGCGGCCAAGCACTTCGCCCGGAGGCCCGCATGAGCACCGACAAGCTGCTGGATCCCGCCGAGCTACTGGCCGCGGCACGCCGCGAGACGGGCCTGAGCGCGTTCGATACTCCGCCGATCGATGAGCCACTGGAGCGCCTGACGCGCGCGCTGCGCACCGAGGCGCACCTCAATGAAGTGGGCGTGCACACCTGGCGTGCGCGCATTCTCAACACGCTCATCTCCCGGCTGCGCGCCAGCGACTGGTTCCGGCGTCACCCGGAGATTCTGGCCGAGCAGCTGCCCCCACCGGTAGTGATCCTCGGGCTCGCGCGCACCGGTACCACGCTCCTGCACCGGCTGCTCGCCACCGACCCGCGCTTCTATGCAGCCGCCTGGTGGGAAGTGCGCTTTCCTGTTCCGGCCCCTGATGACATCCAGGGCGAGCAGCGCATCGCGGCCGCCAAGGCCGAGGTGGCGGGGATCCTCGCGGCGATGCCGGATCTGGCGGCCATTCATCCCTGGGATGCCATGGGCGCGGATGAGGACATCATGCTCATCGACCAGACGCTGCTGAGCACCACGGCGGAATCACTCGCGTGCGTGCCGAGTTACCGCGACTGGATCCATGGCCAGGACCTGCGCCCCGCCTACGCCTATCTGGTGCAGCTCATGAAGTTCCTGCAATGGCAGAAGAAGCGTCGCGGACAGGTCGCCGACTATTGGGTCCTGAAGACGCCGATGCACCTGGGCTACGTCGAGGTGATCGCCGAGCAGATGCCCGGAGCGACCTTCGTGCAGACGCATCGTGATCCGCTCGCGACCATGCCATCCTTCGCCAGCTTCGTGCACATGCTGTGGGCGATGGGCAGCGACAACCCCGATCCGCGCGAGGCGGGGCGGC
Source organism: uncultured Pseudomonadota bacterium (assembly GCA_963806375.1). GTDB lineage: Bacteria > Pseudomonadota > Gammaproteobacteria > Steroidobacterales > Steroidobacteraceae > 13-2-20CM-66-19. The sequence continues at coordinate 164,339 of CAWDXW010000006.1, forward strand.
AGTGGTCACAGACGCTCGAGGAGCACCTCAACCACTGCATGGACCAGCGCGAACGGCTGACCAACCGCTTCATCGACGTCGACTTCCGCGAGACCGTGGGCGAGCCGGTGCAGGTGGTCGAGCGCATCTACCGCGGCATCGGCCTGCCGATGACCGACAGCACCCGCGCGGCATCGGTGCCTACATGAGCACGCACCCGCGCGAAGGACGCCCCAAACACGAATACACTCTGGAGGAGTTCGGCTTTACGCGCTCCGAACTCGAGCAGCGCTTCAGGCGCTACCGCGAAAAACACATTCTTCCCTTCAACCCCTCGTAAGGTGCAGTGCCATGTTACTCAAGGACAAGGTCGATAATCGTTTCCGGGATCGGCCCGGGTCTGGGCGTCAAGCTGGCGATCGAGGCCGCCCGTGAGGGCGCTCGCGCCGTCGCCATCGGGGCGCGGACCGCGGAGAAGCTCGATGACGCCGAAAAGCGCATGCGCGAGGCGAACCCGGGCTGCAAGGTACTGAAGCTCGTCACCGACATCCGCGACGCGGCGCAGTGCCAGCGCCTCGCCGACAGCACCGTCAAGCAGTTCGGCCGCATCGACGGCCTGGCGAACAGCGCCTTCTTCTGGGGTACGCCGGGCACGGGCGAGAGCGCCGACCTCAATGGCTGGAAGGACGTGCTCGAGACCAACGTGCTCGGCACGATGCACATGACGCAGGCGGTGGTGCCGGCCATGAAGGCGCAGGGGGGCGGGGCGATCGTCAATATCAGCTCCATGGCGACGGTCAAGCCACACACCGGGGAGATCGGCTATGCGGCCTCCAAGGGCGCGATCAACATGGCGAGCAAGTATCTTGCCCTGCGAGCTTGGCGCGCACAACATCCGCGTGAACGTTGCGCGTATGGGGTGGATGCTGGGTGTGCCGGTGCAGAACTTCGTCAGCCACGCCGCCAAGGAACAGGGGGTTCCGGAGAAGCAGTTCTACGATGCCGTCTCGGCCAACATCGCCCTGCGCCGCCTGGTGACCGACACCGAGTGCGCCCGCGCGGCGCTGTTCCTGCTGTCCGACTATGCCTCCGGAGTCACCGGGGCGGTGCTGGACGCAAACGGCGGGGAGACCTTCCCGCCGTAAGTGCATGCCGCGGCCGGCCGCCTCAGGCGGCCGTTTCCGCCTCCTCGAAGCGCGAGGGCATCCCCACCACGCGGTGCTGGATGCCCTCGACCTGCTTGAGAAATTCCTGCCTGCGCGCGCGCTGGTTGTAGAACTGCCGGTACCAGATGCGCGACTTGTGGAACGGGCCGTCGCCGGGCACCTGCAGCATCTGCAGCGCCGGGCGCTTATTCGCCCACACGTCGAAGTCCTGTGCAAACGCCAGCGCGCGAGGCCTCCTGATAGGCGCGCGCCGCGGCGACGTCCGCTTCCGTCGCGACCTTGTGCTGCGACTTCACCAGCAGCGCGTGCCAGACCTTGATCACGCCGTCATCGACGGCCGTATGGCCGATGAAGATGATCGACTCCCCCATACCCATCATGTACGAGAGCAGGAATCCGGGACCGTGGTAGGTGGTGTCGGTGGTGAGGATGGGGCTCACGCCGTCCGGGGTGACCAGCGTGCGGTGGCCGCCGCCCTGGATCTGCGTGGCCAGGTGTCCTTTGAACTCGCAGCGGAAAAACTTGACCGTCTCGCCGTGCACCGGGCCGAAGTGCGAGCAGTCGGCGATGTTGTCGATCACTTCCTGCCCGTGGCAGCTGATGACGCCGAGGTGATCGAACTTCCAGCGCACCCACTGCGGATCGTCCCATTGCGGCAGCGCCGGGGCTTCCCACTCCGGCGCGCCGCCCTCCGGGTCGTACCAGACGAAGATCGCCCCCAGGCTCTCGACGATCGGCCACGCGCGCACGCAGGCCGCCTTGGGGATCGGCGCCTTGCTGTAGGGGATGTCGTTGCACTTGCCGTCGGGGCCGAAGCGCCAGCCGTGGTACGGGCAGCGGATCGAGTCGCCCTCGATCTGCCCGTCCTGCACCACGTAGGAGGTGTTGTTGCGCGCCAGGTGCGTGCCCATGTGCGGGCAGTAGGCATCCAGCATCACGACGCGCCCGCTCTTGCCGCGGTAGAGGGCGAACTCCTGGCCGAAGAAGCGCACCGGCAGCGGCCGGTCCTTCAGTTCCTCCGCGTCCGCGACCATGAACCAGCCCCGGGGAAAGGTGAATTCGCCGAGGCCATAGTCCTGCGTACGTGCCATACCCGATTACTCCCGCACCGAAGCGATGGGAAAAGCTACCAGATCATTGCGGCGGCGTAACCAGCCTGAATACCGTAGTCCGTTCGGACGGTCGACCGGCGAAGCGCGACCGTGAGCCGGTGGCGCATCTAGGCAGCCGGGATCGCCATGTGTGCCGGCACGTTATGCTGGAAGCAGCCTTCCTCGACGCGCTCGGTCATGCGCCAGCCGGCGGGCGTGCGAACGAATTTATCGTGGTACCAAAGTCCTAGGAACATGACCTGCGAGCCCCCGGCCGGCAGCGGGGTGTCCATGGGATTGATGCACAGGGTGCGGCGCTGGCCGCATCCCCGGTGAGGTGGATCTCGATGTTGCCCACCAGGTGACAGTAGTGCGGGAAGTGGCCGAGCGCGGGCCGAGCCAGGCCTTGATCTGTGGATAGCGGCCCATCAATCCCGCCGAGCTTGCGGTAATCGATGTAGGCGTCGGGGGTGAACACCTCGTCGAGGCCATCCCAGTTCGCTGATCGATGCTGTTGCGTAGTGCACGATCAGCTGCTCGATTTCCAGGCGATCCGGAAAGTTCCTGCAAGCTCATCATGAGGACTCTCCTTCGGGGGGCGGCTGCTGCGTGCGCGGCCGGGATCTGCAGGTGCCGCGGGCACGTTATGCTGGATGCACCCTTCCTGCACGCGCTCGGACATGCGCCAGCCCGGCGCGCGTGCGCAGCAGGCGGTCGCGATACCACATGGCGAGAAACATCACCGGCCGGCCCCCGGCCGGCAAGCGGCAACTGACCACCGGGTTCAGGCACAGGGTGCGCGCCTGCGCGCGATCGCCCTCGAGGCGACGCCGATATTGCCCACCAGATGGCACATGCGCGGAAAGGCGCTCACCGCCGGTGGCAGCCACTGCGCGGATCCTGGAGTAGGGCCCGTCGATGCCGCCGGTGGCGCGATAGTCGATGTAAGCATCCGCCGTGAACACCTCATCGAGCCAGCTCGAAGCGGCGCGCATCGAGTGCGTTGCTGTAGCGTACGATGAGCGCGCGGATCTCGATAGCGATCGGAGAGCTGCTGCCAGGCTCACCCGGGCAGCCTCGTGCCCGGACCCCCCGGGCGGCATCTCGAGAAACTCGACGATCAGCGGATCGCCACTGCGCTCGAGATACGCGAAGGTCGTGTCCGCGCACCAGCGCTTGTACCAGATCGGCCGATAGCCGAGCGGCGCAGGCGGTTGATCCAGCCGTCGGCATGCATCGACGCGGTACTGCACGTGATGCATGCCCTCGCGGCCGCGCTCGATGAACTCGCGGTGCGGGCTGTAGCCGGCACCCATTGGATGAGTTCGATCTCGAGCGGCCCGCTGTGGCCGATGGCGATGTCGAGCTTCACGTCCGCGTCTGTGCCCGCGATAATTCGCGGCGGGCACCGAGCCATCGAAGTGCTGCCAGGGTCCGTAGAGCCGAGCGTACTTGCTCATCGACTCAGTCAGGTCGCGCACCACGAAGCCGATCTGCACCAGCGGGTGGCAGGCCAAGCGTTGCGAGCGGTTGCTGTGTTGCTCATGGAATCCTCCTCGAACTGAAAAGGCGGTGACGCACCTCAGGCGCTGCGCGCCGCGGGCGCGGCCGCAGTCGGCGGCTGGGCGACGCTGCGTCCGACGCGGCGGCCGGAGAAGATGCAGTCCGCGTACGCCAGCCCGCTCACGTAAACGTTCGAGCAGATGCCGACCGCGGTGCGCCCGGCGGCGTACAGGCCGCTCGATGGGACTGCCGTCTTCGCGCTGCACACGCGCCGCTGCGCTCATCGACTTTAAGGCCTCCCAGGGTGAGCATCGGCATGGGGAAGTAGCGGCTGTGCACGGAGATATCGATCGCGTGCAAGCGGTGGCATGCTCGAGCGCGCTCATCTCCGCCGCGGATCTTGCCGACGACGTCGGCGCACTCGCCGCGTGCGGCGCGATTGTAGGCTCGATCGTTGCTTCAGTCCTGCGGATCGATACCAAGAGGCGTGCGCCAGCGCTTCCGGCGTTGCGGCGGTCTTGCGGTTCATGAGCATATTCAGTTGCGCCACCTGGCGCTGATACCTGACGAACTCGGCACCGCGGCCGATCTGCTGCAGCCCTGCCGATGCAGCACCTCATCGATGATGAGGAAGGCGACGCCATCAGGGCTGTGCGCCACCGCATCCCCGAGCGTCGAGCCGTAGACGCCCTCATGGCAGATGCGTGCGCCGTGCTTGTTGACGACGATGCCGCGCGGCCAGGCCGCCGGCGGGTTGATCATGCACCAGCCCGTAACGCGATCCATCGAGCCGACCGCGCCGCCGACGCTCTGGCCGAGGCGGATGCCGCTGCCGGTATCGCCGAGGGTGCCGTTGGGAGCCCGCGCCGGTAAAGCGGTGCGTAGTGCTCGACCATGGCGGAGTTGAGGATGAAGCCGCCGGCGCTCAGCAGCGACGCCGCGGCGCGCACGGATGAAGCGCGTGACGCGCTGCTTCGGCCTCGATGCGGCCGGCGGCCGCAAGATAGCGCCGCGCCAGTCCGATCGTGACCGCCGCCAGCGGGATGACCGGCGGCAGCAGCTCGAGGAGCTTGTTCGCGTTACGGGTGTAGCGGGCGAAACGCCGCGCGGCGGCACTGCCGCCCGGGATCGACAGCGCCTTCACGCCGAGGACGGCTGCCGCGGCGGTCAATGAGCGAGCTGGCGCACCTCGGTGTACTTGCTCAAAGCGCACGCCGGCCTTGAGCGCGGCGGCCGCGAGCGGCTTCCAGATTCCCCAGCCCAGGCCCCAGGCCTTGCCGCGATTGTAGCCACCGCGGTGCGATGTCCGCGCGCGGCCGGGCTTCGCCCGCGCCGCGTACGCGGGCACGAGCGAATTGTCCGGATGATAGAGGTGGTACTTGAGCGGCGGGTAGGAAACCTTCTTGGCGAACACGCCGCTCGAGGAGAGCAGCGCGCCGTGCGCGAGCAGCCACTCGACCGTGGCGGCGACTTTCGTTGCAGAAGCGGCGCAGCGTCTCCTCCGACACGATCCCCTGCGTCTCGAGGCTCAGGTACTTGAACATCTCCTCGGGCGTGTCCTCGACGCCCGGCCTCGCGCTGGATGCTGGGTGCCGCCGCCGGCGTAGAACACGCCACCGTTGGCCGCCGAGGAGCCGCCGCCCTCGTAGCGATCGAGCGCCAGCACGCTCACGCCCTGTTCTGCGGCTTCAGCGCTGCGGCGACGCCGGCGCCGCCGAAGCCCACGACCACCAGGTCCGCAGCGTCGTCCCAGCGCTGCGCCTGCGCGGACTCGAGGACCAGCGGCGCTTCAACGGGCGAGGCCCACAGCGGGCTGTTGGGATCCAATGGCGTTCCTAGTCCGTTTGAGCGAGCGTGCGATTTCTCAGTGGCGGTGCGATTGTGGCGCGGCGGCTCGGCGATCCTCAATTCAAGCGCCGCGCGCATCAGGGCGAGCCTGGGGCGAAAACGCCAGCAGCAGGTTGCCGGGCTGGCGCATGGAGCCGGAGTTCACGAACAGCATGCCGTTGAGCGATGACTTCGCCGCCGTAGTCAATCGCGCCACCGTGCGCGCGCACGCCGTTGACGGCGTCGAAGCTCTGTCCGGTATCAAACTGCCACACGATGCGCCCCGTCGCGCGCCTCGTACGCGCGCATGTAGCCGTCCATGGCGCCGGCGAACACGACCCCGGGGATGACCGCGACCCCGGCGAGCAGCGCGTGCGCGCAGTTCTCCGTTCCCCAGGCGCACGGGCTCTGCGGGGTCGGGGTGCGCCACAGCACGGCACCGGTGGCCGGTTCGAGTGCCACGAGCGCGCCCGGCCCCTTCCTCGCGACCGGGTCGTACTCGGATGTGGCAATGTAGGCGCGTCTCCGTCGGTAGCCGGGGCCCAGAGGATCGCGCCGTTCGGTGTGCCCGCGGCCAGTGCGCGCTGCCAGAGGAGCCTGCCCTGGGCGGTGGCATCCAGGCCGTAGACGATGCCCGATTTCGCGCCCGCGATGAGCACCTGGCGAGCGCCGGCCGTCAGCAGCATGGGCGAGCTGGCGAAGTCGAAGTCCGGGCCGAGCGGGCTCGGGCAGTTGCCGAGCGGCTTGCCGGTGCACAAGCAGAATCCAGGCATCGTTTTTTGAGACCTGGTGCGTCCACAGACGGCTCCCGTCGCTCAGCCGCAGCGCCAGGATCGCGTTGGTCGAGTCGCTCACGACGTTGGTGTACGAATCGCCGGTGCCGACATAGATGATTCCGCTGCTGCGGATCGATCGTCGGTGCGGAGAAGATCGACCCGCCCGCCGGGCCCAGAGAGCTTCTGGCCGCTCGCGCTGGTGACCGCAGCGGCGGGGGCCCGCACCGTATAGGCGCGCCACAACTGGCGCCCGTGGCCGCCTCGAGGGCGACGAGGCTGCCGCGGAACGTGCAGCAGGGGTACTTCGGATCCGCGGCCGCGACCTCCTCGAACGAGCTCACGGGCGCATACAGAACGCCGGCGTAAAACTGCGGGGTTCCGACGAGACGGGCGATCGGGTGGTCCTCGATGCGCACGGCCCACACGCGCTTGCCGTCGCTTTACGTCGACGGCGTGGAGCGTGCCGCTTGTCATCGCCAAACCAGGCGACGAGCCGGGCGGCTCGCCCGGCGGCATGCGTGGCGGGGAGCTCATCGACGACGATGCCGGTGCGCACCAGGGCGCCGGCGTCATAGCTCCAGTGCGTGCAGCCGGTGCGCGCATCGAGCGCAAACACCCGCCCGCCGGTGCCGCCGGTGAGTACCAGGTCACCCACGACGGCCGGCTGGTTGAAGGCGGCGCGGCCGGGATAGGCAAAGGTCCAGCGCAGTTTCAGCTGCGGCACCTGCGCGGCGGTGAAGCCCGGTTCGCCCTGATAGCGCCAGCTGGCAAGCTCGCGCCCCCAGCTGCGCCAGTCGCCGAAAGAAAGCACCGGTTCGCTGCCCGTGGGGCAGGGGTTCGCATCCGGCGCGGCGCGCGGCTGGGGCTCCTTGCCGGTGATGTAGATGGCCAGCGCGCTGATCTGGGCGGGGCTTAGGCCCGCCGCCTGGGTGCGCATGACCCCGAGGGTGAGGGTGTCAATGACGTCCTCGGCGGCGCGCGTGACGCTGATCAGCACCTTGGGAGGTACGCGTCCGCTGGCGTGGTCATGACAGGCGGCGCAGCGGCTCGCGTAAAGCGCCGCCCCTTCAGGCGAGGTCGCCTCCGGCACGACGACCTGCAACGCATCGGTGGCGGGAGCCTGCGGATCCTCGGCGTGGCGCGCACCCGCCGCCGCCACGTTAATTAACGCGGCCGCGAGACAGCTGACGATCGCCAGGACCTCCCTCTTCATGCGCGTCCGGCAGTCCTCGGGCAGTCCTGAATAAAGTCGCGCGGGCCAAGGGGCCCGCGCGAGTTTGAGGATCAAGAGTGAAGGGTTAGAAAGCGTAGAACAACTGCGCTCCGACCTGCCGCGCCGGCGCCCACGCGGTCGCGTTGATACGTGTAGCCGGTCTGCGGGACCTCCGCTCCCGTCGTGGCGTTCGGCACCGGCACGATGGGCGCGGCGCCCTGGCCGATGATGTGCTCCTGGTACTGCTTGTTGGTGAGGTTCTTCGCCCAGATCGAGAACTTCAGATTGCTCTTGCTGCTGTGGGTGTCGAAGTTCCAGGTGACCCGTCCATTGAGCAGCCCGTACGCCGGGATGGAGTAGTACTGTGCCGAGCCCGGTACGTCCACACCGGTGGTGCGCCGTGTCGTACTGGCGCCCCTGGTAGCGGAAGTCGAGGTACAGCTCGGCATTGCCGGCACCGGGAACCCGGAACATGGTCCAGTCGAGGGTGCTGACCAGAAGTTGTTCGGCGCGTAGGGCACGCGGAACAGCTGCGAGACGTTCTGCCCCACCTGATACGGGCGAGGAAGGGTTCGATCGCCGGATCAAAGATCGTGCCCGGCAGGCGCGTACACCGTCTTCATGTCCGTTGACAGCACCGTGTCACTCACGTCCGAGGGTCAGATCGTCGATGGGCGCATACAGGAACTCGAACTCCGCGCCCTTAGATCTCGCCTTGCCGGCGTTGTAGGCCTGCACGATCGCCAGGTTCCCGGCACGGTGTCGAACTGCAGCTGCATGTCGGTGAAGTTGCTGTAGAACACCGCGACGTTCGCGCGCAGCGGTGCTCGAGCCAGTAGGACTTCAGTCCCAGCTCGTAGGTCGTGACGTTCTCCGGCTGGAAGGTCTGGCCGAATTGGCCGAAATTCGCCGCCTCGCTCGACCCGCCGGCCTTGTAGCCGGTGGCGATGCGCAGGTACGTGTTGATATCGGGGGTGAACTGGTAGGCGATCGTGCCGGCGGGATTGAACTTGCTGAAGCTTCAACGCGTTGGCCGAGCGGGACCGGGTCAGCCTGGTCGATCGGGCACTGGTACGGTGTGCCGGTCACAAACGCGCACCCGGGAACCCCGGGCGGCGGCACGAAAGCGAGCGCATTGCTCGTGTAGGTGCGCGTGGCGTCGCGGGTGTCCTTGGTGTAGCGCGCGCCGAGGGTGATCGACAGGGGCTGGGTCACCTGCCAGGTCACCTGCGCGTACGCGGCCTTGGAAAGCGCATCAGAGGTCACGTAGCGCTCGGTGGCGGAGCTGTAGATCGGGATCCCCGGGAATGTACTCCATGGGGATGTCGATCGTCCCGGCCTCGGCGTGGTTAGCGTGCTCATCGAAGTAGTACAGGCCGGCCACATAGTTCCACTGCGTGCCGACGTTGCCGATGAGCTGCAGCTCCTGGGTGAACTCGTTGCTCTGCACGACATCGTTGCTGGTGAAGTTGGTGATGCCTTCATCGAACGGAGGGCCGGCGGTCGACGGGTCGGTAAAGCCGCCCGCGTAATCCTGGAAGAAACGCGAGTCGAGCCCGCGGTAGTAGGTGAGTGAGCGCACCTGCATCGAGGGGTTGAACTTGTAGGCGAGTGTCAGGCCGTCGGAGTTGAAGCGCGCGTCGCTCGGGGTGATCGGGTATCCCTGCCAGGACGTGGTCGTAAGGCCCACGGTGTTCGGGTAGCCGGGGATGACACCCGCAAGCTGGGCGTCCTGATAGTAGATGGGGGTCGACTTGATCTGCCCCACCTCGTAGAAGTAGTCCGCCGTGAAGATCCCGCCGGTATCCCAGCGCAGGGCGGCGCGCAGGCCCTGCTGGTCTTGCGGTTGAAGTCGTGGCCGCCGTCGGGGGTATTGTGGACGTTGCCGGCGAGGTTCGAGTACAGCACCGTCACCTTGCTGGAAAGTCCGCCGAAGATCGTCGGCAGGTTGAGCGAGCCGAGCGCGCGCACGTAGTTGCGCTGCCCGCCATCCACGCTGAAATCACCGCCGAATTCCCCGGTGGGCTTCTTGCTGATGATGTTGACCGCGCCGCCGGTGGTGTTGCGTCCGTACAGGGTACCCTGCGGTCCGCGCAGAATTTCCACGCGCTCCGGATCGGCGAGGTCGAAGGTTTCCGCCTGCGGACGGGCGATGTAGAAGCCATCCTCGTACAGCCCGACCGAGCCGTCCTGCGTGATCTGGTTAGCGTCAGCGACGCCCTGACCGCGCATGTACAGGATGAGCGTGTTGCTCGAGCTCGGGTAAGGGCGTGAAGTTGATGCTGGGGGACTGCTCGGCGACACCGGCGAAGGTGTTGACGCCGGCCTTCTGCGAGGTCTCGGCCGACAGCGCCGTGATTGCGATCGGCGTCGTCTGGAGGTTTTCCTCGCGCCGCTGTGCGGTCACGACGACTTCCTGAATACCTTCTGACCCTTGGTCCTGAGCGAGCGCGAGGCGCGCGTCTGTCAGACACAGGCCAGTCACTACGAGCATCGCGCCGCTGAAGCGCGAACCGGGTTTCAACATGAGGATCCCCCTACTGGTACTAGATAGTCAGCCGTCCCGATCATACGCGCGATCGAACCCTTGTCGAGCGTTAGTTGCATACGCGCAACGTAATCGCGAAGCGCAATGGTCGGCAACCGGGCCTCGTCCAAACGAGGGATTGCTGCGACGTATCAGGGGCTATGATCACTGGTCTTTTCGCACGGACGACGGGCGGGGGTCAGATGAGGCACGCGGCGCGCAGCGCGCTCGGCGCACTTGGGGTTGTTGCTATTCTGCTGCCTTGGCTGGCGTGCTGTTCGCGCACCGCACCGATCGACTACACCGGCGCTACCGGGGCGTGGGACTCCTGGGGTGGCAGTCCCGGGGGCATGCGTTATTCGCCGCGTGACCCAGGTTACCCCCGACAACGTCAAAGACCTGAAGGTCGCGTGGACCTACCGCATCGGCGAGCCAAGCCTTCTGCCGGCGCACCCGACACAGGCCGCGGAAGTGCCGCGCATGCTCGCCCGGGGACTCACGCCCGAGGTGCACCGGTTGCCGGCACTGGAAGCCACCCCCATCCTCGCCGAGGGCCGTCTGTACCTGTGCTCGAGCAGCAACCGCGTCGTAGCGCTCGATCCTGAGAGCGGTCACGAGCTGTGGTCCTTCGATCCGCACCTCGACACCACCGGGGCGGTGCTGCTGCTGTGCCGCGGCGTCAGCTACTACCACGACGCCAGCGCTCCCCCGGGCAGCGCCTGCGCGAGCCGCATCTTCACCGGCACCCAGGACGCGCGCCTCATTGCGCTCGATGCGCGCGATGGCAAGCCGTGTGCCGATTTCGGCACCGGCGGCACGGTGGACCTCAAGGCGGGCCTCGGCACGACGCTGCCGGGTGACTACGGGGTGACGGCGCCGCCGGCGATCATCGGGGATCGCGTCGTGGTGGGCGGCCGCCTCACCGAGGACATGCGCACCGACATGCCCGCCGGCGTGGTGCGCGCGTTCGATGCGCACAGCGGGGCGCTCTTGTGGGCGTGGAATTCGGTGGCGCCGCAGAGTGCCGGCATCACGGCCGAGGGCACCTACCGCCGCTCGACCGCCAACACCTGGTCGGTGTTCTCCGTCGACCTGCAGCGCAATCTCGTGTTCATTCCGACCGGCAATGCCCAGGTGGGACTGTACGGCAGCACGCGCGACACGGACGGACGCGACTACTACGCCAGTTCGGTCGTCGCGCTGGATGCCGCCAGCGGCATCGTGCGCTGGCACTTCCAGACCGTGCACCATGACGTGTGGGATTACGACGTGCCCTCGCAGCCGGTGCTGTTCGATTTTCCGGGGGCCCAGGGGCCGGTACCGGCGCTCGCGCAGCCCACCAAACAGGGCTACCTCTTCATCCTGAACCGCGAAACCGGCGAGCCGCTGATCCCGGTCGAGGAGCGGCCGGCGCCGCAGGCGGGGGCGGTCCCCGGAGAGCACCTGGCGGCGACACAGCCGGTGCCCACCAACGCCACCTATGTGCTGCAGCGCCCGCCGCTCACGGTGGCCGACATGTGGGGGTTCACGCCCTACGACCGCGGCAAGTGCCGCGAGCTGTTCCGCCGTTACCGCTACGAGGGCGCCTTCAGCCCGCCGTCGCTGCAGGGGACGATCACCTATCCGGACAACCTGGGCGTCATGAACTGGGGGAGCGCGGCGATCGACCCGGCGCGCAATCTGCTGATCATCAACACCAGTCACGTGGCTACGATTGCGCAGCTGGTGCCGCGCGTGGAAGCGGACCAGAGCTTCGCCAAGGGCGAGTGGCTGCTCGCGCAGGAAGGCACGCCCTACGCGGCGCGCTGGAAGGCGATGCTGTCGCCCTGGGGCGCGCCGTGCAACCGGCCGCCGTGGGGCGAACTGGTTGCGATCGATCTGAAGAACGGCAAGCGGCTGTGGCAGGTGCCGCTCGGCACTACGCGTGATCTGGCACCGTGGCCGCTGTGGCTGAAGCTCGGCACGCCCAATATTGGCGGCCCGCTGGTGACGGCGGCCGGCCTGACCTTCATCGGCGCGACCACTGACGATTTCCTGCGCGCCTTTGACAACCGCACCGGCGCGGAACTGTGGAAGGGGCGCCTCCCTGCGGGCCCGCAGGCGACGCCGATGACCTATCGGCTGGCCCCCGGCAGCAAGCAATTCATCGTGATCGCCGCCGGCGGCCACAAGTACATGCGCACGAAGCTCGGCGACTACCTGGTCGCCTTCAGCCTGTAAGGATGTAGTCCTGCAGGTTGGGGGCGCGCGTCCACTTCCAGTAATCCGCGAGTCGCCACGGAGAGGTCGTCACTACCCGCCCGGCCTTGTTGCGGTACCAGCTGTCCGCGGCCGGGTGCGACCAGACGAGCGTCTCGAGCTCGGCGATGAGACGGCGGGTGTAGTCCTCGTACACCTCCGGCTTGCAGTCCATGGCCTTGGCGCCGGTCTCGAGCAGCGCCTGGATGCAGGCCGTCGCATAGCGCACCTGACACTCGGAATGGAAAATGATGCTGCCGGCGTGTGCCAGATTGGTGGCCGGGCCGTAGAGGCAGAACAGGTTCGGGAACTCCGGCACCGTGATTCCGAGGTAGGCGCGCGGCTCGTCGCCCCACACCTCGCTCAGGCGCTTGCCGTTCCTGCCGATCACTTCGATCGGCCACAGGAACCTGGTGGCATAGAAGCCCGTGGCGTAGATGATGATGTCGACATCGTAGTGACCGCTCGAGGCGGCGATGCCCGTGGCATCGATGCGTTCGACGCCTTCGGTGATCAGTTCCACGTTCGGCTGCTGCAGCGCGCGCAGCCAGCTGCCGTTGTCCTGCAGCATGCGCTTGCCCATGAAGGGGAACTTCGGGGTTACCTTCTCCAGCAGCGCCATGTTCCCATTGACCTGCGACTTCATGTATTCGATGAGCTGCGTCCGGTACTGATCGTTCAGCGCGTTGACCGAGCGCTCCGGATGCGGGCCAGCTCTTGTCGATGCGGATCGCGGGGAGTATCCCGTCGCTGCCGGGGTAAAAGATGAGGAAGCGGAACCAGCGCGCGTAGTAGGGCACGTGTTGCACCAGCCAGCGGAACTGCGCGCTCACGGCTTCGTGATACAGCGGGTTCGGCAGCATCCACGGTGCCGAGCGCTGGAACACGTACAGCTGGGCGGCAACCTTCGCAGCTTCCGGCACGAGCTGGAAGGCGCTGGCGCCTGAGCCTACTACGGCAACGCGCTTGCCCTTCAGGTCGAGGCCCGGATCCCAGGCGCCCGAGTGCACCTGGGTACCCTTGAAGTCCTGGCGCCCCGCGATGTCCGGAATCCGCGGCCGGTTCAGCTGCCCGACGGCACTCACGAGCGCATTGACCCGCATCGTGCGCGGTGCGCCGCCGGTGTTGCTCTTCAGCTCGACCTGCCACACCGAGTCCTTCTCATCGAAACGCGCCGCGGTAACTTCCGTGTTGTAGCGGATGCAGGGCTCAAGCCCATGGCGCTTCACGAAGTGCCTGAAATAGTTCAGCAGCTCGTCGCGCCGTGAAAAGTACTCACTCCAGGGGTAGGGCTCAAACGAGTACGAGTAGAAGTGGTTGGCGATGTCGACGCGGCAGCCCGGGTACTGATTCTCGTACCAGGTGCCGCCGACCGAGTCGTTCTTCTCGACCAGCGTGAAGGGAATGCCCGCTTCCTTCAGGCGCAGCGCCTGCAGCAGGCCGGACATGCCCGCGCCGATCACCAGCACGTGGAACTTCTCGCGCACCGCCGCCGGTACTTCCCGCGACCAGCGCGGCGCGCGCGAGTCATCGCCGTCTAGGGCGAGCTCCTCGAGCATCATCGGCACGTATTCGTCGCCGACGCGCTCACCCACCATGAAATTCATCATCTCCTGCACGAGCGCCGGTGAGGGCTGCGGCGGCAGCGTCCCGCCGCGATCGCGGTAGGCCTTGAGCGCCTCGAGCGCTGCCTTGCGCACGCTCGCCTGGTCCTCCTCGCTCAAGCCCCCCTGAAAGCCGCCCATCATCACGACCTTCGGCCGGATCTTGCCCTGCAGCAGGCTCGTGTCGCCGGTGATGTGGATGAGCGACATCATCAGCGTCGGGATGCTCGCGCCCTCGAGCTGCTGCGCGATGAATTCGTCGCTTTCGGTGACCGGCTTCTCGGCGGGCAGCAGGTGCTCACTCATCGGGCGTACTCACGGTCGTGACTGTGGCCGGCAACGATACGCGCTCCGGCGCGCAGCGCCCATCGGCGGTTGCCCTTAGTCCGGTATGACGAGGCCTGCCGGGGGCTGCTGGCTAGTCTGCGACCTCACCGCTTTCGGTCAGGCGCGCGCCGCTGAGTGCGGCACGCCCTTCAGCGCGCAGCTGCGCCAGGGGCAGCAGGTAGGCGGATACCTTCGGCGGTGGCGCCTGGGTGAGGATCAGCCGCAGGCTCATGCCCCCGTGCACGTGTCCGCCCGGATCGACCCAGTTGCCGCCGATCCCGGGGTCGGTGTCGGCGATCACCACCCATACCGAGCCGTCCGGCTCGAGCACGCAGCGGTACTTGGTGACGAATCCCTGCCCGTCCTCGTAATTATCGAAGTTCTCCTGCCAGAGGTTGCAGAGCTGGAAGATCCAGTAATCGCACGGCGGGGGGGTGAAGTGCAGCAGCAGGGCCTCGCCGGACGCCTTCTTCCAGGTGCCGAAGCCGTGGTGACGGTCGGGGACGCCGCCGTTGCTCAGGTACAGCGCGCGGCTGAAGCGGATGCGGTTGGGGCGCTGCGACAGATTGTCCTGCCACCACGAGCGCACCAGCTCCAGGTACGCCAGCACCAGCTGGCCGCTCTTGGCCAGCTGGGTGCTGAGGTGATCGGCGCGCAGCGGCTGCGGAGCCGGATGATCGAGGCGTTCGATGCGCATGACCGGAGCGCGCTCCTGGGCGCGCTCGTGATACACCACACGAATCAGGAGGCCGACGCAGTCGGGCTCGATCTTCAGCCAGTTGCGCGTGCCTTGCGGGGCTTCGCGACTGACCAGCACCTCGAAGTTCCCCTGCGCATCAAAGTCGATGGCCTGGCTCTGCAGCATGCCGGTGGTGCGCAGCAACGCTGGGTTGCAGTCCCTGAGCCCCGCGAAGCCGCGGCCCGCCCAGTCGCTCGCGCCCGCATCGCGGGGCTGCGCCGCGGACCAGGACGCCAAGACGAAGTAGGGTGCCGTGCCACGCGAGCCGCGGATCACGTAGCTGTGGCTGCCGTCGATGAACTCCGCCAGCAGGTGGTCCTGGTCGGGCGACTGAAAATTGATCGACTGCCGCCAGGGGGCATCGCGCAGGCGCGGGCGCTCGGGCTCGCAGTTCTCCACGAAGCGCTCGAGTCCGTTGCGGGTCAGGCGGGTGAGGAAGCGATACCACTCGGCGCGGTCGAGCGCCGTCGGTTCGTCGCCGAAGCGTTCGATGGCACGCCCGGCGAGCTTGAGCACCTCGCAGTAGTCCTCCCAGGCCCGACCCGAGAGCAGGCGTTGCGCGCTTTCCTCGTTGGCGTATGACTCATCGCTCATGAGCGGACCGTTTCCCGTGGCGCGGTAAAGGCGCGCTTTGCATGCTACCCCGTATCGGGGATGCGGGCAGCGGGGGCCTCGGGATCAAAATGTCGGTATGAGTGCACACAGGGCGGTGCCGGGCGCCGTGGTGGTCGGGACGGGGTTCGGCGTCTTTACCCATCTGCGCGCGCTGCGCAACGCGGGCATCGAGGTGCGCGCGCTCGTCGGGCGCGACGCGGCCAAGACGCAGGCGCGTGCGCGGCTGCTCGCCGTGCCGCGCGCCTGTACCTCGCTGCGTGAAGCTCTCGATGACGCTGCGGTGCAGATCGTCACGATTGCCACTCCGCCGGCGACGCACGCCACGCTGGTGCACGAGGCCGTGGCCGCGGGCAAGCATGTGCTGTGCGAGAAGCCCTTTGCCATGAACCTCAGCGAGGCGCGCGGCATGCTCGCCGCCGCGGAACGCGCCGGGGTGGTGCACGTGCTCGGCGTGGAGTTCCGCTTCTCCACCACGCACGAGCTGCTGCGGCGCACGATCGCCGCGGGGGCGATCGGCCAGCCGCGCCAGGCGCTGTTCGCCTGGCTGGTGCCCTTCCTGTCACATCCGGCGGCGCAAACCCCCGACTGGTGGGAGGACGAAGCGCGCGGCGGGGGCTTCCTCGGCGCCTGGGGATCGCATCTCATCGACCAGGTGCGCGTCACGCTCGGGGAGTTTGCCTCCGTGAGTGCGCGCCTGCAGACCCTGTCCGGCAAAGCCGGCATGAGCGCCGATGACACGTTTCAGGCGCAGTTCCGGCTGGCGAACGGACTCGAGGGCGTGTTCGTGGAGTCCATGGCCGCCCCCGGGGACATGTTCGGCATCGTGCGCATTTCCGGCACCGAAGGCGCAGCCTGGATCGAGGGTGTGCAGGGGGAGGCGCTGTGGGTCGCCGACCGCCAGGGCAACAAGCGGCGCGTGCCGGTGCCGGAAGATCTGGTGCTGCCACCGCCGGTGCCGTTTCCGCACGCCGAGCTGATGCAGAGCGCGTACGAGCAGGCGCACGCCTTCGGCACCGATCTGGCGCCTTACACGCGACTGATCGAGCGGATGCGGGCGCGGATCGAAGGGCGCGACGCGAACGAGGCGCCGCCGCTTGCGAGCTTCAGGGACGGCGTGGCCGGACAGGCGGTCATTGATGCCATGCGCGCCTCCGCCCGCGGCGAATGCTGGGTGCGCGTCGAGCACGGCGCCTGAGCGCGGGCACGTAACCGCGCTGTCACCGTTTTCGTCCGTTCGAAGTAGGCGCCGGCGGATGCGTTCAACCGGTCGGTAATCCGCGGTAGAGTGACCCACGCGGCCCGTGAGCGCGGTCGCGGCGCAATGCCTGCTTTGTTCCGACCGGAGCGCGCCAGCGCCCGCAGCCGCGATGCGCCGGCCGTCGGCTTGTGAGCGTATGCCAACGTGGGAGTCGAGCATGTCAGAGGATGATGTCGTCGCCAGAGTGATCAGTGGCGCTTCGTGGGACAAGTTCTGCGATGCGCTCAAGGCGGCCGGCGCGGAAGTGCTGCGGCCGGAGACGCCGGCCACCGAACTCGATCGTGCGGAAGGCTGGCGCTACCTGACGCGCCTGACACGCGTGGCGCTCGAAATGATGCTCGAGTTCGGCAACCCCGACTTCCCGGTCTTCTACCAGGCCTCGAACACCACCCTCAAGATCGGGGGCGACAACCCGGACAATGTCTACTGGAATGCCACCATCGCCGGCGACCGCGAGTATCGGCTGCGCGGCACCCGTGGCACGGTGCGCTACCTGTCCTTCGGTACCAAGGCGAACCGCTACGCCGTGGACGGCACGCTGGCCTCGACCGGAGAACTGGATGCGCCAAACCTGCAGGTGAACCCCGACGGGACGTTTGAAGTGCTGGTGAGCCGCAACCGCCAGCCGGGCAACTGGCTGCCGATGTCGGGCGACTCCACCATGCTGCTGGTGCGTAACACCATCCTCGACCGCGCGCGCGAGACGCCCGCGATCATGAGCATCGAGCGCGTCGGCGGCCCCGCCAAGCCGCCGCCGCTGAGCGCGGCACGCATCGAGCGGGCGCTGCTGTCGAGCGCCGCCTTCGTTAAAGGCACCGCCCACACTTTCGCCGACTGGGTGCAGTCCTACCAGGCGCACCCGAACCAGCTCACGACCGTCGATCAGTCCGTGTTCTTCCGCGCCGGCGGCGACCCGAACATCTTCTATCTGCACGGCTACTGGGCGCTCAAGGCCGATGAAGCCCTGGTCATCAAGCTGCAGCCGCCCGAGTGTGAGTACTGGAACTTCCAGCTCGACAACTACTGGATGGAGTCGCTCGATTACCGCTACCTGCCCGTATGGGTCAACAGCCACACCGCGCGCTACAACGCCGACGGCTCGGCCACGCTGACGATCGCGCGCGAGAACCGCGGGTTCAGCAACTGGCTCGACACCGACGCCCATACGAGCGGGCACATGCTGCTGCGCTGGACGCGCGCCAAGTCGCACCCGGTGCCGCAGTGCCAGGTCGTCAAGCTGGACCGCGCGGCGGCGGCCTGACATGGCGGCGCCCGCGGTCCTGCGTACCGAGGAGGCGCGGTTCGCAGGTCTCGCCGACTTTGCCTTCGCGCCGCGCTACCTAACCGTCACGCACGCGCGGCTCGGGGCGCTGCGTATGGCGGCGATCGACGAGGGGCCGCGGGATGCGCCCGTGGCGCTGCTGCTGCACGGCGAGCCCAGCTGGAGCTACCTGTACCGCACGATCATTCCGCGCCTCACCGCCGCCGGGTTTCGTGCGGTGGCGCCGGACTTCATCGGTTTCGGGCGCTCCGACAAGCCCGCGCGCCGCGGCGACTACAGTTATGACGCCTTCGTCGGCTGGCTGCGCGAGTTCATCGAGCACCTCGACCTCAGGCGCATCACCCTGGTGTGCCAGGACTGGGGCGGGCCCATCGGGCTGCGCGTGCTCGCCGAGCAGCCGCGGCGTTTCGCCGCCGTGCTGGCCGCAAACACGATTCTGCCCAACTGCGAGGCTCCGCCACGCGGGGTGCCGGAGTGGCCCGGGGCGACCATCGAGAACTGGGCAGCCTATGCGGCCGCCGCTGATGACCTGCAGGTGAGCGGCATCATCGCTGCGGTCTCGCGCAAACCACTCGGTGAGCTCGCGCAGCGCGCCTACGATGCGCCGTTTCCCGAGGCCTCATACAAGGCGGCCGCGCTGGCGTTCCCGGCGCTGATCCCGCTCCGGGCGGACATGCCGGGCATTGCCGAGAACCGCCGCGTGTGGGAATTCCTCGAGACGTTCGGCCGGCCGTTCGTCACGGCCTTCAGTGACGGCGATCCGACCACCGCACCCTGGGCGGAAGTATTCAGGCGCCGGGTGCCCGGGGCTTCCGGGCAGGAGCATCCGGTGATCAAAGGGGCGGGGCACTTCCTGCAGGAAGATGCCGGCGAGGCGCTCGCGGAGGTGCTCGTCGGACTTCTGCGGCGCACCTTTGCGAACGCCTAGGCACGCCGCAGGGGTATGCAGGCGGCTATCTGACGTAGAACTGGCTGAAGTACTTGCGCCACTTCAGGATCTCGCCGTCGCCGTCGCACAACAGCGGCTGCTCGCGGTAGCGCTTGTTGTTCCACACGATCATGTCGACGGACTCGAAGCCGGCCTGCGCATCGACCCCCTGGCCGATCTGCTCCTGGAGCATGTTCGCCGCCAGCGTCGCCTCGGGAGTGCCGGCCGCGTACTTCGGGTGGGTCAGGCCCATGCGCATGATGGTGCGGCAGTTATTGATCGGCTGCGGGTAGCTCACCATCGTGGTCACGACGGTGCCCTTGGTGAAGCGCACGACCTGAAGTCCGGGGCCGGTCTGCTCGATGATGATATAGCCGTTCGCCATGTTCACGTGCCAGCGGAACCCGTCCGCGCGACACTCGCCGGTCGGAATGACGGGCACATGGTGCAGGAACTTCAGGTGCGCGAAGTCGACACCATTCTCACCCAGTTCCTGGATGAAGGTGTTCACCGGCCACTCGCCTCGCTGTGGCGCGATGCAGTCCGGGTCGTTGAGTTCCGGGACCCGTGGCACCTCCCACAGCGGCGCCGCGCCCTTGGGGTGGTACCAGGCCCAGACGATGCCGTTGATCTCGGTGATCGGGAGCGCCTTGAGGATCGCCTGGCGCTTGGTGATCGGCGGCATGATCTTCGCGTAGGGGATGCGCGTGCAGAACCCCCTGGCGTTGTAGGCCCAGTGGTGGAACGGGCAGCGCAGCGAGTCACCCTCGACCTTGCCGCCGTGCCCCAGGTGCGCGCCCAGGTGCGGGCAGTACGGGTCCACGACCCCGGCTTCGCCGGTCTCGGCGCGGAACAGGACCCACTCCTGACCGAAGCACTCGATGTTGCGCAGTTCACCGGGCTTGAGGTCCTCGCTGTAGCTGACCCAGAACCAGCCGTACGGGACGGGCAGGGGACTGCGCTCCAGCCCGTCACTGGTGGACAGCGGGGTACGCTCCGCGGCGACCTCATTCATGACACTGCTCATCGCTTGGCTCCTTGGAAATTCTTGCGCGGGATCAGGAGATCACCGGCGCGCCCGGCTGGCTCATGTAATAGGGACCGATGCTCATGCCCCCGTCCACGGCGATCTCGGCGCCGCACAGGTACGAGGCGTCCTCGCTGGCGAGGAACAGGGAAACGCGGGCAACTTCTTCCGGCTGGCCGACGCGCCCGATCGGCACACCCTTGTAGAACCTGCGGGTGGCCTCTGCGGCCTCCGGCGTCTGCCCTGCACGCGTAGTCATCGGCGTCTGGATGCCGCCCGGGTGCACCGAGTTTACGCGCACCCCGCGCGGCCCGAGCTCCATGGCCGCGACCTTGGTGAGCCCGCGCATGCCCCACTTGCTTGCCGAGTAGGCGCTCACCGCGTTCGAGCCCTTCAGGCCGTCGATGGAGGAGATGTTGATGATCGACCCGCCGCCGCGCTCGATGATCTTCGGTGCCACGGACTTGATGCCCAGGAAGGTGCCGACGAGGTTGATGCCCAGCACCCGCTCGAAGTCCTGCTTGGTGGTATCCATGATGCCGCGCATCATGAGGACGCCGGCGTTATTGACCAGAACATCCACGCCACCGAAGCGGCCGACTGCCGCGGCGACTACCTGGTCCCAGTCCGCCTCACTGGCGACGTCGTGGTGCTGGAACAGGGCCGTCTTGCCAAGCTCGCGCGCGAGGGCCGCGCCTTCAGCCTCGAGCACGTCCGTCATCACCACGCGGGCGCCCTCCGCGACGAACAGGCGGGCGGTGGCGGCTCCCATGCCGCGGGCGGCGCCGGTAATGATGGCGGTCTTATTCGCGAGTCGGTGCATCGTGTTCCTGCACCGGTAACAACGGTACCGGTGGTTCCCAAATTACCATGCAGCGCCGCCCGGGCGCGAGTCCACTCCCGCGGCTGCGTGTCCGCCGCGCACGGGCGGCCACCTGGTCCGTTTTGAGCGGCAAAATGCAGTCCCGGCCTAAATCGAAACCGACAGTACATTAATTGACGGTCGCGGGAGCGGCGCGCAGAATAATGGGGCTGCGAGGGGATCCGCGCGGCATCCCCACCAGGCTCGATGCACGCCAGGAGATTCATGTCATGAATGCCGTTGTTGCCCCCGACGAACGCCTCGTGTCTGCCGACTCGCACGTCCACTTCACCGATGAGTGGGTCAAGGCCCGCCTGCCCACGCGCCTGCATTCGGTCTGGGACAATGCCGCACAGAAGCAGGCGGCGTTCGAGGCGACGGAGCTTCGCAAGGGCCAGAAGCAGCTGCAGCTCGAAGACTTCGTTGATCCGGAGGCCGCCAAGGACCCCGGCCACTTCGAGCCCCATGCGAAGCTCAAGGCCATGGACCGCGACGGCGTGCAGGCCGAGGTGATCTTCCCGGAGGTCGGCGGCGCGAAGTACTGCACCCCGAACCTTATGGGTGAGGACTGGAAGGAAGTCCTGTCCGGCTACAACGACAGCATGGCCGACTTTGCTGCCGTCGATCCGCTGCGCCTGCTGTCCGCCTACCAGATCCAGCTGTACGACATCGACTTCGCGGTGCAGGAAGTACGCCGCCTCGCCAAACGCGGCGCACGCTGCGTGCAGATCACCCCGTACCCGACCGAGTTCGGCCTGCCGGACGTGTTCGACAAGCGCTATGACCCACTGTGGGGGGAGCTCGGCGACACCGGGATCACGATCCTCAACCACCTCGACGTGAAGGCCTCGCTCTGGGACGTCTTCCGCCGCGACCCGACGCCGCAGAAGGGCATCTTCACGGCGATGCCGGCGTTTGCCCTTGCCGAGCCGATGATGTTCTGGATCCTCAGCGGTACGCTCGAGCGCTTCCCCAAGCTGCGCGTGATCCTGGTCGAGCCGGGCCTGGGCTGGCTGCCGTTCTTCTTCGAGACGGTGCTCGACCCGCGCATGACCCAGCACTACGAGTTCCCGGGCGTGAAGATGCTCCCGAGCGAGTACTTCAAGCGCCAGATGGGGGCGACGTTCATGTACGAGCCGCAGGGACTGGGAGCCGCCTACCGTTACTTCGGCCCGGACTGCCTCTACTGGTCGACCGACTTTCCGCACCCGGCCACCTGCTGGCCCAACTCGCGCAAGGTCATCGCGGACCAGTTCGGTAAGGCCGGCATCCCGGAGAAGGATCGCGCCAAGATCCTCAGCGGCAACGCGCTGCGCGTCTTCGGCCTCCCGTCCTGAGCCCGGCAGTGGCGGGCGTACTGGAGGGGGTACGCGTACTGGATCTGTCGTGGGGAGTCGCCGGTCCGATGGCGACCATGCTCCTCGCCGATCAGGGTGCGCAGGTCACCAAGATCGAGCCGCCCGCGGGAGACCCCTTTCGCGGCGAGCTTGGTTACAAGGTCTGGCAGCGTGGCAAGCGCAGCGCCGTCCTCGATCTAAAGAATGCGGCGGACCACGCGAGCTTCCTCGCGCTGGCCTCCCAGGCTGACGTGCTGGTAGAGAGCTTCTCACCGGGCGTGACCCAGCGGCTGGGGATCGACTACGCGACGCTCTCCAAGGCGAACCCGCGCCTCATCTACTGCTCCATCACGGCCTACGGCCGCGGCAACCAGCACTCCGGCCGCCCCGGCTATGACGCGCTCGTGGCCGCGCGCGCCGGCCTGCACTGGGAACAGCGTGGCTGGCCCGAGGGGGCCATCAACCACATGGCAGGCGTCACCGACCCGTTCGCTGACATCGAGATTCCCTACGAGTGGCTCCAGGGTGCGCCGCGGCCGGGCCCGCTGTATCCCGCCTCCTACTGGCCGAGCCTGGGCGCGTTCTTTACTGCCAGCACCGCGATCAGTGCCGCGCTGCGGGCACGCGAGATCACCGGCACCGGCCAGTGGGTCGAGACCTCGCTCCTGCAGGGCGCGCTGGCCTGCGCGGGCGGTGTCTGGCAGCGCGCCGAGAAGATTGACGCACCGATGTTCAACAGCTGGATCCTGGGCTCGCGCTCGCCCAAGGGACACTTCGAGTGCTCCGACGGACGCTGGATCCACAACTGGGTCCCGAACCCGCGCTTCCTGCTGACCGCCTCGGCCGGGGACACGCTCAACTCCAGCCCCGATCTGAAGGCGCAGAACGATCCTGACCGCTTCGGGACTGGTCCGGAAGAACTCCTGGTGATGATGCACTACCAGCCGCTCCTGGCAGAGGCCGTGAAGAAGTTCCCCGCACAGGCCTGGGTCGAGGCCGCGGCGGTCGCGGGCATGACCATCCAGGACGTGCGTACCCCCGAGGAGGCACTGGCCGATCCGCTGTTCCTCAAGGACGGCTGCGTCACCGAGATCAATGACCCGCAACTGGGCCCGATCCGCCAGGTCGGCATCGTGTACCGCATGAGCGCCAACGGCAGCACGGTGGGCAAGCCTGCGGCACGGGTGGGCGAGCACACCGCCGCCGTGAAGAGCGAGGCGGCTGCCGCTGCCAGGGCGCCGGCGCGGCTCGCTAAGAGCGGCCGCAGGCTGAAGGCGCCCCTCGAGGGCATCACGGTGCTGGATCTCGGGCTTGCCATCGCAGGTCCCTACGGCACGCAGCTGCTCTCCGACCTCGGCGCGAGCGTGATCAAGGTGAATGCCCTGTACGACACGTACTGGCACTCGAACCACATCGCCTACATGGCGAACCGCGGCAAGCGCAGCATTGCGCTGGACCTGAAGGATGCGCGCGCCATGAAGGTGCTGCACCAGCTGGTGCAGAAGGCCGACGTCGTGCAGCACAACATGCGCTACGACGCCGCCGAGCGGCTGAAGATCGACTACGAGAGCCTGAAGGCCATCAACCCACAGCTGATCTACTGCCACACCCGCGGCTTTGAGAGCGGTCCGCGCGCCGGACTGCCGGGGAATGACCAGACCGGTGCCTGCCTTGCCGGCGTGCAGTACGAGGATGGCGGGATGTCCAGGGGCGGCAAGCCCTTGTGGTCCTTCACCAGCCTGGGCGATACCGGCAACGGTTTCCTCTCTGCGATCTCGATTCTGCAGGCGCTCTACCACCGCGACCGCACCGGCGAGGGGCAGTTCTGCGACACCTCGATCGTCAATGCGCAGCTGCTGAACACCTCCTACGCGGTCGCACGCCCGGATGGCACCGGCTTTGATCGGCCGCGCATCGATGGCATGCAACTCGGGCGCAGCGCCACCAACCGCCTGTACCCGACGCGTGAGGGCTGGCTGTGCGTGGTGCTGCTGCGCGAGGAGGAGTGGCAGCGCTTTGCCACCGCCATGGGACTGGCGGCGGATGCGCGCTTCGCCAGCGCCGCGGCGCGCGCGGCCAACGATACAGCCTTGGCGCAGCTCCTGGAGGGGAGGTTCAGGGAGCGCACGGCCGCCGAGTGGTTCGCACTGCTCGACACGGCGCGCGTGCCCTGCGAAGTGTCGGATCCGCAGTTTTCCCTGGGCGTACACGATGACCCGGAGTTCAGGAAGCGCGGCTGGGTGGTCTCCTACCAGCACCCCTTCGTCGGCAAGCTCGACCAGATCGGCCTGCTATTCGATTTCTCGGACACCCCGGGCCGGGTGCAGGGGCCGCCCTTGATCGTCGGTCAGCACAGCCGCGAGATCTTGGCAGAGCTCGGGTACACGCCTGAGCAGATCGAAGAGATGTGCAAGGACTGCGTACTGGCCTGGAGCGTGAAGGAAGGGCATCGCAAGGTCCGCAGCCCCTGGCAGCCGCAGGCCCCGGCAACTGCCGCGGCGGAGAAGAAGGCATGAGTTCGAACGAGACCCCGGCTCCCCCGGCCGCGACCCGGCCTGACCCGGTCTTCACCGCTGATGCGGTGTTCTTCTGGGAAGGCATCGCACGCGGCGAGCTGCTCGGCCAACGCTGCGCCGACTGCAAGAAGCTCACGCACCCGCCGCGGCCGATGTGCCCCGCCTGCCACAGCGTCAAGCGCGAGACCGTAAAGCTCAGTGGTCGCGGCAAGGTCGCGA
Source organism: uncultured Pseudomonadota bacterium (assembly GCA_963806375.1). GTDB lineage: Bacteria > Pseudomonadota > Gammaproteobacteria > Steroidobacterales > Steroidobacteraceae > 13-2-20CM-66-19. The sequence goes on from CAWDXW010000006.1 coordinate 189,373, forward strand.
GCTGGGTAATCCCGCGCCATCCGGCCCCGCTTGGCTTTGCGGAGGCGCCGATCGTGGCGCTCATCGAGCTGGAAGAGGGGATCCGCCTCGTATCCAACGTGATCGAGGTGAGTCCGGATGCGGTGCGCGGTGGTCTTGCGGTCGAGGTGCGCTTTGCCCCGACCCGCGGCGGCAAGGCCGTCCCGGTGTTCGCCCCGGCGAAGGCGGGTGTGCGTGGGTAAGTTCGCCGCCATCGCTGGCATCGGCCAGACAGAATTCTCCAAGAACTCCGGCCGCAGCGAGCTGCAGCTGGCCGCGGAGGCCTCCAGGGCCGCCCTCGATGACGCAGGGATCAACCCGGCGGATGTCGATGGCCTGATCACCTTCACGATCGATGGCAACGATGAGATCGGACTGTCGCGTTGCCTCGGGGTGAAGGACCTTGCCTTCACCACGCGCATCCCCGGCGGCGGGGCGGCATCGGTGGCTACGATCCACCAGGCGGCCGCGGCGGTCACCTCGGGCGCGTGCGAAGTCGTGGTGGTGTGGCGTGCCATGAACGAGCGCTCGCAGTACCGCTTTGGCCAGCCGCTGGTGCCCCCGAGCGGCGGCGTCGTGAACGTGGCCGGCAACGGCACCGGATCGCTCCTGTGGTGCATGCCCTTTGGCGCGCAGACGCCGGCAAGCTGGGAAGCGCTCGCCACGCAGCACTACATGGAGACGTACGGGGTCACCAACCGCGACCTCGGCCACATCTCGGTGGCGCAGCGCAGGCATGCCGCCACCAACCCGCTGGCCTGGTTCTACGGGAAGCCGATCACCCTGGAGGACCACCAGCAGTCGAAGTGGATCGTGGAGCCGGTGTTGCGCCTGCTGGACTGCTGCCAAGAGAGCGACGGCGGCGTGGCGCTCGTCATCACGAGCCTCGAGCGGGCCCGGGACCTGAAGCAAAAGCCGGTGCGCATCGCCGCTTCCGCGCAGTCGATCCCTGCGGAGGTTGAGGTGATCTCCAACTACTACCACGCGGACCTGAACATGATGCCCGAGGCCCGCGGGGTCGCGAGGCGCCTGTACGCGCGCTCGGGTCTTGCGCCCACGGACATGCAGCTGGCGATGATCTACGACGCCTTCACGCCGCAGGTCCTCAAGCAGCTCGAGGCCTTCGGCTTCTGCAAGCAGGGCGAGGCGAAGGACTTCGTGAAGGGCGGCAACATCGAGGTCGGCGGCGCGCTGCCGGTGAACACCAATGGCGGTCTGATCGGCGAGGCGTACATCCACGGGATGAACAACATTACCGAGGCCGTGCGCCAGCTGCGCGGGACCGCGGCCAACCAGGTCGCCAGGATGACCAACGCGCTGGTATCGTGCGGCATGGCCGGTGCGATCCTGACCAATAGCTGAAAATCCTGCGTCCCATGAGAGTCCTCAAGCCCGGTCTGCGTCTGAAAAGCGCGGTGTGCGCGACCGAGGTCATGGTCATTCGTGCCCCGCCCGGCGAGGCGCAGCTGCAGTGCGGCGGCACCGAGATGCTCGTCGTCACTGAAGCGGTTCCCGCGGGCGCGCGGCTCGATCCGGCGCACGCGCAGGGTTCGCTGATCGGCAAGCGCTATGTCGATGCCGCCGAGGCCCTGGAGCTGCTGTGCACCAAGGGGGGCGAGGGTTCCCTGAGCATCGACGGCGCCGCGCTGGGTATCAAGCAGGCCAAGGCACTGCCGTCCTCGGACTGACGCTGATGAATCTCTCGATGCTGCTTGACATGGCAGCGGATGCCTTCGGCGAGCGCACCGCCGTCAGCTGCGGGGCGCAAAGTCTCAGCTACCGCGCACTGCGCGAGGCCGCGCGCGCAGCAGCCGCGCAGCTCGGTGCGGGGAAGTTCCCCCACGCGGCACTGCTGGATACCAACGGACTGGCGGCGCCGGTCGTGCTGTTTGCGGCCGCCTATGCCGGTGTCCCCTACGTACCGCTTAACTTCCGTCTGACCGGTGCCGAGCTCGAGCAGCTGTTGCTGCGCATTGCGCCGGCCTGGCTCGCAGCGCCGCCGCCGTTCCTCGAGCGCCTGAAGCTTCCCCAGGGCATCCACTGCGCGGACCAAGGGCAGCTGCTAACGCCGCCCGTGGCCCCGGTGGCTGCGTTTGAGCCGCCGAGCGATCCGGCCGCGATCGCCGTACAGCTGTTCACCAGTGGCACGACCGGCGCCGCAAAGGCTGCGGTGCTGCGGCACGCGAACCTCATGTCCTACATCCTCGGAACGGTCGAGTTTGCGGCAGCGGAAGTGCAGGAGGCCGCGCTGGTGGCGGTGCCTCCGTACCATATTGCCGGCATCTCGGCGCTGCTGAGCTCGACCTACAGCGGCCGACGCCTCGTGATGCTGCCGAGCTTTGATCCCGCCGAGTGGCTGCGCCTCGTGGTCGCGGAGAAGATCACCCACGCGTTCGTGGTGCCCACCATGCTGGTGCGCATCATCGAGTACCTCGGATCGCAAGCCACCGCGATGAGATTCCCGACGCTGCGCGCCATCGCCTATGGCGGCGGCAGGATGCCGCTCGCGGTGATCGAGCGCGCGCTGGAGGTCTTTGCGGGCGTCGACTTTACGAATGCCTACGGACTCACCGAGACGAGCGCCACGATCTGTCTGCTGACCCCGCAGGATCACCGGCGCGCCGCTGCCGGCACCGAGCCGGGCGTGCGGGGCAGGCTCGCTTCGGTCGGCAAACCCCTGCCGGCGGTCGAACTCGAGGTACGCGACGCGGCCGGGCGGGTGCTCGGGCCCGGGCAGTCCGGACTCCTGTTCGTGCGCGGCGCGCAGGTCGCGGGGGAGTACCGCGAGGTCGGAAGCCTCCTGGATGCGTCGGGTTGGTTCCCGACGCAGGATCTGGGCTGGATCGATGCCGAGGGGTACGTGTTTCTCGAGGGGCGTGCCGATGATGTCATCGTGCGCGGGGCTGAGAACATCTCCCCGGGGGAGATCGAAGCGGCGTTACTGGCGCATCCGGCGGTGGCTGATGCCGTCGCGGTGGCCGTACCAAGCGAGCAGTGGGGGGAGGCCGTGGGCGCCGCGGTCGTGCTGCGCACCCCCGGGACGGTAACGGCCGAAGCGCTGCAACAGTGGGTGCGCGAGCGCCTGCGTTCCTCGCGCGTGCCCGAGCGGGTGGTGTTCCCCAGTGCGCTGCCTTACAACGAGATGGGCAAGGTCCTGCGCCGCGTGGTGCGCCGCGAATTCGAGACGCTCACCTAAAGCGCGCGGGCGATCAGCTCCTTCATGATCTCGTTGGTGCCGCCGTAGATGCGCGTGACGCGCGCGTCCGCATAGAGGCGCGCCACGAGGTACTCGTTCATGTAGCCGTAACCGCCGTGCAGCTGCACGCACTCGTCGATCACGCGTTGCTGCATGTCCGTGCTCCACCACTTGGCCATCGAAGCGGTGACCGCATCGAGCTGGCCGTCGACGACGGCTGGGATGCAGCGGTCGATGAAGGTGCGTGCCACGCGCACGATGGTGGCCGCTTCCGCCAGCCGGAAGCGGGCGTTCTGGAACTCCAGCAGCGTCTTGCCGAAGGCCTTGCGACCTTTGACGTAGCGAACCGTCTCCTCGAGTGCGCCCTCCATCGCCGCCACCGCCTGGACGGCGACGATCATGCGCTCGTAGGGCAGATCGCCCATCAGCTGTGCGAAGCCCTTGCCCGCGGCGGGTCCGAGCAGGCAGTCGAGCGGCACACGCACGTCTTCGAAGAAGAGCTCACTCGTGTCCTGGGCGCGCTGGCCGATCTTGTCCAGGACGCGACCCACGCTGTAGCCGGGCAGGTTCTGCGTTTCAAGGATGAGAATCGAGATGCCCTTCGCCCCGAGCGTCGCGTCGGTCTTCACCACCAGCAGGACAAGCCCCGCCAGGCAGCCGTTCGTGATGAAGGTCTTCGAGCCGTTGACGACGTAGTGCGCACCGTGACGTTCGGCGCGCGTGCGGATGCCCTGCAGATCGGAGCCCGCCCCCGGCTCGGTCATGGCGATCGCCCCGACGAGTTCGCCGCTGGCCAGGCGGGGCAGGTAGCGGCGCTTCTGCTCCTCCGTACCGTGATTGAGCAGATAGTGGGCCGCGATGCTGTGCACGCCCTGCCCGAAGCCGTTCAACGCCCGGCGGGCGAGTTCCTCGTAGAGCACGACCTCGTGGCGAAAATCCCCGCCGGCGCCGCCGTATTCGCTCGGGATGTCCGAGCACAGCAGGCCGAGTTCGCCGGCCTTGCGCCAGATCTCGTGTCCGACGCTGTGCTGCTCGCGCCAGCGCGCGTCGTGCGGCACCATCTGGCTTTCCACGAAGCGCACGACGCTCTCGCGGTAGAGGGCCAGCTCATCGTTCATCCACGGCGACAATCGCGCTCTCCTTGGGGCGGCCGCTCAGGGCTGCTGCCACGCCTGCGAGGCCTGTACGAACCACTCAGGCTTGCCAGCCGTCCAGGTTTCACCCCACAGGTTCGAGCCGCCGTTCACGTGCAGGGTCTGGCCGGTGATGAACTGCCCCCCGGGGCCGCCCACGAACAGCGCCGCCTCGGCAATCTCCCAGGGCGAGCCGGCGCGCCGCTGCGGACTTGACTGCGCGTAGCGCTGCGCCACCTCGGGGGCGTAAACCGCCCAGCCCTCGGAGACGGTCGCGCCGGGCGCGATGCAGTTGACGCGGATGCCCAACGGTGCCCACTCGACGGCTACGCACTCGCTGAACGCCACGACGCCGGCGCGCGCAGCGCAAGTGTGCGCGACCTGGTGCAGCCCGCGCCCCGAGACGACGATGCTGACGATGCTTCCCGGCCGGGCATTCGTGCGCCAGTGCCGGGCGATGCTCTGCATCATGTTGAAAGTGCCATGCAGGTTAGTGTCGATCACCGCGCGCCAGCCCTTCTCGCTGAAGTCGAGCGCGGCCTGGGGAAACTGGCCACCCGCGCTGTTGATCAGCACGTCTACGTGGCCATGGCGGGTGAAGAGATCGGCAAAGAACTGATCCACGGCACCACGCTCGCGGATGTCGAGCGCGCCGGCCTCGCATTCAAGGCCGTGGACGGCGAGCGCCGTGCGCACGCGCGCCAGCTTCTCGGTGCTGCGCCCGCACAGTACCACCCGGGCTCCGAGCCGGGCGGCGACCCAGGCACTGGCGCGCCCGATGCCGCTGCCGGCCCCGGAGATGACGACCGTGCGGCCACGCAGCAGCCCGGGCGCCAACGAGCAGGGGCGGGCGGCGAGCTCGTCATCCGACATCGCGAGGTGGGCGCTTTGCGTGCCAGCGCTGTTCGGTGCGCAGGTAGCGTTTTGCGGCAGGCTCACAGCGTGCGACCGAGCAGTTCGCCGCTGATGATGAGCTTGCGTACTTCGGTGGTGCCGGCGCCAATCTCCAGCAGCTTAATGGCGCGGAACAGGCGGTTGATCTCCGACTCCCAGATGTAGCCACTGCCACCGTGCACCTGCACGGCCTCCGACAGTACCCGGTTCATGGCCTCGGAGGCATACATGACGGAGGCGGCCGTGAGCGCGTGGATCTGGCCGCGGCCCCCGCCGCCGATCTCCAGGTCGTTCGCGGCGGCCAGCACGCGGTAGGTGAAGGTCCGCATCGTCTCCACCGCCACGTACATCTCCGCCAGCTTCGCCTGAATCATCTGAAATTCGCTGATCCGGCGCCCGAACTGCTGGCGGGACTGCGCGTACTCCAGGGCGAGCTGCAGTGCGCGCTCCGCGATCCCAAGGCACAGCGGGGCGATCATGGCGCGCTCGAGGTCCAGGCCGCTCATTACCACGGCCACTCCGCCATTTTCCGTGCCGACCAGATTGGCCGCGGGCACCCGGCAGTCGGTGAACACCAGTTCGGCGGTCTGACTGCCACGGAAGCCCATCTTGGTGAGCTTCTGCGCCACCCGGAAACCCTCGAAGCCCTTCTCGATGATGAAGGCAGAGATTCCCTGCGGGCCGCGTTCGGCCGCGGTCTTGGCGTAGACCAGCAGGACGTCCGCCACCGGCCCGTTCGTGATGTAGAGCTTCGAGCCGTTCAGCAGGTAATGATCGCCCTGCCGGCGGGCGCTCGTGCGCATCGACCCCAGGGCATCCGAGCCTGCTCCGGGCTCCGTGAGCCCCAGCGCGCCGACGAGCGTGCCGCCGCACAGCCCGGGCAGGTAGCGGCGTCGCAGGGTCTCATCGGCGTTACGAAAGATATTGTTGACGCACAGGTTGTCGTGCGCGACCCAGGCGAGCGCGAGCGCATGGTTCCAGCGGGCCATCGCCTGCAGGACCAGCCCGCTCGCAAACAGATCCGCTCCGCCGCCACCGTAGCTCTCGGGCACGGTCACGCCGAGGTAACCATCACGGCCGAGGCGCGCGAACTGCTCCGCTGGCCACCATTCCTCCGCATCCATGCGGGCTGCGAGCGGGTAAAGCTCGCGGCGTGCGTAGGCATCCGCGCTCTCGAGCGTCGCCTGTTGCTCCGCATTCAGGTCAAAGGCAGCGGCGGCTGGGGCCGGGAGGTCCGGGGCCGGAGTTTCACGGGGCATGCGCGGGTCCCTTGGCGGGCATTCCCCAGAGCCTAATGAGTAATGCTCACCATGTCCAGATTACCCACGTCTGAATTGACTTCTATACTGAACTGAGGTGGACTCATTAAATGACACAGGAGCGGGTGCGCATCGGTTGTGGCTGCGGGTTCTGGGGCGATAGCGCCGCCGGGCCCGCGCAGCTGGTGCGCAGCGGTGAAATCGACTACCTGGTGCTCGACTACCTGTCGGAGATCACGCTGTCGCTCCTGGCACGCGCGCGGCGCAAACGGCCCGAACTGGGCTACACGACCGACTTCGTGAGTGAGGTCATGCGGCCACTGGCGGCCGAGATCGCCGCCCGCCGCATCCGCGTCATCGCCAACGCCGGCGGCGTGAACGCTCCGGCCTGCGGCGTCGCCGTGCAGAAACTGCTGCAGGAGCTGGGCGTGCGGCTCTCAGTCGCGGTGGTCAGTGGCGATGATCTCAGCGGCGCGCTCGAGGAGCTGCGGGCGGCTGGCGTCACGGATCTCGAGAGCGGCGGACCGCTGCCGGCGCAAGTCCTGAGTGCCAACGCGTATCTTGGCGCCTTCCCGATCGCGACCGCCCTGGCCGCGGGCGCGGACATCGTCATTACCGGTCGCTGCGCCGACAGTGCGCTGGCACTGGCACCCCTGATCCACCGTTTCGGCTGGACCGCGCAGCAGCTGGATCACCTCGCGATGGGGAGCCTGGCGGGACACGTGCTCGAATGCGGGCCGCAGGCGACCGGCGGCATCGTCACGGACTGGCGCGCCGTAGCCGCCGACTGGGCCGATATGGGCTACCCGATCGCTGAATGTTCCGCCGACGGCACCTTCGTTCTCACCAAACCGCAAGGTAGCGGCGGTGTGGTGAATGCGGCGAACCTGGCCGAACAGATCGTCTATGAGGTGCACGATCCCGCCCGCTACGTTCTGCCCGATGTTGTCTGCGATTTCTCGCGCGTCAGGCTCGAGGATCTTGGACACCACCGGGTCCGCGTGAGTAATGCCCGGGGCCTCCCGCCCACCCCGAGCTACAAGGCGAGCCTCACTTATCCGGACGGCTTCCGCTGCACGGCGACGCTGATGATCGTGGGGACAGACGCCGTGCAGAAGGCGCAGCAGGTCGCAGCGGCGATCCTCACCCGCACGCGTCGCCTGTTTTCCGAGCGCGGCTGGAGCGACTTCCGCGCGACCTCGGTCGAGGTCCTGGGGTCCGAGGCCATGTACGGCCCGCATGCGCGTCAGCAGGCGAGCCGCGAGGTCATCCTGAAGATTGCCGCGGCGCACGCGCAGGAGCCGCCGCTGGAATTGTTCGCGCGCGAGATCTTTCCCGCCGCGACCTCGATGGCCCAGGGCATCACCGGCTTTGCCGGCGGCCGCCCGGCGGTGCAGCCCGTTGTGCGCCTCGCTTCCTGCCTGATCCCGAAGGAGCGTGTGCACCCCAAGATCGAGCTGGGAAGCAGCGACGGCGCGCGCACCCTGACTCTGCCGCCGGCACCGCCCGCTGCCGTACCCTCGCCGCGGGTCACGGTGACGGACCCCGCGTCGCGGCGTGCCGCGGCGGACGCCGGGGCGCCGGAGAGCGGTCCGTGCGTTGAAGTTCCGCTGCTGCGCCTGGCACACGGCCGCAGCGGCGATAAGGGCGACGTCGCCAACATCGGCGTACTGGCGCGCCGAGCGGCGTTCGTGCCGCTCCTGGCCCGGGCATTGACGCCTCAGGTGGTGCGCGGCTTCCTCGCGCATCTGGTGGAGGGGGAAGTCGAGCGTTACGACTGGCCAGGGCTGAACGGATGGAACTTTGTCCTGCACCGCGCTCTGGGTGGCGGGGGCGTGGCATCACTGCGCTACGATCCACAGGGCAAGAGTTATGCGCAGATCCTCATGGACCTGCCGGTGCGCGTGCCGCGTTCGTGGCTCGAGCCCGAAGGTCCCCTCGGGGCAGCCCCATGACGGGACGCTCGCGGCGTCGCGAGCGCCTGCCGCGCGCTGCGCGCGTGGCCGACATCATGCGCGCGGCCCGTAGCATTTTTTGCGCCAAGGGCTATGCGGATGCCTCGACCGCCGAGATCGCCGCGCAGGCCGGGATGGTCGAGGGCACGCTTTATCGCTACTTTGCCACCAAGCGCGATTTGCTTACCAAGGTCGTGGAGGCCTTCTACGAGAGTATTTTTGCCGACTACGAACAGCAGCTGCAGGGTGTACGCGGTACCTGGAACCGCCTGCGCTTCCTCATCTGGAAACACCTGAGCGTCATTCACGCGGAGCCGGCCCTGTGTCGCCTCATCGTCTACGAGCTGCGACCGTCGCCGCAGTACCGCCAGTCGAGCGTCTACAAGCTGAACCAGCGCTACACGCAGCGCACGCTCGCCGTCGTGAAGGAAGGCATCGCCAGCGGCGAGTTTCACGCCACCGTACCGCTGCGGATCGTGCGCGATCTCATCTTCGGGTGCGCTGAACACCATGCATGGGCGTACCTGCGCGGTGAAGGGCAGTTCTCCCCCGACGAAGCCGCCGACGCCATTACCCACCTCGTGTACCGGGGGCTGGCGCGCGAGGGGCTACGCAAGGGAGCAGCGGTCGACGCCTCCGTACACCGCCTCGAACAGGCGGTGCAGCGGCTCGAGGGACTGAGCGAGCCGCGGCGCCGGCCGCGCAACGGGCGCGGGGCGTGATGTTCAAGCGCGTCCTGATCGCCAATCGCGGCGAGATAGCCTGTCGAGTCCTGCGCACCCTGCGGGCGCAGGGGATCGCGAGCGTTGCGCTCTACCACCACGAGGACCGTGGCGCACCGCACGTGCAGCTGGCCGACGAGGCACTGGAGCTCAGGTCCGACACCCCGACGGCGGCGTACCTGGATCCGGTGCAGATCGTGGAATGCGCGCGGCGCAGCGGCGCGGATGCGATCCATCCGGGCTATGGCTTTCTTTCGGAGAACGCGGACTTCGCGGCACGCGTCGAAGCTGCGGGCATCACCTTCATCGGTCCGCACGCGGACTCGATTCGCCTGATGGGCGATAAAATCCGCGCCCGTGCCTTCGCCACGCAGCACGGCGTGCCGGTCGCCCCGAGCGTTACCGGCACCGACCTGACCGAGATCGAGCGCGGTGCCGCTGCGGTGGGCTTTCCATTGCTGGTAAAAGCCGCTGCCGGCGGTGGCGGCAAGGGCATGCGCATCGTGCGCACGGCCGCCGCGCTGGCCGAGAGCCTGCAATCCGCGGCTGGCGAGGCGCAACGCTACTTTGGCGACGGCCGCGTCTACGCGGAGCGCTACATCGAGCAGCCGCGTCACATCGAAGTGCAGATTCTCGGCGACGGGGCCGGTAACGTCGTGCACCTCTATGAGCGCGAGTGCTCACTGCAGCGCCGCTACCAGAAGATCGTGGAGGAATCGCCGGCGCCCAATCTGAGCGCGCCACTGCGGACGGCGATCTGTGCAGCCGCGGTGCGCCTGGCCAGCGCGGCGCGCTATCGCAACGCCGGCACCGTGGAATTCGTGCTGGCGCCGGACGGGGAGTTCTACTTTCTGGAGATGAATACGCGCCTGCAGGTGGAGCACCCGGTCACCGAGTGCATCCTCGCGGTGGATCTGGTGGCCGAGCAGCTGCGCATTGCCGCCGGTGCCGGGCTGCCCTTCACGCAGGAGCAGGTCGTTCCGGTCGGGCACGCGATCGAGTGCCGGATCTGTGCCGAGGAGCCTGAGCACGACTTTCGCCCCGCGACCGGGCGCATCGGGGTGCTGCAGGTCCCGGGCGGCGCGAACGTGCGCTTCGACGGCGGCGTACGCGTCGGGCAGGCGGTGACGCCGGCCTTCGACTCGATGCTCGCCAAACTGGTGACGCACGCGCCCACGCGCGGGGAGGCCGCGGATGCCCTGGCGCGGGCCCTGGATGCACTGGTACTGCTCGGCGTGCCGACCAACATCGATTATCTCGCGCGCGTGGTACGCCACCCGCAGTTCCTGGCCGGAAAGCTGCATACGGGTTTCTTGGCTACGCACGCGCGCGAGCTCGGCCCGCCCGACACACCCGACGAGCGCGCGGCCGCGGTGCTGGGCGCACTGCTGACCGACCCGCAGTTCCACCGCGCGGCGCTGGCGGCTCCGGAGCCGCACGCCACGATCGGCCGCTGGCGCAACTGAGTGGGCGCGTGAGCCACGCCTTCGAGGTCGACGGCCAGCCGGATGATGCGGAGATCGTGGCCTTGCGACCGAGCCTGCGCGTGCGCCTCGGGCAGCACCTGCACAGCGTCAGCGGCTTTCACGCGGACGGGGCGCAGTTCGAGATCTGCGTGGACGGCACCGCCTACCGCGGCTGGCGCTGTCGCGTGGGGAACGTCGTGCAGGTGCGCCTCAACGCTCATACTTACCTGGTGCGTCTGGACTCGCGCACGTCCGCCGCCGCCGCCGCGGCGGCCGAAAACGAGGTGCGGGCGAGTATGCCCGGCGTTGTCGTCGCCGTGCACTGCCAGGCCGGGCAGCAGGTGCAGCCCGGCGATCAGCTGCTGACGCTCGAGAGCATGAAGCTTCAGATGACGGTGGTGGCCTCACACACGGCGACCGTGCAGCAGGTGCATGTCGTTGCGGATGCGGTGTTCGAGCGCGGCGCCTTGCTGGTGTCGCTGGCGCACGGGGAGATCTAGCGATGAGACCCATCGAGTCGAGCGTACGCACGAACTCTCCCGAGTTCCGCCAGCGCTACGCGCACAACAAGGGGCTTGCCCTGCAACTCAAGACACTGCAGGAGGCTGCGCGCCATAGCCGACCCGCCCGCGACCTTGAGCGGCTCGCAAGGCACGGCAAGCTGCTGCCGCGCCAGCGACTGGAGCGGCTGCTCGATCCGGGCACACCCTTTCTGGAGCTCTCGACGCTCGCCGCCACCATGGCCTACGGCGGCGAGTCACCCGGGGCGAGTTGCATCACGGGCATCGGCGTGGTCTCCGGACACGAAGTGCTGATCCATGCCGACGATCCGACGGTAAAGGGTGGCGCCTGGTATCCGCTGACCGTGAAGAAGATCGTGCGCGCACTGGACATCGCCATCGAGAACCACTTGCCGGTCGTGCACCTGTGCGATTCCGCGGGCGGCCAGCTGCAGCTGCAGTCGGCCCTGTTTCCCGACCGCTACATGGCGGGACGGATCTTTCGCAACCAGTCCCTGCTGAGCAAGATGGGCGTCAAGCAGCTTGCACTGGTGTTCGGTCACTGCACCGCCGGGGGTGCCTATATACCCGCTCTGAGCGACTATAACGTGATCGTGCGCGGCACCGGGGCGGTATTCCTCGGCGGGCCGCCGCTGGTCAAGGCCGCCACCGGTGAGGTGGTGAGTGCCGATGAGTTGGGGGGCTGCGACCTGCACACCCGCACGAGCGGGACCTGTGACTATCCGGCGGCCGACGAGAGCGAGGCCATCAGGATCGGACGCGAGATCGTGGCGCTGTGGGAGCGACCCGCGAAGTGGCGTCTGCCGGAACAGCCGGTCGAGGCGCCGCTGTTGGACGCCGACGAGCTGTACGGGATCATCCCTGACGACATCAAGAAGTCCTTCGATATGCGCGAGGTGATCGGTCGCGTGGTCGACGGCAGTCGTTTCCATGAGTACAAACCCGCCTATGGCACCACCCTGGTCTGCGGGTTCGCGCACCTGTGGGGCTATCGCGTCGGCATCCTGGCGAACAACGGCATCCTGTTCAATGACAGCGCAATCAAGGGCGGCCACTTCATCGAGCTGTGCAATCAGAACAACACGCCGCTTCTGTTTCTGCAGAACATTACCGGCTACATGGTGGGGCGGGAGTACGAGGCGGCCGGCATCACCAAGGATGGGGCGAAGATGATCATGGCGCAGACCTGCAGCCACGTGCCGAAGCTCACCGTGATGTGTCACGGCTCGTTTGGCGCCGGGAACTACGGGATGTGCGGCCGGGCATTTGACGGGCGCCTCCTGTTCACCTGGCCGAACCACCAGATCGCGGTGATGGGCGGCGAGCAGGCCGCAGGCACGCTGGCAGAAGTGAAGCTGCGACAGCTGCAGCGCACCGGTGCCCCAGTCGATGCGGAGGCGATCGGTCGCCTGCGGACGGAGACCCTGAAGGCTTACGAGGAGCAGACTTCCGCGCTGCACTCCACCTCGGAACTCTGGGACGACGGCATCCTCGATCCTGTGGATACGCGCAACGCGCTGGGCATCGCGCTGTGCGCAGCCCTGAATGCACCCGCGGGTCCCGCGGGCAACGGCGTGTTTCGCTTCTGAGGAGTCATTTGCCCTTCCAAACCGGCGGGCGCTTCTCGGCAAATGCGCGCGGACCCTCTTGGGCATCCTCGCTCAGGTATACGGACTCGAACAGGCGGTCCGCGGTGCGCAGCGCCTCCGTACGGCCGGTTTCCGTGGCCGCATATACCAGCGCGCGGCAGGCGCGCACGGTGAGCGGCGCGTTGGCGGCGATGCGCGCGGCGAGCTCGAGGGTACGTGCGAGCAACTGCTCCCCGGGCACCACGTGGTTTACGTAGCCGAGCTCGTACAGACGCGTGGCACTCATCGGTGCTCCGGTGAGCAGCAGTTCCATCATGACTCGCTGTGGCAGCATGTGCAGCAGCGGCGCCGCCCACGGCGTGCCGCGCCCGACGCGCGCCTCGGTGATGGCGAAGGAGGCGTGTTCGGCCGCCACGCACAGGTCGCACATCTGCGCGAACAGCCAGCCGCCGGCCATGGCCACGCCATTGACCGCGGCGATCGTGGGCTTGCTGACCTCGATCGCGTCGCCGAGGATCGGGATAAAGCCTCGCGGCGGAACCTTCAGGCCCGTGGCACTGGCCTCCTTAAGATCCATGCCGGCGCAGAAGGCCTTGTCGCCGGCGCCGGTGAGAATGGCCACCTTGGCCGCCGCATCCTCCTCGAAGCGCTTCCAGGCGGCGAACAGCCCGGCGCGCACCTCGGCATTGATCGCGTTGCGACTGTCGGGCCGGTTGATGGTGATCAGCGCCACCGGGCCTTGCATCTGAAACAGAACCGCATCGCTCATCGGCGCACCTGCAGGGTTGACAGAGACAATCAACGACCGCTAGCGTACCAAAACGGTACCACCGGTACCGCGAGCGTGAACCACGACGATCGACCGGGGGAGGCTGCGGCATGTCGTACCGGTCGAACGCAGCCCCTGAGAGGCCGTTGTGAACACTTTGCCGAGGCTCGACGCAGGCCGCCTGCTCGCTGAGGCGCTGGGCACCTCGGGTGCTGGCCCGCGATCGGCGTTGAGCGGCAATCCCTGGCTCCTGGTTGACCTTGAACCCCAGGCACTCCCACGGGCCGGCGAGCGCGCCGCGCTGGCGCGCTGGCTGCGGCATCAGGCATGCCCGGTCATCGGGATTGCCGCCCGCGGGATTGAGCACCCGTTGGCCTTCGCGTGCGATGCCGTGGTCGTGGATGCGGCCCAGGCCCGGGAACTCGTGATGAACATCGAGGCAACGCCGCTGGCCGCCATGGTGCTGGTGCAGCTGCTGCGCGCGACCGAGGGTCTCGAAGTCGAGCGCGCCCTGATCATCGAATCATTCGCCTACGCGACGCTGCAGGCGGGCGTTGAGTTTCGCCGCTGGCTGGCGCACGGTGCACGACCGGCCGCGGACGCGGGGAATGAACCCGGACCGCCGGTGCTGGTCGAGCGGACGGACTCGCAGCTGCACCTGCGCCTGAACCGGCCTGCGCGCCGCAACGCCCTTTCGGTGCCGATGCGCGACGCGCTGGTTGAGGCTCTGGAGCTGGTGCTCGCCGATACCTCGATCACCCGCGTCTCGGTGCGGGGGGAGGGTCCGTGCTTCAGTGCCGGAGGGGAACTTGCCGAATTTGGCACTGTGCCGGATGCGGCGACCGCGCACGCGGTGCGCTCGACGCGCTCGGTTGCCGCGCTGCTCGCGCGCTGCGCGCCGCAGCTCACCGTGCACGTGCACGGTGCCGCCGTCGGTGCGGGGGCGGAAATGGCCGCCTTCGCGGCACGCGTGGAGGCCAGCGCGGACGCGTTTTTCCAGCTGCCGGAGCTGCGTTACGGGCTCATACCGGGGTGCGGCGGTTGCGTGAGCATTCCGCGGCGGATCGGTCGCCTGCGCGCCGCGTACCTGGCACTGTCCGGCCATCGCCTCGATGCGGGCACCGCGTGCCGCTGGGGGCTGGTGGACGCCGTTACGCCGTCGCTGCCGGCAGCGTCCGCGCGCGAGCCAACGGGCCCGGCGCTGCGCAGGTTTCACTGAAGGGGGGAGACGATGAGCAAGTCGGCAGTGGTGACCGGGGCGGCCATGGGGATGGGAATGCTCATGGCGCGCAAACTGGCGCAGCGAGGCTGGACGGTCTTTGCCGGTGTCCTGCCGGGCATGGACACCGCCGAGCTGACGCGCGGCGTGCAGCTCACGGTAATCGAGCAGGACGTCACCGACGAGCCGATGGTGCAGGCCGGTGCACGCAGGGTGGGTGAGGCGCTCCGCGGAGCACCCCTTGACCTGCTCATCAACAATGCCGGGATCGCCGACATTGCCACCGGGCCGATCGAGGGCGTGGACATCGAAGAAGGGCAGAAGCTCCTGGATGTGAATCTCTTCGGCCAGGTACGCGTCATCAAGGCGTTCCTGCCCTTCATGTTCCACAGCAGCCAGTCGCCGCGCATCTTCAACTTTTCCTCCGGCGCGGTGCGCGTGCCGATGCCCTGCTCGGGCATGTACAACATGTCCAAGTACGGCGTCGAGGGCCTTACCAATACGCTGCGCTATGAGCTGGCGAAATTCGGCATTCAGGTGACCTCCATCGAGCCCGGCGCGGTCAAGACCCATATGACGGCCGATCCGGTCAATTCGACGGCGCGCATCTGGGAGCGCTCGAGTGCGCCGATCCGCGCGCGCTACGAGGCCAAGCTGCGGCCGATTACCGATCGTTTGGGCCGCATGCTGCTGACGGCGAACGAGCCTGAGGACGTCACGGAGGGCGTGCTGAAGCTGCTCGACGTCCCCAGACTCAAACCGCGTTACATGGTGGGCAAGGAGGTGCGCATGCTGCCGTTGATGCAGGCGCTGTTGTCGGAAGGCGCGTTCGAGCGACTCGTGGCGAAGCAGTTCAATATCTGACGCGCGTGGTCAAGTGAACCCGAGGAGAATGCAGTGCAGGAAGTGAAAGCAAGGTTTGCGACGCTCCGTGAGGGCAGCCGCACCCTGGCGGCGGCCAGCGGCGCCCAGCGCGCCGCGCGGCTGCGGGGCATGCTGGCGGCGGTGCTGAACAACAAGCAGCGCTTCTACGAGGCGGCGCATACCGAAATGAAGGCCTGTGACCTCGATGTGGCCGCGCAGCTGGTCATGGTCAAGAGCGAGGTGGACTTCGTCGCCAAGCGCGTGGCCGCCTGGATGAAGCCCCGCCGCGTGCGCAATTCCGCGGCCACGCTGGGCAAGAAGTGCTACATCCTGTACGAGCCGAAGGGCGTGGTACTGAACCTGTCCACGTGGAACGCCCCGATCGCGATCGCTCTCGTGCCCGCGATCGCGGCGATCGCAGCCGGCAACGCCTTCGCCCTCAAGCCCTCGGAACTGGCGCCGTACAGCGCGCATGTACTCAAGGAGGTGCTCGAGGCCGCGCTCCCGCACGATGAGTTCGCCGTATTCGAAGGCGGTCCGGAGGTAGCGCAGGAGTTGCTCACGCTGCCCTTCAACCACATCTATTACACCGGCGGCCAGCGGGTGGGCCGCCTGGTGATGAAGGCCGCCGCCGACAACTTTGCCGCGGTGACGCTGGAGATGGGGGGCAAGAACCCGGCGATCGTCGATGCATCGGCCGCGATCGACAACGCCGCGCGCAAGATCGCCTGGGGACGCATCGCCAACGCCGGGCAGGTGTGCGTGGCGCCGGACTATGTGCTGGCGCACGAGTCGGTGTTTGAGGCGTTCGTGCAGTCGCTGATCAGGGCGGTTGGGCAGATGTACAACGCCGACGGCGCGGGCTTTGAGAAGTCACCCGAGCTGATGCGCATCATCAACGACCAGCACTTTGCGCGCGTCGCTCGGCTGCTGCAGGATGCGCGTGACAAGGGCGCCACGTTTGCCTTCGGCGGGCAGACCCGCGCCGCGGACCGCTTCATAGCGCCCACCATCCTTACCAAGGTCACCGAGGACATGCTGGTGATGCAGGAGGAGATTTTCGCTCCCGTCCTGCCGGTCATTCCCTACCGCGACCGCAACGAGGCGCTCGAGATCATCGGCCGCCGCACCAAGCCACTCGCGCTGTATATCTACGCCAGGGACCGGGCGTCGATCGACTACTTCCTGGCGCACACCTCCGCCGGCAGCACGGTGGTGAACCACAACCTGATCCAGTCGGGCACTAACCCGCGTCTGCCTTTCGGCGGGGTCAACCACTCCGGGATCGGGCGTATCGGCGGTGAGCAGGGCTTCATGGAGATGTCCAACCCGCGCTCGGTGGTCGAGCAGCCGCTCGGCCTCCTCGACCTGACCTTCAACCTGCCACCTTACTCGAAGACCTACCGCAAGCTGATCGAGAAAGCCCTGAAGGCCTAGGGCACTAGCCGCGGGGCGCGAACGCGCGTCCGGGGCTAGTGCCGGCGCAGACCCTTGACGCGGACCTTGAACTTCATGCTGGGCCCGGGCGTAGGCAGCACCTTCGTCTGCAGCACGTAGTCCGGTGACTCCAGCTCCAGGTCGAGCAGGTAGAACAGCCGCGCCATGCTGAAGGCCATCTGCACCTCGGCGAGCGTCTTGCCGAGACAGGTGTGGGTGCCACGGCCGTACGGGGAATACACGCCCGGCTTCAGGTGTTCGGCGCGCGGCCGCTCGTAGCGGTCGATGTCGAACTTCTCCGGACTCGGGTAGTACTCTTCCATGTAGTGTGGTACGGCGGTGGCCACGTACAGCAGCTCGCCCTCGCGAATCTGATGACCGAGGAACGCGAAGTCGCGCGTCGCGGTGCGCATCTGCGCCACGGCGATCGGATACATGCGCATGACTTCCATGATGGCGCCGTCGATCGAGGGCAGGTTGCGCAGATCCGGCTCGTCGATGTTGCCTTTGGCGAACAGCGCGTCCGCCTCCTTGCGCACGCGCTCGAGCACCTCAGGATGCTTGAGAACCGCGTAGATGAATGCACCGAGGGTGTTGGCCACAGTATCGAGCCCGGCCACGAACGGTCCGGTCAGGCTCAGTATCAGATCGCTGGCCGGGATAAGGTCCGGATCGCGCGCATGCGCCTCCATCACGTCATCGACCAGGTTGCGTCGCGTCGGATCGCGTGAATCCTTGGTGGCGTTGTACTCGGCGATCATCCGGCGGCCGAGCTCCGAGACGCGCTCCTTGGCGTGCTTGTAGCGCGGGTCCTTCAGCAGGAACCGCGGGCGCTGACGCGTCACGAGGATATTCAGGATGTACAGGATGGTGGTGCGGATGTCCGTGACGTATTCGCGCGGCGAGGTGCCCGTCAGCATCGCACCGAGCTGTTCGGTGACGATGTACTGCATGTTCTGCACCACCGGAACGGACTTGCCGACCGGCCAGTCGCGCGCCACCACCGAGTCGGTGATCTCGATCAGCTCGTTGTAACGGCCGCGCATCGACTCCTTGGAGTAGCCGTGCTTCATGACCGCGCGCAGCTTCTGGTGGGTCTCACCGTCCTCGCCGGTCAGCGTGCGCTTAGCACCCCACTCATCGACCAGCCCCTGCCAGAACTCCTTGGAACGCAGCGAATCGCGGCCCTCGCGCGTGCCCATGAAGGTGGCGGCCTCGGTGCCGGCGAGCACGGTGTACACGTTACTCATGATCTTCAGCCGGAACACCGGTCCGTACTTGCGGTAGCACTCGTAGAAGAACCGACCGGGGTCTTTCGCCATCTGCAGCGCGTTGCCCACGATGGGCAGGCCGCTGACGTGGGCAGGTTCCTTGAGGGTGTCGGTTGCAACCGTGGCCATGGCGAGCCTCGTCATGTAACGCCTGAGATGCGTCGGTTTGCCGATGGTATACGCATTGTCCGTAATACGGAACCACTGGTACCTATTGGACCCGGGAGTTGGCAATATGCGATAGTTTCCAGCGGCCAGGAACGCTGGTTTTCCGGGGAAGACATGAACAATTTGCTGCCCGTGCCCGAGCTGAAATTGAAGCGCAAGCCTGGCCGACCGCGCAGCAAACGCTCCGAGGAAGCCATCATCCGGGCGACCACGTCGCTGCTCGCGGATGAGCGTTATGCGGACCTTACGGTCAGCAAAGTGGCGGCGCGCGCCCGCGCGAGCAAGTCGACGATCTACCGACGCTGGCCCACCAAAGAGCATCTGGTGATCGAGGCCTTCAACCGCTGGCCGGCACTGCTGGCGCACGACCGCGGCGACGTGATGTCGGATCTGCTCAATCTGTACCGGCAGTTTCTGCGCATTCTGCATCGGCCGCCTTCCAACGCCATCATGCCGACCCTCGTGGCCGAGCGCGCCCACAACCCGGCGCTCGCCGCGGTCTTTGATCCGCTGATGCAGCGGCGTCGCGATCCGGTGCGGGTGGTGCTGCGACGGGCCATGGAGCGCGGTGAGCTGCCCAAGAGCACCGACGTCGAGCTGGCGGTGGATGCCATCATGGGCGTCACCGTGCTGCGCATGTACTTCATTCCGGGCAATCTCAGCATTCCTGCGATCCGGGAGTTTCTGGCCGTGCTACTGCGGGGCCTCGGCGCCCGCGGTTACTGAGTTTGCGCCCCTGAGCGTGGCTGCGGCGGAGCACGGTTTGAGCGCGGTCACCCGATTGAGCCGCCGCCTCGAGGTCGGGACATTGCTCCCGAACGAGGACCCGCTCGCCGTTGCGGCCGATATCTTCGTGCCGTCCGAAGTGGCGCCCGCGGCTCCGGTTTTGTTCTGCCTTCCCGGTGGCGCGATGAACCGTGCCTATTTCGATCTGCGCGGCGAGGGCGACTTCAGTTTCGCGGCCTACCTTGCGGCGCGCGGGTTCATCGTCGTGACCCTGGATCATCTGGGCGTCGGCGACAGCAGCCGGCCAGCGGATGGCTTTGCGCTGACGCCCGCTGTGCTGGTCGAGGCCAACGCAATCGCGATGGGCTCGATCAGCCGCGACCTGGAGCACGGGCACCTTACGGGCCAGCCGCTCGGGCCGCGACGCTCGATCGGGGTCGGGCACTCGATGGGAGCCATGCTGACGGCCATGCAGCAGGCGCGCTTCGGCCGGCACGCCGCCCTGGTCCTGTTTGGATTCAGCACGCGCGGACTGGCCGCGGCGCTCTCGCCCGAGGAGCTGAAGTTTGCCAACGACCCGGCCGGCACGCGCGCAAACCTGGTGCGCCTGGCACACCTGCGCGGCGCGGATCCGTATCCGCAGATCGTGCGCTCGGCCCAGAGCAAGGATCTGTTCGCCGGTGAGAGTGCTGACCGGCGCGGCGTCGAGGCACTGCAACGGGCGCGCTCGAGGCTGCTGCTGACGGCCGGCCTGTTCTCGATGATTCCCGGCAGCTGCACCCCGGAATGCGCGCAGGTGAGGGTGCCGGTATTTCTCGCCGTCGGCGACCGTGACATCGCCGGACCGGCACGGCAGATACCGGCCGATTACCCCGCCAGTCCCGAGATCTCGCTCCTGGTACTGCCCTCGACGGGCCACGCCCATTTTTTGTTCGATTCGCGTCGGCGGCTTGTTCCGGCGCGTGGCGGACTGGTGCGAGGCCGTGCTGCGGGAGGACTGAAGGTGCGGCCGCAGGCCGGGTGGCAGATCGCGGGCCACTACGCGAACGCTCTGCTCAGGGATCTCGGCGTTTCCCGATCGGTCAGCGGGCAGCGCGAGCTGCATCCGGCGCAGCGCTGGGCGCAATGCGGGGGACTCGCGCTCACGGGCTACCCACAGGCGGCCCAGATGTGCCCGGTGCCGCTCGCCGCGTATGCCGACGGTGTGGTGCGGGCGCTGCGCACCTTGTGCCCGAACTCTGCCCTGGACTCGCTCGACGGCGCGCAGCTGCTGGGCGAGCGGGCGGCGCTCGCCGGGTATTGCCGCGCAGGCGATGTCTCCCCCGGGGGCAGCTGCCGCCTGCTCGCGACCGCGGACGGGTGGCTGGCGGTGAACCTGTCGCGCACGACGGACTGGGAGCTGCTGCCGGCGTGGCTCGAGGGCGAGCCGCTCGCCGACTGGCCGGCAGTGGCGACCGCGCTGCGCGAGCACGCGACGCAACCGTGCCTTGAGCGCGGGCGTCTGCTGGGGCTGGCGTTGGCGCCACTGGCGCGTGCGCCGGTGCGGCCGGTGCGCTGGTACCGGGAGCATCTGATCAGCGCTGCATCGCGCAGCGGTCGCAGTGCGGCGCCCCTGGTGGTCGATCTGTCCGCGCTCTGGGCCGGCCCGTTGTGCACGCAGCTACTGCAGATGATGGGCGCCCGAGTGCTGAAGGTGGAAAGCCCCGGACGCCCGGACGGGATGCGCTCCGCCGCGACGGGGTTTTTCGACCTCCTCAACGCCGGCAAGGCGAGCGTGGTGCTGGATTTCAGTCAGCCGAGCGGTCGCGCCGCGCTGCGCCGGCTGCTGTTGCAGGCGGATATCATTATCGAGGGCTCCCGCCCGCGCGCGCTGCGCCAGCTGGGAATCTGCGCCGAGGACCTCGTGCGGGAGAACCCGGCGGCCACCTGGCTCAGTATCTGCGGGTACGGGCGCGACGCACCCGCTGCGCAGTGGGTGGCGTTCGGCGATGATGCCGCGGTGGCCGGCGGACTTTCGCAGGTCCTGTGGGACTGCAGCCAACGGCCGATGTTCTGCGCGGACGCCATCGCGGACCCCCTCAGCGGCCTGCATGCGGCCCTTGCCGCCTGGTGGAGTTTCACGCAAGGCGGCGGACGACTGTTGTCCGTTGCCCTGCACGACGTCATTGCCTTCGGCATCCAGTTCACTGCCGCCAGCGACGCCGATCAGAATCGCGCCACGGCGGCAGCGTGGAGTGCCAGCATCAGTAGCGCCGGGGTGGCGCCGCCGCGCGCACGGGCCCTCTCAGGGGCCGCACGCGCCTTCGGGGCGGACACGGGTGCGGTCCTCGGGACGCTCGGGCGCTGCGGGCGCTGACCGAACTTCAGCGCGTGCTCAGCGCCGCACGCTTCCCGGCTTCGCGCCCGAAGAAAGTCGCATCCGCGAGCGACAGCCCAGAGCTGTAGCCCTCGCCCCAGCGCGGCAACCCGCAGGCCGTGCGGCCGGCGGCAAACAGGCCGCCGACGATGTTGCGCTCGGCGTCGAGCACTTCACCGCTCGGCAAGGTGTCCAGGCCGCCGAGGGTGAAAGACGCGTAGAAGCAGTGGTCAATGCGGCAGTCGATGGCCACAAACGGCGGCTGCTGCAGCGGGGCAAGCCACTTGCGCGCCTTGTGGAACAATGGGTCGGAGCCCTGCGCGGCGTAGTGGTTATACAGGCGCACCGTGGCGGTGAGTGAGTCCTGCGGCAGCTTGAGCTCGCGCTCGACTTCCTCCCAGGTCTCGCCCGCGGCGCCGATTTCCATCTTGGCGAGCTGCTGCATTTCGCCTGTGGCGTAGGTGTTGTGATCCTGCAGCAGCCAGATACGGTCGCCGCTCTGGCGCAGGATGTAGTTGGAAACCCGGCCGTGATAGCAGTCCTCGTTGATGAAGCGCTGCCCCTGGTTGTTGACGAAGATGCCCTTCACCAAAGAACCGGGCGGGTACCACGGGATGGTCGCAAAGCCCTCGCTCATGTTGACGGTGACGCCGCCGGCGCTCTCACCCAGCAGGATCCCTGAGCCATCATCGACGGTGCCGAGCGGGAACTGCGAGCGCAGCAGGAGTGGTGCATGCTGCTGGACCATCTGGCGGTTCATGACGAAGCCGCCGGCGCACAGGATGACCGCGCGTCGCGCACGCGCGTAGCGCGTCTCGCCCTCGATGCGCAGCACCAGCCCCTGAACGTCACGGCCGCCCTCAGTCACCAAAGCCAGGGCGCGGGCGTTGTAGAGCACCCGTACCCCCGCCGCGCCCACGCGCGCGGCGAGCTTGTCCATGACGTAGCGACCGCCACCCATGCCGAGGAATTTCGGGCAGTGCCCGCGCGGGGCCGGGCGGGCGTGCTCAGCGAAAGGCCACGCTTCCTCGCTCCCGGACCAGATCAGGCAGTCGTCGGTGGCGGGTTCGATGCAGCGCTCGGCAATGTAAGAGTTCTTGTACTCGATGCCCTGCTCGGTGAGCCAGGTGTAATGCTGCAGCGAATGATCCGCGTAGCGGCGGGCCTTGGCGGCATCCACGTTCGGGCCGCCCGCCATCAGCAGGTACCGGTACAAGTCCTCGGTGGCGTCCTCGAAACCGGCCGCACGCTGAATGGGCGTGCCGCCGCCACCCCCCAGGTAGATCTCGCCCCCGGACAGTGCCGAGGTGCCCCCGTTGCCGCTGGCGCACTCCACCAGCAGCACGCGTGCCCCGGCCTGCGCCGCTTCGAGCGCCGCGCAGGCGCCGGCGGCGCCGAAGCCGAGCACGATGACGTCCGTATCGAAGTCCCAGCGCGCCACCTCGCGCAGTGCGGCCGGATGACTCAATGAACAGCGAGGCGTTTCCGTCACGGCGGGTTACTCTGTTTTGGCGATGTATCGGAATGAGGATAAGGTAGATTCGAACGGGATTGCAGCCTGTACGATGGGTCAGTATCGCCCGTCGTGGATTTGAGGGGGAGTCTATGTCGCTACGCCTGGAAGATATCGAACTCATCCGTCGCCTGAAGTACAAGTACTGGCGCTGCATGGATACCGGCGACATCGCAGCCCTGCGCGACCTTTTCATCGAGGACGTCAAGGTTGACTACATCGGCGGCAGCTATCGGTGGCAGATGCAGGGTCGCCAGAAGATCCTCGATTCCATTGCCGGCTCGTTCAATGCCAATGCCGTGGCCTGCCACACCGGGCACCATCCCGAGATTGACGTGCTCACCGATTCGACCGCGACCGGCATCTGGTATCTGACCGATGTCTTCATCAATCTCGCCGACAAGGTCCGCACCACTGGCAGCGCCCTGTACCGCGATAAGTACCTCAAGACGCAGGGGCAGTGGCGCATTGCGGAATCCGTCTACGAGAGAATCTATGAAGAGGTCGAGCCCTTCGAGCAGCCCCCGAGGCTCACGGCGCACTGGCTCGCGCGCGTAAAGCCGCCGGCGGGAGCAAAATCGCCATGACCGACCTGACAGGCAAGGTCGCGCTGGTGACCGGCGCCGGCCAGGGGGTGGGGCAGGGCATCGCTTTTGCGCTCGCCGAAGCAGGCGTGGCGGTCGCGGTGGCCGGCCGCACCGAGGCCAAGGTCGCGCAGAGCGCCAAGACCATTATCGCCCGCGGCGGCAAGGCGCTCGCCATCACCTGCGACGTATCCAAGGCCGATGACATCGTGCGCACGGTGGCACGCACCGTGGAGGCGTTGGGCGGGATCGACATCCTGGTGAACAACGCCTACGACGGCGCGTTCGGACCACTGCTGTCGCTCGATGACGAGGCGTTCATGCGCGGCATTCACGCCGGCCCGCTGGCCTCGTTCCGCTTCATGCGCGCCTGCCACCCGCACCTCAAGGCACGCGGTGGCGGGAACATTGTCAACCTCGTCACCTCGGCGTCCGTGCGCTGGGACTCATCCAACTACGGTGCCTACGCCGTGGCGAAGCAGGGGATCCGCGCCCTGACGCGCACCGCCGCCAGTGAATGGGGTCGCGATAACATCCGCGTCAACAACATCGCGCCGCTGGCGGCCTCGCCGGCGCTGGCCGCCTGGATCAAGCGCGATCCGGAGGCGAAGACCTTCTTCGAGACGGTGGCGCTCAAGCGCGTCGGGGACTGCGAGACGGATATCGGTCGTGCCGTGGTGGCGCTCGTCGGACCGCAGATGAGCTACGTGACCGGAGCCACGCTGCCGCTCGATGGCGGCCAAGCGTATTTCGGCTGACGCTCAGAGCGCGGGCTCGTGCCCGTCGTGCAGCCGGTACTCACTGGTGGCGATGACGTCAATGCGGTCGAAGTCGATGAACTTCACGCAGCTCTCCATCATGCTCTTGAGGTGGCGCTGATGCCGATCCTCATCGCCCGCGGCGTGGTAGAACGCCCGCGAATCGTGCATCGCCTCGGGCGGGAAGCCCTCTTCGACGATGCCGCGGAACGGGGGCGCACCTTCCGTCAGCGGCATCATGACCACGTTGTGCGCATAACGAAAGTTCGCTTGCGTCTCGATGCCAACCGGCGTGTGCTCGTTGAACCAGATCTGCCGCCAGGCCTCGTACGTCAGCCGGGGCGGTACCTGCAGAAACGTCACCTGACTGAAGCCGAAGGTGCGCTCGCCCGCACGCGGGGGGTGAAGCACGTTCGGCAGGATCACCGATTCGGCGACCGCGTAGCCGGCGATGCGCTGCAGGCCTGCCGCCAGCAACTGCTCGACCGGTGCACGCCGGTAGGCGCTCGTCAACCAGAAGCTGAGGATCCCGTCGGGGGCGGGCTGGGTGCTGTGCAGCGTGAAGTTGACGAGCGCGCCGCTCAGGTCGGCAAAATCCGCGATGTTGAACTGCAGCCGCTCGGCCCCCAGCGCCCTCATGCGCGGGGCGGTTTCACCGAGAAAGCGCCGCGTGACCTCGCCGGCGGGGCTGTTGCCGCGCCAGAAAACGTACAACAGTTTTTCCATGCACGAAGTCCCGTCGCTGCTGCCGCCCGGCCGAGTGTAGCCCGAAAAGGCAACGCGGACGCAGTGACGGCGGCCGCGTAAGCGGAGGTTGGTATGAGAGCGCAGAGCTTCGGTCCGATCCGGCAGATTGCCTGGGTGGTCCGTGATCTTGAGGCCAGCGTCGCCAACTGGCTGCGGGTCAGCGGCGTTGGTCCCTGGACCTGCTTCCGCAATGTCGCCATGACGGGAGTGCTGCGCGGTGAGCCGGCCAAGGTGCGCATGCATGTCGCCCTCGGCTATCAGGGCGATATGGAGATCGAGCTGATCGAAGACCTCGGCCCTGGCCCGTCGCCCTATCGGTCCGCGGCAGGCGTGCCCCTGGTCGGGATGCACCACGTCGCCTGGTTCAGCGATGACGTTGCGGCTGACGTGGCGCGCGCCAGGGAGCGCGGTATGCAGGTGTGCTTCGAGGCCGCCAACGAGGTGACGCGCGTCGCGTATCTCGAGGATCCCCTTGAACGGGGTCTGCTGCTAGAGTTCATTGAAATGAACGCGCTGATGCGCGAGGGCTTCAGCGCGCGCCTGGCCGCGGCGCGCAGCTGGCAGGGCGGTCAGGCGGTGCAGATCGTCGATCTGGGCGGCTGAGAGACACGCGGGGGACGGCAATGAGCGCTTGGCAGAACGTGAACTATGACTACCACGGCGCCGCGGTGCTCGTGACCGGGGGCACGTCCGGGATCGGCGCGGGCATCGCGGCCGCGTACCGCGAGGCAGGGGCCGAGGTGACCATTACCGGCACCCGCCCGGGCGTTGCGGATTACGACGGCGACCTCGCCGGTTATCGCTATCTGCAGCTGAGCCTCACGGACAAGGCGCAGATCGCGGCCGTCGCGGGGCAGCTGTCGCGCCTCGACATCCTGGTGAACAACGCCGGCGCAAACTTCATGCTGCAGAACGAGTACGACCCGGAGATCTTCGAAAAGGGCCTGCAGGTGAATCTCGCCAGCGCCTACCGCATGTCCCACGCCTGCCGCGCCAAGCTCGCCGCGAGCAAACTTCCAGGAGGCGCAAGCGTCATCGGCATTGCCTCCCTGACTTCGTTCTTCGGTCTGGAGGTCGTGCCGGCGTACGGCGCCGCCAAGGCCGGACTGGTGCAGCTGGTCAAGACCCTCGGCATCGCCTGGGCCAAGGAAAATATCCGCGTGAACGCGGTGGCCGCCGGGGTTACCGAGAGCCGCATGACCGCGCAGATGCTCAAAATTCCGGCCATGATGGCGCCGGTGCTGGCGCGTACTCCGCTGCGGCGCGTGGGACAGCCCTCCGACGTCGCCGGGGCGGTGCTGTTTCTCACCAGCGGGGCCGCCAGCTACATCACCGGCCAGACGGTGCTGGTGGACGGCGGCTACTCGATCGTGGGTTGAGAGAGCGGGTGCACGCAGAGATCCGCATCGATGATCTGGCGCAGCCGCAGCTGGACGAAGCCCAGCGCGCCGCGCTGGCCTGGGGTGAAAGCCAGCCGGTGCAGCTGCGCCCGGAGGCGGTGCTGGCCGCGGCGCGCGCGCGTACCGGTCTGAGCGATTTCGGCCCCCAGGACTTTCGTGAACGGCTTGACCTGCTGTGCGAGGAATGGGACGCCGACCGGCCCCTCACCGCGATGCATCGCGCCGTACTGTTCGGCTACCTTGCGCGCTACGCCAGCAATCGGCTGCTGATCCACGACACCCTCAAGCGCCACCCGCAGATCCTGCAGGAGACGATTGATCGGCCGGTGATCGTCACCGGGCTGCCGCGTTCGGGCACCACGCACCTGGTCAACCTGCTGGCCGCGGATGTGCGCTTTCACTCCTTGCCGCTGTGGCAGTCCTACGAGCCCGTGCCATTGCCGGGGGAGGGCGCACTGCCGGATGGCACCGACCCGCGTTATGCGCGCTGCGCCGCCGCCTGGGAGGGCATGCGCACGGTGACGCCGCTGCTGGCGGCGATGCACCCCATGGAGCCCGACCACATCCATGAAGAGCTCGAGCTCATGGGTCCGGACTTCGCCTCCTACAACTTTGAGTGGCTGTCGATGTCGCCGCGTTGGCGCGATCATTACCTGGGGACCGATCAGACGCCGCACTACGAGTATCTCAGGCGGGTATTGCAGCTGCTGCAGTGGCAGCGTCAGCAGCCCGGTAAGCGCTGGGTGCTGAAGTGCCCGCAGCACCTCGAGCAGCTGCCGGTACTGCTGAAGGTGTTCCCGGATGCCACGGTGGTATTCACCCACCGCGATCCGGTCGCCGTCATTCAGTCGACCATCACCATGCAGGCGTACACACAGCGCATCCAGCGCCCCAAGGTGCAGATGCTGTGGCTGCGCGACTACTGGGTGGCGCGCATCGAGCGCCTGTTGCGCGCCTGTGTGCGCGATTGCGAGCTGGCGCCACCGGCGCGCGCCGTCCACTGCCCGTTCCACACCTTCATGCGCGATCCCTGGAAAGTCCTCGAAGAGGTGTATGCCAAGGCGCAGCTACCGCTGACGCCGCAGGCGCATGCCGCGCTCGAGCAGTATCTCGCCGCGCATCCGCGCGGCAAGGCCGGCCAGGTGCGCTACGACCTCAGGCGTGACTTTGCGCTCGACCCGCTAAAGCTGCGCGAGCAGTTCCGCTTCTATCTGGAGCGCTTCGCGGTGCGCGCCGAAAACGCGTAACGGCGCGAGCGCTAGGCGCCGCCCAGCTGGGCGACGCTTCTGAGGATGGCGCGCACCAGGCGCGCCTGCCGATCGATCCCGGTCTTGGAGAATGTCGAGCGCAGGTGCGCGCGGGCGGTGTTGAGCGTGATGCCAAGATCACCGGCCGCTTCCTGGAGGCTGCGGCCGTTGGCGAGGCACAGGGCCAGCTGCGCCTCTTTGTGCGTCAGCTCGAAGAGCTTGCGGATGGTCTCGACCGGGGCCGGCGTCTGTGCGCCTTCCTCGACGCTGATGAACACGGCCACCGCCGGACTGAGGCTCTGTTGTTCGGCTTCGACGGAGCCGGCCGCCGGACGGATCATGATGCCGTAGTGGCCGGCGCCCGAGGGGCGCCGCGCCCGCAGCACATCCACGATGCCCGGTTTGGCCGCACGGCTCACGGTGATGGCGCGGTTGATGGCATCGCGGAGGCGCTGCGCATCCGCGGGGTGCGTCAGGGCCAGGGTGTCGTTGGCGAGCACGATGCCGTCCTGGCGGTGCAGGATGTCGCGTGCCAGCGCATTCATGTGGATGACATGGCCGGAGGCGTCCAGTATGACGGTCGCCAGGGTCAGATGGTCCATCGCGTCGGCGTAGATGGCGCGCTCCATCTTGGTGACATCGAGCGCGGCGTGGATGCGCATCGCGACGTCAAAGTGCGGCACCAGGTGTTCCACGAAGCGCTTCTCGGCGCTGGTGAAGTTGCCGGCGTGCCGGCCGCGCGTCAGCCGCAGGCGCGCGTACAGGCGGTCGCCATCGCGCACGTCCACGCCCAGATTGTAGATGGCGTCCCAGGGGACCAGGTACTCGGTGTAGAAGCGACTGCGCTCGAGCTGCTCGACCGGTACAAATTCGTGCAGCGTGATGACCTGCTTTTCCGGCAGATGCACGAACGGGTCGGAGGGGAAATAGCTGTGCGCATACTGCGCCAGCACCTCGTCACTGCCGCCCCAGGAATACAGCAGGCCCGCCTCCGCCACGTGCGGCGAGCGCAGCAACAGCGTGGCCGCGCCCTTCATCCGTCGTCCCAGGGTCTCGAGGAACTCCCGCCAGTGCTTCGGGTCGAGTGCTCCTTCGTGTATCAGCAGCGTGAGTCGTTCACGCACCTCGGGGGATGCCGAGAGCTCGGTGCTGCTCGCGGGGGCGCTGCGCGGGCTGGGACGCGGGGTCGCGGGTCGGCTCATGGGCGGAAGTGCGGCAGGCGCGGTGGGTAGCCTATTAATAAAGAGTACTCTATATGAGTGATGCCGACCACGGTGGGTCCGCCGTTACGCTACAAGGCTGAGTCATGGGAAGGAGTGCGATGGCACGTCTTGCGGACAGGGTCGCCCTCGTCACGGGCGCGGCGCGCGGACTGGGCGCGGTGGTCGGCCAACAGCTGCACGCTGCAGGGGCACAGGTCGTGTTCGCCGACGTGCGCGATGAGGAAGGCCGTGCGCTCGTGGCTGCGCTTGGCGCCCGGGCCCATTATGTCCACCTCGATGTCTCGAGCGAGAACGAGTGGCGTGAGGCGCTCGAGAGCACGCGCCGTCTCGCCGGTGGCCCGGTGCGCATCCTGGTCAACAACGCCGGCATCTATCGGACCCGGCCGACCGCGGAGCAGAGCGTCGAGGAGTATCTGCAGATCATCCGCATCAACCAGCTCGGCACGTTTCTCGGCATGCGCGCCTGTTTCACGGAGATGCGCGATGCCGGCGGCGGTTCGATCGTCAACATCGCCTCCACCGCCGGTATCGAGGGCGTCCCCCTGGCCCTTGCGTACACCGCCAGCAAGCACGCCGTCGTCGGTATGACCAAGGCCGCAGCGCTGGAGTTTGGCGCGGCCAAGATCCGCGTGAACGTGGTCTGTCCCGGAGCCATGCTGACGCCGCTTCTGGCGGAGTCGTTCAACGTTTCCGTCCAGGTGCTCGGCGCCGCGCCATTCGCGAACTCGCCGCTCGGTCGCATGGGTGATCCGGCGGAGATTGCGCCGACCGTGGTCTTTCTTGCCAGCGATGAATCCTCCTACACGACCGGCAGCGAGTTCGTCGTCGACGGCGGCATCACTGCGGGCGTGATGATGCCCACCTAGATGCCGGTCATGCCGCCGAGCCGCATGGCATGAGCAGCAGGAAGCGCGTTGCCGCACTCGAGGGCTGGTACACGCTCGAGGATCCGCCGCACCTGCTCGGCTCCAAGTGCCGCGCCTGCGGCACGTTCTTTTTCCCCCGCCTGACGGGCTTTTGCCGCAATCCGGCCTGCGAGGGCACTGCGTTCGATGAGGTCAGGCTGAGCCGCACCGGGCGCATCTGGTCGTACACCAACGCCTGCTATCAGCCGCCGCCGCCATTCGTCGCCCCCGATCCCTTCGTGCCCTTTGCCATTGCCGCCGTGGAGCTTGCCGCCGAGCGCATGATCGTGCTCGGTCAGGTTGCCGCCGGCATTGGGGTCGCGCAGCTGAAGGTCGGCATGCCGGTGGAGCTCGTTCTGGAGCCGCTCTATGCGGAGGGCGACACCGACAAGGTGGTGTGGAAGTGGAAGCCGCTCGGAGCGGTGCCGTGAGCGCCGAGGTCGCCGTCCTCGGCGTCGGCATGCATCCCTGGGGCAAGTGGGGACGCAACTTCGTCGAGTACGGCGTGCACGCGGCGCGCGCGGCCCTGCAGGATGCAGGCGTCCCCTGGACGCACGTGCAGTTCGTCTCCGGCGCGGCGACCATGCGCTGCGGCTACCCGGGATATGTCGCCGGGGCGACCTTTGCGCAGGCGCTCGGCTGGCAGGGTGCGCAGGTCAATACCTCCTACGCGGCGTGTGCCTCGGGTTCGCAGGCGCTGGCGGCCGCCCGCGCGCAGATCCTCGCCGGCGCGTGCGATGTGGCACTCGTCGTCGGCGCCGACACGACGCCCAAGGGGTTCCTCGCGCCGATGGCCGGCTACCGGCCCGAAGATCCCGACTGGGTGCGCTTTCACCTCGGCATCACCAATCCGACGTACTTCGCGCTGTACGCGCGCCGGCGCATGGATCTGTACGGCGCCACGGTCGAGGACTTTACGGCGATCAAGCTCAAGAACGCCGCCCACGGCGCCGCCAATCCGAATGCCCGTTACCGCAAGCGCTTCACCCGGGAGGAAGTGAACGAATCGGCCATGGTCGCCGACCCGCTGCGGCTGCTGCACGTGTGCGCGACTTCCGACGGCGGCGCGGCCATCGTGCTTGCCAGCCTGGACTATGCACGGCGCCGCGGCGGCAAGGCGCCGCGGATCGCGGCCATCTCCACTGTGACGCCGCGTTTTGCGAGCTACGAGGTTGAGATGCCGGACATCGCGACCGATTCTGCGGCCGCCGTCGAGGCGCACTCCTTCCGCAGCTCGATCGCCCGGCGCGCCTACGAGGAGGCGGGGGTCGGGCCGCGGGACCTCTCACTGGCGGAGGTGTATGACCTCGCCGCCTCGCTCGAGCTCGACTGGTACGAGTACCTCGGACTTTGTGAGCCGGGGGGCGCCGAGGCGCTGCTGCGCAGCGGCGCGACGCGCCTGGGCGGGCGTATTCCGGTCAATCCGAGCGGTGGGCTGGCCTGCTTCGGGGAGGCCGTGCCGGCGCAGGCGCTCGCGCAGGTGTGCGAACTCGTCTGGCAGCTGCGCGGGGAGGCCGGGGAGCGGCAGGTGGCGAACGCGCGGGTCGGCATCACCGCGAACCAGGGCCTCTTTGGCCACGGCTCATCCGTCATCGTGAAGGCTTAGGCGCTCAGCCCCGCCTTCAGGTCCGCCCCCACGTCAGACAGCGCGCGCTGCGCCATCGCCGTGACATAGGGCATGCTGGCAAATCCGTGAATCACCCCGAGATAGCGGCGGCCGATCACCTCGACCCCGGCGCCGCGCAGCCGGTCGGCATACGCCTCACCCTCATCGTGCAGCGGATCAAACTCCGCCGTCACCACGGTCGCTGGCGGAAGTCCGGCCAGGTTCGCCTGCAGTGGCGCGGCGAGTGCGTTGGCGCGGTCGGCCGCATTCTTGAGGTAATGGTTCCAGAACCACCGCATCGTGTCGCGCGTCAGCAGGTAGCCGCTCGCGAGCGCCTCGGCGCTGGGGCTGGCGCAGGCCGGATCGAGCGCGGGGTAGAAGAGTGCCTGGTAGCGCAGCGCCGGGCCGCCGCGATCGCGCGCCAGCAGCGCGGTGGCCGTGGCCAGATTGCCCCCGGCGCTGTCCCCGGCGACCGCCAGCCGCGCAGGGTCGACGTTGAGCTCGGCGGCGTGTGCGGCGAGCCACTGCAGGGCGCGGTAGCAGTCCTCGAGCGGTGCCGGAAACGGCGCCTCGGGCGCCAGGCGGTACTCGACGGATGCGACCGCGCAGCCGGAGTAATTCGCGAGGAATTTGCAGAAATCATCGTACATGCCGACGTTGCAGATGACGAAGCCGCCGCCGTGGAAGAACACGATGAGCGGCAGGTTGCGTGCGGCCGAGGGCGTGTAGAGGCGCACCAGCATGTCCCCCGCGGCACCCGGAACCTTCAGATCGCGCGTCGCGTGGACCGGCGGGTTCAAAACTGGCGCGGGAAACTGCCTGAGCATGTCGCGCATCAGCTGCGGGCTCAGGTGCTCAAGCGGCAGCATCTGCCCCATGGGCGAGGCCAGGAAGGCGACGAGCTTCGGTTCCAGTTCCACTGATGGGCTCCGCGGTGCAGCCGCTCAGGCGTGCTTGCGGGAGCGCGCCATATTAAGGGCGAGATCCTCGATCATGTCTTCCTGGCCGCCGACGGTCTTCATGCGCCCGAGTTCGACCAGGATATCGGCCGAGGGCACGCCGTACTTGGCGCCGGCGCGCTTGGCGAACAGGAGGAAGGATGAATACACCCCGGCGTAGCCGAGGATGAGGGCATCGCGGTCGACGCGGATCGGGTGGTCCATCATCGGCACCACGAGGTCCTCGGCGACATCCATGAGCTTGAAGACATCCACCTCCGTAATGATGCCCATGCGGTGCGCGACGGCGTTGAAGACCTCGAGCGGGGTGTTGCCGGCACCGGCCCCGAGACCGGCCGCCGACCCGTCGATGCGCGTGGCGCCGGCTTCGATCGCGGCGAGCGAGTTGGCGATGCCCATGGCCAGGTTGTGGTGGCCGTGGAAGCCGATCTCGGTGGTAGGCTTGAGGGCCGCGCGCAGTGCGCCGACATGCACACTGACATCCGCGGGCAGCATGTAGCCGGCGGAATCCGTGCAGTACACGCAGTTAGCACCATAGCTCTCCATGAGCCGGCCCTGCCGCGCGAGCTCCTCGGGGGCGACCATGTGCGCCATCATGAGGAAGCCCACCGTGTCGAGCCCGAGCTTTGCGGCGCGTGAGATGTGCTGCTCGGAGACGTCGGCCTCGGTGCAGTGCGTGGCCACGCGCACCGTGCCGACGCCGCAATCGTAGGCGAGCTGCAGGTGCTCGACGGTGCCGATGCCCGGCAGCAGCAGCGCGGATACCTTGGCGCGCCTGAGCTTCGGGATCACGGCACGCAGGTACTCCTCGTCGCTGTGGGCGGGAAAGCCGTAGTTGACCGAGGCGCCGCCCAGGCCATCGCCGTGCGTCACCTCGATGAGCGGCACCCCGGCAGCGTCCAGCCCGGTGGCGACCGCGACCATCTGTTGCAGGCTGATCTGGTGCTGCTTCGGGTGCATGCCGTCGCGCAGGCAATTGTCGTGCAGCGTGATTCTCTTGCCCGAAAGATTCATGAAGCCCTCGCTGCAGCTGGAAAGGTGCCGGCGGACATCTCTTCGGCGATCAGCTCGCCGGTGCGCAGCGCGGCCGCCGTCATGATGTCGAGGTTGCCCGCGTAGCTGGGCAGGTAGTCCCCGAGGCCGGCGACTTCCAGGTAGGTCGACACGCGCTTGCCGTCGAACACCGGGCCGTTCTTCAGGGTGTAGCCGGGCACGTACTTCTGCACCTCGCTGATCATGGCCTCGATCGAGGCGCGGATGCGCGCCTGCTCCGGCTCGCTCTCGGTCAGACAGTGCACCGTGTCGCGCATGATAAGCGGGGGCTCGGCGGGATTCAGGATGATGATCGCCTTGCCGCGCCCGGCGCCACCGACTTTCTCAATGCCGCTCGCCGTGGTGCGCGTGAACTCGTCGATGTTCTTTCTGGTGCCGGGACCGGCCGAGCGCGAGGCGACCGTGGCTACGATTTCGGCGTACGCCACCGGCTGCACCCGGCTCACGGCGGCCACGATCGGGATGGTGGCCTGGCCGCCACAGCTCACCATGTTGACGTTCATCTCGCGCTTGCCGACGTGCGCGGCCAGGTTGACCGAGGGCACGCAGTACGGGCCGATCGCGGCGGGCGTGAGGTCAATGACCACCACGCCGTGCGCGGCGAGCTTGCGGGCATTCTCCGGGTGCACGTAGGCACTGGTGGCATCGAAGGCGATGCGGATGCCGTCGCGCTTCAGGTGCGGGAGCAGGCCATCGATGCCTTCGGCGGTGGTCGACAGGCCGTGCTCGCGTGCCTTGGCGAGGCCGTCGGAGGCCGGGTCGATACCCACCATCCACACCGGCTCGATCCACCGGCTGCGCAGCGCCTTGTACATCAGGTCAGTGCCGATATTGCCCGAGCCAATCAGTGCGGCTTTGATCTTTTCCATGGGACCTTGGCGAGCACCGCAGGCGTACGCCCGCGGGAAGGGTTAGACGAAGAACTCCTGCACGTTCTCGCCCACGTACAACGCGCCGAGCGAGGTGCCGATGATAGCCGGATCGTTGGCCACGTGGGCGCGCGCCGCGTTGATGTCCAGCCAGTAGCGCACCACCGGACTGTCCATGTAGATCGCGCGGCCGCCCAGCAGCGGCATCAGCTCATCGCACAGCCCCTGGCAGCGGCGCGCGATCTGCGAGGACTCGAAGCGGTAACGGATGCGATCGGGGATCGGAATTTCGCGTCCGGCGCGAATGGTCCCCATCATCTCGTCGAAGCTCTTCATCAGCACCGTCTTCATCTCGAGGATGGCCGACTGGGTGCGCGCGGCGGCGTTGAGCGCGAACGGATCAAGCTTGGTCGACTTGCCGGTGTTGGTGGATACGCGCTTGGCAGCGATGCCGATAAAGGCGTTGAGCGCCCCCTGCAGCGCACCGATGGCGGCACTGGAGACGGCGCGCACGAACACCTGCGCCCACGGCAGGCGATACAGCGGGCCGGTGTTCGCGAGCTGTCCGGGATTCTTGCACAGGAACCCGTCGACCGCCCGGTGCGTGCGGTGCTCGGGCACGAAGGCCTGGTCCACCACGATGCCGTGGCTGCCGGTCGCCTGCAGCCCGAATACGTTCCAGTCGTGGACAATCTGGTAGTCGCTGCGTGGCAGCAGGAACGTGCGCATCTCCGGCGGACCGCCCGGCTCCAGCGACGGGATCAGCGCACCCAGAAATGTCCAGGCGCAGTGGTCGCAGCCGCTGGAGAATCCCCAGCGCCCGGAGAGCCGGAAGCCCCCCTCGACGCGCTCGACCTTGCCCACCGGCTGGTAGGAGGAGGAGACGAGGGTGGCGTCGTCCTTGCCCCACACGTCCGCCTGCGCCTTCGGATCGAACAGTGCGAGCTGAAACGGGTGCACGCCGATGACGCCATAGATCCAGGCGCTCGACATGCAGCCTTCCGCGAGCGTCATCTGGATGTCGTAGAACACCTGCGGGTCCATCTCGTAGCCGCCGTGGCGCTTGGGCTGCAGCACACGGAAGAAACCCGCCTCCTGCATCTCGCGAACCGTCTCTGCCGGCACGCAGCGCGCGGCGACCGCCGCTTCCGAGCGCGCCTTCAGCGCCGGGAGCATGGCGCGCGCGCGCTCGATCAGGACTTCACGGGTCGGGATGGGAGCCGCGACCGCGGCAGGGGTGGCCATAGTGCCTCCGGCTGTTTCGGCGAAATTAGGATAAAAGAGGGTTTGCGGATCAGGGCAAAATATACGCGGCCGCCGCGGCGGATACAATCAGGTTCGTACTTTTGAATGTACTGAATTACGCATCGTGTCGTGTAACATACGTCGATACTGCGAGATTGCAGTGCCTGCTAGCGAATCAGCTGCGTTTTCAGCCTCCGCCGGCTTGAAGGAGCGCCTGCCATGACCCAGGATCGTCCCCCGACCCCCCCGTTCGGTCGGCTCGTGAAGCTCAGCCAGGGCTACGAGATGCATTACCTCGAGCACGGCAGCGGGCGGCCGGTGGTGTTCGTGCACGGCAGCGGCCCGGGCGTGAATGCCTACAGTAATTTCTTTCCGAACTACCGCGTGATTGCCGCGGCCGGCTATCGCTGCGTGATGCC
Source organism: uncultured Pseudomonadota bacterium (assembly GCA_963806375.1). Taxonomy (GTDB): domain Bacteria; phylum Pseudomonadota; class Gammaproteobacteria; order Steroidobacterales; family Steroidobacteraceae; genus 13-2-20CM-66-19. The sequence goes on from CAWDXW010000006.1 coordinate 225,464, forward strand.
GGACATGATCGGCTTCGGCTGGTCGAGCAAGCCCGACGACATCGACTACACCTTCGAGCTGTTCGTACCGACGCTGTGTGAGTTTCTCGATCAGCTGAAGATCGAGCGCTGCGTGCTGGTGGGCAACTCCCTCGGCGGCGCAATCTCGATGAAGCTCGCGATCGATCACCCGCAGCGGGTGGAGAAGCTGATCGTCATGGGTCCGGGCGGCATCGAGTCGCGCGAGACCTACTTCAAGATGCCGGGCATCCAGAAAATGGTCTCGCAGTTCGTCGGCAGCGGCTTTGACCGGCCCGGGCTGCGGCGGCTGCTGGAGCTGCTGGCGTACGATCCTGGGACGATCACCGACGAACTGGTCGAGCAGCGCTTCAACATCCTGCAGACCCAGCCGAAGGCGGTGCTGGCACGCATGTCGATCACCGACCTCACCCCCGAACTCGGCAAGCTGCGTGGGCCGCTGCTCGGCTTCTGGGGCGTCGAGGACCAGTTCTGCCCCTCGAGCGGCTATGAAAAGATTCTGCGTGCGGTGCCTGACAGCCGCTTCATCATGTACTCGCGCTGCGGCCACTGGGCGATGATCGAGCGCGCGGAAGACTTCAATCGCAATGCCATCGAGTTCCTCAAGCGCTGAGGGCGCCGCGCGGCGCGTGCTGCTCGAGGAGCTGGCCGCGCAGCTCTACCAGGCACTCACGCACCGGCACACGGTGGCACCCCTGCGGCTGCGCCATCCGCAGCTCACCCTCGATGACGCCTACGCCATCTCGCTCGGCATTCTGGCGCGCCGTGAGCGCGCCGGCGAGCGCGTCATCGGCAAGAAGATCGGCGTCACCAGCCGCGCCGTGCAGGACATGCTCGGCGTGCACCAGCCGGATTTCGGCTTCCTGACCGACCGCATGCTGGTGCCGAACAACGGCACCGTGCGCATCCGCGACAGCATGATCCAGCCGCGCGCGGAGGCCGAGATCGCCCTGATCCTGCGTCACCCGCTGAAGGGCCCCGGGGTTACGCCGCAGCAGGTGCTTGCGGCGACCGCGCACATCGCGCCGTGCTTTGAGGTGGTCGACTCGCGCATCGCCAACTGGGATATCCGTATCATCGATACCGTGGCCGATAACGCCTCCTGTGGCGTGTTCGTGCTCGGTGCCGAGCGCGCCGACCCGCGGCCGCTCGACCTGGCCACCCTCAAGGTGCAGGTGTGGAAGAATGAGCAGCCGCTGTCGCAGGGCCTGGGATCCGCGGTGCAGGGTTCCCCGCTCGCCTCGGTCGCGTGGCTGGCGAACACCCTGGGCAGCTACGGCGTGGAACTCAAGGCGGGCGACATCATCCTGTCCGGCTCTCTCGTGCCGCTTGAGCCGGCCCGGCCCGGTGACGAGTTCCGGCTCGAACTTGAGGGCGTCGGTTCAGCGCGCGTGGCCTTCGCGTAGCGCGTACTTCTGCACCTTGCCGGCGGCATTCGTGGGCAGCTGGGCGACGATCTCGATGAAGCGGGGGACCTTATAGTTGGCCATGTTCTGGCGGGCCCACGCGATCAGCGTCTGCGGCTGTGCCACCGCGCCGGGACGCAGCACCACGTAGGCCTTGCCGACCTCCCCGAGCCGCTCGTCGGGCACGCCGACGACGGCAACCTGACCGACCGCGGGATGCTCCGACAGCAGGCGCTCGATTTCCGCCGGGTAGCAGTTGAAGCCCCCGACGATGAAGACGTCCTTGATGCGGTCGGTGATGCGCAGATACCCCCGCCCATCGAGGATGCCCACATCGCCGGTGTGCAGCCAGCCGTCCGCATCGATGGCGGCGCGCGTGGCCTGCGGATCATCAAAGTAGCCGCGCATGACGTTGTAGCCGCGCACCAGCACCTCGCCGGGCTCGCCGCTGGCCACACTGCGGCCCTGGCTGTCCGCGCACCGCACCTCAACCCCCGGGATCGGCACCCCGCAGCGCGTCGCGACGGTCTCATCGTCGGCATCATGCGGACAGATGGTGACGACGCCGGTCGATTCGGTGAGGCCGTAGGCCGTCAGCACGCTGCGGAAGTGCAGTTCACGCCGCATGCGGGTGATGAGTGCCGGCGGTACGCTGGCGGCGCCCGTGACGGCCAGCCGCAGCGAGGAGAGGTCACGCTGAGGCAGGCTCGCGTGCGCCAGCAGGCTCTGATAGAGCGTCGGCGGCCCGGGCAGCACCGTGATGTGCTCGCGCTCGATGGCCTCGAGCGCGCCGGCGGCGTCGAACACCGCGAGCGGGTACATCGTGGCTCCCTGCAGCAGGCACGCAAGCCAGCCGGCCTTGTAGCCGAAGCTGTGAAAGAACGGGTTCACCCCGAGGTAGCGATCCCCGCGCCTGAGGCCCACAACTTCGCTCCAGGTGCGAAAGACGTGCACGTCCTGGCGGTGCGTGCTCAGCACGCCCTTGGGCTCGCCGGTGGTGCCGGAGGTGAACAGGATGTCGGCGACGTCCTCGGGCGCGACGCGCTCGTGCGCGGCGCGCACGGCCGCCGCGCTGAGTGCACCGCCGCCGGCAAGGAACTCGTCCCACGCCGAGGTGCGGCGCGCGCTGGCGCCCGGCGCGGGCCCGCCGAGCAGCACCAGCCGCTCGAGCTGCGGCAGCGGCTCGTCCGCGAGCAACTGCGGGTAGCGCGTGCCGAGGAACTCGCTGACCGTAAGCAACAGGCGTGCCCCGCTGCGGCGCAGGATGAAGGCGGCTTCCTTGCCCTTCAGGCGGGTATTGAGCGGCACGATCACCGCGCCGGCGCCGAGCGCTCCCAGGGCGGCCGTGATCCACAGTCCCCCGTTGGGCGCCCAGATGGCGACGCGATCCCCGGGCTCGATGCCGGCGGCGATGAAGGCGGCGCTGGCGCGGTGTGCCCGCGCCTCGAGCTCCCGGAAGCTGAGTGCGACCCGGTCCTCAACGACCGCTGCTGAGTCACCGAACAGCTGCGCGGCGTGCGCCAGGACGCGCGGAATGGTCGCGGGTGTGTCGGCGTGCATACTTTGAAAATAGCAAACCACACCGTACGATGCGACCCATGCTGCAGGCCACGGCTGAGATCCGCTTGCCCGGCGCGGTGGTCCTCGTTACGGGTGGATCACGCGGTATCGGTGCCGGCATCGCGCGCGCGTTTCTCACCGCGGGCGCCGAAGTCATCGTCTGCGGCCGCTCCACTCCGGCGCAACTGCCGCAAGCCGGCGGCCGCTGTGCGCAGTTCCGCGTCTGCGACGTGCGGGACGCGGAGGCCGTGGCCGGGTTGTGCGCGGCCATTGTGGGCGAGCACAAGCGCCTCGACGTGCTGGTGAACAACGCCGGGGGTGGCCCGCCCGGCGAGCTGGCCAGTGCACCCGCGCGCCTCATCGAGCGCATCATCCAGCTCAATCTCACCGCGCCGCTGCTGTGCGCGCGGGCCGCGAACGAGATCATGCAGCGGCAGGTCGAAGGCGGCTGCATCATCAATATCGGCAGCGTCGCGGGCGAGCGGCCCTCGCCGGCAACCGTCGCGTACGGGGCCGCGAAGGCCGGCCTGCTGCACGCCACGCAAAGCCTGGCCATGGAGTGGGGACCCCGCGTGCGTGTCAACGGCATCATTGCCGGCTTTGTCGCCACCGAAAATGCCGCCGAGCACTACGGCGGTGCGGCGGGGATTGCGCGCATCGGCGCGATGTTTCCGCTGCGGCGGCTGGCCGAGACCCGCGACATCGCCGATGCCTGCCTCTATCTTGCGTCGCCGCTCGCCGCCTATGTGAGCGGTGCACTGCTGGCGGTGCACGGCGGCGGTGAGCCGCCGCTGTTCCTGCACCTGGCCAAAGCGGGCGCGCCGTGATGCGGCGGTGGTGGCCATGAGCGACTACCAGCCGCGGGTTGCCCTGGTGACGGGCGCCAGCCGCGGCGCGGGCAAGGGCATTGCGCTTGCGCTCGGCGCTGCCGGCATGACCGTCTACGTCACCGGGCGCTCGGTCACCCGCAGTCTCGGCCGGCTGAAGGATGTGCCGCTGCCCGGCACGATCCTCGAGACGGCCGCCCAGATCACGGCGCTCGGGGGTACCGGCGTCGCGCTCGCCTGTGATCACCGCGACGATGCGGCCGTCGAGGCGGCCCTGGCGCGCGTGGGCGAGGAGTCCGGCGCGCTCGACATCCTGGTCAACAATGCCGCCAGTATTCACGATGCGCTGATCGATCCTGGCGGGTTCTGGGAGAAGCCGCTCGAGCTTGCGGACATCCTCGATGTCGGCCTGCGCTCGGCGTACGTGGCCAGTTACTTCGCCGCGCCGCTGATGGTGCGGGCGCGCCGCGGGCTGATCACGTTTGTGTCCTCCTTCGGCTCGAGCTGCTACATGCACGGGCCGGCCTACGGGGCCCAGAAGGCCGGCGTCGACAAGTTTGCCGCCGACATGGCGGTCGATCTTGCGCCGCACGGAGTGGCCACGGCATCACTGTGGCTCGGGCCGCAGCTCACGGAGCGCACCGCGGCCGCCGGCCGCAGCCGGCCGGAACAGTACACAGCATTCCTGCAGCAGGCCGAGACGCCGCAGTTCAACGGGCGCATCATCCATGCGCTGGCAAGCGACCCCGAGCTAATGAGCCTGAGCGGGCAGACACTGATATCGGCCGAGGTGGCCCATCGTTACGGCATTACCGAGGAGGGTGGCCGAGAACCCCCCTCGTATCGCGAGATGCTCGGCGAGCCACGCCGGCCGCACCCGGCGAAGGTGACGTGAGGTGCGCGCGGTGAGGGCGTTTTGAGCGCCAAGTTTACGCAGCGCCAGCTGCGCGACGCATTCGGGGAGTTTGCCACCGGCGTGACGGTGGTGACCGGCGTGCGTGCGGGCGGCGAGCCCGTCGGTGTCACCGCCAATTCATTCACCTCGGTGTCGCTCGAGCCGCCGCTGTTGCTGTGGTGCCTGTCTAACCAGAGCAGCGCAGCAGACGCCTTCGCCCCGGGCGCCGCCTTCGCGGTGCACGTGCTCAGTCACGAGCAGCGCGACATGGCGGTGCACTTTGCGCGGCGCACCGCCGATAAGTTCGAAGTCGACCAGCACTGGCGCGCCAACCCCCACCCGCCGCATCTGGATGGCGGCTTATGCCGTTTCGACTGCCGCGTGCACGCCGTACACCCCGGCGGCGACCACCTGGTGATCCTCGGCGAGGTCGTCGCGCTCACACGTTCGCACGGCAAACCGCTCGCCTTCTACGCCGGCCACTTTGGCACCTACAGCATGGACCGGGGCCTGCCGAAGATCGACGTGTGGGACGGAGCCAACGACGGCTGGTTCTGATCAGCCCGGTGCGGGCGCGTACCTGGGATAGCTCGTATAGCCCTCGGCCCCGGCCGTGTAGAGGGTCTTGCGATCGAATGCCGCCAGCGGCCAGCCGTTCACGTAGCGGTCGATGAGGTCGGGGTTGGCGATGAAGGCGCGCGCATAGGAGACCGCCGCGGCGCCGCCGCTGCTGATCGCCTCGCCGCCCGAGGAAAAATCAAAGCCATCGTTGAAGATTCTGGCTCCGTGGAAGCATTCCCGGGCCAGCGCGAACGCATCGAGCGCCGGATCCGGCGAGCGGATGACGTGCAGGTACGCCAGTTCAAGCCGGTTGAGACTGTGCAGCAGTGCGGCGTAGGTCTCCGGCGGGCGCTCGTCGTGCATGTCGTTGAACGGGTTTCCGGGGCAGATGCGCAGTCCGACCCGATCGCTGCCGAACACCGCCGTCAGCGACTCGAGGCACTCGATCACGAAGCGCAGCCGTCCTGCCAGCGTGACGCCATAGGCGTCCTGCCGGTGGTTGGTGCCGGTACTGAGAAACTGCATCGGCAGATAGCCGGAGGCGGCATGCAGCTCGACCCCGTCGAAGCCCGCGCGCTGTGCGTGGCGCGCGGCGGCGGCGTACTCGGCGATGACCGCCTGCACTTCCGGCAGCGTGAGTTCCTCGGGCGTGTCGAACTCCACCAGGCCCGCGTCGTCGGTGAAGATCCTGCCCGCCGCGCGCAGCGCCGAAGGGGCCAGCGTGCGTGCCCCGGGGGCCTTGTTGTGATGACTGCCGATGCGACCGCAATGCATCAGCTGCAGCACGATGCAACCCCCGCCGCGGTGCACCGCCCCGGTAACGGTGCGCCAGGCATCGACCTGTGCGGCGCTGTGTATGCCCGGCGTGCGGCAGTAACCCTTGCCGTGCACGCTCGGCTGCGTGCCCTCGGTGACGATGAGCCCAGCGCCGGCGCGTGCCCCGTAGTACTCGGCCGCGAGCGCGGCCGGTACGTCGCCGGCGAGGGCGCGATTGCGCGTCATCGGCGCCATGATGATGCGATTGCGCAGATGCAGTGCGCCGAGATCGACGGGCCGAAGGAGTGCCTGCATCGGTGGGCGGTGTTCAGCGCACGCGGATCTTCGGGTCGGGTGCACCGCGGCGCATGCCGCGCAGGAACTCGCCGATGGGCGCAGGCGGGGCGACCTGCACGGTTCCGTGCGGCGGGTTGGCCCAGAAGTGTCTCCAGGAGGGCCACAGCTCGTGCCACGTGCCCTCGTAGCGCTCGCGGCCCGGCCAGCGCATCTTCTGCGCACCCAGCGGCGGGTGGTTGAGGTCGCTCGCGTACCAGTAGCACGGCAGGCGCCGCCGGAAGTACCAGCGGCCCCGGATGCGCTCGTAGTCGTCCCAGTACAGCATCTGCATGAGCACCCATTCACTGCCGGTCTCGTGCTCGTTCTTGGAATACACCACGCCGTGGGCGTGCGTGCGATCGGTGAACTCGATGATGTGGCCGCCCAGATGATGCGAAGTGCCGGTGAACTGCTCGCGCAGCATCGTATCGACCCAGGCCTTCAGGTGGGCGCGGCCGACACGATCGCGGCCGACGCGAATGTCGGGTGCGAAGAGGTTCACATGGGCATCCAGATCGCGCATGTCCAGGGACAGCGAGTACTTCGCCACCAGCATGCGGATTTCCTCGATCGCCTCGAGCCGCTCGAGGCGCGCTTCGAGCGCGCGCCCGCTGCCTGCGGTGACACGCATGGCTGCCGGCGGTTGCCTGGGCACGGGGCGCTTCTTCTTCATGCCAGCCACACCTTACCCCGGCGGTACATAGAGTTCTGCTGTTTTGCCGCCGTCGATGGTGATGACGCTGCCGCTGATGTAAGCCGATTCGTCCGCGGCGAGGAAGGCCGCCAGCGCGGCGACCTCGGCGGGCTGCCCGAAGCGCCGCAGTGGCACCTGTGCCGCAATCCGCCGGCCCCACTCGGCCTGCGGTCCGGCGAAGCCGGCCGCGGTGGCCGCCGTGTTGATGACACCGGGGGCGATCACATTGGCGCGCACGTTGTGCGCGCCGGCTTCCACCGCGGTCTGGCGCGTGAAATGGATGAGCGCGGCCTTGGCGGCGCCATACGCGGACATGCCCGGCAGGGCCAGCAGGCCGCTCACCGAGGCGATGTTGATGATGGAGCCGCATCCACGCGGCGCCATCACGCGCAGCGCCGCGCGCGTGGCGGCGAAGGCCGCATCCACATTGACGCGAAAGTCGTGGCGGAAGGCGGCGAGCTCCATTTGTGCGATCGGCGCGTAGCTCACCGCCGGCGCATTGTTCACCAGGATATCGAGCGCCCCGCGCGCGGCGGCGACGGCCTCGATGAATTGCACGAGGCGCTCGTGGTCGGCCACGTCGAGGGCCGCAGTGCTGACCGTGCCACCCAGGGCACGCAGTGACGCCGCGAAGGTCTCGAGCGGCTCGGCGCGCCGTGCGCACAGCGCGACGCTGGCCCCCTCGCGCACGAAGCGCTCGGCGATGGCGGCGCCAATTCCCTGGCTCGCGCCCGTGATGACGGCGACTTTGCCCTCAAGGCGCATGGCTAAGCGATGGGTGTTGGCCGGGGAGCACGCCGCGAGCCGTCGCGGCTACAGGCGCGCGATGACCGAATCGCCGAAGCGCCGCAGCCCGTCGAGCTGGACGCTCAGCGGGGCTGCCGGATCAAATCCCCAGGGTGCCACGCAGGCGTCGGTGACCCCAAGATCACCGAGACGCTCAAAGTCGGCAACGCTCTGCGCGGCCATGTCAAAACCGTGGATCTCGAAGTCCTTGCGCCCGACGGTACCGGCGGCCGTGCGCAGCGCGGCCAGCTCACCGAGCAGCGTCTTCAGGGTCGCGAAGTCAGTGTTGGCGGATACCCAGCCGTCGCCGAGGCGCGCCGCGCGCTGCAGCGCAGGCTTGGAGTGTCCACCGACGATGATCGGTACCGGCCGGCTCGGGACCGGGTGCATCTTCATGGGGCCGAAGTCGTAGTTCTCGCTGTGGTACTCGAAGTACTCCCCGCTCATCGCGCCCCGCAGGATCGCGAGGCACTCGTCCATGAGCTGGCCACGCTTCTCGAACTTCACGCCGTTAAAGCTGAAGTCCTCTTTCCAGGGACTCAGGCCGGCCCCGAGCAGGATGCGCTCCCCGCACAGCACGGCGAGGGAGGAGAGCGCCTTGGCGAGCACCAGCGGCTGACGAGTCGGGACTTTGAGGACGCTCGGATAGAGGCGGATCTTCGAGGTCACGGCCGCCATCCAGCTCATCGCCACTAGCGGCTCGATGAACGGCATGGCCTCGATGTAGCCGCGGATCATGGCAGTGTCCGCGTAGGGGTATTCCGATTCTGTGCGGCGTGGGAAGAAGAAACTGTCCGGCATGCCGATGGAGCTGAAGCCGGCCTCTTCGGCCGTGCGGGCGATCTGCTGGTAGTCCGGGTAGCGGGCAAAGCCCAGCTGCAGGGTGAAACGCATGGCAGTCTCCGGCAATTGGTTCGGGGACTATAGTGCACGGCGACGCTGCCCGGCACCGTCCGCTTCGGGGAGTCAGCGCCCGCTGCCGAAAAACCGGCTCCTGGGCGCCAGCAGCCCGCGGGCACTATTGTGCGCGCTCGGGTAAGATATTTATACTGGAGTCTATCTTTCTTCAGAGATGGCGGCAATGGGCCCCGGCGACGCAAGTTTCACCCCGCTCAGCGTCGCCGCCTTTACCGCGGCGGGCCAGCCGTTTGAACTGATGCAAGCGCTCGTCCGCGGGGAACCCTGTCAGGTATTCCGCAACGCGCCGCGCTCCCTGGCGCAGTTGTACGTGGCGGCGCGCGCGCATGATGAGCGCCCGCTGGCGGTGATGGAGGGGGTGCGCCTCACCTACGGTGAGGTGTTCGCCCAGGCCGCGGTGCTGGCGGCGCATCTTTGCGAACGCGGCATCGAGCGCGGCACGCACGTCGCCATCGCGATGCGCAATCGACCGGAGTGGCTGGTCGCATTCATTGCGATCAGCTCCCTCGGCGCCGTTCCGGTGCTCGCCAACAGTCGTGGCGCGGCCGAGGAACTCGCCTACAGCCTCGCGTACACACGCTGCCGCTTCGTGATCGCGGACGAGCGCTGCGCCGAACTCCTGGCCGGCTCGCAAGCCGCTTCCGGCATCGACGGCCTCGTGGTGGGGGCGCTGTCGCCGGCGTGCAAACGCTGGCCGAGCTTTGCCACCGCCGTGCACCCGCAGGCAACGGTAGCGGCATTGCCGGTGACCGAGTGTGCGCCCGAGGATCCGGCGCTCATCATGTTCACCTCGGGCACCACAGGGCAGCCCAAGGCGGCCGTCCTGAACCACATCGGGGTGCTCACAGCGCTCATGGCCAACCAGCTCAGCGGCGCGCTGGTCGGCGCGCGCATGGCCGCGCAGCTCGGTGTCGACCGGGCGGTCCTGGCACGCGATGCCCCGCAGCCGTGCACGCTGCTGGTGTTCCCGCTGTTCCACACGAGCGGGTGCCTGTCGGTGTTTCTCACCTCGCTGGCGCGCGGCGGCAAGATCGTGTTTCTGCCGCGCTGGAACGTCACGCACGCACTCGAGCTGGTGCAGGCCGAGCGCGTCACTGCTCTGCCGGCGGTGCCGACGATGCTCTGGGACCTGCTGCAGTCGCCGGATCTGGAGCGCTTCGACACCGCGTCGCTCGTCAGCCTCGGCACCGGCGGCCAGGCACTGCCGGAGAACCTGCTGCACGCGATCCATACGCGCTTTCCGCGCGCGCTACTCGGCACCGGCTACGGCATGACCGAGACCAATGGCATGGTCTCGCTGGCGGTGGGTGAGGAATTTCTGCAAAATCCGGGCAGCGGCGGCCGACCGCTCGCCACCGCGACGATCCGTATCGTCGATGAGCTCGATCGGGAGTTGCCGCCGGGTCATGCGGGGGAGATCTGCGTGCGCAGCGCGCAGAACATGAGCGGTTACTTCGAGCGACCCGAGGCCGACGCCGAAATCTTCCGCGGCGGCTGGCTGCATACCGGCGATGTCGGCCGTCTCGACGCTACGGGCTTCCTGCACATCCTCGCGCGCAAGACCGACATGATCATCAGCGGCGGGGAGAACATCTACTGTGCGGAAGTGGAGCGTGTGCTCACCCAGCATCCGCACGTCATGGAAGTCGCAACCTTTGGCGTCCCGGATGCGCGTCTGGGCGAGAAGCTGGTCGCCGTCGTGGTGGTGCGGGTGGACACTAAGCTCGGCGCGGCGCAGCTGCGGGACTTCTGCGCCGGGCGGCTGGCGCCCTACAAGATTCCCCGCGAATGGCACTTCGACGCCGGGCCGCTCGAGCGCAGCGCCACCGGCAAGGTGATGAAGGAGCAGGTGCGCGCGCGCCTGTCGGGGAGCTGAACGATGCCGATGCCGCGTGATGTGAAGATCGTCGACCTCATGATGGCGATCCCGGTAAGTGAGACGAACCAGGAGTGGTATCGCCAGTTCGCGCCGCTGCTCATGGATGCCGAGAGCCGCGAGCAGTTCAAGATGCCGGCACAGTACTTGTTCAAGGACATCCCGCGCCTCGCTGCGAGCCAGGACTACGTGCGCTTTCTCGTCGAACAGATGGATCTGCACGGAATCGACGTGGCGCTGGTTGGCTATTTCGAAGGCTCGGAAGCCGCCGCCGCGGCGCGGCGCGACTTTCCACAGCGCTTCATCTTCGACTACCCGGCAAACCCGAATCTGGGCATGGAGGAGATCCGGCGCGTGCGGCGCCTCCACGCCGGGTTCGGCATCAAGTCCGTGAGCGTATTTCCCTGCGGGCTCAATCCGCAGGTGCCGATCAACGACAAGAAGATGTATCCGCTGTATGCGACCTGCGTCGAGCTGGGCCTGCCGATTCTCGTGAACGTCGGCGTCCCGGGCCCGCGGGTGCCGATGCATGCGCAGAAGCTCGAACTCGTGGATGAGGTGTGCTGGTTCTTTCCGGAATTGAAGTTGGTCATGCGCCATGGCGCGGAACCCTGGGAGGCGCTGGCGGTGAAGCTGATGCTGAAGTACCCCAACCTCTACTACTCGACCAGCGCGTTCGCGCCCAAACACTATCCGCAGGCGATCATCGATTACGCCAACACCCGCGGGGCGCACAAGATCATGTACGCCGGCTACTATCCGATGGGGCTGTCGCTCGAGCGCATCTTCCGCGAACTGCCGCAGGTGCCGTTCAAGGACGAGGTCTGGCCCGCATTTCTCTCCGGCAACGCCCGGCGCGTGTTCGGCATCGGCGCGTGAGGCCACAGGAGCACCAGCGATGAACGCACAGCCAGGCAGCGGCGGAGTATCGGGCCAGAGCGCCACGCGCGAGTACCTGGCGGCCCTGCAGGGGGATGAGCTGCTGCGCTGGCGCACCGCCGCGTTTCCCGGCAGGCCGAGCGCCGCGGAGCGCGGCATCGACCTGCCGCTGCCGTTCGGCTGGTTTGCGATCTGCTACAGCGACGAACTCGCGGCGGGCCAGGTGAAGGCGCTGCGTTATTTCGGGCGGGATCTCGCGCTGTGGCGCGGCGCCGACGGGCTACCGCGGATGCTGGACGCGTACTGCCGCCATCTCGGCGCCAACATGGCCTTTGGCGGACGCGTACACGGGGACTACCTGGAGTGCCCGTTCCATTCCTGGCGCTACGACGGCGACGGTGCCGTGCGCGAAATTCCCTACGCAAAGGTGATCCCGCCCCAGGCGCGGCGCGAGTGCGTGCGGCACTGGCCCATGCAGGAGAAGAACCGCTTCGTGTGGGCGTGGTACCACCCGGATGCGATCGAGCCGCTGTGGGCGGTGGAGGACTTCCCCGAGACCCTGAGCCCGGAGTGGACCGAGTACGAGAAACACGAATGGCTGGTGTACTGCCCGCTGCAGACGATGGCGGAGAACGGCGTCGATGTAGCGCACTTCCGCTTTATCCACGGGACGGCGTCCTATCCGGACTGGGTGGTCAGCATGGACGGCCACCGGCGCGAGACCCGCGTGGAGGCGAAGATGCAGACCCCGCGCGGCACCGTCGATGGCACGATTACCGCTGGCGTGGTCGGGCCCGGTCAGCCGTGGACACGCTTTACGGGCATCTGCGAAACACTGCTCGTCGCCGGCTGCACGCCGGTGGAGAAAGACACGGTGCACCTGCGCTTCGCCTTCACGCAGCAGCGCGCAGACCGGGACGGGCCGCGTGCCGGCGTGGCGCGCGCCATCATCAAGGACATCTGCCGGCAGCTGGACCAGGACAAGGTCGTATGGGATCGCCAGCACCACATCGCCCAGCCGCTGCTGTGTGATGGCGACGGCCCGATAGCGGCATTCCGGGAATTCTTCAGCCAGTTCTACGCCGAGTGGCATCGCGAGAGCGGCCCCAAGGTCGTGAGCGCCCGGCGCGTGGAGCGCCGGTCCCGCACCTGAGGGCGCAAGATGCAGTTCGTTCACAGCGAAGAACAGCAGATGATCCGTGCCAGCGCCCGCGCCTTGCTTGCCGGCTACGACTCCTCGCGGCTGCGCGCCGCCACGCGCGCACCCGGCGGCTACGACGCCCAATTGTGGCAGCAGATCTCCGGCGAGCTCGGCTGGTGTGCGCTGGCGATCCCGGAGGACTGTGGCGGCGCGGGTCTCGGCTGGGTGGAACTGTGCCTGCTGCAGGAGGAGCAGGGGCGGCGCCTGCTGGCATCGCCGTTCTTTGCCACGGTGGCCCTCGGCGCGGCCCTCATCCGTGCGGCGCCGCCGGGCGCGCAGCGCAGCACGCTGCTGCAGCTGATTGCCGCCGGCCGACTGCGCCTCGCGTGCGCGCTCGCGGGCGAGGACGGGCGGCCGCCGCCGGAAGGCACGGCGGTGACGCTCACGGCGCGCCCGGCATCATTCACCCTGCAGGGCACGAGCGACTTCGTGATCCACGCCGAGGGCGCCGAGCGGCTGCTGGTGCTTGCGCGCGCCGCCGACGGCGTGGCGCTGAGCGTGGTCGTCGTCCCCGTGCACACGGCGGGTATCACGGTGACCCCACACGTCATGCTCGATCTCACGCGCCCGATGGCGCGCGTGACATTTGACGCCGTGGCGGTCTCGCCCGAGCAGCTGCTCGGCCCCGTCGGCGGGGCAGGCGCGTTCGTGGCGCAGGGACTGAACCTGGCACGCATCGCCCTGGCGGCCGAGGCGGTCGGCGGCGCCGAGCGGATTCTTGAGCTGACGACGCAGTACGCGAAGCAGCGCGAGCAGTTCGGCCGCCCGATCGGCAGCTTCCAGGCGCTCAAGCACCGCCTGGCGGACATGATGGTGCAGGTCGAGGCGGCGAAGTCGGCCGCCTGGTACGCGGCGAGCGTCGCAGACGAAGACGGTGCGCAGCTGGCCGAGGCAGCCGCGATCGCCAAGAGCTATTGCTGTGATGCCTTCTATGACTGCGCCGCGAGCGCCATCCAGCTGCACGGCGGCGTCGGCTATACCTGGGAGCACGACGCGCACCTGTACTTCAAGCGTGCGCGGGCGAGCGCCAGCCTCTTGGGCAGTCCCGCCTGGCAGCGTGAACGCCTGTTGCGTGCGCTGGGACTCGGGGAGGCGGCCACGCCGCTGTTTTAGGGGATGCGCAAATGAAACTGGGATTCACCGCGGCGGAGGAGCGCTTCAGGGGCGAGGCGGCGGCCTGGCTTCAGGGGCAGATGCGCGGTCCGTTCCGCGACCTGCGCGGGATCACAAGTCTCAGCGCCATGCTCGAGCGGCGCATGCTGTGGGAGCGCGCGCTCGGTGCCGCGCGCTTCAGCTGCATCGGCTGGCCCGAGGAGTTCGGCGGCCGTAACGCGACCCTCGCCGAGCAGGTGATCTTCGCCGAGGAATATGCGCGTGCCGGGGCGCCCGGGCGGATCGGGCACATGGGTGTCGAGCTGGCCGGCCCCACGATCCTCGCCTTCGGCACGGCCGCGCAAAAGGCGCGCTTCCTGCCGCCGATCGCGCGCGGTGAGGAGTTCTGGTGTCAGGGCTACAGCGAACCCAACGCCGGCTCGGATCTGGCGAACGTGCGCACGCGCGCGGTGCTCAGCGCCGATGCCAAGGAGTGGGTGCTGAACGGGCAGAAGATCTGGACCTCGCTGGCGCAGTTCGCCGATTGGGCTTTTGTGCTGTGCCGGACGCAGGAGGGGTCGCGCGGGCACCGCGGGCTGTCTTACCTGCTCGTGCCCATGCGCCAGAGCGGCGTGACCGTGCGCCCGATCCGCCAGATGACCGGTGAGGCGGAGTTCAACGAGACCTTCTTCGTGGACGCGCGCACGGCGGCCGACAACGTCGTCGGGGCGGTCGCAGACGGCTGGCGGGTGGCGATGGGAACGCTGGCATTCGAACGCGGCGTTTCCACGCTCGGCCAGCAGATGGGATTCCGCAACGAACTCGACGCGATCATCGCGGCAGCGCGGGACAACGGACTGCTCGGTGACCCGCTGATCCGCCAGCGCCTCGCGCACGCGCACATCGGCCTCAAACTGATGCGCTACAGCGCGCTGCGCATGTTGTCGCAGGCCGAGGCCGGGCGGCTGGCAAACGAGGCCTATACGTACAAGATCTTCTGGGCCAGCTGGCGCAAGAAGCTCGGCGAACTGGCGCTGGACGTGCTCGGACCCAAGGGCGAGATCGCCCGCGCCGCGCCCTACGAGTGGGACCTGCTGCCGGGCCTGTTCATGGGATCACGCGCGGACACGATTTACGGCGGCACCAACCAGATCCAGCGCAACATCATTGCCGAGCGCGCCCTGGGGCTGCCGAAGGAACCGCGAGGAAGCTGACGGTGAGTTCCGTGCCCGCAACCGTTGCCTTGAATCCCCGGCCGCCGGTCTCGCGCCGCGCCGACGGCAAGGCGCGTGTGCGCGCCGGGCTTCTGGCGGCGGCGCGCACACTGTTCGCGCGCCAGGGGGTCAGTGCCACCACGGTCGACGACATCGCCCGGCTTGCGCAGGTGTCGCGCGCCACCGCCTTCAACTACTTTCCTTCCAAACAGGCGCTGCTGGCGGCCCTGGTGCATGAAATGGAGGCGCGCTTCCTGCACATCATGGAGGCCCAGTTCGATCAGCCGGCGAGCGCTGCGCAACGTCTGGCGGCGCTGTTCAGCTGGACCGCGGCCAAGGTGGAGGAGACCCCGGAGCTCTCGCGCGTGCTGATCGGCGCCTCCGAGACTACCTTTGGCGCGGCCCCGGACTCGGGCGCTCGCACCGCGCGCACGCACCGGGCGTTCACGCGCGTGCTCGATGCCGGGAGACGTGAGGGCAACGTACGGCGCGACGTGCCGACGGCGGTACTGGCCGACATCGTGGGCGGAAGTTACGCGGGTATCCTGCATGCCTGGCGCGTGGGACGCCGCTACCCGCTGCGCCGGCGGCTGGATGCGGCGGCAACCGCGCTGGGTGAACTCATCGGGGTGTCTGCACCGCGCGGGCCGCGGCGCCGGGCGGCGGCGCAGTGACCCTGGAAATTCTGCCCTGGCAGGCCCCCGAGCTTGGTGCTGCGGTCGCAGTTCCCCATGAGCTGCGCTGGATCCGACTGCCGGTGCCGGGGCCCCTGCAGCACATCAACGTGTGGCTCGCGCCCGGTCGCACCGGGCGGGTGCTGATCGACACGGGCTTGAATCAGCCGCAGACCCATGCGGCCTGGGCCTCGCTTGCGCTCAGCGAGCACCTCGCAGAGCAGCTCGAAGCCATTCTCGTCACGCACCACCACCCAGATCACTTCGGGATGGCCGGCGCCCTGGCGCAGCGTTTCGAAGTGCCGGTGCGCATGAGCGCACCGGCCCGGGCGGCGGCGCTGCGTTCCACCAGCGGCACCGTCGGCGGCAGCGCGACCGACCTGGCAGCCTACCGCCGTGAGTGGGGCGTGGACTTTGCGGCGCTCGTCGCCCGCGCCCGCGGCGCAGGCACGTTCGACGGGCTGTTCAGTGGCATTCCCGCCGCGACCGCCGCCATCGTCGAGGGTGAGCGCCTCGGCGAGCTGCGCGATCCCTGGCAGGCGTCGCTGCACTTCGGCCATGCCGAGGGGCACGTGTGTCTGTACTGGCGCGAGAGCGACCTGCTCATCAGCGGCGATCAGCTGCTACCGGCGATCTCGAGCAACGTCAGTCTCTATCCCGGGGCCGCCTCAGAGAATCCGCTGGGAGACTTCCTCGCCTCGCTGGAGAAGCTTGCGCGCCTGCCGCCGCAGACGATCGTGCTGCCGGCGCACGGCGCACCCTTTCGCGGCGTCGCCGTGCGCGCAGCGCAGGTGCAGGCAGGCCACCGGCAAAGGCTCGCCAAACTCAGCGACTTCGTGTGCGAGCCGCGCGATACCGCGGAGATCGTCGGTGCACTCTTCGGGGCCCGCAAGCTCGAAGGCTGGAACACGCTGCTCGCCTACGGGGAAACGCTCGCGCACATGCGGTACCTGCAGCTACGTGGCGCGCTGCTGCGGCTGGAGCAGGACGGCGAGGTGCGCTGGGTGCGTCACTGACGGCAATCGCCCGGGACGGGGCACAGGAAGGACTCGCATGAACGAAAGCCAACTGACACGACTCATCGATGAGGCCGCGCTGCGGCGCACCGCCGAACTGTACGCGCAGGGCGCGGACCGGCGTGACAAGGTCACCTGGGCCGCGATCACCACCGAGGACTGCGTGATCGAAGCGCCCGGCATACGCCTGAGCGGACAGCGCGAGATCGTCGCCGCGCTCGACATCATGGCGCAGCTGTACGTCGCCACGCAGCACCGCGTGAGCAACCAGCTCGTCAGCATCGAGGGCGAGCGAGCCCGCGGGGAGACGTACTGCATCGCCGATCACCTGAGCGCCACCGAAGGCGGCCGCACGATCCTCACCTGGGCGATTCGCTACCAGGATCGCTGGCGACGCGAGCTGGGGCAGTGGCGCTTCGAGCAGCGCCTGCTGATCCTCGACTGGACCGAGACGCGTCCGCTGGCCGTCTGAGGCCTCAGAACTTGAAGCTCGAGAGCAGCAGGCTGGTTTCGGTCTGCGAGATGCCCTCGATCAGCCGAATTCGCGCCAGCACCCGATCGAAGCCCTCGAGGCTGTCGGCGCGCAGCTCGGCGACGATGTCCCAGCGGCCGTTGGTGCTGTAGAGGGCAGCGACCGCCGGCTCCCCACGCAGGGCCTTGATGACCGCGTCCACCTGGTTGCCCTCCACCGCCACGGTCATGAAGGCGCGCATGCGCTGTTCTTCGACGTCGGGTTTCAGGCGCACCGTGTAGCCGACAATGGTGCCGTTTGCGGCCAGCCGTGCCATCCGGTTCTGCACGGTACCCCGCGCCACACCAAGCGCCTTGGCGAGCGAGGCTACGGAGGCGCGGGCATCGTTCCGCAGCAGGGCGATCAGCGCTCGGTCCGTGTCGTCCATGGGGTCTGCTCCGGTTTGGTGCGCACAGACTGGTCATAAAGACAATATAGTATGTCGTTATGATGGATGCCGCGCAAGATATGCACATTTTATTGGCTTTCTTTTGGTTCCCTTCCCCGCCAGCATGATCCCCCGTCCGGGCGTGGTTTAAGCCGCCCGGGCCCGAACGAGGGGGATACGACCATGGTCGATTTCATTGGGATCCAGCGGATCCAGGAGCTGGTTGCGCGCCGCGGCGCCGCGCGCTTTATCGAGGAGCTGGCACTGGAGATCGAGAGCGATTTCCGTCGCTGGGCTCTCTTTGATAAGTCCGCGCGTCATGCCACGCACTCCCCCGTCGGCGTGATCGAACTCATGCCCGCCTGCGATGGGCGCCTGTACTCGTTCAAATACGTCAACGGGCATCCGCAGAACACGGCGGCGGGACTGCTGACCGTGACCGCGTTCGGCGTGCTCGCGGACGTGCAGACCGGCTACCCGCTGCTGCTTTCCGAACTCACGGTGACGACGGCGCTGCGCACGGCGGCCACTTCGGCGCTGGCCGCACGCTACCTGGCGCGCCCCGAGAGCCGCGTGATGGCGCTCATCGGCAACGGCGCACAGAGCGAGTTCCAGACGATCGCCTTTCACCACATGCTCGGGATCCGTGAAGTGCGCCTGTACGATGTGGATGCCGCCGCCACCTCCAAGCTCGAGCGCAATCTCCTGCGCCTGCGCCTGGCCGGTTTGAAGGTGGTGCGGACCCCGTCCACGGCCGCCGCGGTCGCCGGTGCCGACATCGTGACCACCGTGACTGCGGACAAGCGCAACGCCACCATCCTCGTGCCGCCGATGATCGAGCCGGGCATGCACCTGAATGCGGTGGGGGGCGACTGCCCGGGCAAGACCGAGTTGCACCGCGAGATCCTCGAGCGTGCCGATGCGCGCGTGGTGGTCGAATTCGAGCCCCAGTCGCGGATCGAGGGTGAGATCCAGCAGTTGCCGGCGGATTTTCCGGTGATCGAGTTCACCCGGGTACTCACCGGTGAGTCGCCCGGGCGGCGCACGCCGCAGGACGTTACGATCTTTGATTCGGTGGGCTTCGCGCTCGAGGATTTTTCCTCGCTGCGCTACCTGCTGCGCCTGCACCAGCAGGAGCGCCGCGGGCAGCAGCAGATCGACCTGCTGCCAGATCTGGAGGATCCGAAGGACCTCTTCGGCTTGCTCAGCGAGAGCGCGCCCGCCGTGGCTCGCGTACGGGTGTCGGCGTGAGCGGCGTGCGCGTGGCGGCGCTGCTGGGGGCACCCACCGACGTGGGGGCAGCCGATCGCGGGGCCTCCATGGGACCGGAGGCGCTGCGGGTCGCGGGACTGGCGGCGGCGCTGCAGGCGCGGGACCTGCAGGTGCGCGACATTGGTAACCTGAGCGGACCGGGAAATCCCTGGCAGCCCCCGCAGGACGGCTACCGGCACCTCGCGCAGGTCGTGCGCTGGAATGAGCTGGTGCACGAGGGTGTCTACGGCCAGCTGCGCGAAGGCAGGCTGCCGGTGCTGCTCGGTGGCGACCATTGCCTGAGCATCGGTTCGATCAGCGCGGTGGCACGGCATTGCCGCGAGGAGGGCAAGCGACTGCGGGTGCTGTGGCTCGATGCGCACGCCGACTTCAACACCTCGCAGCTGTCACCAAGTGGCAACGTGCACGGCATGCCGGTCGCGTGCCTGTGCGGCTTCGGCCCGCGCGAGCTGACCACCATCGGCGGCGTGGCCCCGGCCATCGAGCCCTCGTGGGTGCGCCAGATCGGGATTCGTAGCGTGGACGAGGGTGAGAAGCGCTTCGTGCACGAGCAGGGGCTCGACGTCTTCGACATGCGCTATGTCGATGAGATGGGCATGCGCCAGACGATGGAGCAGGCACTGGCTGGCCTGGACGCTGATACGCATCTGCACGTGAGCTTCGACGTCGACTTCCTCGATCCGGACATCGCCCCCGGGGTCGGCACGCAGGTGCGCGGCGGCCCGACCTATCGCGAGGCGCAGCTGTGCATGGAGATGATCGCCGACACGCGCCGTCTGGCCTCGCTCGACGTCGTGGAACTCAACCCGGCCTTCGACGTCTGCAACCGCACCGCCAGGCTGGCCGTCGACCTCATCGAGTCGCTGTTTGGCAAGAGTACCCTGGTGCGCCGCCCCGTGTGGCGGCAGCCCGCCTTACCACGTGCCGCCCCCGAGCGGCGGCGCAGCGCCCGCGCACCGTCCGAACCCATCGCCTAGCGAGGTGCCTCAGGGCGCGACCTGAGGCATGTGCAGCGTGAAGCCGGGCGTCCACGTGCCCTTGACCTGGAACTCGGTGATCACGTCGTACGCGTCCGCGCCCGAGCGCTGCCAGCGGCTGCGATAGACCTGCTCCACGGCGCCCTCCCGGTAGCGGGTCGGCGGAAATACGAGCGCGTCCTGACCGGCGGTGACCGTGCCGCGGCTGAAGCCGCCGGCGCTCTCGATGTACAGGTACTGAAGCCGCCTGGCGGCCGTATCCCACAGGTAGATTGATTCGCCCCGGTCATCGGGCTTGCCGCTGCCGCGATGCACGACGTGCTGATCCCGCACGAACTTGTCCCCGTACACCCAGCTGAAGCAGTGCTCATCGGTGACCTCGCTGCTCGGGAAGGTGCCTTTCCAGCACTGCCCGATGAGAAAGGCCAGTGGCTGATACGGGGCGACCGCGTTGTCAGCAGCGACCGGCTCCGCCACCGCGATCAGGCTCAGGATGGCCAGGCCCAGTTTGCACACGGTCTTCATCGGCGCTCCTTAATCTTGGTGGCGGCGCGAGTGGCTGGCAGCGGCGCGGTCTCCGCCACTTGAATGAGCACTCAACTGGCCGCTGCCGCTGCGGCAGCGGTCGCGGCCCGCCGCAGTGCGGCACGCGCCAGCAGGCGGGTCGAGTCCAGCGTTGGCAGCGAAGCGTTGTGGTCCCCGATCAGCAGCGGGATCTCGGTGCACCCGAGCACCACGGCGTCGCAGCCGCCCGCGGCCATGCGGCGGATGACGCCCTGCAGGTAGGCCACGGCCGCGGGCGTGAACACTCCGCGCACCAGCTCCTCCATGATGATGCGGTCGACTTCCTCGCGCTCCGCCGCGGCGGGGCGCTGGTACTGCAACTGGCGCGCATCCAGGGCCCGCGGATAGACCTCGCTCGCGACCAGGTAGCGGGTGCCGGTGATCCCGAGCCGCCGGTAACCGCACCGCTCGGCCTCCTCGGCCACGACTTCCGCGATGGAGAGCCAGGGGAGCGGCGAGCGTACGAGGATCCCGGGCAGCGCCTCATGGATGGTGTTGTCGGGACAGATGAGGAAGTCGGCGCCGGCGCGCGCCAGCTTGCGGGCGGAGTCGAGCATCAGCTCACCCACCGCGGACCAGTCGTGGCGACGGATGTGGCCCATGTAAGCCCCGAGCGAGTGGGTGTGCAGGGAGACCTCCGGATGCGCGTGGGCCCCGCATGAGGACTCGCCCTCCAGGCACAGGGTGCGATAACACAGGGCCGCGCCTTCCGCAGAACAGCCAACGATACCCACGTGCTGAGGCATGCGCCGATTCTAGCTGCCGCCACGGCGCCGTGCTGCAGGGCGAGGCGCGCAGCACGAGCGTGGCTTGGGCATAATCGGCCGCTGACTTGCACGGTGACCCGGTTCGGGCGGATGCGCTGGCCTCCGCGGCGGGGTCGTCGCATCTTGAAGATCAGGAAGAGTGCATGCCCTACAAACTTCGCGCAGGCGTGATCGCGCTGCTGTGGCTCCTGGCGGGCGGCGCCTGCGCACCGACCAGCGAGCGGCAGGCGTCCCGTACGAACCCTGCGTATCCGGCGGCGCCGCGCGGCAACACAGTGGACGACTACAACGGCGTGCCGGTGGCCGATCCCTATCGCGCACTCGAGGACCTGGATGCACCGGCCACCCGCGCCTGGGTGAGCGCGGAGGCGCAACTCACCCGGTCCTATCTGGATGCCATCCCGCAACGTCAACAGCTGCGGGCGCGTCTGACGCAGCTGTATCATTTCGAACGCACTGGCGTGCCCTTCTCCGAGAATGGCCGTTACTTCTATACCGACAACAGCGGTGAGCAGAATCAAAGCGTCTTGCTGACGGCGACGCCGCTGGAGGGCGCGCAGTCGGTCGCGCTCGATCCGAACCTCCTGCCCCCGGACAACAATCCGGTCGTCGTCGGCTACGTGGCCAGTCACGATGCCAAGCTGCTGGCGTACGGGGTGTCGGTGTCCGGCTCGGACTGGACCGACTGGCATATCCGCGATCTCGGCACCGGGCAGGATCGCGCCGATGTGCTGCGCTACAGCAAATACTACCCCCCGGTCTTCAGCGCCGACGATCGGGGGCTCTACTACAGCGCCTTTCCTGCGCCGCGGCCCGGTGAAGAGCTGAGCGCGGCCGACCTTCACAATGCCGTCTACTTTCATGCCCTGGGCACACCGGCAGCAGCCGACCGGCGCGTCATGCAGCAACCCGCTCATGCCGACTGGCAGTTCGAACCGCGCCTGTCGGGCGATGGACGCTGGCTCATCATCCGGGTGGGCGAGGGGGAAGTGGGCGACAAAGGCGTGGAGGATCTCTACCTCATGGATCTGGCCGCCCCCGCGCCGGCGGCCGTGCCCGTCGCACGCGGCTTTCGCGCGGCGTTCGAATTCGCGGGCGCCGATGGCGGGCAGCTTTACTTCCTGACCTCGCTCGGCGCGCCCAATGGCCGCGTCATCGCGATCGATCCGTTGCACCCGCAGGAGGCGAACTGGAGGGCGGTGGTTGCCGAGGGACGCGATGCGATAGAACTCGGCGCGGGCAGCGTCAGCCTGGTTGCACACCAGCTGCTCGTGCGCACGATTCACGACGCGAGCAGCCGGGTCCTGCGGTATGGCCTCGACGGCAGCGCACGCGGGGACATCACGCTGCCCGGACTCGGCACGGCGCTCGGCTTTCAGGGGCGGGCGCAGGATCAGGAGACCTTCTATGCCTTCTCCGATATGACCCGGCCGTCGACCGTCTATCGGTACGACTTTGCCACCGGGCAGAGCCACGTGTTCCGTCAGCCCCACCTGGCTTTCAACCCGGAGGACTTCGCGCAGCAGCAGGTCTTCTATCCTGCCAAGGACGGCACGCGCATCCCGCTGCTGCTGGCTTACCGCAAGGCAACCCCGCTCAAGGAGAACAACCCGCTCTTGCTCATGGGTTACGGCGGTTTCGGTATCTCCTACCTGCCGCGCTTCGATCCTTCAGTGATCGCCTGGATGGAGGGCGGGGGAGTGTTCGCAATCGCCAATATCCGTGGCGGGGGCGAGTACGGGGAGCTCTGGCACCGCCAGGCGATCCTCACGCACAAGCAGGTGGTGTTCGATGACTTCATCGGCGCGGCCGACTGGCTGGTCGCCAACCACTACACCTCCGTGGCGCACCTGGCGATCCTCGGGCGCTCTAACGGCGGACTGCTGGTCGGCGCGTGTCTGACGCAGCGACCGGACCTGTTCGGGGCTGCGGTGCCGCAGGTCGGCGTGCTCGACATGCTGCGCTTCAACCGCTTCGGGCAGGGCGCCGGATGGGAAGGCGACTACGGCTCACCGCAGGACCCGGCGCAATTCCGGGCGCTCTATGCCTACTCGCCGGTGCACAACGTCCGCGCCGGGACGCACTACCCGGCGACGCTCATCGTCACGGGGGACCACGACACGCGCGTGATGCCCATGCACTCATTCAAGTTCACCGCTGCGCTGCAGGCCGCCCAGGCGGGTGCGGCGCCGATTCTGTTGCTGGTCGATCAGGCCTCCGGCCACAGCGGCGGCGAGACCGTGTCGCAGGCCATCGCGCAGAAGGCGGACATCTATGCCTTCCTGCTGAAAAACCTGAATGTCCGCGTCGCGCAATAGGAAGGGCGTGCCGATGCGCAGGAATCTCCTAAGCGTGCTGCGGCCGCCGGCGCTGACGCTGTGGGGCGCGCTCTTGCTGTCGGGCGCGCTCGGTGCTCCGGCGCTCGGCGCCGTGCCGGCCGCTGCACCGGACCCTGACGCGGCCGCGCTCGCGCAGCTGATGCGGCTGCGGGATGCGTTCCTCAAGCGCATCGACGCGGAAGGTTACAAGCTTTGTCCGGCACCGCAGATCGAGCTCGGCGATCCGGCCTCCTTCGGCCACTTCGTTGCGGAGCGCAATACCGTGGTGGTCGCGGCCTGGACGCGCCTGCAGCCCGCGGAGCGCGAGGGATTCGAGGAGACGGCGCAGTCCATGGGCGGGGATGCCAACGGGCGCTCGGTGTTCGAGAACGGTGCCCATCGCTGGGTATTCGTGCACGAGCTCGCACACTGGTGGCAGGCCTGCCGGCATCAGGCACGCCCGCAGTCCTACGCGGCCGAAAACGGGGCGGACCGCATTGCGCTCGCCTTCTGGCGCGAGCGTGATCCGCGCTATGCGGTGGGCATCGTGCACGGCTACCGGGCGCTGCTCAGCTCAATGCCAAGCCCGGTGCCCGAAGGCGAGGCGCTGCCGCGGTATTACGATGCGAACTACGCCCAGGTGGCGCAAGGGAACGCCGCTACCTGGTTCCAGGCCACGATGATCGCCACACTGGCCGAGGAGCAGCCCGCGCCTTCGCTGCACCGCAGCCTGTCGCAACCGCTCTATCCCCAGTAGAGTCGGCGCGCATCGCACTGGAGGGACCCATGCCGGGCGAACTGTCTGCCTTCGCGATTACCCGCAAGTGGCCGCCGCAGCATCCGCAGCGGCTGCAGCTGTATTCGCTGCCGACCCCGAATGGCGTGAAGGTCTCGATCATGCTGGAGGAAACCGGGCTGCCCTACGAGCCGCACCTGGTCGATTTGGCGACCAACGATCAGGCGTCACCGGAATTCCGTTCCCTGAATCCCTACGGCAAGATCCCGGCGATCCTGGATCCGAACGGGCCCGGTGGCCACCCGCTGCCGCTGTTCGAGTCCGGCGCCATTCTCATCTACCTCGCCGAACGCACCGGGCAGTTCCTGCCCCGGGACGCCGCCGCGCGCTACCAAACCCTCCAGTGGCTCATGTTCCAGGTGGGCGGCATCGGCCCGCTCTTTGGCCAGCTGGGCTTCTTCCACAAATTCGCGGGCAAGGACTATGAGGACAAACGCCCGCGCGATCGCTACGTGGCGGAAGCGCGCCGCCTGCTCGCGGTCCTCGATGCGCGCCTCGCCATCGGCAGCTGGCTGCTGGGTGAGGAGTATACGATTGCCGACATGGCCGTCTTTCCCTGGGTGCGCAACCTCATCGGTTTCTACGACGCCGCGGAGCTGGTGGCTTTTACGGACTTTGGCCACGTGGGCCGCGCGCTCGAGGCCTTCGTGGCCCGGCCGGCCGTCGCGCGCGGGCTCACCATCCCTGTGCGCGGCTGACCGCGCGAGTACCCGCCCGCCGGCGGCGCGTGGGTGGCAAAAAAAGACCCCGCCCTACGGGCGGGGTCTGAGCTTTCCGGAACGCGCCCGGGCGCTTCAAAGTGCGATGGTCACCGCCTTGGTGGCCAGGTAGTTCTCGAGGACGGCCTCACCCATCTCGCGACCCCAGCCCGACTGCTTATAGCCGCCAAAGGGGAGCGCCGCGTCGAAGATGTTGTAGCAGTTGATCCACACGGTGCCTGCCTTGAGGCGCGCGGCCAGCGCATGCGCCTTGCTCACGTCGCGCGTCCAGATGCCGGCCGCCAGACCGTAGATCGTGTCGTTGGCCTGACGCACCAGTTCCTCGTCAGCGGTGCGGAAGGGCGCCACCGTCACGACCGGTCCGAAGATCTCCTCCTTCACGATCTTCATGTCGGGCTTGGTATCGACAAACACGGTCGGCTCGATGAAGTAGCCGTCCCCTTCGCGTGCCTTGCCCCCGGTGAGCGCGCGTGCACCGGCGCGCTTGCCGGCGTCGAGGTAGCTGGCGACGCGGTCGCGCTGGACTTCCGAGACCATCGGGCCCATCTGCGTGCCCGGTTCCATCCCTGAGCCGAGCTTGATCGATTTGGCCTGCTCCGACACGCCCGCCACGACTTTCTCGAACAGCCGCTCGTGAACAAACAGACGCGAACCGGCACAGCAGCACTGCCCGTGGTTGAAGAAAATCGCACTGGCGGCGCCGGGAATCGCCACGTCGAGATCCGCATCTTCGAGGATGATGTTGGGTGACTTGCCGCCGAGCTCGAGCGACACGTGCTTCAGATCGCGCGCCGCCGCCTGAACGATCAGCTTGCCGACCTCGGTCGAACCGGTGAAGGCTACCTTGTCGATCCCCGGATGCGCGGCGAGGGCGGCCCCGGCCGTTTCGCCGAACCCGGTGATGATATTCACGACTCCGGGAGGAAGTCCGGCTTCCTGCAGGATCTCGCCCAGGCGCAGCGCCGAGAGCGGAGTCTCCTCGGCCACCTTCAGCACCACGGTGCACCCGGTCGCCAGTGCCGGCGCGAGCTTCCACGCGGCCATCAGCAGCGGGAAGTTCCAGGGGATGATCTGCCCGACGACGCCGATCGGTTCCGGACGCGTGTAGGAGTGGTACTGGACGCCGGGGGTATAGAGCACCGAGAGCGGAATGGTCTTGCCCTCTATCTTGGTGCACCACCCGGCCATGTACTGGAAGATATCCGCCGCCAGCGGCACGTCTGCGACACGGGCGACGTCGCGCGGCTTGCCGTTGTCCAGCGACTCAAGCTCGGCGAGTTCATCCGCGTGCTGGCTGATGAGATCGCCGATGCGCCACACCACTCGGCTGCGCTCCGAGGGCGTCATGCTCGGCCATGGCCCGGATTCGAACGCACGGCGTGCCGCACTCACGGCCAGGTCAATATCGGCTTTGTCGCCCTCGGCCGCCCGCGCGATCGTGGCGCCGGTGGCCGGATTTTTCACGTCGAAGGTTTTGCCGGAGGCGGCCGCGACCCATTTGCCGTCGATCAGCAGCTTCTTGGGGCTGGCCAGGAATTGCGCGACGGGACTGGAAGCTAGTGGCTCTTTCATGACGGCGTTCATCGTGCGATCTCCTTGCGATGAATGAGAGCCGCGGCGGCACAGCGCACCTCGAGTGCGGTGGCCGGCGGCGAGGACTGATCCGAGCGCAACTCTGCTTCTGACGGCGCGGAGGTCGGCGGGTTCCAAGGAACTGGAATTCTCATTGGAGATCACGGCTGCCGCGCCAGAATTTTTCACTATAGCGCCAAACAAAGCATGTCCGGTAACCGGCGTACGCTGACGTGAACTCAGCTGTAACAGCCCTGGCCCGCACGGCGCTTCGGCCAAGCGCGGGCTTTGACGGCGGCGCCGTGGCAACG
The DNA here is from genome assembly GCA_963806375.1 of uncultured Pseudomonadota bacterium. Classification (GTDB taxonomy): domain Bacteria; phylum Pseudomonadota; class Gammaproteobacteria; order Steroidobacterales; family Steroidobacteraceae; genus 13-2-20CM-66-19. The sequence continues at coordinate 252,368 of CAWDXW010000006.1, forward strand.
AACAATGGGCCGCCGGCCTCGCGGCGGTGCGCGTGCCCCAGGGAAGCAGGACCTTCAAAGATGGCGGGGAATGCATGCCTATCAAGGATCCGCGCGCCGGCGCGCTGAGCTCACCGTCGGCAATGTCCTCTTCACCGGGGATCTGGCGGGTGATCTCCTGGCGCCTGATGCCCGCGACGGCCAGCCGCGGTACAGCTTCGACACCGGCGGCCCGATCGCAGGCGGCGTCGAAACAATACGTGGCGGTGGCCTTCGGCCACAGCGGCGGCTCTATAGCGCTGAACGGCAGCGCCACGCTGGTGATTTTCGGGCAGTAGGACGCCTTCTGACCCGCAGGAACCTGGCACGCCATGATGCGTCGGCTCTGGTATCGCGATCTGTACCGCATCGACAGCGTCGCGGGCGTGCGCGTGGTCATCGTGCGCGTGCTGCTTGCGGTGGGAGTGCCGCTGCTCGGCGGGGTGTTGCTGGGTCATCGCAGCGCGGCGGTGGCCGGTGGCGCCACCGCGTTGTTTGTCACCTTAAGCGACATCGGCTCGAGCGCGCGGGTACGTCTGGGGACCATGTTGGCCGCGCTCCTGATGATCCTCGCCGGCGGCGCGCTCGGCCACATGATCGGCGATACTCCCTACACGCGCGAAGCGGTCGTGCTCGGCTGCGCCCTGCTCGCCGGCTGGGCGAGCGCCGCGCATCCGGGCGTCGCGGTGGTCACGCGCTTCTTCGCGGTGGCCGCGGCGGCGGCGACGGGCATGCGCTTCGCAGACCCGGACGTGCTCGTCAGCGTCGTGGTGGGCGGAGTCAGCGCATTCGCGAGCGCGGTTCTGGTGTGGCGCGTCTCGGGCCTACCGCCGCAAGAGAACATGATGGACTGGCGGGCCGGCGTGCGGCAGGCATTTCACGGCAGCCGCGCCGGCCTGCGCTTCGCGTTCTGCTACGCCGCCGCCGCCGCAGTCGCGCTGTTCGCGGCCGCTTACCTGGGGGTGAAGGAGCCCTTCTGGGCGACGCTGGTGGTGCTGATGGTGATGCGGCGCGAGGGACTGGTGAGCTTCGAGCTCACGATTCATTACGCCCTCGGCACGATTCTCGGCGTCGTCATCGGCGCCGCCGCGCTGCGCTTCGGGCAGGCGCCCGTGACGCTCGCCATCCTGGCGACGCTGGTGGCGGCCTTCGCGCGTGTCGGGTTCGCCATCAACCCGAGCCTGGGCTTTATGGCGTTCACGATGTTCCTGCTGTTCGTCACCCACCTCGGTGCCTCGGGCACGGCGGCGCTGCCGCATCTGCTCGAGACGCGCCTGTACGATGTCTGTGTCGGCTGCGCGCTAGCGCTCGCGGGGACTGTGCTGGCCACTTACCCGCGTCTCACGTTCCCGGCGGCGCGCGCAGTGCGCCGGCTCGGTTGAGACAGGCGGTCTTAGTTGCACAGCGAGGCTGACTGATCGGCACTCTGCCGGCGCAACCCACGATACGGGAGACAGACCTCTTGCTCGAACACGTCTCTAGAGCTGGTCTCACCTCGGCAGCCAGGCCATGACGTCAAGCGAAGGTCTGCGTCAGTCGCAGTCCTCGCCATGCACGCGACGCGGCAGTTCCTGCACGTACGGTTCTGCGGGCACGCGCTGTTCGGCGGCCACGCGCTCAAACAGCGTGCGCGTGCGCTGTTCGCGCTCGACGAGGCGCCAGCCCAGGACCACCTGCGCGGCCGTCTTCGGTGCCGCACCGAACGGGCGGATGACGGCAGAGGCGATGTCCAGCAGGCCGCCGGCACTGCCCCACAGCGGCGCGACGTAGATGCCCGCTGCCGCCGGCCGCCGCGCTGCCACGACCAGGTCACCTGAGCGCGGCGCGCGAGCCACGGCGCTGGCGAGATCGGGCTCCAGGAGGTAGTCGAGGTCGATGGTGATCATGGCATCATCGAGTGCGCAGCGCTCAAAGCGCGTCGGCCGCAGTCGCAGTACGCCCACGGTGAGGTCGCCCTGCGCGGAAAGTGCGTCGGCGCGCAGGCCGATGCCGGGGGCCGCGCCGATGTCGGCAGCCGGGCGCAGCAGCACGAGGCGACCGAGCTCGATCTCCCCCAGCTGCGCGGCGCGAAAACCGGGGCTCATGGCGATCAGGGGCACCTGTGGCTGGTACATGGTCACCTGCGGGTGTGCGCCGGCGCAGCTACTTCAGGGCACGCCACGAATCATCCGGGTCAAAGGCGGTGAGCGACGCTGCCGTCTCGCGGGTCGCAGCCCCGAGGTCACTTTCAAACACCGTGCCGCGCCGGCTGACGAGAAAGCTCATGACGCCGCTCACGCCGTATTCCGCCGGGTACGCGAGGATGGCGAATCCGCCGCTCATCTTGCCATCAACGACGTAGTCGCGCGCGCCGCCATGGGCATGCGGACCCTGCGACTTGAGGATGCGGAAGTAATAGCCGTGGAAGGGCTGGTGCTTGCCGCTCTCGTGGCCGCTGGCCTCCGCTTCGGCGACCAGGGGCCCGGCCGGGCTTGCGCTCTCCCCTTCGGCCACGGGCCAGTAGAGCCCGTCGTGCTTGTCCGGCGTGCTGCGGAAGCGCTGCGCGTACAGGCCCTTCTCGTTGCCGTCGTGAGCGCTGGCAGCGTAGTCAAGCTGTGCGCGATAGAGTGCGCGCGCCACCTGAATGGCGGCGAGTTCGTTGGCGCCGATGCGCCGGTAGAGCAGTTCCCTGGCGGCCGCCGCGGTGTCGAAGCGCCACTGCCCGTCCTGCTTGACCAGCGGGATGGGCAGAGCCCACTCGTTGGTGCCGATCAACAGGGTGAGGGTGTCCGGGGCTGTGCGCGTCAGACGGTGATGCTTGTCGTAGAGCGCCACGAACTGCGCCCGATCGCGCTTGTCCTGAGCCTCGTCACCGGAGTTCACCAGGCCTGTCGCCTCGGGGCCCAGGATCGCCTCCAGCGCTGCCGTATCGTTGGTGCGGTTCGCGGCCACCAGCGCTGCAACCGCGTCGCGCGCCCGCGCGAATTTCTGCTGCGTGTCGGCTTCCGCGCCGATGGCCGCCCGCGCCATGACGAGTACGCACATCAGCAGCAGGCTGCTCGCGCGTGCCGCCACTGCACCACGACTACTCGGGAGGGGACTCACCGGCGCTGTCCTCCCTGTGGTGCGCGCTGCTGGGGCGCGCGCTGCGGCGCCTGGCGCTGCTGCTGCGCGGCGACGCTCGAGCGGCCACGATTCGCGGCGGCGCGGTCGGCGCTCGCATTGTGGTTGCCGCCGAAGGCGCTCGGTCGCGCGCCAGTGTTGTTCGCGGGGGTCTGACTCGGATAACCGGCGTACGCCGGCGGTCGCGGCTGCGGGCGGCTCGCTGGTACGGACGGGCGCGGCGACGGCGTGGGCACCGCTGGCCGGGTGCCCGGTCGCGGCTGCGGCGTCGGGTTCGGCGAGCCGCCGGGAGAGCCGTTCCCCGGGGGCCGGCCCCCGCCGGGGGTTCCGCCGCCCGGAGGCCTCGTGCCGGGACTGCCGCCGCCAGGTGAGCCAGCGTCGGGCGGCTTCGTACCCGGACCACCGCCGGGGGGCTTGCCCCCGGGACCGCCACCGGGATATCCGCCTCCCGGGGGTTTGCCTCCGGGGCCGCCGCCACCGGGGTAGCCGCCGCCCGGGGGCTTACCGGGATAGCCGCCGCCCGGGGGGCGGCCACCGGCCGGCGGTCGATAGGGACGGTCATGCCAGTTGTTGGGCGGACGCGCATAGATCGGCGGTCCGTAGACGGGCGGTCGGTAGTGATAGTAGGGGCGCGGCGCGCGATAGTAATTGTTCACCACCCAGTAGTTGTTGTGGACGATGACGGTGTGGTGGTGCCAGTTCCAACCCCAGCCGCCCCAGCCCCAAGGGTAGCTGTTGCCGGCGATCCAGGCGCCGAGCACGATGCCCGCCCCGAAGGTGAGGAGCGTCGTCGCGACCACCGTGTCCGGACTCGGCTGCGCATAGACCACCTGCGGGTTGTAAACGGGGACGTACACCACCTGCGGGCTGGTGGGCACGATCGTGACGGCCTGGGTGCCTTCCTGGTTCTGCACGTCGACGGTCTGGTATTGGTTGCTCTCGAGATTACCGGCGGCATACGCCTGCTGGCGCAGCCGCTGAATCGAGTCCATGACCGTGGCCTGGTTGGCGCTGAAGGCGCGTCCGATCGTGGCGTAGTCATCGATGTGCTGCGCCATCATGTCGAGCACTTGCGGAAAATTAATGAGCGCCAGGAACGCCGGATCGAAGCCACGCTGCTGGGCGGCGTCGGTGCGCGCCTGGCCGCTGAGATTCACGTTCTGCTGCAACCACGCATCGGCATCGAGGACCTGCTGCGGGTCAGTGGAGGCGGCGCAGATCTGGGCCACCAGCGCATCCGGATACAGCGCCACGGGGGCGAGCAGCTGATCGAGCTGATCGGGGGTCGGCAGGCCGCTTTGCGCGTACGCGGTCGAACTCCACAGCAGCTGCAGGCAGTACCACAGCACGCTCGTGAACAAGCACAGGATTCCGGATCCACGCCGCATGGGGTGTCGCAGCCTTCGAGGTGACGCGCTTCGCGCTTCCCGCGCGTTGAAAATGTACCCGATCGGGCACGCGCTGCGCCACCGGTCGCGCGTAGTCCTTGACCGGCGTATACGCCTGACTCACCCTACGGGGCGATTAATAAGAAGGAAACAGGTCTATGCGGCCGATCCCGGCGTGCTCGATGGCAGTGCTCTTGTCCGTGGCCGCCGCCACGAGCGCGCAGGCACCGCATGCCAGGTCGGTGGCGGCAACCGACGCGGCGAGCGGTGAATGGCCGATGCCGGCGCGCGACTACGCCGGCACACGCTTCAGCCCGCTCGCGCAGATTACCGCGGCGAATGCGACGTCGCTGCACCCGGTGTGGACCTTCTCCACCGGCGTACTCGCCGGGCACGAAGGTCAGCCGCTGGTCGTCGGCGACACCATGTACGTCGTGACCCCATGGCCGAACGTGCTGTACGCCTTCGACCTGACGAAGGAGGGCTATCCGCTGCGGTGGAAGTACCGGCCGGACGTGAGCGCCAACGCGATAGGCGTGTCCTGCTGCGACACCGTCAACCGTGGTGCGGCGTATGCGGACGGCAAGATCGTCTACAACCTGCTCGACGGCCACACCGTCGCGGTCGATGCCAAAACCGGCCACGAGCTGTGGAACACGCAGATCGCCGACGTCGCCAGTGGCGAAACCGTGACGATGGCGCCGCTCGTGGTGAAGGACCGGGTGATCGTCGGGGCCTCCGGCGGTGAGTTCGGCATCTACGGCTGGACTAAGGGCCTGGACCTCAAGACCGGCAGCGTGGTTTGGACCGGGCGCAACATCGGCCCGGACGCCGGCATGCTCGCCAAGGCGGGCGACTTCAAGGCGCCGTATGACAGCGGCGCCGACCTCGGCGTGCACACCTGGCCGGGCGAGGCCTGGCGCACCGGCGGCGCGCCGGTGTGGGGCTGGGTGTCCTATGACCCGGATCTCGACCTGGTGTATTACGGCACCGGGAATGCCGGCCCGTACAACGCCGAACAACGAGCCGGTGACAACAAGTGGACCGCGAGCGTGCTCGCGCGCCGCCCCGGCGACGGCACGCTGGTGTGGGCCTACCAGTTCACGCCCCACGACAGCTGGGATTTCGATGCCACCGGCGCGATGGTGCTTGCCGAGCTGACCGTCGCCGGCAAGCCGGTGAAGGCGCTGGTGCACTTCGACAAGAACGGCTTCGCGTACACGCTCGATCGCGCCACCGGCAAGCTGCTGGTCGCCGAGCCGTTCGTCAAGGTCAACTGGGCCACTTCGATCGACCTGAAGACCGGCCGCCCGGTCACCGACCCTGCCAAACAGACCGGCGCGTCCAAGGGCACGGTGAAGGACATCTGCCCGTGCCTCGAGGGGGGCGTCAGTCCCGCCTCGCCCCCGGCCTACTCCCCGCGCACGCATCTGTTCTATACGTCGACCAATAACCTGTGCATGGACTACGGCGTAACACGGGCTTCGTATCTGAAAGGCACCCCGTTCATGGGCATCAACAGCCCGTACAGCGTCGGTCCCGGAGGCTATCGCGGCAGCTTCATGGCCTGGGATGCCGCGACCGGCAAGAAAGTCTGGGAAAACAAGGAGGACTTTCCCAACTGGAGCGGCGCGCTGGTGACCGCGGGTGACGTGGCGTTCTACGGCACGCTCGACGGCTGGTTCAAGTCTGTCGACGCGCGCACCGGCAAGGTGCTTTCCAAATTCAAAGTGGGCTCGGGCGTGGTCGGCAATCCGATGACCTACCGTGGCCCGGACGGCAAGCAATACGTCGCGGTCTACGCGGGCATCGGTGGGGACTGGCTGCTGCTCGCCGGCGACTTGCACTCGGCCGACCCGACCGATGTGCGCGCGCCGGCGGACTACATCCAGGACCTCGGCCGGCACACGAGCCAGGGTGGCATGATCTGGATCTTCGCCCTATGAAACTCAAATCCGCTGCTCTGAGGTCCGTGCCGCTGGGACTCCTCGTCCTGTGCGCCTGCACCCAGCGGGGCGCAAGTCCCGCAGCCTCCGTGGCGTCGGCGGCGCCGCCCGCCGTGGCCTACGAGGCGCATGTCGCCGCCGGCGGCAACGTACCGCCCGGCGGCACGCTGCACAATCCACACGCCGGCGATGCCGCGGTGGCGAAAAACGGCGCGCTCCTGTTCACGACCATGAACTGCGACGGCTGCCACGGACCCGATGCCGCCGGTGCCGTGGGTCCGAATCTCGGCGACCAGCGCTGGCGTTACGGCGGCGCGGACGCGGAGGTCTTCATGTCGATCTATTACGGACGGCCCAAGGGTATGCCGGCCTTCGGCGGCGCACTGGGTGCGGAGGGCGTCTGGACCCTGGTGACGTACCTGCGCTCCCTGCCGCCGCCGGAGAACCTCCCCACACAGTCCTGGGAGAAGCCGTAGCCGCTCTGCCGAGGCCGCCGCCTCAGGCGGCAGGTCGAATCTCGTTGAGCAGTTCGGCCGCGCCGCGCGGCGCGCGTTTGCGGCGCGGATTGTAGAACGGCGACAGCACGTACAGCAGGCGCGGCAGCGCGAAGCGCAGGAAACGCGCGCGGTAGCGCCGCTCGAGGCGCCGCGATTCGCGCCGCGCCGCAGCGCTCATGGCCGCGCGGTCAATTGCCAGCAGGTGGCCGGAAACGGATTTGCCGTAACGACCGAGGTGGCGCAGCGCGTGCAGGAAGCCGCGCAGCCGTGCGACGTAGCCGCCCCCGAGCGCGTAGTGCACGTCGTAACACACCGTGCGATGCTCGAATTCCTCCGCGAGGTGCCACCCCCACAGCCTCACCAGGCGCGCATCGGCACCGGTCAGCAGATCCGGGATGCGCTCGAAGAAGAACTCGGTCTGGATGATGCCGAGGCACTCAAAGCCCTCGCAGTACGCGGCGTTCTGCCTGAGCGAGCGCTGTCGCAGCATCCGTTCGTAATCGGCTCCGAGGGCGCTCTCGAGCCGCTGCAGTCCCGGGTATCGCACGTACAGGAGCTTGTTGAAGTGACGGTGCTGCCGATAGTGGTTGCCTTCCTGCGCCGAAAACACCGCGATGTCCGCCCTCAGGGCCGGATCGGTGATCACCTGAGCGGCGCGCGCCATGACCTTGTTCAGGAAGCTCTCCACGTACGGCAGGCTGGTGGAGCCGGCATTGGTGATCTGCGCAAAGGCGTGGTTGGGCGCCCAGTGCGGCAGGGCATCCTCGAAGGTGAGGCGCGGATTGCGGGCGATCACGCGCCCGCTCCCAGGACCTGTACGGCAAAGGCACGCAGGTCCTCAACTAGCAGCTGCGGCACTTCCAGGGCCGCGAAATGCCCGCCGCACGCGGGGAAGCTCCAGTGCACGAGGTTGAACTGCCGCGCCACCCAGGCGCGCGGGGTCTTGATGATTTCCCGGGGGAACACGGCGACCCCGGTCGCTACCTCCACGCGTGTCTGCGCGCCCGCGGCGTGCGCCTCATCGAAGTACAGCCGCACCGAGCTGCCGATGCTGTCGGTCATCCAGTAGAGGGCGACCTCATCGAGTATGGCCGCATCGCTCACCAGGCTGTGACCGGCGGCATCGCGGTCGCTCCAGGCGAGGTACTTCTCGGCCATCCAGGCGAGCAGGCCGAGGGGGGAATCGGCGAGCGCCACGGCGAGGGTCTGCGGCCGGGTGCTCTGGATCGCGTAGTACCCCATGCCGTCGGCCCACAAGTGGGTCTGCGCATTGAGCCATGCCGCTTCCTCGGGCAGTACCGCGGCGCGTGCCGGGTCGCCTTCGGGCGGCGGGCGCAGGGCGACGAGATTCAGATGCAGGCCGAGGCAGCGCTCCGGGTGGCGGCGGGCGAGTTCGCCGGCGACGACGCTGCCCCAGTCACCGCCCTGCACCAGAAAGCGCGCGTAGCCGAGCTGCTGCATGAGTTCGGCCATGGCCTCGGCGATCGCCGCGGCGTTGCAGGTGCGCTCGGGGTGACGGGTCGAGAAGCCATAGCCGGGCAGCGAGGGGCACACGACATGAAACGCCGGCGTGACCTCAGTCAACCCAGCAATCAGCTCCTGGAACTCGAGAAACGAGCCCGGCCAGCCGTGCAGCAGCAGCAGGGGCACCGCAGCGCGCGCCGGGCTCGACACGTGCACGAAGTGCATCTGCTCGCCGGCGATGGTGGTGCGATAGGCGGGCCAGCGGTTTACGCGCGCCGCAAAGCGCGACCAGTCAAGCGCTGCCAGGCCAGCCGCAAGACGCGCGAGGTCGGCGCCGGCAATCCCGAGCCGGCCCTGCGGGTCCGGCGCGAGCGGCACGCGATGCGCCTGCGCGAGGCGCCGCTTGAGATCGGCGATGCGCTCGGCATCCGGTTCGTAACGGAAGGCGTGCATGCCCTAGGCCCGCGGATCGATGAGCACCTTGCAACCGCGCGGGTCGCGGCGCAACGACTCGAAGGTCTGCGGCAGGCCGGCAAACCCCACAGTATCGGTGTGCATGGGCTGCGCTCGCACCGTGCCGTGCGCGAGCGCGTCGATCACGGCGGCGAAGTTGCGCTCGTGGTAGCACTGGCTGAACTGCACGCTGACCTCCTTCATGAGCGCGGTCAGGGGCAGGATCTGGTCAGGGGCGAAGCACACGCCGGCCACCAGGACGCGCCCGCGGATACCGGCCAGCTCGATCGCCTGCTGCAGCAACCCGGTGACCCCGACGCATTCGATCACGATCTGCGGCCGCCCTCCTGCCTGGGCGGCGAAGCGCTCCGCGACGTTCTCCTGCTGCGGGTCGATCACGGCGGTGGCTCCCAGGGCCAGGGCAATCGCGCGCCGCTCGCGCGAGCGCTCGCTGACGATCACGTGCCGGGCCCCCTGGGCGCGCGCGAACAGTATGACGCCGGCACCGATGGGTCCGGCGCCGAGTACGAGGACCGTCGAGCCGCGGCCGACGCCGGCCAGCTCGACGGCGTGGTGCGCCACGGCGAGCGGCTCGACCAGTGCGCCGAGCTCGAAAGATACCCCCGCGGGCAGGCGCTGCAGCATGCCGGTGCGCGCAGCGACGTACTCGGCGTAGGCGCCCGGATACTTCAGGTTCGTGCCGGTGAAGAGGCCGCTCAGGCACAGCGCTGGCAGGTCCGCGGCGCAGGCCTCGCATGCTCGGCAGGCCTGCACCGGCAGCGCCGTGACGCGGTCGCCGAGCTTCCAGTCCCCGCCCGCGGCGGCGCCGAGCGCGACGATGGTACCGGCGAACTCGTGGCCGAAGATGGTGCCAGAGGGCACCGCGCCGTACTCGCTCATGTGCAGGTCCGAACCGCAGATGCCGGCCCGCTGCACCTCGATCACCACCTGGTCGGCGGCCGGGCGCGGGTCGTTGACCTGCTCGATCGACAGCGGTCGGCCGGCTGCGTGGAATACTGCCGCGCGCATGGGTCGTTCCCTCCGGGCCGACGGTGTGCCCGCCCGCGGAGGAAGGCGGTGACGGTGCGCTGTCGGACGGTTCGCGCACGTAGTGTAAGAAGAGTGGGTGGCCCGTGACGAGCCCGGCAGGGGCCGCCGGGAGCGGCAGCCACCGAGCCGCCAGGAGTGACATAACGCCGCACCAGAGACCGACGTAGGGCAAGTCCTGCGTCGCGTCTGACCGACGGCTTGCCGTTTGTTGCTGTGCATTTAGAGTCTGATCGACGCAACACCGAGGATCGCAGGATGCAGCGCACGCGCGCCTGGATGAGGAACTTGGCGCTGCTGCTGGCAGCGGCGCTGGCCGCGGCTTGCAGTGGCGGAGGTTCGGGCGGGGGCAGCGCCCCAAGCCAGCCCAATCAGCCTGGCCAGCCGCCCCCCACCGGCGGCACGCCGCCGCTGACTGGCACCGACATTACGACCTACAAATACGATCTGGCGCGCACCGGGCAGAACCTGACCGAGTCCGTGCTCACCACCGCGAACGTGAACTCGGGCAGCTTCGGACTCCTGCGCTTGCTGATGGCCGACGGCAAGGTGGATGCGCAACCCCTGTACCTCTCCGGGCTGACCGTCCAGGGCGGCACGCACAATGTCGTGTTCGTCGCCACCGAGAATGATTCGGTCTACGCGTTCGAGGCCGACAGCGGCACGGTGCTGTGGAAGGTTTCGCTGCTGCAGAGCGGGGAAGCCCCGAGCGAACCGGTGGACGGCTGCAGCCAGATTACCCCGCAGATCGGCATCACGGCGACCCCCGTCATCGACCGCAGTGCCGGCGCGCACGGCACGCTCTACGTCGTCGCGATGTCCAAGGACGGCTCCGCGACCTATTACCAGCGGCTGCACGCACTCGATGTCACCACCGGGGCGGAACTGCTCGGGGGGCCGGTCACGATCGCGGCGAGCTACCCGACACAGGGTGGCACGATGACCTTCGATGCGCGCCAGTACGCGGAGCGCGCGGCACTGCTGCTGGCGAACGGCACCCTGTACGCGAGCTTCACCTCGCACTGCGATTCACCGCCGTATTCAGGCTGGGTCATCGCCTTCAGCCCCGCGAGCCTGGCGCAAACGGCCGCCTTCAACGCCGCCCCGAACAGTGGCGGCTCCGGGCCCGCCATCTGGATGGCCGGCGGCGGCCCGGCCGCCGATGCGGCGGGGAACGTCTACCTGCTGACGGCCAACGGGGCGTTCGAGACGACGCTGGACAGCAATGGGTTCCCGAACCGTGCGGATTACGGCAACAGCTTCCTGAAGCTCTCCGGCGGCGCGCTCGCGGTCAGCGACTACTTCACCATGTCCAATACCGTGGCCGAGTCCGCCGCCGATCTGGACCTGGGCTCGGGGGGTATCCTGCTGCTCCCGGACCTGACCGATGCGAGCAACACCAGCCAGCATCTGGCCGTGGGCGCCGGCAAGGACGGCAACATCTACGTCGTCAGCCGCGACTCGATGGGCAAGTTCAGCACCTCCGGCAATCACATCTGGCAGGAACTCGACGGCGCGCTCGCGGGCGGCATCTGGTCGACGCCCGCGTATTTCCAGCAGAGCGTTTACTTCGGCCCCCAGGGGGGGTCGCTGCGGGCGTTCACCATCCGTGGCGCGAAGCTCGCCACCGGCTCGGCGAGTGCGAACACCTATCCTTATCCGGGCACCTCGCCGGTGGTATCCGCGAACGGCACCGCGAACGGTATCGTCTGGGCGCACGAGAATTCGGACCCGGCAGTGCTGCATGCGTACGATGCGAGTGACCTCAGCCACGAGCTTTACAACAGTTCGCAGGCCGCCAGCGGCCGCGACCACTTCGGCGCCGGCAACAAGTTCATTACCCCGGCGGTCGCCGACGGCAAGGTATTGGTCGGCACGCAGAGCGGGGTGGCGGTATTCGGGTTGCGGTAACGCCGTCAGGCGTGCGCGTTCAGGGCGAGGACTCGAGTTCCAGCTGGCGCAGGCGCGGACCCTCCAGGCGATCGAGGTAGCTGGATACGTTGTAGAGCACGACGCCAAAGAGCGTCACGGCGAGGCCGAGCACGATGAAGGCGCGCACGTGGCGGGTCTCGAAAGAGCGGATGGAGCGCGCGTAGGCGAGCAGTGCCAGCAGCGCCGCGACGACCACCGCGGCATCGACGCTGGCGCGCTGCCAGTAGCTGCCCCCCAGGTGCAGCCACATTCCGAACTCATCGAACGTGAGCGCCATGGCGATGCCGTAGGCGAAGGCGGCGCCGCGCGCTGCGTTGCCGGTCGGCGCGGCGAGCAGCAGGTAGCCTCCCACGGCGGCGAGCAGGAAGATGCCGTAGTTGAGGTGATGCACGTGGGTGGCGCCCATGAACAGGTACAGGTTCGGAATGCGCCGCGCCATGATCAGGAACACGAGCGTGCGCGCCAGAATGAACGTGAGCAGGAAGGCGAGCAGCGCGCGCCGCGCCAGCTCGTCGGAGAAGGCGGTGCTCGCAGTAGTCTCGGGCGGAGGCGCGGATGGCTGCGTCACCGGGTCATCTTGGCCCAACCGCTGCCGCCGCGGCAACGCGCCGCCCGCTACCGCCCCTCGTAACTCAGCGCGATCGAGTTGACGACGTCGCGCACCCCGGGGGCCTCGCGCGTCACGGTCTCGGCGGTTTCGCGCTGCAGATCCGTGGCGACCCGCCCGCTGAGGAACACGATCCCGTCAGCGGTCTGGACATAGACATGATTCGGCGGTCCTAGGGCGGGATGCTGCGCGAGGAGCGTGCGCACCTGCGCGGAGACCGACTCATCCCCCGGACAGCCGTGCCAGCCGCACTTCTTATACGCCTGGTAACCAGTGCAGCCAGACAGACACAGCGCGGCCAGGGCAACTACGGCGCAACGCACAGGTTTCATCGAGGCACGTTTGAGGATCGGCAGCCACTCCTTGTGACCGCGCGCGCGGGTGCGGGTTCCACTCAAACACCACAGGTTTCGTGGCCCGGGCGTCTGGCGGTGCGCCGGGGGGCCACTTAGTATCGGCCGGGGCGATCTGCCCAGGGGAGAGTCGATGTTCGGAGTCCTCAGGCCCGAGCCCTTTGCTGCGCCGCTGCCGGCGGAGGTCATCGACTCCACCTACCGACGTCTGCGCGGGCGAGTATTTGTCGGCATTTTCCTGGGCTACGCGGGCTATTACCTGGTGCGGAACAACCTCGCGCTGGCCATTCCCGACATTCTCAAGGAGCACCCGGAATATACCAAGGCGCAGCTGGGCACCGCGCTCACCGGGCTCTCGATCGCCTACGGGTTATCGAAGTTCCTGATGGGCTCAGTCTCCGATCGCAGTAATCCCAGGTACTTCCTGCCGCTCGGCTTGTTGCTCTCCAGCGCGATCATGGCCGCGTTCGGCCTGAGCCAGGCGGCTTTCGCCTCGGTGTCCGCCATCGTCGCGGTCCAGGTCCTCAATGGCTGGGTCCAGGGCATGGGCTGGCCGCCGTGCGGTAAAACGATGGTGCACTGGTTCAGTACGCGCGAACGCGGCGTGACGGTCTCGGTGTGGAATACCGCCCACAACCTCGGCGGCCTGCTGGTGGCCGGATTCGCGGTACTCGGGGTGCTGCTCTTCCATGACTGGCGCGCGAAGTTCTACTTCAACGCCCTGATCGCGGCGGCCGTGGCGCTGACGGCGTGGGTCTATATGCGCGATACGCCGCAGTCTTGCGGGCTGCCGCCGGTCGAGGAGTACAAGAACGACTACCCCCCGGGATATTCCCAGGCCAGCGAACGTACGCTCGGGTTCCGGGAGATTCTCTTTAGTTCCGTCCTGAGCAACGGTTACCTGTGGGCCATCGCGGTGGCCAACGCCTTTTGCTACTTCGTGCGCTACGGCGTGGAAAACTGGATTCCCACGTATCTGCAGACCGCCAAGGGGTTTTCGTTCAACCAGTCCAGCCTCGGCTGGATTCTCTACGAGTTGTCCGGGATTGCAGGGACCATTGCCTGCGGGTGGATCTCCGACCGCTGGTTCAAGGGCAAGCGCGCGCCGGCGACCATCCTGTTCATGGGGCTCACGCTGGTGGCCGTCGTCGCGTACTGGTTCAACGGCAAGGGACCCCTGTGGATCGACTACGCCGCCCTGATCGCCATCGGCGCTCTCATCTATGGACCGATCATGCTCATCGGCTTGCAGTCGCTCGATCTCGTGCCGAAGAAGGCGGCGGGCACCGCGGCCGGCTTCACCGGATTTTTCGGCTACGCGTTCGGCTCGGCGATCTCCGGTACCGGTGTCGGCTGGATCGCGGATCGCTGGGGATGGAGCGGGGTATTTGCCACGATGGTCATCTGCTGCCTGCTGACGATCTTCTTCAGTGCCCTCACGCTCGGGCACCGCGCACAAAGCGGCGCCCGCGACGTCCCGGAGCCGGCGGAGGCCACGCGATGAACGGGCGGCCGCCGTACCCGGCGCGCATCGTGCAGGGGCGGAGGAGGTCGCACACGCTGGGGGGAAATCACTGATGGATGCTGCCGTGCTGGCCGGCTGGGACAACTTCTATGTGATCGTCGGCTCAGCGGCGGCCGGGCTGACGGGCATCACGTTCGTGGTCATTGCCCTCATCCGCGATCAGCGCAGCGTGCGGCCGACGGGTGTGCGCGCCTATCTTTCGCCGACGATCGTGCACTTTGGTGGCGTGCTGGCCCTGGCCGCTTACCTGAGCATGCCGCATCAGCGGCTGCTCACCCTGAGCGTCGGCTTTATCGCGGGTGGAGTTGCGGGGATCACCTATGGGCTGTTCACGGCGGTGAACCTGCGGCGCCAGAGCCATGGCGGCGACTACGTGCCGGTGCGCGAGGACTGGGTCTGGAACGTGGTTCTCCCGACTTTCGTCTACGCCGGTCTTGCCCTCGCTGGGTTCCTCATCTGGCGGGACACACCGCAGGTTCTGTTTGCGGTCGCCCTGCTGTCGCTGTTCCTGCTGTTCATTGGCATCCGCAATTCCTGGGACATCGCGGTGTGGATGACCACACACCCGCCGGAGGGGCGGCAGTGAGCGAATCCGGGCCGAAACCTCGGACCTGACTTCGGGCTTGACCCGGGAGCGTCCCACGGCTCAGGGTTAGCCAGGGGCTGCGGCCGCGCGCGACTGGTACGGCTGCGCTGCCGCCGACGCTTGAGCGGTGAGTCGCGGAGCTGGGGGAGTTTTATGCAGCGCATTGTGCACACGTATCTGAAGGCACTCGAAGCGGGAGACGCCGAGAAGGCCGCCTCGCTCTTCATACCGGATGGCTGGGTGGAATCCCCGTTTCTTGGGCGGCTGCCGGTGCGTCAGTTCGTCAAGAAGGTGGCCGAGTCCTCCAAGGGCACGAAGCTGACCGTCCACGACGTGCTGGTGAGTGCAGAAGGCCACCTGCGCGCCGTGGCCTACTATTTATATGACTGGCGACTGAAGGATGGCACGCGCGTAGCCTTCGACTGCGCCGACGTCTTCAACTTCGATCCGAGCAGCGGTCACATCCAGTCGATCGTCCTGGTCTATGACACACATCCGGTGCGCGGCGCGGTCGAGCAGAAGTATCCCTGAGGTCGCGGCGGCAACGGGCCGTCTGCCCATTCGGGCATTTTAAGTTACCCGCCGCAAAGCGCCCTGACGCCGCCGTCGCGTCGGGACGATTTCCCGTGGCTGCAGCGCTAGGCTTTGAGCTCGAGGTATTCCGTCACACCTTACGGAGAGCTTCGATGCGCAGGTCACATTCCCTCATACCCGTGGAATTGCTGCCCAGCCGCACACTCGTCGCGGGTGCCATCGTCAGCCTCCATATGGCCGCCGCCTACGTTTTGATCACCGGGCTGATTCACCAGGGCCTGCCGCCGGCCCAGCCGCGGACGCTCGCGCACGTGATGATCGAGAGCACGCCGGCGCGGCGGGACCCGATCATCAAGCCGCAAGTGCCCCTGCATCACCCGAGGATCGATCGCCCCCTCACGCCGGACCCGCCCGTGACACCGGTGCCGGACGCGATGCCGGACGCGTCTTCGGTCGCAGAGCCCTTTTGGCCGCCTGGCCTCACCAGCGTCGCGGTGCCTGCGGATACGCGGGTGATTGGTAGGAACCAGTTGCCGGATACGGAGGAGTACTACCCGCCGGCCAAGCGGCGCGACGGAGTCGCGGGCGCTGCCGACGTGCGCGTGTGCGTGGACGCGCAGGGAGTGCGCCAGGCTGAGCCCGTGCTCGAGCGTTCCTCCGGGGACGCCGATCTCGATCGTGGTGCGCTGAACGTGGCGCGTCACGGGCGTTACGCGCGCGCCGTACGGAGCGGCGAGCCGGTGCCGAACTGCTACCGCTTTCGCATCACGTTCAGGATCCGCTAGCGTTGGGGCGGGGCGCCTAACCGATCAGCTCGAGCACCCTCTGGTAGCGCGGGAGGCTGCGCAGCGCATCAAAATCCGAGTCCACCTTGACCCACGCTTTGGTCTCATGGTTGGCATGCGGCAGCAGCCGCTCGAGCAGGTCAAAGGCCGGCTCGCAGTCACCCATGCAGGCATAGACACAGGCAACGTTGTACTGGGTGAGGAGGTCGTCCGGATCGATCGCGAGCGCCCGCGACAGCCACTCCCGTGCGCGCTCGCGCTCGCCGAGGTGCACCAGCAGTCCGGCACCGAGGTAGACCGGTCGCGGGTTCTCCGGATGCAAGGTGAGCTCGGCCTGGGCGCGCTCGAGCCCCTTACGCGCGATCGGCACGATCTCCGAATCGCGGTGGAGGGAGTGATAAATCATCCGCAGCATGCACGGGGACTGGTAATCGTCGGGCTTCAGCACCGACGCGCGCTCGAACAGAGCCGCGGCACGGTCCAGTTGGTTCTGTGCAAAGCACGCGCGCCCATAGAAGTAATGTGCCTCGAATGAGTTCGGATCCAGGGCAATGGCGCGCTCGAATTCCGCCATCGCCTCTTCGGTGCGCTGTGCGAGCGAGAAGGCGAGCCCCCGTGAGGCGTGGGCTTCGGCAAGGCCCGCATCGAGCATGAGTGCGCGCGCGCTGGTTTCCAGGATCGCGTCGATCGAGATATCCACGTGATAGTGCAGGAACAGAAAGGAATCGCAGTCGGCGATTCCGGCGTACGCCCGGGCGTAGGAGGGATCCAGCTCCACCGCCTTCACGAACATGCGCTTGGCGAGCTGATAGTAGGATCTTGAATGGCGATGCAGGAACTGGCGGCCGCGCAGATAGTAGGTGTAGGCCTCGATATTGTCGGTCGGGGCCTGGGCGATGGATTTCTTCTCCTGCGGCAGGAGCTTCACCTTCAGCTGCTCGACGATCGCATGGGTGATTTCGTCCTGAATCGTGAAAATATCGGTGAGGTCGCGGTCGTAGCGGTCGGCCCACACATGGCCGCCGTCGAGCCCGTTGATCAGCTGCGCCGTGACGCGCACCCGCGAGCCCGCCTTGCGCACGCTTCCCTCGAGCACGAATGCGACGCCAAGCTCGCGGCTCACGTCCTGCACCTTGACGGACTTTCCCTTGTAGGTGAAGGCGGTGTTACGCGCGACCACAAACAGCCCCGAAACCTTGGAGAGGTCCGTGATGATGTCCTCGGTGATGCCGTCGCTGAAATATTCCTGCTCTGCATCGCCGCTCATGTTGTTGAAGGGCAGCACCACCACCGACGGGCGATCGGTGATCTGCTTCGGCGCCGGGGCTGGTGCGGCCCTGGTGGTCGATGTACCGCTCGCGCCAAGGAGGCGGCGCGTGGTCGCGAGCAGTGTGGCGATGTGCGCCTCGAGGGGGCCGGAAAATGCATCCAGCCAGTGCGTATTGCCGAGGGCGTATTCCATCGCGCCCGTGGGCGCCAGATCCGCCACGCGAAACGGCACGATGTGCTTTTGGGCCGATACCGCGCGCTCGACCTCGCGGCGAACGTGCGGGGAGGTATTGGCACCCTCGGAGAAGATGACGACGCAGATGCGGCAGCCCTTGACCGCATCGAGGATCTCCTGCCCGTATTCGGCCCCGGCGGGGATGTCACGGGGTGCCATCCAGCAGCGCACGCCGTGCTCCTCCAGCCCCGCGACGACCGCCTGTGCGGTTACCTTATCTGCCGAGGAGTAGCTGAGGAAGACGTCGTGGCTCACTGGGTGGATCCGTGAATTTCTGCTTTTCTTAAGGGACTGCGGCGGAATCTTGCCCCGCATGCGCAGGTCCGACAAGCCACCCACCGGAGCAGTGGTCATATTACGGGATTCTGCGCGGCCGCAGGGCCAGCGGTTGGCTCCCGCCTCAACCGCTGCGGCTGCACTGGTAGCTGGCGGTGTCCAGCCAGCGCGGACTGATCTCGACGCCCCATCCCGGCGCGGCGGGGATCGTCACGTGCCCGTCGCGGACGAGGTACGGGTCTTCCAGAAACAACCCCTCCTGCCAGGGGTAGTAGTCCGGTCCCTCGATCGAGAGCTCGAGGTATTTGCCGGCATTCGGCAGTGCGCCGAGCAGGTGCATGGTACACAGAGTGACCAGTGAGAGATTGGCGCTGTGGGGCGTGCAGGGCAGTCCCGCCGCGCCAGCCATGCGGGCCACCTTGAGCGTGCGCGAGATGCCACCCATGTACATGACATCCGGCTGCACGATGTCGACGGCGCGCATTTCGATCATGCGGGCCCAGGTGGCCAGGTCCCAGTCCTGTTCTCCGCCGGTCACGTCAAGCTCGAGCGCATCGGTGACCTGCCGGGTCTCATCGAGTTTCCAGTAGGGGCAGGGCTCCTCGTAGTGGCTGATGCCCTGCGCCTCGAGCAGGCGCCCGACCTCGATCGCGCGGGACGGCGAGAAACCGCTGTTCGCATCGACCAGTTTTGCGGCGCGCGCGCCGAGCGCGCGCGCGACGGTCGGCACGATGGCCTCCGTGCGCCCGGGCCACTCGTCGACGTCGTGACCGCACTCGGCACCGACGCGCCATTTGAACGCGTCGAAGCCCTTGTCATCGCGCAGGCGCACGAGCCGCTCGGCCTCCTGCGCGGGCGTAATGTCGCGCCGCATGGATGAGGCGTAGGCACGCAGCCGGCGCGGTGTGCCCCCGAGCAGCTCCACGACCGGCTTGCCCTCGAGCTTGCCGCGCAGGTCCCAGAGCGCCGTGTCGAGCCCGGCCAGCGCCCGACAGCGGTAGCTGCCGGGGAATTTGTGCTCGCGCTCCTCGATGCGCTCGACCAGTGCATCGACCCTGAAGACATCCGCACCGAGTGCCCACGGCGCCACCTGCCGGTGGAAGATGCGCGCAGTGATGTCCGCGTTGTAGGTCGAGGTCTGCCCCCAGCCCACCGCGCCACTGTCACTCGTCAGGCGCACGAAGCACACGAATTGATTCGTAAAGGTCTCGAGCTTTGCGATCTTCATGCCCGTGCGGCTCCCGGCGCGGCCCGCGCGTTCTCCAGCCCGTGCCCGTCGGGGCCGCTCTCGCGTCGCCACAACAAAATTGCCGAAGTCAGGGCTGCGAGGCTCACGAGGGTGAAGAACCCGAGCATGCTGTCGTAGCCTGCCGGGTGGGCCGGACCCGCGCCGGCGCGGTCGGCGAGCCAGCCGGCGGTTCGGTTCGAGCCCCACAGCGCGACATTCTGCAGCATCGTGATGACACCCAGCGCGGTCCCGAGCCGGCGCGGCTCCACGATCAGGGTCGTCGCCGGCCAGATGATCGCCGGTACCATCGAGAAGCTAATCCCCATGAGCACCGTGGACACCCAGGGAGACAAGTCGGTGAGGGACAGTGCCATGAAGGTGACCGGCAGCAGCAGCGTGCCCGCAGTGAGCAGCAGCGCGCGATGGCCGAAGCGATCGGCGAGCAGCCCGAACAGAGGCGTAGCGAACACCGCCGCGGCGAAAACCCCGGAGTTCACGTCGCCGGCCTGCTGCGGGGTGAGTCCCTTCACGTGTTGCAGGTACTCGATGGCAAAGGTCTGGCGGAAGGGGAAGAAGACGGCCGCATACAGGCAGTGCAGTCCCAGGATGTACCAGTAGGAGCGGTCGAAGGACCAGATGCCGGCCCAGTCCATGCGCTCTCCGTCGCGCCGCTGCAGGTACGCCGGGGCCGGCCAGCGGGCATCCAGGACCTGCAGGAGCAGCACCGCGACGAGCCCCATTCCGCTGATGGCGGCGCCGAGCCACAGCGGCGGCTGCCAGCCGGCCTCGTACAGCGGACGCGCCCAGGTCAGGGACTTGTCGAGGCTGAACGATCCGACGCGCGCTAGGCTGAGAAACAGCGCACTGGCCAGCGCGACGCCGCTGCGCGGGAACCAGCGCGCTACGCTGGCGAGCAGCGCGATGAAGATCGCACCTTCGCTGATGCCAAAGACGAGCCGCCCGGTCCACATGAGGGCGTACGGGGTGCCTATGGCGGTCAGGAGTGCGCCGGCGAAGCCGATGATGGCTGCCCAGAGACTCACGCGCACCGGCCCATAGCGATCGATCAGCAGGCCATTGAATACGGCCAGGAAGATGTTCGGCAGGCTGATGACCGCCGTCAGATCGCCGATCTGGAACTGCGTGAACCCGCGCTGGCGCAACAGCAGGTCCGCGATCGGTCCGATCGCGTCTGCCTCGTAGTAGCTGCTGAAAATGCCGAGCGCCGCGAGTGTGAGCGCCAGCCAGCGCAGCGGTGAGCCGGTGCGCGGGTCGTGCGCGTCTGCGACGATCCCGGGACCGCTCACGAGCACCACCTGCAGCGGCGCGGGTGGCCCGCGCGCGCGGCGCGGTACCTCGGACCCACTGCGCGGCGCGGTGCGGCGCCGGTCATGCGTGTGCTAGCGGTAGTGCCTGCATACAGTGCAAACTTCGAGGCTCATGGATCGATCACCGGGAGGAACCGATGCCGCGTTGCGCTTTTGTCTGGATGTGCCTACTCATGCCGCTTGCGGCAGCACCGGTCCACGCCGATACCGTGGTCGTCAGCGCCGAGCGCATGATTGACGTCGTAGCGGGCAAGTCCGTAGAGCACCCTTACATCACGATTACCGACGGCCGCATCAGCAGTATCGCGTCCAAGGATACCGCAGTCCCGCCCGGCGCACGTCACATCGATCTGCCCGGGATCACGCTGCTACCCGGACTCATCGACATGCACGTGCATCTCACCAGCGACCCGCACTTCAGCGGCGATCGCTTCCTGCAGTTCACGGACAATTTCTGGACCGTAGTCGGCACCGCGAACGCCAGGCGCACCGTGGAAGCCGGCTTCACGACGGTGCGCAACGTCGGTTCGTCGAATTTCGACGACGTCGCCCTGAAGCAGGGTATCGAGCAGGGCTACATCGTCGGCCCGCGCATCGTCCCGGCGACCTATGCAATCGGCGCCACCGGCGGACACTGCGACCGCAGCCAGCACTGGCCGCCGTCGGTGACCGCGAAGACGCCCGCGGTCGTCGACGGTCCGGACGAGCTGCGCGCACTGGTGCGCAGGCTGCACAAGTACGGTGCCGAGGTCATCAAGTTCTGTGGCACCGGTGGGGTGCTGTCAAAGACCGACGCGGTCGGCACGCAGCAGTTCGACCTGGCCGAGATGAAGGCGATCGTCGATGAAGCCCACATGCTCGGGCTGCGCGTGGCGGTGCATGCGCACGGCACGAGCGGCATCAAGGACGCGCTGCGCGCCGGCGTCGATACCATCGAGCACGCCAGCCTTGCCGATGCCGAGGCCTTTGCGCTCGCCAAGCAGCACGGCGCCTACTTCTCGATGGATGTCTATGATGATGACTACATCCTCGCCGAAGGCGAGAAGAACGGCGTATTCAAGGAATCGCTGGAGAAGGAGCGCGCGATCGGACGCCTGCAGCGCGAGAACTTCCGTGCGGCACTGCGTGCCGGGGTGAAGATGATCTTTGGCACCGATGCCGGCGTTTATCCGCACGGGGACAATGCCAGGCAGTTCGCGGTCATGGTGACTTGGGGCATGACGCCGCTGCAGGCGATACAGGCGGCGACGGTCACGGCCGCCGAGGCACTGGGACGGCCGCAGGATGTGGGCGCCATCGCGGTGGGGCGCTACGGCGACCTGGTGGGCGTTGCGGGCGACCCGCTAACGGACGTCACCGTCCTGCAGACGGTGGCTTTTGTCATGAAGGGCGGCGAGGTGATCCGGCAGCCCGGGCAGGCGGCAAGTCACTGAACGGCAGTACCCCGGGTGCCTAGTGGCGCTTGAAATACTGCACCGCCCGCTCGTGCTTCTCGGCGGCGGCACGGGTCTTGAAGGTGCCGAGATTGCGGCGGCGCCGGGTCTTCGGGTCGATCTTGCGCGAGTACAGCCGGTACTCGCCGGACTTCAGCTTGCGGATCATGACGGTTCATTCCTTGCGCTTGGGGGCCGCCCGCGGGCACGGGCCGAAGTCTAGGTCAGGGCGAGCGGCCGGCGCATCGGCCGGCGGCGCGTATGCCTGTCGGACGTTCTCGGGCATCCGGCGGTGCGCGTCAGGTGCTCGCTGGGCATTTCAGCGCCCCGCCGGGGCTTATCGGGCAAAATGGGTAGGCTCGCGGCGCTCAGGGGTGCGCGTTTCCGGGACTGCCCCGGCCTCGCACCTTCGTACAATGCCACCGGCACGGCCCCTTGCAGGATGTCACTCGAGGATTGGACATGACTATCGAAGCGAAGCCCGTGGCGCGCGCGCTCGGCGCCGTGATCTCCGGAATCGACATTGCGCAGGAGCTGTCGCAGTCGCAGGTTGACCGGCTGCGCGAGCTGCTGCTGGAGCATCAGGTGCTGTTCTTCCGCGACCAGCCGCTAACGCCACAGGAGCAGGTGCGCTTCGCGGCGCGCTTCGGTTCGCTGCACGTGCATCCCATCTATCCGGTGCTCCCGGAGCTTCCGGAGATCATGCTGATCGACACGCATCCGGGCTTCCTGCCGGACAACGACAACTGGCACACCGACGTCACCTTCAGCCAGACCCCGCCGCATGGCGGGTATCCTGGCGGCGAAGCGCCTGCCGAGAACCGGCGGGGATACACTCTGGTCAAGCAGTTCGGCCGCGTACCAGGCGCTTTCGGCCCCCCTGCAGCGCCTGCTCGAAGGGCTCACGGCGCACCCACTCCGTGGCCAAGTCCTTCCCGCCGGAACGCTGGGCGGGCGACCCCGCGTTCAAGGAGCGCTACGAGCGCGCGGTCGCGAAGCACCCGCCGGTCGTTCACCCGGTCGTGCGTACGCATCCGGAAAGCGGGCGCAAGGGACTGTTCGTCAATGAAGGTTTCACCACGCACATCAACGAGCTGAAGCCCGAGGAGAGTCAGGCGCTGCTGGCATTGCTGTTCGCACACGCCGGCCGCCCGGAGCTGACCGTACGCTGGCAATGGCGCGTGGACGACGTGGCGTTCTGGGACAACCGCGTTACGCAGCACTACGCGATCGCCGATTATCTCCCCGAGCGCCGCACGATGCATCGGGCGACCGTCAACGGCAGTCAGCCCTTTTAGGCGGTCGGACCGAAACGGCGGCGCAGCAGATAGCCGCCGAGCATCAGGGCGGCGCTCGCCAGGCCAAACAGCAGCGGCAGCCGCTGCTGCGGGATAAAGGCCATGGCCGCCACGATGCCGAGCATCGCGACAATCACGAGTACGGTCAGGTAAGGGTAGCCCCACATGCGCACGCGCAGCCTCTCGGGCGCGCTGCGCTCGAGCCGCGCCCGCAGACGCAGCTGCGCGCAGGCGATCAGCACGTAGACAAAGATGGCGACCGTGCCGTAGGAGTTCACGAGGAAGGCGAACACGCGCTCGGGCGACACGTAGTTCATGACCACCGCGAGGTAACCGAACACGGTGCCGGTCAGGATTGCCCGGCTCGGCACGCCGCGGGCGTTGAGGCGCGTCAGGCTCTGCGGTGCATCGCCGCGGGTGGCGAGCGCCAGCAGCATGCGCGAGGAGGCGAACAGGCCGCTGTTGAGCGCCGAGAGCACCGCGGTCAGGATGACGCCGTTCATGATCTGGGCGGCGGCCGGAATCCGCAGTTCCTGCAGGGCGCTGACGTAGGGCTGCGCAATGCCCGGATGGTTCCACGGCAATATCGCTACGACCACGAAGATCGAGCCCACGTAGAAGATCAGCACGCGGGAGATCACCGATTGCGTGGCATGCGCCACCGCCTCCTCGGGCGCCGCGGACTCCGCGGCGGCGACCGTGACCAGTTCCGCACCGAAGTAGAAGCCGGTCGCCGCGACCGCACCCGTCAGGACCGGGCCGATGCCGTGGGGCATGAAGCCACCGTGGGCGGTGAGGTTGGCAAGGCCGCCATGCGCACCGGGCCATGCATGGCCGACGAACACCAGGCCCACGCACAGGAACAACACGATCGCCGCGACCTTGATCGAGGCGAACCAGTATTCGGACTCGCCCCAGGAGCGCACCGACAGTAGATTCAGCAGCGTAAACGCCAGCATGAGGCTGAGGGTGAACAGCCAGGGCGATGCGTGCGGGAACCAGAACACCAGCAGACGGGCGCCGGCCACCGCCTCGAGCGCGACGACGATTACCCAGAAGTACCAGTACATCCAGCCGGTCATGAAGCCGGCGAGCTCGCCAAGCGCAAGGCGGTTGTATTCGTAGAACCCGCCGACCGCGGGATAGGCCAGCCGCCATCTCCCCGAGCATGCGCATTACCAGCACCACCAGCGCACCGGTGAGAGCGAACGAGAGCACGGCAGCGGGCCCGGCCTGCTGTATGACGACGCCGCTGCCGACGAAGAGTCCGGCGCCGATCACCCCGCCGAGCGCGATCATTTCCATGTGGCGCCGCTGCAGCGTGCGGCGCAGGGCAGGGGAGAGCGGCGCTGTCATCAGGAGATGCCACACCCTGCGCCCAGGTGCCGCATGCGCCCGGAACCCCCGACGCGGCGGCGACGACGTACGTCCCGTCCGCGCGGGTCACGTGAATTCACGGCGCTCGCCCGCACCCGGAGGCTGCCCGGGCTTGAATGGGTGTCACAGGACGGGCGCTCCGCAGCGTCGCGCTCTGGCCAGGCTCTTTCATTATGGAGGTTCATGGCGCGCGGGCGTGATTCATCCTAAGGGATCCGGCCGGGAGCGACAAATGTTCCGGCCGTTTTAAAGGGAATAAATCCGCCGCCGACGGGGTCCCTGTGCAAGTCGAACTGCACGTCAGGGGATGCACATGCTTGCACGAGGAATGCAACTGCGGTCGGTGGCGTGGCTGACCGCGCTCGTCCTTTCCGTGCCCGTCACTCACGCCCAGGCGGCCACCGGCGATGCCGCTCGCGGCAAGGCGCTTTACCAGGCCTGTACGTCATGCCACTCCATCGACGAGAACGATATCGGACCGAAGCACCGCGGGGTGGTGGGTCGTCCCGCCGGATCGCTCCCGGACTACGCCTACTCGCCGGCACTTAAGGCGTCCGGGCTGGTGTGGAGCACGGACAATCTCGATCGCTGGTTGACCAATCCGCAGGCTCTGGTTCCGGGCACCAAGATGTATTTCTCGCTCCCCGATGCTCAGAGTCGCGCGGACCTCATCGCCTACCTCGCGCAGTTGCGCTAGGCGGTCCAACGACGCCGGTGGCTTCAGAAGCCATCCAGGCGCGTCAT
This sequence comes from uncultured Pseudomonadota bacterium, assembly GCA_963806375.1. Taxonomy (GTDB): domain Bacteria; phylum Pseudomonadota; class Gammaproteobacteria; order Steroidobacterales; family Steroidobacteraceae; genus 13-2-20CM-66-19. The sequence continues at coordinate 277,793 of CAWDXW010000006.1, forward strand.
CTGCAGCGCCACCGCCAGCCACTGACCTGCACGGCGCACGTAAACGCGGGTGAACCGGAACATCTCGGTGTAGTCCTTGCCCGCGCGCTGAGACGTCTGCACGGCGCGACCGGTCACTACCGCCGTATCCGCATAGATGCGGATCCGCAGGTCGCTGCTCTCAAGATACTCGTTGGCGATGCCGCCGGCGGCGACCGCCTTGAGAACGTCCTGCCGGGTCCGAAGATCACCGCGCGGCGTGACGAACGTAAAGTCCTCGCTCATAAGCTTTTCCAGCGCGGCAACGTCGCGGCTCGCCAGAGCCGCGGTGTGCGCAGCCTCAAGGGCACGGATCTCGAGCGCCGGCTCGCCTGCAGACGTCGCGCCGGAGCTTGCCAGTGCCAGAAGGCCCAGGATCAGGACTGCCGCGCGGCTGGCGTGTTGCATTCTCCAGCGCTGACTCCTACGGCGCCTGCGCGTGCACCGGCGCCGGGAGTTTCCGACCGCTGGGAGGGGCTGAGTCAGAAATACCCCCGCGAGGCGTGGGAAACCGCTGACAGCTGACTGCGTGGAACTGGTCTGCGGGTGTCCGCACGTGGCGACGCTTTGTGCCGGACGCTGGCTGCGCGTAGGGTGGGGGTCAGAAGAGCCAGGTGAAGGATCACACATGCTCCGAGTGCTTGCGTTGTCAGCGGCAACTTTCACGGCGTCGTTCGGGGTCACTACGCTTCTTTTGATACTGCGTGAGCGATTCTCCTCCCACGATACGCCCTCTTGGCAGGCGGAGAACGATCTGCTGCGGTGGTGACCGGCCGGCAAGGAGCAGGCCGCTGCGCGGCTTAAGCGCTGGCTTCGATTCCACCACTGGTCCACAGGCCGGGAGCCGCGATCTCGCGGATCGCGGTGATCACTTGGGGAACATGAACTGTATCTGCGCCCGTATCGTCCAGTTGCCGGCGTATTCGGGGCGCGCGACGTTGTAATAGCCGCCGATCTGCGTATTGATGGGCAACTTACCCAGATGGAAGATCTTGCCTACGCCGCCACCGACGGGGATGGTCCATACATTGCCACTGCTGGCATTGAGGTTCGCGGTGATGATCGGGGAGCTCGTGAGGTAGGCGCCGCCCTTGAAGTTGTAGTTCGCGAACGGTTGCATCAGTAAATTGTTGTACGAGCCGCCGGGTCCGTATCCCACCGACCAGATCTCGTTCACCAGGACCCCATAGACCCAGGGGTTGCCCGACGCGAGCTTTAGGATCACGAAGGTCGGACCCAGCCCCCATTGATTGGAGCCGAGGACTTTGTTCGTCGCGGTCGGCACCTGAGTGATGGCCCCGATACCCCAGATCGTTCCGTTTGTGGGGTTGGCGGGAGACAGGAAGGCCGAGATCTGCACCGGGCCAATGCCGTTGATTCGTGAACCGCTCGGATCCAGCGCCGGCTGAGAAATTACCGGGATGATCGTACGCGTGATGATGTTCCAGTCGGGAGAAAAATCGATCGGGATGACCGGCTGGATGTTAAGGACGTTCTGGTTGCTCGACAGCGGACCGACGTTCAGATTCGTGTTGTTCTGGAACGGCACGCTGATCAGATTGCCGACCGGGTTCTGGGCAAGCTTCGCCAATTCCTCGGTACTCATCTCGGCGTGAGCGCTCCCCGCCGCCAGGAGGAGCGTCGAGAGCAGGGCGAGCGCCGCACCCAAACCTGTTGCAGACCTATCGATTGTCAACATTGTCTCAGCACCTATCTGGTTGACCACGGCGTCGTGGCGCACTCTGGCATCGGCCCCCCGAGCGACTTCCCCATCGGGGGCGGTGACTGGCGAACCTGACGGCGCGAGGCTGGCCGCAGCTGATCATCAGGATCGAGCCCATAAGCGACAATTGGGCTTTGTACCTATGGTGCGGTCCCGCGATCCGTCCGGCCCCGCCTTGTTCTGCCCAAAACGGTCTTTTGAGACTAAGGTCCAATAGATCGACACTCCTGTCAGACTTACGCTAAGGGTGTCTTAGCTTGCAGGAGCAGGCCTTACCGAACGACGCAGCTCCCAGAGCTCCGAAGCATGGGTAAGCACAGAAAAAGGGGTGGGAGGCTGCAGCCCTGATCAGCTCGGCTTGCACGCAGTGGCCGCTACACGCTCGGCATCCGACCTTGCTGCGCGAAGTAAGCTCGCCCGAGGCGGCAAGATCGAGTGTTGAGGGCGCAAACGCCTGATGGGCCGGACTGACTAAGGACGATCCGCCGCGAATGGCCACTCAGCGATCTGAACTTGCGGTCCCACCGGCAACCGATGTGGCGCCGTCCTTGACCGCCTGTCCGGAATGCGACCTGCTGCAGAAGCTGCCGCCGTTGGGACCGGGAGCCCGCGTGCGCTGCGCCCGTTGTCGCTGCATCCTTGCGAGCCGACCCCCGGGTCATTCTGACTTGCCGCTGGCGCTGACCTGCACAGCGGCAGTGGTCTACCTCGTGGCCAACCTTTTGCCGTTGATGGGCCTGTCGGTCGTTGGCCGCAGCGCCAGTACGACCATCGTCGGCGGCGCTTATGAGATGTGGATGCAGGGACAGATGGTCACGGCGGTCCTCGTGGCGTTCTGTGCCGTCATCGCCCCGGGCTGCTACATCGGGTTCGTCCTGGTGCTGCTGCTGGGATCGCGTCGCTCTCCGGTCCCTGAATGGGTTGCCGAGCTCCTGCGCTGGGTCCACCACCTGCAGATCTGGTCGATGCTCGAGGTCATGCTGCTCGGAATTCTGGTCGCCCTGGTCAAGATCGCGGAGCTGGCGACGGTCACCCCCGATTTCGGCTTGTATTCCATCGGGGCCCTGGTGGTACTTATCCCGGCGATCCAGCGGACCCTAGACGTTGATGCGCTGTGGGAGCGCGTGCGCTGGGCCGGTGCGTCAGGGGAGACCCTGCAGTGAGCACCGGCTTGCTCACGGGGGCACGGCTGGGACTTGTTTCATGTGAGTCGTGTCAATTGCTGTCGCGTCCGGCCAGTGCGCATGAGGCCGGCTACTGCCGCCGGTGCGGCGAACAGCTCGAGTTACGGCGCCCGGGGTCGCTGGAGAGGACCTGGGCCTTACTGATCGGCGCGGCGATCTGCTTCATCCCCGCCAATGCGCTGCCGGTACTGAATACGACAACCCTGGGATCGACCGATGGCGATACGATCCTGGGGGGTATCGTGTTTCTGTATACGTCGGGTTCATGGCCTCTGGCGGTGGTGGTGCTCATCGCCAGCGTTATGATTCCGCTCGGGAAGATTGTCGCGCTGATCTACCTCCTGGTCTCGATACAGCGGCGTTCGGTCATGAGCAATCGCGAGCGAACCCGCCTGTATCGCATGGTGGTTTTCATCGGACGCTGGTCTATGCTCGATGTGTTCGTGGATACCTTTACCGTCGCACTCGTGCAGCTCAACCCGCTTATGTCGGTGGCGCCCGGAGCGGGGGTCGTGTTCTTTGCGGCGGTGGTCGTACTCACGATGCTTGCCGCTGAGTCCCTCGACCCGCGTCTGATCTGGGACTCCGTCGAGCCGTCGCAGGTTGCCCATGCCAAATGAGATCAACTTGAACGAACTGCCCCAGGCTAGCGTCGAGCGAACGAAGCGATTCCGGGTCTCTATCGTCTGGATTATCCCGATCCTCGCCGCGGTGATCGCGATCGGGATCGCAGTTCAGCGCATCCTGAACGAAGGCCCCACCATCACCATCGTCTTCAAGGCAGCCGAGGGCATCGAGGCCGGCAAGACGTTACTGAAATACAAGGATGTGACGGTGGGAACGGTCTCCGCGGTGCAGCTCTCCGATGACTACAAGAAGGTGGTGGTGAAGGCGAAAATTGCCAAATACGCCGCCGGACTCATGGTCGATGACACCCAGTTCTGGATCGTCGCGCCGCGGGTCACGCTCAGCGGTATCTCCGGACTGGGGACGTTGCTTTCCGGAAATTACATTGGTCTGGCGCCGGGCAAGAGCAGCGCGCACCACCGCCATTACCTCGCTCTGGACGTACCGCCGACCATCACCGACCAGCCCGGGCGGCTGTTCGTTCTCAAGGCGAGCACCCTGGGGTCCGTGGGGATCGGAGCCCCGGTTTATTACCGCAGCCTGAACGTCGGCGAGGTCGTGGAGTACAGCCTCGCGAACGATGGAAAATCGATCGATATTAAGGTCTTTGTCGACTCCCCCTACGACAGGTACGTGACCTCGGAGGCGCGCTTCTGGAACGCGAGCGGGATCGACGTCTCGGCGGGCGCTGAAGGTGTACGCGTTCGAACCGAATCCCTCGTCGCCGTGCTGGCCGGCGGCATTGCCTTTGACACGCCGGGATTTGCCGCTACCGGTGAACCGGCTACGGCAAACTCGACCTTCACCCTGTACCCGGACCAGTTGGCGGCGATGCGGCAGCCGGATCTGCAGGAGCGCCGCTACGTGCTTTACTTCGACGAGTCGGTGCGCGGACTGTCGGTGGGAGCGCCGGTGACCCTCGGCGGCCTTCCGGTCGGTCAGGTGACCGATGTTGGACTTACCTTCAATCCCGCGACGCTCCTGTTCCGGCCACGCGTAATGATTACCTTCTCCCCGGATCGGCTGATCGCCCACCTTTCGGAGAAGGAACGGGTCGCGGCCCGGGAGCTGTTCGGGCTCAGCGCCGAGGCGCGCGCCAAGTTGCTGCGCCGCATGGTCGAGGACCAGGGCTTGCGTGCGTCACTGCAGACCGGGAGCCTGATTTCGGGTGAGCTCTACGTAGCCCTCGAGTATCACCCGAATGCGCCGAAGGTGAAGGTGGACTGGACCGCTGATCCGCTGGTGCTGCCCGTGTCGTCCGCCGGCCTCGCCTCGCTCGAGGCGAAACTTGACAGTATTCTTTCGAAGGTTGACCACATGCCGCTCGAGGCGATGGGAACTCAGGTCAAAGACGCGCTGGTGAATCTCAACAAGACCCTGAAGGACGCGAATAGCCTGATCGAGCGCATCGATACGCAGACGGTGCCCGCCGCCACCCAGACGCTGGAGCAGCTGCATAAGGCCATTGCCAACGGTGATCAGGCGCTCTTCGGCAAGGACGCCACGGGCCCACAGGACCTGCGCGATACCCTGCAGGAAGTGGCCGGGGCTGCGCGCGCGGTACGGGTGTTTGTCGACTATCTCGAGCGTCATCCGGAAGTTTTGATCCGGGGCAAGAAAAAAGAGGAGACGCCCTGATGCGCCGCATCCTGTCTGTAGCTGTCCTGGGCGTCGCGACCTTTCTGGCGGCGTGCTCGAGCCCATCTTCGAGCCTTTACACCCTGAGTCCGACTGCCGCCGCAGTGGCCAGCGAGGCTCCCTGCAACTGCTCCGTGGTCGTCGGGCCAGTGTCCATCCCCGCGATCGACAATGCTCCGCAGATCGTCGTGAACACCGGTCCGAGCCAGGTCAGGCTGGATGAGTTCAACCGGTGGGCGTCCCCGCTGCAGAACAACATCATGCGCGTAGTGGCCGAGAACCTGGTGACCTTGCTGGGAACGCCGCAGGTCACGTTATTTCAGGAGGCGCTGAACGCGGACTCTCAGTATCACGTTGCGATCGAAGTACAGAGCTTCGAATCCACCCTGGGCGAGGCGGCCACCCTGAATGCGGTGTGGATGGTCCGGCGCATGAAGGACGGCAAGACCCAGACGGGGCGCACGAGCGCACGTGAGTCCCTCACGCAGAAGGGCTATACGGCGCTCATAGCCGCACACAACCAGGGCCTGTTGCAGTTGAGCCAGGACATCGCTGCCGGAGTGCGCACTCTCGGCCCCGCCACCCCGTAAACGCGGGCCCGCGGCGCGGCAGGTCAGTCCCCGGCGTGCGGGTTCTCGATACCCCTAGCCTTCGTCCCCGAGAGCCACCGTCACTACCTCCGGCGCAATCGGGGTCCAGCTGTCGTCAGGATTGAACTGATCGATCGCCCCCGCGGTCTTGGCGGTCTCAGCACCCAGGTCGCGCTGCCAGACGATCCCATCCTGATTGATCATGAAGGTCATGATCCCGCTGGCCCCATAGCTGGCCGGATAGGCCAGCAGCGCGAACCCGCCGGTGAGTTTGCCGTCGGTAAGATAGCTGCGCGGGCCGCCCTGGGCGGCCGGCCCTTGCGAGGTCAGGAGGCGAAACAGGTAGCCGTGGTAGGGCATGGCCTTGCCCTGCGTGTCGCCGTAACCCTCGGTGTTGGCCGCGGCCAGTAGGGGCCCGGCAGGGCTCGGGTTGGCGCCCGCGGCGACTTCCCAGTACAGGCCGTTCTGCTTGCCAGGATCGCTGCGCAGTTTCTGCGCATAGGCGCCTGCGGCGATGCCGTCGTGCGCACTGCCGGCGTAGAGATTCTGGGCCTCGACGTAGCCGCGCATGACATCGATCGTGCGCAGCTCGTTCGCACCGATTCGGCGCAGAAGAATTTCCTGTGCACCAGCCTCGCCGTCGAACTCCCAGCGCTGATCCTGGCGCACGAGCGGGATCGGCAGGGGCCAGCGGTCCTCGCCGACCATGAGCACCAGGTCATTCGGGTCGCCCGCGGCGAACTCGTGAAATGCCTGATAGCGCTCGAGGAAGGCTTCCCGCTCTTTCTGGTCCGCCACCGGATCCCCGGAGGACACGAGGTCCGCGCTGCCTGGCCCGAGCAGCTTCTGCAGCGCTGCCACGTCGCCCTGCCGGGCGGTCTGGATCAGTGCCGTTACGGCCTCTTCCGGAGTGGCGAAAGTGAGATGCGCCGCTGCGCCGGCGGTTGAGCCCGCACCGTTCCCGGACGGCCCGGAGCAGCCCGCGAGCGTACCCAAAGCCAGAAGCACAAAACTCATTGCAGGTGACTTGGCATGCAGTTTCATGGGTGCTCCTAGCGCTTCTTGGCCGCACGGTTGCCGTTGCCGCCGCCACCACCACCGCCGCGATTCGCGCTCACGGCACCGGAGCTGGCGTGGCCACGCGCACTCGCGGAGCGCTGGAAGCCGCCATCGCCGTTGCCGGCGCCGGAGAAGGCACGGTCACCACCTCCGGCGGCTGCCGGTCGCGCCGCGGAGCCTGTGCCACCAGGCCGCCCGCCGCCTGGAGGGTTGGCGCCGTAACCCCGGTCCGTGGGCGGAGTTCGGGTGGCCGCAGAAGTCGCCGGACGCTGCGGTGATGGGTTGGGCGGCACACGGTTGCCGTTGCCCCCCTGATTGGGGAGCCGATTATTGGCCGTTGCTGCCCCGTTGGCGGGCCGGGAACCGCTGATCGCAGTGTCCTTGGTGCCGCGGGCGCCTGGCGCAGCGGCGGCCCCGGGGCGATTGTTCGCCAGGTTCCCGCCACTCGGATAGGTGGATGTCTTCGGCAGTGCTGCGGCATTCCCGCGCGGGTTCTGTGCCGCAGGATTGCGCGCTCCCGCATAACTCGTCTGTCCCTTCCACCCATTCGCGGGAAGCGTGCTGGGGGCGCGTGGATTGTTTGTACCGCGACGCAGGTCGTCGTTGTTCTTGAACTGGTTGAAGTAGTTGTTGTTGTTGACGTTGACGTTCACGTTGCCATTGACGTGAACATTGTTGTAGCCGTTGCGGTAGCCCGGCGGCGGCGCATAACCGTAGGCGGGCCGGTACGCCGGGCCGTAGGCGGGGCGATAGACGTAGGCCGGCGGATAGAACGGCCGCGCACCGACGTAGACGGCGCCGACGCCCCAGTGCGGATAGCAGTAGCTGTTGTTATTCATTGAATTTCCGATGGCGATACCCAGGCCGAACGCCAGGAGGCCGCCGACCACCGCGGCCTCCGTGCTCACCGTGCCCGAGCTGCTGACGGGCGCCGGGGCCGCCGGGGGTGGCGTGGTGTAGATCACCTGCGGGTTGTATTGCGGAACGTAGACGATCTGCGGGTCGGCGGGCTTGATCTCGATGACCGTCTTCTTGTCTTCGGTCTTGGTCTCGACCGTCTGCTGCGGCGTGGACTTGAGGTTCCCGACCTGCTGAGCCTGCGCACGCAGCCGCTGCACGGCATCGAGGACGGAGGCCTGATCGGAGGTGAAGGCGCTGCCGAGCTGGCGCGTCCAGTCGATCTGCTGGCACATCATGTCGACGATGGTCGGAAACTGCACGAGCGCCCGCATGGCGGGACCAAGGCCGGCCTTCTGCGCTGCGGCGTCGAGCGCGTCGCCCTTGAGGTCCTGGTTCTGCAGCAGCCAGTTGCCTGCGTCGAGCACTTCCTGGGAATTAACAGACGCGGCGAGTATCTGGCCCACCAGCTGATCCGGGTAGAGCGCGATCGGTGCCACGAGTTCTTCCAGCGCGTCGGGTGCCCAGGACGCCTGCGTGATTGCGGGTGCCGGCACGCTCGGGGGTGCCGCTTCCGTCAGTGGCGGGGCGCTCTGTGCCGGGGGTCCTTCGGCTGCCGGTGGCGGGGGCGATGTCTTGGAACTGCAGGCCGTCAGCACCACGATGCACGTGATCAAGGTGGCCACAAGAGTCGACGGGCTGAAGTTCATTCGTAGTCTCGCGCTCATATCGCTCCCCGGAAGCTCTGGTCGGTGCGTCGCAGCGGTGGAACTGAACGCGTTCATGTGGTCCTGCACCTGCCACCATGAACGCGCAACCTTGTGGGGTAGCGTAGGAATGCGGCGCAGCGTACGGCTACGGTACCAAAGCTCAGCGTTCCGTGCGGGCCTAATCACCAGTGCGGCATTCCCGGCGCGTACCAAGCCCTCACGCGAAGGCTATTCCCCACGGTGATCCATGATTCTCCGGTCTGCAAGGCAGGCCAATAGGTAGTTGTACGCAAGCGGCGAAGGACTCGCGGGCAGGCGCTGAAGCAGTTGCTGCGGGCCTGCTCAGCGTCGTCGGCGCAGGACGGTGACCACCGTCGGCGGGGCTTCAATATTGGCGGGTGCCGAGCTGTCGGCGCTCCAGTGAGCGGGATTGAGGAACATCACGGAACACCCGGAGCAGGCATAGAAGCTGGTCGTGTACCGGGAACCGTCCCTGCGGAGCACGGACACCTGGTGGTAGCGGTCGAAGCCGCAGATGCGGCAGCGCCATTGACCAGTCAGGGGCGGCGTCATGGCGCGCATCGTGCCGCCGGCAGCCAGGAGCGTCCATCCAGCGCCTTCGGCCATTCGCTACTGGATGGTGAGCGCACCTTTGTGGCCTGGGGGTCACGGCTGCGTGGTTCCCGAGGAAACGAGGCTGGCGATGGTCGCGACCGCATGTTCTGCTTCGGCCCGATCCGGGACCGCGCTGTCATCATTGAAACCGTAGTAGTCGTTCTCGCCGATGACCTGGAACACAAAGCCATCGCGACGCGGAACAAACGCGGTGTCCCGGTAGATCAGCCCGTAATTAATCTGCGGCTGTGGAACGGCACGTGCCACCTGACCGCGCACGGGAACAATGGACTGATCGTCAAACAGCGCGCGGGCCCCGTAACCGGTTGCGTTCACTAAGGTTTTCTCCCGGATGCGCGCCAGATCCGTCGGCGTATGAAATTCAAGGATCTGCAGCTGGCCACCCGCCGCACGAAAGTCTGCGATCAGCGTGCGGGCATACGAGGACAGGTTGAACATCATCAGTGGGTTGCCCCGCAGGTAGTGTGGTCCCAGCGGATGCTGCCCGGGCGCGAACTGTTCCGGGTGCGGGACCAGATCACCGATGAGTTCGCGTTGCAGTTCCGCGAATTTTGGCCGTGCATCCTCAGTGCCGCGGCGTGGGGCGTCGGGGTGGTCAGAGGCCACGTAGAAATCGATGAATTCGACCGGTGTCCCGGGCAATCCCAGAAAGCTCTGGTAAGTCGTGAACGAGCGCCTGGCCATGCGTTCCCACACCTGCCTGAACTCGGGCGTGGCGTGTTGCTCAAGGCAAATCCTGGAGTCCGGCGTCCACAGCCCGGTCGCCCGCGAGGACGGGACGTCCGGTGGCAGGTCCTTCGTGTAAATGGTGACGCGGGCGCCGGCACGCTGCAGGAGGATGGCCGAGGTCAATCCCATGGCGCCGCAGCCCACTACCGCGAATTCGCGCTCGCCGGTTGCCAGAGCTTTTTCGGTCGCAATGGCACTGGATCCCCAGGACAGCGACCAGCCACTGCCCCCGTGTCCATAGTTGTGAACGACGGTCTTTCCGGCGAGCCGCTCCAATTCGAGGCGCGGCCCCTGGGGGCGGAAGGGTCGCGTGCAGACCGTGATGTTCGTGATGCGGTCGGTACTGGCGCGCAGGCGCTGCAGCTGCAGTGCGGCCGGCGACACCGGGCCGCGCTCGCCGCTGGGTGGACCCCTCGTGCACGCGGTGAGTGCGCTGCTCAGGGATACGGCAGCCGCAGCGGTCAGAAATTGGCGGCGACCCATGGAACGAGTCATAGCAGCCCCCGGGGTCTGCAGCTGCTGCACGAGCAGTGCGGACGGATCCAACACCTGGGTGACAGCATAGCGCAGCTCTGCCAGGCCCGCGGAGACGCCACCGGTCCCTGGGTGCGTATGCATGCTGGCGCGCAGCTACCGCTGAATGAGCCCTTGTCCGACACCAATACCCGCGCCCCACCCATGACAATGCTGGCGTGAAGATCGTGCGCACCGTCGCTTTCGTTCTGCTCGCCAGCGCTCTGGCCGCCTGCGGTGGCGGCGACAATCACAGCAGCACGATGTCCGCGACGCCGCAGCGCGGCGCCCTCATTGAGGATCCGCCGCAGAAAGTCGCGACGTTCGCGCCCGACGCACTGCTCGCGCTTCTGGGCGGGAGTGATCTTGGCAAGACGTTCCTGCAGCTCTCGTATACCCCCAAGTGCACCATCACGGTCTATCACCTGGTCTACGACACGGTCGACCCGCAGGGCGCCCTCACGCCTGCTTCCGGTGCCCTGATGGTGCCGAGCGGCAGCGATTCGGGTTGCACCGGCGCACGTCCGGTTCTTTTGTACGCGCATGGCACCACAACCGACCGTAATTTCGATATCGCCGCGCTCAATGCCTCCGACAATGCCGAGGGAGTGCTGCTGGCCGCGGTATTCGCCGCGGAGGGTTACATTGTGGTAGCGCCGAACTACGTGGGATACGGCTCCTCAACGCTCGGCTATCACCCCTACCTCGTCGCCGATCAGCAATCAAAAGACATGATCGACTCACTGATGGCGGCGCGCGCCGCCCTGCCGACCGCCGATGCCCCGGGTTCCAGCGATGGCGGCAAATTATTCATCACCGGCTATTCTCAGGGCGGCTTCGTGGCGCTGGCCACGCACCGGGCGATGCAAAGTGGCGGCATGACCGTCACCGCATCGGCGCCGATGTCAGGGCCGTACGCGCTGGCAGCGTTCGGCGATGCCATCTTTGAAGGACAGGTGAGCGACAGCGCCACAGTCAATATTGCATTGGCGATGGTGGCTTATCAGAGAGCCTATGGCGACATTTATGCCGCGCCCTCCGACGTATTCGCGAGCCCATACGCGGCCTCGATCGAGACGTTACTGCCCAGCACCACTTCCGTGAGCACCCTGGAAGCGCAAGGCAAATTTCCCGGAGCGCTGTTCAGCAGCACCCCGCCGGCGCCGGGTGACGCGGTGTATACGCCGGCGACGACCCCGCCAAATCTCGCCAGCGTATTCGCGGCCGGTTTTGGTACGGACTTCCTGATTACCAATAGCTACCGCGGCATGTATCTGACGGACGCACTGGCCCAGCCCGACGGTGGCTTTCCGACCTATACGGATGGATTGCCACCGGCCAACCCCATGAACAGCTTTCGCGTGCACCTTAAGGGCAACGACCTGCGTGACTGGACGCCTTCCGCGCCGACGCTGCTGTGCGGCGGCAATTCCGATCCGACGGTATTCTTCTTCAACACCACCTTGATGCAGAAATATTGGGCTGCGCATCCGCCATCGCCCGCGCCGGTCGTTCTCGACGTCGACTCTTCGCCGGCGCCCGCGGACCCGTACGGCAGCCTGAAGACTGCGTTCGGCGTGGCGAAGGCCCTTGTGCTCGCAAGCGCGGGCGAGGCGGCGGTGCTCGCGCACTACCACGCCCAACTCGTGCCGCCGTTCTGCCTGAGCGCGGTAAAGTCGTTTTTCGACGCGCACTGAGTCACGGACACCCACCCAGACCGAGAGCTCCTCTGCAGCGCGCACGGCTCGTCTATTGGCGTACCGGCAGTCGATACACGGCGAGATTGTTGCTGACGTCGTCGATCGCGGCATAGTTGAAGAAGTCGTCGTCGTCATCAGGCAGGGTATCCATGCCAAATGCTCCGCCCTGACTGCTATCCACGTTGTACTCGTTTACGAACTGCCCGCGTTTTGTGAATTCGACGATCTCGCTGGGATGTTCGACGTCGGAATTTATGGCATCGCCATTGGCGGTAATTAAGTGCCCGTTCGGCGCGATGCGCAATGCCAGCGGCCCGCGCAGATGCGTGCTGACGAACACCAGCGTGCCCTTCTTGACGGGTGCGGACGCGGATCCCGCGTTTGCGATGGCGTAAATGGCGTTATCTGCGGTTGACGCCACGTACAGGATATCGCCTGAACCATCGAAGGCGAGTCCGGTGGGTCCGAGGACTAGGGCAGCAGGATCTGTGCGGTGCGCATAACCGGTGCCGATCGTAGTCTTGTGAAGCAGCACGAGCCTGCCGTTACCTATGGCAACATCCAACCGTACGACGGTCCCGCTTAGAACGTTGGAGACGAATATCTGCGCACGCAGTCCCTCATCACGCACCGCAAGGTCCCAGGGACCGTCGAGAAATTCCGCGTCCCGCCACGTTTCCAGTAGATGGCCCGTGCGGTCGATCACCTGCAGGGCGCCTTGCCCGAGTGTCGCCGCTGTGCCGTCGGTGGTCGGAACATTGCCGACAATCACAAATCCGGCCCGCAATACACCCAAGGCGGTGCTCAGGCCAGGAAGGGTACTGGTGAAGAACACTTCGGCGACTCCCGGCGGGGCAAGCGCTCCTGTCGGCGTGAACTTGACGATTGACGTTCCCGTTCCCTGGAGGTTGCTCGCATTGTTGAAGTTGCTGACTAGAACATCCCGCGGTTTCAACGCCCCGCCGGGGAACCCCTCTGGGACGAATGCAACGCCGTAGGGATTTAAGTCTCCATTGGCGGGGATCGTTGACGAGTTGATCAGTCGCGGAACGAAGGTGGCATGGTCGGCTGCCGCAGTGAATGTCGACGCCGAAAAAGAGGTTGCAGCCAGGATGATGCTGTACAGCATTTTGCCGGTAGTGTCGGGCGGCATGATGGATTCTCCCCATAAATGTGGACGGAGTGAGCGCTCGAAGTTTCAAGCTGTCGTAAGTGCACCCAAAACGCTGGCAGGTTCTTGGGCAGCAACGCTTGCGCGGTGTTCGGTTGATTCGGCTTGCGTTCCCTATCAGGTCTTCGCCGAGGTGACACACCTAGAAGTAGAAGTCACAAACTGATTGAAAGGATGGAATAAACTGTTAGGCGTACACCACACATGGCGGGGGTTCAGTGAAAGAAATTGCGGCTGTCAATCGACGTGAATTCGTTCAGGGAACGGTCTCGGCGGGTCTTATCGCTGCAGCACCGCTGGCGGCGCTGGCTGCAACGGCGCGGGAGAATGCTGATAAGGCCGCCGTACTTGCGCAGGTGCCGACCATGCATGCGCAGAACGTCAAGCGCCTGCAGGACTGGATCGCGCTGCCGTCGATCGCGGCGGAGAACCGCAACTACCCGCAGGGGGCCGAATACATGGCGCAGCTGGCCCGGGATGCTGGATTCACCGGGGTAAAGCTCGTTCCGACCTCCGGCAAACCGGGGGTCTTTGGCAGGCTCGACGCCGGAGCACGCACCACGATCGCCATCTACTTCATGTACGACGTGAAGCAGTTCGTGCCCGAGGAATGGAGTTCCCCGCCGCTCGAAGGCCGGTTGGTGCAGAAGGCGGGACTGGGAACCGTCTGCATGGGGCGCGGGGCGGTGAATCAGAAGGGTCCGCAGAACTCCTTTCTCAGTGCCCTGATGGCTTTCAAGGCCACGGGAAGGAAGCTTCCGGTGAATCTGGTGCTGGTCAGTGAAGGCGAGGAGGAAATTGGCTCGCCACATTTCGGTGAGATCACCAACAATCCTGAAGTATTCGCGCAGCTCAAAAAGTGTTCCGCGGTGTTACTGCCCGAGGCGAACCAGGAAAGCGACGGCAGCATCGAGGTGGATCTGGGGGCGAAGGGAGTGGTCGAAGTGGAGCTCGTCAGTAGTGGCGAGAAATGGGGCAGAGGCCCGCGCAAGGACATCCACTCCAGCCTCGAAGCGCAGGTAGACTCACCGGCCTGGCATCTGGTTCAGGCCCTCAATACGTTGGTCGAGAAGGACGGGCACACGCCGGCGGTTGAGGGTTTCTTTGAGCACGCCAAACCACTGACGGGCGCTCAGAAGCAGATGGTTATCGACTACTCGGCCTCCGTTCACGAGGAACTGATCAAGAATGAACTCGGCGTGCAGCACTGGGTGCACGATCTTGCGTGGCAGGATTCGCTGCTGCGCCTCTACTCGCAGCCGACGATCAATATTGAAGGTCTGGTCGGGGGCTACACGGGACCGGGTGGTAAGACTGTGCTGCCACACCGCGCGACCGCGAAGCTCGACATGCGCCTCGTCCCCGACATGACCGCCAGGGACACGCTCGCCAAGCTCAAAGCGCACCTGGAAAAGCATGGCTTCGGTGACATCGAGGTCAATATGAGCGGTGGCTATGATCCGACGCAGACGGATCCGGACAGCGGCCTCGTCAAGGCGGTGCTCGCGACCTATCGCCGGCTCGGCTACTCGCCCCAGGTGCTTCCGCGCAACCCAGGCTCCTGGCCCGGATACCGGTTCACGAGTGCACCGCTCAGCCTTCCGGCGCTGGAGTTTGGTCTTGGACACGGCGCCGGTGCCCATGCACCGGACGAGTACTACCTGATCGAATCCGTGAACGAGAAAGTGAAGGGGCTGGACGGCGCAGTGGCCTCGTTCGCCGAGTGCCTGTATGCGCTGGCGTGACTGACACGCGCGGTCGTGGACAGTCGAGTGCCCTGAGAGCCCGCTGAGGCACGCAACACACTGACAATGGGGCGGGGGGTGGCCTGTGCGGCGCTTAGCGGGGGGCATTGCCGCGTGCTGCCCCCGGGATCAATCGCCGTGCTGTGCAGCAGGGCGAATGGCGCTATCGTGGTGAGCCATGCTCAAGTTTGGGATGAGGACCGAGGTGTCGCCGCTGCCTTCGATCATGTCTGGCGTCCTGCTCACGGGTCACGGCGGGTTCGATCGGCTCGTCTATCGCACCGATCTGCCCGTCCCGATGCCCGGCGCGGGCGATGTGCTTGTGCGTGTCCGGGCTGCGGGCGTCAACAACACCGACATCAACATGCGCACGGGGTGGTACTCGAAGTCACGCTCCGCAGCCGCTAGCGCGGGCGAGGAGGGCGACGCGCTCGCAGCGCCAGTTGCGGATGCCGGCTGGACGGGCGCGTCGCCTGATTTTCCGTGTATCCAGGGCGCCGACGTCTGCGGTGAAATCGTCGCGGTGGGCGCGGGGGTCGACACGGCGCGGCTCGGCGAACGAGTGATCGTCGAGCCAGTCTTTCAGCGCCGGCCGGGCGGGCTGGGATCGGCCAGCAATCCTGTGTATCTGGGATCCGACTGTCCCGGGGCGTTCGCCGAGTATGTGAGCGTCCCGTCCGTCAATGCCCACGGCATCAAGAGTGACCTTTCCGATGTGGAGCTCGCCTCATTTCCTTGCTCCTATTCGACTGCCGAAAATATGCTCGCCCGCGCTGGCGTAAGCGCCGGCGAGGTCGTTCTGGTCACGGGGGCCTCCGGCGGTGTCGGCTCGGCGGCCGTGCAGCTGGCTAAGCGCCGCGGTGCGCGTGTCACGGCCATCGCAGCAGCCGGGAAGGCCGCCGAGATTGCGCGTCTCGGCGCGGCGCGTGTATTGGACCGGGATGCGGACATCGTCCAGGCGCTCGGGACTGGCTCAGTGGATGTCGCGCTGGATGTCGTAGGCGGCCGACATTTTCCCGCGTTGCTGCAGGTGCTGCGACGCGGCGGTCGCTACGCGGTCGCGGGAGCGATTGCCGGGCCCCTGGTGGAACTGGACCTGCGGACTTTGTATCTCAATGATTTACGGCTATTCGGCTGCACGATTCCGGAGCCCGGAACCTTCGCCGCACTGGTTGGCTATATTGTGCGTGCCGAGATCCGACCGGTCGTAGCACGCACCTATCCGCTGGCCGCCATTGTCGATGCGCAGCGCGATTTCCTCGCCAAGCAACACGTGGGCAAGATCGTGCTGCTGCCCGGGACCTAACCAGGAAATGAGCGCTTTCGTTATCTTTGACGTGGAGATTCACGATCTGGCGCGGTATCAGGTGTTCATGGCGGCTGTGAAGCCCGCACTGGCAGCGGCCGGGGCCCGCTACCTTGCGCGCGGAGGCGTCCACCGGGTGCATGAGGGTGACTGGCAGCCGCGACGCCTGGTCATTCTGGAGTTTCCCTCGGTCAGCGCCTGGGAGCGGTTTTATACCGGTCCCGTATACCAGGGGCTCAGGGCGATTCGTGACGAATGCAGTTCCGCGCGGCTGGTCAGTGTGGAAGGGCTGGCGGAGTGAAACCGTCAGCCACTCCCACCGCCTTCCGTCACGCGGGCCTTGGTGCGCACTCAAGCCATCACCCAGACCCAGGCGCCCCATGCCGATCTACCGGGTAGTCGAACCCCACGTAGGCGTGCGTCACCTGCGCGAGTGGCGTCGTCGGGTTCTGCGCACCGTCACGCTGCTGCTCGGGACGCTCGCAGTATGCGCCATCGGCATGACCGCCCTGGACACCTCCAGCCAGCTGATGCCGGCGAAGCTGTTTCGGGGTCTGTGGAACGCTTTGAACCTGGTGACGACACTCGGCGATTTCAGCAGCCTCGATCAGCGCGAGAAGCTCTTCATGATGGTGACGATGTTCGCCTTCCTGATGATCGGCGGTTACGCGCTGTCAAATCTGACCGGCTATCTTTCAAGCGACGCCGTAATCACCCGGCGGGAGAACAGGAGTATGGAACGCAAGCTCGAACGTCTCGCCGACCACGTGATCGTCATCGGATTTGGGATTCTTGGCCGGCTGGTCGCCGCTCGGCTGCAGGCGTCCGGTGAGCAGCCGGTGATCATCGATCGCGCAGACGACTTCGCGGCAGAGGCCTCGAGTCTGGGCTACCTCGTAGTGCAAGGCGACGCGGGGGTCGACCACGCGGTGCTTGATCGCGCAGGTATCGGTCAGGCCAAGGCTCTCGTGGTAACCACCGAGGACCCGGATCGCAAACTCTCTATCACTCTTATGGCGCACTCCTGCAATCCGAAACTGAAGATCGCCGTGACCGGCACGAACAGCCCGCGTGGAGCGCTGCTGCATCATGCGGGCGCCACTGAAGTCGTGGTCATGGATGAGCTGATCGCCGACGCGCTGGTCGAGCGGCTCAGCAAGTCGGCCCAGACTCGCCAGGCGTCGCACGGTGGTCGGGTCTCGCCCGGTTGAGTCCCGCCGCTCCAGTCCTACGGGTCACTAATCGGGTCGGTGCTCGTCGGAGGGGTGTCAATTTGCCGCTCTAACCCCTCGGGTTCCGTAGACGCGGAAGCCCGCGTACGGCCAAGGTCCAATTTGAACGGCCGTGAGCCCTCTTTAGCATGTTCGTGAATATGTGCGCGAATGAACATCTTACCCGGCAAGCCGGCGCAGTCGGCTCGTTGCACAGGGAAGCCGGTGTCAATCGCGCACACGGGCGGTCAGCGCGGTTGGTTTCGTGCGCAGATTAGTATTGTTCACCTCGCGGGGCTGTACAGCGCTTTTTCTGCTGCTCCTGATCAGTTCTGCCGGAGCGCAGCAAGCAACCTCCGCTGACGACGCGCCGAGCGATGATTCCGCGAGCCAGACCCTTACGTCGACCGAACAGGGGCGGACCACCATCAATGACAGCTTCAAGAGCCGCGCGGAAAAGGTGCAGGAGGAGCGACGCACCGCCCTCGAGGGTACTGAGATTACGTGGGAGGTACGTACCTACGACCTGGATCGCATCAATTCCAATGACAGCCGTGCTTCCGCGTGGGCGATCGGAGGCTCAGCCGGTTTTCAAACGGGGCTGTTCCGTGACCTCTTCTCCATCGGCGCGACCGGCTACACTTCGCAGCCGCTGTATGCGCCGGACAATGAGGGGGGCACCAAGCTGCTCACGAGCGATCAGTCGGGCTTCACGGCGCTCGGCGAGGCGTTCGCGCAGTTCAAGCTCAGCGATGATCTGGGACTGACGGTCGGCCGACGCGGCTTTGATACCCCGTATCTGAGTCGCGACGACACCCGCATGGCACCGCAGACCTTTGAGGGCATCGCGCTGCAGGGTGCGACGGATGAGGACGCGCACCAGGGCGAATGGCGTTACGGTGCAGGATACTTCGACAAGGAAAAGGAGGTCGACTCGGGTGAGTTCATCAATATGGCCAAGGTCGCGGGCGCTTCGGTTGACCGCGGCGTGTACCTGACCGGGGTCAGCTATAAACAGCCGGCAGGCTGGGGACTCGGGCTGATGGAGTATTACAGCCCCGACATTATCAACATAGCTTACGCGGAAGTGACCTATGGGATCCCGTTGGCTGAGGCACGCCGCGTAAACCTGAGTACGCAGTATACGAGTGAGCACTCGGTGGGGCAGGACCTGCTGACCGGAAGCTCCTTCTCAGCAAATCAACTTGGCTTTAAGGCTGAGCTGGCCACTGGGCCCGCGCTTCTGACGGCGGCATACACCGAGACGGGTCGGGGAACCACGGTCAAGAGCCCGTGGTCGGGTTACCCCGGTTATACGAGCGTGCAGTACAACGATTTCAATGACGCCGGAGAGAATGCCTTCATGTTGCGGGCGGCGTGCAATGTCAAGGAGCTTCCCGGGTTCAGCGTCTACGGTCTTTGGGTGCGCGGGTCCGCGCCGGAGGCTCCGGCGACTCAGAACGAATACGATGCAAACCTGCAGTGGTCACCACCGGCCGGCATCATGCATGGGTTGATGTTTAGGACCCGCTTCGCGTACTTCACCGAAAGCGGCAAGAGTCCCGTGACTGAGTTTCGCTTCATGCTCTTCTACAATCCGCCGTCGAAATAACCAGTCGCGCACGCGGGTTTCCGTGCGCGCCGCCATCGTTGCACGGGAGCGCCGGCCTAGGCCGCGGAGGGCACACACGTGGGGCGATGTCACCGTTGCCGGTCCCGGTGATCCCGGGGTTTCCCCGTCCCGCCGGATTTACGCAGCCGGATGAGTACGGGAACTGCACCGCCCTCCTAAGATAAGGCAATCCTGTAATTGCCCAGCGACTGGGAGTACTGTCGCGGAGCGCGACGCTAATCCTGCACCTCGGTGCTCGGGGGATAACGACATGACAGCGCATTCACGAGCGTTTGACTCACCAGGGAGCGGTCCCACAGACGATTCGCTGTCCAGGAACCGGTTCAGCAGCGTTCTTGAGACCATCGGCCGTACGCCGGTAGTGAGAATCCGCAAGCTCGCACCGGCACGCGTGGCCTTGTATGTGAAGCTCGAGGCCTTCAATCCCATGGGCTCAGTCAAGGATCGATTGGCCCTGGGTGTCATTGAAGATGCGGAGCGCACCGGGCGCCTCAAGGCGGGGCAGACAGTAATTGAGGCGAGCAGCGGCAATACCGGCATCGGGCTGGCAATGGTCTGTGCCGTGAAGGGTTATCCGCTCGTTGTGACGATGGCGGAGAATTTCAGCGTCGAGCGACGCAAGCTGATGCGTTTCCTTGGTGCCAAGGTGGTACTGACACCGGCGGCGCTCAAGGGCAGCGGGATGCTCGCCAAGGCCACCGAACTGGCTGCGAGGCATGGCTGGTTCCTATGCCGGCAGTTCGACAACGAGGCGAACGCCGAGGTGCATTCACAGACAACCGCACGGGAGATTCTTGCCGCCTTTGAGGGGGAGCGCCTCGGCTATTTTGTTACCGGTTTCGGTACGGGGGGGCACGCTCAAAGGCGTCGCACGCGTGTTACGTGAGCTACGCCCGACCACACAGGTGATCGTGTGCGAGCCGGATAATTCGCAGGTTCTTGGCAGCGGCATTCCGCAGTCGCGGCATTCCGACGGCACGCCCGCCGGCAGCCACCCCAATTTTCGTCCCCATCTCATGCAGGGTTGGAGCCCGGATTTCATCCCAAAGCTTGCCGAGGACGCTGTCGCACTCGGGTTCGTGGATAGAGTCGTACCCGTGAACGGCTCGCGCGCGCTGGAACTTGCGCGTGCGCTGGCCCGCACCGAAGGTATTCTGACGGGTATTTCAGGTGGCGCTGCGTTCGCCGGCGCATTGCAGCTCGCTAACGATGCCGGGGAGGGCGCCAATATACTGTGCATCCTGCCTGATACGGGTGAGCGCTACCTGAGCACGCCCCTCTTCGGCGATATTCCGGCAGACATGACCACCGAGGAACTGGCCATCGCGCGTTCGACGCCCAACTATCGCTTCGACGTGACACCCGCGTCCCCGCAATCGGTGAGTGCTCCCCAGCCAGTACTGCCGGAGGCAGAGGAGTTCATAACGCGCATCATTCGCGATCCGGCGCAGCCGGTCGTGATGTTCGCCCTCGAGTGGTGCGAGTTCTGCTGGGCAGTGCGCAGGATGTTTGCAAAACACGGGATTGCTTATCGCTCAGTCGATCTCGATTCTGTGGAGTATCAGCAGGACGATCGTGGCGGAAACATCCGCGCGGCGCTGGCGGCTCGTACGTCGGTGGCCACCATTCCTCAGATCTTTGTCGGCGGTGAATTTCTGGGAGGATGCACCGATCTCTTCGATGCCTACAAAGAAGGGCGACTGCAGACGCTGCTGGACACGCACGGAGCCTCTTACGACAGAAGCGTCCGGGCTGACCCCTATTCGTTCCTGCCGACCTGGCTGCATCCTCGTTGATGCCGGGGGTTCAGTGATGCCGGCGGCTGGATGCTGATGAGGATCGGGATGCGGTCAGTGGAAGATCGGAGATTGAATTTATGACCGCTCAAGCGGCACTGGTGTTGGGAATCCTGGCCGTCATGTTCGCCATGTTGGTGTGGGACAAGTTCCCGGCGTGGCTCGTATTTATGGGTACGCTGACCGCCGTCATGACCTTGAAGCTTGCGCCGGCCGAAGCACTGTTGAAGGGATTCAGCAACAGTGGTGTGCTGACCGTAGCGGCCCTTTTCCCCGTGGCCGCGGGCATGTATGCGACCGGCGCCATATCGCTTCTGTCCCAGCGGCTGATAGGCCTGCCAAAGACGCTGGGAATAGCGCAACTGAAGCTCATGGGCCCGATCGCCCTAGGCAGCGCTTTCCTGAACAATACGCCACTCGTCGCCATGATGATTCCCGTGGTACGGGATCTCGCCCGATTGACCGGCCTGCCCAAATCGAAGCTGTTCATGGGCGTGAGCTTTGCTTCGATCTTGGGTGGCACAATGACGGTGATCGGGACCTCCGTGAATCTGATCATCGTCGGTCTGGTCACGGATGCGGTTGCCGCGGGCCGTATCCACGGAATGAAGCCCTTGGGGATATTCACGCCCCTGGGAGTCGGCCTGCCGGCCACGGTGGCTGGGTTGGCCTTCATGTTGTTTATTGGCTCCCGGCTATTGCCCAATGACCGGGCCCGGTCCGACGGCGACACCGCCAGACGCATGTACGGCAGTGAACTGCGGGTTGCGCCAAAGGGAAATCTCGAGGCAAAAACATTGCAGCAAGTGGGGTTCGCTAACCCCGTGGGGTACCGGCTGGACTCGGTCACCCGCGGCGGGTTAGCGCAGGGGGTCGTTCCGGATCTGCGCCTGCAGGGCGGTGATATCCTGACGTTCGCCGCTCCCGCGGATCAGCTGTCGGGCTTGTGGGCGACGATCGGACTCGCGCCGATTTATTCGACGTCGATTTCCACCCGGCGCGACCAGCATCGTCTGGTCGAGCTGGTCGTCGCCGGCACCTCGCCGGCCGTGGGCCACCGGATTTCCGAGCTGCCATTGCCCGACAGCCCCTACGAAATGATGCTGGTCGGGGTGTCGCGCAATGGTCAGCCCCCGACGCAGGCGCTGGGCGAATTTCGGGTGGAAGCTGGCGATTCCGCGGTAGTCGAAGTGAACGACTCATTCTTCTACGAGAACCGGCGGGAGACGGACTTCGTTCTGACGAAGACCCTGGAGGGCTACCGAGTCCAGCGCGTGGACCGGGCGGTGATTGCGACGCTTATCACCGTGGCCATGGTGGCACTGGCGTCGTTCGGACTCACAACCATGCTCAATGCGGCGCTATTGGCGACAGGCGCGATGTTATTCACGGGCTGCCTGAGTGTGGGTCGCGCCTGGCGCAGCGTTGAATGGCCGATTGTGGTGGTGCTGGGTGCGGCCGTGGGCCTGGAAGCTGCCGTCTCCGGAAGCGGCCTGTCACAAATGATCGCCAACGGATTGGCGGCCGCGGGTGGCTCCAGCCCAATGGGCGCGCTGGCGGCGGTTTTCATCGGCACCATCATCATGACCAACATCATCACGAATGCGGCCGCCGCCGCCTTCATGTTCCCGGTGGCCCTGTCCATGGCAGATCATCTGGGCGTGAGTTTCACCCCCTTCGCCGTAATCCTGATGGTGGGGGCCTCGTGTGCCTTCGTGAACCCCGCCGGCTTTCAGACCAACCTCATGGTGCAGGGACCCGGCGGCTACACGTTCGGCGATTTCGCGAAAGTGGGACTGCCGCTGACCATCATCGTCGGGGCAGTCGTGCTGTTCCTGGCTCCGTTGGTGTACGGATTCTGATGACCAGCCCTGCGTTTCGAGGGCGGCAAACAGGGGTACGAGCGATTTGGCGGAGGCACCCGCGCGGCAGATCGCGCTCCGGAACCCGCAATTGCGGCCTCGTTCGTAGATATGTTCAATCCCGATCCGGCGTGCGCTGACAAGTGGACGCTTCTTGATGCACTATGCTCAATGTTCAAAGGCGCGGACGGCCGGCGGCGTAAAGACGTCCGACCGTCGGGGATGCGCTGCATTGGGGAAGTGTAATGGATTACTTCGTTGAAGAAATTCAGCCTGACGTCTGGCGTGTCGAAGTTGCAGGAACGACCCGCATCATTCAGCGCGGGCACGGCACGATGACTTTTGCGCCGTGGGACATTCTTTCAGGCGACGGGCACAGGCTCTGGGCTTCCCCGTCGCTTGAGTCAGCTTTCCGCTGGATCCAGGCGCGCACCGGACTGCCGACCGAGGCACTATTCACCGAAGGGCTGCTGTCGCAAGCCGAGAACCGGACGGGTTCGACTCGCGACCCCTCTCAGGCGCCTCACGATATCGGCGAGTCCGGGGAGGATGCCGAGGCCGTCGGGCGCTAGCCGGTCGGGCTGACCACGCGGACGGCTCGGCGAGAACCGCCGTCATCGACGCGGCAGATTGCCCTGAGGGCTGCGCGTGATGGTTGGAGCGCACGCCACCCGGACTTAAGCGGCGGCCTGAGCGCAGCGTCATGCGGTCCCCTGGCGGAATGCCACACATCTAATAATGAGTCGGCGCGGCTACGGGGACGTGTACGGCCGAATCAGGCGCGGGCCGCCCCTGTAGTCAGGAGCGCAGGTCAACAGCAACGCACTCGCTCATCGGCGTGACGATAGCTGATGCCGCCGGGGTTACCTCCCCGAGTGAAGTCTGTGCGGCGCGTGTTGCGAGGATGTCGCACGGTTTCGCCCGCGGACCTCGACATCTTCGCTCCTGCGCTACCCGGAAACTGGGGTTCCCTCAGTATCTGCCAAGTTGCCCGGTGACGTCGCGCCGCGCACGTGCTTGGATTTTGACGCAGCGTTAGCCCGGGCGTCCGTGATGATTGAATAACTCAAGCAACAGAATAAGCCAACCGCAAGCGCTGAGCAGATAAGCAGCAGGCATCCACATTTTGTGAACAGCATGGGATTGCTATCCGCACAAACCAATGAGCGGTTGAGTCTGTGAGCTTATCGATTTGCGATCTAGGCACTGTGTCACAGGGGACTGCTCCTGCGCTTCTCCCAGAGCTTGTGCGCGCCATCAATGCGTCATAATGAGTGCGAGTCCTTTGGGCTGCGCAGCATTCAACTTATTGGAGGCTGCGCAGTTGCGTGAGCATTCACACTTGCAGGCCTCGGAACTTCGGCGGGAGCGTATATCAATCCAACTCACGATAGCGGCGGGGTAACAGCCCACGCTGTGGGTACCGGCTCGACGACCGAAGCTCCTACACCAGCCGAGGTCGCTGTTGTTGGAGCCTAAGTGGTGAGTCGGATCCTGCGGCGCTGTTGGTTTGCTCGATACTTGTGCGAAAACGTAATCGGAGGTGGCCGCAGCGGCCATGGAAGCGCGGGCCCAACTGCACTCACGCATGCCGTCGCTGAAGCTCAAGGCGTTGTGGAGTGATTGCGCACTTACACATCACCGCATCGCGACAGACAGCCCTGGCCTTTTGGGTGCAGCGTTTGCCGGGTCTTGATCCTCCGCGAAATGCGCAGAAAGAGCGGGGGTCACTTGCAAACTAGAACCGCGTTTCGTGCCGTGTGGGCATAGGACACTGTTGCCGCAATATCCCACGCCCACGCGGCGCCTCTATTGACGGTAGCGAAGCGCGTCGACCAGTAAGGTAAAGGCCGGGGAGGACTGTCGGCGGCTGGGATAATAAAGGTGGTACCCGGGAAAGGGGAGGCACCAATCCTCCAGTACCCGTTTGAGACGCCCCCTGGCGAGGTGCGGCTGCGCGATATCCTCCGGCAGGTAGGCCAGCCCAAACCCCGCCAGCGTTGCATTTAGCATCTGCTGGATGCGGTTGAAGACGAGCTGCCCCTCGACACGCACTTTGACTTCGCGGCCACTTTTCTCGAATTCCCAGGCATACAAACCACCATACGTTGGGAGGCGCAGATTGATGCAGTTGTGGCCGATCAGATCCTGCGGGGCTTTTGGCGCAGAGTGCTTGGTGAAGTAGGAGGGGGAGCCGACTACCGCTATTCGCATCTGCGGACCGATCCGCACCGCGATCATGCCCTTCGCCACCTGCTCGCCCAGGCGCACGCCCGCGTCATAACGCTGTGCGACGATGTCGGTCAGTCCGTAGTCGATCACGATTTCGACTTTGATATCAGGGTACTGAGGCAGGAATCGCACGAGCTTCGGCCAGAGGATGGATTCCGCGGCGTGCTCCGCGGTCGTGATGCGGATGGTTCCCGCAGGCTTTTCCCGAAGCTCGCTCAGCGCCGTCAGCTCATGGTCGATTTCCTCCAGCCGCGGCCCCACCGTGAGAAGCAGCCGCTCCCCGGCCTCGGTCGCAGCCACGCTGCGGGTCGTGCGCGTCAGCAGGCGAAGTCCCAGCCGTGCCTCTAATCCGCGAATCGTGTGACTCAGGGCCGACTGGGAGACTCCCAGCTGTGCGGCTGCCTTGGTAAAGCTGCGCTCGCGGGCGACCGCGAGAAAGGCCATAAGATCGTTGAAGCTTCGACGCTGCATTCATGAAGCTGCTTCATAGGTCCATGCCGATTCTCCCACTTACTGGCCGGCGGTGCACTTGCTACCTTGTCGAGGCCTGCAGCAAAGCCTGATCTCCACCGCGTACGGACCACACCTATGGACATCAAACGCAGCGGTTCACAGCCCTCCGGCACGGGATCGGCCGAGTACTTCACCGGCGTGGTGCGGATCGACCCGCTGTTCCAGGCACCCGCGCCCGGCCGGGCGCTTGGCGTGAGCGTCACATTCGAGCCGTGCGCCCGCACAGCCTGGCACACCCATCCACTGGGTCAAACCTTGATCGTGACCGCAGGCTGCGGCTTCGTGCAAAGCTGGGGAGGGCCGATCAAGGAAATACGGCCTGGAGATGTGATCTGGTGCCCGCCGGGTGAAAAGCATTGGCACGGCGCCATGCCGACCACCGCGATGAGCCACATCGCCATCGTGGAAGCGCTGGATGGCAACGCGGTCGACTGGATGGAGAAGGTGAGCGAGGCACAGTACGGCGCCGTGTCCACGGCTGGATAGTAGGCGCCTCCGGTGATCGATGAACTCGGAGGACACGCAATTGCAGAAGCGGAAACTCGGAAATAGCGGGCTGGAAGTCTCCGCGCTCGGCCTGGGTTGCATGGGGATGAGCTTTGGCTACGGCCCTCCTGCAGACAAACAGGCCATGATCGCTTTGATCCGCACCGCGATTGAGCGTGGCATCACGTTCTTCGACACCGCCCAGGTCTACGGTCCGTTCGTCAACGAGACGCTGGTCGGCGAGGCGCTCGAACCCTTCCGTGAACACGTGGTGATTGCCAGCAAGTTTGGCTTCGACATCGACCCAAACGGACAGCAGCGCGGCGGTCTCAACAGCCGTCCGGCGTATATCAAGCAGATGGCCGAGGGCTCACTCGAGCGGCTCCGGGTTGAGGTCATCGATCTGTTCTATCAGCACCGTGTTGACCCGGAAGTGCCGATCGAAGACGTGGCGGGGGCGGTGAAGGAACTGATTCGCGAGGGCAAGGTGAAGCATTTCGGGCTTTCCGAAGCCGGCGTGCAAACCATTCGCCGCGCGCATGCGATACAGCCGGTCGCGGCAGTGCAGAGTGAGTACTCACTCTGGTGGAGGGCTCCTGAGAAGGAAGTTCTGCCTGCCCTCGAGGAACTCGGGATCGGCTTCGTACCCTTCAGCCCCCTGGGGAAGGGCTTCCTCACGGGGACGATCGACGCGAACACCACGTTCGACAGCTCCGACTTCCGCAACATGGTTCCGCGCTTCACACCGGAAGCCCGCAGAGCGAATCAAGCCCTGGTCGAGCTGCTTGGGAGCATTGCGCGGCGAAAGAAGGCTACGCCTGCGCAGATGGCGCTCGCGTGGCTGCTCGCGCAGCGACCGTGGATTGTTCCTATTCCTGGCACGACGAAGATTAACCGCCTGGAGGAGAATATCGGGGCGGCGGAAATTGAACTGACCTCCGACGACCTGCGCGAAATCGACTCAGCCGCCGCGAAGGTTGCCGTCCAGGGGGCACGATACCCGGAACACCTGGAGCGCATGACTGGCCGCTAGGGCCGAGATTCAGGGACTCCATGCTTGTTCGTTGGTGAGTTTCAGGTGAACGATATGCGAGTCGGAATTCTGGGTTCTGGGTTGATGGGGTCCAAGCTCGGAACGCTCTTTGCGCGGGCCGGGCACAAGGTGATCTTCAGCTATGCCCGCAGCACGGAAAAGCTGGAGAGACTCGCACGGGAGGCCACGGGGGAGGCACGCGCCGGTGAGCCGCGTGACGCCGCGGAGTCGGACGCGGTGCTCCTGGCCGTGCACTGGTCCTGTATCGAGGATGTGCTGAGACAGACCGGCGACTTGTCTGGAAAGGTGGTCGTGACCTGCTCACTGCCGATGAACGACGACAACACCGAGCTGGTCATCGGCCGAACCTCGTCGGGCGCCGAGGCGCTCGCCAAAATGATCCCGAAGGCGCGCATTGTTTCCGCCTTCAACACGATTCCCAGCGAAGTACTATCCAGTGTGTACGAAGCGCGTCGTGGGGTGGCCCGACCAAGTCTGGTGTACTGCGGCAACGACAGGAACGGTAACGCCGTGGCAGCTGAGCTGATCGCTGATGTAGGTTTCGATCCCATACATGCCGGACCGCTGTTGATCGCGCGTTATACAGAGCCGTTCGCCCTGCTGGTAGCGCAACTTGCCTACGAAGGCAATGGAGGGTCAGAGCTTGCGTACCGCTTCGATAGGTTGGGACCGTAGTTACGCGACCACCCACCTAGCTGGCTTGCTGGCGACATCAAGGAACAGCTATCTGCGACCGCCCCGCGCCAGGATCTCCAGAATGCGTGCGCGAAACGCGTCCGTAGTCTGAGTTTGGCCTTGTATGTAGGGTTCCGTGACCGGCATGGGATTTGCGGTCGCGGCCTGCAGTTCGGCAAGCCGATCGATTTCCCGAATCAGCGCGCGAGGATCCGGGTGACTGTTCACAAGTGCCATGACGACTGCGCGTAGTCCGCTCACGTCTCCGGTCAGAAGTTCGAACTTATCGTTGTCAATCACTGCTGCTGTCTCCCTTCCGCCAACCGAACCGGACATCAGCCTACGCCGGGCGGCACGGTTTGTCCGGTGCTGCGTCAGCGTTCTCGATAGCGGCTGGACGGGCTCTGGGGTTTATGCCGCAGGCGTTTCAGTGCCGGCGAGCATCCTACAGTGTGACGCCGTGCGGTCCTGAGATCGGCAGGCTGCGCAGACGTCGGCCGCTGGCCGCGAAGATCGCGTTGCAGACCGCGGGAGCCACTAAGGGGACGGCGGTCTCGCCGATGCCGCCGGGCGGCGCGTCGCTCGCGAGTAATTGAACCTCGATCAGCGGCATCTCATTGCCACGCAATACCCGGTAGCTGTTGAAATTCGTCTGCTGCACGGCGCCGGCCACGATGGTGACGTCGCCCCACAGCGCGGATGAGAGCCCGAAAACGATGCCGCTCTGAATCTGCGACTCGATAATTCTCGGATTGACGGCCTGTCCGCAATCGAGTGCACAGGCGATCTTGTGCACCTTGACCTGGCCCTTTTGGAGGGAAATCTCCGCCACTTGAGCCACGCAGGTTGTGTACCCTTCCATCAGCGCGATGCCTTGGAAATGACCCTTGGGAGCGCGGCCCCAGCCGGCGCGTTCGGCGACAGCTTCCAGCACGCGCCTGTGGCGGGGTTTTTGCGCCAACAGCGCGCGCCGAAATTCATAAGGGTCAGCTCCGGCCGCTCCCGCGAGCTCGTCCATGAAGCTTTCGATCGCGAAACAGTTGATCGCGTGACTGACGGAGCGCACATAGCCGACAGTGATGCCGATCTCCTGGCGCGTGAAATTGACACCGACATTGGGCACCGCGTAGGGAAAAGTGACGGCGGCCTCGGTCACCGAGTCAAAGGGGTCGGTAACCTCCGGCGCGCCCGGCAACTTGGTGAAGCGCTGGGTGATCGACGGGCTGGCGATGTGCAACTGCCATGCGGATAACTTGCCGGCCGCATCGAATCCGCCGCTCACGCGCAGTGCCGCAGGAGGACGGTAATAGCCGGCGGTCATGTCATCCTCACGGGTCCAGAGCACCTTCACGGGAGCAGCAACCGCCTTGGAGGCGGCCACTGCCGTCGGCACGAAATCAACTTCGAGCCGCCGGCCCAGGCCGCACCCGAGCAGGGTCGTGTAGACGCGAACCTTCTCCGGCGCCAGCCCTGCGACTTTGGCAGCCGTCACTTGGGAGATCTGCTGCGACTGGGTGCCGACGTACAGGTCACAGCTGTCTGCCTTGACGTCAGCCGTGCAGTTCATGGGTTCCATGGTCGCGTGCGCCAGCATGGGCAGCTCGTACAGCGCGCTGAGCGTCTGCTTTGCGTCCCTCAGGCCCTTCGCCGGATCACCGTCCTTACGCGCCGCGAGCCCGGGGCCCGCCGCCAGCGCGCCACGGAGCACGCTGCGGATAGCGGCATTATCGAGCTTGGCGTTCGCCCCCGGTTCCCAGGTGATTTTCAGCGCGCCGCGTGCCTGGAGCGCCTGCCAGTAATGATCGGCGACCACGACCACGCTGTTATCGACGGTCAGCACCTTACGGACCCCGGGCATCTTCTCTGCCGCGGCCGCATCCAGCGTCTTGATCCGGCCGCCGAGTACGGGGCTTTGTGCCAGGACGGCTTGCAGCATTCCCGGCAGTGTCACGTCGATGCCGTAGACAGCACTGCCGTTGACCTTGCCCGATGTGTCCAGGCGCGCAAGGCCGCGACCGATGACGCGGAAGTCTTTCGGCGCCTTCAGGGTAACATTCTGGGGCACGGGTTCCTTGGCGGCCGCTTCGGCGAGCTGGCCGTAGCTCAGACTGCCGCCGCGCGTATTGACGATCATGGCGTTGCTTGCGTGGCACTCGGCAACCGCGACGCCCCATTTCTTCGCTGCCGCGGCGATCAGCATGCTGCGCGCCTGAGCGCCGGCCGTGCGCAGCCGCTCCCATGCATCCGTCACGCTGTTGCTGGTCCCGGTCTGCTGGGAGCCGTTGAGCTTGTTGACATACACCTCGCCTACGGGCGCTGCGATTACCTTGATCGTGGCGACGTCGACTTCAAGCTCCTCAGCAAGCAGCATGGGCAGGGCGGTGTACACGCCCTGTCCCATCTCGGAGCGGTCGACGACTACGGTGATGGTGTCGTCGCTGGCGATGTTCAGCCAGGCGTTGAGCTGGCCCCCGGCGGCCCTGCCGCCGGGGGATTTCGGCCAACCAGGCAGGGACACGGCGAGCACCAGACCACCGCCGAGCGCGGCGGCAGTGCCGAGAAATTGCCTGCGGGTCACAGAGCCGGGCAATGCAAGCTCATCGGGTGTGGCCATGTCAGGCATCCGTCTGCGCCCCGCCGGACTTCAGCAGCTCGGCGGCGCGATGGATGGCTGCGCGGATGCGGCTGTAGGTGCCGCAGCGGCAGATGTTGCCGGACATTGCGGCGTCGATGTCGGCGTCGCTCGGAGCCGAATTTGACTGCAGCAGCGCGAGCGCGGACATGATCTGGCCGGACTGGCAGTAGCCGCACTGCGGCACGTCGAGTTCGATCCAGGCCTGCTGCACGAGTGCACCGTTGCGACCGTGGGCCACGCCTTCGATGGTCGTCACCGTCTTGCCCGCGAGCGCGGACAGCGGCAGTACGCACGAGCGCACCGGTACGCCGTCGACGTGGACCGTGCAGGCGCCACACAAGGCCTTGCCACAGCCGAATTTGGTACCCGTCATGCCGAGGTGATCGCGCAGCACCCACAGCAGCGGCGTATCGGGTGTGGCGTCGATTTCGAGCGCCAGCTCGTTAACGGTGATCTTCATAGGGTTTCGAGGCTTGATGTTACCGCTTGTGTGCATGTTTTGGGAGCAGGCCCGGGAACTGCTGCGAGACTCGGCTCGAGACTAATGGCCGGCAGCCACGACTTCTGTTTGTGCAAAGGCATTCTTGTGCAGCCTGGGGAAGCTGGTCCGTCAGCACTCGACGGGGAGTGGCGCTGCCCTTGGCCAATAAACGCGGTCCACCGCTGCGCAGCAGTTGGTAGATACATGCACAGACCATTGCTGGCCGTGGGGTCCCGCTTGCCGCTAGAGTATCCGCATGCACAGACACCCAGAGCAGACGCCATGAAGACAAGCCTCGCTGCGCTGTCCGTCCTTCTTCTGGCCGTAACCAGCGGCTATGGGGCCGAAGATGCACCCCGGCCCCTTTATCCGCAGTACCCCAGCGAGACGCCGGCTCACTTCACTGCCGTTACCGACACATGGGACTACGACCTTCGCGACGTCATGATCCCGATGCGCGATGGCGTGAAGCTTCATACCGTCATCCTCGTCCCCAAGGGAGCCGCGCATGCCGGCATGCTGCTCACCCGGACACCCTACGATGCCACAAGGCTTACCAGCCACACGCCCAGCGGGCACCTGGGCCCGATGCTGCAGGGCTACGACAATGCGACCGACGTGATCGTGGAGGATGGGTACATCCGCGTGGTGCAGGATGTGCGCGGAAAGTACGGCTCCGAAGGCGACTACGTGATGAACCGCCCCCTCCACGGACCGCAGAACCCGACGCCGGTGGATGACGCCACGGACACGTACGACACCATTGATTGGCTCGTGAAGCACGTGCCCGAAAGCAACGGCAAGGTCGGAACGCTGGGTATCTCCTACGACGGTTTCGAGCCGCTGATGGCTCTGATCAATCCGCACCCGGCCCTGAAGGTCTCCGTGCCCATGAACCCGATGGTGGATGGCTGGATGGGTGATGACTGGTTTCACTTTGGCGCCTTCCGGCAGCAGAACGCGTCGTACATCTACGAGCAGGTGGCCAGTCGCGATAACACCGTCAAATGGTGGTCGAACTACCACGACGACTACGATCTGTTCCTGCAGGCAGGCTCGGCCGGGGAGCTGGGCCGCAGTCATGGCATGCAACAGATCGGGTTCTGGAACAAGGTAGTGGCGCATCCCGCCTACGATGCCTTCTGGAGCGACCAGGCCTTGGACAAGATCCTGGCCAATCAACCACTGACGGTGCCCGTGATGCTGGTTCACAGTCTGTGGGATGCCGAGGACAGCTACGGCGCTATCGCCGTATACGAGGCGATCAAGCCCAAGGACGTGAATGGCAACATGGTCAAGCTGGTGCTGGGGCCGTGGTATCACGGTCAGGCCATTGATGAGGGCAGCAGCCTGGGGAATCTGCGCTTTGGCAGCGACACGTCTGCCTGGTTTCGCGAGCACGTGTTGCGGCCATTCCTGGCGCAGTACCTGAAGGACGGTGCGCCGGAGGCCGGGGTAGCGGCGGTGACGGCGTTCGAAACCGGCACCAACGTGTGGCGGCGGCTCGACCGCTGGCCCGTCAGTTGCGCGAGTGGCTGCACCCACTCGACCAAGGCTCTGTACCTGCAACCGGGCAACAGGCTCGGATTTCAGGTGCCGGCCGGCGGTCAGGCCTTTACCGAGTATGTCTCGGATCCCGCCCACCCGGTGCCCTTTCGCGCGCGCCCCATCCAGCAGGTCGGGTACGCGCCCGGGCAGACCTGGCAGCAGTGGCTGACCGATGACCAGCGTGAGGCATCGGGGCGCACCGATGTCATTACCTTCACCTCGGAGGTGCTCACCAGGCCCCTGACGATCAGCGGCCAGCCGCTGGTGCACCTGGTGGCTTCCACCAGCGGCACCGACAGCGACTGGGTCGTTAAGCTGATCGATGTGTATCCGGATGAGGTATACGCGCAAGCCGAGATGGGCGGATATCAGCTCGCCGTCGGTATGGACATCCTGCGCGGGCGGTATCGGGAGGGCTTCGTGACGCCCAAGGCTATTCAGGCCAATAAGCCGCTTCTTTACGAATTCAAGCTTCCGCCCAGCAACCACGTCTTCCTGCCGGGCCACCGCCTGATGGTGCAGGTGCAGTCGAGCTGGTTCCCGCTGTATGACCGCAACCCGCAGATTTTTGTGCCTAACGTCTTCCTGGCCAGGCCCGCGGACTACCGCAAAGCCACGCAGCGGGTGTACCACTCGCCCAGGGAGGCATCCTACGTCGCCCTGCCCGTCGTGGAGAACTGACAACCCCGATTGCGCTATCAAAGAATGCGGGTGGTCGACGATGTCGGCATCGCACTGCTCGTCGAGCCTGTGCGGCGAGCGGTAGGGCGGCGGCGAATGTGGACCTGCGTGACCTCAATTCGCAGTTCACTGCCCCGCGGGGGCCTGTGCGAATATTTCGAGCCGCGATATGTCTTATGCGCCGGGTGCACCCCGAAGTGTAACGGTAGGATTGGCAATATGGGGGTGCGACCGTGAGGTACTGGATTGTCCTGCTGCTCGCCGGATGCGCGACTGATCCCACGGTACGGAACACGGGGGCAGGAGAGTTTGCGGTAACCGGAAGCTCTTTGCGCGGCACGCCGTTCGCACGTCAGGATGCAATCTATCTGGCGAACGTGCATTGCGCACAGTCCGGAAAGACACCACTGGTCGAATCCTTCGACGATAACGATGCAGGCTACCGCAAACCTACCAGCAGCATGATATTCCGCTGCGAGTGATGTTCGCGCGCGGGATCGAGCTCACACTGCGAGTAGATAGCGCGCGGTATCAGCGTCGTCGATTCAGAGAGCGCTCGCTCACCTGAAGAAATCGACTCGCCCTCCGGCCAAGTGATACATCGAACCGACGAGCGCAATCTTACCCTCCCTTTCCAGGCCTGCTAGCACCTCGCTCCGCCGACGGATCTCGCCGATCGTCAGGCTCACGTTAGTCTTAGCCACCATGTCGACAAATTCAGCGTTTTTGCTGGTGCGTTCGCCGTCGTAGGGAGTGGCTTTTACTGCCGGTTTAATTTTATCTAACAAGCCGGTGAGGTTACCAAGCTGTGCGCCATCAATTGCCCCCTTAATCGCGCCACAGCCCGTATGTCCCATCACCAGAACGACCTTGGCTCCGGCCAATGCGCAGGCGAACTCTAGGCTGCCGAGCAGGTCGTCATTGGCAATATTTCCGGCGATGCGTGCACTGAACGTGTCGCCAATGCCCGCGTCGAGAATGATTTCTGTGGGCGCCCGCGAGTCGATACAGCTCAGAATCACTGCAGCGGGATATTGGCCGGCGACGGTTGCGCGCTTCTGCGCCAGGTAGTTGTGGGGGGACGCTTCGCCAGCGCGGAAGCGCTCGTTGCCCTTCTTCAATATGTCGATGACCTGGTCGGGCGTCAGCTGGTCGCGCTTCTCCTTACCCAGTGCGGCAGCGCTGGAGATTTGCGGTAGACCGAGGAGGGGAGCGCCGATCAGGGCCAGCGAGGCGGTACGGAAAGCTGATGTCAAAACGGCTCGGCGTTTAGCGCAGTGCCCGGGTTGAGGCAAGCGGGGATCCTCTGTGATGTTCATCTCAGGCCTCCGACTTCAAAGTGACATTTTGCCATCTCAAGCGAATTGTAGTGGCTTGTCGCAGTGCGCCGAGGAGCGTAGCTGAAGAGGAGTTGCCGCGGGTACTCGGACTGCAGGAACAGCGCGCCGAACGCCGAGGGTGGCGCGCCCGGTGTGCTAGGTTCGGAGTCTGCCACACCGGAGTCGGCGGCGGGTAGGTTGGGTATTGTCACCCAATGCTTTTTTCAAGCTGGTGAGCCTGCTGTCTGACAGAGACGGTAGGCGTTGCGCAAATGTAAACTGGCACAGCCACAGACTTGCCGGTACCATTCGGCGGCGCAGCGATTCCGCCTACGGTGGAGACGTAGCAGCGTACGACCAAAAACTGACCACCGTCTCAATCTTGACCTCGGAGGACCTAATGAGAAGCAAACAGATCATCGGGGGCCTCGCCACAACCGTGCTGATCGTGGCCGGTTCGATGGCGATTGCGCAGGCGCCCGCCGCCGGTGCGCCCAGTGCCGCCCCGACTGCCAAAGCGAACCTTAACCAGGAAATCAAACTCCTGCGCAAAGATGTGCGTGCCGAGAAGTCTCGCGCCATGCTTAATGCACTCGAGCTCAACGCCGATCAAACCGCGAAGTTCTTGCCGATTTACCAGCAATTCCAAGCGGAACTCGCGAAGCTAAACGATCTGCGCGAAGCAAATATCCGCGAATATGCGAAGAACTACAGCACGATGACAGATAACAAGGCGGACGAGCTCGTAAATCAGACCATCTCGTATTACAAGAAGCGCACCGACTTGATCGCCAACTATTACGATAAAGTCAGAGCCGCTCTCAATACTGGAACAGCTGCCCGCTTTGTTCAGGTAGAGGCGATGTTGGATAATCTCATAGACCTGCAGATTCAGTCGGGAATGCCGCTCATCACGGCGCCGGCCGCGGGCTGAGCACCACGCTGCTCTCGACATACCGCAGCCAAAGAAAAGTTCAGAGCAGCCGTGCGCGATGGCGGCAGCCGCGAAGGCCGCTCACCGAACGGGTCGGTGAGCGCCACCTTTGCGACGTACGTTATCTGCCACGGTACCGATCGAGATCGGGCTAGGCGCGTGGCGATCCGCGCACGCTCTTTTTGGGCTTTATCAAACTTCACGGGCAGCCGATCGCCGCCCAGCTCCCGTGTGTCTGCCAGCTTGGTCGCAGCAGCCGGCCCATCACGGTCATGGAGAGCCCAGAACGCCGACCTGATTTGCGTGGCTCTGAAGTGTCCGTCCGGGCATTGCACGCGGACCTAGGAGGTCTGTGCCCAGAAGGCCTCCATTTTCCGGCGGGCTTCCGCATCCGGCAGGTGTCCGTGTCCGGCTTCCTGGTTGTCCTCCAGATGCTCGAGCTTACTTGAACCGGGAATGGCGCAGTTGATCGCGGGGTGTGATACCACGTACTTCAGCAAGAACTGGCTCCAGCTGGCAATGCCGAACTGGGCGGCCCACGAGGGGAGCGGCCGGTCACCAGCCTGTTTGATCAGCAGATTGCGGCCTCCGCCCAGTGGAACCGCCGCCATAACGGCGATCTTACGTTCTTGCGCAAGTGGCAGGATCTCGTTCTCCGCCGAACGATCGCCCAGTGAGTAGTTCACCTGCAGGAAGTCCATCGGGTACTTGCGCAGGCACTCCAGAACCTGCGGGTACTGAGACGAGCGTATGGACGTGATACCGATATAACGCACCTTACCCTGCTTCTTGAGGTCGGTGACCACCGGCATCATCGCTTCCACGCTGTCGACGAAATGGATGAATAACAGATCCACCTTCTGCAGCCGCTGAACTGAGCGCTCGAAGCTGGATAGGCCGCCAACCCCATCGCCTGGACCGCCAGGCGCGTTGAGCTTCGTCGCGATGAACGTCTTGCTGGTGAGATTGAGTTCCGTGAGCGCCTTGCCGATCTGCACTTCGCTCTCACCGTACAGCGCCGCGGTGTCGATGACCGTGCCCCCGAGCTGATGCATGCGTTGCAGGATCGCCCGCACGTCGCCGTAGGGCATGCGTCCGAACTGATTGGTGCCGATCCCGATCACCGGGAGTTTCTCGCCGGTGGCGGGGATGGGTTTGGTAATGAGCGGCCCGAGCCCATCACCCGCGCGGGCAGCGTAAGGCATCACAGCGGTCGTGCCGCAGAGCATGCTCAGTTCAAGGAAGCGCCGACGCGACCAGGGCCATGGTAATTGACGTGACACGATAGCCTCGGATTTTGTGCGAAGGCCGAGAAGTATAGGCAATCGCCACGCGCGCGCGCACCGACCTGAAGCTTGACGGGCTTGACTGGCCGTCCTTCATCGGTCGCCAGATGGACTGCCTGCGCAGTTTGTTAACTCAGAACTGTAACAACTCATCTCTAGAGTTGCGGCCTATTGGTGCA
This sequence comes from uncultured Pseudomonadota bacterium, assembly GCA_963806375.1. Classification (GTDB taxonomy): domain Bacteria; phylum Pseudomonadota; class Gammaproteobacteria; order Steroidobacterales; family Steroidobacteraceae; genus 13-2-20CM-66-19. Next base: position 314,564 of record CAWDXW010000006.1, read on the forward strand.
AGGGAAACCCGGCGCTGGCGATGGCGTCATCCACGGAGTCAATACAATGAAGAGACAGATGCACAGCGTCGTCGTTGGGTTCGCATTGATCGCGGCCTCATTGGGTGCGGGCGCGGACAACGAGATCGCCGAGACCGGCCATCAGGTCAAGCACGTGCTCCTGATCAGCGTCGACGGACTGCACGCGCTCGATCTTACCAACTACGTCGCCACGCACGCCGACTCGACACTGGCCGCCCTGAGCAGCCAGGGCATAACCTATACGAACAATTCAACCAGCGCGCCTTCGGACTCGTTTCCCGGCCTCGCATCCCTGGTTACCGGCGGTTCGCCGACCACTACGGGGCTGTGGTATGACGACACCTACAACCGCGCGCTTTCGCCCCCGATGCGCACGGACGGCTTAGGCAATCCGGGCGCAGCCTGCCCTGGCACGGTGGGCACCAATGTTGCGTGGGACGAGGCGGTCGACATCGATCTCACCAAACTGGATGGTGGCGGCGGTATCAATCCTGAATACTTGGTGCGCGACCCAAAGGCCGGTTGCAAGAGGCTCATGCCGCACGACTACGTGCGCGTGAACACCATCTTCGAGGTAGTGAGGGCACACCGCGGACGTACTGCGTGGACCGATAAGCACCCCTCCTATGAGTGGACGAACGGGCCGAGTGGCAAGGGCGTGGAAGATTTTTACGGGCCGGAAATTAACTCCATTCCAGTCCCGCTACCACAGATTTCGGGCTGCGCCGTCGTGCCGTATCCGGATGCAACCTACGACGATGGCTGGACCAATAGCTTTGATGACATCAAGTGCTACGACTCGCTTCATGTCGCTGCTGTGGTTAACCAAATCGACGGCTACAACCATGACCGCACCAAGCGCGTGGGAGTACCTACGCTGTTTGGAACGAACTTTCAGGCGGTCAGTGTGGGCGAAAAGCTTGCAGTCGACCCGGTAACCGGCATCAAGGGCGGCTATTCGAATGTTCTTGGCACGCCAGGCCAGGGGCTAGCCGGTGAGCTCGACTTCGTCGACCGGTCGCTCGGGAAAATGGTGAGCGAACTCAAAAGGGAGGGATTGTACGATTCGACTTTGATCGTCATTGCGGCCAAGCACGGGCAGTCCCCGATCGACATCACCAAGCGACGCGGTATCGGTGGTGGCCAGCCGGCGGCTACCATCGGTAAGGCGGATGCGTTTGACATCTCTGATGACGGCTCGCTGATCTGGCTTTCAGAACCCTCCTTGGTGGGGTCCGCCGTAGCAAATCTGAGTACACCGCAGAATCAGCAAGCGCTGGGGATTCAGGAAATTTTCGCTGGCCCGTCACTGCGCAATAAGTTCAACTCGCCGGTCAGTGATCCACGCACCCCGGACATCATTCTCAAGGTCAACACGGGCGTCATCTTTACCGGCGGGACCAAGATCGCAGAGCACGGCGGATTCAATGAGGACGACGTGCATACCGCGTTGTTAGTGTCGTTCGCAGGGATGGAGCCAGCCACGGTGAAATCTGCAACCAGTAATCAGCAGGTTGCAGCTACCATCGTTAAGGCGTTGGGGATCGATCCAAACGAGCTTGAGGCAGTCAAATTAGAGCAAATTCATGAGCTGCCATTCATATTCACGGGTACCGATCAAGTGGAGAACTTCCTGTATTAAAGCGCGGATCGCAGACGGCCCTCCGTGCAGACGGCGTCGCCTGTGGTGTTCGCGCCGCAACACGCGGTCGATCTGGAGAGGCATAAGCGTTCCATCCGACCCAGAGGGCAGTCAGGTACCTCTGGTCTGCGCAGTCAGCGCGGCTGCGGACTGGTTCACGCGGTCGCGCCGGCAGCGCCGATCGCAATACCGACGATTCGGCCACGGAGACAGTACAAAATTCAATTGGTGCGTGTGCACTATGGCCGAAGCCCGTCCTTGTTACGCCAAGCTCGACGAACATTTACTTCGAACGGAAGCCATAACGGCGTCTGGGAAGGCTGTGTTAGCCGGAGCCGCCCGGAATCGGACATCAGGCGGCTGTGGTGAATCTGCGATGTACGTGTGCGCGAAGGTGCGCACGTCCGTGTGCGCGCGACCCTTACGCAATCCCTATTGCTTGTCGAATACGAGCGTCTCGTTGCCCGTAGCACCGCTCAGCTGCATACCGGTGTTATGGACCGTCAGTGTTTTGCCATCAGCCGATACGACCCGATGGACATGGCCAACGACCTTGCCATCCTTCTTGAGATCGAAATCCCAGGTGTTTGCGTCGATCTTTTTGCCGAGGGTCGTATCCGCGGGCCCTGCCGTAGTCTGTTTTTCTTCTTTACCGTCGCGGTACTGCGCACGGTTCGACTTTTCCTTGCCATCCATGCCTGTCAGCTTTTGGTCGAGTGTGTAGAGGCCATTGGCTTCGGTATAGACACGGGTGCCTGCGGTTAGTTCTGAGCCCGCATTGAACTTGGATTTCGCGACGTTGAGCTTCCAAGTCCCCACGATCGGGTCTGCCGCGAAAGCAGGGCTGGCGAAGAAAACTCCGGCGAGCACGATGAGTGAGAGCATCTTTTCCAAGTTATCCCCCTTTTGTACAGCTTCTAACTTTCTTGCGATGCGCTCCAGCGCCACTTTGGAGCGAGCGCCCGAGGATGCGCGCCGATGTTCCCAAGATCAAGGAAGAGGGTATGCGCTGCTGCTGCCGCAATGCGGCACGCGCACGGATATAGCCATCCGCCGAGTCAGACGCTTCCGTGCGCAGGTCGGCACGGAAGATTCGTAGGTATTCGTAAGCTGCGGCTGGAGGGTAGTCATGCATCGCATCAGCAATGGCCTCGTCAGGCGGCTCTGGCTGCCTGCCTGGGGGCTCGGGCGAGCAAGAAAAGGCGGAAAACTGCTAGGACCGGGTCGGGAGTTGTCATAACGTCAGGCAGCTTCCTGGGCTTCACCGGGCAGCCAGCGCCGGCGGTAAACTTAAAGCCGATGATGGTGAGAATCATGGACTACCTCACCCGTCGCTTCCCACGGGCGACGTCGGACTTCTTTGAAGTCTTGATCCCTCCGGCCGTGATTCACTGGGTAACGGGCGTTGCCAGCTGGGCACCAGTTGGGCAAACAATTGGGGAGCGAATCAGGCGGCGTGCGCAACAGGCTTTCTCGCTGATCATTGGCGGTTTGGTGCTGTTCGTGGTGGCGTTTGCGTGGCGAAGTTCCGGAGTATTTCAAACTATAGTGGGGTTTGTGCTCGTTATTGCCGGCTGTGCGGCATTTTTCCGTGGACTGCATATCAGCGTGACGTTGGAATGTCCGAAGTGTGAGAACACTGTCAACCCGTGGATCTTTGGCGTACGACAACCAAAGAGATGTCCTCACTGTCGCGTGAGCCTTGAGGAGCCTTATCCGCATTGATGGAGCGAGGACGCCAACGAGGTCACAGCAATCCTTCGATTTGCGCTCGTACCTCACGAATCCCACCAGGTTGGCGGGCTAACGTTCGCCAGCCGTTTGGCGCACCGAAATGCCAATTCGCTTCCGCGCTTCTCGAGCCCGGAGTGCTCATTGCTGAAACCAGGGGAGCGGCCGCTTAATCTGTCCGTAGCTGCCCACGCGGGCGTCGGGCTGGGATACCGGGCAGACAAAGAGGAATACGAGCGGCCAGCGCAGTAAATTGTCCGCAACTAAGCGATCCGCACGTCCGAATTAACAGCGAGGGCACAATATGATTGATTTCCAGGGTAAGACGGTATTGATCACTGGTGGGGGAGACGGAATCGGCCGGGCGATCGTCGAGGCATTTGGTCAAGCTGGTGCCAAGGTGGTGGTCGGGGAAATTGATAGGGGTCGCGCGGACGATCTACGCCAGGCACTTAAGAATGCCGGGGTCGAAGCTCTGGTGTCGCAGGTCGATGTGCGTGAGCGCGGTGCCGTCGAAGCGTTGATGGCAGAGGTCGCACGTCGCTTTGATGGCCTTGATGCGCTGGTGAACAATGTTGGAGATTTCCTGAGGATCGTAAAGCCGTTCGAGCAATGCAGCGATGAAGAGATTGAGGCGCTATATGCTATTAATCTGAAGTCATTGTTCCTCGTCACTCGCGCCGCCATTCCGCTGCTCCGAAGACGCGCCCCCGGGAGCAGCATTGTTTCGTTTTCCTCCATCGAAGCGTTTCGGGGAATACCAATGACGAGCGTCTATTCGGCAATGAAACATGCGATTACCGGCTTCACGCGCAGCCTCGCGCTTGAACTTGCGCCGGAAGGCATCCGCGTCAACGCAATTGCGCCGGAGACTACGGAGACTCCTCAGGTTCCGGTGGGCTCGATGATCGCGCGCGAGCATCGTGATCACGTGCGGCGCTGGATCCCGCTTGGCCGGTTTGGCACACCCCAGGACGCTGCTGGGGCTACGCTGTTCCTCGCATCCGGCCTGGCCTCTTGGATCACGGGCACGACCATCAATCTGGACGGCGGAGCGCTGGCTGCATCCGGGTGGTACCGGGATCCCAAGGGTCTGTGGACTAACCTGCCAGTGATAACGGGCAACGGATTCAATTTCTGAAGCTGAGCACGCCGATGCCTTTCAATGACACGCGCGTCGGCGGGAACACAGATCAGAGATAACACGGACGGATTGATCCCGGTGTGTCCTTCGGCATCCCGCGCGTCAACGATCACCGGTGCTGGTTCGCGCAGGCACCGACCTTAAGCGTGGCAGGATGCGTTTGGAGGTTCTATGTGAGAACGGTCTTTACGAGCGTGCAGGTCGCGGACGCCTTATTGCGCTTCTACGTGTTGACTCGCCTGGGTTGCATTTCCCCGGGCCTTAGACACTGGGGCGCAACAGCTTCGTAAAATCTCACCGAGTGCGCTTTGTGAACTTTGCGATCCCCTCGCGCGCATCGCCCAAGACCGCGTTGCAGGCCATTACCTCGGATGCTCGCGCGTAGGCGGCCTCGATCGGGAGCTCGAGTTGTTCGTAAAAGAGCCGCTTGCCGGCTGCGATTGCTGCGGGCGATTTCGCCGCTATCGAGGCTGTCAGTCGGTCGATTTCCGCGTCGAGCGACTCAAGCGGTACCACCCGATTGACGAGGCCCCGCTCACGCGCCGTTGCCGCATCGATAAAATCTCCGGTCAGCAACATCTCAAGGGCAGCCTTCTGCGACACATTGCGTGACAGTGCAACCGACGGGGTAGCGCAGAATAGGCCAAGATTGATGCCCGACACGGCGAATCGGGCATCGCTGCTTGCGATGGCCAAGTCGCACATTGCTACCAACTGGCAACCCGCAGCCGTTGCGACGCCCTGCACGCGAGCGATAACGGGCTGCGGAAGGTGTCGGATTGTGAGCATGAGATCCGTGCACGCGGCAAACAATGAACGGAGTTCGTCGATGCCGACCTCTGATCCCATCTCTGTGAGGTCGTGTCCGGCCGAAAACGCCTTGCCTTCGGAAGCGAGCACCACGACACGGATTTCAGAATGAGATGCGACGCTCGCGAGCGCTTCCTGGAGCGAAGCGATCATTGCCCGTGATAGAACGTTGTACTTGTTCGCGCGATTGAGAGTGAGACGTGCGACGGCTCCGTCCCGATCGACCTGGACCGGGGCTTCCGCAGCGCTCGCGCGGCCTCGCTGTTCCGTGTTGATGCTCATGCCATTCTTCCAATCTATTCCGAGTGCCGGAGCTTGCTCTCGGATGAAGTCGCCCTTGGCGCGCCCCCAAATTACCGGGCAGCGCATCAAGGAGCTGCTGGGCGCTTGGGATTACGAGTACTATGCCACGGTCCGCGTCGCGTACAAAGACTCCGTCTCATTGCACGCGATCAAGATGCTGGGGGTTCGAGGACGTGACCGCGTTCATAGATGGGTGCGCGGCTCGCGGGATTCCCGCGGAAGTCAGCGCCTAGTTGCCGCGGGCAGTGCGCTCACTGCATTGCCGCGGCGTGTAGCAGCCGAGTTCGCATCCGGCAGGGCGCCGATTCCCTCATCAGGAGCATCCCCAGTGCGCCGCACACGAGCGCTGCGCTGAGGTACCATGCCGGCGCGAGCGGACTCCCCGTCGCATCGATCAACGCCTTGATGTTGAACTGGGTGAAGCTGCCGAAGACGGTTGTGCCGATGGCGTACAGGAGACCGAATCCAGCCGAGCGAACCGACTGCGGCAGTGATTCGGCGATCGTCGTCAGGCCGGCGACGATCATGATCGGCGCAAGGAGGCTCAGTGCGGCCGTTGCCGCGTAGACGATTGACACGGTGTGCCAAGCGGCCATTGCGCCATAGCACGGCGTGGCTAACAGCAGCAGCAGGATCGCGGCGGTGAGGAAGACCGGCCTGCGCCCGAATCTGTCGGAGAGCGCGCCCCCGATCGGAGCTGCGATCATGGCAACGACGCATTCCACGACGACGGCGCCGAAGCCGAAACGCACGGCGAACTTTAAGGTGTCCTGCACATAGGTGTTGACGTAGTCGACGACGTAGCTGGAGGTCACTCCTGCGGCGAACACCATCAGCGTAAGGACAACGAATTTGGTGGAGACGACACGCTGTCCCGAGGCGGCCGGAGTGCTGTCCGGGCTGTGCAGTGTCTCCGGCAGGCGGCGGCGGATGTAGAGGCCCACGGGGACGACAGCTGCACCGGTCAGCATAGCGAGGCGCCAGCCCCAGGCGTCGAGTTGCACCGGCGACAGCAACGCCGACAAAGTGAATCCCACGACGCCGGCGGCAAGACCGGCGAGATACTGAGTGGTGATCCACATCGCCACGTAAAGACCGCGTCGGTGCGGCGGTGCAGCTTCGACGAGATACGCGGTGGAAGGCCCGACCTCTCCACCAAGTGCGAGGCCCTGCAACAGCCGCAAGCACACCAGTACTACGGGGGCCGCGGCGCCGATGAGCGCGTAGGACGGAGTCAAGGCGAGCCCTAGAATCCCGAGGCCCATGAGGCCGAAGGACCAGAGCATCGCGGGCTTACGCCCGACGCGATCGCCATAGCGCCCAATGATCCAGGCGCCGAGCGGCCGGGTCATGAAGCCGACCCCGAAGGTCGCGAGCGAGTACAGCAGACCGTGCGAAGTCTGCGACTCAGGGAAGAACGTATGTCCGATCTGTATGGCGAAGTAAGAAAAGGTCAGGAAGTCGTAGAACTCGAGCGCGTTGCCGAGTCCGACGGCGAGGACTCTCCGCAGAGGGAGGTACGGCTGATTCATCACGGCCCGGAAAGTTCAGACTTTCTGTGCGTTCTTGTAGAAATTGTGTGTCGCCGAGTCAAAGGCGGTGGCACTTTGGGCGAGGATGCACGCAAGACATCCGGGGGGCAATTCGACCGCGCTTTACTCCGTTTGCCACGGCAATGACCGGTCTTGGCCGACCAGTTGCACCACTTCGGGCCCATACCCGGCTCTGTTCACTGCACTGCAGCAAGGCCGGTAGGTTGGGGTCATGAGAAGGAAGGCTCTACATGCTTGGGCCGCTGCGGCGCAAGCGATTCTGGCGACCGAGGCCAACTAGCCATGAGATCAGTAATTTCAGCACCGCCTATGGGCGCTGTCTTTGGTTTATAGCTGTGGCATCAGGGACGAGCAGCCGTGTGTCCCCACGATGACGCGGTTCGCGATTTAGACTGCACGGACAGACAGCCGGTTCGTCAAGGTGCCTATTCCGTCGATGGTGACCTCGACGGTGCAGCCATCCTTGATCGATCCAACACCCAGCGAGGTTCCGCACGCTATCACGTCGCCGGGCAACAGGGTCATGTCGTGGGATATTCGGCTCACCTGCTCGGCGGGCGAGATGACCATGTCGGACAGTAAGTAGTTCTGGCGCTCAATCCCGTCGACCCGGGTGATGACGCACGCCCGCGACCACTCTAGCTCCGTCGTGATGATCGGACCCAAACAGCCGAACGTATCGAAACTCTTGGAACGGCACCACTGCACAAAGTCGACGTTGTCATTGAGCACCTCTACCGCCGTGACGTCGTTGACGCAGGTGTATCCGAGGATATAGTCGAGCGCCTGGCCGACCTTCACATCCTTGCATCGGCGCCTAATGACGATGCCCAGCTCTCCCTCGTACCCTATCTTGCCGGCGTACCCCGTCGGCCGCACGATCTGCTCGGCCGGACCGATGACCGACGTACCCGGCTTGATGAGAAACATGGGGTGTGCGGGAGCGGCCTTGCCGAGTTTGGCCGCCAACGCGTGGAAATTGTTCCACAACGCGATGATCTTCGAGGGCACGCACGGACTGAGCAGCCTGAATGCCCCGCGCTGGACCGTCATCCCAGTCGGCTGCGGCGATTCGAAGAGATCACCGTCATATTCCATGATCCGGTCGTCTTCGAACACACCGAAGCCGACGCGGCCGTCGTTCGAGCGGAAGCGCGCCCAATGGGTCATGGACAACGCCAGCTCGCGGTGATCATGCTCACTGGAGCACCCAACGGAGCAGCCAGCCGATCTCAGGGGGGTTACGCATCACCTGAACCCCGCCGAACTCCACTATGGCCAGTTTCTCCTGTGCCGTGCTCTTGCCGCGCGACATGATCGCTCCAGCTTCGGTCGAGAGAGGTGCACCCGCTGATTCGGCTCTCATTTTGTCTTGAAGCGTGGATGGCAGGGGGCAAGCATGCGCCTGTCGATGTGACGTGGGCAAATAGGCGGATGGCTCCCGCGCAGTCGCGGCTCTCGCGCGGAGCGTCACGCCGTTCGCGAAGGCGGTCGCAGGGTTGGGGGAATGGGTCCCGCTCCCGATTGTGGGCACTGTCCCTGCGCGGGCGGGGGCAGGGCTGCCCTCGATTAGTCGCAGGGAGTCGGTGAGGCTGATAGGTCTGGTGTCGACCCGGAAAACAAGCGCTCCAACGATCTTGCCTTTAGCGTCCAGGTTTAGTTGCAGCTCGGGAGCCTCGACACCGAGCAATGGAAGGGCCCCGTCGCCGCGGTGAGCGGTTAGTTGGGCTGCGCGGATCCGCGCAGACAAAGCGCCCCGTGAGCGGGTAGAGATCTGTCAGCCACGGGAGGGTCGGAAATAGTGGCGTCTTACGGATTTTTCCGTGTTCGCAATTGTCTACTGGACACCCATATGCTGAATGCCCTGGGTAGTTGATTTATGCGACTGGTATCCCCGTGGTGCTTAGCCCCAGCTACGCTGCTCGCGTCGGTCACGCTCATCGCCGCCTGTTCTACGTCCCCCCCGAAGTCTCCCGCACAGGCGCAGGCGGATGAGGTCGCTGCGCAACAGATATACGCAGCGTTGAACGCGGATCCGACCTATTATTTCCGCCACGTGGACGTACGCGTGGATGGCGGAGTGGCTGAGCTCAGGGGTTACATCTGGGGTACCGAGGCACTCTACAGAGCCAAGGAGATCGCTGCCGGGGTGCCAGGGGTGAAGCGCGTCGTGAACGACATGGAGCTCGAACGCGAGGGTGCACAGGGCGGTGCCAGCCACGAAGGAGGCGGCTAGTAGCGAAGGGAGCAGCGCAGGGCTACCGCCGGTTCTTGGCGACGCGCCTGATGGCCTCAACGCTAGTCTTGTTCATTTCCTGTTTCCTGTCTCATCGTTCGGAGCTCTGGAACACGCTGCAGCGGATTCTTGTTGAACCTATCACATTGCCTCCGCTGAATCTCGCGCACATGTGCGGCGGTTCTGGGCTTGAAATGGGGGCATCGACGGCACGTCCTCTAACGTTCGGTCGAGGGCCGGAGTCGCGAAGTTATCCATGGCGCGCGGCTTCGCTGCATCGGCCGGTTCGATCCGTGCCGTAGCCGGCCCCCTACCGGGCAGCGCGCCGCTGCCGGTAGGCGCGCAGCAACGGGGCCATTAGAATAGTGTGGCAATGCGGGCACGGTGCCGAACATCGGCGGCCGTGCAGGCGCATGACGGAGAGACCGTGACGGCCGCAACCCCAATCGAGCCCTTTCCGACGCTGTTGTCCGTCGCGGTTGGGGACGTCGAGCGCACGCGCCTCGTCGCCGCCTGGATTTTCAGTACCTTCGAGGGCTTCTACGCCGAGTTCCGGCGCCTCACCTGGCTCGCCAAAACCGCATTCGAGGCACGCGATCCTGCGGCCGCGGTGGCCAACGCCCGGACGCGGCTCGGCCTCTACAACGCGACGGTCTACGCACTCGCCGACAAGGTGCGGCTCGCTTACCCGGCACTGACAGAGCACGAGCCGCTGTGGCTGGCTGTCGAGGACGCATACCGGGTGCGGATTCGCGACCGGTACGAGGGCGACCTCGCGATCGCCTATTTGCATTCGGTGATGCGCCGCGTCCACATTGGCGAGTGGCGGCCGGTCGATTACACATTCGGGGACTTGCCGCGACCGGTGACACGCCGCGAGGACGTCTTCGCGGCTGCCGACTGCCGCTGGCCGGTCGATCCCGGCGTGTTGAGCGAGCTGCTGAAGGTGGGGGACCTAGGTGTCCCGTTCTGCGATCTCGACCGCGACGCCGCACGCATCGCGCAGCGACTCAACGATTCCTTTGCGTCGGATCCGACGCTCGAGCTTCAGCGGATCGAGATGGTCCGCGGCTGCTTCTTCCGCAACCGTGGCGCCTACCTAGTCGGCCGGTTTGTGTTTCATGACGGCCGCGTAAAACCCTTGGTCGTGGCCTTGCACAACGGGGACGGGGGCCTGAGCGCTAGGGCCGTGCTCGTGACGATTCCACATGTGCACAATCTCTTCAGTTCAACCCAGGCCGCCTTCCAGGTCACGAACCTGCACTATCACGAGATCGCCGAGTTCCTGTTCACGATCATGCCGCGCCGGCCGCTCGGGCTGCAGTACTCGACAATCGGTTTCCACCACGTCAGCAAGGTGGCGGTCATGAGCGAGATCACGCAGCTCCTGGCCCAGAGCGGCGAGGTGCTAAACACTGCGCTGGGATCGCCTGGGACCGTCGCGATGGCTTTCAACGCGCCGTGCCTTGCCTACATGTTGAAGGTCATCCGCGATTGCCCAACGGGCGACTACAAGTGGGAGTCATTCGCAGGTCCTGCCGGGGTGCTCGCGAAGTACAAGCGGGTACATGACATCAACCGCACCGGCAGCATGCTTGACAACACCATCTTCTACAACCTCAAGCTCGATCGCGCGTGGTTCGATCAGCGCCTGCTTGAGGAGCTCGTGACGGCAGCGAGCAATGCGGTGCGGCTGCAGGGCGATGCGGTGATTTTCAAGTACCTAGTGGTGCAGCGCACCCTCATGCCGCTGAATGTTTACCTGCAGGGTGCTGCACCCGACAAGGCACGCCGCGCGATCAGCAACCTCGGTCATTGCATTAAAAACAATGCTGCGGCGAACTTGTTCAACCGGGATTTCGATGCCCGCAACTACGGGGTCACGCGTTATCTCAAGGTATATCTCTACGACTTCGACGCCGTCGAGGCCCTGACCGACGTAAAGGTACGCACCAACACGGATCGCATCGACGGCGAGGAAGGAATTCCGGACTGGTACTTTGAACCGGGCTTCGTGTTTTTGCCGGAAGAGATCGAGGCAGGTTTGCGCGTCGCCGACCGCGAGCTACGGCGGGCCTTCCGCACGGAACACGGCGACCTACTCACGGTGCGCTATTGGGAGGACATGCAGGCGGCACATCGTACCGGGCAGATTCCCGGCATCCGTACGTACCCCGAGAGCTGCTACCTCGATACGGAGTGCATCGCGGATGCCGCGGACGAATAGCGCGCGTCTCAAGGGACAGCAGTCGAGCGAGCGGCCGACGGGCAGGCGGCGGTCCGGAGATAGGTAAAGCCGGGATCACCGGGGCGACGGCAGACCGGGCAAGCGATTGGGGCTTATTTTCACCATCAGGGTGCGAACCAGCCTTAGGTAACGCCTAATTCAGTGGGCCCGCAGGGGCGGCCGCTTCGTCCCATAGAGCGCCAACCGGCAATGGGGGCCGGTGATCGGCCGCTCTTGACCCATCTTCGGGACCATCCGCCTCCCGGCGGCTATTTTGGAATTTACGGGTGACTGGTAGCCGCAATGTCTCCTTCCGGCCGTCAGGGCGGGTCGCGCCTCCTAACAAGGCGATTCGTCAGTGGCAACTTCAATCACATCAGGTGTTGCTCGGCGTCCGGTCACCTGTTCAATGCTGATCCGGTAGAAGATCGGCGAACGCCGTTCCCGCCGCTCAGTGGGGACACAGGCCGGCTCCCACCACATGGTGCGGCTCTGCAGAACCTCGAGAGCATGAGTGCGCGCGCTTTGATGCTCCGGCGTATCGGGCAACTCTTCATAGCGGCCAAACACGAGAATGCTTACCCATCGGTCATGGTACGTCCTCTCGTCGGTTTCCAAGCAGACGAGTGGATTACACCGCATCCATTCGATCTTTTGTCCGAGCGTGGTGATTCCGTAGAGATGCCGTCCGTCATACGAAAAATGCACAGGAACAATATAGGGTTGATCAGCACGGACGCACGCCAATCTGCCGAAATCCAGCTCCTTGAGTGCAGCGCGGCATTCGTTATCAGTCATGTCGTGAATTAGCATTCAAGACTCTCCCCTCGGTGCTGAGACAGGGGCCCGAGGATTCGTTCGTCAATTGCATGCTCGTTCGAGCTCGTTTGCCATTGCGGGAAATGCGTACGGCGCCGTCTGCTGCTGTGCATTTGGCACGACTTTCTGGGAGGGACAGGAGGGAGGATTTGCCAAACGCTGACCGCAGGGGGGGGCAAGCGCATCGGAACTCAAGTGCCGAGTGGGGAGCACTGCTTTACTGGGTCTCCGTGAACCGCGGTGTACGGGCTATTACGGATGGCGGCGTGGCCGAGTCGGACGCAGCATAATCATCGATCGGACTCAAGGGAGAGGTCAATGGAACATCGCTGGGGGCATCGACTTTCGACGAACATACCGGTGCGACTGAGATGTATGCAGTCGCGTGACAGTGGCTGCAGGTGCCTCGGTTGCCTGGAGAGCATCAGCGCCAGTGGAGCATTGATTAGAACGGAACTCGGTATCTGCCCGGCGCCCAACGTCATCGTCGAGATACTGGCTCCAGCTCTCGGCCTGCAGGGTCGCGATCTTCCGGCTTCTATCGTTCGAACGAGCTTCGGCGAGACATCCGTCGAATGGATGGATGCTGCTTCAACTGCCGTGTCCGCGGTGATGACGGAAACCATGCTGAAGAGCGGAGGAGGCGGCGAGCGCCCAATGCGCCCTCTCGGCCGCGTTCGCTTCTGTGCGTTGGCCTCCGCTACGCTCGCCTAGATGCGCAGCCGGGCTCCAGTCGCCGGTAAAGCGAGGCAAGTTTCCGTGACCTCGAGGCAGTAGCGGGGATCTGATTTGTGACTCTCTTCGACCCCACATAGCGCGGATTCGGCTCGGCTGAACCAGCCGGAATGGGCCCGCGGCAGTCGGTACGTAAACGGATTCGTGGTCAATGAGGCGGAAGGTGCCATTACCTTCCCCAATTCGTTCCCACCTATCATCCCCACTCCGTGGCCCCGCCCATTCCTTGAGATCAATATCTCCGGCTACGGTCATGCGCGAGCGGCAACTCTGGTCAGGAGCGGTTGCGAACCCGGGAATGCGGCCAGGGGAGTACCAAGGGGCAGCTCCCGGCCAGTAGCGCTAGTCCTTACAGGGACATCATCGACATTGAGCGGTCGTTCCAAGGAAGTTTGACGAACCACGCAGGCAGGTGATTTATTGCGGCTAAGCGCATGCGAATGAGCGGGGCATACCCGAAAGGAGCGTCCGCATGAAGACAAGACACCTGGCGCAATGGGTCGGAGCCGGCACGCGAACAGTCGTGCTATCGGCGCTGGCAGGCTTCGCGGCGGCCGATGCGACCCCATACGAGCGGATGGCGCCTCTCGAGCAATACCTGATGCCTCCCGGTTCCGAGATCGCACTCGCGCGCAGTGCCGCGCCGGCCGCGATCTCCGACAAGGCCACGGTCCTGACTCTCGATTCGCAGGGTTACCACGCCGCCGTCCGGGGCACCAACGGATTCACTTGTCTCGTGGAGAGGTCGTGGATGGCGCCGTTCGAGAGCCCCGATTTCTGGAATCCGAAGATCAGGGGACCGGTTTGCTACAACCGGGCAGCGTCCGGGTCCATCCTCGCGTACACGCTCCGGCGGACGAAGCTCGCACTCGCCGGAGACTCGAAGGAGAGGATTCTCGACGACGTTCGCGCCGCGCTCGCGCGCAACGAGCTCCCCTCACCCGAGCCGGGAGCGATGTCCTTCATGATGTCGAAGGATGGGTACCTGAGCGATGCCGACGATCATTGGCATCCGCACCTCATGTTCCACGTGCCAAAAGTCGCAGGCGCAAGCTGGGGAGCAAACCTGCCAGGGTCTCCGGTGGTCCTCGACGACCGCGAGGTTCCGGAGCCCCAGACGATCTTCATGGTGCCGGTGTCCCGCTGGTCGGATGGAACGGCGGCGGCGGCTCACTAGTCTAGTTGGCGCCTCACGCCCGGAGACGGCTGCGCAGCGTTCAAGTGTGCCCTGGAAGCAGAAAAAATCCCGCGAGGCAGGTAGCAAAATTGCTGATTGATCGTCCCGGAAGTAGACAGTCACGCAAGCTCGGGCTCAAGACCAGTCGTTGACCCTAAGTCCGCGGCTAACCAGCGTTTCGCTTGCGATACGGTGCCGGCGGGCTGCAGCCGGCTAGAGGCCGGCTAAACGGCACCAAGAATAATCGCTCAAAAGCAGCCATTCACGTCGGGTGTACTGACGTTCCCAGTAGCCAGCGCGCGCGCACTGATCGTTGCTAGGCGCCGGTCGGCGGCCGCGTCCGCATTGACTGGGCGGATTAGTATGACTGCAGAGGAGCTAATGCTCCTCAACAAAGCGGCGAATCGTATTCCACGCATGCTTGCTCTCATCCAGCCACGGGAGAGTGAGCGGCCAGTCGTGCTGCATGCCCTTGCCGATGAGCGCGCGAACGTCAGTGCCAACGGATGTGGCTGCGTCCCTCACGCGCAGCGTGTCGTCAAGCAACAGCTCGTCTTCTCCGACGAGAAGCAAGAGCGGCGGTAGCCCTGACAAGTCAGCAAATACCGGCGAGAGATACGGCGAACGAGCGTCCGCTTGACCGACATAATACCTCGCCCATACCTCCAGGTGCTTGCGCGTGAACCACAGGTCCCTGCCGTAATTGCCATCGACGGAAGATCCCGAGATCGTTAGATCCGTCCATGGCGAAAGCTGAAACGATCCGTTCGGCATGACAAAGCCGGAATCTCTAAGTCTGACGAGCAGGCTGAGACTCAGGCCGCCTCCAGCCGAATCGCCAGCCACAAAAATCGCCGCGTGCGGCCGTAGAGCCTTAACGAAGCCCCATGCGGCAAACGCGTCGTTGAGTGCCGCCGGATACTGGTGCTCGGGCGCGAGTCGATAATCGGGCACGAAGACTTCCGCCTGACAGCGGTAGCTCAAGCGCATCGCCCGATTGCGGCACGAAGCAGGGGAGCCCATGAAAAACGCGCCACCGTGAAGGTAGAGGATTACCCGGACCGGGGACTCGACCGCGCAGACGGACTCGATGGCAAGCCGGTCGACGGCGTGATCTCCAAAGACGAGCGTTGGGAACTTCCGTTGCATTGCATGCCGCGATACTCGGCTGAAGCGTTCGAAGCGGCCGCGCATCGTCATGGGCGGCGTTGTCGCTCCGAATGGCGTGTTGGTGACCAGTCCGTAGGCGCGCAACGACAGCCATCGTTTCCACCGACTCAGAGTCTCAGTCTGCGGGCCGTGATCTTCCTCGCCTCTCATCTTCGTTTGAACCATTGCGCTGCCGCTGTCCGTCCGTCCGTGAAGTGGCATAGACGTTGGTGGCGTAATCGCCGCCATTTACCTCGTTGTAGCAGACCTCCTGAGCGTGCTGAAGCCCTGGGCAATCGGTGGCGTAGCTTACGGCTATCGTGGTCTCTCCCGTCATAAATTGGAATTCGAAAAGCGGTCGCTCACGAACGGCAACTCGGGGTCAATCTGAGTCATAGCCGATTAATCCACGGGGCAATTCATCTTGGAACCGCCGCTCCCGGCTGCGGATTCAATTGGTCGATGCAACACCTAATCTCTAGCTATAGAGGGGAGGATGTTGAAGGTGAAGTATCGAACGAGGACCTTTTACAGCGAAACCCAGAAGGCGATGATGTGGGACCGGTGGCGGCAAGGCGAGACACTACACCGTATTGCCCAGCTCTTTGACCGCCACCATGGCTCGGTTCGAGGGATTTTGGCTCAGACCGGGGGCATCCGCCCAGCGCAAAGAGTGCGCTCAGATCGGGTGCTGTCGGTATCGGAACGCGAGGAAATCTCCCGAGGTATCGTCGCCGGTCGCTCGATGCGCTCGATCGCTGCGTCAATCGTCGCGCACCATCCACCGTCAGTCGAGAGATCAGGGGCAATGGCGGCTGCAGGGACTACCGGGCAAACGAAGCGGACCAGGCGGCTTGGGATCAAGCGCGCCGTCCCAAGCGCTGTAAACTGGCTCAGAACCGCGTATTGGCGCGGATCGTGGCTCAGAAATTGAAGGAACTGTGGTCACCGGAACAGATCGCCGGCTGGCTGAAGTGCACGTATCCGGACGATGAGAACTACCAGGTGTCACACGAGACGATCTATCGGAGCCTGTATATCCAAGCTCGTGGGGCCTTGAAAAAGGAGCTGTTGCAGCATCTTCGGCGATACCGGGGGATGCGTCGCTCGCGCAGCCACACCCAGAAGACGGCTGAGCACGGCAGGATCACCAACACGGTCTCGATCAGCGAACGCCCACCGTCGGTAAAGGACCGGGCCGTGCCCGGTCACTGGGAAGGAGATCTGATCTTCGGTTCCAACAATAGCCAAATCGCCACCCTGGTGGAGCGTCAGACACGTTACGTGATGATGGCCAAAGTGGACAGCAAGGATACCGAGACCGTCATCAACGCCCTCGTTAAGCAAGCGCACAAGCTGCCGAAAGAGCTCTATGCATCACTGACCTGGGATCGGGGCTCGGAAATGGAAAATCAGCGCGAGCGGCCATTGTGTAGGGTGCGTCCCAAAGCCGCCATCCAGACATCTTCATACTCGCAAGCAAATGCGTCGTAGCGCGCTCCCACCACTGTATGGGTGTCTGGATTGCGTCGCAACATCGTTGGAGGCAAAGCAGCTGCACCGATTGGCGCTACGGCCCGTCGTGGATCGCATCCGCTGGGGGATCGGGCTTCAGCGTCGCGAGCGCTTCAATCCGGCCAGCTTGCTATGGGTTCGCGCTGCCTCCTCATCGGTCAGACTTGGCTGCTCGGCGCGCGCTCGTTTCACGAGGGCAACGAAGTGCGCCGAGCTCAGTGCTGGGCTGAAGTAGAAGCCTTGATATTGATCGCAGCCCAAGTCCGCAAGCAATGCAAGTTGCTCTGATGTTTCCACGCCCTCCGCGATCACTTTAAGGTGTAGGCTGTGCGCAAGTGAAATAATTGCGCGCACGATCGATGCGTCTTCCGTGCGCTGCGTCATCTCCTCTACGAAGCATCGGTCGATTTTCAGCTTGTCGATCGGAAAGCGGCGAAGGTAGCTCATGCTCGAGTAACCGGTGCCGAAGTCATCGACCGATACCAAGACCCCCATGCTGCTGATGGCCTCCAGAATGAGTATCGACTCCTCAGCGTCACTCATGACCGCGCTTTCGGTTAGTTCAACCTCGAGGAGTTCCGAGTCCAAAGCCGCTGCTTGGAGCGCTCGGCGAATCTGGTCGACTAGCTTAGTGAGTCTGAATTGCGAGGGCGCGAGGTTTACGGCGACTCGCAATCGAGGTAGTCCGGCACACTGCCACGCCTTCGCCTGACGGCAGGCTTCAAACAACACCCACTCACCGATGTCATCTAGCAACCCACAATCGTCGGCGATCGCGATGAAGGCGCCTGGCAGCAAGAGACCGCGCTGCGGATGCCGCCAGCGGATCAGAGCTTCGGCGCTATTGATCCGACCGGTAGACGTGTCGACCTTCGGTTGGTAGTGCAGTTCGAATTGTCCACTACGGAGTGCTTCGTGCAGTTCGCTTTCGAGTTTTACGCGCTCCTGGGTAACCGTACTCATCCCCTCTGCATAGCACTGTACGTTGTTGCGACCGCGGTCTTTGGCGCTGTACATGGCTGCGTCTGCTCGCGCGAGCAGCGTGTCCACCGTCTGGCCATCCCTTGGGTAAAATGCGATGCCGATACTCGGGGAGATGTGGACGTCGATTCCGAGCAATCTTATGGACGGCTCCATCAGTTCAATGGCCCGCGCGCCGACCTCGACCGCCTCCGCCTGCGTTACGGGGCCCCCGAGGAGGAACACAAACTCATCACCCCCAAGGCGTGCGGTCGTGTCAACTGCGCGAACAGCGTTCTTCAGCCGCTGCGCCACCTCCCGCAGTAGATCATCGCCCGCCCGGTGTCCCAGTGAGTCGTTAATGACTTTGAATCTGTCAAGGTCAATCACCAGGACCGCGAATTCGTGTGACTGCCGGTCCGCCTGGGCAATGGCCTGAGTAATGCGGTCATCGAGGAGCAGGCGGTTCGGCAGACCCGTGAGTACGTCATGGGAGGCAAGATGTCTGAGCTGCCGGTTCGCGGCTTCGAGCCCTTTTGTGCGATCAGTTACGACCCGTTCGAGGCCCTCGACATGAGACTTTAGTGCGCGGGCGTTCTGCCACTTGCGACTCAAGGCGCTCGCACACTGGAGGATTTCGATTGGCTCGAAGGGCTTCTTGACGACGATGAGCTTGTCCGAATGCCCGAGTCGCTCTAGTAGCTCCAGCCAGTCATAGTCGGTGTAAGCGGAGCAGACCACCACTTGTATCTCCGGGTCGATTGCCCACAGGCGTTCGATCGTCTCAAGCCCATCCCACCCGGGCGGCATGCGCATGTCGACAAAAGCGACCGAATACGGACGGCCCTCGGCGAGCGCTACGCGGGCGCATTCGACTCCGTCCCGCCCTTGCATCGCCGAATCCAGGTCGAAAGTTGGACGTCCGATGGAAGGTTGCTGCTCGAGGAACAACGCTGCTTCCGCTGCCGACGGTCGGCCTACCTCGTGGCCAGCGAGGATCTTCCGGTAATCCTCATGAATGGCCGGATTGTCATCGATCACGAGGATCCGATGCGTGAGCAGGTCAGGCGCAATCGGCATTGACCGAGTCCAGCGACCTGAGCGGTAGCGTCAGCGTGAAGGTGGCGCCCTGGCCACGACCACCGCTTTCGGCCAGCAGGGAACCGCCCAGTTGTTTGGCGGCGAGCGCGCTGCTGTGAAGTCCGAAACCGTGTCCGTCGGGGCGCGTCGTGAAGCCGTGGTTAAAAATTCGGTCGAGGTTCTCCCTCGGGATGCCTACTCCAGTATCGATGACCGAGAGCAGCACAGAGCCGTTTGCCGCGCGGACCCGCACCGTCACGCGTTTGGTGCCGCCCGCTGCTTCTGCACAGGCGTATTTGGCGTTGCGGATAACGTTCACCAGGATCTGTAACACCTTGTGCTTGTCGACCTGAACCAGGGGCACGTCCTGAAAGTCGCGGACGATCGTTACACCATGGCGGCTGAACGCCCCCTCGTTCATCCGCAGGCTGTCCTCGACCAGCATCCGAACGTCCACGGCGTCGATTACGCCACCGCGCTTGGCATAGCCTTGTTGCATCGCCACGATTTCCTTGATGTGCTCGACGTTGCCACGCACCGCCGATAATTCCGCCAAGGCTGCATCGCGTTCAGAGATGAGCTCCGCAGCAAGCTCCTGCAGATAGACCGGCAAATGTCTGCCTTGGCCACCCGCCAGGAACGTCGCGAGCTCGCCTGCGTGTTCTGTAAGGAGCGCCGCGACCCGGGCAAGCCCAGCGCATTTCGATCTCCGGATTCGCTCCGAGACCATGCTTGCCGAGACGTTGACGCTATTGAGCACGTTGCCAACATTGTGAAGAACATTCGTAGCTACTTCGGCCATTCCGGCCTGCCGGGAAGCGACGAGCAGCTGGTTGTGTACGCGGTCGAGCTCCTCTTCGGCGAGTCGCCGCTCGGTAATGTCCTCGACAACTGCTAGCGCGCCGAGTGGCTGGCCGGCCGGGCCGATTAGCCTTTGGGCGCTTGAGAGCGCTGTGCGCACGGCGCCGTCAGGCCGGATGATGATGAACTCGACGTCGCTGACGCTGTCCCCGCGCAGGGCACGTGCGAGGGGACGATTCTCGCGGAGTACGGGCGTGGTGCCATCCGGAAGATAGACCCGGGCGGTGATGGGGTAGCTGCGTAGGGCCGATCCGGTGGTGTCCTCGGCGGGAATTCCGAAGAGCTTCACGGCGGCGCGGTTGTAGTGGGTGACCATGCCGTTGATGTCGCAGGCGACCAGCGCCAGCGGAAGTTCGGCGATCACGGTGGCGAGCAGCGTCTGGTTTTGTAACAGGGCGGCGGCCATCTGCTTGCGTGTCGATATGTCGCGTAGGAATTCGACCGAGCACTCTGGCTCAGCACCACCGCCACGAACGAGTGAGGTGGTAACGCGGACCCAGAGTGCGCTGCCGTCTTTGCGAACGTAGCGCTTCTCGACATCTACGTGAGCAAGCTCTCCGCGCCATAGTCGTTCGAGGCTTAGGGCGGTGGACTCAAGGTCCTCTGCGTGGGTGAGGCTCGCGATGGACCTACTGGTGAGTTCTTCGGCAGCGAAGCCGAGCATCGAGCAGAACGCGCCGTTGCAGTGACGGAAGCTGCCGTCGCGGTTCGCAAAGGCAATGCCGACGGGCGCATGCTCGACGGTATTGCGCAATAACGCTTCGACCGGCCGAAGGTCGCTGGCTACCTTGAACAGCGCGGTGACGTCGGAGCTCTGACTCGTAACATTTGCGGTCTTCATCGAGACGCTCGATCGCTCAGAGGGGCCAAGCTCGGCTGTGACACCGTAAACACTGTAGGGCGCTCCCGCGTTTGCCTTGCGTCAGCCGGGGTGCTCGTGGCAACCACTTGACAAACCGGCGCGAATTGCAGCACGGAGCGCCGCCTTGCACAGCGAACTATGTCGCATGTGAGCTCGTGCCCCTCACGCAATTCCCGACCGACCGGGCCACACATTGGTTGTGGCCGCTTCTAATGTGAACGGGTTCGCATTTTCAGGCCGCATTGGCCGCACGAGCCTGGTGACATGGACCGTGGCGCTAACTGGGTTTTGAGGCGAGGTCGACACGGGCGCTCAGTCGGTGCTCGGATTCCCCCAGTGGAAGCAAGTACCGGCAGCCGGGCGGTCGCACCATCCTCGTCGGGCAGCCAATCGACGAGATCGCCTCGCCCGGTTGACGATGAGCGTTTTGGCCTTCGCCGTAGGTTGCACCCGCGGTGCGCTCCTTTACGCGCGGGGCAAACTGGTGTGCTTTTGGAGATCGCCGGCTTTGGTTCTGTCGGCGCTCTTCATGCGTAAGGCGCGCACCGACACCGCTAGGTACGACAAACTACCTTCCGGTGCGTCCGGAGGCGCGGCAGTTGCGTATTGAGCGGACCCGAACGAAGAATGGCTGCGCGAGTCGCACGGAAGCTGATGAGTCCAGAATTCCATCCTTGGTCCGCTGGCTGCCGGAACTCACACGTGGCAGGATGCCGCATTCAATGTGGTTACTGCCGGTTTGTTGGTTGAGCGGTGTTTCGACATGACGGCGATCCTAGAAGACTGATTGATTACCCGAGAGATTGAAATACTGCTCTTTTTACTGATCGCAATATCCGCGGTCGGAGTTGTGGCATCGCGTTCGCGCATCCCCGCCGCAATTCTGCTGACGATTGCAGGCGTCTTCTTGGCACTTCTGCCCGGTCTACCGGCAGTTCGGTTGCCACCGGAGCTTGTCCTGCTCCTCGTATTACCCCCGCTAATCTACTCGTCAGCGTTCGCAATGAGCTGGCGCGAGTTTCGCTTTAATCTGCGTCCGATCTCATTGCTTGCCATTGGTTGCGTTGTGTTCACTACGCTGGCGGCTGCCGCCGCGGCGCATTGGCTCCTGGGATTCTCTTGGCCGGTTGGGTTTGTCCTCGGCGCGATCGTTTCACCGCCGGATGCCGTGGCTCCTCTTTCGATCGCACGGAGGCTGCAGATTCCGAAAAGAATCCTGGTCATTTTGGAAGGGGAGGGGCTCGCGAATGACGCCACCGCGCTGATCCTCTATCGATTCGCAATAGTCGCGGTGAGCGTCGGGGCATTCTCTTTCGGGCAGGCGGCCGCAGAGTTCGTCGCCATCCTCGCGGGTGAACTTCTATGGGGATTCGCAGTCGGGTGGCTGATGCTGCGTCTGCGCCGGTGGGTCGCGGATCCGCAGATTGAAATCGTGCTTTCGATCCTGACGCCGTATGTAGCCTATTGGCCCCCCGAGCACCTGGGAGGCTCCGGAGTGCTGGCGACTGTCGTTGCCGGCCTGTACGTCAGTTGGAACGGCTTCAGCATGATCAGCGCGGCGACCAGACTTCAGGGAATCTTCTTTTGGGATGTCCTGGTGTACCTGATCGAAGGCATTGTGTTTCTCATGACCGGACTACAGGCACGGGCATTGGTCACGGCCCTCGGGCATTTTCCCCTGGCCAGTTTGCTAGGTGCCGCCGCCGTGGTCTGTCTCGTTGTCATCGTGGCCCGCTTTGTGTGGATCTTCCCGGCAACTTATCTTCCGCGCTGGCTGAGTCCGGCGCTGGCCGGGAGGGACCCCGCGCCACCCTGGCAGTGGCCGTTCATGCTGGGATTCACGGGTGTCCGCGGCGTCGTATCGCTTGCCGCGGCGCTTGCTATTCCGTTCGCCATGGCAGATGGTCGGCCGTTCCCGCAACGCGATCAGATCTTGTTTCTCACGTTTTCGGTAATCCTGGTGACCCTTGTGGGTCAGGGCCTGCTGTTACCCGCGGTGATTCGAGTGCTCGGTCTCGCCCGCGCGGGCGAGAGGGAGCTGCAGACGGACCGGACTGAGGAGCGCCTAGCGCGCCGACACGGCATCCAGGCCGCGCTTGAGCGTCTCGACGAACTGGCCGAAGACCGAGGCCTATCCGGCGACGCGGTGCCGCACCTTCGAGAGGAGTTTAGGAATCGACTTCGGCATTTCGAGGAGGAGGCTCCTGAGCGCGAAGAGGTTCTGAGGGACTGCAAGCTGCGTCCGGACGAAATTCAGTTGCTCCTGATCGCCGCCGAGCGCAAGCGGATCAATGAGCTCTACCGCCAGGGGAGCTTGAAGGACGAAGCGCGGCGCCGACTCGAGCGCGAGCTCGACCTGCGTGAGGCCAGTTTGGAGAGCCACCGACACGGGCCATGAAGGCTTGCGGCGCACTGGCGTCGTTCGGAGCGTTCCTGCCCGGTCCCGTTGGACTCTTCGGGCGCTCAAGTCTCCACGGTTACTTGAGGCGGACCTTCGTTCATCGCGCCGATCCGTGCCGCTTGGGTGCACCCGTGGCGTGCCAGGGTCTCCACCACGCGATCCACTGCGTCGTGCGTGCACGCGACCAGTAATCCGCCGGAGGTTTGCGGATCACACAAGAGAATTCTGGCGGGATCCTCGAGCTGCGGTGCGAGGCACACCTCGTCGCCGTAGGATGCCCAGTTGCGCGCCGAGGCGCCCGTGACGAAGCCCGCTGCGGCGAGGTTTACCACCTCATCCAACAGAGGAATCGCAGCCATACTGATGCGGGCACCCAATCGTGCACCGCGACACATTTCCAGCAAGTGCCCTAAGAGGCCGAAGCCGGTGACGTCCGTCATCGCGTGGACGCCGGGGATTCTTGCGAGGTCCGGGCCGGCCCGATTGAGACGGGTCGCGGTATCGATAAGATTCCGATAGCCGGTCTCTCCCAGCCGGTCCTTCTTCAGTGCGGCCGAGAGGATGCCCACGCCGAGGGGTTTTCCGAGCACGAGGGCATCGTTAACTTGAGCGTCACAGTTTCGCCGGACGTCGCGTGGATGGACCACGCCCAGCGCGACCAAGCCCGTAGATCGGCTCGACCGAATCAATGCTGTGACCGCCCGCAATCGGTATTCCCGCTTCCGCGCATGTGGACTCACCGCCGCGCAGGATCTCCCGAATGGTCTCGGGGGCCAGTACGCTGATCGGCATGCCCAGAATTGCGAGCGCAAGGATTGGCGTGCCGCCCATGGCGTACACATCGGAGAGCGCATTGGTGGCCGCAATACGCCCAAAATCGAATGGGCTATCCACAATCGGCATGAAGAAGTCGGTGGTGGCGATCACGGCCTGCTCCTCATTGAGCTGGTAGACCGCCGCATCGTCTGCGGTCTCGGTCCCCACCAGGATTCCGGGGAACGACTGGCCCGGCGTCGATCGGCGCAGAAGATCGGCAAGAACGGCGGGTGCGATCTTGCAGCCGCAGCCTCCCCCATGCGAGAGCGAGGTCAGAGGTGGAGCGGGCGATGTTGGAGTCATGGTGTCCCTTGGATCCTGTTGCTGCGATTCACACGAGGTGACCAGACCGACGTCTTGCGCGAGAATTATGCTACGCCGCCCTGGAGGGAAAGGGATGAGACGCCGCGACTTCCTCCTGCACCTCTCAGCCGCGATTCTCGCGGCCGCCTGCGTCGCATGGGCGCGTCGCCAGAGTGCAAGCTACGCCTGACGCGCTCTTCTCATGCCACTCCCGCGAACTTGAGAGCTGAGGTGGCGGAAGGCAGCAGGAGTCGAACCTACCAGGAAGCGTTTGACGCCCCCTCCCGGGTTTGAAGCCCGGGCGCACCGCCGGATTGCGTATGCCTTCCCTTCGCTAGCTCTTGAGGCGTGCCCGAGGCACCTCCGTTGTCTCACCGAGTGATTGGCCAACGGTGCCCCAAGGGCCAGCCGTTCGCAATACATGACCGTTGCGCACGCGGCGGGTGAAACCAACGCGGTCAAAGAACTCCAAGACTTGGATGGCGCGCTTACGACTGAGCTTGGTGGCATCGCGAAAATCCGCCGGCGTAATGGTATCTCGTGTCCGGGCGAGCGTGGCCACCTGCTCGGCCAGCTCGCCGATGCGGTCGCTGTCGTAAAACAGATCGTGCACCAGCTGATACACGGCGCCGTGCGTGACCTGCTTCAGCAGTACCTGCCGCACCCGCACTTCCGGCTCATGAAGTACTGCGGCGAGCTCGCGCACCCAGGGTGGATCGAAGGCACCGGCTGCGATCAGAGTTTGCATTCGGTGTGCGAGATGCTCATCGGCGTCCGAAAGTGCGGCGACGTGTTCGGCCAAATGCAGCCATCGTCCGCTGCGCTGAATGGCACCCTCGTCGACCAACTCCTCGATCAGGACGCGCCAGCGACCTTCCGGCAGCGCGGGAGCCGCGATGCGACGCAAGCGGCTGCCCTCACAGCCGGCCTCCTCCGGCGTCTGCGCGTGAAACGCCCGTAGGGCTTCCACCGCACGCCTGCGCAGCGCCTCCCAGAACGACGCCAGGATGACACAGCGCTCGGGCCGCGCGTCGATCAGCCGCGCGTCCGCCGGCAGCCGGACATCCGCTGCAGCCTTACCGCCCAGACGCGCGAGATCGGCAAGCACCATGCCGTGGGGTGCATGCCGCAGCAACACCGCAATGCCCTCGCCGGCGAGCATGCGCTCAAGTCCGTGAAGGTAGGTCATGCGCTCTGGCGAGCGGCGCTTGCGCGCAGGGGCGAAGGGATCCAGCACCACCCCGCCACCAATCGTGTGCAGGGCTTGCGCGTCGCGCAAGATGAAGCGATCACCCGGAATTGCGCATAGGGGGGAGTCGAAAATCAACTGTGCAAGTGCATGCTGACCGGCCCTGAGGCGTGTCTCCTCAAGGGGCACGATGTGGGCGAGACCGTGGCTGGTGCCGAGGTGAAAGTGCAGCGGCGCCCAGGTATCCAGTGTCAATCCGGATCGGGCAAGCAGCCGTAGCCGCGCGTCGATGCGCGTCGTCGGGACGAGGGCGCGCGGATCGGCAAGCCAGTCTCCGCGCCGCACGTCGCTCTTCTTGGTCCCGGTCAGGTTGAGCGCGCAGCGCTCACCGGCGCACCCACGCTGCGCGGGACGATTCTGCGTGTGGATGCTGCGGACCCGCGTGATGGTGCCACGCGGCATCACGGTAAGCGCATCGCCGGGACCGACCTGGCCCGAAAACACGGTTCCGGTCACCACGGTGCCGTGTCCCGCAAGGGTGAACACCCGATCGACTGCAAGGCGAAATAGGTCCGTCGTCGCACTGGCCTGATCCGGGGATCCAGTCCGCGTCGCGACATCCCACAGGTAGTCCTTTAACGTCACTGTGCCGGGATCCTCGTGAGCGGTGGCGTTGAGTGCGAAAACGGGTGCGTCGCGCAAGGGTGTGGGCGCCAATAGCGCGGCCACCTCGGCCCGGACTGTCTCAAGGCGTGCGGGCTCAACTCGGTCCGCCTTGGTCAGTGCCACGACGCCGCGCGTGACACCGAGTAACTCGAGGATCGCCAGGTGCTCACGCGTCTGCGGCATGACGCCGTCATCGGCCGCGACCACCAGCAGCGCAAAATCGAACCCGCAGGCGCCCGCTACCATGGTGTGGATGAGGCGCTCGTGCCCGGGTACGTCAATGAAGCCGAGTACCTCGCCGTTCGCAAGCGGCACGTAAGCGTAGCCGAGCTCGATCGAGATGCCGCGCGCCTGCTCCTCCTTGAGCCGGTCGGTATTCACGCCGGTCAGCGCGCGAACGAGCGTCGTCTTGCCATGGTCGATGTGACCTGCGGTGCCAACGATCATCCGATTCTCCGCGCGGGACGGCGCTCCCTCATCCAGCAGGCCCATCGGGCCGGGGCAATTCGCTCCATTGTGAAGCGAACGCCTCCTCATCGCTCACTTCGAGGCAGCGCAGATCGAGCCAGAGTGCCTTTTCCGCGATGCGGCCGATGACCGGACGAGGCAGGGCGCGCAGCGTCGCTTGCAGTCGTTGCAGACTGCCGCCCCGGCCGCGGATCGTGCACACCCTAAGACCGTGACTCGGCAACTGGCTCACTGGCAGGGCGCCGCTGCCGATCTGGCTCAAAACCGGCGCGTCAGTGACCGCGTAGGTATCCCCGAGCGCGCGTTGCACGAGGGGGCGCAATCGCTGGGCCTGCGCGCGGAGGCTGGCGGGATCTCGAGTCAGCAGGCGCAACGTGGTCAGCCGCTCGGCGAGCAACTCCGGCGCCCGGTACAGGCCGAGCACTGCCTCAAGCGCGGCCACCGTGAGCTTACCCACGCGCAACGCGCGCTTGAGGGGACTTCTCTTGAGCCGGGAGATCAATGCGGATTTGCCGACCAGCACGCCGGCCTGCGGGCCACCGAGCAGCTTGTCACCACTGAATGCGACCACGTCGGCGCCGGCAGCCACGATCTCGCGTACTGTGGGTTCGGCGGGCAGCTGCCAGCGGGACAGGTCCAGCAGCGTGCCGCTGCCCAGATCCACGGCGAGCGGCAGGCTGTGCTGGCGCGCGAGTTTGGCCAGTTCAGCGACCGGCACGGAATGCGTGAACCCCGAGATTGCGTAGTTGCTGGTGTGCACCTTCATGAGCAAGGCAGTGCGTGCCCCGATCGCCGCAGCATAATCGGAGAGGTGCGTGCGGTTGGTGGTGCCCACCTCAACTAGGCGCGCGCCGGCCTGACGCATGATATCCGGGATGCGGAACGAGCCGCCGATCTCGACCAGCTCCCCGCGCGACACGATCACTTCGCGTCGGTTCGCGAGGGCACTGAGCATCAAAAGCACGGCCGCCGCGTTGTTGTTGACCACCGTGGCCGCCGCAGCGCCCGTCAGCTCGCACAGCAGCCCTTCCACATGAGCATCACGATCGCCACGATCTCCCGAGCTAAGATCGTATTCCAGGTTCACCGAAGTTGCGGCGCAGCGCAGCAGCGCCTCGAGCGCCTCCTCCGGAAGCGGCGCTCGCCCGAGGTTGGTATGCAGAACGGTACCGGTTAGATTGAAAACCTCTCGCAGGCTCGCATGCTGACGCGCACGGAGCCGTTTCGCGGTCTGCCCGGCAATGACCGCAGTGGTGAACTCTGCGCTTGCGGCGGTGCCGGCGAGCGCACGCTGACGCAGCCGCTCAAGTTCAAGTCGCAGGGCGGCAGCCAGCTCGGAGCGACCAAAGTTGGCAAGCAGACCGGCGAACGCGGGCTCCCGGAGCAGCCGGTCAAGGGAGGGGATATCCGACGGGCGCACGGGGCGCTGTGAATCGTTCATAACCCCGAGGAGTTTAAGCGTTCGCGGGGCGCGTCGCGATCCGCCGCAGCGGCGAACTCAGGCGGTCGGCGGCTGCCACAGAAACGGGTTGCCGCAGGCGCGCTGATAGCGCTCGGCGCCCATGAGCAGGTCCAGTGACAGACTGGCGAGGTCGTCCGCGACCGGTTCCGCGGCCGGATCCTTCTCGTGGTAGAGGATCTTGCGGTAGGTGCGGCAGGAATTGCAGCTCTCGGCGCGGACCGCCTCCGAGCCTTCCGCGACATAGTGATAATGAATGCCCTCGCTCGCCAGACAGTGTGTGCACTTGATGCGTACCAGGTGCCACTCCGTAGCGCACAGGACACAGTGCAGATAGCGGTAACCCTGGTACTGCGCATCCGCTCGCACCACGCTGGCGATCGGTAGCGAACCGCACACCGGACACACCCCGGCCATCGCCGTCTCGGCCGGCCGATTCTGCAGGAAGTTGAGGGCGGCCGCGTCGCGCTCGAGTATCCGAGTCAGGCCAAGCCAGTGGACCTGCAGCGCCGCCATTAAGAAGGGGGCCGCCAGCAGGTCGATGGCCGCGGCATTTGCGCCCAGCAAGCGGTCAGCCTGGGTCTCAAGCCACGCGGGATCTTCGGCCATAAGGCGCTCGCACACGGAGCGCGCCGGTGCAGGTGCGCGATTGCGGAGCGATTCGCATAGCTCGGCGAGTACGTCACGCCAGCGGGCATCACGGGGCCACGCCGATGCCTGAAGAACGGGCAGGCCGTGGGCGTGCGCGCGCGCGATCCGAGCCGGCAGTTGTTCGATGTCTGCGCTCGCTGGTTCCGGCAGGGTTGTCCAGTTGCCGCGGGCCCGATGTTGGGCCTCGCACAGTGAGCCGATCAACTGCAGGTAATCGCCGATCGCATGGCCGGCGCTTAGCGCGCCCAGGCGCTCGGCGCGCCTGATGAAAAGAGTCGCGGGGTCGGCAAGCCGCAGACGCGGGATAGAGCGTTCGGCGAACGCCTCAATCTGGGCGGGATCGAGGATTCGTTGCATGACTCATGATCTCGCGAAACCAAGCGCGATGATGCTTCCACGCCCAGCCAGGTGTCACGGTGCCACGCGTCATGGCGCGCACGGAGCCCTTCACCCAGATCGCAGCGTATACATGCACGATGATGGTACAGATGAGCACCAGGGCCGCGATGGCATGCAGCAGTGAGCCCAGGCGGATAAGGCCGACGGAGAAATAGCCCGCGCTGTAGACGCGCCAAATGACGAGGCCCGTCACCAAAAGCAGTGTCAGACACGCCACGACGGAATAGAAGACCAGCTTCTGCCCGGCGTTGTAACGCCCGACCTCGGGCAGCCGATCCTCCCGGTTGTCGATGACATCCCGGTACTGCCGCAGCCACTGCCAGTCCCGCGGTTGCATGCGGTTGTCGCGGGCAACCCTCGATGCCAGAAACAAAAATGACACGCACATCGCCAGTCCCAGATAGGGGTGCAGGATGCGCGCCCAGGGGCCGCCGCCGAGCAGGGTGCTGAGAAAGAAAAGTGCCGGATGAAAGAACGCCAAGCCGGACAGCGCGGCGAGCACGAAAATGATGGCGCCCAGCCAGTGATTGGTGCGCGCCGAGGCGTCGTAGCGGACGATCCAGTCGCGGCGCGCAGATGCCGCAGTGCCGGCACGGTCGGCTTCGCTGACTTGCGGCGTGGCGCTCATGAGGTCTTCTCCGGGCGCTCACTGGCCGCGTCCGCGGCAGCCTCGTCGCGCTCATCAGTTTCGTCCGGTCCGACCCGGATGTAGTGAAAGAAGCCCGCGAGGGCTGTGAATGCCATCAGCGCGATCCCGAGCGGCTTTGCGAACCCTTTCCACAGGCGTACGGTGGGACTGATATGCGGGTTCTGCGGCAGGTCACTGTAGAGCTGCGGTTGGTCGGCGTGGTGCAGCACGTACATGACGTGGGTGCCGTGGACGCCGGCCGGGTCGTAGAGCCCGGCGTGCTCAAAGCCGCGACTCTTCAGGTCCTCGACGCGCTCCGCGGCATGCTGCTGCATGTCCTCCTTGGTTCCGAACACCAAGGCACCGGTCGGGCACGCCTTGATGCAGGCCGGTTCCAGACCCACTGCGACGCGATCCGAACACAGTGTGCACTTGTAGGCCTTGTGGTCTTTCTTGGAGATGCGCGGAATATCGAAGGGGCAGCCGGTGACGCAGTAGCCGCAGCCGATGCAGTTCTCTTCGTGGAAATCCACGATTCCGTTCGCGTACTGCACGATCGCGCCCGGGGAGGGGCAAGCCTTCAGACACCCGGGATCGGCGCAGTGCATGCAGCCGTCCTTGCGGATCAGCCACTCCAGATCGCCCTTGGAATTCTCGACCTCCGCGAAGCGCATCAGTGTCCAGCTGCTCGCACTTAAGTCGTGTGGGTTCTGGTACTGCCCGGTATTGGTGCCGATCTCGTCGCGCAGGTCGTTCCACTCCATGCAGGCCACCTGGCAGGCTTTACATCCAATGCACTTGGTGGTGTCGATGAGCTTGGCGACGCCGCCGCCGGCCGGGGCCTGGCGGATCTGCGGTGAGCGCGTCGTGGTCGCCGAACGCCGCACGATGTCGAGGGATTGCAATGCCATGTGGGTTCGTTCCTTTAGGCTTTCTCGACCTTGACGAGGAATGACTTGAACTCCGGTGTCTGCGAGTTCGCATCGCCCACGACCGGCGTGAGGGTATTGGCGAGGAAGCCGGGTTTTGCCAGCCCCTTGAAGCCCCAGTGGATGGGAATGCCGACGTGGTGCAGCGTCTTGCCCTCGATTTCTAGCGCCTTCAGGCGCTTGGTAACTACCGCGATGGCCTTGATGTAGCCGCGGTTGGAGCTCACCTTCACCAGATCCCCGCTCGAGATGCCGAGCTGCTTGCCGAGCGCCTCGCCGATCTCCACGAACTGCTCTGGCTGGATGATGGCGTTCAGGCGTACGTGCTTGGTCCAGTAGTGGAAATGCTCGGTGAGGCGGTAGGTCGTGGCCGCATGTGGGAACTCGCCGGCGGTGCCGAAGGCCTTGCGATCGTCTGCAAACACCCGCGCGGCGGGGTTGCTGAGCGCCCGCGGCTCATTCGGGTTCAGGGGGTTCTTCGCCAACGGCGTCTCGAAGGGCTCGTAGTGTTCGGGGAAGGGGCCCTCGGCCATGTTCTTGCGCGCGAAGAAGCGTGCTACGCCCTCTGGATTCATGATGAACGGGCCCATGCCGTGGGTCGGATCCTCGTCGGCCTTGAAGTCCGGAATGTCCGCGCCCCCCCAGGCCGTCCCGTTCCAGGACACCAGTGCGCGATCGCGATTGAAGGGCTTGCCGTCGAGATCGCAGGAGGCGCGGTTGTAGAGCACGCGGCGGTTAGCGGGCCACGCGAATGCCCAGTTCACGGTCTGGCCGATGCCGGTCGGATCAGAGTTGTCCCGCCGTGCCATGAGGTTACCGTTGGGACCCCAGGCGCCGCAGAAGATCCAGCAGCCGCTCGCGGTCGTGCCATCGTTGCGCAGTTCGGCGAAGCCCGCGAGCTGCTCGCCTGCCTTGCGCGTGATCTTCGCGGCATCCTTGGGATCGACGATATCCTTCAATGCCTTGCCGGAGTACTCGCGCGCCAGCTCCGCGGGCGTGGGGGTTCCCGGGTGCGCGTACGGCCAGGAGAGCTTCACGATCGGGTCCGGGAAGCGCGCCCCCTTCGGCCTGATAGAGTGCGCGGATACGGGTGAAAAGCCCGCTCATGATGTCGATGTCGGAGCGAGCCTCGCCGGGGGGCTCAGCGCCCTTCCAGTGCCACTGCAGCCAGCGCGAGGAGTTGGTCAGCGCCCCTTCTTCCTCGGCGAAACAAGAGGTCGGCAGCCGGAACACCTCGGTCTTGATCTGTGCAGGATCGACGTTGTTGTGCTCGCCGAAGTTGCGCCAGAACTCACTCGTCTCCGTGGCGAGCGGATCCATGATCACCAGGAATTTGAGCTTTGCCAGCGCCGTATTCATCTTCGCCTTGTTGGGTGAGGCGGCGAGGGGGTTGAAGCCCTGACAGATGTAGCCGTTCATCTGCCCTTGGTACATGAGCTCGAAGGCCTGCAGCATGTCGTAGAGCTTGTCGAGCTTGGGTAGGTAGTCGTAGCCCCAATGGTTTGCGGCAGTGGCGGCGTCGCCCCACCAAGCCTTCATGAGACTCACGAAGAACTTGTCGTAGTTCTGCCAATAGGAGAGCTGGTTGGGCCGCAGCGCCTTGAAGGCCCGGGACGCGATGTATGAATCGTAGCTCTGCTCGGACTCGTTCGGCAGCGTCAGGTACCCGGTCAAGAGGTTGGACATCAGTCCCAGGTCCGTCAGGCCCTGAATGTTCGAATGCCCGCGCAGCGCGTTCATGCCGCCGCCGGCGATACCGATGTTACCGAGCAGGAGCTGCACCATGGCGCCGTGGCGGATCATCTGCGAGCCAACCGAGTGCTGCGTCCAGCCGAGCGCATACATGATGGTCATAGCGCGCGTCGGAGTGGCGGTTGAGCCGATCATCTCGCAGATCTGCAGGAACTTCTCCTGCGGGGTGCCGCACACACGCGCCACCATCTCGGGGGTGTAGCGCGTGTAGTGCCGTTTCATAAGCTGATAGACGCAGCGCGGATGCGCGAGCGTGGGATCGGACTTCACGTAGCCGTCGGCGCCGATCTCGTAGTCCCAAGTGGTCTTGTCGTAGCTACGCTTCTCGGCGTCGTACCCGGAATACAGGCCTTCGTTGAACGCGAAGTCCTCGCGGACGATGAAGGTGAAGTCGGTGTAGTTTTTGACGTACTCGTGCTGGATCTGATCCTTGGCCAGTAGATAGCTGATTACCCCGCCGAGGAAAACCATGTCCGTGCCAGTGCGGATGGGTGCGTACACATCGGCGACCGAGGCGGAGCGGGTGAAGCGCGGATCAACGACGATCAGACGCGCCTTGTTGTGCGCCTTGGCCTCTGTGACCCACTTGAAGCCACACGGATGCGCCTCGGCGGCGTTGCCGCCCATGATGAGGACGATGTCGGCATTTTTAATGTCGACCCAGTGATTCGTCATCGCTCCACGGCCAAACGTCGGGGCAAGACCTGCCACCGTCGGGCCGTGTCACACACGCGCCTGATTGTCGAAGACGAGGAAGCCGAGGCTGCGGGCGATTTTGTGGGTGATGTAACCGGTTTCGTTACTACTCGCCGAGGCGGCCAGCATCCCCGTCGTGAGCCATCGGTTGACGGTCAGGCCTGCGGGCGTCGTCGCGACGAAATTCGCGTCGCGGTCCTGCTTCATCAGTTTTGCAATGCGATTGAGCGCGTCGTCCCAGGAAATGCGCTGCCACTGATCCGAGCCCCCAGCCCGATACTCGGGGTATTGCAGACGGCTGGGGCTGTGGACAAAATCCAGGAGGCCCGCGCCCTTCGGGCACAAGGTACCGCGGTTCACCGGGTGATCCGGGTCTCCTTCAATATGGATGATGCTCGCCTTGGCGTTCTTCGCCCCGTCCCCCAACCCGTACATGACAATGCCGCAGGCGACGGCACAGTAGGGGCAGGTGTTGCGGGTCTCGGTCGCCCGCGTGAGCTTGAACTCGCGAACTTCGGCGAGCGCCCTGGAGGGTGAGAAACCCATTAGGGCTAAGCTAGATCCCGCAAGAGAAGCGCCTGTGACGGTCAAAAACTGGCGCCGGGTCATGTCTACCATAAAGTTCCCCTGGACTTGCCCGCGGACCCCGACAGTCTAGCGCAGAATCATTGTTTGGACCGCCGCGCTGGCCCTGCGGGCAGCGTGTTCTTTGTCCGCGCAGTGGCACGAGGCACGAGCCGCCGCGACCGTCCGTCGTTTCAGGGCCCCGCGTTGGGCAAGCACTTCGTTGCTTCGAATGATCGCTTCAAACGTGGCTGCCTCGGCTTTCAGCTTCACGGTGTTGTGGGGCAATTGAGCCGCTCATCGACTCCTTCTGCTGTGAGGTCGCAACCGACAGGGGATCGTCTCTTCAGCTTCGAGCCTACTGCGCGACCTTGGCCGCTACAGACTGCGCCTTCCGGTCTGCCTTCATGCGCTTGTAGTCGATCCTGCGGATCTCGTCGATGGGGCACCGCTCAAGGCCGCTGCTGCTGCCAGTGTGTAGCGTGACAGAATCGCCGTGCGCGTAGACCGTGCTGCTCAGCGAGCTGATTCCAATGCCGGTGATGACCATGCGGAGATCGCAGGGCGGCCACACTTTGAGAAGATAGTAGTCATTGCCCGGGGTGACCTGCACCACCAGCTGATCCTCGCTGAGCGGCTCCCAGCTGAAGAGCCGTCCAACCCACGCGAAGTAGGGGATCGGGGGGCCGGCGTAGGTCAGGTAGCGCGCCAGCGCCTGCTGCTGGGCCGGCGTGCCGGTGGCAGAGTTGTCGGTGGCGGAGTTCGCGGTCGGGTTGCCCGTGGCGGAGCCTGGCGTGCCGGAGCTGCCGGTGGCGCAGCCGCCGAGCACGGCCAGTGCGGCTGCCGTGGCTGCGAAGGCCCGAGGGTTTTGGCGCATGCGAGGCTCCTAATCGGCTAGGGCATGGTCGCGATCTTGCCGCGGCCTCCCGCGCCGCGCGACTGCGCCAAAGCGCACCAGCGCAGCCGGTTCCTGCAGCGCTCAACGCGCCGCCGCTCGCAGCGTTTACAGCCGCTTGGACGGCTTCGGCAACACCGCTCCCGTTACTCCGGCGTCAGCACCAAGATCGCCAGCTGCCGATGCAGTCGCAGCCCACAATGGCGTTTCCCGATACGTCGAATCTGTCTACCCCTGTGGTGCCAATCCTTTAGCTACTTCGCTGCAGAGTGGCTTGATTTAGGACCCGGATGAAGGTCCGCATCGGGATCGGTTGCGGCGGTCGCAGCGCGTGCAGTTCCCTCTCCGAGGCCGCCGTATGTCCCGGACGACGTTCGGGGGTAGGGGACCGTAGCAGGCCAGGACGTTGGTGGCGGAAACCGATCTGAGGCGGCGTCTGCGATCTTGCGCGTTGCTATGCGCGTTGCCGTCCCGATCGAGCATATCGCGTCGCGCCGTGAAAGGTCTGTCCGAACCGCGCGGCCCGCTGATGCGTCCTTTCGCGCCGCGCATGGGATGGCGCTGCCCGAGGCTTTTCCGATGATTTATCGGGCCGCTGAAACGGAAAGTAGAATTCAGTAGTGGGGGGCAGGATTTCACTTCCGGCTACCATCGTCTGGCTTTCTCTAGCCGTTGTAAATTCAATGGGTTAGGAGAGTCGACACGATACGTGGTACCCCGTGGGGGCTTCATTACCAATCGCCAAGCACGCCGATGTAGGTCCCTGCGGCAAGTACCGCCGTCTGGCAAAAACGGCGATCGCTGGCGCTCAGCACCAAAACGACGCGCTGGTCCTATCGATGATCGCGCCGACGCTACTCGCCGTCCTCGCCTACCGGCGACTCGCGCCGGGGTGTCGCCCGCGGCGCGCCGCGCCTCTAGGCAGGTCTCAACCCATCGGCGTCGAGATCAAGGCGACGCCGAGGGCCATCAGCCCAACGAGGGCCGTGGCCTGCGCCGCATGTACTGCTGGACGCCGGTTGGCGATACCCGGCAACAGCACGACAGCAAATACCAAGCTCGCGAGGCTGTTCAGCGACTGATCTAGATAGCCGTCGATGTAGCGCTGCGCCGAGAGCCGGATGAGAGCCACGGCGAGCAGCAGCCCCTGGGTCCAGCGGACGTGATTGAAATACCAGGCGCGCAGATCGTAACTGCGACCCTCCGCGATCTCGGGGCTGATCAGCCGGCTCACTAAGTACAGCAGTATCGCGGGGCACAAAATCAGCAGCGCCTGCAGCACGGTCCATGGGCTGTGGCGCGAGAATCTCCATAGCGATAACCACGTCACTACCTGCGCCGCGAATACGATGGCCATGAAGCAGCTGTGCACCCAATAATGCTCGACGTGCCCGCGCGCCTCGATCATCTGGCCCATGCTGCGCACCAGCGTCGACATGCCAAGACCCATCACGACCGAGAACAGTCCCAGCACGAATGCGAATACGCTCATGCGCCTCCCTAGCGGCTGCCTGAGAGAACCGTACACAGCGCACGGCCGCTCGCTTAACTGCGCGCCACAGTCTCAACAATTTTTAAGAGTGTCAACGATCGGCCGGCCTAGCACCCTTATTGGCCGGAGGGTCAAGAGCGGGCATAGCCGCGGAGACCGTCACCGATCGGCCAAAAGCCGGCATCGATGATGCTCAAATGGTTGCCGGGAAGCGGCCATTCACGGCTCGCCTTAGCATTCGGATTCTGGAACTTGCAGTCGGTAGGCCTCGATTGGAAGCTTTTTGCGCCGGCGACGCCTTAGTCAGAATCTTTCATCGGCACACCGCAGCGTGCGAGCACGGCCCGCAGATCTCGCAGCGGTGGAAACACCTCGTTGTTCCAGTCCGCGCCCTGCGAGTCATGCGCCCGCTGCTCGTGCTCAACGATGTCTTTGTCCTCACGAAAGATGTTCTCCGTAAACCACGTTACGAATGGCCACACCGCGTGGATGAGCCCCGGAAGCCGCGGCTTCTTGACGGATAAATAGCCGTAGGTGCGATTGGTGCGCTGCTCGACATCCAGGGGCGTATAGCCGAGCCACACATCCAGTACCGGGTCGCTGGATTGCTGGATGTCCCGCCCGACCCAGACCTGGAGGTTCTGGTACGGGTATTCGGTACGGATACGCATGTGATCGGAGAAATCCTTCTGCGCCGCGCCGCGCGGGCGCATCAGGTCCACGATCACCTGCTCGCCGACCGAGGACTTGCCCGCGGTGCGGCTGAAGCTGTATTCGACCTCTGCCCAGTTCTCCCCGTGGTTACGGCCGAGGCATCGCGCCCGGATGGAGCCCATCTGCTTGCGGTGCATGAACTGGTGGTTCATGTCGAAGAGATTCTCGTGCATGAAGGTGTAGTGGCAGGCCACTTCACGATTCAGCCGCCGTGTCTTGTAGTCCTTGCGTTGCGATGACCCCAGGCTGCCGGGCAGGCGGCTCTCCGCCAGCGCAGGATCTCCTGGGAAAACGAAGATGAGGCCATCGATCTCGCGCGCCGGGTAAGCCCTCACGCCGCCGGGCGGTCGATCCGGCAACATGTAAGGGACCGACACGCACTTGCCGGCGCAGTTATAGGTCCAACCGTGGTAATGGCACTTCAGCTCGTCCCCATTGACCACGCCGAGGTGCAGCGGTACCTGCCGATGCGCACAACGATCTTCTAGTGCGAAAACTTTACCGCTTGCGCCGCGGTAGAGGACAATCGGTTCACCGGCGAAGCGGCGCGCCAAGGTTTTTCCCACCTTCAGTTCATCGCACCAGGCGACCGGATACCAGTAGTCCGGATGTGCCCCCACGCGGCGCAGATCGATGGGGTTGGGCGAATGGGGTGTGCTCAGCGTCACCAGCCTCGACATAGGGTCCGACATCTCAGGCTCCACTGGCAGAGGACTCCCTCGAGGGCAGTTTGCCCGGAATCGGCGCCTTCGGCGCACAAATCCTTGCAGGGCGCGACCGGGCTTGGTTCGCGATCTTTCGTCTGTAGGGATGTTGCCGCCGTACTTCGAATCGGAGTTGAGCAATTGTCGGGTACATCGAGCCTGTCAAGTGACCCGACGTGATGAGATTGAAAGCATAGGTGGCCTCCGGCTGCCAACGGCGCCGGGGACGGGAACAGGAGCAGCACGCGGGATCCACCGGCTGCATCCGGC
>CAWDXW010000007.1:0-4251 GCA_963806375.1 uncultured Pseudomonadota bacterium
GTGCGACCACCTTGTGGGACATGGCCATATCTTAACGGACATCGGCATACACGCCACTGCCCGAAGGGCGCCGCCGCC
Organism: uncultured Pseudomonadota bacterium; assembly: GCA_963806375.1. Classification (GTDB taxonomy): domain Bacteria; phylum Pseudomonadota; class Gammaproteobacteria; order Steroidobacterales; family Steroidobacteraceae; genus 13-2-20CM-66-19. The sequence goes on from CAWDXW010000007.1 coordinate 79, forward strand.
GGCAGGCTGCACGTCCCGGTCAACACGTTTTTTTAGGGAGGAGTCATGCCGACCCTGGTGGCCCAGGTTGCCGCTGCCGACAGCGCGAGCGCGCGCGCACACTTTGAGGAGTGCTTCCGCTTCGAGACCGACTGCGCGGACGTGTGGCAGGGGCTCGCGCACGCGCCGGATTTCGTCCTGATCGACGTGCGCGGCTCGGAGGCTTTTGCCGCAGCCCACGTGCCGGGCGCCATCAACATCCCGCACAGCAAGATCATCGCCTCGCGCCTGGCGCAGTACGCGCCCGGCACGCTGTTCGTCGTGTACTGTGCCGGACCGCACTGTAACGGCGCGGCGCGTGCGGCGCTGCGCCTGGCACGCCTCGGGCTGCCGGTGAAGGTGATGGCCGGCGGCATGACGGGCTGGCGCGACGAGCACTTCCCCCTGGCACAGGGCGCTTCCGCGGCCGCAACGCCCTAGCACGCGTGGCTGGGTGGCGGCCGCAGGGCGCGGGCGCCCTCGCCCGCGTGGCATCATAGGCGCATGAGCGCACTGCAGAAGACAGTCACCGCGGCGTTGCTGCTGCTGCTGGCTACCGTCGGGTATGGCCTGTGGATCACGCGCGAGGCGGCGGTGCCCGCGCCGGGCCTGCCGAGCGTCGCCGACAGCCGCGTGCCGGTCATCGACGAGGGGCCACTGCGCACCGCGCAGCGCCTGGCACGGCTGGCGAACACCGCGGAGGAACGGCCGCTCGCGCAGGCCGCGGTGCAGGCGGCCGACCACGAGCTCGACCTCGCCTTCATGGGCGCCCTGCACGGGATCCAGGCCCATCCCCCGGTCCTGAGCCCCGAGGCGCTGAAGATCCAGGCGCACATCGCCGATGCCCAGAAGCGCCTGGCGGGCGACACGGAGCTGCTGGAGAAGCTCGCCCAGAAGATGGGCAAGGCGACCGAGGCGGAGAAGCAGGACCTGCAGGATCAGCTGGACCTGGTGGGCTCGCAGATCGAGATCGAGAAGGACGAGATCCAGGAGGGGAACGACGACCTGCTGGCCGCCGGCGGTGACGTGCACCAGCGCATCCAGAGGGCGCAGGCGGAACACCTCGCGGCCGAAAACAACACCGCGCCGCCGGCTGCCACTGCCACGGCCTCCGCCACCGCCCTGTCGACGCTGCACGGCATGGTGGCGCAGCTGCGCCAGTGGCTGCAGCTGCGCGCCAAACGCGCAACGCTCGAGCAGGCGCGCCACGAAGTGGCCGCCGGCGCTGCGAAACTGTCCGAGCAGCGGGCGCAGATCGCCGCCGAGTTCGCGAGCGTGCAGCAGCAGCTCGTCCAGCTGGGCGGCAAGCCGCCCGCGGCAGCAACACCTCCCCCAGGGGGGCTCACGACGCCCGGCGGCGCTGGCAACGCTCCGCAGGCGAATTCGCTCCTCAGCCTGACGCGCCGGGTCGCCATCGACCAGCGCCGCCTGATGGTGCGCGATCAGCGCATCAGCGCACGCCAGAAGCTCTCCGACATCTATGCCAAATGGGACAACGTGGTCGCCGACCGGCAGCGCACGGTCCTGCGCGCGTTGCTCCGCCGCACCACCGTGGTGCTCGCGGCGCTGCTCCTGCTGCTGTTTGCCGATCGCTGGCTCACGGGTCTCCTCGGGCGCGCCCGCAACATCGATCGGCGCCAGTTCGCCACGTTGCGCAGCGTCATCGGTGTCGCCCTGCAGGTGGTCGCGGTGCTGCTCATCCTGTTCATGCTGATCGGGCTGCCGGGCCAGTTCGGGACCATGCTCGGCCTCGCAGGCGCGGGCCTCACCGTCGCGCTGAAGGACTTCATCGTCGCCTTCATCGGCTGGTTCGTGCTCATGGGCAAGAACGGCATCCGCGTCGGGGACTGGGTGGAGATCAACGGCGTGAGCGGCGAGGTTAAAGAGCTCAGCGTGTTCCACACCGTGCTGCTCGAGACTGGCAACTGGACCGACGCGGGTCACCCGACCGGGCGGCGGGTGACCTTCACCAACAGCTACGCGATCGAAGGCCACTACTTCAACTTCTCCACCACCGGCCAGTGGCTGTGGGACGAGCTCACGGTCATCGTGCCCGCGGGCCGCGATCCGCAGCCGGTCGTGAATGCCATCCAGAGGGAGGTCACCGAGGCCACCGCCGACAGCGCGCGCGAGGCGGAGCAGGAGTGGCAGATAGCCTCGCGCGGCCTGCGCGGCACGACGCTCTCGGCCAAGCCCGGCATCGCGGTGCGCCCCGCCGTCGGCGGGGTGGAGATCGCCGTGCGTTACGTGACGCGCGCGTCCGAGCGTTACGCGATCCGCGCGCGCCTGTATCAGGCCGCCGTGCAGCTGCTCTCAGCCAAGCCGGCCGCGTGACCGCCGCGACGCCCGCCCTCTTCCTCGGGCATGGCAACCCGCTGAACGCCATCCGCGAGAACGCCTGGACGCGCGCCTGGGGACAGCTCGGCCGCGAGCTGCCGCGTCCGCGGGCGATCCTGGCGGTCTCGGCCCACTGGTATATCCCCGGTTGCGCGGTGACCGCGATGGCCACGCCGCGCACCATCCACGACTTTGGCGGCTTCCCGCCCGAGCTGTATGCGGCACGCTACCCGGCAGCGGGGGATCCGGCACTCGCCCGCCGCGTGCAGCAGCTGCTCGCGCCGCTGCCGGTGGCGCTCGATACGGGCTGGGGCCTGGATCACGGCAGCTGGGCGGTGCTGTGTCACCTGTATCCGCAGGCGGACGTGCCGGTCGTGCAGCTGAGCATCGATGCCCGCGAGCCACCCCAGTTCCACTACGAGCTCGGCGCACGCCTGCGCACGCTACGCACCGAGGGCGTCCTGATTCTCGGCAGCGGCGACGTGGTGCACAACCTGCGCGCGTACGCCTGGGGTGAACGCGTCCAGGAGCCGTACGAGTGGGCGGTGCGCTTCGAGGCACAGATCCGCGAGGGTCTGGCGGCCGGCGAGCACGCCGCGCTCGTCAACTACGCCGCCCTGGGCGAGGCTGCCCGACTCTCGATCCCCACCCCCGAACACTATCTGCCGCTGCTGTACGTCATGGGCGCGAGTTACCCTGGCGAAGCGGTGCGCTATCCCGTCGAGGGCATTGACGGGGGCTCGGTTTCCATGCTCGCCGTACAGTTCGGCTGAGGCGCCGCCCGCGACACGGTATCGGACACGAGGCGTCGCGACCCGGCGGCAGCGGCTACGCGAGCGGGCGCGCGAGCGAAACACGCACGGGGTGCAGGCTCTCCTGGCGTGGTTGCCGCGCCAGGAGCCAGCGCACGATGCGTCGTGCCTGTGAGGTGTGCGCCCACGTGCCGCCGCTGACCAACGGCTGCGATTCGGCAAACGCCTTGCGCAGCTCGAGCGTCTCGCGTGCCGGCCGCACGCGTACCGCGGCATAGGCCGCAGCCTCGCTCAGCGAGCGCGACCACTCGATCCCCGGAAACGCGCTCACCCACAGATACGACAACGACACGTCGGACAGCGTGCGGTGCCGGTAAGCACGGCGTAACTGCCAGTGACAGGCGCGTTCCAGCCGCTCGAGCACCGCGCGTGGTACGCACCGGAAGTAGCGATTGCTCAGCAGCAGCGGCGGATATGCCCACCACAGATCCGGATCCGCACTGGTCTGCGCCTGACGAAACAGTTCGTCCCAATCCGCTGGACCCATGGTTACCGTCAGGCGCGCGATGTCGTGCAGGTGCAGCAGCCGCGTCGTGCGCCCGAGCAGGGTGCCGGAGGCGTGCAGCAGGATATGCAGCAGCATGGCGCTGCGCGAGGCATAGTCGTTGATCCCCGGCTGTGGCGCATCCGGCCACATGAGTGCCGTGATGTCCACCGGGCGCAGCGGCAGGATCTCGCGGATGCAGCTGTGCAGTTCGATGCGGATGGGATTGGCGCTGCTCTCACCAAAGCCAGCGGGCCCTGCCGCGGCATCGTCGGGCTCGAACGCCTGGTGCTTCCAAGTCACATGGCCCGGGTGAAACCCGAGCTCGGTGAGCAGCAGCGCGGCGCGCGCGGCGTCAGATTCGGCGACCAGCAGATCGAGGTCCGCCATCGGGCGCTCGCCGGGTGCATAGATCTTGTGCCCGTGCAGCGCTGCCCCCTTGAGTGCGATGAGCGGCACGCCCCGCGCACGTGCCCCCTCATCAACCTGTCGCAGGAGCCCCTGGAGGCGCGGCTGGCGCTG
>CAWDXW010000008.1:0-10587 GCA_963806375.1 uncultured Pseudomonadota bacterium
GCTCTGCCCTCCCCAAGGACCGTGCGGGCTGGGAACAGCTCGCCGCGCAGCTGCGACCGGAAGGGCGCGCCCTGATCGATGGGCGCGCGCAGCCGGCGCAGGACGGGCGCACCTTCGATGACATCAGCCCGATCGACGGCTCGCTCATCTGCCCGGTGGCCCGCGGCGGCCCCGCCGACGTGAACCGCGCGGTGGAGGCGGCCCGCCGGACGTTCGAATCGGGCACGTGGCGCCGGACGGATCCGCGGGAACGCAAGCGCGTGCTGCGGCGCTTCGCCGAGGCGATCCGCGCCGATACGGTGAACCTTGCGCTGCTGGAGACGCGGGATGTGGGCAAGCCGATCAGCAACTCCGTGTCGGTGGACGTCGCCAATTGCGCCGACTGCATCGAGTACTACGCCGAGTTCGCCGACAAGCTCTACGACGAGGTCGCGCCCACGGGGCCAAACGACCTTGCGCTCATCCGCCGTGAGCCGCTCGGGGTCGTCGGGGCGATCGTGCCGTGGAACTATCCGCTGATCATCAGCTGCTGGAAGGTGGGCCCGGCGCTGCTGACCGGCAACAGCGTGGTGCTCAAGCCCGCCGAGCAGTCCCCGCTCTCGGGTATCCGGCTGGGGGCGCTGGCGCTCGAGGCAGGCGTGCCCCCGGGCGTCTTCAACGTCGTGCCGGGATTCGGCGAGGAAGCCGGCAAGGCCCTTGCACTGCACCCGGAGGTCGATCTGGTGACCTTCACCGGCTCGACCGAGGTCGGGCGGCTGATGTTGCGCTACGCCGGCGAATCGAACCTGAAGCGCGTGGCGCTCGAGTGCGGCGGCAAGACCCCGCAGGTGGTGTTCGCGGACGCGGATCTGGCGAGCGCCGCCGTCGATATCGCCTGGGGCATCTACTACAACAGCGGCGAAACCTGCCACGCCGGCTCGCGGCTGGTGGTGCACGAGAGCGTGAAGGACGCGCTGCTGGAGGCGCTGCGGCGCGTCACCGCCACCATCACGCTCGGTCACCCGCTGGAGGCGGCCACGCAGATGGGCGCGCTCATCGACGAGAAGCACATGCGGCGCGTGCTCGGCTACATCGACGGCGGTGTCGCAGCCGGCGCGCGCCTGGCGCTCGGCGGCCACCGCGCGCTCGAGCACACCGGGGGGTTCTACGTCGAGGCGACGGTGCTCGATGCGGTGCACCCGCAGATGCGGGTCGCGCAGGAGGAGATCTTCGGACCAGTGCTCTCGGTCATGACCTTCCGTGATGAGGCCGAGGCCGTGCGCCTCGCCAACGATACCCCTTACGGGCTCGCCGCTGCGGTGTGGACCGCCGACATCAACCGCGCGCACCGCCTGGCGCAGGCGCTGCGCGGCGGCACGGTGTGGGTGAACGCCTTCGATCGCTCCACCATGTCCACGCCCTTCGGCGGCTTCAAGCTCTCCGGGGCCGGTCGTGACCGCTCCCCGCACGCAATCGACAAATACTGTGACCTCAAGACCGTGTGGACCGCGTACCGCTGAGCCGTACGGGTGTGCCCGCGGACTAGAGCGGCGTGCCGCTGGAGTCCAGGTGCAGCTCGCGACCGTGGTACGGGTGACGCGCGATGAACGGCTCGTTGAGCTCGATGCCCAGTCCGGGCTCGGTGGGCGGGATGACGTAGCCGGCCTCCCAGCGGATCGGCTTGAGCAAGAGGTCCGCATGGATGCCCTGCCAGCGCTCGATCCCCTCGAGAATGAGGAAATTGGGGCTGCAGGTGGCCAGCTGGATGTTGGCCGCGCCCACCACCGGGCCGCAGTACAGATGCGGGGCGAGCTGCACATGCTGCACCTCGGCGAGAGCGGCGATCTTCTTGGCCTCGAGGATGCCGCCGCAGCGGCCCAGATTCATCTGCAGGATCGCCGCCGCGTGGGCGCGCAGCACGCGAGCAAAGTCGTACTTGGTCGTCAGGCGCTCCCCGGCCGCGATCGGGATGCGGGTGGCGCGCGCGACCAGTGCCATCTCCTCGGGTGCATCCGGCGGGACCGGTTCCTCGAACCACAGCGGTTCGTAGGGCTCGAGGCGGCGCGCGAGGCGGATGGCGCCGGCGGCGGTCATCTGCCCGTGGGTGCCGAACAGCAGGTCCGCGCGGTCGCCCACCGCGGCACGCAGTTCGCGCATGAAGCGCTCGCACAGCTCCAACTGCACGAGCGACAGCTGCCGCCCGTCGAAGGCGGTATAGGGACCGGCCGGATCGAACTTGAGCGCCGTGAAGCCCTGCGCCACGTACTCGGCGGCGCGCGCGGCGGAGAGCTGTGGGTCCTGGTAGACGTTCACCTTGTCCCCGGGCCGGGCATAGATGTAGGTGTAGGAACGCAGCCGCTCGTGCACGCGCCCGCCGAGGAGCTTGTAGACCGGCACCCCGGCCTCCTTGCCGATGATGTCCCAGCAGGCCATCTCGAGCGCGCTCAGGACCCCCATGAGCGCCAGATCCGGATGCCCCGAGTAGCCGGCCGTGTAGACACGGCGCCAGATCTTCTCGATGTCGTGCGGGTCCTCGCCCGCGAGGTAGCGCGCGAACACGTCCGTCAGCATCTGCGCGACCACATCGGGGTGAAACGGAACGCAGTATGCTTCGCCCACCCCGTGCACGTTGCCGTCGGTGGTCAGCTTCACGAACACGAAGTAGCGGCCCCCATACGCGGGGGGCGGGTTGCCGACCACGAAGGTCCTGATGTCCGTCAGTTTCATGTTGGAATGCTTATCACACAATGACCGAGTATGACTACATCGTCGTCGGCGCCGGCGCCGCCGGCTGCGTGCTCGCGAACCGCCTGAGCGCCAGCGCTGCCCATCGGGTGCTCGTGCTCGAGGCCGGCGGCTCGGACCGTTCGCCCTGGATCCAGGTGCCGATCGGCTACGGGCGCACTTTCAACGATCCGCGTTTCAACTGGATGTACGAGACACAGCCGGATCCGGCGCTGAACAACCGCAGCCAGTTCTGCCCGCGCGGCAAGGTGCTCGGCGGCTCAAGCTCGATCAACGCGATGGTATACGTGCGCGGCCAGGCCGGGGACTTCGATGACTGGGCCGCAGCCGGCGCCACCGGCTGGTCCTGGGCCGAGGTGCTGCCCTATTTCATCAGGTTCGAGGATCACGCCTGGGGCGCTTCGGAGTTTCACGGCGCCGGCGGACCGGTCCACGTGAGCGATGTGTCCGCGCGCGTGCACCCGCTGTGCCAGGTGTTCCTGCGCGCCTGCACGGAGATCGGCATTCCCGCCACGCGCGATTTCAACGGCGCCGAGCGCGAGGGGGCCGGCCTGTGGCAGGTGACCATCAAGGACGGGGTGCGCGTGTCGATGTCGAACGCCTACCTGAGGCCTGCGCGCGCCCGGGCCAATCTCGAGGTACAGCAGAGCGCGCTCGCCACGCGCGTGGTCTTCGCCGGCACGCGCGCCACCGGCGTCGAGTACCTGCAGGACGGGACGCGCCACCTCGCGCACGCGCGGCGCGAGGTGCTCCTCGCGGGCGGCTCGATCAATTCGCCGCAGCTGCTGGAACTCTCCGGGGTCGGGGATGCGCGGCGGCTCGGCGAGTTCGGGATCCCTGTCGTGGCCGACTCGCCCGCGGTTGGCGAGGGCCTGCAGGATCACCTGGGCGTCTCCTACTTCTACCGCTCGCGCGTGCCCACGCTCAACGATGAGCTCGCGCCCTGGTACGGCAAGGTGCGCGCGGCGCTGCGCTACGCGCTCAGCCGCAGCGGGCCGCTCGCGATGAGCGTGAACCAGGCGGGCGCGTTCCTGCGCAGCCGCCCGGGGCTGGCGCGCCCGAACCTGCACATCTACTTCAACCCGGCGAGCTACACCACGACGACCCACGGCTCGCGCCGGCGCCTGCTGAATCCGGATCCCTACCCGGGCTTCCTCATGTCGTTCAACACCTGTCGCCCGACGAGCCGCGGCTCGGTACACATCCGCTCGCCAGACCCGGCGGCGAGCCCCGCGATCCTGATGAACTCGCTGGCCACGGCCGCGGACGTGCAGGACGTGTTCGATGGTGCGCGCGTGCTGCGCAAGATCGCCGCTGCCCCGCCGCTGGCCGCGGTGACGGCCGCCGAGCGCGAGCCCGGCGAGCAGGTGCGTGCCGATGCGGACGTGCTCGCGGACTTCCGCAAGCGCGCCGGCAGCGTGTTCCACGCGAGCTGCACCTGTGCGATGGGCGCCGATCCGCGCACTTCGGTACTCGATGCGCGCCTGCGCGTGCGCGGCGTCGCGGGCGTGCGCGTGGCGGATGCCTCGGCATTTCCGAACGTCACCTCGGGCAATACCCACGCACCGACCATAATGCTGGCCGAGAAGGCCGCCGACCTCATTCTGCAAGACAGCCGCTCCCCGCAGGCGTAACCTGCCCGCAATCCTGTGCAAGGCGGATGCAAATGAGCGAAGCGCAAGTGAGCGTGGCCCCGGAGACCTCCGCACTGGGCCTCGCGGCTCCGCAGTCGGCATCCTTCGCCGAGCGCTGGTACGTGCTCATCATGACGTGCCTCGTGTATACGCTCAGCATCGCGGACCGTTACGTGGTGTCGACGGTCCTGGATCCGATCCGCCGCGAGCTGCACCTCACCGACTCCGGCATAGCCTTCCTCACCGCCTGGCCGCTCGCGATCTTCTACGTCACGCTCGGCTTCCCGCTGTCGTATCTCATTGACCGCCGGAGTCGCCGCAAGATCATCGCGGTGTGCCTCGTGCTGTGGTCGTGCATGACGACGCTGTGCGGTCTTGCGCATTCCATCACGCAGTTCTTCTTCGCGCGCGTGGGCGTGGGTGTCGGCGAGGCCGGCGGCACCCCGGGCGCGAGCTCGCTGCTCTCGGACTACTTTCCCGCGAGCCGCCGCGCCATGGCGCTCACGGTGTTCTCCCTGGGCGCACCGATCGGCGCCTGGCTTGGTTACAACGTGGCGGGCACCATCGCCGATCACTATGGCTGGCGCTCGGTGTTCTTTGCGCTGGGCCTCCCCGGGGTACTGGCCGGCCTGGCGGTGTGGTTTACGGTGCGCGAGCCGCGCCGCGGCTGCCTCGACAGCGACGATGACACGGCCACCCCCTCATTCATGACCACGATGCGATTCCTGTGGGAGCAGCGCTCCGCCGTGCACCTGATGATCGGCAGCGCTCTGTGCGCACTCTGGGGCTGGGGCCTCATGTACTGGACCCCGGTGTTTCTGCAGCGCACCTACCACATGAGCCTGGGCGAGGCGGGGGACGTGACCGGGAACGTGCACCTGTGGGGCGGCGCACTGGCGACGGTGGCCACCGGCTGGCTGATGGGACGGCCGGCGATGGCCGACTCGAGGCGGGTAGTGTGGCTCATGGGCGTGGGCACCGCGGTCGCCACGCTGGCCTCGGGGGTCATCTTCTACACGCACAACCTGGCACTCGCCAAGGCGATGTTCTGGATCTACATCCCGGCCATCTACTTCTACATCGGCCCGTGCTTCGGGTTGCTCAACAACCTCGCCCAGTGCCGCATGCGCGCCATGTTCTGTGCCACCACGCTGTTCCTGGCCAACGTGGGCAACCTCGTGATCGCCCCGCCGCTCATCGGCGGCCTCAGTGACTGGTTCGCTCCGGATCACGTCTCGAACGCCGCCTCGCTGCGGCTTGCGATGCTGTGCCTCGTGCCCACCGGTCTGTGGGCCACCGTCCATTACTTCATCTCCGCCCGCGACATCCAGAAAGATCAGCTGCGCGCGCGCTCCTTCCCGTTCTGACAGCGCCCGCGGACGCGACGGGTGCGAGACGGCGCTTCGGCGCGCCGCGGAGCGCAGCAACGCTCAGCGCGGCTGTGGCCGCGCCGGCGGGGGTCGCGGGGCCGGCAGCGTCGTTGCCGGTGGACGCGCGCCGGGCGGTCGCCCGCCACCCGGGGGATAACCGCCCGGCGGCGGCCGCCATCCGGGTACCGGTGGCGGGGGCTTCCAGCCGGGCACCGGCGGGGGCGGCCGCCATCCGGGGGGCGGATAGCGCGGCGGCGGCGGATAACCGTGCGGGTACCGGTTCCAGTAGGGATAGTAGTAGCTGCGCTGCACGTACCAGGGGTAGGCGCGGTAGTAACTGTCCCAGTAGCTGCCGAAGCTGAACGCGACGATCGGCAGCGCCAGCAGCATGCCGCTGCTGGAAACGACGACCGGTCCGGAGGGCGATGGCATCTGCAGGTAGTCGGCGGCGACCCAGCCGCGACTGGCGCCGACCTGCACATCGCACCAGCCATAGCCCTCCTCGCAGCCGAACACCTGCACCGGTGTCCCCTGCCCCATCAGCGCCACCACCGGATAGGCGGTGCTCGGTCCTGCCCGCAGGTTCACACTCGCCGTCACGGTGGCGCTGAGCGCACGCGCCTGTGGCGCCCAGCCGCACAGCGTGAGGGCCAGCAGCGCCAGAACGGGCTTCGTCGCGTTCGCGCGGCAGGCCTTCATCCGGTGTCTCGCGGTTGTGGTGGCGTGAGTGTAGCGCCGGCGCCCGAGGCGGGTGTGCTTGGGCTACCATGCCGGCGGTGCATGAGCGATCCTGACTCCCCACCGCCGCGACGCCCCCGCTCGGGCACCCGCGAGGCGCGCAAGGCGCGGCGTGCGCAGCAGCCGCACGCGCCCGCCTTCATGACCCGCCACCTGCCCCCGTACGAGCTCCTCGCAGAGGAAGGCCTGGTCGCGATCGAGGAGCACGCCGATCAGCTGCTGCAGGAGATCGGCATGGAGATCCGCGGCGACCCGCACGCACTGGCCCTGTGGCAGCGCGCAGGCGCCTCGGTCGCCGAGGGCTGCCGCGTCCATGTCCCGCGCGGCCTCGCGCGCGAGTTGGTGCGCCGCTCCGCGCCGCGGCAGTTCACCCAGCACGCCCGTAATCCAGCGCGCAGCGTCGAGATCGGCGGTGCCCACACGGTGTTTGCCCCCGCCTACGGGTCCCCGTTCGTGACGGACCTCGAGCACGGGCGCCGCTACGGGACGCTGGCGGACTTCGAGAACTTCGTGAAGCTCACCTACCTTTCCCCCTGGCTGCATCACTCCGGCGGCACGGTGTGCGAGCCGGTGGACGTGCCGGTCAACAAACGCCACTTCGACATGGTGTACGCACACATCCGCTATTCCGACAAACCCTTCATGGGTTCGGTAACCACGGCGGCGCGCGCGGCCGATTCGATCGAGCTGTGCCGCGTGCTGTTCGGGCCGCAGTTCGTCGCCGACCACTGCGTGATCCTCGGCAACGTGAACGTCAACTCCCCGCTGGTGCTCGACGGCGAGGCGAGCCGCGTGATCCGCACCTACGCGGCGGCGAACCAGGCCGCCGTGTGCGTGCCGTTCATCCTCGGCGGCGCCATGGGACCGGTGACGACCGCGGGCGCACTGGCCCAGTGTTTCGCCGAGGCGCTGTTCTGCGTGGCGCTGACACAGCTGGAGCGGCCTGGCGCCCCGGCGATCCTCGGTAACTTTCTGTCCTCGATGTCGCTGCGCAGCGGAGCACCGACCTTCGGCACGCCCGAGCCCGCCCTCGCCTATCTGGCGATCGGCCAGCTGGCGCGACGCCTGGGGGTGCCGCTGCGCTGTGGCGGTAACCTGTGCGCCTCCAAGGTGCCCGATGCGCAGGCGGCCTCCGAGAGCGCCAACTCCCTGTGGCCGGCGTTCCTCGCCGGAGCCAACTTCATGCTGCATGCGGCCGGATGGCTCGAGTCCGGGCTCGCCATGTCGTACGAGAAATTCGTCATGGACGTCGACCAGCTGGGGGCGTTTCACACGCTCGCCAATGGCCTGGCGCTCGATGAGAACGCGTTCGCGCTCGGCGCCTTTCGGGAGATCGGACCCGGCCGCCACTATCTGGGCGCCCGGCACACGCTTGAGAACTACGAGCGCGCGTACTACGACTTCGAGCTCGCCGACACCAGCTCCTACGAGCAATGGACGCAAGAGGGCAGCCGCGATCAGCTCACGCGTGCGCATGAGCGCTGGCGCGCGCAGCTCGCGGCCTACGAGCCGCCCGCGCTCGAGGCATCAAAGGATGAGGCGCTGCGCGACTACATCGCGCGGCGCAAGGGTGCCATGCCGGACGAGTTCGCCTGAAGCCCTAGGGAAGCTCTACGCAGGCGGTGACGCAGGGGGTGGATGAGATGAAAACTGGCTCAGCCATCATGCGAGGGACGGAGAAGCACGACGCCGGAGCTGATTTGGCGCCGGGTTCTCGGTTCTTTGTGCCTTTTGCTCACTCACCAGGGACACGTTCCCTGTGGCGTGATCAACCGTCGTCTGAGCAGATACAGGTTCGCCAGCGCAAAGGCGGCAAAGAGCCGCGCGGTGTTCTTGGCCAGGCCCCGGTAGCGCACCTTGGTGAAGCCCCACAGTCTCTTCACCACGTGGAAGGCGTGCTCACCACGAGCTCGTGTGGCCGAGCGCAAGCGGTTGAGTCGGCGCTCGAGGCGGCTCAGCGGCCGTCCCGGGTTGGGGCGACGGTTGACGCGGTAACGGATACCCCGTGCACGAGCCCCCTGGCGGTGCGACTGGCTCCAGTACGCCTGATCGCCAAAGACCTCGCGCTCCTGCCCGTGCAGCAGCTGCCCCATCTGGCTGATGTCGGAGACGTTGGCCGCGGTGGTCGTAAGGCTGTGCACGATGCCGCGCTTATCCGTCCCCACGTGCGCCTTCATCCCGAAGTGCCACTCCTTGCCCTTCTTGGCCTGGTGCATCTCCGGGTCACGCGTCTTCTCCTCGTTCTTGGTCGAGGGCGGCGCCTCGATGATCGTGGCATCCACGATCGTCCCGGACTTGAGCAACAAGCGCTTCTGCTCAAGCAAAGTGCGGATCTGGCCAAAGATCGCCTGCGTCAGGTAGTGCTTCTCCAGCAGGTGCCGGAAGCGCAGGATCGTCGTCTCGTCCGGGATCGCATCCTCACTGAGCTCGATCCCGGCAAAGCGCCGCATCGACTCAGAGTCATACAGGGAGTCCTCCATCGCGGGGTCCGAGAGGTTGAACCACTGCTGCATGAAGTAGATGCGCAGCATCCGCTCCTGGGGCATCGGCTGGGTGCCATTGCCGGCCTTCGGATAATGCGGCTCGATCAGCCGGTTCAGGTGCTTCCAGGGGATGACCGCATCCATCTCCTTAAGAAAGCGCTCTCGCCGTGTCACTTTGCCCTTCTTGTCCCAGGCCGCCGATGCAAACGTGGTCTGCTTCATCGCTCCCCTCGAGCCCTGAGGGCTACTGCCCGCTGCACGCAGTATCCATCACCTACAGTCACCTGTGCAGAGCTTCCCTAGGGGGCCGGCTCGCTCTTGGGCGCGAGCACCAGGAAGTCGGCAGACAGCTGCGTGCCCCCGACCTGCAGCTGGTGCGGGACACAGGTCGAGTTGTAGGCGATGTTGCGCGTGGCGAACAGCGGCAGAATGCTGGTCTTGACCTGTTCGCTCAGCTCGCACTGGCCGGCGGCATCCAGCGGCTCCCCGCGGGGTGCCACCACGATGTGCTGCCAGTGCGCGGCGACCGGCTGCTGATCGGGCGCGGGCCCCTGCTCGCCCACCGGCTCGAGCACATTAACCGTCCCTTGGACGCCCGGAAACGGTGTGGGCCGCCCGTAGCCGGTGCAGCCGACCGGCGTCAGCTTCAGATCCGGGCGCGCGCCCAGCAGCAACAGGATGCTGCGCAGCTGGTCCGCGAGGCCGTCGCAGGAGTACTTCGCCGTAAACCCCATGAAGGTGAAGCGCAGCGGCTTGGGCGTCCACACCGCCTGCACCGCCGCATCATCGGCGCGCACCAGGGCATTCATGCCAAGACACGCCGTCGCCACGAACGCGGCGAGCGCGAGTCGTGCCCGGCTGGAGAATGGAAAATTCATGACGGCTACTCCCGCGCTGCAACGAGCGCTGCGGTTGGTTTGACGCGCGGCGCCACCTCAGGTTCCGTGTCGCGGAACACACGCCGGCATCGCCCCGGTTCCCGCGGCACGCTCCCGTTCCCCCGTGACCAATCCTAAGGCGTCGCCGGCAGGGTCGCGAGCAATCGCGGCAACTCGGTCATCCACTGCGCCTTGGCGCGCGGTCCGGCGCGCGTGCTCTCCGGGTGCTCATCCGTGATCACGTAGGCGAACACGATGGTGCGGGCATCGCGGGACGCCCAGCCGACGAACCAGCCGATCTGGCGGCGCAGATCCGGACTCCCGCGTGCGTCGTTGCTGCGGTAGCCGGTGCCGGTCTTGCCGTGCACCGTCCACCCGCCCGGCAGCGTAGCGACGGCCGTGAGGTGCGCCGTCATGTCGTAAGCGCGCGGCGGCACTCCCAGCTGGCGGCTGACCAGGCGATGCAGGAACACGATCTGCTCCAGCGGGGAGATCTGCAGCGAGGAATCGAGCCACGCCTGCGTGAGCCCGTCGTTCATGCCCGGGTTTCCCGCGAGGTCCTGGTTGCCGTAGTTGAAGCGCTTCACATAGCGCTGCAGCCGCTCGGGTCCCAGCCACAGGGTAAGTTGCTGCGAATACCAGACGACTGAATTGCTGATCCAGCTGCTCGGGTCGACGGTCGTCTTCCAGGAGGGGTCGCTGGCGATGTAGCCCCGGCGAAACGGCAGTGCCGGATGGTGCTCGTCGGTGAGGTAGCCTG
>CAWDXW010000009.1:0-10706 GCA_963806375.1 uncultured Pseudomonadota bacterium
GGGAAGTTGTGACCTCGCCACAAGGGGTTGCACCAAGAGCGAGCGGTATATGAATCAACCAATTCACGTCGCCCCGGTGCTGCGCACTCCGCGATTGCTTCGAGCCGGGGCTTGTGATTTCGTAGCGAACATGACCCCTGCCGTCGCCATGCGCACGCTGCGCCTGAAGGTGAAGGCCGAGTCCTACCCGTGGCTCGCCGCGGCGGCGGTGGAAGTGAACCAGGTTTTTAACTGGGCCAATGCCACGAGCATCGACGCGGCGGATCGCAACCGCCGCGCGAAAGCCCGCCTTCTCTCCGGTTTTGATCTCTGCTGCCTTTCCGCGGGAGCCACCGAGTGCTTCGAGCGCGTCGGCGCGGATACCATCCAGCGGATCTGCACCGAGTACGCCGCCAAGCGGCGAGCCGCGAAGCGAGTGAGGTTGCGCTGGCGAGTAAGCCGCGGCTCTCGCCGCTCACTCGGCTGGGTTCCCTTCAAGGCGGTGAGCCTGAGGCGCCGCGGAGCTTGCCTGCGCTTCTGCGGGAAGAGCTTTCGTGTCTTCGAGCGGGAGCGGCTGGAGGGCGCGAAGTGGCGAGACGGCTGCTTTGCGCAGGATGCCGTTGGCGACTGGTGGCTGTGCGTGCCGGTGGAGTTCACCGCAGATCAGACCGCCGCACCGCAGGAGGCTGTGGGGATTGATCTTGGCTTAAAGGACATCGCGGTGACGAGCGCCGGCGAGCGCCTCGAGGCCGGCCGCTGGACGCATTGCTTTGCAAAGAAGCTTGTGATGGCGCAGCGCCGCGGGCACAAGCGCCAGGTTAAGCGCTTGCATCGGAAAGCGGCTCGCTGCCGTGCCGATGCATTGCATAAGTTTTCGAGAAAGTTGGTTGATCAGTATCAGAATATCGTCGTTGGAGACGTGAGCAGCCTGAAGCTGGTGAAGACCCGCATGGCGAAGGCCGTGCTGGACTGCGGCTGGGGCATGCTCAAAGCGCAGTTGCAGTACAAGGGCGAGCACGCCGGCAGATGCGTTCAGGTCGTCAGCGAGAGAAATACCAGCCGCACCTGTTCTTCCTGTGGATCCCTGAGCGGTCCGCAAGGGGCAAATGGGTTGCGTGTAAGGAGTTGGGTCTGCAGCGAGTGTGGTGACTCGCATGACCGGGACGTTAATGCAGCCCGGTTGATTCTACTCCGTGGGGAGGTGTCCCCATCCGTGCGCGGGAACGAGTCGTCACTGAAAGGGCGCCAGCCGGGTCAACCATCACCTCGATGCAAGGCACGGATAGGCTCCCTTGAGGTGACGGCATGAACACCGGGAGCAGCTCTGCCCTCCCCAAGGACCGTGCGGGCTGGGAACAGCTCGCCGCGCAGCTGCGACCGGAAGGGCGCGCCCTGATTGATGGGCGCGCGCAGCCGGCGCAGGACGGGCGCACCTTCGATGACATCAGCCCGATCGACGGCTCGCTCATCTGCCCGGTGGCCCGCGGCGGCCCCGCCGACGTGAACCGCGCGGTGGAGGCGGCCCGCCGGACGTTCGAATCGGGCACGTGGCGCCGGACGGATCCGCGGGAACGCAAGCGCGTGCTGCGGCGCTTCGCCGAGGCGATCCGCGCCGATACGGTGAACCTTGCGCTGCTGGAGACGCGGGATGTGGGCAAGCCGATCAGCAACTCCGTGTCGGTGGACGTCGCCAATTGCGCCGACTGCATCGAGTACTACGCCGAGTTCGCCGACAAGCTCTACGACGAGGTCGCGCCCACGGGACCAAACGACCTTGCGCTCATCCGCCGTGAGCCGCTCGGGGTCGTCGGGGCGATCGTGCCGTGGAACTATCCGCTGATCATCAGCTGCTGGAAGGTGGGCCCGGCGCTGCTGACCGGCAACAGCGTGGTGCTCAAGCCCGCCGAGCAGTCCCCGCTCTCGGGTATCCGGCTGGGGGCGCTGGCGCTCGAGGCAGGCGTGCCCCCGGGCGTCTTCAACGTCGTGCCGGGATTCGGCGAGGAAGCCGGCAAGGCCCTTGCACTGCACCCGGAGGTCGATCTGGTGACCTTCACCGGCTCGACCGAGGTCGGGCGGCTGATGTTGCGCTACGCCGGCGAATCGAACCTGAAGCGCGTGGCGCTCGAGTGCGGCGGCAAGACCCCGCAGGTGGTGTTCGCGGACGCGGATCTGGCGAGCGCCGCCGTCGATATCGCCTGGGGCATCTACTACAACAGCGGCGAAACCTGCCACGCCGGCTCGCGGCTGGTGGTGCACGAGAGCGTGAAGGACGCGCTGCTGGAGGCGCTGCGGCGCGTCACCGCCACCATCACGCTCGGTCACCCGCTGGAGGCGGCCACGCAGATGGGCGCGCTCATCGACGAGAAGCACATGCGGCGCGTGCTCGGCTACATCGACGGCGGTGTCGCAGCCGGCGCGCGCCTGGCGCTCGGCGGCCACCGCGCGCTCGAGCACACCGGGGGGTTCTACGTCGAGGCGACGGTGCTCGATGCGGTGCACCCGCAGATGCGGGTCGCGCAGGAGGAGATCTTCGGACCAGTGCTCTCGGTCATGACCTTCCGTGATGAGGCCGAGGCCGTGCGCCTCGCCAACGATACCCCTTACGGGCTCGCCGCTGCGGTGTGGACCGCCGACATCAACCGCGCGCACCGCCTGGCGCAGGCGCTGCGCGGCGGCACGGTGTGGGTGAACGCCTTCGATCGCTCCACCATGTCCACGCCCTTCGGCGGCTTCAAGCTCTCCGGGGCCGGTCGTGACCGCTCCCCGCACGCAATCGACAAATACTGTGACCTCAAGACCGTGTGGACCGCGTACCGCTGAGCCGTACGGGTGTGCCCGCGGACTAGAGCGGCGTGCCGCTGGAGTCCAGGTGCAGCTCGCGACCGTGGTACGGGTGACGCGCGATGAACGGCTCGTTGAGCTCGATGCCCAGTCCGGGCTCGGTGGGCGGGATGACGTAGCCGGCCTCCCAGCGGATCGGCTTGAGCAAGAGGTCCGCATGGATGCCCTGCCAGCGCTCGATCCCCTCGAGAATGAGGAAATTGGGGCTGCAGGTGGCCAGCTGGATGTTGGCCGCGCCCACCACCGGGCCGCAGTACAGATGCGGGGCGAGCTGCACATGCTGCACCTCGGCGAGCGCGGCGATCTTCTTGGCCTCGAGGATGCCGCCGCAGCGGCCCAGATTCATCTGCAGGATCGCCGCCGCGTGGGCGCGCAGCACGCGCGCAAAGTCGTACTTGGTCGTCAGGCGCTCCCCGGCCGCGATCGGGATGCGGGTGGCGCGCGCGACCAGTGCCATCTCCTCGGGTGCATCCGGCGGGACCGGTTCCTCGAACCACAGCGGTTCGTAGGGCTCGAGGCGGCGCGCGAGGCGGATGGCGCCGGCGGCGGTCATCTGCCCGTGGGTGCCGAACAGCAGGTCCGCGCGGTCGCCCACCGCGGCACGCAGTTCGCGCATGAAGCGCTCGCACAGCTCCAACTGCACGAGCGACAGCTGCCGCCCGTCGAAGGCGGTATAGGGACCGGCCGGATCGAACTTGAGCGCCGTGAAGCCCTGCGCCACGTACTCGGCGGCGCGCGCGGCGGAGAGCTGTGGGTCCTGGTAGACGTTCACCTTGTCCCCGGGCCGGGCATAGATGTAGGTGTAGGAACGCAGCCGCTCGTGCACGCGCCCGCCGAGGAGCTTGTAGACCGGCACCCCGGCCTCCTTGCCGATGATGTCCCAGCAGGCCATCTCGAGCGCGCTCAGGACCCCCATGAGCGCCAGATCCGGATGCCCCGAGTAGCCGGCCGTGTAGACACGGCGCCAGATCTTCTCGATGTCGTGCGGGTCCTCGCCCGCGAGGTAGCGCGCGAACACGTCCGTCAGCATCTGCGCGACCACATCGGGGTGAAACGGAACGCAGTATGCTTCGCCCACCCCGTGCACGTTGCCGTCGGTGGTCAGCTTCACGAACACGAAGTAGCGGCCGCCATACGCGGGGGGCGGGTTGCCGACCACGAAGGTCCTGATGTCCGTCAGTTTCATGTTGGAATGCTTATCACACAATGACCGAGTATGACTACATCGTCGTCGGCGCCGGCGCCGCCGGCTGCGTGCTCGCGAACCGCCTGAGCGCCAGCGCTGCCCATCGGGTGCTCGTGCTCGAGGCCGGCGGCTCGGACCGTTCGCCCTGGATCCAGGTGCCGATCGGCTACGGGCGCACTTTCAACGATCCGCGTTTCAACTGGATGTACGAGACACAGCCGGATCCGGCGCTGAACAACCGCAGCCAGTTCTGCCCGCGCGGCAAGGTGCTCGGCGGCTCAAGCTCGATCAACGCGATGGTATACGTGCGCGGCCAGGCCGGGGACTTCGATGACTGGGCCGCAGCCGGCGCCACCGGCTGGTCCTGGGCCGAGGTGCTGCCCTATTTCATCAGGTTCGAGGATCACGCCTGGGGCGCTTCGGAGTTTCACGGCGCCGGCGGACCGGTCCACGTGAGCGATGTGTCCGCGCGCGTGCACCCGCTGTGCCAGGTGTTCCTGCGCGCCTGCACGGAGATCGGCATTCCCGCCACGCGCGATTTCAACGGCGCCGAGCGCGAGGGGGCCGGCCTGTGGCAGGTGACCATCAAGGACGGGGTGCGCGTGTCGATGTCGAACGCCTACCTGAGGCCTGCGCGCGCCCGGGCCAATCTCGAGGTACAGCAGAGCGCGCTCGCCACGCGCGTGGTCTTCGCCGGCACGCGCGCCACCGGCGTCGAGTACCTGCAGGACGGGACGCGCCACCTCGCGCACGCGCGGCGCGAGGTGCTCCTCGCGGGCGGCTCGATCAATTCGCCGCAGCTGCTGGAACTCTCCGGGGTCGGGGATGCGCGGCGGCTCGGCGAGTTCGGGATCCCTGTCGTGGCCGACTCGCCCGCGGTTGGCGAGGGCCTGCAGGATCACCTGGGCGTCTCCTACTTCTACCGCTCGCGCGTGCCCACGCTCAACGATGAGCTCGCGCCCTGGTACGGCAAGGTGCGCGCGGCGCTGCGCTACGCGCTCAGCCGCAGCGGGCCGCTCGCGATGAGCGTGAACCAGGCGGGCGCGTTCCTGCGCAGCCGCCCGGGGCTGGCGCGCCCGAACCTGCACATCTACTTCAACCCGGCGAGCTACACCACGACGACCCACGGCTCGCGCCGGCGCCTGCTGAATCCGGATCCCTACCCGGGCTTCCTCATGTCGTTCAACACCTGTCGCCCGACGAGCCGCGGCTCGGTACACATCCGCTCGCCAGACCCGGCGGCGAGCCCCGCGATCCTGATGAACTCGCTGGCCACGGCCGCGGACGTGCAGGACGTGTTCGATGGTGCGCGCGTGCTGCGCAAGATCGCCGCTGCCCCGCCGCTGGCCGCGGTGACGGCCGCCGAGCGCGAGCCCGGCGAGCAGGTGCGTGCCGATGCGGACGTGCTCGCGGACTTCCGCAAGCGCGCCGGCAGCGTGTTCCACGCGAGCTGCACCTGTGCGATGGGCGCCGATCCGCGCACTTCGGTACTCGATGCGCGCCTGCGCGTGCGCGGCGTCGCGGGCGTGCGCGTGGCGGATGCCTCGGCATTTCCGAACGTCACCTCGGGCAATACCCACGCACCGACCATAATGCTGGCCGAGAAGGCCGCCGACCTCATTCTGCAAGACAGCCGCTCCCCGCAGGCGTAACCTGCCCGCAATCCTGTGCAAGGCGGATGCAAATGAGCGAAGCGCAAGTGAGCGTGGCCCCGGAGACCTCCGCACTGGGCCTCGCGGCTCCGCAGTCGGCATCCTTCGCCGAGCGCTGGTACGTGCTCATCATGACGTGCCTCGTGTATACGCTCAGCATCGCGGACCGTTACGTGGTGTCGACGGTCCTGGATCCGATCCGCCGCGAGCTGCACCTCACCGACTCCGGCATAGCCTTCCTCACCGCCTGGCCGCTCGCGATCTTCTACGTCACGCTCGGCTTCCCGCTGTCGTATCTCATTGACCGCCGGAGTCGCCGCAAGATCATCGCGGTGTGCCTCGTGCTGTGGTCGTGCATGACGACGCTGTGCGGTCTTGCGCATTCCATCACGCAGTTCTTCTTCGCGCGCGTGGGCGTGGGTGTCGGCGAGGCCGGCGGCACCCCGGGCGCGAGCTCGCTGCTCTCGGACTACTTTCCCGCGAGCCGCCGCGCCATGGCGCTCACGGTGTTCTCCCTGGGCGCACCGATCGGCGCCTGGCTTGGTTACAACGTGGCGGGCACCATCGCCGATCACTATGGCTGGCGCTCGGTGTTCTTTGCGCTGGGCCTCCCCGGGGTACTGGCCGGCCTGGCGGTGTGGTTTACGGTGCGCGAGCCGCGCCGCGGCTGCCTCGACAGCGACGATGACACGGCCACCCCCTCATTCATGACCACGATGCGATTCCTGTGGGAGCAGCGCTCCGCCGTGCACCTGATGATCGGCAGCGCTCTGTGCGCACTCTGGGGCTGGGGCCTCATGTACTGGACCCCGGTGTTTCTGCAGCGCACCTACCACATGAGCCTGGGCGAGGCGGGGGACGTGACCGGGAACGTGCACCTGTGGGGCGGCGCACTGGCGACGGTGGCCACCGGCTGGCTGATGGGACGGCCGGCGATGGCCGACTCGAGGCGGGTAGTGTGGCTCATGGGCGTGGGCACCGCGGTCGCCACGCTGGCCTCGGGGGTCATCTTCTACACGCACAACCTGGCACTCGCCAAGGCGATGTTCTGGATCTACATCCCGGCCATCTACTTCTACATCGGCCCGTGCTTCGGGTTGCTCAACAACCTCGCCCAGTGCCGCATGCGCGCCATGTTCTGTGCCACCACGCTGTTCCTGGCCAACGTGGGCAACCTCGTGATCGCCCCGCCGCTCATCGGCGGCCTCAGTGACTGGTTCGCTCCGGATCACGTCTCGAACGCCGCCTCGCTGCGGCTTGCGATGCTGTGCCTCGTGCCCACCGGTCTGTGGGCCACCGTCCATTACTTCATCTCCGCCCGCGACATCCAGAAAGATCAGCTGCGCGCGCGCTCCTTCCCGTTCTGACAGCGCCCGCGGACGCGACGGGTGCGAGACGGCGCTTCGGCGCGCCGCGGAGCGCAGCAACGCTCAGCGCGGCTGTGGCCGCGCCGGCGGGGGTCGCGGGGCCGGCAGCGTCGTTGCCGGTGGACGCGCGCCGGGCGGTCGCCCGCCACCCGGGGGATAACCGCCCGGCGGCGGCCGCCATCCGGGTACCGGTGGCGGGGGCTTCCAGCCGGGCACCGGCGGGGGCGGCCGCCATCCGGGGGGCGGATAGCGCGGCGGCGGCGGATAACCGTGCGGGTACCGGTTCCAGTAGGGATAGTAGTAGCTGCGCTGCACGTACCAGGGGTAGGCGCGGTAGTAACTGTCCCAGTAGCTGCCGAAGCTGAACGCGACGATCGGCAGCGCCAGCAGCATGCCGCTGCTGGAAACGACGACCGGTCCGGAGGGCGATGGCATCTGCAGGTAGTCGGCGGCGACCCAGCCGCGACTGGCGCCGACCTGCACATCGCACCAGCCATAGCCCTCCTCGCAGCCGAACACCTGCACCGGTGTCCCCTGCCCCATCAGCGCCACCACCGGATAGGCGGTGCTCGGTCCTGCCCGCAGGTTCACACTCGCCGTCACGGTGGCGCTGAGCGCACGCGCCTGTGGCGCCCAGCCGCACAGCGTGAGGGCCAGCAGCGCCAGAACGGGCTTCGTCGCGTTCGCGCGGCAGGCCTTCATCCGGTGTCTCGCGGTTGTGGTGGCGTGAGTGTAGCGCCGGCGCCCGAGGCGGGTGTGCTTGGGCTACCATGCCGGCGGTGCATGAGCGATCCTGACTCCCCACCGCCGCGACGCCCCCGCTCGGGCACCCGCGAGGCGCGCAAGGCGCGGCGTGCGCAGCAGCCGCACGCGCCCGCCTTCATGACCCGCCACCTGCCCCCGTACGAGCTCCTCGCAGAGGAAGGCCTGGTCGCGATCGAGGAGCACGCCGATCAGCTGCTGCAGGAGATCGGCATGGAGATCCGCGGCGACCCGCACGCACTGGCCCTGTGGCAGCGCGCAGGCGCCTCGGTCGCCGAGGGCTGCCGCGTCCATGTCCCGCGCGGCCTCGCGCGCGAGTTGGTGCGCCGCTCCGCGCCGCGGCAGTTCACCCAGCACGCCCGTAATCCAGCGCGCAGCGTCGAGATCGGCGGTGCCCACACGGTGTTTGCCCCCGCCTACGGGTCCCCGTTCGTGACGGACCTCGAGCACGGGCGCCGCTACGGGACGCTGGCGGACTTCGAGAACTTCGTGAAGCTCACCTACCTTTCCCCCTGGCTGCATCACTCCGGCGGCACGGTGTGCGAGCCGGTGGACGTGCCGGTCAACAAACGCCACTTCGACATGGTGTACGCACACATCCGCTATTCCGACAAACCCTTCATGGGTTCGGTAACCACGGCGGCGCGCGCGGCCGATTCGATCGAGCTGTGCCGCGTGCTGTTCGGGCCGCAGTTCGTCGCCGACCACTGCGTGATCCTCGGCAACGTGAACGTCAACTCCCCGCTGGTGCTCGACGGCGAGGCGAGCCGCGTGATCCGCACCTACGCGGCGGCGAACCAGGCCGCCGTGTGCGTGCCGTTCATCCTCGGCGGCGCCATGGGACCGGTGACGACCGCGGGCGCACTGGCCCAGTGTTTCGCCGAGGCGCTGTTCTGCGTGGCGCTGACACAGCTGGAGCGGCCTGGCGCCCCGGCGATCCTCGGTAACTTTCTGTCCTCGATGTCGCTGCGCAGCGGAGCACCGACCTTCGGCACGCCCGAGCCCGCCCTCGCCTATCTGGCGATCGGCCAGCTGGCGCGACGCCTGGGGGTGCCGCTGCGCTGTGGCGGCAACCTGTGCGCCTCCAAGGTGCCCGATGCGCAGGCGGCCTCCGAGAGCGCCAACTCCCTGTGGCCGGCGTTCCTCGCCGGAGCCAACTTCATGCTGCATGCGGCCGGATGGCTCGAGTCCGGGCTCGCCATGTCGTACGAGAAATTCGTCATGGACGTCGACCAGCTGGGGGCGTTTCACACGCTCGCCAACGGCCTGGCGCTCGATGAGAACGCGTTCGCGCTCGGCGCCTTTCGGGAGATCGGACCCGGCCGCCACTATCTGGGCGCCCGGCACACGCTTGAGAACTACGAGCGCGCGTACTACGACTTCGAGCTCGCCGACACCAGCTCCTACGAGCAATGGACGCAAGAGGGCAGCCGCGATCAGCTCACGCGTGCGCATGAGCGCTGGCGCGCGCAGCTCGCGGCCTACGAGCCGCCCGCGCTCGAGGCATCAAAGGATGAGGCGCTGCGCGACTACATCGCGCGGCGCAAGGGTGCCATGCCGGACGAGTTCGCCTGAAGCCCTAGGGGGCCGGCTCGCTCTTGGGCGCGAGCACCAGGAAGTCGGCAGACAGCTGCGTGCCCCCGACCTGCAGCTGGTGCGGGACACAGGTCGAGTTGTAGGCGATGTTGCGCGTGGCGAACAGCGGCAGAATGCTGGTCTTGACCTGTTCGCTCAGCTCGCACTGGCCGGCGGCATCCAGTGGCTCCCCGCGGGGTGCCACCACGATGTGCTGCCAGTGCGCGGCGACCGGCTGCTGATCGGGCGCGGGCCCCTGCTCGCCCACCGGCTCGAGCACATTAACCGTCCCTTGGACGCCCGGAAACGGTGTGGGCCGCCCGTAGCCGGTGCAGCCGACCGGCGTCAGCTTCAGATCCGGGCGCGCGCCCAGCAGCAACAGGATGCTGCGCAGCTGGTCCGCGAGGCCGTCGCAGGAGTACTTCGCCGTAAACCCCATGAAGGTGAAGCGCAGCGGCTTGGGCGTCCACACCGCCTGCACCGCCGCATCATCGGCGCGCACCAGGGCATTCATGCCAAGACACGCCGTCGCCACGAACGCGGCGAGCGCGAGTCGTGCCCGGCTGGAGAATGGAAAATTCATGACGGCTACTCCCGCGCTGCAACGAGCGCTGCGGTTGGTTTCGACGCGCGGCGCCACCTCAGGTTCCGTGTCGCGGAACACACGCCGGCATCGCCCCGGTTCCCGCGGCACGCTCCCGTTCCCCCGTGACCAATCCTAAGGCGTCGCCGGCAGGGTCGCGAGCAATCGCGGCAACTCGGTCATCCACTGCGCCTTGGCGCGCGGTCCGGCGCGCGTGCTCTCCGGGTGCTCATCCGTGATCACGTAGGCGAACACGATGGTGCGGGCATCGCGGGACGCCCAGCCGACGAACCAGCCGATCGGGCGGCGCAGATCCGGACTCCCGCGTGCGTCGTTGCCGCGGTAGCCGGTGCCGGTCTTGCCGTGCACCGTCCACCCGCCCGGCAGCGTAGCGACGGCCGTGAGGTGCGCCGTCATGTCGTAAGCGCGCGGCGACACTCCCAGCTGGCGGCTGACCAGGCGATGCAGGAACACGATCTGCTCCAGCGGGGAGATCTGCAGCGAGGAATCGAGCCACGCCTGCGTGAGCCCGTCGTTCATGCCCGGGTTTCCCGCGAGGTCCTGGTTGCCGTAGTTGAAGCGCTTCACATAGCGCTGCAGCCGCTCGGGTCCCAGCCACAGGGTCAGTTGCTGCGAATACCAGACGACTGAATTGCTGATCCAGCTGCTCGGGTCGACGGTCGTCTTCCAGGAGGGGTCGCTGGCGATGTAGCCCCGGCGAAACGGCAGTGCCGGATGGTGCTCGTCGGTGAGGTAGCGGG